>NZ_LBDA02000047.1 GCF_000980885.2 Streptomyces malaysiense | reverse complement strand
GGGCGGGGGGCTGGTACGGCGGGGTACGGCGAGTCCGGCGGCCCTGGCGCGTAGGGCGGGCCTTGCGGACACGGCGCCCCCTGGGGGTGCGCCGGGCTCTGGGGGTGCGCCGGCCCGTAGGGGTGCGCCGGTCCCTGGGGGTACGCCGCCGACCGCGCCGGACTCCCGGTCCCGCCCTCGCCCGGACCCGTGCCCTCGGCCGCCCGGTCGGCGCCCGAGGCGCCCTCGGCGGTCCGCCTGGCGCCGGGCAGCGCGGCGCGTTCGCCCTGCTGGGCCTCCTGCACCCGGGCCGCGGCGCGGGCGCCCTCCCGATACGCGGCGATGGCCCCGGCCCGTGCGGCGCGGATGTCGGCGCCGCTCTCCAGCGCCCGCCGGCCCGTCGCACCGGACGAGCCACCGGGCACCTCGCGCCCGCCGGACCCGCCGTCCGCCCCCGGCAGTCCCGGCGTACCGGCCGCCCGTGCCCGGATGGCGGCCCGCCGCGCGGCCTCGGGGTCCACGGGGGCGGGCACAACGATGTCATCGGGCCGCCCGGTACCCGGCACGGCCTCACCGGCGTCACCCGCGCCGGGCGCGGGTCCGGCGGCGCGGTCGTCCTCCTCCGCCCCCGGAACCGGGTCGTACCCGCACAGCGCCTCCTCCGCGGCCCCGGCGGCGAGGCCGGTCAGCAGGACGCGGCCGTCGTCGCAGACGAGGACCGTGCGGGCGGTGACATTGCGGTGGACCCAGCCGTGGGCGTGCAGGACGCGCAGGGCCATGAGGACGTCGGAGGCGACCTCTGCGGCGCGGTAGGGCGTGAGGGGGCGCTCGGCGAGGAGCGCGGACAGCGGGCGGGCGGCGACCCACTCGCTGACGATCCACAGCGACCCGCCCTCGGCGAAGACGTCGAAGACCTGGTCGAGGCGCGGGTGGTCGGGAATGCGGGCCGCCGCCTGGGCGGCCTCCACGGCGCGCCGCACCGCGGGCTCGGCGGGCCGGCGAGTCGCGGCCCGCGCGGCCGGTACGGGTCTCGCCCCGCGTCCGCGCGTGGTGAACCCCTCGGGCAGCCCGTCCGCGTCGAGCACCTCGGCCTCGACGACCTCCGGCAGCGGCACCTGACGGACCAGCACCTCCTGGCCGCTGTAGGTGTCGAAGGCGCGGGTGACGGTCGGTTCGTACGCGTCGGACGGCGGCAGCGGCAGACGGTAGCGGTCGGCCAGCACCCGGCCCGCGTAGTCGTCCATCGCGCCTCTTCCTCCCCCGGCCGCCCGGTTTGGTCACATCCGTTCGTCTCGCGGCCCGTTTCGCACCGCGTCCGGCTCCGTACGGTCCTCAACCATTCACGATACGTGCCGGAGGCAACCCGCACCGCGCGGTTGCCCGATTCCGGCGCCGTGAACCGCCTCCCGGCCTTCAGGACTTGGGCTTGAAGGACGCCGTCAGCGTCTTCCAGGTGTCCTTGCGCAGGTCGCCGTCCCAGTCGCCGGCCTTCGCGGTGTACATCAGCGCGTACCCGAGACGGCCGTCGACCACGAAGCCGCGGTCGATGGTGCGGTACTCGGTGCCGCCGTCGACATAGGTGAACTCCCAGTCGGCCGTGTCCCAGTTCCGGTAGTCCGCCTTCTCGATCCGGATCCGGTGGTACTGGGAGCGCACCATGTAGTGCTCCTGGCTCTTCCAGTCCGCCACCGGGTCGTCCTTGGGCGTAGTGGTCCAGGCCACGAGCAGCTTCTGCCCGTCGGGCCCGGTGTAACGGTCACCGGCCGCTCCGTGCGACTGGTACGACCATCCCTCGGGCAGCCCGATCGAGTAGCCCTGGCCGCCCTTGCGGGTGGAGACGGCGGGCGCGCTCCCGGCGTCGGCGGACGTGCTCGCACCGACGTCCTTGCCGGTGCCGGTGCCGGTCCCGGTGCCCGTGGCGGTGGGGGCCGAACTCCCGCCGTCCGTACGGGTACCGGCGGCCGGGCCCTTGCTCCGCCCCGCCCCGGCGGACGCGCCCGCGCCGGCCGGGGTCCGGGCTGCGCCCTTGTCGTCCTTGCCCCCGCCGCCGCCGAGGGTGACGGCCAGCACGGTGCCGATCACCGCGAGGGCCAGCACCACGGCCACGATCACCAGTGTGCGCCTGGGCACCACGTCCGTGAGCGAGGCCTTCGGCGCGGGCCGCGACGGCAGGTCCAGGTCGGGCGGCGGCATCACGGGCCAGCCCGAACTGGGCTTGCCGGAGCCGGGGTCGCCCGCCTTGCCGGCGGCGGGGCCGCCGGTGGAGTGCGACGCGGCGGCCGCCCCGGGGCCCTTGCCGGAGCCGCCGGGAGCGCCACCGGAAGCCGGCGCGGAACCGCCGCCCCTCGCCGCGTCCGCCGCGGCCCCCGCGGCCGCCTTGCGCACCGAACGCAGCGCGCCGCGCAGCTTCTCGGCGGCCTCCTCGCCGCGCTTGCCCTCGCCGCCCGGCTGCGCCGGCAGCGGTACCAGCCGGGTGGCGTCCAGCGGTTCCGGCTCCGGCGCGCGGACGACCTTGTCGAGCAGGGCCCGCGCCCCGGCGTCGTCGAGCCGCTCGGCCGGGTCCTTGGTGAGCAGGCCGTAGATGACGTCCCGCAGCGGACCGGCGTTCTTGGGCTCGTCCAGCTGCTCGGTCATCACCGCGGTGAGCGTGGCGATCGCGGAGCCCTTGTCGTACGGCGGCACGCCCTCGACCGCGGCGTACAGCAGCCCGCCGAGCGACCACAGGTCGGCCGCGGGCCCCGGCTTGTGGCCGCGGGCGCGCTCGGGGGAGATGTAGGAGGGGGCGCCGACGAGCATGCCGGTCGAGGTGATGGACGGGTCGCCCTCGACCTGTGCGATGCCGAAGTCGGTGAGGACGACCCGGCCGTCGTCGGAGATGAGCACGTTGGACGGCTTCACGTCCCGGTGCAGGATGCCCTCGCGGTGGGCGGAGCGGAGCACGTCGAGGACGGCGAGGCCCACCTCGGCGGCGCGCCTCGGCTCCAGTACGCCGTCCTCGCGGATGACCTCGGCGAGGGACTTGCCCTCCACCAGCTCCATGACGATCCAGGGCCGGTCGTCCTCGTCGACCACGTCGAAGACCGTCACCGCGCTGTTGTTGCGGATCCGGGCGATCGCCTTGGCCTCACGCAGGGTGCGCGTGATCAGGCGCCGCTTCTCCTCCTCGTCGATGTTCGTCGGGAACCGCAGCTCCTTGACGGCGACGGTGCGGCCGAGGGTCTCGTCCTCGGCGCGCCAGACCGTGCCCATACCGCCGCGGCCCAGCACGTCTCCCAGCCGGTACCGCCCGGCGAGGAGACGCCGTCCGCTCTTGCCCTGCCGAGTCTCCTGGCGAGATGTCCCCGCCCGCTCCGCCTCCGACATGCGTCCCCTCATGCAACCCGCCCCGACAGAGCCTCCATTGTCTCTCACCCGACAAGTGCTCCACGCCCTGGGGCCCCTCACCCGGCCGCCGCGAACCTCCCCGAAGGACCCCTTCCGCACAACGGCATGACGGGCCGTGAGACCCCGGCGACCCGGGGTGCCGACCCTTCGGTCACACCCGGTCAAACCCCCTGCGCGGGCCCCGTCCGGCATCCCCTCAGCTGAGCGGCACGATGTCCGGCGCGCCCAGCCGCGCCGCGTCCGCCGTCTGGTCGTCCGGCTGGAGCTGGGACTCGCGTTCGGCCTCGACCCGCTTCTCGTAGTGCTCGACCTCGCGGTCGATCCGGTCCTTGTCCCAGCCGAGGACCGGCGCCATCAGCTCGGCGGCCTCGCGGGCGCTGCGGGTGCCGCGGTCGAAGGTCTCGATGGAGATTCGGGTGCGCCGGGTGAGGACGTCGTCCAGGTGGCGGGCGCCCTCGTGCGAGGCGGCGTAGACGACCTCGGCGCGCAGGTAGTCGTCGGCGGCCCGCAGCGGCTCGCCGAGCGCCGGGTCCGCCTCGATGAGGTCGAAGATCTCCTCGGCCATCGAGCCGTACCGGTTCAGCAGGTGTTCCACCCGGACCGTGTGCAGTCCGGTGCGGGCGGCTGTGCGGGCCCGCGCGTTCCACAGCGCCTGGTAGCCCTCCGCGCCGAGCAGCGGGGTCTCCTCGGTGACGCAGTCCGCGACGCGCCGGTCCAGGCCGTGCACCGCCTCGTCGACGGCGTCCTTCGCCATCACCCGGTAGGTGGTGTACTTGCCGCCCGCCACGACCACCAGGCCCGGCGCCGGGTGGGCGACCGTGTGCTCGCGGGAGAGCTTGCTGGTGGCGTCGGACTCGCCGGCCAGCAGCGGCCGCAGCCCCGCGTACACCCCCTGCACGTCGTCGCGGCGCAGCGGCACCGCCAGCACCGAGTTGACGTGTTCCAGCAGGTAGTCGATGTCGGCGCTGGAGGCGGCCGGGTGGGCCTTGTCGAGGTCCCAGTCGGTGTCGGTGGTGCCGACGATCCAGTGCCGGCCCCAGGGGATGACGAAGAGGACGGACTTCTCGGTGCGCAGGATCAGTCCGCTGGTGGAGTGGATGCGGTCCTTGGGCACGACGAGGTGGATGCCCTTGGAGGCGCGGACGTGGAACTGGCCGCGCTCGCCCACCATGGCCTGGGTGTCGTCGGTCCACACCCCGGTGGCGTTGACGACCTGCTGGGCGCGCACCTCGTACTCCCCGCCGCCCTCGACGTCCTGCACCCGGGCGCCGACGACCCGCTCGCCCTCGCGTATGAACCCGGTGACGCGCGCCCGGTTGGCGACGTGCGCGCCGTACGACGCCGCCGTGCGCACCAGGGTGGTCACGAGGCGGGCGTCGTCCACCTGGGCGTCGTAGTACTGGAGGGCGCCGACGAGGGCGTCCTTGCGCAGGCAGGGGGCCACGCGCAGGGCCTGACCGCGGCTCAGGTGGCGGTGCACGGGCAGGCCTCGGCCGTGGCCGCGGGCCATGGACATCGCGTCGTACAGCGCGACGCCCGAACCCGCGTACCACCGCTCCCAGCCGCGGTGCTGCAACGGGTAGAGGAACGGCACTGGTTTGACCAGGTGCGGGGCGAGCCGCTCCAGGAGCAGGCCGCGCTCCTTCAACGCCTCGCGGACCAGCGCGAAGTCGAGCATCTCCAGATAGCGCAGTCCGCCGTGGATGAGCTTGCTGGAGCGGCTGGAGGTGCCGGACGCCCAGTCCCGGGCCTCGACCAGCCCGGTGGACAGTCCGCGGGTGACCGCGTCCAGCGCGGTGCCCGCGCCGACCACCCCGGCGCCGATCACCAGTACGTCCAGCTCGCGCTCGGCCATCGCCGCCAGTGCCTCGGCGCGCTGCACCGGTCCCAGAGTCGCTGTCCTCACCGAAGCCTCCCGCTGTCGCTGACTCGCCCGCGTCGGCCGCACCCGGAGGGCGAGGCCGGTTCACCACCACCTCATGCCCAAATTCTGACCGGCATGCCCGACTTCAGCCACCACGCGCCCGCGACCTGTGGATAACCAGCTCACATCCCCCGGGAGACACACGAACAGAATCCCACATAACGGTCATATTTACTCCTAGTGTGACAGTGCGCTCGCTCATCCTGTCCACAGAGGTTGCGCATCCGTTCCGCTTCGGTTAATGGGAAGGACGGCCCACGCCATGCCCGCAGACCTCGCCGTCATCGGACTCGGCCCCTACGGTTTGCCGCTCGCCCAGGCCGCGGTGGCCGCCGGCATCCCCACGCTCGGCTATGCCACCGGACCCGAGGCGGGGCCGCTGAGCCCCGCCGAGCTGCGCCGGATGCACGCGACCGGGTTCCGGCGCGCCACCGATCCTGCCCAGCTCGGCCGGGTGCGCACCGCGGTGATCTGCGCGCCCACCCCGCGCGGCGCCGACGGCGGTCCGGACCTCGGCCAGGTCGAGGCCGCCGCCCGCACCCTGGCCGGACGGCTGCGCCCGAACACCACGGTCGTCCTGGAGTCGCCCGTACCGCCGGGCACGACCGAGGATTTCCTGCGCCCCCTCCTGGAAGAGGGCTCCGGACTGCGCGCGGGCCGCGACTTCCGTCTCGCCTACTCCCCCAGCCGGGTCGACCCCGGCAACCGCGCGCACACCCCGGCCGGCACCCCCAAGGTCATCGGCGGCCTCACCCCCGCCTGCACCGAGTCGGCCGCCGCCTTCTACGGCCGGCTCACCGACAAGGTGGTCCGCGCGCGCGGGCCGCGCGAGGCGGAGGCCGTGCAGCTGCTGGAGACCAACTTCCGGCACGTCAACATCGCGCTGGTCAACGAGATGGCCGTGCTCTGCCACGAACTCGGCGTCGACCTGTGGGACGTCATCCGCTGCGCCGAGACCAAGCCGTTCGGCTTCCAGGCCTTCCGGCCGGGCCCCGGCGTCGGCGGCCACGCCGTCCCGCAGGACCTCACCGGACACGCGAGCCGCGCCCTGCGCATGGTGGAACTGGCCCAGCAGGTCAACAGCCGGATGCCCGGGTACGTCGTCCAGCGCGCCGCGACCCTGCTCAACGAGCACGGCAAGTCCGCCCGGGGCGCGCGCGTACTGCTGCTCGGCGTGACCTACAAGGCGGACCTCCCCGACCAGCAGGGCGCCCCGGCCCGGGAGATCGCCGGACGCCTGATGGAGCTCGGCGCGTCCGTGAGCTACCACGACCCCTACGTGCCCGCCTGGAGCGTCCTGGACCGCCCGGTCCCGCGCGTCGACTCCCTCTACGAGGCCGCCGCGGCCGCCGACCTGACGATCCTGCTCCAGCAGCACCGCACCTACGACCTCCAGGGCCTGTCGGTGAAGGCCCAACTGCTCCTGGACACCCGCGGCGCGACCCCGACGGGGGCGGCGCACCGGCTGTGATCCCCGCGGGGATCACTCAGCCGTCGTACCCGGGCGCGCGAAGGGGCCCGGCCACCGCATCGGTGGCCGGGCCCCTTCGCGTCGTACCGACGCTCTCGTAGGGCCGGGTCAGCGCTTGTGCTGGCTGTCCGCGACCGTCACCTCGACGCGCTGGAACTCCTTGAGCTCGCTGTAGCCGGTGGTGGCCATGGCGCGGCGCAGGGCGCCGAAGAGGTTCATCGAGCCGTCCGGGGTGTGGGACGGACCGGTGAGGACCTCCTCGATGGTGCCGACGGTGCCGAGGTCGACCTTCTTGCCGCGCGGCAGCTCCTCGTTGACCGCCTCCATGCCCCAGTGGTGGCCCTTGCCGGGCGCGTCCGTGGCGCGGGCCAGCGGGGAGCCCATCATCACCGCGTCGGCGCCGCAGGCGACGGCCTTGGGCAGGTCGCCGGACCAGCCGACGCCACCGTCCGCGATCACGTGCACGTAGCGGCCGCCGGACTCGTCCATGTAGTCGCGGCGGGCCGCGGCCACGTCGGCGACCGCGGTGGCCATCGGGACCTGGATGCCCAGCACGTTGCGGGTGGTGTGCGCGGCGCCGCCGCCGAAGCCGACCAGGACGCCGGCCGCGCCGGTGCGCATCAGGTGCAGGGCGGCGGTGTAGGTGGCGCAGCCGCCGACGATCACCGGGACGTCCAGCTCGTAGATGAACTGCTTCAGGTTCAGCGGCTCGTGCGAGGACGACACGTGCTCCGCGGAGACCGTCGTACCGCGGATGACGAAGATGTCCACGCCCGCGTCCACGACCGCCTTGGAGAACTGGGCGGTGCGCTGCGGGGAGAGCGCGGCGGCCGTGACCACACCGGAGTCGCGCACCTCCTTGATGCGGGCGCCGATCAGCTCCTCCTTGATGGGCGCCGCGTAGATCTCCTGGAGACGGCGGGTGGCGCGCTCGTCCGGCAGCCCGGTGATCTCGTCCAGCAGCGGCTGCGGGTCCTCGTGCCGCGTCCACAGGCCCTCGAGGTTGAGCACGCCGAGGCCGCCCAGCTCGCCGATGCGGATGGCGGTGGCCGGGGAGACCACGGAGTCCATGGGGGCCGCCAGGAAGGGCAGCTCGAAGCGGTAGGCGTCGATCTGCCAGGCGATCGAGACCTCCTTCGGGTCCCGCGTACGGCGGCTGGGGACGACGGCGATGTCGTCGAAGGCGTACGCCCGGCGGCCGCGCTTGCCGCGCCCGATCTCGATCTCAGTCACGTCTGTGGCCTTTCCTGTTGCGTTTCAGCGCCTTCCAGTATCGCCGACGGGCACGGCAAAGGCGGCCCCGGATGTTCCGGGACCGCCTCCGGCACGCCGCGGTGACTACTTGGCGCTGTAGTTCGGCGCCTCGACCGTCATCTGGATGTCGTGCGGGTGGCTCTCCTTGAGGCCCGCCGAGGTGATCCGCACGAAGCGGCCCTTGGACTCCATCTCCTCGACGGTGGCGGCGCCCACGTAGCCCATGGTCTGGCGCAGACCGCCGACCAGCTGGTGCAGCACGTTGGCGAGCGGGCCGCGGTAGGGCACCTGACCCTCGACGCCCTCGGGCACGAGCTTGTCGTCGGACGCCACCTCGGCCTGGAAGTAGCGGTCCTTCGAGTACGACCGGCCCTGGCCGCGGGACTGCATGGCGCCCAGCGAGCCCATGCCGCGGTACGACTTGAACTGCTTGCCGTTGATGAACAGCAGCTCGCCCGGCGACTCCTCACAGCCGGCCAGGAGGCTGCCCAGCATCACGGTGTCGGCGCCGGCCGCGAGGGCCTTGCCGATGTCGCCGGAGTACTGGAGGCCGCCGTCGCCGATCAGCGGGACGCCCGCCTGGCGGGCGGCGCGGGACGCCTCGTAGATGGCCGTGACCTGCGGGACACCGATACCGGCGACCACACGGGTGGTGCAGATCGACCCCGGTCCGACACCCACCTTGATGCCGTCGACACCGGCGTCGATGAGCGCCTGGGCGCCGTCGCGGGTGGCGACGTTGCCGCCGATCACGTCCACGCCCACGCTGGACTTGATCTTCGCCATCCAGCTGAGGGCGTTGCTGTTGTGGCCGTGCGAGGTGTCGACGACCAGGAAGTCCGCGCCGGCCTCGGCGAGCGCCTGGGCGCGCTCCAGCGCCTCGGGGCTCGCGCCGACGGCGGCACCGACGAGCAGGCGGCCCTCGGCGTCCTTGGCGGCGTTCGGGTACTGCTCGGCCTTGACGAAGTCCTTGACGGTGATGAGGCCCTTGAGGACGCCCGCGTCGTCGACCAGCGGCAGCTTCTCGATCTTGTGCTTGCGCAGCAGCTCCATGGCCTCCGGGCCGGAGGTGCCGACCTTGCCGGTGACCAGCGGCATCGGGGTCATGACCTCGTGCACCCGACGGCTGCGGTCGCTCTCGAAGGCCATGTCGCGGTTGGTCACGATGCCGAGCAGCCGGCCGGCCGGGTCGGTGACCGGGACACCGCTGATGCGGAACTTGGCGCACAGGGCGTCGGCCTCGGCGAGCGTGGCCTCCGGGTGCACCGTGATCGGGTCGGTGACCATGCCGGACTCGGACCGCTTCACCAGGTCGACCTGGTTGACCTGGTCCTCGACGGAGAGGTTGCGGTGCAGGACGCCGACGCCACCGAGGCGGGCCATGGCGATGGCCATGCGCGACTCGGTCACCTTGTCCATCGCCGCCGACAGCAGCGGGATGTTCACCCGCACGTTGCGGGAGATGCGGGACGAGGTGTCGACCGCGTTGGGGAGCACCTCGGAGGCCCCCGGCAGCAGCAGCACGTCGTCGTAGGTCAGCCCGAGTGTCGCGAATTTTCCGGGCACTCCGTCGACGTTGGCAGTCATGACACCTTCCCCAAATGGCCTTGCTCGGTGCGGATGTCCATGCTAACGGCAGGCGTGGCCAGCAAATTCCACGGCGGAAGATCACCTTCGGCTTCGTATGTTCATACGGTTTTCACGAAGACGCCGTGCGGCGATGGCGCTACTGCTCGGCCAGCGCCCGCAGACGGCTCAGGGCCCGGTGCTGGGCGACCCGGACCGCTCCGGGTGACATTCCCAACATCTGTCCGGTTTCCTCCGCCGTGAGGCCCACCGCGATGCGCAGCAGCAGCAGTTCACGCTGGTTCTCGGGGAGGTTGGCCAACAGTTTCTTGGCCCACTCCGCGTCGCTGCTGAGCAGGGCGCGCTCCTCGGGGCCGAGCGAGTCGTCGGGCCGCTCGGGCATCTCGTCGGAGGGCACGGCGGTGGAACCCGGGTGGCGCATCGCGGCGCGCTGGAGGTCGGCGACCTTGTGCGAGGCGATGGCGAAGACGAACGCCTCGAAGGGGCGGCCGGTGTCCCGGTATCGGGGCAGCGCGAGCAGGACGGCGACACAGACCTCCTGGGCGAGGTCCTCCACGAAGTGGCGCGCGTCGCCGGGCAACCGCGACAGGCGGGTGCGGCAGTAGCGCAGCGCCAGCGGGTGGACGTGCGCGAGCAGGTCGTGCGTGGCCTGTTCGTCCCCGTCGACGGCACGAAGCACGAGGGCACCGATCGCCCCCTGGGCCGTGCCCGCCTCGTTGTCGCGCATCGGTCCATGGTGCCCTGCGGCCGTCCGGTCCGTCGCATCGTGCTGATGGTTGTGCACCGAAGCGTTATGAGCAGGTGCGCCGGCACTCATCCCCTGCGCCCTCCCCTTCCGCTCGACCGACTCGTCCCCGAGAGACTCCACACCCTCAAGGATGCGGCATCCGCGCCGAAACGAGCAGCGCCCGTCCGGTGGGCCGCCTTGCGCGCCGCCCCGCGGTACGTCACGCCGGAGCGTACGCGGTACCCTCCGGCCGGCCGCGACGGACACGTCACCGGGGGAATCCGCCGGGACGGACACCGCGGCGCGGGAAGCCGCCCGGGGCCTCGGCACGGACCGCGCCGCAGGGAACGGGCGCGCCGCGCCGACCGGGGTTCGCCACGGATCGGCTCGCCGGGCCGGCGAGGCTCCCGGGGCACCTTCGCGACGCCCCCGAAGCCGGGACCTGCCCGGCCCCGCGCGGCATGACGCGCGGGGCCCGCCGGGTCCCTACCTCACCAGGCCCCAGCGGAAGCCGAGGGCCACCGCGTGGGCACGGTCCGAGGCGCCGAGCTTCTTGAACAGGCGCCGGGCGTGGGTCTTGACGGTGTCCTCGGAGAGGAACAGCTCACGGCCGATCTCGGCGTTCGAGCGGCCGTGGCTCATGCCCTCCAAGACCTGGATCTCACGCGCGGTGAGCGTGGGCGCGGCGCCCATCTCGGCCGAACGCAGCCGGCGCGGAGCCAGCCGCCAGGTCGGGTCGGCCAGCGCCTGTGTCACCGTGGCCCGCAGTTCGGCGCGCGAGGCGTCCTTGTGCAGATAGCCCCGGGCGCCGGCGGCGACCGCGAGGGCCACGCCGTCCAGGTCCTCGGCGACGGTCAGCATGATGATGCGTGCGCCGGGGTCGGCGGACAGCAATCGGCGCACCGTCTCGACGCCGCCCAGGCCGGGCATGCGGACATCCATCAGGATGAGGTCGGAGCGGTCGGCGCCCCAGCGGCGGAGGACTTCCTCGCCGTTGGCCGCCGTCGTCACACGCTCGACACCGGGCACGGTCGCGACCGCGCGGCGGAGCGCTTCTCGGGCAAGCGGGGAGTCGTCGCAGACGAGGACGGATGTCATGACCGCCCTCCGCAGCTGATGCGCGTCACCTTGAGCCTCCAGGCTGGTACGGAATCTCACCTGTGCGGTCGACCGTCTCGGACGCCTGCCCGAGCGCTTGTGTTTTCAACCGCCTCCGCACTCTCAACGACGGTCACTCGAAAGAGTTACGGGGCTGCACGCCGTCATCGGCACTCTACGTGAGGGCACCGACACGTTGCAGACATGCCCGACGGACCCTCAACTTTTCATCACAACCTATGCCCCATTCAGCTGCTTTTCTTCCCGTTTCGTAGTGTTCGGGGCTAGATTCGCAATGAGTCATATTTACATCTCCTTAGACCGGAGATGTACGGTCGTTGGCACCGTATCCGCCCAGAACGGCTACAAGGGGTCACGTAATGGCAGATTTCTCCCGCCTTCCAGGACCGAACGCGGACCTGTGGGACTGGCAGCTGCTGGCTGCCTGCCGCGGGGTGGACAGCTCGCTCTTCTTCCACCCGGAGGGTGAGCGCGGGGCGGCTCGGAGCGCTCGCGAGAACTCGGCCAAGGAGGTCTGCATGAGGTGCCCGGTCCGTGCGGAGTGCGCGGCGCACGCGCTCGCCGTGCGCGAGCCGTACGGCGTCTGGGGCGGCCTGACCGAGGACGAGCGCGAGGAGCTGATGGGGCGGGCACGCAACCGCCTGGTGGCGGCCTCGACCACCGGCGGCGACACCGCCCAGAGTCACTGAAGGAACGTTTCTGCACTGAAGGACCGCCGGGCGCGCCGACACCCTCACCGCTCCGGGCACACCCCGCGCGTGCCCGCGCCCCCGTGCGGCCTCACGCCCCGGCGCCGCCCGAAGCCCGTCGCCGGGTTCCGGCGCGACGCGGTGTCACACCGCGCGCCCGGCCGCCCGCGCCAGCTGCTCCAGCGTCGCCGCCACCGCCGGCACCTGTGCCAGATCGGGCAGGGTGAGCGCGACGATCTCCCGCCGCACCGCCGGCTCCAGGCGCACCGTGCGCACCCCTCGCGGGCGTACCGACTCCACGGCGAGCTGCGGCAGCACGGCCACGCCCAGACCCGCGCCCACCAGGCCGGCGACCGCCGGGTAGTCGTCGGTGGCGAAGTCGATGCGCGGCGCGAACCCGGCACCCTGGCAGACCTCCACCAGCTGGCCCCGGCAACGCGGGCAGCCCGCGATCCAGGGCTCCTCGGCCAGTTCCCCGATGGCGACGGTCTCGGCGCGCGCGAGCCGGTGCCGCTCGGGCACCAGAGCCACCAGGCGGTCGGTCAGCAGGGGGCGTACGACCAGGTCGTCCCAGTCCTCGGTGACCGCCGCACCCTCGTAGCGGAAGGCCAGGGCGAGATCGCAGTCGCCCTCGCGCAGCAGCTCGGCGGAGCGCGGGGGTTCGGCCTCCTCCAGGGAGACCCGGGTGCCGGGGTGGGCGGCCCGCAGGGCGGCCAGGGCGGTGGGGACCAGGGTGGAGCTGCCGCTCGGGAAGGAGACCAGGCGGACCCGGCCGGCCCGCAGGCCCGCGATGGCGGCGACCTCCTCCTCGGCGGCGGTGAGCCCGGCGAGGATGCCGGAGGCGTGCCTGACCAGGGCCTCCCCGGCCTGGGTCAGCCGCATCTCGCGGCCCGCGCGGATCAGCAGCGGGGTGCCGACGGAGGTCTCCAGGGCCTTCATCTGCTGGCTCACGGCGGGCTGGGTGCAGCCCAGTTCACGCCCGGCGGCCGAGAAGGAGCCGGTGGCGGCGACGGCGCGCAGGACACGGAGATGACGGGCCTCGATCACCCCGTAAGCATAAGGCCGTCTTGGGGTCGGTGCCCGAAATCCGCTCGACGCTTTGAGTAACGATCCCGTACGGTGCGGGCATGAAGCTTCTCTCGGTCAACGTCGGACAGGCCCGCCGGGTGCCGTACACGAGCCGTCCGGACGGCCTGACGGGCATCGACAAGAGGCCGGTCGAGGGTCCTGTCATGGTGTCCGCGCCGGGCCCGAAGGGGACCGCCGGCAGCGGACTGGCCGGGGACGCGGTGTGCGACCTGAAGCACCACGGCGGCGACGACCAGGCGGTGTACGCGTTCGCCCGCGAGGACCTGGACGACTGGGAGCGCGAGCTGGGCCGCACCCTGGCCAACGGCTGCTTCGGGGAGAACATCACGACCGACGGGCTCGACGTCTCCGGGGCACTGATCGGCGAGCGCTGGCGCATCGGTCGGACGGTGGTGCTCCAGGTGACCTCGGGCCGTGTCCCGTGCCGCACCTTCCAGGGCCACCTGGGCGAACCGGGCTGGGTCCGGAGGTTCACCCGGAAGGCGGCGACGGGTGCCTACCTCCGGGTGATCGAGCCGGGCGAGATACGCGCGGGCGACCGCGTCGAGATCCTGCACCGGCCCGGCCACGGGGTGACGGCGGCGATGGAGTTCCGCGCGACGACCACCGAGCGGGAGCTGCTGCCCCGACTGCTCGCCGCAGCCGGCGACCTGCACCCGCAGGCGCTGGCGGCGGCCCGCGAGTACGTCGCCGGACAGGCCCGCTGAGGGCCCGTCACCGCATGGCGGACACCGAAGGTCCGGATCGCCCGCGATCACTAACCTTGGGTCATGACAACGGCTCTGATTACGGGATCGACCGCGGGGATCGGCGCCGCCTTCGCACGGCGGCTGGCGGCTGACGGGCATGACCTCGTCCTGGTGGCTCGGGACGCCAAGCGGCTGCGCGAACAGGCGACCGAGCTGCACGACCGGCACGGCATCGAGGCGGAGGTGCTGCCCGCCGACCTCTCCGAGGACAAGGGCATCGAGACCGTCGCCGACCGGCTGGGCGACCGCAAGAACCCGGTCGATCTCCTGATCAACAACGCCGGTTTCGGCAACAAGGGCCGCTATCTGGAAGTCTCCATGGCGGACGAGCTGACGATGCTCAAGGTGCACTGCGAGGCGGTGCTGCGGCTGACCTCGGCGGCGGCCGAGGCGATGCGCGAGCGCGGCCGGGGCGGGGTGGTCAATGTCGCCTCGGTGGCGGCCTTCGTGCCCCGGGGCACCTACGGCGCGTCCAAGGCGTGGGTCGTGCAGTTCACCCAGGGTGCGGCGCGGGACCTGGCCGGCACCGGGGTGCGGCTGATGGCGCTGTGCCCCGGGTTCGTGCGCACCGAGTTCCACCAGCGGGCCGGGATGGGCACGGACAACATCCCCGGCTGGATGTGGCTGGACGCCGACAAGCTGGTCGCCGCGGCCCTCGCCGATCTGGCGCGCGGCAAGTCGCTGTCGGTCCCGGACCCCCGTTACAAGGCGCTGATGGGCCTGGTGAAGGTCACCCCGCGCGGGCTCCTCGGCGGGGTCACCTCCCGCACCGGGCGCAAGTTCGGCCCGCAGTAGGCGCACGGGGCCGCAGTCGGCGAACCGGCTCCCGCACGACCGGGGCACTCAGGCGGCGGTCGGCGGTCGGCGACGCGGACCCTGCCCGGCCGGCCGTCCTCACGGCCCCCGGCGGCTCTCCCCTCGCTCGGCGATCCGCCGGCCGAGGGCGTGCGTGCACGGCCATCGCCCGGTGGAGCCGCGGGACATGGCCGGCCCGGACGAAGCCCCTGCCGGGCACCGCGTGCGGCGTTCTCCCGCGACGGACCGGACCGAGCGGCGGACCGACGCCGAGCGCGCCTGACGGCACACGGCGACGCGAAGGCCCGGCACCCCGCGAGGGGTACCGGGCCTCAGGCGCGAGCGGTGGGGCTCAGTGGGCGTGGCCGTGGCCGTGGCCCGCGGCGGCCTCCGGCTCCTCTTCCTTCTTCTCGACGACCAGGGTCTCGGTCGTGAGCAGCAGGGAGGCGATGGAGGCGGCGTTCTCCAGGGCGGAGCGGGTCACCTTGACCGGGTCGATGACGCCGGCCTTGACCAGGTCGCCGTACTCGCCGGTGGCGGCGTTGTAGCCCTGACCCTTCTCCAGGTCCTTGACCTTGGAGACGATGACGTAGCCCTCCTGGCCGGCGTTCTCGCCGATCCAGCGCAGCGGCTCGACGACCGCGTTGCGGACCACGGCGACACCGGTGGCCTCGTCACCGGTCTTGTCGAGGTTGCCCTCGAGGACCTTGGAGGCGTGCACCAGAGCGGAGCCACCACCGGAGACGATGCCCTCCTCGACCGCGGCGCGGGTCGCGGAGATGGCGTCCTCCAGACGGTGCTTCTTCTCCTTCAGCTCCACCTCGGTGGCGGCGCCGACCTTGATCACGCACACGCCGCCGGCCAGCTTCGCGAGGCGCTCCTGGAGCTTCTCGCGGTCCCAGTCGGAGTCGGTGTTCTCGATCTCGGCCTTGATCTGCGCGACGCGGCCGTTCAGGTCCTCCGACTTGCCCGCACCCTCGACGATCGTGGTGTCGTCCTTGGTGACGGTGACGCGGCGGGCGGAGCCGAGGACGTCGAGGCCGACCTGGTCGACCTTGAGGCCGACCTCTTCGGAGATGACGGTGGCGCCGGTGAGGACGGCCATGTCCTGGAGCATCGCCTTGCGGCGGTCGCCGAAGCCGGGGGCCTTCACCGCGACGGCGTTGAAGGTGCCGCGGATCTTGTTGACGACCAGGGTCGACAGGGCCTCGCCGTCGACGTCCTCGGCGATGATCAGCAGCGGCTTGGAGCCGGACTGGATGACCTTCTCCAGGAGCGGCAGCAGGTCCGCGATGGCGGAGATCTTGCCCTGGTGGATCAGGATGTACGGGTCGTCGAGGACGGCCTCCATACGCTCCTGGTCGGTCACGAAGTACGGGGACAGGTAGCCCTTGTCGAAGGCCATGCCCTCGGTGAAGTCCAGCTCCAGACCGAAGGTGTTGGACTCCTCGACGGTGATGACACCGTCCTTGCCGACCTTGTCCATGGCCTCGGCGATCAGCTCGCCGACCTGCTGGTCCTGGGCGGACAGCGCGGCGACGGCGGCGATGTCGGACTTCTCGTCGATCGGGCGGGCCGTGGCGAGCAGGTCCTCGGAGACGGCCTTGACGGCGGCGTCGATGCCCTTCTTCAGGGCGGCCGGGGAGGCGCCGGCGGCGACGTTCTTCAGGCCCTCGCGCACCAGCGCCTGGGCGAGCACGGTGGCGGTGGTGGTGCCGTCACCCGCGATGTCGTTGGTCTTGGTCGCCACCTCCTTCACCAGCTGCGCGCCGAGGTTCTCGTACGGGTCCTCGATCTCGACCTCGCGGGCGATCGTGACACCGTCGTTGGTGATGGTGGGGGCACCGAACTTCTTGTCGATGACGACGTTGCGACCCTTGGGGCCGATCGTCACCTTCACCGTGTCGGCCAGCTTGTTGACGCCGCGCTCGAGGGCGCGACGGGCGTCCTCGTCGAACTTCAGGATCTTCGCCATGACAGCGGGAGCCCTCTCGAAATCTTGTGGGTAAAAGACGAACTGCGCCCCGGACGCCCGGCTTCGTTATCGGTCGCGGGGGCCAGGGGCGCAGCTCAAAGCAAAGGTTTGCTCGGGGTGAATTACTTCTCGATGATCGCGAGCACGTCGCGAGCCGAGAGGACGAGGAACTCCTCGCCGTTGTACTTCACCTCGGTGCCGCCGTACTTGCTGTACAGGACAACGTCGCCGACCTTGACGTCGAGCGGCAGGCGCTCGCCGTTCTCGAAGCGACCCGGACCGACGGCGAGGACGGCGCCCTCCTGGGGCTTCTCCTTCGCGGTGTCCGGGATGACCAGGCCAGAGGCCGTGGTCTGCTCGGCGTCCAGCGGCTGGACCACGATGCGGTCCTCGAGCGGCTTGATGGCAACCTTGGAGCTGGCGGTCGTCACGATCCGACCTCCCCCTTCGGAGATCTCACGGGGTTAACTGTCTGAGGTGGCGACCAGGTCGATCCGTCGTCGCGGGTGCCGGACCTGCCCGTCGCGTTGTTGGCACTCTCCAGTGGGGAGTGCCAGAGCCGAGACTATGACCGGGATTAGCACTCGGTCAAGCGGAGTGCCAATGCGGTGCGGCGCGTCGGCCGAAAACGCGGGTCCGGGAGCGTCCGCAGGCAGGCGCTACAGGTAGTCCTCCAGCCGGGCCGCCGTCAGGTTCCGTTCTCGGAGGACGCCCAGGAGGCGGGCAGCGGGGGCGCCCGGGGCCAGCCGGACGATGTCGCCGCGGCGGAGGTGGTGCGGGCCCCGGGAGTAGGTGAGGCCCGCGGGTGCCAGGGTGGCGCGCCACAGCACGACGGCGGCGACGCCGCAGTCGGCGGCCGCGCGCAGGGTCGTGGAGTCGTACGCGCCCCGGGGCGGGCGCAGGAGACGGGTGCGGCGGGCGCAGAGCGCGGCGCGCTGGGTGGCGTACGGCCTTCCCGCCAGGGGCCGGAGCCCGGTGGTGAACCGGCGCACCGGGAGGCGGGGTTCGCGCGGCGTGGCGGTGCGGCGCGGATCGCGGTCGGCGTCGTCCCGGGTGAGGAAGACGACCCGGTCGCGGGTGGCGACGTGGTCCACGACCGGGGGCAGGGCGCGGCCGGACGGCGGCGCCGCGAGCGGCCGGCCGTGCGGCCGCACCCCCTCCGCCGCCTTCCGGCCGAGGCGTTCGATGGGCACGACGGGCTGGGCGCACCCGGTGAGGAGCAGGACCGCGGCGAGGACCCAGGCGGAGACGGACGGCAGGGCCGCGCCCCGCGGGCGCCGCCGCGGCGCCGGCCCGCCGGCCGCCCGCCTCACCGGCGCCCCGCCGGACACCTCACCGCGTCCCCCGCGGCCGACTCACAGGTAGTCCTCCAGCCGCGCCACCGCGTACCCCTCGCGCGTCACCTTGTTCAGGAAGCGGCGCATGTCGTCGACCATCGTGCCGTCCCAGTCGCTGCGGCCGCGGAAGTGGGTGAGGACGATGTCGCCCCGGCGCAGCCGCTGGTCGTCCTCGCGGTACTCCCAGTGGTCGACGTACACCTCCTCGTTCCAGATCGGGGCGTACTTGATGCCGCAGGACTTGGCGGCGACCAGGGTGTCCTGGTTGTAGTTGCCGTAGGGCGGGCGCAGGACGGCCGGGCGCTTGCCGAACTGCTTCCGCATGATGTCCTGCATCCCGCAGATCTCGTGCTTCTGCTCCTCGTAGGACAGCCCCGGCAGGTAGGGGTGGGTGAGGGTGTGGTTGTTGAGGGTGTTGCCGTAGGACTGCGCCTTGCGGAAGTAGCCGTAGTCGTCCTTGACCAGGTAGTTGCTGAGGAAGGCGGTGTAGGGGACCTTCAGGTCCCGCATCATCTGGAGGAACCGGGGGTCCTTCTCCGAGCCGTCGTCGATGGTGAGGAAGACGACCTTGTTCCTGGTCGGGACGGTGGTGAAGACCGGCGGCAGGCCCCAGTCCTCCTGGTGGTCGACCTCGAAGCCGGCGCGCGCGGTGATGTGGGGCTTCACCTTGGGCGGCGGCGGGGGCGCGAGCGGGACCTCGTCCAGGCCCCAGCGTTTCGCGGCGGCGACCATGCGGGCGTGTTCGGCGGCGCGGGGGTCCGGGGCCGCGTGCCCGGTCGCGCCCTGACCGGCCGCCGGGCGGGAGGCGTGCGGTCCGGAACCGGAGCAGCCGGTGAACAGGGCGGTCGAGGCGAGGACGGCGGCGCCGCAGCCGAGGGCCGTCACGCGCCTCCGGCGACCGGGAGCGGCTCCACGCCGACGTGACCGACTTTTGTCATTTTGTACTACTAGTCGCATGGTGCTGGATCTTCGCAGGCCCCGCCCCCGCTCCCCCGGCGGCAACGCCGCCCGGACGCGCACCATCCACCGACTGGCCCACAATGACCCGGTGAACGACCTCGCTCCCCTCCTCACCCCCGAAGGCCGGGCCCTCCTCGAAGAGGTCCGCGGCACCGCCCCGGCCGATGAACTCGCCGTCGCCACCCGGCTGCGCCGCGACCACCCCGCCGACCTGGTGTCGGCCGCGCTCGGCCAGGCCCGGCTGCGGCAGCGCGCGGCGGCCAAGTTCGCGGCTGCGGACGCGGAGCGGATGTTTTTCACGCCGAACGGGGTCGAGCAGTCGACCCGGGCGAGCGTGGCGGCGTACCGGGCGCGGCGGCTGACCGATCTCGGGGTGGCCTCGGTGGCGGACCTGTGCTGCGGGATCGGCGGGGACGCCATCGCGCTGGCGCGGGCCGGGATCCGGGTGCTCGCCGTGGACCGGGACCCGCTGACGGCGGCCGTGGCGCGGGCGAACGCGGAGGCCCTCGGCCTCACCGGCCTGATGGAGGTCCGGGAGGCCGATGTCACGGAGGTGGACACCGCCGGGTACGACGCGGTGTTCGTGGATCCCGCGCGGCGGGGCGGGCAATCAGGAAGGGGCGCGCGAAGCGCGTCGATGAGGGGTGGTGGCCGGGTGACGGGCGGGCGGATCTTCGACCCCGAGGCGTACTCGCCGCCACTGTCCTGGGCCGTGGACGCCGCGCGCCGGGCACCGCACGCCGCGCTGAAGATCGCCCCCGGCATCCCGCACGAGGCGGTGCCGCCGGAGGCCGAGGCGGAGTGGATCTCGGACGGCGGCGATGTGAAGGAGGCGGTGCTCTGGTTCGGGACCGGGGCGCCGGGCGCGGTGCGCGCCACCCTGCTGCCCGGCCCGCGCACCCTGCTCGGGCGGGGCCTGCCGGATCCCGCGGTGCGGCCCGTGGGGCGGTACCTGTACGAGCCGGACGGCGCCGTGATCCGCGCGCATCTGGTCGCCGAGGTGGCCGAGGAGGTCGGCGGCGGACTGATCGACGCGACCATCGCCTACGTCACCGCCGACGGACTGCACCCGACCCCGTACGCCACCCCCTACGAGATCACCGACCGGCTCCCCTTCAACCTGAAGAGGCTGAAGGCCCTGCTGCGCGAGCGCGAGGTCGGGACGCTGACCGTGAAGAAGCGCGGCTCCGCGGTCGAGCCGGAGGAGCTGCGGCGCAAGGTCAAACCGCAGGGTCCGAACGCGGCGACCGTGTTCCTCACCCGGGTCGCGGGGGCGCCGACGATGCTGGTCGGCGGTCCCGCCCGGCCACCCGAGGGCCCCTGACCTGACGGTCAGCGCAGGGACGCCCACAGATTCCCGGCGTCCGGCTCCTTCGCGATCACCCGGTTGGGGTCCGAGGGCGCCGTGACGACCGGCATCATCACGGTCCGCACGTGGTCCGCGCTCAGCCCCTTCAGGCTCTCGCCCAGCTCGGTCAGCTCGCTCAGGGAGTCGAGGCCGGTGTCGGTGGTGAGGCTCTTGGTCACCGTGTCGGCGACCGTGTAGAGCCTGGCCGGGTCGGTGAGCAGGTCGGTGCCGGATATTCGCTCCAGCAGGGCCTTTACCAGCAGCTGCTGGAGACCTATCCGGCCGAGGTCGCTGCCGTCGCCGATGCCGTGCCGGGTGCGGGCGAGGGCCAGCGCCTGCTTGCCGCCGAGGTGATGGGCTCCGGCCGCCAGGTGGAGGTGGCTCTTGTCGTCGTCGATGTCCTGGCTCGTGGTGACGTCGACCCCGCCGAGCGCGTCGACCAGCCTGGCGAAGCCGGAGAAGTCGATCTCGACGAAGTGGTCCATGCGCACCCCGGTGATCGACTCGACCGTCTTGACCGCGCACACCGGACCGCCCACCGAGAAGGCGCTGTTGAACATGGAGCCGTACGCCACCGCCGTCGAGCCCCCGTGCGGCAGCGGGCAGGAGGGGCGGGTGACGAGGGTGTCGCGCGGGATGCTGACCACGGTGGCGCGGGTGCGGCCCGCGTCGAGGTGCACCACCATCGCGGTGTCCGAACGGGCGCCCGAACTGTCTCCGCCGCCCAGCGCCTTGTCGGCCTTGCCGCTGCGCGAGTCCGAGCCCAGTACCAGGATGTTCAGCGAGCCGGCCGGCAGCGGGGCGGCCGCCGCCGTCGGGGCGCTCGGGGAGGGCGCGGTCACCGCGTGCGCGGGGCGGTCGTCGCCGAGCGCCGTGTCGATGTCGACGCCCTTGATGTTGTGGTTGAGATGCCAGTAGGCGTAGCCGGCCGTGGCCGCGCCCGTCACCAGGGCCGCCGCCAGGGTGAGCCCGGCGATCCGCAGCACTCTCGAACGCCGGCCGTGCTCCTCGTATCGCGTCACGGCAGGAACGTAAGTCCGAATTATTAGGGGACTGTTAGCGGAAGCCGCACGAAGGGGTTTTCTTCCGAAATTCTCATCGCCGGCGGTCCGGCGCCACCCCCTCGAAAGTTTCGGTCACACAGTGCCCGCGGGCACCTCCGCCGTGCTGGAGCGCACCACGAGGCTGGTCGCCAGCTCCAGCCGGGTGGCCGCGCGTTCCTCGTGCGCGCCGCCCAGTTCGAGCACCAGGCGGGCCGCGGCCTCGGCCATCTCGGTCAGCGGCTGCCGCACGGTCGTCAGCGGCGGGCCCACCCAGCGGGCCACCGGCAGGTCGTCGAAGCCGACCACGCTGACGTCCTCCGGGATGCGCAGCCCCAGCTCGCGCGCGGCCTCGTACAGGCCCACGGCCTGGAGGTCGTTGCCCGCGAAGACCGCGGTCGGCCGGTCCGGGCGGCGCAGCAGTTCCATGCCCAGGCGGTAGCCGGCGTCGTGGTGGAAGTCCCCGGCCAGGATCAGGGAGGGGTCGACGGGCAGCCCGGCCGTCTCCAGGGCGGCTCGGTAGCCGTCGATGCGGGCGCGGCTGCACATCATCCGGGACGGGCCGCTGATCGCGCCGATCCGGGTGTGGCCCAGCTCGACCAGGTGCCGGGTGGCCGCGAGTCCACCCTGCCAGTTGGTGGCGCCGATGGACGGCACGTCCGGGCCCGGGTCGCCGGCCGGGTCGACCACCACGAACGGGATGGACCTGCTGGTCAGCAGCGCCTGCTGGGCGCCGTCCAGCTCGGACAGGACGAGGACCACCCCGTGCGGGCGGCGGGCGGCGACCTGGTCGGCCCAGGAGCGGCCGGGGGTGAGCCGCCCGGCGGACTCGGACAGCACCACGCTGAGCCCCGCCGACTGCGCCACGTTCTCCACGCCCCGGATGACCTCCATCGCCCAGGCGCTCTCCAGTTCGTGGAAGACCAGGTCGATCAGCGGCGAGCGGGAGGCCTCGGCACGCCTGCGCCGGTAGCCGTGGGCGCGCAGCAGCTCCTCGACGCGGGTGCGCGTCGAGGCCGCGACATCGGCTCTTCCGTTGAGGACCTTCGAAACAGTCGGAGCGGACACCCCGGCCTCGCGGGCGATCTCCGCGAGTGTCGCGGTCTGCGTTTCCACGGACTTCCCAGGCTTCATGCCGCGATCGTAATCCCTGCGCGACCCCTTGACGACGCACTTGTTCCGCCATACGTTCCCGGAACATTCGGAATCTCACTCGAAACATTGCGAGAGGCCAGGGTCATGGAGTCCACCACGTCCAACGGCGGGCGCACGTTCAGCAGGCGCTGGGTGCTCGGCGCCGGCGCCACCACACTCGTCGCCGCCGGCACCGCCGGACTCACGGCCTGCGGCTCCTCCGGGGGCTCGGGTGGCGGTGGCACCCTCACCGCGTTCGTGTACGGCGACGACGCGGCCAAGATCCAGGTCGCGGCCATCGACCGGTTCAACTCCTCGGCCGCCGCGAAGAAGGCCAAGGGCAGGATCAAGCTGGAGAAGGTGCCCGGTTCCGAGTACCCGGCGAAGCTGCGCACCGCGATGGGTTCCCCCAACGCGCCCGACGTCTTCTTCAACTGGGGCGGCGGCTCGATCAAGGCGTACCGGGACGCCGGGCAGCTGGTGGACCTCACCGACGCCATCAAGTCCGACCCGGTCCTCAAGAGCGGCTTCCTGCCCTCGGTGATCACGGCCGGCGGCATCGGCGGGCACGACTACGGCATACCCATGCGCGGCATGCAGCCCGTGATCCTCTTCTACAACAAGTCCCTCTTCGCCGAGCAGAAGCTCCAGCCGCCCACCACCTGGGACCAGTTGCTGGACATCAACACCAAGCTGAGAAAAGCCGGGATCACCCCGTTCGCGCTCGGCGGCGCGGACATCTGGCCCGAGCTGATGTGGCTGGAGTACCTGGTCGACCGCATCGGCGGGCCCCAGGTCTTCGACCGGATCAAGAACGGCGACGCCTCCGGCTGGGGCGACCCGGCCGTCCTCGAGGCCGCCCGGACGGTCAGGCAGCTCATCGACGACGGCGCCTTCGGCAAGGGCTTCAACTCGGTCGCCTACACCAACGGCGGCGCCCCCGCCGTGTTCGCCAAGGGCAAGGCCGCGATGCACCTGATGGGCTCGTGGGAGTACTCCACCCAGCTCGGCAAGTTCCCGGACTTCGCCCGCAAAAGCCTCGGCTGGACCGCGTTCCCGACCGTCGGGGGCGGCGCGGGCGACATCCGCAACGTCGTCGGCAACCCCACCAACTACTGGTCGGTCAACGCCCGTACGTCCAACAAGGACGCGGCGCTCGCCTTCCTGCGCGACTGCGCCTCCGAGACGTACGCCAAGGCGCTGATCGCCAACGGCGACATCCCGACCACGACCAACGCCGAGAAGCTGCTGGACGCCTCGCCGAACCCGGAGTTCGCCAAGTTCCAGTACAAGATGGTGCAGCAGGCCCCGGCGTTCACGCTGAGCTGGGACCAGGCCGTCGACCCGGACGTGTCGACGCCGATGCTCACCGAGGTCAACAAGCTGTTCGTCGGCAAGTCCACGCCGAGCCAGTTCGTCTCGGCCCTCCAGGGGCTGAAGTGAGCATCGGCGCGGCCGAGGGCGGACCGCGCCCCGGTACGGGCCGCCCCCGCCGGGGCACCGGGGCGAACGCGGGCCGCCCGCACGCCGCCCTGGCCCTGCCCGGCGTCCTGTTCTTCCTGTTCTTCGCGGCCCTCCCGATGGTGCTGGCCTTCTGCCTGTCCTTCACCGAGTGGAACGGCCTCGGCAACCCGCGGCCGGCCGGGCTCGCCAACTGGCGCAAGCTGTTCGACGACGACCGGCTCACCCGGTCCCTCACGGTCACCGTGCTGCTCACGGTGGTCAACTGGGCCTTCCAGACGGTGGTCTCGGTGCTGCTCGGCGTGTGGGCCGCGGGCCGCCAGCGCAACCGCGCGATCCTGTCGGCGATCTTCTTCGTGCCGTTCCTGCTGTCCTCGACGGCGATCTCGCTGCTGTTCTACGCCCTGCTCGACCCCAACTTCGGGATCATCCACGGCGAGACCCTCGGCTCCACCGACGGGGCCTTCCTCGCCATCGTGTTCGTCGGCGGCTGGCAGTTCATCCCCTTCCACACCCTCATCTACCAGGGCGGGGCCCGGCAGATCCCCGAGGTCCTCTACCAGGCGGCGGCCATCGACGGCGCGGGCCGCTACCGCCGGTTCCTCTCCATCACGCTGCCCCAGCTGCGCAACACGGCGACCACCTCGGGCGTGCTGATGGTCGTCGGCTCGCTCACCTACTTCGAGACCGTCCTGATCCTCACCCAGGGCGGCCCCGGCACCGACACGGCGATCCTGCCGTACCTGATGTACGAGGCCGGTTTCAAGAGCTACGACTTCGGCTACGCCAGCGCCATCGCCTCCTTCCTGGTGGTGGCCGCGACCGCGCTGTCGCTGCTGCTGGTGCGGCTGTCCGGCTTCGGCACGATGCGCAGTACCCGGGAAGGAATGTGACGAGGTGTCGCACGAGACGCTGCCCCGCCCCGTGAAGACCGGCGCCGCGCCCGCGGCCCGGCCGGACGGGCGCCGCCGCCGGCACTGGACCCGGCGGCCCGACCCGCTGGCCGGCCTCGGCTCGATCGTCTGGCTGACCGTCGTCATCGTGCCCGTCTACGCGATGATCACGGCCTCGCTCACCCCGCGGGACGAGGCGCTGGGCAACAACGCCCTGAAGCCGCCCGCCCGTCCGACACTGGCCAACTACAGCACCGTGCTGCACAGCGGGTTCTTCCACTATCTGTGGAACACCGTGCTGGCGGCGGTGGCCGTCGTGGCGATCGTGCTGGTGCTGTGCGTGCCGCTCGCCTACGTGGCCGTGCGCACCCGGGGCTTCTGGTCCGGGGCGGCCTTCCGGCTGTTCCTGCTCGGTGTCGCCATCCCGGCGCAGGCCGTCGTCGTACCGCTGTACCTGATGATCGCCAAGCTGAACCTCTACGACAGCCTGCTCGCGATCATCCTGCCGACGGCCGCGTTCGCCATGCCGGTGGCCATCCTGGTGCTCACCGGCAGCATCAGGGACATCTCCGAGGAGGTGTACGAGGCGATGGCCCTGGACGGCGCCTCGCCGCTGCGGATGCTGTTCCAGCTGGTCATCCCGATGTCCAAGGGCGGCATCAGCACCGTCGGGATCTACTCGGCGCTCCAGGCGTGGAACGGCTTCCTCTTCCCGCTGATCTTCACCCAGTCCGAGGGGCCGCGCGTACTGACCCTCGGGCTCTTCAACTACGTGAGCCAGTTCGGTGTGGACATCCCCGCCCTGCTCGCCTCGGTCGTCCTCTCCGGCATCCCGATCTTCGCCGTGTACCTGGTGGCCCGTCGCGCCCTGGTGGGCGGCCTGATGGGTGTGGGCGGCAAGTGACCGCCGCCCGCGCCCCCCTTCCCGACAGGAGTTTCATGAGCACCGCCCCCGGCGCCGCCCCCTGGCGCGACCCCGCCCTGCCCGCCGCCGTCCGCGTCGACGACCTCCTGGCCCGGATGACTCTGGAGGAGAAGACCGCCCAGCTGTACGGCATATGGGTGGGCGCGGCCACGGACGGCGACGGGGTCGCCCCGCTCCAGCGCGAGATGACCGCGGACCACGACTGGGACGAGCTGATCACCCTCGGCCTCGGCCAGTTGACCCGCTCCTTCGGCACCGCCCCCGTGGACCCGGCGCTGGGCGCGCGGGCACTGGCCCGCGCCCAGCGCCGGATCGCCGAGGCCGGCCGCTTCGGCATCCCGGCCGTCGCCCACGAGGAGTGCCTGGCGGGCTTCACCGCGTGGCAGGCGACCGCGTACCCGGTGCCACTGGCCTGGGGCGCGACCTTCGACCCCGCGCTCGTGGAGGAGCTGGGCGGACGCATCGGCGGCGATCTGCGCGCGGCCGGCGTCCACCAGGGCCTCGCGCCCGTCCTGGACGTGGTGCGGGATCTGCGCTGGGGCCGGGTGGAGGAGACCATCGGCGAGGACCCGTACCTCGTCGCCACCATCGGCACGGCGTACGTGCGGGGCCTGGAGTCGGCCGGGATCATCGCCACGCTCAAGCACTTCGCCGGATACGCGTCCTCGGCGGGCGCCCGCAACCTCGCACCGGTGCGGGCGGGCGTCCGCGAGCTGGCGGAGGTGACGCTGCCGCCGTTCGAGATGGCGCTGCGCGAGGGCGGCGCCCGCTCGGTGATGGCGGCCTACACCGAGACGGACGGCGTCCCGGCCTCGGCCGATCCCGGGCTGCTGACCGGACTCCTGCGCGAGGAATGGGGGTTCACCGGCACGGTCGTCGCCGACTACTTCGGCATCGGCTTCCTCCAGTCGCTGCACCGGGTGGCCGCGGACCCCGCCGAGGCCGCGCGCATCGCGCTGGAGGCGGGCATCGACGTCGAGCTGCCCACGCTGAGCTGCTACGGCAGGCCGCTGGTGGAGGCCGTGCGCGACGGGCGGGTCCCCGAGGCACTGGTGGACCGGGCCGCGCGCCGGGTGCTGCGCCAGAAGTGCGAGCTGGGCCTGCTGGACCCCGGCTGGACGCCGAGCACCGGTGCGGAGATCGACCTGGACTCGGCCGGCAACCGAGCGCTGGCCCGTCGGCTCGCCGAGGCGTCGGTGGTGTTGCTGGACAACCCCGAGGGGGTGCTGCCACTGGCCCCGGACGCGCGGATCGCGGTCGTCGGGCCCCGCGCGGCGGACGCGCTGGCGATGCTGGGCTGCTACTCCTTCCCGTCCCATGTGCTCACCCACCACCCCGAGGTGCCGCCGGGCATCGGCATCCCGACCGTGCTGGACGCCCTGCGGGCCGAACTCCCGGGCGCCGAGGTCGCGTTCGCGGCGGGCTGCGACGTCGTGGACCCGGACACCTCGGGCTTCGCCGAGGCGGTGGCGCGGACGTCCGGTTCCGACGTGTGCGTGGCGGTCCTCGGCGACCGGGCCGGGCTGTTCGGGCGCGGCACCTCGGGCGAGGGCTGCGACGCGGAGGACCTGCGACTGCCCGGCGCCCAGGCCGCGCTGCTGGACGCGCTGGTCGCGACCGGCGTCCCGGTGGTGCTCGTCCTGCTGACCGGGCGGCCGTACGCCCTGGGCCGCTGGCGGGGCCGGCTCGCCGCGGTCGTCCAGGCGTTCTTCCCCGGCGAGGAGGGCGGTCCGGCGCTCGCCGGGGTGCTGTCGGGCCGGGTGAACCCCTCCGGGCGGCTCCCGGTGAGCGTGCCGCGCCGGCCCGGCGGACAGCCCTGGACCTACCTCCAGCCCCCGCTCGGCCTGGCCGGCGAGGTCAGCAACCTGGACCCCACCCCGCTGTACCCGTTCGGGCACGGCGGTTCGTACACCACTTTCGCCTGGGCGGACTTCGAGGGGTCCGCGGCGGAGATCCCGACGGACGGCGGGTACGACCTCTCGGTGACGGTCCGCAACACGGGTGGGCGCGCGGGCGCCGAGGTGGTCCAGCTGTATCTGCACGACCCGGTGGCCTCGGTGACCCGCCCGGAGGTCCGTCTGATCGGCTACCGGCGGGTGGAGCTGTCCCCCGGCGAGTCCCGCCGCCTCACCTTCCGCTTCCACACCGACCTCTCCTCCTTCCCGGACCGCACGGGCACCCGGATCGTGGAGCCCGGCGAACTGGAGCTGCGCCTGGCCGCGTCGAGCGCGGACGTACGGCACCGGGCGCGGCTGCGGCTGACCGGGCCGGCGCGTCCGGTGGGCACCGAGCGGCGGCTGCGGTGCGAGGTGGCGGAGGTCTGACCTGCCGGGCCCGGTCCCCGCCGGGGCTCGAACCCCCGGCAAAGATCGGGTCCCGCTCGCCGCGCCTTCGACGGTGTCCGGGTGAGTCCTGGGACGGTCGTCGCTCACCCGGCACCGCCACAGGAGCACCGCTTTGACGACGACGCAGTCCCTCACGAGGAAGCTGCCCGAGGTCACACTCGCGTTCTGGATCATGAAGATCGCTGCGACGACCCTGGGCGAGACCGCGGGCGACCTGTTCTCCCAGACCCTGGGCCTCGGCTACTTCCTCACCACCGTCGCCCTGTTCACGCTCTTCGTGGTGACGCTGGTGATCCAGCTGCGCTCGGCGCACTACCAGCCGTTCTGCTACTGGACGGTGATCCTGTCGACCTCCATGGCCGGCACCACCCTGTCCGACTTCATGAACCGCGAGGCCGATCCGCGGTACCTGCCGGCCGGGCGGACGAGCCTGGGCTGGGGCCCGCAGGGGCTCGGCCTCGGTTATCCGGAGGGCGCCGCGATCCTCGTCTCGCTCCTGCTGCTGGTCTTCCTCGGCTGGAAGCTCAGCGGAACGACCTTCCGGATCACCGAGATCGTCTCCTTCCGGGGCGAGGCGCTGTTCTGGACGGCGATCCTCGTCTCCAACACGCTCGGCACCTCGATGGGCGACTTCCTCTCGGACAGCTCGGGCCTCGGCTATCTGGGCGGCGCCGCCCTGGTGACCGCTCTTCTCCTGGTCCTGGTCGCACTGGTGCGGGTGCCGGCCGTGCCGAACGTGCTGCTGTTCTGGATCGCCTTCGTACTGACCCGCCCGCTGGGCGCCACGGCCGGTGACCTGCTGACCAAGCCGGTCGCCAAGGGCGGGCTCGACCTGGGCACGGCCGGCGCCTCGGCGGTGCTGCTCATGGTGCTGTTCGGGCTGATGGCGTACCAGCAGGCAACGCGGACACCCCGCCTCCGGGACACCGGAGACGGGGTGTGAGTGGAGCGCCGGGCAGGCCTTGCACCTGCATCTCCCCGCAGGAAGCGGGACGTCTTTCCTTGGACCACCAACGCACCGCGTTCGTACCGGATTTCCGGCCGTTCGCTGTGTGATGATCATAGACCGATCGGCGTACCTTCCGCAAACTCGCCCGGATCGAACGGGACTCGGCCCGCCCCTACTCGGACGCGACCGCCTCGAAACGCCAGCGGTGCACGGCCCTGGTGACCAACCCGGGTTCCGGCTCCGGGAGTTCGGGCACCACCGCGTCGTACGGCTCCGCCCACCACGTGATGACCAGGACCCGGTCCCGCGGCGCGCGGAAGGTCTCGCGGCGCAACGGCTCCCGGTCGAGCCGCTGTTCGCGGGCCCAGGCGAGGAGTTCCCCGCCCCGGCCCTCGGCCGCGCGCGCCTCCCACATCAGCGCGACCGTCATGAGTAGAGGTTCTCCTTGCTGACCTCGTGCACATGGTCGTGGCCCGGCACGTGCGGATCGGTGACCGGCAGGGAGGAGTCGGCCGACAGGTCCCAGCCGGAGGCGGCCCGGCCCCGGGCGACCATCTCGGCGCCGAGGGCGGCCACCATCGCGCCGTTGTCCGTGCACAGCTTGGGACGCGGCACGCGCAGCCGGATGCCGGCCGCCTCGCAGCGCTCCTGGGCGAGGACGCGCAGCCGGGAGTTGGCCGCCACACCGCCGCCGATCATCAGGTGGTCGACACCCTCGTCCTTGCAGGCGCGCACGGCCTTGCGGGTGAGCACGTCCACCACGGCCTCCTGGAAGGAGGCGGCCACGTCGCGCACCGGGACCTCCTCGCCGGCCGCGCGCTTCGCCTCGATCCAGCGGGCCACGGCGGTCTTGAGGCCCGAGAAGGAGAAGTCGTACGCCGGGTCGCGCGGGCCGGTCAGACCGCGCGGGAAGCTGATCGCGCCCGGGTCGCCCTCCCTGGCGTACCGGTCGATGACCGGGCCGCCGGGGAAACCCAGGTTCAGCACGCGGGCGATCTTGTCGAAGGCCTCGCCGGCCGCGTCGTCGATGGTCGCGCCCATCGGCCGTACGTCGGAGGTGATGTCCGAGGAGAGCAGCAGCGAGGAGTGGCCGCCGGAGACCAGCAGCGCCATCGTCGGCTCGGGCAGCGGGCCGTGCTCCAGCTGGTCCACGCAGATGTGCGAGGCGAGGTGGTTGACGCCGTAGAGGGGCTTGCCGAGGGCGTAGGCGTACGCCTTGGCGGCGGAGACACCGACGAGGAGGGCGCCCGCGAGGCCGGGACCCGCGGTCACCGAGATGCCGTCGAGGTCCTTGGCGCTGACCCCGGCGTCCTTCAGGGCGCGGTCGATGGTCGGGACCATCGCCTCCAGGTGGGCCCGGGAGGCCACCTCGGGGACGACGCCGCCGAAGCGGGCGTGCTCGTCCACGCTGGAGGCGACGGCGTCGGCCAGCAGGGTGGTGCCGCGCACGATGCCGACGCCGGTCTCGTCGCAGGAGGTCTCGATGCCGAGGACGAGGGGTTCGTCAGCCATTGATCTCGGTTCCTTGAACAGATGCGGAAGGGTCGGTCAGGCGCATCACCAGGGCATCCACGTTCCCCGGCTGGTAGTAGCCGCGCCGGAACCCGATGGGGGCGAAGCCGAAGCGCTCGTACAGCTTCTGCGCGCGAATGTTGTCCACCCGGCATTCGAGCATCACCTCGTGGCACTCGAACGCGGTCGCCGCCCGCAGCAGATCGGTCAGCAGCCGTCCGCCGAGCCCCGAGCCCTGGAGGTCCCGGGAGACGGCGATGGTCTGGATGTCGGCGAGGTCGCCGGACGCGGCGAGGCCCGCGTAGCCGACGACCCGGCCGGTGCCGTCCTGGGCCACGACGTAGCGGCGGGTGGCGGCGGCGCCCCGGGAGTGGGCCAGCTCGGACCAGAACATGCCCCGGGACCAGGTGTCCTCCGGGAACAGGTCCCGCTCAAGCTCCAGGACCGGGTCGATGTCCCACCAGCGCATCTCGCGCAGTTCGACGGTCACTTCGGGGTGACCACCTTGTAGTTCTTGGGGACCTGGGCGTCCGGGCGGCGCAGGTACAGCGGCCTCGGCGGGGGCAGTTCCTCCCCGGCGGCCAGCCGCTCGGCGGCGAGCGCGGCCAGCGCGGCGGCGGACACGTGCTCGGGTTCACGGGCGACCGGGAACGTGTCCGGGTAGAGCAGGGCGCCCGCGCCGACCGCCGGGAGCCCGGCGACCCGCTCGGCGATGTCGGCCGGGCGGTCGACGGCCGGGCCGGTCAGCCGGGTGCGGGAGTCGGCGTACGTCGCCCAGTAGACCTCCTTGCGCCGGGCGTCGGTCGCCACGACGAAGGGGCCCTTGTCGATGTCGGCGGCGTAGGCGAGGCCGTCCAGGGTGCACACGCCGTGGACGGGGACGCCGAGCGCCAGGCCGAAGGTGTCGGCGGTCATCAGGCCGACGCGCAGCCCGGTGTAGGGGCCGGGTCCGGTGCCGGCGACGATCCCGGTGACCGCCTCCAGCTTGAGGCCGGCCTCGGTGAGGACCCGGTCGACGGCCGGCAGCAGCAGTTCCCCGTGCCGGCGCGCGTCCACCTGCTTAGACGAGGCGATGACGTCCGTGCCGTCGTGCAGGGCGACGGTGACGGCGGGCGTTGCGGTATCCAGAGCGAGCAAGAGCACGCGAACAGCCTACGGCGCCCGCGCCTCGCGCACGGCCGCCCGGGGCGGACCGTCACCGGCTGCTACGGTCTGTACGAAGTACGACATATCGCGCACGGCGGAGGTGGACGCAGGTGCCAGGGACCAGCTCGGGAATCGTGGCCGGCCTCACCGCGGCGGCCGTCGGCGTGGTCGGCTTCCTGGCCTACGAGGCGTACGCGACGGTGCCGGCGGGGCTGGGCGCCCGTCCCGCGGCGAACGGCTCGCCCGGCGGCCGGGCCGCGAAGGCGCCCCGGGACCGGCGTCACCCGACCGCCCTGCCGAGCGGTTCCGGCAAGGGTGAACGGGTGGTGTACTCGGTGGACGACGACCGCGTCTGGCTGGTCGGCGCCGGCAACCGGGTGCTGCGCACCTTCCGCGTCCGTCCCGGCACGGTGGACCCGCCCACCGGCACGTACTGGGTCACCTCCCGCTCCCACGCCGTCACCGGCACGGACGGCATCCCCGTCGAACACGTGGTCCGCTTCACCACGGTCGACGGCGTCACCATCGGCTTCTCCGCCCCCGTCTCTCCCGACGCCGTCCCGGCACCCGACGCGGGCACCAGGACGGGCGGTATCCGCGAGACACGCGCGGACGGCGAGGCCATGTGGGAATTCGCGACGATCGGCGAGCGGGTCATGGTGATCCGCTGAGGGGCACGGCGGGGAACGACGGCCGGCGGGGCCGGAGCTTCACAGGCCCCGCCCGGCCGACCGGACACGGGTGACCCCCCGGCGCTCCGCCGAAGCCGGTCTTCGAACCCTTGCCCGCAGGGCGACGCCGCGGGTCCGGCCGGACGGCCTCACCCGGCGGAGGGAGCACCGCCCGGCCGCCGCGGGCTCACGCCGCCCGTACCGGGCCGTCCGTCCGCCGAGGAATCCGGGGCCGCTCGGGACGCGGCGGGCTGGAGACCGCCGCCGCGGCGGCGCAGGCGGCCAGGAGGGTGCGCATGGGAACCGGGGCGGGGGCCTTCGGGGGGCGGGGGGCGGACACGGGCGCCTCCTGAGGTGCGGCGGCGTGACCGGGCATGCCGGGCCACGGGCTGGACACCATGGCATCACGCCAGGACGGGCCGCGCAACATCTTGCCGACGGCCTGTCGGAAAGCCGGCCGGGTTCAGGCGGTGAGGGTCGCCAGGCCCGCCTCGGCCCAGCGCGTGCCGAGCCCCGTGAGGGTCACGTGCCGCACCTCGTCCGTGGTGTCGCCGACCGCGCGGTGGATGACGAGCTGGAGCCGGTCCTCGGTCAGCTCCTCGACCCTGCCCTCGCCCCACTCCACGACGATCACCGAGTCGGGGAGCGAGACGTCGAGGTCCAGGTCCTCCATCTCGTCCAGACCGCCCGCGAGCCGGTAGGCGTCCACGTGCACGAGCGGCGGCCCGTCACTCAGGGACGGATGCACCCGGGCGATCACGAAGGTCGGCGAGGTGACCGCGCCCCGCACCCCGAGCCCCTCCCCCAGGCCCCGGGTCAGCGTGGTCTTGCCGGCGCCCAGTTCCCCGGAGAGCATCACCAGGTCCCCGGCGCGCAGCAGCTTGGCGAGGCGCCGGCCCAGCTCGCGCATCTGCTCGGGCGAGGTGATCGTCAGCCGGGTCCCGGCCCGGTCGGGCTCAGCGGGGTCGTGCGGTGCTGCTGCTGGACGTTCCATAGGAACTTACGGTAGCCGCTGCGGGCACCGCTCCCGCACGGGTGAGCAGATCGGCGAGGCGGTCTATGACCACCTCCGGGTGCTCCAGCATCACCAGATGCCCGGCTTCCGGAACGAGCACCAGCTCGGCGTCGGGCAGCTCGTCGGCTATGGCCTCGCTGTGTCCGCTCGGTGTCACCAGGTCCTGCACGCCCGCCAGCACCAGTACCGGCATCTGCCGGAAGCGGGCCAGCGCGCCCGTCTTGTCGTGCTCGGTGAAGGCCGGGTAGAACTCGGCGACCACGTCGATCGGCGTGGACTCGATCATCCGCTCGGCGAACCGCTCCACCGCCGGGTCGATGTCCCGGCCGGCGAACGAGTACCGCTTGATGATCCCGGCGAACAGCTCCGCCGTCGCCCGGCGCCCCTTCTCCACCAGCTCCGCCTGCTGCCCGAGCGCCCTGAGCACGCCCGGCAGGATCCGGCGTATCGCGTTGACGCCGGCCACCGGCAGCCCGAAGTTCACCTCGCCGAGCCGCCCCGAGGACGTGCCCACGAACGCGGTGGCGACCACCCGCTCCGCGATCAGCTCCGGGTACTCGGCGGCGAGCGCCATCACGGTCATCCCGCCCATCGAATGACCGACCAGCACGATCGGCCCCTCGGGCGCGGCGGCGTCGACGACCGCCTTGAGATCGCGGCCCAGCCGGTCGATGGTGAGCGGCTCCCGGTCCCGGTTCTGCGCCACGCCCCGCCCGGAGCGGCCGTGGCTGCGCTGGTCCCAGTGCACGGTGCGCACGACCCCGCGCAGGGCCGCCCGCTGGAAGTGCCAGGAGTCCTGGTTGAGGCAGTAGCCGTGACAGAAGACGACGGTGACCGGGGCGGGCGCCTTGCGGCCGAAGAGCCTGCGCCGGCGCGCGGAGGGCGGCGCGCCCGCGTCCGGCTCCACCTCGTCGACCTCGTAGTACAACTCGGTGCCGTCGTCGGCGTACGCCTTGCCCGGGGTGCCGCGCAGGGTGCCATAGGGCCCCGTGGAGTCCAGGGCGAGACGTGCCTTGCGGCGGACCGTGCGGCCCACCGTCATCCGCTCGACGGCGACGCCGGCCGCCGCGCCCGCGGCGAGGACACCTATCGCGGCACCGGCGATGCCGGTCGCCCTGCGCCAGTTCCCGGCCGCGCCCGCGGCGGAGGCGGCCGCCGAGGCGACGGCGTTCGTCATCGCATCCGCCCTGCTGTCGCTCACGTGCCGCTCCTCCTCGCCGTGCCGGACCGCCCTGCCGAGATCGCGTACCGGAGCGCGTGCCGGTTCGCCGTACCGATGTTCGCCGAGACAGGTGCGCCCAGGTGTGCGGATGTGACCGTTGTTACACGTGATTCGGAGCAGCCGGGCCCGGTCGTCTCCGGACGTGTTACCCGCGCGCGCCCTCGTCGACGTCATCGACGTAGACGCGCGGCACCCGGGTTCCGATGCGGGTGACGATCTCGTACACGATCGTGCCGCAGGCCGTCGCCCAGTCCTCGGCGGTGGGCTCGCCGCGGTCGCCGGGGCCGAAGAGCACGGCCTCGGCGCCGACGGGCGGTTCGTCACCGCCGAGGTCCACCACGAACTGGTCCATGGCGACCCGCCCGGCGGCCGTCCGCCACTTGCCGTCGACCAGCACGGGCCCGGCGCCGGAGGCGTGCCGCGGGATGCCGTCGCCGTAGCCGAGCGGGACGAGGCCGAGGGTGGTGCCGCCGGGGGTGACGTAGTGGTGGCCGTAACTGACCCCGTGCCCGCCCGGCACCCGCTTGACCAGGGCCAGCGAGGCGCTCAGCGTCATCACCGGGCGCAGTCCGAAGTCCCCCGGGGTGCCGACCTCGGGACTGGGCGACAGGCCGTACATGGCGACGCCGGGACGGACCAGGTCGAAGTAGGTCTCGGGAAGGGTGAGCGTGGCGGGCGAGTTGGCGATGTGCCGCACCTCGGGGCGCACCCCCTGCCCCTCGGCGTACGCCACCATCTCCCGGAAGCGGGTGAGCTGGGCGCCGATGGAGGGGTGGCCCGGCTCGTCGGCGCAGGCCAAGTGCGACCACAGGCCGGTCACCCGGACCAGTCCTTCGGCCTCGGCGCGCCGGGCGGCGGAGACCAGTTCCTCCCAGTCGGCGCCGGGCTGGCAGCCGTTGCGGCCGAGCCCGGTGTCGGCCTTGAGCTGGACGCGCGCGGTCCGCCCGGCGGCGCGGGCGGCCTCGGTGACCTCCCGCAGTGCCCACATCCCGCTGAGGGACACGTCGATGTCGGCCTCGATCGCCTGCCGCCAGGGTCCGCCGGGCACCCACAGCCAGCACAGGACACGCTGGGTCAGCCCGGCCGCGCGCAGCGCGAGGGCCTCCTCGGGCGTGGCGGTGCCGAGCCAGGTGGCCCCGGCCTCGACGGCCGCACGGGCGCAGGGCAGGGCGCCGTGGCCGTATCCGTCGGCCTTGACGACGGCCATCACGGCCGCGTCCCCCACGCGGGCACGCAGGGTCCGCACATTGGCGCGCAGCGCGCCCAGATCGATCTCGGCACGGGCACGCAGGGGGGCGGTCGGCACAGCTGGAGTCTCAGTCATGGCGCCCCCAGTCTCTCAGAGCGCGCCGCCGGGCCCCGGCGCGGTGCCGGGACCGGCCCGTCGCACGGGTGCGGGGGCGGACCCCGCTCCCCGAGCGGCCGCCAACTGCCGCTGCCGCCGCCGCACGGCTCCGCGCGGCCGGCGGTGAGCGGCAGCCGGACCGGGGCCGTGCGGGCGGGGCGGTTCACCGGGGCCGGCCGCGGGCCCGGCGGCGGACCGCGCCCTCAGTCCCGCACGTCCCGCCACGCCCGGGGTACGCACTCCGCCACGTCATGCGCCCCGGCCGGCGCGCCCCGCGCCGCGAACCGGCCCGCCAGGCCGTGCAGATACGCGGCGACGCTGCCCGCGTCCAGGGCGGACAGGCCCGCGGCCAGCAGCGAGCCGCCGAGCCCGGACAGCACGTCGCCGCTGCCCGCGGTGGCCAGCCAGGGGGTGCCGGTGGCGTTCACCCGTACCGCGCCGCCCGCCGCGTCCGCGACCAGCGTGGTCGAGCCCTTGAGCAGCACCGTCGCCCGGTACACCGCGGCCAGTTCGCGTACCGCGGCCAGCCGGGCGCCCTCGACCTCCTCGCGCGCCACACCGAGCAGCGCCGCGGCCTCGCCCGCGTGCGGTGTCATCAGGGTGGGCGCGGTACGCCCTCGTACGGTGTCCCGTTCGGCGAGGCGCAGCCCGTCCGCGTCCAGCAGTACCGGCACCTCGGCGGCCAGCACCTCGGCGACGGTCGCCGCGTCGTCGCCCGCGCCGGGACCGGTGACCCACGCCTGCACCCGGCCCGCCTTCGCCGGGCCCCGGTCGGAGACCAGGGTCTCGGGGAAGCGGGCGATGACCGCCTCCGCGGCCGGGCCGACGTAGCGCACCGCCCCCGCGCCGCCGCGCAGCGCCCCGGAGACGGCGAGCACCGCGGCGCCCGGGTAGCGCGCCGAGCCGGCCGCGATGCCGACCACGCCCCGCCGGTACTTGTCGCTCTCGGCGGCCGGATGCGGCAACAACCCTGCCACGTCCGCGTGTTGCAGCGACTCCAGTTCCGGCTCGGCGGGCAGTTCCAGGCCGATGTCGACCAGCCGTACGACCCCGGCGTACTCCCGCGCCGGGTCCACCAGCAGTCCGGGCTTGTACGTGCCGAAGGTGACGGTGAGGTCCGCCCGTACGGCCGCGCCCCGCACCTCCCCGCTGTCCGCCTCGACCCCGCTGGGCAGGTCCACCGCGACCACCGCGGCCCGGGTCCGCTCGACGGCCGCCACCAGTCGCTCGGCGTCGGGCCGCAGTCCGCCCCTGCCGCCGATCCCGACGATGCCGTCCACCACGAGGTCGGCCCGCCCGATCGCGTCGCCGGCCGCCTCGGGCACGAGGCTCACGCCCCCGGCCCGCCACAGCGCGTCCAGTCCCCGGGCGTGCGCCCGCTCGGGCGACAGGAGCACGGCCGTCACCCCGGCCCCCCGGCGCGCCAGCCGGGCGCCGGCGTACAGGGCGTCGCCGCCGTTGTCGCCGCTGCCGACGAGCAGGACCACCCGGCTGCCGTACACCCGCCCCAGCAGTTCGGCGCAGGCGGCGCCCAGTCCGGCGGCCGCCCGCTGCATCAGCGCCCCCTCGGGCAGCCGCGCCATCAGGGCCCGCTCGGCCGCCCGCACCGTCTCCACGCTGTACGCACTCCGCATGGCACCGAGTCTGCCCCGAACCCCCCACCGCCCACACCCGGGCCCGGCCGGTCGGCCCCGGACGGGCCCGCCGGAGCCGGTCAGCCCTCGGCGACCACCACGGCCGAGGCGACGCCCGCGTCGTGGCTGAGGGAGATGTGCCAGCCGCGCACCCCCAGCTCGGCGGCGCGCGCGGCGACCGTGCCCCGCACCCGCAGCCGCGGCCGCCCGCTGTCCTCGACGTACACCTCGGCGTCCGTCCACAGCAGTCCCGGCGGTGCCCCGAGCGCCTTGGCCAGCGCCTCCTTCGCCGCGAACCGGGCCGCCAGCGAGGCGATACCGCGCCGCTCCCCGCTGGGCAGCAGCAACTCCGCCGCCACGAACAGCCGGTCGGCCAGCTGCGGGGTCCGCTCCAGGGACGCCCGGAAGCGGTCGATCTCCGCCACGTCGATCCCGACTCCGATGATGCTCATGGGCAGCACCCTAGGGGGACGGCGCCCCGCGCACCCCCTCTACGCTTTTGGCATGACGAGCGCCGCGCCCCAACAGGGCTATCTCACTGACCTGTTCTCGCTGGACGGCCGCGTGGCAGTGGTGACCGGGGGCAGTTCCGGCATCGGCCGGGCGGTCGCCGGGGCGCTGGCGCGGGCCGGGGCGAGCGTGGTGGTCGTGGCCCGGGGCGAGGAGCAGAGGACGGCCACCGTCGAGGAGCTGACGGCGGACGGGTGCCGGGCGGCCGGGATCGCCGGGGACCTCGGCAGCCGGGCGGGCGTCCGGGGGGCGGCCGAGGCGGCGGCGGAGGTGTTCGGGGAGCCGGACATCCTGGTGAACTCGGCCGGGATCAACCTGCGGCCCCCGATGGACGAACTGGCCGAGGACGTCTGGGACGCCACCATGGCCGTGAACCTGGAGGCGCCGTTCCTGCTGGGACAGCGGTTCGGGCCCGGCATGGCGGAGCGCGGCTTCGGCCGGATCATCCACATCAGCTCCCAGCAGGCGCACCGGGCCTTCGTGAGCAGCGGCGCGTACGGCGTCTCCAAGGGCGCGCTGGAGTCGCTCGCCCGCTCGCAGGCGGAGGCGTGGTCGCCGTACGGGGTCACCTGCAACACCCTGGTGCCGGGCTTCGTGATGACCCCGCTGAACGCGCGGCTGTCCGCCGACCCGGAGAAGGTCGCGGCACTGGCCGCGCGCACCCTGACCGGGCGCAACGGCCTCGCGGAGGACTTCGCGGGCGCCGCCGTCTTCCTCGCGAGCCGCGCCTCCGCCTACGTCACGGGCCAGTCGATCCGCGTCGACGGGGGCTTCTCGGTCCACTAGCCGACCGGGGCGCTACTCCACGGTCACCGACTTCGCCAGGTTCCGCGGCTGGTCCACCTCGTTGCCCCGGGCCGCGGCCAGCTCGCAGGCGAAGACCTGGAGCGGCACCGTGGCCACCACCGGCTGGAGCAGGGTCGGCGTGACCGGAATGCGGATCAGGTGGTCGGCGTACGGCACGACCGCCTCGTCCCCCTCCTCCGCGATCACGATGGTGCGCGCCCCGCGCGCCCGGATCTCCTGGATGTTGGAGACGATCTTGTCGTGCAGCAGGGAGCGGTTGCTCGGCGACGGTACGACGACCACGACCGGCATGTCCTCCTCGATCAGCGCGATCGGCCCGTGCTTCAGCTCGCCCGCCGCGAAGCCCTCGGCGTGCATGTAGGCGAGCTCCTTGAGCTTGAGCGCGCCTTCGAGGGCGACCGGGTAGCCGACGTGCCGGCCCAGGAAGAGCACGGTGTCCTTGCCGGCCAGGGTGCGGGCCAGCGCCCGTACCGGCTCCATGGTCTCCAGAACGCGCTCGACCTCGTCCGAGATCCTGGACAGGTCCTTGATCACCGCCTGGATCTCGTCGCCCCACTTGGTGCCGCGCACCTGGCACAGGTACAGGGCGACCAGGTAGCAGGCGACCAACTGGGTCAGGAACGCCTTGGTGGAGGCGACCGCGACCTCGGGCCCGGCGTGCGTGTACAGCACCGCGTCCGACTCGCGCGGGATGGTGGAGCCGTTGGTGTTGCAGATGGCCAGCACCTTGGAGCCCTGCTCGCGGGCGTGCCGCAGCGCCATCAGGGTGTCCATGGTCTCCCCGGACTGGGAGATCGCGATCACCAGGGAGCGGCCGCCCAGGATCGGGTCCCGGTAGCGGAACTCGCTGGCCAGCTCCACCTCGCAGGGAATCCGCGTCCAGTGCTCGATGGCGTACTTGGCGATCAGCCCGGCGTGGAAGGCCGTACCGCACGCCACGATCACGACCTTGTCGATCTGGCGCAGATCGGCGGGGGTGATCCGCAGCTCGTCCAGGGTGAGCGAGCCGGACGGGTCGATCCGGCCGAGCAGGGTGTCGGCGACCGCCTTGGGCTGCTCGGCGATCTCCTTGAGCATGAAGTAGTCGTAGCCGTCCTTCTCGGCGGCCGAGGCGTCCCAGTCCACGTGGTACGAGTGCACCTCGGCGGGCAGGCCGTCGAAGCCGGTCACGGTCACGCCGTCGCGGCGCAGCTCCACCACCTGGTCCTGGCCCAGCTCGATCGCCGAGCGGGTGTGGGCGATGAACGCGGCGACGTCGGAGGCCAGGAACGCCTCGCCCTCGCCGACGCCGACCACCAGCGGGGAGTTGCGGCGCGCGCCGACCACCACGTCCGGGGCGTCCGCGTGCACCGCGACCAGGGTGAACGCGCCTTCCAGGCGCCGGCACACCAGCCGCATCGACTCCGCTGGATCGCCGGTCACCGAGTACTCCTCGGCCAGCAGATGGGCGACGACCTCGGTGTCCGTCTCGGAGTTCAGCTCATGGCCGCGCTCGGCGAGTTCGGCACGGAGCAGCGCGAAGTTCTCGATGATGCCGTTGTGGACGACGGCGACCCGGCCCGCGTTGTCCAGGTGCGGGTGCGCGTTGCCGTCCGTGGGACCGCCATGGGTGGCCCAGCGGGTGTGTCCGATGCCCGTCGAGCCGGCCGGCAGCGGCCGTTCGACCAGCTCCTTCTCCAGGTTGACCAGTTTCCCGGCCTTCTTCGCGGCGGCCAGACCGCCGTCCGCCGGCAGGGCGACGCCCGCCGAGTCGTAACCCCGGTATTCCAGTCGCTTCAGCCCGGCCATCACGACATCGAGCGCCGACTGCGACCCTACGTATCCCACGATTCCGCACATGAGGCGCAGCCTACGGGCCGATCGGCCGCCAAAAGTGGCGCCGCGTGCCCGAATTCGGAAATCTCCGGCCCGTTCAGAGCACACCCGCGACGCATTCGGGCCACCCGCACAACCGTGCGACCGGTTCGGAGGTCTACCGGCTGAACGCCGCAAGCGAACACCGGGAGACACACAGGTGAAGCGCAGACATCGCACCGTCCTGGCCACGGCCGTCGTCACGACGCTGGCCGGGGCCCTGTCCGCAGGACTGACCGGGCCCGCCGCCGCGGCCGGACCGGGCGTGACGGCCGCGAAGCAGCCGAAGACCGACTTCGACGGCGACGGGTACGGCGACTTCGCCGTCACCGCTCCGGCCGCCCGGCTGAACGGCAAGTGGCGGGTGGGCGCGGTCACCGTCTTCTACGGCTCCGCCCAGGGCGCCTCGGCCGGCCGGCACACCACCATCACCCAGGACGCGTCCTGGGTGCCGGGCGCGGCCGAGAACGGCGACCTGTTCGGCGCCGCGACCACCGCCGGCGACTTCGACCACGACGGGTACACCGACCTCGCCGTCGGCACCCCGCTGGAGGACGTGGGCAAGGACGTCAACGGCGGCCTGGTGCAGATCATGTGGGGCTCCGCGAAGGGCCTGACCTCGGCCACCACGATCCCCGACCCGGCCCCCGCCGCGCACGACCGCTTCGGCGCCTCGCTCGCGGCCGGCGACTTCGACGGCGACGGCCGCACCGACCTGGCCGTCGGCACCAACGGGTCCACTCTGTACACCTTCCGCAAGGGCATCTCCCGCAGCGGCAAGGCCGGCGCCCTCGCCACCCGCTCCCTGCCGCTGCGCGCCGCGCCGGAGGCCGGGATCATCAACCTGACCGCCGGGGACGTCACCGGCGACGGCCGTGCCGACCTGATGGTCAACGGCCTGAACCGCACCAAGGGCGCCGACGGCACGTACTACAACGTCAACTACTTCGTGCCGGGCACCGCCACCGGCCCCTCGGCCACCAGCGCCAAGAAGATGCCCGGCGGCGTCGCCGGCGCCATCGGCGACCTCGACGGCGACGGCCGCGGCGACATCGTCACCGGCGTCTACTGGGGCCGGAACACCGCCGACGGCCCCATCGGCGGCAAGGTCGTCGTCACCTACGGCTCCGCCTCGGGCCCGTCCAACCGGGTCCAGACCATCACCCAGGAATCGGGCACCATCCCCGGCGACTCCGAGAGCTGGGACAAGTTCGGCCAGTCGGTCGCCCTCGGCGACATCAACGGCGACGGCCTGCTCGACCTCGCCATCGGCGCCCCGCAGGAGAACATGCGCCTGTGGGGGCACATGTACTACGACATGGGCACCGTCACCGTGCTGTACGGCTCGAAGTCGGGCGTCGACACCAGCGCCGCGCCGCAGTACTTCTACCAGGGCAACCACGACGTCCCCGGCGAGCCGCGAGGCAACTTCGGTACGGCCGTGCTGCTCACCGACCTCGACCACGACGGCGGCGCGGACCTGATCGCCGGCACCCCGTGGGCGGACAACGGCGACGGCACCGTCACCGTGCTGCCCTCCGGCATCGCGGCGGACGGTCAGCGGCGGATCGGCACGACCGGGGCCCGGCTGTTCAAGCCCGGTCAGGTCGGGATGGAGATCCTCAACGCCATCCCGCAGTTCGGCAGCATCCTCCAGAACTCCCGCCAGGTGTCCCTGATCAACACCTGACCGGCGGCCGAGGCACCGGCCGGCGCGGGGTGGGGACGTCCGCGTGACGCACGCCACCGAAGGCGTGACGTACCCCACCCCGCCGCCCCGTTCGAACTCCGTTAACAATGGAATGTGATCTCACCGGTCCCCTCGATGCCCCGGAGCGCCCACCGGCACAGGCCGGAGGCGACTCCCTACGTCGACCTCACCCGCGCCGAGTGGAGCGCGCTGCGCGACAAGACGCCGCTGCCGCTCACCGCCGAGGAGGTGGAGAAGCTGCGCGGTCTGGGCGATGTGATCGACCTGGACGAGGTGCGCGACATCTACCTTCCGCTGTCGCGCCTGCTGAACCTCTACGTCGGCGCGACCGACGGACTCAGGGGCGCCCTGAACACCTTCCTCGGTGAGCAGGGCTCCCAGTCCGGCACGCCGTTCGTGATAGGCGTCGCCGGCTCCGTCGCCGTCGGCAAGTCCACCGTCGCCCGTCTCCTCCAGGCCCTGCTGTCCCGCTGGCCCGAGCATCCGCGCGTGGAACTGGTCACCACCGACGGCTTCCTGCTGCCCACCCGGGAACTGGAGGCCCGCGGCCTGATGTCGCGCAAGGGCTTCCCCGAGTCCTACGACCGCCGCGCGCTGACCCGCTTCGTCGCCGACATCAAGGCCGGCAAGGGCGAGGTGACGGCCCCGGTCTACTCGCACCTCATCTACGACATCGTCCAGGACCAGAAGCTCACGGTCCGCCGCCCCGACATCCTGATCGTGGAGGGCCTGAACGTCCTCCAGCCCGCCCTGCCCGGCAAGGACGGCCGCACCCGGGTGGGCCTCGCCGACTACTTCGACTTCAGCGTGTACGTCGACGCGAGCGGCGAGGACATCGAGCGCTGGTACCTCAACCGCTTCCGCAAACTGCGCCAGACCGCCTTCCAGGACCCCGACTCGTACTTCCGCAAGTACACCCAGGTCTCCGAGGACGAGGCCCTGGACTACGCCCGCGCCCAGTGGCGCACGATCAACCAGCCCAACCTGACCGAGAACATCGCCCCGACCAGGGGCCGCGCCACCCTGATCGTCCGCAAGGGCCCGGACCACAAGGTCCAGCGGCTGCGCCTGCGCAAGCTGTAGGGCCCGGCGTACCTGCTACAAAGGCGCCATGCTGCATCTGCGCCTGATCTCCCCCGCCGAACGGACCGACGAGGTGGTGCGGCTGATCGAAGGCACGGTCGGCACCACACACCTCGCGGTGATAGCGGGGGCCGCCCGCGAACCGGCCGGTGACCTGGTGATGTGCGATGTCGCGCGCGAGGCGGGCGACACGCTCATCACCTCGCTCCGGCACCTGGGCCTGGACGACACCGGCTCCATCTCCGTGGACAGCATCGACCTGACGCTGTCCCGGCGCGCCGACAAGGCGGAGCGGGACGCCCCGGGCGAGGCCGCGGACGCGGTGCTGTGGGAGGAGCTGACCGAGGCCACCCACGAGGAGTCGACCCTGTCGGTCACCTACGTCGCCTTCATCACGCTGGCCACGATGATCGCGGCCTGCGGAGTGGTGCTGGACAACGCCGTACTGATCGTCGGCGCGATGGCCGTGGGACCGGAGTTCGGCCCGCTGGCCGGTATCTGCACGGCCGTGGTCCGGCGCCGGCCGCGGCTCGCGCTGCGCTCGGTGAACGCGCTGCTCGTGGGCTTCGCGGCGGCGATGGCGGTGACGGTCTGCTTCACCCTGTTCATGGACGTCACCGGCCTGTTCCACCGCTCCGCCCTGGTGGGCCCGCGCCCCAACACCGGCTTCGTCTACGCCCCCGACGCCTTCTCGTTCATCGTGGCGCTGCTGGCGGGCGTGGCCGGCACCCTCTCCCTGACCTCCGCCAAGTCCGGCGCCCTGGTGGGCGTGGCCATCTCGGTCACCACGGTCCCGGCCGCCGCCAACGCGGCGGTCGCCCTGGCCTACGGCGACACGCCCCAGACCGTGGGCTCGACCGAGCAGCTCCTGCTGAACCTGTCGGGCATCGTCCTGGCGGGCACCCTGACGCTGTCGGCGCAGAAAGTTCTCTGGAAGCGGCAACAGCAACGCCCTTAGGGGCGCGGCGCACGAGGCGGTCACGGCTCCGCCGCGCGGGGGCACGACCGGCCGCGACGAACCGCGGCCCGCGGCGCACGGCCCCGCCCGCCCCGGACCCGGACTATCCCAGCGCCGACTTCACCGCGTCCGCGAGCCGGCCGGCGACCGACCGCGCCTGTTCGATGTCCGCCGCCTCGACCATCACCCGGACCAACGGCTCGGTCCCGGAGGGCCGCAGCAACACCCGCCCCGTGGAACCGAGTTCCCGCTCGGCCTCGGAGACCGCGGCGGCGAGATCCGCGGACGTCCGCACCCGCGACTTGTCCACGTCCGGCACGTTGACGAGGACCTGCGGCAACCGCTCCATCACGGAGGCCAGTTCACGCAGGCTGCGACCGCTCTGCGCCACCCGCGCCGCCAGCAGCAGTCCCGTCAGCGTCCCGTCTCCCGTCGTCGCGTGGTCGAGGATGATCACATGCCCGGACTGCTCGCCGCCGAGCGCGAACCCGTGCTGCTTCATCTCCTCCAGCACGTAACGGTCCCCGACCGCCGTCTGCACCAGGTGGATGCCGGCCTTCTCCATCGCCAGCTTGAAGCCGAGGTTGGACATCACGGTCGCCACCACGGTGTCGGCCCGCAGCTCGGAACGCTCCCGCATCGCCAGCGCCAGCACCGCGAGGATCTGGTCGCCGTCGACCTCCTCGCCGGTGTGGTCCACCGCGAGGCACCGGTCGGCGTCGCCGTCGTGCGCGATACCGAGATCCGCGCCGTGCTCCACCACGGCCGCCTTCAGCCGACCGAGATGGGTCGAGCCGCAGCCGTCGTTGATGTTGAGGCCGTCCGGCTCCGCGCCGATCGTGACGACCTGGGCACCGGCCCGGGTGAACGCCTCCGGCGAGACTCCCGAGGCCGCGCCGTGCGCCTCGTCCAGGACGATCTTCAGCCCGTCGAGCCGGTTGGGCAGCACCGACAGCAGATGGCCGACGTACTGCTCGAAGCCCTCGTCGTACGGCCGCAGGCGACCCACCCCGGCGCCCGTCGGGCGCTCCCAGGGCTCGCCGTGCCGGTGGGACTCGTAGACCGCCTCGATCCGGTCCTCCAGCTCGTCGGCGAGCTTGTGACCACCGCGGGCGAAGAACTTGATGCCGTTGTCCGGCATGGCGTTGTGGCTCGCGGAGAGCATCACGCCGAGGTCGGCGCCGAGCGCGCCGGTGAGATGGGCCACCGCCGGCGTCGGCAGCACCCCGACCATCAGGACGTCCACGCCCGCGCTCGCCAGGCCCGCGGCCACCGCGGCCTCCAGGAACTCCCCGGACGCACGCGGGTCGCGGCCGACCACGGCCTTCGGCCGGTGGCCCGCGAAGGTACCCGCCTCGGCCAGCACATGCGCCGCGGCCACGGAGAGGCCGAGGGCCATCTCCGCGGTCAGATCCGCGTTGGCGACACCGCGCACGCCGTCCGTGCCGAAGAGTCGTCCCACTTGTCCTCCTGAGGAAACGTCGATGGCGTAAGCGGACGGGCGCCGCGCAGATGGGGGCGCCTCGCCATCCGATCACACAAGCCTCTGAGCGTCTTGTGTCGTTATACGCCCTTGGCTGAGATAAACGAACGCCCCGACGGCACATGTGGCGTGCCGCCGGGGCGTTCGGAGTACGAGCAGCAGCTCCCGCTGTTTAGCGCTTGCTGTACTGCGGAGCCTTGCGGGCCTTCTTCAGACCGGCCTTCTTCCGCTCGACCGCGCGGTCGTCGCGGCGCAGGAAGCCGGCCTTCTTCAGGGCACCACGGTTGTTGTCGACGTCCGCCTCGTTCAGCGCACGGGCGACACCGAGACGGAGCGCACCGGCCTGACCGGAGACGCCGCCACCCGCGATGCGGGCGATGACGTCGTAACGGCCCTCGAGCTCGAGCACCTTGAAGGGCTCGTTGACCTCCTGCTGGTGCACCTTGTTCGGGAAGTAGTCCTCGAGGGTGCGGCCGTTGATCTTCCACTTGCCGGTGCCCGGAACGATCCGGACGCGGGCAATGGCGTTCTTGCGACGGCCCAGGCCGGCGGCCGGCTGGGGCTCGCCGAAGCGGGAGGCCATGGACTCCGAGGTGTACTCACCCTCGACGGGGACCTCGGACTCGGTGGTGTAGCTGTCGATGTCAAGCTCTTCGAGCGGCTGCTCGGCAGTGGTCTCGGCCACGATTCTCCTCAGATTCTCTTCAGCTTTGGGGGTGGCCGGAATTACTGCGCGACCTGGGTGATCTCGAACGGCACCGGCTGCTGCGCAGCGTGCGGGTGCTGGTCACCCTTGTAGACCTTCAGCTTCGAGAGCATCTGACGGCCCAGGGAGTTCTTGGGGAGCATGCCCTTGACGGCCTTCTCGACGGCCTTCTCGGGGTTGTTCGCCAGCAGGTCGTCGTAGCGGACCGCGCGCAGACCACCCGGGTAGCCGGAGTGGCGGTACGCCATCTTCTGGGTCCGCTTGTTGCCGGACAGGTGCACCTTGTCGGCGTTGATGATGACGACGAAGTCACCGGTGTCGACGTGAGGCGCGTAGATCGCCTTGTGCTTGCCCCGGAGAAGGGACGCTGCGGTGGTGGCGAGACGACCCAGGACGACGTCCTGAGCGTCGATGACGTGCCACTGGCGCGTCACATCGCCGGGCTTGGGGCTGTACGTACGCACGGTTCGTAGCCTTCGCTTCGAGTGAATGGTCCTGAACAGGTCACCGAAACGATCACGACAGCCTCGACCGCACCGCGGTGACGCAAACCGCGTGCTGATCGCTGGTCATCGGCCCGGTGGACCGGTGTAAGGGCCCGTCCCGTGAGAATGAGCAAGCCAATACACAACGAAGAAGCAGGTTACCCGGCGGCCCCCGGACGGGTCAAAACGAGGCAGGCCGCCCGGCGGGCCGCCGCGCGGTACTCCCCGCGATCGCCCCGCGTCTAAGATGCGCCCCATGAGTTACGGGCAGGGGGGACCCCAGTCTCAGTGGGATCCCTGGAAACCGCAATCACAGCAGCCCCAGCAGTCCCAGCAGCCTCAGGAGTCCTGGAGCGGCGGCGGAGACGAGGGGACACCCGACTGGGCCGCGCTCGCCGAGGCCTCGGAGACCCGCGGCAAACGGCGCAAGCTGCTGTTCATCGCCGGCGGCGCGCTCGCCACGGTCGCCATCGGCGCCGCGGTCGCCCTGGCCGTCGTCTCGGCCAACGGCCACGACGACGCCTCCGGACACCCCACCCAGGTGCCGAGCGCCTCGCTGCCCGACGGCTCCCCCACCGCGCCGTCCTTCGCGCCCACCAGCGCCCCGCCGCCGCTGGACCCGAAGGTCTTCATATCCAGCGCGAAGAAGGACACCGCCCCGCTGAGCCCCGCCACCCTCTTCCCGGGCGCGCGGCTCACCATGGGCAGCACGGTCTACAAGAAGGGCGCCACCGGCGACACCACCGACTGCGCGGCGGCGGCCGGCGGCTCGCTGCCCGGCATCCTCACCGCCGACGGCTGCACCCGGGTGATGCGCGCCACGTACACGAACGGTGACATCGCGGTCACCGTCGGCGTCGCCCTGTTCGACAACGAGGCCGAGGCCACGAAGGCCCGCAAGCGGACCGACGACCACAGCATCGTGCGCGCGCTGCCCGGCAAGGGCGTCGCCTCGTTCTGCGACGGCGCGACCTGCCGCTCGACCCGCAACGCCTACGGCCGCTACGCGTACTTCACCCTCGCCGGCTTCACCAACGGCAAGAACGTCACCACCAAGGACACCGCGGTCTTCCGCGCCGGCGACGACGTGGCGGAGTTCACCTTCCAGCAGATCCACCGCCGCGGCCTGGCCCAGGCGTCGGCGGCGGCGAACCGGTAGCTCAGCAGCACCCCGCCGACGGCAGCGAGCGCTTGTTGCGGGCCTCCTTGTTACGGGCGGCCAGCAGCTCGTCGGCGGGGTAGCCGACCTCCTCCAGGGTCAGGCCGTGCGGCCGTACGACATGGACGGCGGAGTCGCGCACCCCGGCGGCCAGCACCTTCCCGGGCCACTGCGGGTCCCGGTGCCCGTCGCCGACGAACAGCAGCGCGCCGATCAGCGAGCGCACCATGTTGTGGCAGAAGGCGTCGGCCCGCACGGTCGCCGTGACGACCCCGTCCGCGCCCCGCACCAGGCTCAGGTCCTGGAGCGTGCGGATGGTGGTCGCGCCCTCCCGCTTCTTGCAGTACGCCGCGAAGTCGTGCTCGCCGAGCAGCGCCCGAGCGGCCTCGTTCATGGCGTCCACGTCGAGCGGCCAGTCGTGCCAGAGCACATGGCCGCGCAGCAGCGGGTCCACACCGCCGGGGTGGTCGGTGACCCGGTACGCGTACCGGCGCCAGACCGCCGAGAACCGGGCGTTGAACCCCGCCGGCGCCTCGGTCAGCCGCCAGATCCGCACGTCCTTGGAGAGGCGTCCGGCGAGCCGCTTGAGCAGCTTCTCGCGGTGCTCCGCCCACAGCTCGGCCGGCAGATCGACGTGCGCCACCTGCCCGCGCGCGTGCACCCCGGCATCGGTACGCCCGGCCACGGTCAGCTCGTACGTCTCCTTGGACCGCGTCACCGTCCGCAGCGCGTCCTCGATCTCCCCCTGCACGGTCCGCTTCCCGCCGGCCTGCTTGGCCCAGCCATGGAAGTCGGTGCCGTCGTAGGAGAGGTCGAGGCGGATGCGTACGTGTCCGGGCAGCGCTTCGTCACTCACACACAGATCCTCTCAGGTACAAAAAAGCGGGCCCGCCCCCGGAAAGGGACGGGCCCACGGCACCCCGAAGGGCAGAACGCTTACGCGTCCTTCGACTCCTCGGCGGCAGCCTCGGTAGCCGGGGCCTCGTCGGCCTCCTTGACGGCACGCTTGGTCGCGGCCTCGGCCTCGCCCACAGCCTTCTGCTGCACCGTCAGCGCCTCGACCAGCTCGATGACAGCCATGGGCGCGTTGTCGCCACGACGGTTACCGATCTTGGTGATGCGGGTGTAGCCACCGGGACGGTTCTCGTACCGCGGGCCGATCTCGGTGAAGAGCGTGTGCACGATGCTCTTGTCCGTGATGACCTGGAGCACCTGACGGCGGTTGTGAAGGTCGCCCTTCTTCGCCTTGGTGACCAGACGCTCGGCGTACGGGCGCAGGCGGCGGGCCTTCGCCTCGGTGGTGGTGATGCGGCCGTGCTCGAAGAGGCTCTTCGCGAGGTTCGCGAGGAGCAGCTTCTCGTGCGCGGCGCTGCCGCCCAGACGGGCACCCTTGGTGGGCTTCGGCATAGTTCTTCTCCTGTGTGTCTGCCCCGGCCGTGTCAGGTACCGAAGTCAGTATCCGAGCGAGCGGTTGCTCGTCGGAGATCCGGGAGTCCTCGCGGACTCCCGGAGGGCCCGCGCTCCCGAAGGGGCGCGGGGAACCGCGCGGCCGGCCGCAGCCGACCCGCGGTCACAGTACGGCCTCCTCGCGGAGCGCTCAGTACTGCTCGGTCTCGACGAAGCCCGCGTCCGCGTCGTCGTCCGCGCCGAACGCGTCCGCCGCGGCGGTGGGGTCGAATCCGGGCGGGCTGTCCTTGAGCGCCAGGCCCATGCCGGCCAGCTTCGCCTTGACCTCGTCGATGGACTTCGCACCGAAGTTGCGGATGTCCAGCAGGTCCGCCTCGGAGCGCGCCACGAGCTCACCCACGGAGTGGATGCCCTCACGCTTGAGGCAGTTGTAGGAGCGGACCGTGAGCTCCAGCTCCTCGATCGGCAGAGCGAGGTCCGCCGCGAGCGCCGCGTCCGTCGGGGACGGACCCATGTCGATGCCCTCGGCGTCGATGTTCAGCTCGCGCGCGAGACCGAACAGCTCGACCAGGGTCTTACCGGCGGAGGCCATGGCGTCACGCGGACGCATCGCCTGCTTGGTCTCGACGTCCACGATCAGCTTGTCGAAGTCGGTGCGCTGCTCGACACGCGTGGCCTCGACCTTGTACGTGACCTTGAGAACCGGCGAGTAGATGGAGTCGACCGGGATACGGCCGATCTCCTGGCCCACCTGCTTGTTCTGCACGGCGGAGACGTAGCCGCGACCGCGCTCGACGGTCAGCTCCATCTCCAGCTTGCCCTTGCCGTTGAGCGTGGCGAGGACGAGGTCGGGGTTGTGCACCTCGACACCGGCCGGGGGCGCGATGTCGGCGGCGGTGACCAGACCCGGGCCCTGCTTGCGCAGGTACATCACGACCGGCTCGTCGTGCTCCGAGGAGACGACCAGCTGCTTGATGTTGAGGATCAGGTCGGTGACGTCCTCCTTGACGCCCGGCACGGTGGTGAACTCGTGCAGGACGCCGTCGATCCGGATGCTGGTGACGGCGGCACCGGGGATCGAGGACAGGAGGGTACGGCGGAGGGAGTTGCCGAGGGTGTAGCCGAAGCCCGGCTCCAGCGGCTCGATCACGAACCGGGAGCGGAACTCGTCGACGACCTCTTCGGTCAACGAGGGACGCTGAGCGATCAGCATGGAATGAATCCTTCAGTCAGGGGCGCCCGCTATTTGACGCCCGACTCTGTACTGCAAGGGTACGGGCGGTACGGCTTCCTCACAGAGGCCGTACCGCCCGGAACCGCGAAACCAGCGGAGCGCTGCGCGTCAGACGCGGCGGCGCTTCGGCGGGCGGCAGCCGTTGTGCGGGGTCGGGGTGACGTCCTGGATGGAGCCGACCTCGAGGCCCGTGGCCTGCAGGGAGCGGATCGCGGTCTCACGGCCGGAACCCGGGCCCTTGACGAACACGTCGACCTTGCGCATGCCGTGCTCCTGGGCGCGGCGGGCAGCCGACTCGGCGGCCATCTGCGCGGCGAACGGCGTGGACTTCCGGGAGCCCTTGAAGCCGACGTGGCCGGCGGAGGCCCAGGAGATCACGTTGCCCGAGGGGTCCGTGATCGAGACGATCGTGTTGTTGAACGTGCTCTTGATGTGCGCGTGGCCGTGAGCGACGTTCTTCTTTTCCTTGCGGCGCACCTTCTTGGCAGCGCCCTGACGACCCTTGGGGGGCATCTACAAACTCCTAGAGGGAGGTGGTCGGTCCTACAGCGAAGACCGTGGAATGTGGTCCGCTGCGGACTACTTCTTGCCCGGCTTCTTCTTGCCGGCGATGGCGCGACGCGGGCCCTTGCGGGTGCGGGCGTTGGTGCTGGTGCGCTGACCGCGGACGGGCAGACCGCGACGGTGACGGAGACCCTGGTAGCAACCGATCTCGACCTTGCGGCGGATGTCGGCCTGGATCTCGCGACGGAGGTCACCCTCGGTCTTGATGTTGCTGTCGACGTACTCGCGGATCGCGACCAGCTGCTCTTCGCTCAGGTCACGAACACGGGTGTTCGGGTCGACGCCGGTCGCAGCCAGCGTCTCCTTCGAGAGGGTCCGGCCGATGCCGAACACGTAGGTGAGGGCGACCTCCACGCGCTTTTCGCGCGGGATGTCAACACCGGAAACGCGTGCCATTCAATGGCTCCTGGTGAATCTTCGGAGGTCTTCCGCAGAACCGGCTCCCGGCCGCCGTACGAGGTACGAACCGGGTCCCCGGCCTCCGAGCCGGGGGTGTCGAGCCGCTGGGCTCGGGTTCTGCGTATGAACAATTCAGCTCGCGTCGCGCGAAGACTCTGCGATAGAGGTGCAGAGAGGGTGGTCGTGCGTCAGCCCTGGCGCTGCTTGTGGCGCGGGTTCTCGCAAATGACCATGACCCGACCGTGACGGCGGATCACCCTGCACTTGTCGCAGATCTTCTTGACGCTCGGCTTGACCTTCATGGGGTGAGGTTCTCCGGGTCAGTGCCATCGCACCGGGCGGGCCCGGGGCGCGGGCAAGATCTACTTGTACCGGTAGACGATCCGGCCACGCGTCAGGTCGTACGGAGACAGCTCCACCACGACCCGGTCGTCAGGGAGGATGCGGATGTAGTGCATACGCATCTTGCCGCTGATGTGTGCCAGGACCTGGTGGCCGTTCTGGAGCTCGACCCTGAACATGGCGTTCGGCAGAGACTCGACGACAGTGCCCTCGATCTCGATGGCACCTTGCTTCTTGGCCACGCTTCGCCCTTCGAATCGACTACCTTGATCGACTCCCCTGCTTTCCCCTTACGGGCGCATGCGGACATGCGGGTGCACGAGAGCCGACGAGTCAGTCTACGTCGGAGGACCCCGAAACGCGAATCGATGGAGTCTTCCCCACAAGAGCGACCACCATGCGAGCTCTGTTCGGTCAGCCCAGGGGGTCGGGGGCGGTCGTGACGCCGAACTCCGCAAGCTTCGCCTTGCCGCCGTCGACCGCGGTGAGCACCAGCGGGCCCTCCTCGGTCAGCGCGACGGAGTGCTCCCAGTGGGAGGACCAGGTGCCGTCGGTCGTGATGACCGTCCAGTCGTCCTCCAGGACCTCGGTGCGCGGGGTGCCGAGGGAAACCATGGGCTCGATGGCCAGGCAGAAACCGGGGACCAGCTTCGGGCCCTTGCCCCGGCGCCGCTCGACGTAGTTCAGCAGGTGCGGGTCCATGTGCATCTCGGTGCCGATGCCGTGGCCGCCGTAGTCCTCGATGATCCCGTACCGGCCGCCGCCCGGCTTGGGCTGCCGGCGGATGTACGTCTCGATGGCCCGGGAGATGTCGACCAGCCGGTTGCCCAGCTTCATCGCGGCGATGCCGGCCCACATGGAGCCCTCGGTCACCCGGGACAACTCGACCAGCTCCGGGGCGTGACCGGAGCCGACGAAGGCGGTGTACGCCGCGTCGCCGTGCCAGCCGTCCACGATCGCGCCGCAGTCGATGGAGATGATGTCGCCGTCCTTGAGGACGACGTCCTCGGACGGGATGCCGTGCACGACCACGTCGTTCACGGAGGTGCAGATGGTCGCGGGGAAGCCGCCGTAACCCAGGAAGTTCGACTTGGCGCCGTGCTCGGCGAGCACCTTGCGCGCGACCTCGTCCAGGTCCTTCGTGGAGGCACCGGGCACCGCGGCCTCACGGGTGGCCGCGTGGATGGCGGCGACGACCAGGCCCGCCGCACGCATCCTGGCGATCTGCTCGGGCGTCTTGATCTGCACCATGGGGCCTGCGCTCTCCATCACTCACGTCGGCTGGGTTTACCTGTACAACACTACGGCCGCGGCGCCCCCGTGAGGGCACCGCGGCCGGAAGGCGGCCGGACTCAGTGGTTCTCGGCCCGCTCGCTCTTCAGCGCGTCCAGCGCGCGCTCGGTGACCTCGTCCACCGGGCCCATCGCGGAGATCGTACGGACCAGGCCCTGCGATTTGTAGTAGTCGATGATGGGCTCGGTCTGCGTGTGGTAGACCTCCAGGCGCGTGCGCACCGTCTCCTCGGAGTCGTCCGCGCGCTGGTACAGCTCGCCGCCGCAGACGTCGCAGACGCCCTCCTGCTTCGGGACGTTGTACGCCACGTGGAAGACGTGCGAGGAGTCCTTGCGGCAGATCCGGCGGCCGGCGATGCGCTTGACCACCTCGTCCTCGGGGGCCTCCAGGTCCAGCACCGCGTCCAGCGTCATCCGCTCGGTACGCAGCAGCTCGTCCAGCGCCTCGGCCTGTGCGACGTTCCGCGGGAAGCCGTCGAGCAGGAAGCCGTTCTCGGCGTCCGGCTGCTCCATGCGGTCCTTGGCCATGGCGATGGTGACCTCGTCGGGTACGAGGTTGCCGGCGTCCATGTAGGACTTCGCGAGCTTGCCCAGCTCGGTCTGCCGGCTGATGTTGGCCCGGAACAGGTCGCCCGTGGAGATGTGCGGGACGGCCAGCTTCTCTGCGAGCCGGACAGCCTGCGTTCCCTTACCGGCACCGGGCGGCCCGACGAGGACGATACGCATCAGCGGAGGAACCCTTCGTAATTGCGCTGCTGGAGCTGGCTCTCGATCTGCTTCACCGTCTCGAGACCCACACCCACGATGATGAGGATGCTGGTGCCGCCGAAGGGGAAGTTCTGGCTTGCTCCGAAGCCGACCAACGCCATTGTCGGTACGAGAGCGATCAGACCCAGATACAGCGAACCCGGCCAGGTGATCCGGTTGAGCACGTAGGACAGGTACTCAGCGGTCGGTCGGCCAGCCCGGATGCCCGGGATGAAGCCACCATACTTCTTCATGTTGTCGGCGACTTCTTCGGGGTTGAAGGAGATCGCCACGTAGAAGAACGCGAAGAAAACGATGAGCAGGAAGTACAGGGTGATGTAGATCGGGTGGTCACCCTTGGTGAGATTCGTCTGCACCCACTGCTTCCAGCCCGAGTTGCCCCCCGCGAACTGCGCCACGAGAGCCGGGATGTACAGGAGGGACGAGGCGAAGATGACCGGGATCACACCAGCCTGGTTCACCTTGAGCGGGATGTAGGTGGACGTACCGCCGTAGGACCGGCGGCCGATCATCCGCTTCGCGTACTGGACCGGGATGCGGCGCTGGGCCTGCTCGACGAAGACCACCAGGGCGACCATGACCAGGCCGACCAGGATCACGGTGCCGAACTCGATCCAGCCGCCGGCCAGGGTGCCCTGCTTCTTGATGGCCCACAGCGCGGACGGGAACGTCGCGGCGATCGAGATGAACATCAGGATCGACATGCCGTTGCCGATACCGCGGTCCGTGATCAGCTCGCCGAGCCACATGACGACACAGGTACCGGCGGTCATGCAGATGACCATGGTGATGGTCGTGAAGATCGCCTGGTTCGGGACGATGCTGCCGGCCACCGAGCAGCCGCTGAACAGCGCGCCGCTGCGGGCCGTGGCGACGAGGCCGGTGCCCTGGAGGATCGCGAGGGCGAGAGTGAGGTAACGGGTGTACTGCGTGATCTTGGCGGTGCCGGCCTGGCCCTCCTTCTTGAGGGCTTCGAGGCGCGGGATGACCACGGTCAGCAGCTGAAGGATGATGCTGGCCGTGATGTACGGCATGATGCCGAGCGCGAAGACCGTGATCTGCAGCAGCGCACCGCCGCTGAACATGTTCACGAGGCCGAACAGGCCCTGGTTGGCCCCGGCCTCACTCACACACTGCTGGACGGCCTTGTAGTTGACGCCGGGGATCGGGATGTGGGTACCGACCCGGTACACCACGATGATGCCCAGCGTGAAGAGCAGCTTCTTGCGCAGGTCGGGCGTCTTGAACGCCCGGGCGAACGCGGTGAGCACGGTGCCTCCTGCGACCCCCGCGCAACTGCGTCAAGGGTGACGGTCTGAGGTTCGACGAATACGAAAGAGAACAGTGTTGGCCACCTTACCGGCGACCGTGCCCCCCTTGGAACGACCAACCGGGGATACCTCATTGTGAGGTATCCCCGGTCGGGATCGTTTACGTCATCGAGGCGTCGTCCGAAGGACTCAGACGAGCTCGGTGACCGTACCGCCGGCGGCGGTGATCTTCTCCTTGGCGGAGCCGGAGACGGCGTCGACCGTCACCTGCAGCGCCACGGAGATCTCGCCCTGGCCGAGGACCTTGACGAGGCTGTTCTTGCGAACGGCACCCTTGTCGACGAGGTCCTGGACGGTGACCTCTCCACCCTGCGGGTAGAGCGCGGCCAGCTTGTCCAGGTTCACGACCTGGTACTCGGTCTTGAACGGGTTCTTGAAGCCCTTGAGCTTCGGGAGACGCATGTGGAGGGGCATCTGGCCACCCTCGAAGCGCTCCGGAACCTGGTAACGGGCCTTGGTGCCCTTGGTGCCACGACCGGCCGTCTTACCCTTCGACGCCTCACCACGACCGACACGGGTCTTGGCGGTCTTGGCGCCCGGGGCGGGACGGAGGTTGTGGATCTTGAGCGGGTTCTGCTCCGCCATGATCAGTCGACCTCCTCGACCGTCACGAGGTGGCGGACGGTGTGCACCATGCCGCGGAACTCGGGGCGGTCCTCCTTGACCACCTGCGTGTTGATGCCCTTGAGACCAAGGGAGCGCAGGGTGTCGCGGTGGTTCTGCTTGCTGCCGATGTAGGACTTGACCTGCGTGATCTTGAGCTGAGCCATCACGCACCCGCCCCGGCACGGGCACGCAGCAGAGCGGCGGGAGCGACGTCCTCGAGGGGCAGACCACGGCGAGCCGCGATCTCCTCGGGACGCTGCAGACCCTTCAGGGCCGCCACGGTCGCGTGCACGATGTTGATCGCGTTGTCGGAGCCGAGCGACTTCGACAGCACGTCGTGGATACCGGCGCACTCGAGCACGGCGCGCACCGGACCACCGGCGATAACACCGGTACCCGGGGACGCGGGCTTGAGCAGCACGACGCCGGCAGCCTTCTCACCCTGGATGGGGTGCGGGATGGTGCCCTGGATACGGGGGACCTTGAAGAAGTGCTTCTTGGCCTCCTCAACACCCTTGGCGATGGCGGCCGGCACCTCCTTGGCCTTGCCGTAACCGACACCCACGGTGCCGTCACCGTCGCCCACCACGACCAGCGCGGTGAAGCTGAAGCGACGACCACCCTTCACAACCTTGGCGACTCGGTTGATCGCGACGACGCGCTCGACGTACGCGGTCTTCTCGGCGGCAGCAGCGCCGCCGTCACGGCCCTTCCGGTCCCGCCGCTCGCCGCCACCGGCACCGCCACCGCGGCGCTGGGGTCCAGCCATTGGAATTACCTCTCTCTTTTTCCGCTAGCTACGGAACCGGCTCAGAACTTGAGCCCGGCCTCGCGGGCGGCGTCCGCCAGAGCCGCGATGCGGCCGGCGTACTGGTTACCACCACGGTCGAACACGACGGCCTCGACACCGGCAGCCTTGGCACGCTCGGCGACCAGGGCGCCGACCTGCTTGGCCTGCGCGGACTTGTCGCCCTCGCCACCGCGGATCGAGGTGTCCAGCGTGGACGCCGACGCGAGGGTGTGACCCTTCAGGTCGTCGATCACCTGCGCCACGATGTGGCGGTTGGAGCGGGTCACGACCAGACGGGGGCGCTCCGCCGTACCGGCGATCCGCTTGCGGATCCGGATGTGACGGCGCTTGATCGCGGCGCGCTTGTAGGCGTCGCCCTTGAGGATCTTCTGCCCGTATGCCATGGCTTACTTACCCGCCTTTCCGACCTTGCGGCGGATGACTTCGCCCTCGTACTTGACGCCCTTGGCCTTGTACGGGTCAGGCTTGCGCAGCTTGCGGATGTTGGCCGCAACCTCGCCGACCTTCTGCTTGTCGATGCCCTCGACCGAGAAACGGGTCGGGGTCTCCACCTTGAAGGCGATGCCTTCAGGCGCCTCGACCAGGATCGGGTGGCTGTAACCGAGAGCGAACTCCAGGTTGGAACCCTTCGCGGTGACTCGGTAACCGACACCGCTGATCTCGAGCTTCTTCACGTAACCCTGGGTCACGCCGGTGATCATGTTCGCCACCAGCGTGCGGGACAGGCCGTGCAGGGCCTTGTTCTGACGCTCGTCGTTGGGGCGGGTCACCTGCAGGGTGCCGTCCTCGCCCTTGGCGATGTCGATCGGTGCCACGACGGTGTGGGTCAGCTCGCCCTTGGGGCCCTTGACCTTGACCGTGCGGCCGTCGATGGTGACGTCCACGCCGGCGGGAACCGCGATGGGGAGCTTGCCGATACGCGACATAGCTGTTTCCTCCGTTCCCTTCTGCTACCAGACGTAGGCGAGGACTTCCCCACCCACGCCCTTCTTGCCGGCCTGCTTGTCGGTGAGGAGCCCGTGCGACGTGGAGATGATCGCCACGCCGAGGCCACCCAGCACCTTGGGCAGGTTGGTGGACTTCGCGTACACCCGGAGACCGGGCTTGGAGATCCGCTTGATGCCCGCGATGGAGCGCTCACGGTTCGGGCCGAACTTCAGCTCGAGGACGAGGTTCTTGCCGACCTCGGCGTCCTCGGTCTTCCAGCCCGTGATGAAGCCCTCCTGCTGGAGGATCTCCGCGATGTGGGACTTGATCTTGGAGTGCGGCATCGACACCGAGTCGTGGTAAGCCGAGTTCGCGTTCCGCAGACGCGTAAGCATGTCTGCGATCGGATCAGTCATGGTCATGAATTGGCCTGTGGCCTTTCTCGCCGGGGTTTCCTATATGCGCCATCCCTCTCCCCGTACAGGGACGGGACGGGTGCGGCGCGGGGACCTACGGCGTAGTAAGTCGTCAGGGCGGCAGAGGCCCAACCCTCCTAGCCTAAGCCATGAGAGTCGGCACCCCTGCCGTCCCGGTTGCTTACCGAGAGGTCCAGGAATCCCTGAAAGTGGGGATTACCAGGAGCTCTTGGTCACGCCCGGCAGCTCGCCACGGTGAGCCATCTCACGAAGGCACACGCGGCACAGGCCGAACTTGCGGTAGACGGAGTGCGGGCGGCCGCAGCGCTGGCAGCGGGTGTAGCCACGCACACCGAACTTGGGCTTGCGAGCAGCCTTAGCGATCAGAGCCTTCTTCGCCATCTCGCTCACGCCTCCTTGAACGGGAAGCCGAGGTGACGAAGGAGCGCACGGCCCTCAGCGTCGTTGGTCGCCGTGGTGACCACGGTGATGTCCATACCCCGGACGCGGTCGATCTTGTCCTGGTCGATCTCGTGGAACATGACCTGCTCCGTGAGACCGAAGGTGTAGTTGCCACGGCCGTCGAACTGCTTGGGGGACAGGCCGCGGAAGTCGCGGATGCGCGGGAGCGCGAGCGACAGGGTGCGGTCCAGGAACTCCCACATGCGGTCGCCACGGAGCGTGACGTGGGCACCGATCGGCTGACCCTCACGCAGCTTGAACTGCGCGATGGACTTGCGGGCCTTGGTGACGGCCGGCTTCTGACCGGTGATCGTGGTGAGGTCGCGGATGGCGCCCTCGATCAGCTTGGAGTCGCGGGCGGCGTCGCCCACACCCATGTTGACCACGATCTTGACGAGGCCGGGGATCTGCATGACGTTCTCGTACTTGAACTCGTCACGCAGCTTGCCGGCGATCTCGTCGCGGTACTTCTGCTTCAGACGCGGAGTGGTGGTGGTAGCCATCAGATGTCCTCACCCGTCCGCTTGGCAACGCGGATCTTGTTGCCCTCTTCGTCGAAGCGGTAGCCGACACGCGTGACGACCTTCTCGCCGTCCTTCTCCACGACCAGCTGGACGTTGGAGACGTGGATCGGCGCCTCGGTGGTCACGATGCCGCCGGCCTGCGAGCCACTGGCGGTCGGACCGGCCTTCGTGTGCTTCTTGACCCGGTTGACACCCTCGACCAGGACACGCTCGTCGCGCGGGTAAGCGGCAATGACCTTGCCCTGCTTGCCCTTGTCCTTACCGGTGATGACCTGGACCAGGTCGCCCTTCTTGATCTTCATGCTTACAGCACCTCCGGCGCGAGCGAGATGATCTTCATGAACTTCTTCTCGCGCAGCTCACGGCCGACCGGGCCGAAGATACGGGTGCCGCGAGGGTCGCCGTCGTTCTTCAGAATGACGGCGGCGTTCTCGTCGAAGCGGATGTACGAGCCGTCCGGACGGCGACGCTCCTTGACGGTGCGAACGATGACCGCCTTGACGACGTCACCCTTCTTCACGTTGCCACCGGGGATCGCGTCCTTGACGGTGGCGACGATGACGTCACCGATGCCCGCGTAGCGGCGACCGGAGCCACCGAGCACACGGATGCAAAGGATCTCCTTCGCACCAGTGTTGTCGGCGACACGCAGTCGCGACTCCTGCTGGATCACGTCTATCTCCTGTTTGTCTGCCGGTTCCCCGGGGGCCGCTCAACCGAGCGGCCCCCGGAGCCTGGCGGAACTGTCCTGCGAGGGGCGCCCCGCAGGAGAATTACTTGGCCTTCTCGAGGATCTCGACGACGCGCCAGCGCTTCGTCGCGGACAGCGGCCGGGTCTCCATGAGGAGGACGCGGTCGCCGACACCCGCGGCGTTCTGCTCGTCGTGCGCCTTGAGCTTGTTCGTACGGCGGATGACCTTGCCGTACAGCGCGTGCTTCACGCGGTCCTCGACAGCGACGACGACGGTCTTGTCCATCTTGTCGCTGACGACGAGACCCTCACGGGTCTTGCGGAAGCCGCGGGCCTCTGCGTTCTCAGTCACGTTCTTCTCGCTCATCAGGCGTTCTCCACCGTTTCGATGCCCAGCTCACGCTCGCGCATCAGGGTGTAGATCCGCGCGATGTCCTTGCGGACCGCCTTCAGACGGCCATGGTTCTCGAGCTGTCCGGTCGCCGCCTGGAAGCGGAGGTTGAACAGTTCTTCCTTGGCCTCGCGGAGCTTCGCCAGAAGCTCCTCGTTGCCCAGCTCGCGCAGCTCGGACGCCTTGGTACCGGCCGACATCACGCTTCACCTGCCTCGCGCTTGACGATCCGGCACTTCATCGGCAGCTTGTGGGCCGCACGGGTCAGCGCCTCACGGGCGATCTTCTCGTTGGGGTACGACAGCTCGAACATGACGCGTCCGGGCTTGACGTTGGCGATCCACCACTCCGGAGAACCCTTACCGGAACCCATGCGGGTCTCGGCGGGCTTCTTGGTGAGCGGACGGTCCGGGTAGATGTTGATCCAGACCTTGCCGCCACGCTTGATGTGGCGGGTCATCGCGATACGAGCCGCCTCGATCTGGCGGTTCGTGACGTAGGCCGGGGTCAGCGCCTGGATGCCGTACTCGCCGAACGCAACCTGCGTGCCACCCTTGGACATACCGTCGCGCTTCGGGTGGTGCTGCTTGCGGTGCTTGACCCTACGGGGGATCAGCATTTCGGTCAGGCCTCCGTTCCGGTGCTCTCAGCCGGAGCGGCGGCGGGAGCCTCGGCCTTGGGGGCCTCGGCGCCGGCAGCCTGCTGCGGCTTGCGACCGCGCCGCTCGCCACCACGGCCACCACGGGCCGGGCGGTCGGCACCGCCACGGGCCGGGCGGTTACCCGCACGGGCCGCAGCGTTCTCGGCGCGGACCTCGGCGATGTTCTTGACGTCGCCCTTGTAGATCCAGACCTTCACGCCGATGCGGCCGAAGGTCGTCTTGGCCTCGAAGAAGCCGTAGTCCACGTTCGCGCGGAGCGTGTGCAGGGGCACGCGGCCCTCGCGGTAGAACTCCGAGCGGGACATCTCGGCGCCACCGAGGCGGCCACCGCACTGGATCTTGATGCCCTTGGCGCCGGCCTTCATCGCCGACTGCATGCTCTTGCGCATGGCACGGCGGAAGGAGACGCGGGAGGAGAGCTGCTCGGCGACGGCCTGGGCCACCAGCTGAGCGTCCGTCTCCGGGTTCTTGACCTCGAGGATGTTGAGCTGGACCTGCTTGCCGGTCAGCTTCTCCAGGTCACCGCGGATGCGGTCGGCCTCGGCGCCGCGGCGGCCGATGACGATGCCCGGACGAGCGGTGTGGATGTCCACGCGGACACGGTCACGGGTGCGCTCGATCTCAACCTTCGAGATGCCGGCGCGCTCCATGCCGGACGTCATCATCCGACGGATGGCGACGTCTTCCTTGACGTAGTCCTTGTACAGCTTGTCGGCGTACCAACGCGACTTGAAGTCGGTCGTGACACCGAGCCGGAACCCATGCGGGTTAACCTTCTGGCCCATTACCGGGTTCCTTCCTTGCTGCTGACGACCACGGTGATGTGGCTGGTCCGCTTGCGGATCCGGTAGGCACGGCCCTGGGCACGCGGACGGAACCGCTTCAGGGTCGGGCCCTCGTCGACGTAGGCCTCGGAGATGACCAGGCTGTCGACATCGGTGTGGTCGTAGTTGTGCGCGGCGTTGGCAATGGCGCTGTCCAGCACCTTGCCCACCGGAACCGAGGCTGCCTGCGGGGCGAATCGCAGAACAGCCTGGGCCTCCGTGGCGTCCATGCCACGGATGAGGTCCACCACACGGCGGGCCTTCATGGGCGTGACGCGGATGTACCGCGCCTGGGCCCTGGCTTCCATGGTTGTCCCTTCAGAGTTTCTTACTTGTCTGAATGCGATCCGCGATTAGCGGCGCTTCGACTTCCGGTCGTCCTTGACGTGGCCGCGGAAGGTGCGCGTCGGCGAGAACTCGCCGAGCTTGTGGCCGACCATCGACTCGGTGACGAACACCGGGATGTGGGTCTTGCCGTTGTGCACCGCGATCGTGTGGCCGAGCATGGCCGGGACGATCATCGAGCGACGGGACCAGGTCTTGATGACGTTCTTGGTGCCGGCTTCGTTCTGCGAGTCCACCTTCTTGATCAGGTGGTCGTCGACGAAGGGCCCCTTCTTCAAGCTACGAGGCATCTCAACCCGTCCTTAGCGCTTCTTGTTCGTCTTGCGGCGGCGGACGATGTACTTGTTCGACGCCTTCTTGGGCGAACGAGTACGGCCTTCCTTCTTGCCCCACGGGGACACGGGGTGGCGGCCACCGGAGGTCCGGCCCTCACCACCACCGTGCGGGTGGTCGACCGGGTTCATGACGACACCACGGACGGTCGGGCGAACGCCCAGCCACCGCTTACGGCCGGCCTTGCCCCAGTTGATGTTGCTCTGCTCGGCGTTGCCGACCTCACCGACGGTGGCGCGGCAGCGGACGTCGACCAGGCGGATCTCGCCGGACGGCATGCGCAGGTGGGCCATGGAGCCCTCCTTCGCGAGCAGCTGCACGGAGGCACCGGCGGAGCGGGCGAACTTGGCACCGCCACCGGGACGGAGCTCGATCGCGTGGATCGTGGTACCGACCGGGATGTTGCGGAGGGCCAGGTTGTTGCCCGGCTTGATGTCGGCCCCGGGACCGTTCTCGACGCGGTCACCCTGCTGCAGGTTGCGCGGGGCGAGGATGTAGCGCTTCTCGCCGTCGGCGTAGTGCAGCAGCGCGATGCGCGCGGTGCGGTTGGGGTCGTACTCGATGTGCGCGACCTTCGCCGGCACGCCGTCCTTGTCGTGACGACGGAAGTCGATCACTCGGTAGGCGCGCTTGTGTCCGCCACCCTGGTGGCGAACGGTCACACGACCGGCGTTGTTACGGCCGCCCTTGCTGTGCAGGGGACGGACCAGCGACTTCTCCGGCGTGGACCGCGTGACCTCGACGAAGTCGGCGACGCTGGCGCCACGACGGCCCGGCGTAGTCGGCTTGTACTTGCGGATTCCCATTTCTCAGTCCTCGTCCGATATCGGACGATCCGGACCGCCCTTAGGCGGTCGGACCGCCGAAGATGTCGATACGGTCGCCCTCGGCGAGGGTCACGATCGCGCGCTTGGTGGCGGCACGCTGACCGAAGCCGGTCTTCGTGCGCTTGCGCTTGCCCTGGCGGTTGATCGTGTTGACCCCGGTGACCTTGACGTCGAAGACCGCCTGGACGGCCTGCTTGATCTGGGTCTTGTTGGCGTTCGGGTCGACGATGAACGTGTACTTGTTCTCGTCGAGGAGCGCGTAGCTCTTCTCCGAGACGACCGGCTTCAGCAGGACGTCACGGGGGTCCGTGTACGACTTGCTCAGCGGCGTCTCGACGGTGTTCTTGCCCTCGGCGGCGTGGCGACGCGCCTTGGCGACGCGCGCGGCCTTGGCGGCCTTGGCGGCCTTCGAGGCAATAGCGGGGTGACGGATAGCCATCAGGCCTCGCTCCCTTCGGTGTCAGCGGCCTTGGGGCCAGACACGAAGGACTCGAAAGCGGCCTGGGTGAAGACCACGTCGTCCGAGACGAGAACGTCGTACGTGTTCAGCTGGCCCGGCTCCAGGATGTGGACCTGGGGCAGGTTGCGGGCGGACAGCCACGCGGCCTCGTCGGAGCGGTCGGCGACCAGGAGCAGGTTCTTGCGCTCCGAGATCTTGCCGAACAGGCTCTTCGCGGCCTTGGTGGAGACCTGGCCCTCGACCACGCCGGCGACGACGTGGATGCGGTTGTGACGCGCCCGGTCGGTGAGGGCACCGCGCAGGGCGGCGGCCTTCATCTTCTTCGGGGTGCGCTGCGAGTAGTCACGCGGCACGGGACCGTGCACGACGCCACCACCGGCGAACTGCGGCGCGCGGGTCGAACCCTGGCGGGCGCGACCGGTGCCCTTCTGGCGGTACGGCTTCTTGCCACCACCGCGGACCTCGCCACGCGTCTTGGTCTTGTGCGTGCCCTGACGGGCCGCGGCCAGCTGCGCGACGACGACCTGGTGGATCAGCGGAACGCTGACCTTGGCGTCGAAGATCTCCGCGGGGAGCTCGACGGAACCGGCCTTCTCGCCCGCCGGCGAAAGGATGTCAACAGTGCTCATCGGTTACCTCAGGCCCCCTTGGCCGCGGTGCGGACCAGGACGAGGCCGCCGTTCGGACCGGGAACCGCGCCCTTGATGAGCAGCAGACCCTTCTCCGCGTCAACGGCGTGGACGGTCAGGTTCTGGGTGGTGACCCGCTCGTTGCCCATGCGACCCGCCATGCGGAGGCCCTTGAACACGCGGCCCGGGGTGGCGCAGCCACCGATGGAACCGGGCGAGCGGTGCTTGCGCTGGGTGCCGTGTCCGGCGCCGAGGCCCTTGAAGTTGTGACGCTTCATGACACCGGCGAAGCCCTTGCCCTTGCTCTTGCCGGTCACGTCCACCTTGACGCCCGCCTCGAAGACCTCAGCGGAGATCTCCTGGCCCAGCGTGTACTCGGAGGCGTCCGCGGTGCGGATCTCGACGAGGTGGCGGCGGGGGGTGACGTCGGCCTTGGCGAAGTGGCCCTTGAGGGGCTTGTTCACCTTGCGCGGGTCGATCTCGCCGAACGCGATCTGGACGGACTCGTAGCCGTCGACGTCGTTCGTACGGACCTGGGTGACGACGTTGGGGCCGGCCTTGACGACGGTGACCGGAACAACACGGTTGTTCTCGTCCCACACCTGCGTCATGCCGAGCTTCTCGCCCAGGATGCCCTTGATCTGCTTAGCCATTCTCAGATCACCAGCCCTCAGAGCTTGATCTCGATGTCGACACCGGCCGGGAGGTCGAGTCGCATCAGAGAGTCAACGGTCTTGGGGGTCGGGTCGAGGATGTCGATCAGGCGCTTGTGCGTGCGCATCTCGAAGTGCTCGCGCGAGTCCTTGTACTTGTGCGGCGACTTGATGACGCAGTACACGTTCTTCTCAGTGGGCAGCGGCACCGGGCCCGCGACCGACGCACCAGTGCGGGTCACCGTCTCGACGATCTTCTTCGCCGAGGAGTCGATGACCTCGTGGTCGTAGGCCTTGAGCCGGATGCGGATCTTCTGTCCCGCCATGGCTACTCAGTAGTCCTGTCTCTTCTAACGCTCTGGGACCCGGTGGTTTCCGGTACCCGCTTTCTCCGACCCACGCGGTCGGGCGTGTCGCGCTCCCGCTGACAAGAATGTCCCTTGTTCGAACATCCCTGCGGGGAATGCACACGGCCCTTCCGGAAACCGCGGACCGGGGACCTCGGGCCCACCGGGCGCCTGGCCGGTGTCGCGCCCACACTTCCCGGAAGATTCCCGTACGTCCGCCCCAGTGCTGCCCGAGGGCAGTTAGGGCGACGAGTACTGTGGGACTCGCTTCCGGTCCTCCCGGCGGGAGGCGCGCAGCATCAACACTCGACCGAGCAACTCGGACAGTCTGCCATACGGGCGGGGGGCTCCGCCAATCGGGCCGAAGAGATTACCCCGGGAGTGACGTAGGTCAAACCGGGGGCGGAGCCCGCCGCGACCGGTCTCAGGGCCTGGCGGCCATCCGTACGCCGGTGCAGCCGCGCTGCTTCGCCTCGTGGTCGGCGAAGGCGCGCAGGGCGTCGCGGGCGAACGAGGCGGAGTAGTGCGGGACCGGGTAGGTGTCGGTGTCCCTGTCGTGCAGGTGGTACAGCACGAACACCGCCTGCTGCGCCGATTGCGGGCAGGTCGCGGTGGCCCAGGCGTAGTCGCGGTCGCCGTGGGCGGGGCCGTAGCCCTTCTCCAACTGGTCGCCCTCGCTGGTCAGGAAGTCCTTGGCGGCGGCGCCGTAATAGGCGTAGAGGCCGTAGCCGGGCTTCTTCGCCTTCGTGACCAGGTAGCAGTTGGTCTGCGGGGCATTCGGGTCCGCCGGGTACTCCATGGCCTCGGGCGTGTCTGCCGCCGCCGCGTCCGTTCCGCGCAGCGCGGCGCAGGAGCCCTGGGCCCGCGCCAGCGGCTTCGCCGTTCCGGACGCACCCAGCCGTGCGGGGGACAGGCCGGTGAGCCGCTCGCCCGCCTTCACCTGGCAGCCGTGCTTCTCGGCCGCCTTCTCGGCGGTCTCGGTGGTCACCCGGCCGAGACCGGTCAGGGTCGTGCTGTTCGACGTGCCGAGCAGGTCACCGTAGGCGACCAAGGCCTTGTCCTTCTGGTTGACGCAGTCCAGCGCGGCCATGACCTGGTAGGTGCCGCCCTCGTACCTGAGGACACCGGACCAGCCGTGGCCGAGGGGTGCCGCCTGCTCCCGCACTCCGTCGTAGTCCGCGTCGTACCAGGTGAGCGTGGCGGACGGGGCCTTCGCGGTGCTCCAGCGCAGCTTCAGCTCCAGGTCACTGCCCTGCGGCCCGGACTCCTGGTTGCGGACCAGGCAGGCGGCCAGGTAGTCGTCGTCGCCCTCCTCCTCGGCCCTGAAGTCCGACGCATGCAGAGCCTCGCTCAACCCGCCCTGTGCCGGCGAGCCGCCGCACGCCCGGTCCAGCGACTCCTCGCCGCCCCGGGAACCGAAGGCACCGCTGCCGTAGAGCACCGCTCCCACCAGCGCCAGAACCAGCAGGCACGCCCCTGCGTACCAGCCGGCGTGCACACGTCGGAACCCGGATTTCGTCTGCATCGTGCTCATTTCGGTGTTCTCGGGGTCGCGGACGCCCGTCTCGCGGGGTTCCTGGACCGCCGCTCAGAAGTGTTCGACCTCCTGGCCGTCCGGGACCTTGTAGCAACCGGAGACGACATGGAGGCTCAGTTTCGGCGGGTCGTTCTTGGCCATCCGGACGATGTTGACGCCGGCCTTCTGCTGGTCGTTGTCGGCGGTCAGGTTGATGTTCCTGTTCTTGCTGGTGTCCGGCCCGTACGTGACGATCTTCCATCCGTGCCTGGGCAGCTCGGTCTTGAGCCGTTCCATCGCCACGTCGAGGTCCTTCGCCGACGCCGGGTAGAAGCTCCACCAGTGGAAGATCCGGAAGTAGGTCTTCGTGTCCTTGCCCGGGCATTCCGCGACGAACGGACGGCTGTCGGACGTCTTCCCCTTGACGCCGATCAGGTCGTAGATGCCGCTGGACAGCCTTTCCATCGCGTCGGAGGCGTCACGCGAGGTGCTCGTGCCGGCGGACGGAGTCGTGTCGGAGTCTTTCTCAGTCATGCCGCATCCAGTGATGGTGGTCAGTACAAGAGGCAGGGCGAGCACACAGGCGCCCAGTCTGGTCTTCACGTCGGTGAGCCTTACGTCGTCGCAGCTACTTGACATGTGCCCACGGATCGGGCGGCGGCTTCAGTGCCACATCATCGCCCTTCCCGACGACGACCAGGGCCTGGTTCTTCAGGCTCTGCGAGGGCCCATGAGACGTCTCGTCCCAGTAGCCGCTGTGTCCTTCGGTGTCCGTGGTCATCTGGTTGGCGCCGAAATCCGGATCGCTGGGAATGATGAAGCCGTCCCCGCCGTGGCCCCATCGGCCGATGTCGGGGACCACGTCTCCGTCGGCCTCCTCGTTCCACACGTGCCCCTTGGGCACGTCCAGCTCGTCGGCGCCGGAGACCTTGACCCCGGGACTGCCGGCGAAGACGAGGTCGTCGGCACTGACATGCCCCTTCTGGGCCGCGGCGCCGACGAGCGTCGTCCCGTACGAGTGGGCGATGACCGTGCGGTGCGGATCCGTGTCACCGGTGTGGGAGGTGTCGAGCCCGTCCAGGAACTTGTTGAACGCCGGTGCCCCGTCGTACGCGTAGTGCTCGAACGGCGCGTCCTTCCAGACGCTGTCCGGCGCGTCGTAGCCGAGCCAGGTGATCGTGGAGACGGATTTCCCGTCGGCCTCGTCGTTGGCCGCGTGCCAGACCTTGGTCATCCGGTCGATGTTTCCACCGATGTTCCCCAGCTCCGACGTCGTACCCGGCACGTAGACCGCTTGGTGGTCCGCGGTGTCCGGGTTGCCGTTGGCGATGATCGCGCGACCGTCCCCTTCTGTGCCGAATCCCAGGAGGTAGGCCTCCGGCAGCCCGTTCACACCCGTCGCGTCGAAGCGCGTCTGGATCGCGTTCATGCCGTCGAGGGACTTGCGGGCGTTCCGCCGCGCCTCGTCCCAGTCCTTCCACTCCTGGCTCTCGACGTTGAGACCCTTCGGCATGGCCCCGGTGTACGGGTCGATGTAGGGCTGGAACCGCTTGGGCTCCGGATGCTTCTTCAGCCAGTCGTCGTAGTCCAGTCGGGCCTTCGCCCGGGCCTCGTCGAGCACCACTCGGTTGGCCTGGTCCCGCGCCGTGGCGGGAAGCCCGTCGAGCGCGCCGACCGCGTCGGGGTGCACGGCCAGGTAGTCCGACCGCTGCTCGTCGGTCAGGCCTTTCCACCAGGCGGCGTTGTCCTTCGGGCTGCCGTGCCGGGGAGGCTGGGGCAGGGAGTCGAGATAGCTCTTGCCCGCGTCGCGCACGCCGTCCGTGTCCGACTTGACGTCGGTCCAGTCCTTGTCGGAGACCACCAGGTCGTCGTCGGCCTTCAGAGCGCGCAGCTTCGGGGCCCACTTGGTGTCCGCGTCCGTCGCTTCCTTCAGGGCGTCACCGATGCGGTCGGCGAAGCCGATGGCCTTGCCGAAGTTCGGATTGGGGTGGATGTTGGCGGCCTGCCGCTCCAGAGCGGCCGCCGTCGGGTCCGTCGGGCTGGTGCTCACCTGCACCGTCCCGCCCTCCGGCACCTTGCCGTCGACTTCCTTGCCCCCGGCCGGGAACGTCACCGATCCGTCGGCGCCGACCGTGCAGCCGGCTGCCTTCGCGTCCTCCATCGCCGCCTCCAGCTTCCGCTTGGCCGCGGCCATGTCGAAGGCGAAGCCGTTGAGGGCGGTGCCGGCCAGCGCGCACTCGGTCTCGGCGTAGTGGAAGTCCTTGGACAGTTCCTTCAGTTCGCGCAGGGCGGCCTTGGCGGTCTCCCCGGAGAGCTGGTTGCGTATCCCCGCCGAGATCCGGTTGTCGATCGCTTCCCTGGCCTTGCCGGCCATCTCGCTCGTGGCGCGGTAGCCGTCCGCGGCCTCCTGGTACTCGGACGGCTTGATGGCCTTCAGCGCGGCAAGATCCATGACCTGCTCACTTGCCCTTCGCCTGGCCGCCGACGGCCTCGGTGTCCTGGTACTCCGTCTTGATCTTGTTCAGCCCGTCCCGGACGTCTTGGTCGGTCATCGACAGATCGCGCCCCGCGCGCTCCAGCAGACCGCCCAACTTCCCGCAGCGGCCGCTCACGTCACCGACGTACTTCTTCCAGGAGTCGAAGAGTTCCTTCTGCGCCGCGGCCGACTCGCACCCGGCGCCGTCCCCCAGCCCGGACTGCCCGTGGTCCAGCTTCCCCAGTGCCGTGCTCACGTCGGTCCGCAGGCCCGCGACGTCGCCGCCGGCGGTCGACCAGACCTTCCGGTCCGACTTCAGGGGGTCCGGGCCGCCGTCGGACGAACCGCCGCCGCCGCCGGCGTCCGGCAGGTGGTTCAACCGCATTCGAGTGGAACCGGAACGCGCGGCCGCATCGGCCTTCAGCTGTTCCCATTCGTCCCAGGACATGCCCGTCGTCCTCCCCCGTGCCCCGTCGCCCGCTTTCCGGCCGTCTCACCAACGGCGTGCCCGCGTGCGAGGTATGAATCCCATATGAATCTCTTAAGTTAACAGGACGTCACTGCCGCCAGTTCCGTTGCAGGAACCATGGCGGCTGAGTACCTGAACTCATGCGCGTCCGGGCCGAGTCGGGTAGGCATGGCCGGTTCTCGGCGTGCGTACGCGACGAGGGCGGTCCAAGGGGAACCGGGAGGGGGTCAGTCCGGGATCCGGATTTCCAGCGGGCCGCAGTCCAGCCGCTTCGCCTCCGCCGTGACGTAGGCGGGGAAGGCGCGGCGGATGAAGGTGTAGCCGTAGAGACCGTAGGTCTGCTGGGCGAGGAAGAGGACGGTACGGCCGCGGCACTTGGTGGACACGTCGGCGATGGCCGGCGAATAGGTCCCGATCGCCTCTCGCCCGCCTTTCCTCGTGATGCCGGGACCTGTGTGGACACCGGCACCGACGGCCTGGGCGAGATTCGGGTCCTGGACCGTCTGGAGCCGGTACTGCGGGTGGTCGCCCACGCCCGTGAGGATGTCGCAGGTGCGCGCAGGGCGCTCGTCCCCGACGGACACCCTGGCCTGGGGATCGGACCCCGTCTCATCGGGCAGCCGGACCCCCGGCACCCCGCACACCGGGCCGCCGGCGTGCACCGGCCGGGGAACCGGCATGGCCTCCGGCGAACCGGGCTCCCGCAGCGTCCCGGAACAGCCGAGCGCCGCCATGGTGCCGTTCACGACATGGACGACGGTACGGGAGAGCGCCTTCTGACGCGCGTTCCTCCTGGTCAGCGAGTCGTTCTTCCAGAACCCGTCGTAGCCCATGCGGACATCGACGACGGCGTAGCCCCCGGACGTAACGGGGTCGACGCAGGTGGAGGGCAACGCCGCCCACGCCCGGGTGTCGGAGGCCATGCCCAGTACACCGCCGCCGAGCGGGGTCAGCGCCGCGGACAGGAACTCGTCGGACCAGGGGACGTTGTCCGTCCGTACATCGCCGGCGAGCCGGTGGACGTGTATGTCGACCTGACGGCCGTACGGCCCGGTCCCGCTCATGATGCGGCAACGGCCGTCCAGCGACCCCTGGCCCTTGGCCCCGTTCGGAGTCCATGACGGCCGTATCTCCGACGCGTCGGTGTGCCCGTCGCCGAAGAGCGCGTCGAGATCCTGACTGGGCATGGAACCCCAGCAGGGAGATCCGGAGAAGGGCCACGTACCGCTCTGCCAGGCGACGACGCCCGCGCCGAGGAGGACACCGCTGACCGCCAGCGCGAGCGCGCTGATCAGACCGCGACGGCTGCCGAGTCCCAGCCGGCCCCGCAGGGCCGTGCCTCTGCGAGGAGGGCGACTTCCTTCTTCTTGCTCGTGAGACATCGAATACCTTCTGGCAGTGTCGGCCCGGTGGAGCCTTCAGGAAAGATCGCGCAGCGCGTCGCCACGTGCGCCGGACGAATCGTTCAGCGCGTTTTCACGCAACGTGCTCCGGACTCCGGCGGTGACTCCCAGAGCTTTGGCCCACTCATCCACCATCTCGCCGCTCTGCTGTTCGAGTGCGTCCGAGCCGCCCGGGAAACCACCCGCGCGCAGGGTGCTCGACCATGTGCCGACAAGGTGCTCGACCGGGTCCTTCGTGTACGAGGGCGGCGTGGCCGCACGCTTCGTCTCCTGGGCGAAGACGTCTCGCTCCCATTCCTTCGTCCGCGCGTCGCCGAGGTCACGGCGGACACCGTCGGCGACGGCGTCCAGGGAGCCGAGCAGCCGCGAGACCCGAGCGGGCGCAACGGTCAGTGCGTATCCCGTCGCGCCGCGCGGCACCGCGGCGAGCTGCTCGGCTGTGTACCGGGTCGAGGCCGCCCGGACCGTGGCGTAGGCGGCCGGGTCCCGCGAGACGCCCCGCAGGACGCGGAGCAGTGTGCCGCGCGTCACCGCCATGTGGACCCCGTCCTTGTCCTTCCAGGCCGGCTTGGCCGGCACAGCGTGCACGACGTATTCGGCGTCGGCGATACCCAGCACCGACGCGGTGTCCGGCGTGTAGTCGGCGAGGGCGTCGGCCAGGGGCGTCCGGAGCGGGGTGTCGATGCGCCCGCCCGTCCTGGCCAGGCTTTCGCCGACGGCCACCAGAACGGTCTTCATCGACTGCGCCTGCTGGAGCGAGTGCTGGTGCGGGGCGGCATCCACGGTGGCCTTGACGACGGCCGACCCCAGTGCGGAACAGCTCATCCCTGACCGGTAGCCGCCGCCCAGCGCCGTGCGCACGCGCTTGTCACCGAGCAGGTCCTCGCATGTACCCGTCTGCCGGCCGGAGTCGGGAAGCAGCCAGGCTGTGAGGCCGGCGGCCGCCGCGCAGACGACGACGGCGACGAGATGCCGCCGCCGCGGGCGGCGGGAGGGCGTTTCAGGCGCGGTCAACGGGTGCAGCCGAATTTCTTGGTTTCCTTCGGCACGAAATCGTCGATGAACGGCCGCAGCTTTTTGTAGCCGTTGGGAGTGTTCTCGACGCGGTCACCGAAGAAATATATTCCGAAAGTCATGTATGTGTCTGGAGAGGTGCAGAGGGCCCGAACCGAGGCGCCATTGCTTCCGATCGCCGCACGCCCCGGGAAGGACACGGGCCGCTCGGCGGCGTACTTGTACGGTGCCGCCGAGCCCTTCCAGGCTCCCGGGTCCGGGTCATGGTCCCACGTCGCGAAGGCGACGAACAGCACCCGGTGACCGCCTGCACTCAAGGCGCAGCCCGCACCCGGCTGACCCTCGGTGGCGTAGTACGTCTGCCTCACGGGTCCGTCGTGCGGAATGAGTGGTGCCAGGGCCGTCTTCGACACCGGGACCTTGCAGAAGTCCGCAGGAACGGTGGCGGGCGTGCTGCAACCCGCCGTCACTGCCATGACGGCGGTGCACAGCAGGGCGGCCGCCAGGCGTCTCGTTGTCATCACTGAGCTCCCGCAATGCCGCTGGCCAGCGCATTGCCGGTATTGGCCGCAATGTTGATCTGCTCGTACATGCCCTGGCTGTGCGAGTAGTCGTCGTTGTGCCAGTGGGGGTTGGCCGCGGCCCATTGCTTGGCAATGGTGTTGAGCTGCTCCTGGCGATGGACGAAGGTCACCTTGCTGTCGCTCGTCAGCTTGTCCGCCTGATGCTTCTGTTCGTCCATGATCCAGGCACTGGTGATCACGTCGGCTCCGCGCTGCACGGCGTCGCCGTAGACGGGGACGAAGTTCAGCATCCCACCGGAGAGGTGGTAGCTCCATGCCTTGTCCCACGTGTAGTCGTGCTGCTCGTCCTTAAGTGCCAGATACCGGCCTCGCTCCATGAAACCGACCGCAGCGCCAGCCGAGTGGAGGGTGTCTGCCGGAGGACGCGAAGGGTCATGAATATCGTCCATGATGGCGTAGTTCATCCCTGTGTGCAGCATGTTGTAGGACCCCTCACTTCGGGATATCTGCTTCGTCATCTCCAGCACCTGGCCACGGTCCAGGTCCGGGCCGACTTCGGGGCGCCGAGCACCGGTCAGGTCACTCATCGCCACATACGTCTCATGACCGTGGTTGGTCATGATCTTCGCCATGTCGTCGCGCAGGGAGGCCGGCATGTCATCGCCCTGGCCGGACAGGACGTCCAACGCATGCACGAACACCCGGTTGTTGGCGTCCGTGTGCTTCGTCGGCGCCCCTGGACGGGGACCGTTCGGGTCGACGCCCGTGGCTGCCGCGGCCAGGGCGTCGCCCAGCCCCTTGCGATCGTCAGGGTCCAGCGCATCGGGGCCGACATAGTCGGTCTTGGCACCCTCGTTCGTCGTGTTGACGACGTTCCAGTCCCGGCTGCCGTGCCCGTGGCCGAGGAGGTAGTCGGAGCGCTCCTTTCCGGCGGACGTGCCGGGGTCGAGGTAGCCGGCCGCGCCTTCCGGATCGCGTGACATGACTTCGAGCGCACCGTCGACGGGATCGTTCGCGAACCAGCCGTCACCGTCCTTCTCGCCGAACTTGCCGTAGAGGTCCCAGACATCCGGGTTCTTCTTCTCCATGGCGATCATGTCGTCGGTCACGTCGGCGACGAACTGGGGCGAGTAGCCGTGTCCCTGCTGCATGAGCGTGGCGAGGCTCTGGTAGCCGCGGGCCTTCTGACCGTGCCCGTACCCGACGGCAATCTTGTTCCCGACCGCTTCGAGGTCGTATTCGTCCCCGCCGTGCTGACGAAGTCCCGCGCGCCACTTGTTGTAGAACCGGGCGTCGTCGGTCTTCGTCCATGCCTGGAACGCCTGGTTGTACGCGTCGCTCCCGAAGCGCAGATGTCTGCCGTCGGAGTCCTTGAAATCCGGCACCCCTGTGGCGACCGCCAGGGAGTCCGCGAGGCCGCCGTTGATCTCGAGGTACGTGCTCTTGTTCTTGGTGTCGTCGAAGTACGCCAGGTCATCGAGCCTGTTCGTGAACTTGAGCGTGCCGTCCGGCCCCAGTCCGTTCAGGAACGTCTGGTCGAACGCCTTGTCGCCCTTGTTGTCCCGGAAAGCGCGCCGCAGTTCGGCGAGGTCGGCGGCGGAGACCTTCTCGCCCTTGGCGACCCGCCGGGCGATGTCGTCCGCTTCCTGGGCCTCGTACTTCTCGATGTCGCCCTGGGCCTTGCCGTTGAAGCCGGGAACCGTGCTGTCGCCCATGTCGGGGCCCTTCACGACGGCGGCGAAGGCGACCTCGACGCCCTTGTCGGCGTCGTCCACGTCCTTCACGCACCGGTCTATGCGGGCCTGCCAGGAAGCGACGTCCTTGCGGATGCTGTCCTGGTAGGAGGGGTCGTGCACGTAGGCCATCCGCGCACCCTGGCTCAGCTTCTCGGTGTCGAAGGAGACCACGCCCTGGTCCGACACCTTCATGCCCTTGGCGACCGCGTCGTCCCGGGCCGACTCCACCTTCTTGCGCAGGTCCACGAACTGCGTGTGCGCGTCACGCAGGAGTGAGGCGATCGCCTTGGCCTCGGCCTGGGCGCTCTGGTACTCCGTGAGCCTCACGCCGAAGCGCGCGTTGGCGGCCTGCTGGTGCCCCCGCCCAGGTCGGACGCAGAGTGACGCCGTGGACGCCTTTCCGGTACGCGGTCTCCTGCTTGCCCATCTCCTTCGCCATGCCGTCCCAGCGTTCGGCGGCCGTGGTGAGCGTGGACAGGTCGGTCGTCAGGATCTCGTGGTACGTCGGCATGGCTCCCCCGTGAAGTCGGTCAGTGATCAGCTGGCGGTGAGTACGCGTCGAAGATCGACACCCTGCGCACACCGGCACCCGCTCCGACGTCCCTGCCAGTCAGCAGAGTGCTGCTGTCCCGGATGGCCGACTCGTCGTTCCCCAGCCTGCTCACCAGGTTCTGGACCTGTTCGCCCCAGGTCTTGTGCGCCTTGCTCACGGCACCGGACGTGAGCCAGCCGTGCCCGTCCTTCGCGTCGAACGCCTTGACCACGGCGCCGGTCTCGTCGTCCGCCCAGCGCCCCGCGTCGGTCGTGTGCGGCCCGATGTCCGTGCTCAGGGCGTTCGCGGCGCTCTGCTTGTCAGCGGCTGAGTGCGCGAGGTCCGGCCCACTGCTTCCCGACACGTCCAACCCCCCGTTCAATGATCTTGTATGCCAGCCGTCACGCTAACAACAAGCTCACAGGATGGTGAAGTCGGCGGCCGTCCGTCAGGCCTCCGCGGCGTACCCGATGAAGGCGGTCCACGTCGTGGGGGCGACAGTGAGGCAGGGGCCCTCGGTGTTCTTGGAGTCGCGGATGTGGATGGTGGTGAGGGTGGGGGCAAACTCGACGCAGTCGTTGCCGTTACTGCTGTCGCTGTAACTGCTCTTGAACCAATGGAGTTCCGGGGTGCTCATAGTTCTCCCAGCGCTTGCTCGATGAAGGCCAGAGACTCCTCTGGCGTGAGCGCCTGAGCCCGGATGATGCCATAGCGCAGGTCGAGGAACCGGAGTTGCCTGGGGCTTGAGACCGGGCGGCCCGAGAAGTCACCGTCGGTACGCCCCATTCCCGTACCATCGGCAAACTTGATCACCTGAATCCGACCGCCCGTCCCGGGGTGATTCGCCCGGTCGGTCGGCATGACCTGAAGCTCCACGAACGGCAACTTGGCTACCTCCAGCATGTGTTCGAGCTGTCGGCGCAGCACCATTGTGTCCCCGATCGGGCGGCGCAGCGTCACCTCCTCCTGGACGAAGCTGAACTCCGGCGAAGGTGCCCGCTCGAAGACGGACTTCCGGGCCATTCGTGCCGCCACCATGCGCTCCAGCTGGTCGGGCGAGTAGGCGGGACGCCAAGTGCGCAGGAGCGCTCGCGCGTACTCCTCTGTCTGCAACAGGCCGTGGATGTTGTGGTTGCTGTACAGGGACATCTCCACCGCCCGCCCCTCCAACTCCGCCAGCTCCCGGACCTTCTTCGGGTACCGAGCCCTCTTCATGTCCTCCATGAAGGCCCGAAGATGCCCCTGCGCCTTCAGGAGCGTGTCTACCTTGTCGAGGAACTCCGGCCGAGGGATGCGTGCTCCCCGCTCGATCTTGCGGATCATGTCCTCGCCGTACCCCATGGCCACGGCCAGCTCGGGTACGGTCATCCCGGCTGCTTCCCGGCAGACTTTGAGCAAGCGCCCCACCGCCTGCACGATCGACTCGATCTCGTCGCCCGGCTCGACGTCCCAACCCGTCTCGTCCACACCTTCGCTCACAGCTCCTCCTCCGGCGCGCGCTCGCTCGTACTCGTGAACAACGCCCGAGACAGCCGAGACAGCCGAGACAAAGCCGAGACGGTCACCGTACGTACGGACACTGTCGCTTACTCAGCGAACCACCTCCCGCCACGCTGAGTGATGTGAACCAAGAAACCGTCGCCACCACCCGCGACTTCATGCTGCTCCTGTCCCCCACCCCCCGCGGCGCCCGGCTCGCCCGGCTGCTCGCCACGGAGCAGCTGCGCAGCTGGGGAATCCTCTCGGACGCGGCCACGCACGTGATCGCCGAACTGGCGGCGAACGCCGCGACCCATGGCCGAGTGCCGGGCCGGAACTTCCAGCTCACGCTGAACGTCGTCGGCAGCACGCTCCGCATCGAGGTGACCGACACCTGCCGTGAACGCCTGCCCAAGGCTCAACATCCCGGCACGGAGGCGGAGTCGGGGCGCGGACTGGTCATCGTGGAAACGCTGGCCGACCGGTGGGGCGTGTCGTCGGACGTCGTACCGCGCAAGACCGTGTGGGCCGAGATCACCGTCCCGATGGGTGACTGACTCGCCCGCGCGCTCAGGCCCGCGGGCCCATCGGCGGTGGCCCCATCGGCGGCGGTCCCCACGCCGGTGGCGTCGGCGGGGCCATGAGCCGGCGGCGGCATCGGCCGCGGCGGACCGCCGTGATGACGCAGATGCCCGGGACCGCGACCGCCGCCGTGAGGAAGCAGCCGACGGCCGCGAGGATGCCGACGGCCATGTTCCGCACCTGCGGCTTGTCGCCGAGGGCGAAGTCGGCTGCCGGGATGTCCGAGGTGCAGCTGACGGGGTAGTCGCCGGTGGTCTTCGGGGTGAACTCGAAGACACGTTCCCAGGAGCGGGTGCCGAGGGTGACGCGGAAGGTGCCGGGCGGCCGGGTCAGGGAGTCGGCGAGCGCCCGCGGGACGCGGCAGTCGACGTGGCCCGGTACGGACTGGGAGACGTAGATCGCGCGGGTCCTGCCCTGGGTGAAGTCGAACGTGCGCTGCTCGCCGCTGGAGAACGTGTGCGCCCTGTCGACCGCGTGCACCGTGTTCTTGACCGTCAGCGCGATGAAGGTGATGCCGGCGCCGGCCAGGACGACGCCGAGCAGTGCCGCCACGACGTACCAGATACGCCGGGGCCGTAGATCCTTCGCGGGGGGCGGGGCGGCGTGGCCGCCGTACGGTGTGCCCCAGGTATTGGGTATGGACATGACGCCGCATCGTAGAGGAGGGGGCCTGATGGGGACCCGAGAGGAAGCCGTGGCGGCGGCCGAACGGTGGCTGCGGACGAAGATGTACCCGGAGCGCGCCGAGTCCGTCGTCATGCGGCCGGAGACGGCCACGTGGTACCCGTACGCCTGGACGGTCTGTTTCGACTTCCGGGAGCACCTGGAAACCGGGGATCGGGCGCAGGCCCCGTTCAGCGCCCTCGTCGTCGTGCCGCACGACGGTACCGGGGCCCACTGGTCGCCCACGTACCTGCCGGCCGAGCAGTACCTGGCGCAGCGGGCCGCGGGAACGTGGGGCGTACCGGAGCCCGACGAGACGCGCGAGCGCGCCGAGGCGTGGCTGCGGAGCACCTACGGCGGTCTGGTGGAACTGGCCGGGCCGAGCCGGACGCCCGTGTACGAGACGGCCACCGCCTGGCTGATGCCGTGCTGGACGGTCCCCCAGCCCGGCTTCTCCGACACGCCCATGCTCGCGGCCTCGGTCGTGGTGCCGAAGGACGGCGGCACCCCGTTCCACCCCTCTCCCAGCGACCCCCTCGCCGATCTGGGGCCGATACCGCCGGCCGTGACCGCCCAGCGGATCAGGGGACAGCACCTGCACGCGCGGGGCTGTCTCGTGGCCGTGCACTGCGGGATCGACGGCACACCGGTCTCGGCCCTGCCCTGGCGCGCCTTCCACGAGGCCCCCGGCTGGTGGGAGCGGCTCGGGCGGCGCTACTTCCCGGAGTTCGAGCCGGTCGACGTGACCGACTGGGACGACGTGGTCGGGGCGGTCGCGGAGCCGGGGCCCGGCACCCGGGAGGTCGTGTGGGTGCGCCGCCGGCTCCGAGGCCACGAGATCAGCGGGAACCTGATCTACGTGCACAACAACCAGGGGCGCGTCGTCTTCCTCGACGGCCTGGCCGGCTCGCTCGCACGCCTCGATCCGCCGCCCCTGCTGCGCGAGTTGACCCTGCTCCGGGCCCTGCCCGGCTCCCCACGCGCCCCCTGGTGACCACTGAACCGGTGGGGCGATGGACAGAACAACGCGAAGACAGCCCAGCAGGGCGTCACTCAGTGCCCGGGTCACGACCGCCGGAACCCGAGTATCAGCATCGATGTCAGTGCCCTGTGCCAGGATCCTCGTCGATCACAGTCGGCGACGGGTGTGGGACCCGGGGTGGTCTCCAGGTCGTCCACTACACGTCCTTCACGGTGACAGAGCCCCGGCCACCGGTCCAGGACCCCTCCTGCGGAACCAGGTTGTTCGCGCTGAGCAGGCTGTCCTGCGCCGGCAGGCCCAGGGCCGTGCGCAGGGTGCCGACGGCCGGGTCGCGGAGGGAGACGACCAGGCGGTAGCGCGGCTGACCGGTGATGGTGTCGTGGGAGTCCGTGGGCGGCCGGAGGGCCTCGGCCACCGATCGGGCGTCGTAGCCGGGGCACAGCGCCTGGGGCGGCAGGGTGATCTCGCCGCCGGTCCTACCGCTCACCTTGACAAAAGCGCCGTCCTTCACGTCGGAGGACCAGCTGACGGGCAGGCCGTGGGCACCGCCCACCAGACCCTGCGGGCCCTCTATCTCCACCGCCACACCCTGGCCGCCCAGGGTGCGCGACAGTTCCAGGAGCTTCTTCCGGCCGGGGTCGAAGCGCAGGCCGACGGTGAGGTGGCCCGGGTCGCGGGACGACAGCTTCTCGTAGCCGTGGGAACCGAGCACCATTCGAGGGCCGGAGTCGGTGGCGGAGGGCTCCGGCGACTCGGCGCCGGGCGGGAGCGGGAAGTGGTGGTAGTCCCTGGTGCCGCACCGGTCTCCGTCGGAGAAGCCGCCACCGGGCAGGGACACGGCCTTGGCGGGGCCGGCGGTGGGCCCGGAGGCCGGTGAGGTCGACGAGGACCGCGGGATCAGGCCCATCTGGAAGGCGCCGAAGACGGCCACGACCGCGACGGCCGTCCAGGGCGCGGCACTCGCCAGCCAGGCGGTCGCCGACCTGGGGCGCCGCGGCCGGCGCGGGCGTCGTGTCCGGGCGGCCGCCCTCCATGCCCGCGCCCGTGCCGACGGTTCCTTCGGAGCGCCGGCACCACCGCCTTCCACGGCGTCCCGCAGGAACGCCTCCCACTGCTCGTCGGACGGGGACTCGTCGGGGCCTTCGGCGGACGGGACGGTGCTCACGGGCTCACTTTCTTCGGACGATCGTACGGTCGTACGGGAGCGGTGACACGCAGAGAGTACGACGAAGAGGCCCGTACGACCGAAGTCGTACGGGCCTCTCCAAAGGTCGGTCAGTGACCTTCAAGCAAGCGGAACTTACTTGACGATCTTGGTGACCTGGCCGGCGCCCACCGTGCGACCACCCTCACGGATGGCGAACTTCAGGCCCTCCTCCATGGCGACCGGCTGGATCAGCTGGACGGTCATCTCGGTGTTGTCACCCGGCATGACCATCTCGGTGCCCTCGGGGAGGGTCACAACGCCCGTCACGTCCGTCGTACGGAAGTAGAACTGCGGACGGTAGTTGTTGAAGAACGGCGTGTGGCGGCCACCCTCGTCCTTGGACAGGATGTAGGCCTGGGCCTCGAACTCGGTGTGCGGGGTGACCGAACCCGGCTTGATGATGACCTGGCCGCGCTCGACGTCCTCGCGCTTGATGCCGCGGAGCAGCAGACCGACGTTCTCACCGGCCTGGCCCTCGTCGAGCAGCTTGCGGAACATCTCGATACCGGTGACCGTGGTGGTGGTCTTCTCGGTCTTGATGCCGATGATGTCGACGGTCTCGTTGACCTTCAGGACACCACGCTCGATACGGCCGGTGACGACCGTACCGCGACCGGTGATCGTGAAGACGTCCTCGATCGGCATCAGGAACGGCTTGTCGACGTCGCGCTCCGGCTCCGGAATCGCGGTGTCGACGGCGGTCATGAGGTCCAGGACGGACTGGGTCCACTGCGCGTCGCCCTCGAGGGCCTTCAGCGCGGAGACACGGACGACCGGCAGGTCGTCGCCCGGGAACTCGTACTCCGAGAGAAGCTCACGGACCTCGAGCTCGACGAGCTCCATGATCTCCTCGTCGTCCACCATGTCGGCCTTGTTCAGGGCGACGACGATGTACGGAACGCCGACCTGGCGGGCCAGGAGCACGTGCTCCTTGGTCTGCGGCATCGGGCCGTCGGTGGCGGCGACCACCAGGATCGCGCCGTCCATCTGCGCGGCACCGGTGATCATGTTCTTGATGTAGTCCGCGTGACCCGGGCAGTCGACGTGGGCGTAGTGACGCGCCTCGGTCTGGTACTCGACGTGCGCGATGGAGATGGTGATACCGCGCTGGCGCTCCTCGGGCGCCTTGTCGATGTTGTCGAACGGGGTGGCCTCGTTCAGCTCCGGGTACGCGTCGTGCAGCACCTTGGTAATGGCGGCCGTGAGGGTCGTCTTACCGTGGTCGATGTGACCGATGGTGCCGATGTTGACGTGCGGCTTAGTCCGCTCGAACTTCGCCTTCGCCACTGGGGTCCTCCTGTGGAGTGGTTCTGTACGCCTTACTTCATCGGCGCCAGGTGATCTTTGCTGGATAGCCCGGAACCCGGGGCATTCATCCTGGTATTCGGCTGAATGCCCCTTGAGGCTCCGGAGTCAAGCCTAAAGCGTGTGAACGCGGTGCGTTACTCGCCCTTGGCCTTCGCGATGATCTCCTCGGCGACGTTCCGCGGAACCTCGGCGTAGGAGTCGAACTGCATCGAGTAGCTTGCGCGACCCGACGTCTTGCTGCGGAGGTCGCCGACGTAGCCGAACATCTCCGACAGGGGCACGAGGCCCTTCACGACGCGGGCACCAGCCCGCTCCTCCATGGCCTGGATCTGGCCACGGCGGGAGTTGATGTCGCCGATGACCTCACCCATGTAGTCCTCGGGCGTGGTGACCTCAACGGCCATCATCGGCTCCAGGAGCACGGGCGAAGCCTTGCGCGCGGCCTCCTTGAAGGCCTGCGAACCGGCGATCTTGAAGGCGAGCTCGGAGGAGTCGACCTCGTGGTAGGCACCGTCGTGGAGGATGACACGGACACCGGTCATCTCGTAGCCGGCCAGGATGCCGAACTGCATGGCCTCCTGCGCACCGGCGTCGACCGAAGGGATGTACTCCTTCGGGATACGGCCACCGGTGACCTTGTTCACGAACTCGTACGAGGTGTCGCCACCCTCGAGCGGCTCGATGCCGATCTGCACCTTCGCGAACTGACCGGTACCACCGGTCTGCTTCTTGTGGGTGTAGTCGACGCGCTCGACGGCCTTGCGGATCGTCTCGCGGTACGCCACCTGCGGCTTGCCGACGTTGGCCTCGACCCTGAACTCACGGCGCATACGGTCGACCAGCACCTCGAGGTGCAGCTCGCCCATACCACCGATGATGGTCTGGCCGGTCTCCTCGTCCGAGTGGACCTGGAAGGACGGGTCCTCCTCGGCCAGGCGCTGGATCGCGACGCCGAGCTTCTCCTGGTCGCCCTTCGACTTGGGCTCGATGGCGACCTGGATGACCGGCGCCGGGAAGTCCATGGACTCCAGGATGACCGGGTTCTTGTCGTCGGACAGCGTCTCACCGGTGGTGGTCTGCTTCAGGCCCATGACGGCGACGATGTCACCGGCGCCCACCGACTCGATCTCCTCACGCTTGTTGGCGTGCATGCGGTAGATCTTGCCGATGCGCTCCTTCTTGCCCTTGACGGAGTTCAGCACCGAAGAGCCGGACTCCAGGCGGCCCGAGTAAACCCGGACGAAGGTGAGCTTGCCGAGGTGCGGGTCGCTCATGATCTTGAACGCCAGCGCGGACAGCGGCTCGTCGTCGGACGGCTTGCGCTTGACGACGACCTCGGGGTCCTTGACGTCGTGGCCCTCGATGGCCTCGATGTCGACCGGCGAGGGGAGGTAGCGCACGACCGCGTCGAGCAGGGGCTGGACACCCTTGTTCTTGAACGCGGTGCCGCAGAACACCGGGGTGACCGTGGTGCCCTCGCTCTTGCCGGACGCGATGGTGATACGACGGATCGCGGCGTACAGCTGCTCCACGGAAGGCTCCTCGCCCTCCAGGTACAGCTCCATGATCTCTTCGTCGTTCTCGGCCACGGCCTCGAGCAGCTTGCCGCGGTACTCCTCGGCAGCCTCGGTGTGCGTGTCCGGGATGTCGACGACGTCGTACATCTCGCCCTTGGTGGCCTCGGCGGACCACACGAAGGCCTTCATCGTCACCAGGTCGACGACGCCCTTGAAGTCCGCCTCGGCGCCGATCGGCAGCTGCATGACCAGCGGCTGAGCGCCCAGGCGGTCGACGATCATGTCGACACAGCGGTGGAACTCGGCACCGGTACGGTCGAGCTTGTTGACGAAGCAGATACGCGGAACGCCGTAGCGGTCCGCCTGACGCCACACCGTCTCGGACTGGGGCTCAACGCCGGCGACGCCGTCGAACACCGTCACGGCACCGTCGAGCACGCGCAGGGAGCGCTCCACCTCGACGGTGAAGTCGACGTGGCCCGGGGTGTCGATGATGTTGATGGTGTGGTCGACGTCTTCCAGCGGCCAGTGACAGGTGGTGGCAGCAGAGGTGATCGTGATGCCACGCTCCTGCTCCTGCTCCATCCAGTCCATGGTGGCAGCGCCGTCGTGGACCTCACCGATCTTGTAGGACACACCGGTGTAGAACAGGATCCGCTCGGTGGTGGTCGTCTTGCCCGCGTCGATGTGGGCCATGATCCCGATGTTGCGGACCTTGGCCAGGTCAAGTGAAGTGGTAGCCATAAGGCTTCAGTCTTCTCTCGGTCTCGATGTGGGTAGCGACTACCAGCGGTAGTGCGCGAAGGCCTTGTTGGACTCGGCCATCTTGTGGGTGTCCTCGCGCTTCTTCACAGCGGCGCCGAGGCCGTTGGACGCGTCGAGAAGCTCGTTGAGCAGGCGCTCGGTCATGGTCTTCTCGCGACGGGCGCGGGAGTAACCGACGAGCCAGCGCAGCGCGAGCGTGTTGGCACGACCGGGCTTGACCTCGATCGGAACCTGGTACGTCGCACCACCGACACGGCGGGACTTGACCTCGAGGGTGGGCTTGATGTTCTCAAGCGCGCGCTTCAGCGTGATGATCGGGTCGTTGCCCGTCTTCTCACGCAGACCCTCCATGGCGCCGTAGACGATGCGCTCGGCGGTGGAGCGCTTGCCGTTCAGCAGCACCTTGTTGATGAGGGAGGTCACCAGAGGAGAGCCGTACACCGGGTCGATGATGACCGGGCGCTTCGGGGCGGGGCCCTTACGAGGCATTCTTACTTCTCCTTCTTGGCGCCGTAGCGGCTGCGGGCCTGCTTGCGGTTCTTGACACCCTGGGTGTCGAGGGAGCCGCGAATGATCTTGTAGCGAACACCCGGCAGGTCCTTCACACGGCCGCCGCGCACGAGCACGATGGAGTGCTCCTGCAGGTTGTGGCCCTCACCCGGAATGTAAGCGGTGACCTCGATCCCGCTGGTCAGACGCACACGCGCGACCTTACGCAGGGCCGAGTTCGGCTTCTTCGGGGTGGTCGTGAACACACGCGTGCAGACGCCGCGACGCTGAGGGGAACCCTCGAGTGCGGGCGTCTTGTTCTTCTCGACCTTGTCCTGCCGGCCCTTACGGACCAGCTGCTGGATCGTAGGCACTACTTCTCCGGTTTCTGTGTGCCGAATAGGTAAAGCTAACCTGGAACGCCTCCGACCCACGCGGTCGGGTGTGTCGAATCCGCCAGACTCCCGCCGGAAAGCGGGAAGGGCGCGAATTACGGTGGCCGGTCGTAGCTCGCCGTACGGTTTCAAGGCACGCACAGCAGCCAGGGCACACCCCAGGCACAAGGTCTGAGCGTACCCAGCCCGCTGACTTCGGTCAAAACGAAAGCAGGGAGACCGGGCGGCTGGTGTGCCCCATTACCACGGCGAGTGGCGCGGCGCGACTCGGGAGGGGTCTGCGCGATCCCGCGCCGTACCGTGCGTGTCGCCGTGCGTGTCGCCGTGTGCCGTGTCGTGTCTCACGAAGTACGAGGGCCGGTTCTGTACGACGGTATAGATGCGGGCCACGTACTCCCCGAGCATCCCGACGCAGATCAGCTGCACCGCACCGATGAACAGCACCCCGATGAACAGGGAGGTCCACCCGGGTACCGTGCGTTCGAGGGCGTGCGCGGTGAGCGTGTACCCCATCAACCCGATGCACACGACGAAGGCGATGCCCCCGAGCCAGGTCGCCAGCCGCAGTGGGGCCGCCGAGAAGCCGGTGATGCTGTCGACGGCGAGCCGGATCATCCGGCCCAGCGGGTACTCGCTGCTCCCGGCGGTCCGCGGAGCGCGCTCGTAGGTGACTTGCCCGCTGGGGAACCCCAGCCAGGGCACGAGCAGCCGGTAGACGCGCTGCTGGTCGGGCAGCTCTTTCAGCGCGTCGACGACGGCCCGGCTGAGCAGCCTGAAGTCGCCGGCCTGGGCGGGGACGGACGGCCCCGCGAGCCGTCGCACGAGCCGGTAGTAGAGCCCCGCCGTCCACCGCTTGAACTCGCTGTCGGAGGCACGGTCCGCGCGGATGCCGTACACGATGTCGAGCCCTTCACCGCGGGCCAGGGCGAGCATCTCGGGGATCTTCTCCGGCGGGTCCTGCAGGTCCGCGTCGAGGCTGACGACGTACGCGCCCACCGCCCGGTCGAGGCCCGCCGTCAGCGCGGCCTGGTGGCCGGAGTTGCGGCGCAGCCCGATGACCCGTAGTTCCGGCCAGCCGAGCCGGAACGCGGCGAGCAGTTCCGCGGTGCGGTCGGCGCTGCCGTCGTCGACGGCGACGAGCTCGTACGGCACCCCGAGGCCGTCCAGCACCGGGCGGAGCCGGCCGACGAGGGCGGGCAGGGCCTCCTCCTCGTTGTACATCGGTATGACGACGGACAGCTCGGCCGCCCCGTCGCCCGTGTACGTCTTCTCCACGGGTGTCCCGTGCGTCTCGCGCGCCCCGTGCGCCTTGCCTGTCTCACGCTCTTGCTCGGCCACCGGCCCGTCCCCCTCGCCGCACACCGGCGGCCCTTCGGGCGTCCCCGGGCCGTTCTTCGGCCGCGCTCACACCCTGTGTGCGATCTTATGTCTGGCGCACACACGACCGACCGGGCGTCCTGGTAGGAGGGGGCATCCCCGTCCCCCGCGGCCTCGGCGGCCGGCCGAGGGGGGACCACACGATGAGCACGGCTTCCAGAGACACGGCGACGGGCCCCGCCTCCGTACCCGCTGACGAGCGGTCCGGGAGGCAGGGCCCCAGCCGCCGTCTCTCGCTGCCGCCCGGGGCGCGGCCGTACCTGCCCGCGCTCGTCCTGTACGGCGTGACGAAGCTCGTCGGCCTCGGCGTCTTCGCGTGCCTCCTGGAGTACGCGGGCGACTACCGGCACAAGGACCCGCGGTTCGGCGGCGGCGCCCACTGGTGGGACATCCTGTCGACCTGGGACGGCTGGTGGTACCTCCAGGTCGCCGGCAACGGGTACCACCCGGGACCGCTGAAGCCGCTGGCCCACGGCGGGGTGTTCACGGTCGAACAGAACTCGGTCGCCTTCTTCCCCCTCTACCCGGGCCTGATCAGGGGTGTGTCCGAGGTGACCGGCCTCGGCCTGTCCGGCGCCGGGATCCTGGTGTCCGTCGTGGCCTCCTTCGTGGCTGCCGCCGGCATCTACGCGGTGATCTCCGCGCTGGCCGGTGCCCGCGCGGGCACCATCGCGGCCGGGCTGTGGGCCGTCGCGCCCGGGGCGGGCGTCGAGTGGGCGGTGTACTCGGAGTCGCTGTACGTCGCGCTCGCGGCCTGGACCTGCTACTGCGTGATCCGGCGCCGCTGGGTGGCGGCCGGCCTGCTCGCCTTCGCCGCGGGCCTGGAGCGGCCGACCTCGGCGGCGCTGATCGGCGCGGTGGGCCTGGCCGCCCTGGTCACGGTGGCGCGCCGGGACAGCCGCCGCGAACACGGGGTCGCCGGGCCGGTGTACGCGATGATCGCGGCGCCGCTCGGTCTGCTCACCTACCTCGTGTGGGTCGGGTTGAGTATGGGGAGCCTGACCGCGTACTTCACGCTGGAGCGCGGGGGCTGGGCGCACCACTTCGACTGGGGCGTGTACACGCTGGACGTACTGCGCAACGTCGCGGTCGGGCGCAACGGCTATCTCTTCGCCTTCTCCACTCCCGACCTGCTGGCCGTGCAGCTGGTGATCGCGCTGCCGTTCCTGGTCGCGCTGATGCTGCGCAAAAGGCCGCCGTCGGTGCTGGTGGCGTACACGCTGGCGAGCATCCTGACCGTGCTGGGCACTCAGCAGATGTTCGGCAACACCTCCCGCTATCTGCTGCCGGTCTTCCCGCTGCTGCTCGCCCCGGCGGCTGCCATGAGCCGGCTGAGGTGGCCGGGGCTGGCGGTCTTCTTCACGACAGCGGCGGTGGCGTCGGGCTGGTACGCCCACTATGTGATCTTCGAGCTGGGGATTCCGTAGAGGGCGTCCGGGGCGTCGGGGGCACGGCCCGTGCGGCGACCGCGACGGGCCGTGCCCCGGGCGGCCCGTTCGGCCGCGAAGACGTCCTCCAGGCGGAAGAGCTGGGCCCGGCCCGCCTTGCCCGCCGCTTTCAGGTGACCGAGCTGGACCCACTTGCGGATCGTCGCGGGCGCCACCCCGGCCTCCTGAGCCGCGAGAGGACCGGGGATCAGGGTGGGCGGGACCGGGTGCGGCCCCTCGCTCGTCGGGCAACCGCTCATCGGGCGTCCTTCCGGTCGGTGGCCGTGTGCTCGGCGGTCATGCGCTCGCCGGCCGTGCGCTCCCACTCCCGCTCGTCCCAGGTGTGCCGGTAGGCCGGGTCGTCGTGGCAGCCGCACAGCGGGTCCGCGCAGCGGCAGGCGGGGTTGACGCACAGCACCGCGCCGCGGTCGGGGAAGGCCCGCAGCGAGACCGAGTCGCACCAGGGGCAGCGACCCGACACCCGTACGACGACCTCGGTGTCTCCCAGCGCGCGGGCGCAGCGGCGGGCCATCCGCCGTGTCTCGTCACGTACGTGGCCCGCCAGGACGGGGTCGGCGGCCACGCCGTCGAGCACCGCGGCAATCCGGCGCAGCCGCTCCGGCACCGGGGCCCGGCGGGCGCGCGGCAGGCCGAGCCGGTCCCGGACGGCCTCCTCCAGCTCGACGACCCCGTCGCTGATGTCGCGGATGGTGTCGGAGATGTGCAGGCGCAGGGGTGCTGCACTGTACCCGGGGGCGACAAGGCCGTGCCGCTGCTGGAGGCGCAGGGCCTCCTCGCGCTCCTCGTGGAGCCGTTCGGCGAGCTCCGCGGGCGGCGGGGGCGGGGTGCGGCGGCCCGGGGCGGCCCGGCCGGGGGCGAGTTCGGTGGCCAGCTCCGGGAACTGCTTCAGGAGCATGCCGATCCAGAGGGCGGCCTGAGTGGTCGGGCGATCGCCCCCGCCGGATCGGTCGTCCGCGCTGAGGCGATCGTCCGCGCCGCGGCGGTGGTCAGAGGTCCGGCGACGGCCGGCGGCAGCGCGGTGGCCGGACATCGGATGCTCGTCAGGCAACGCGGCCTCCGTCGCGGGCGGCGCGGTGTTCGCCGGTCACCGGGAGGAGGCCGGCGGGGAGCCGGACGGGGCGGCCGGAGCGCCAGAGGCGGCCACCGCAGACGCCGTCGAACCAGTTGTCCGCCGGTGCGACCGCCTCCTCGCAGCGGCGGCGGACCGGGCAGCCGACGCAGGCCCGCAGCGCGGGAGCGGCCTCCTTCGCCTTCTTGGAGAAGACGACCTTGGGCGGCAGCCCGGCACAGGCCGCGGCGGACCGCCAGCCCGGCGGGTCGAGCGAGGGGAAGGCCTGGGCGGGCCCGGGGACGTTGCGTGGCTGCGGTGGGCACGAGCCGGAGACGGACATGGGGCCTCCTCTGGGGCGGCTGGAGCACGAGCGCGCCAAGAATTACAGATTGCGCGCGCGCTCGCAACGAGCTTTTTCCGTCGACGCCGCCCGCCCTCCTCCCCTCGCGCCGCCTTTCGCCCGCTTCACACTTTTTTCACCCGCCCTTTCACAGTGCTTGCACGAAAGCACGTAATACCGCGCGCGCAAGCAAGCTAAACTCGTGCTCTCCAAAGGGAAGCGAGCACACAGATGACCAGCCAAGATCTGGACGCGTTCGCCGCGTGGGTCGAGGACCTGATGCGCGACCGCGGATACGACATCGACAGCCCGCGGGGGGGCGGGAAGTCGCGGATCGCCGACGAGGCCGGGGTGCACCGGGCCGCAGTCACACGCCTGCTGCAGCGGCAGAGCATGCCGGACCTCGAGACCACGCGGAGACTCGCCCGGGTCCTCGGCGTTCCGGTGCGCGAGATGCTCATCCGCTCCGGCCGGCTGACCGCCGAGGAACTGGCGGACCCCCACGATCACCTGGCCTCCCCCGCACCGGATGCCGAGTTCGGCCGCCGGCCCACACTGGAGGAGGTCGCCGACTTGCTGGGGATCCCCGCCGACCGGCGCGAGATGTTCGTGAAAGTCGTCGAGCAGTTCCTGCCGCACGAGGCCGAGCCCGTGGCGCAGCGCGCCGAGGAGGCACGGACGCCGGTGGAGACGGTCGTCGGCAGGGCGATCGCCGGCGACTGATGCCGGGCGGCTCCACACCGGAAGGCCCCGCCCCGGTAGCCCCGCCCCGGTAGCCCCGCCCCGGACAGAGCACCCGTACGCCGACGGGTGCGTCGGCACGTCCGGGGCCTTTTCACATCCGCCCCATTACTCCCTTGAGTACGGCGAGTCCCGCAGTCACCAGGTCCGATCTCTCGCGCTTCCCCTCCCCTCGCACACCGGCAGAAACATCCGTCCACCTTTTTAGTTGCGTGCGCGCACGCTCGTCTGTCACAGTTGGTGCAGCGGCGGAGCTGTGCCCGCAGGCCGGGAAACGGCCGGGCGGCAACTCCTCGCCGTACCGCCGGGCCGAGGCGCCGCGCCTCCCCGCCGCCCCATGCGGCGCCCGCCCGGCGGTCCACCGCTTCCCGGCGCCGGGGTCCCGGGCCCCGCGCCCGCCACCCACACGGCGCCCCGCGCGCCCCGCAGCCCCGAGGTGACCGGCATGACCACACCCACTCCCCCGAGCGCCTTCCCGGATGTCGAGGCCCTGGTCGTCGACATCCTGAAGCAGGACCCCACGCTGTCCACGGCGCTCGTCACCGTCCAGCCGCCGTCGACCTTCGACGGCACGACCGCCGCCGTCCTCGTCAACCGGCGCGGCGGCGCCTGGGTCGGCCAACTCCACGTCGACCAGCCCCTCATCGAGCTCGAGGTGTACGGCCCGACCAAGCAGGACGCGCACGTCCTCGCCAACGCGGCCCGCCGCGCGCTGCTGGCCACGGCCGGCAACCAGTACGGCACGAACCTCATCACCGAGGTCGAGGAACAGGACGGCCCGCGCTGGCTGCCCGACTACCTCTACCACGCGGCCAACCGGTACGTGAGCGTGCACAAGGTGTACATCGACGTCTACTGACGCACCCCGCACGTACCCGGCGTCCGAGGACGCCCGCCGCCCCGCAGACCGAAGGCCCCGTCATCCCGGCGGGGCCTTCGCCGTATCCGGAACAGCCGGGTCCGGCACACCCCCGCTCCACCCTCACTCCAAGGAGAGACATCACCATGGCAGGAACCAACTCGTCCGAGATCCGTATCGCCGGTGTCGGCCGCCTCTACGTCGGCGCCGCCGGTACGGCCGTACCGACCGCCTTCTCCGGCGACTCCGCCACCGACTGGGCCACCGGCTGGAAGAACCTCGGCTTCACCGGCGGTGACGGCGTCACCTTCAGCAAGAAGGACAAGCTGGAGCCGATCGACGTGTGGCAGGCGGTCAGCCCGGTCCACTTCGTCTACTCGGACCGGGACCTGACGCTGAAGTTCTCGCTGATGCAGTTCAACGAGGACACGCTGCCGTTCTTCATGGGCGGCGGCGCCGTCAACGCGGTGGACGCCACCAACAACCCGGGCGTCTACCAGTACGACGTCGCGGACCGCCCGAACTCCGACGCCCGTGCGCTCGGCCTGGAGTTCACCGACGTCCGGGCGGACGACGGCTCCACCGTGACCTACCGCTTCGGCATCCCGCGCGGCCAGGTCACCGCGTCGGACGACATCAAGCTGGGCCGCAAGGCCGCCGCACAGCTCGGTGTCACCTTCACGGCGATGGCGGCGGCCGACGGCTCGGCGCTGGCCAGCTTCATCATGAAGGACTCGGCGTACGCCGCCGGCTGATCCAGCCGGCCCCCCGGGGTGGGGCGGGCTCCGGCCCGCCCCACCCATGCCGTTCTCCGTCACGCACCACGACATCCACGGACTTCAAGGAGCAACCGTCACCATGGCCCGTTTCGACGTCAACGCAGCCCGCGCCCAGCGCCTGGAAGCCCTCGGCCGCACCTGGTCGTTCGAGATCGACGGCGAGAACTACACCCTGCCCACCGAGCTGACCCGTGCCGCCGCCAAGGCGCTGCGGAGGCTCGACGACAACGACGTGGACGGTCTGCTGAGGCTGCTCCTCGGCGAGAAGCAGTTCGCCCGCTTCGAACAGCACGAGGTCACCATGCAGGACATCGCGGCCATCCTGGAGGCCTACGGCAAGGAGACCGGGCTCGGCCTGGGGGAAGACTGAGCCTCGTCGGGTTCGTCGACGAACACGCCGAGGCCCTCGAAGCGGACCTGCTCCGCTACTACGGCGTCGACCTGCTCGACTGGCACCGCGACCGCCTCTCCGCCCGGCGGCTCACGGTGCTCGTCAAGCACCTGCCGCGGGACAGCGCGCTGAACCGGGAGCTGCACGGTGAGGTGTCCGAATGGTCGGTGACGGATCATCTGCTGGCGGCGGCCGTGGACCATCTGGCGGCTGCCAACTGGATGTTCGCGTGCGTCAACTCGGGCGAGGACGACCAGCCGGAGCCCCCGACGCCGGTACCCCGGCCCGAGTACCCGGAGGCGGAGGCGGACGGGAAGCCGCCGGGCGCCGTCCGGCACGCGCCGGACGCCGTGCCGGACACCGGCCCGGGCGGGCAGGCGCCGTCACCGGGCCAGCTGGCCCGGTTCTTCGGCTGACCGGCCGACCTGCCGGGGAAACGCCCCCCTGGTGCCGGACGCCCGGCTCACCGGCGCCCGGGTGAGCCCGGCTGGTCGTCGTGAGACCGGGCCGGCGCCCTTCCCTCCAGCTCGTCGGCGAGGGCGCGGGCCCTGTCCGACAGGCGCGGCCGGTCCTCGCCACGGGCGCCCGGCGGGCCGGACTCTTCCTTCGGTTCCGCCAGGCGCCCCTTGCCCCGGCCGCCGGCCGCCTCGTCCTGCCGGGCCAGTGGGGGCACGCTGGGGCGGCCGTTGCGGCGGAGCACCGGTCGCCGTTCCGACGTGGCCGGTCTTCTCTGCCGCACCTCGCGGGCGGAGAGCAGGATGTCGTCGGTGGAGTCGGATCCGGCCGCGGGCTCGCCCGCGCCGGCTTCCGCGGTGGCCTGTTCGCGTTCCTCCGTTCCGCCGGACACCGGCCGGGCGGTACGGGGCTCCGCCGGGGCGACGGTCTCGTCGTGCTGCCGCTCGTCCCTTCCGTGCGACCGCTCGGCGCTCTCGCTGCCGGTGCCGCCGAACACAGGTCCGGCCACCGCAGACCGGTCCGCCGCGGACCGCTCCCGCTCACCGCGCTGCTCTACTCGCGTCACTTCCGAGGGAGGCCGCAGGAGTTGGACATACGGCAGCGGAATGACCTCTCCGCCGGAACGCTCCCCCTCACCGCCGGGCCGGCGGGCACGGCGCGGCCGGCGTCCGGTGCGGGCGTCCTCCTGCCCCTGGAGGTAGGCGGCGGTGATCCGCTGTTCGTACGCCTGCCGTACGGCGGGAAGCTGCTCGTCCACCACATCGGCCCAGCCCGCGCTGTAGGCGGCCAGTTCGCGTCGGTCGAGCTCGCCGCGGGGAAGGACCACGAGCTCGTCCGGTGCGTGTCCGAGACGAAAGACGAGCTCGGAGACCCGGGCGATGAGATGTGGCAGATCGGGTGCTTGTTCGAGCCAATCGATCACGTGCCGTTGCCGCGCTTTGCTCGCGTCCCCGTCCACCCCATAGGCCTTGCTCTCGTCCCTGCCCCATCGCGCCCCCCGCGCGAGGACGGCTGCCCGACCGCCGTCCACCGTCGTATGACCAGCCCTCAGGTCCTTGTTCTCGTAGTGCCGTTCACTCTTGCTTCACCGACGGGAGGAACGGCCGGATCCTACTTCACCGCTTTGACACACGGCCCATCCGGCCCCCTCGCATCGCCGCAGGTCGCACCCTGGCGACGACGGAGAGTCCTCGACAAACACAGAACGGCACCACAGGATTACTCGTACACTAGTTCGAACAGATGCTTCGAACACCACACGAGCACCGTCTGCACCACGCGCAGCCCAGCGGACAGACCGGAAAGCAGGACGACATGGCGACTGGCACGAGCGACATCCCGGAGCAGCCGATCGACATCTACACCCGCCTCGCCGACCTCCTGTGCTCCCCCGCACCCGCCCCCGAGGCCCTGCTCGACCGGCTGTACGAGGAGTTGCTCCGGCGGGAGTCGAAGGCGTATGCGGCGGGGTGGACGGACGCGCTGACGGAGGCCCGACGGACGCGTACCGGGCACGCCTAGCCAGTCCCGACCGGCCCCCGTACGCTCTTGATCCGCTCCGCAACCGGGGGGTGCTGGGAGCGGCAGAGCAGGTACGTCCGTGAGACGGCGTAGACGCGTCGGCGCGATCTGGCTGGTCGTCACCGCGCTGCTGGCGGGTCTGGAGGTGACCCCCGGCACATCGGGCGGGAACACCGAGCGGTTCACCAGGATGTGGGTCGGCGCCGAGATCGCCAAGTACGGCAGCGCCCGCATCACCGAGGTGATCGACGCCTCGACCCCCGGCACGGCACGTACCGGGACGTCCCCGGCCTGTCCATCCTCGAATCGGAGGCCAGGGTCCGCGCCACCATGGACTCCGCCCCGGTGCCGTACGGACTCACCCATCACCGACGACTGGGACTCCGGCGCCCACCGCATCCGCGTGGGCGACCCCGGCCACACGGTCGGCGGCATCCACCGCTACCGCATCCCGTACACGTTGCCGGAGGTCGTCCGCGGCGGCAAGCTCGCCTGGGACGCGGTCGGTACGGCCTGGAAGGTGGATCTCGACCACGTCGAGATCCACCTGGCGGCACCCTTCGGGCTCACCGGAACCCGCTGCGTACAGGGAACCACGGTTCCCGGCGGAAGCGCGCCGCCGCGGAGCTCGGCCCGGGCCGTCCCGGCGTCGCGATCGGCAGGCTCGGGCCAGGTCACGGCGCCACGCTGTACGCCGGCGCCGGGCGCCGGCTGGACGGCACGGCAGCCGCCTGTCCCCGGCGCCTTCCGGGGCGGCCGAGGGCGCAACGGGCGTCAACTGGTGGGTGCCCGGACTGCTGGGCGCGGCAGTCGCCCTGTGCACGGGGCCCGTTGTCGCGCGGCTGCTGCGCTTCGCCGGGCGCGAGCGGATCGCGGCCGGCGGAGAGGAGAAGCGCGCGGACGCCGCGCGGCTCGCGGCCTCCCTCACACCCGCGTCCAGCCCTCCGGAGGAACCGGCTCCGGCCCAGGGCGGCATCCTGGTGACGGCCGGGCCCGCCGCCGCGCTGCCGTCACGCCACCGGCCCACCGGGCGCCACAGCGAACCTCTCGAGACCACTTCTGCCACTCGGCCCACGACCGGCCAGAGAGACTCCGTAACCACTCGCGGCAGACGCGCGGCACCCACCGTGGAACTGCTCCGGCGGAAATCCCGCGCCCACGCGCCGGGCTGGTCTGACGCCCCGGCGGAAGCCCGCCAGGCGGGGCCATGCCGACGGCAGCCGTAACCGCCTTCCAGGGGGGCTGCCGCCGATCTATCGCCCGGTCGTCCAACGTCACGTCGCTCGGAACGGCCCGTCAGACCACCGCAAGCAGCGCGATCCCTGCGACGAGTACCGCCAGGCCGCCATACCCGAGGACGAAGACGGCGAGTCGCTCGGCCCGGTAGTCGATGTCCTTCAGGAGTCCAGCCGCAACCGCGGAACCGAGGCTTGCCTCACCTCGTCGGATTTCGCCGAATTCCGTCCTGGATCCGCTTTCGTCAAGGTGGAATTCATAACCACGAGAACCTCGTCACCCTTCGAGGTGCCGCTGAGCTCCGGGCCAAGAAGGAGCCACATACCACATCATGACCGTGAATGAATTATGGCTTGAATTTGAAGAAGATCGCCATGAGCGCCTCTCCGGCGATCCCAGCACACGCCCAGAAAAGGAATCTTCGAAATTCCGCCCATGTCCGTTTCGCCCGCCACCCCCAATACATCAAGAAAGCGACATAGAGGGCGAAGAGTCCCGCCAGGAGAAAACAGCCACCAATAAAGAAGAACAAAATCCGCATCTCTTCCCCCCTGGATCACACCACTGAAGATTGGCCGACTTCTTTGGCTATCTCGACAATCCGCGAGGATACCGGACCCCCACAGCAGTAGCAAGACCCGCACCACGGAAAAGGTCCACTCTCGTCCACTTTCATCACATCGAGCGGACCCCGGGTGACCGGCCCCGACGAAGGAGTAGACACATGGGAAAGCACACCACGGACGAGGTCTACGACCGGCTGGAGGAAGTCAAAAAAGAGCTCGACAAGAACACCCAGCAGGAGGTCACCACCGCCCACTTCAACTCCAAGATAGTCGAACTGAAGGCGGCGATCGAAAAGGGTGGGAAAGGTCAGGAGAAAAAGAAGGAGAAGGACAAGAGCGAATGGGACATCATCAAGGAAAAGCTACTGATCGATGATGCCATAAAACTCTTCAAGCAGTTCACGGACATTGCCAACGGCACTAATATCGTGGCGCAAGTCGTGGCGTTCGGCACTGTTGTCGGAGGCGCCGTAGCGCTCTTCGGTAAATTCCGCACTCTGATCACCGGCTCCATCGACAAGGTCAAAGCTGTCTTGGCGTCGATCAAGAACCTGACTCTGAAGATCACGGGCCGCTTCAGAGGGGAGCGCCAGTATTTCGGCCGGGACCGGGAAGGAAACTGGGGGCTCCAACCGGAGCGTTCGTCCCAGGACAGGCGGAACGCGGTGCGGGAGGGCAGCCGGCGATTCCGTCAGAGGAGAAGCGGGCGCGGCAGCGGTGCCTCGGGGCTGCCCGGAGCGGGTGACGCGCGCGATCTCGGGCAGGCGCTCAGCAGGGTCAACAGTCAGATCACGGCCCTCGACGGTCTCAAGTCGAAACTCCCGTCCGCGGCCAAGATGAAGCGGACGGCCAGCGCGGCGAACAAGCTGAGCGAAGTTCTGGAGAAGGTCACCGAACGGCTGCGCCCCGCGGAACTCGACAATCTGACCGAGGCCACGGACAGGCTCAATCACAAGATGTCCGCCTTCGACCACGAGAAACTCCCCAAGCCCCGGACGCTGCGGGACATCGCCAAGGCCGCCAAGGAGGTCCACGACAACGCGGACAACGTCCGGCAGATGTTCCAGCGGCTGGCCACCGCTTCCACCGACGCCGCCAACTCCATCGCCTGATGACCCCGCTCTCTCCGAAGGAGGTGCTCCATGAGTCTCGTTAGCTCTCTGAAGAAGGCATCCGGCTCTTTGGAGGACTTCAAGTCCAAAGCCTCCGGCGCCGCGACGTCGGCCAAGGGAATCGGCAGCGCCGGCAAGAAGAGTGCCGGCCAACTGAAGTCGCTCAAGACCGCCGCCGATGGTTCCGGGAAGGAGTTGAAGGACCTCAAGACCGCGTCCGACCATGCCGAGAAGTCGCTCGGCAAGGCCGGCAAGACGGGGTCCAGCGCCGGCAAGAACCTCGGGAAGTACGAGTCCGGGGCGAAGAAGGCCGCCAAGGGCCAGGACAAGATGAACAAGTCGATGAAGGGCAACTTCTTCGGCCTGCTCATGCAGTTGATACAGCCGCTCATCGACAAGGTCATCGACATGGTGACCCACTCAAAGACCATGCAGAAAGTCCTGAAGCGGGCCTTCACCGTCATCAAGACCGTGATCAGCCACGTCATGAAGGCCATCGGGCCGATCATGAAGAAGGCCGGGAAGCTGATCAAGTCGGTCTGGCACGGGATCAAGTCCGCGATCTCCTCCGTCGTCAGGGCGATCGCCGGGATCATCAGGGCGAACGTCCACGCCTGGAAGTCGGTCATCAGCAACACGCTGAAGGCGATCCGCGCGATCGTCTCCGGCGTCTGGAGGGGCATCAAGGCCGTCATCTCACCGGTCGTCAGCTGGATCAGGTCCGTGATCCCGAACGCCTTCCGGGCCGTCAAGGACCGGCTCTCCAGCATCTGGGGCGGTCTGAAGGGCATCGCAGGTCGCGCGTTCAGCGGCATCAAGAGCGCGGTGACCGGCCCGATCAACGGTGTCATCGGCATCATCAACCGGGCGATCAGCGCCCTCAACGGCATCCACGTGTCGATCCCGGGCTGGGTCCCGATGGTCGGCGGCAAGACCTTCGGCGTCTCGCTGCCGCACATTCCCTACCTCGCGACCGGCGGTGTCGTCATGCCCCGCTCGGGCGGCGTGCCGGCGATCCTCGCCGAGGCCGGTGAGGCGGAGGCCGTCCTGCCGCTGAGCAAGCTGGACCGGCTGCTGCACAGGGCCGCCGCACAGGGCCGGGCGTACGGCGGTGTCTCCGGCACCGACGGTGGAGCGCTGCACATCGAGCACTACTACGCGGCCGAGACCAGCAGCCCGCAGCGGACCGCCGACGCGCTGATGTTCCTGGCCAAGGCGCGCGGATGAGCAGCGCGGCCGTGCGCAACCCGTTCGAAAGGGCCGTACCCGTCCTGCGCTCCTTCCGGACCCAGGCGGAGCATGCCCAGGGGAGCATGCGGTCCTTCACCAGCCGCATCAAGGGCGCAGCGGGCGACCTCGACCACGTCACCGCCCCCGCCCGCCAGAGCGCCACCGCCCTCCAGAGGATCAAGACGAACGCCGACATCGCCGCCCGGTCCGTCACCAAGGCCGGGCGGACGGCGAGCGGCGCCGCGTCGCACATCAAGTCCGCCGGAACCAAGCTCAAGAGCGCCGGCAGAACACTCGGGAAGCTCAAGGACCTGCTCGGCGGTGTCTTCGCCGTCGTCGGCGCGCTCATCGCCGCCTCCGGCGTCTTCGGCGGGCTGCTGGACAAGTTCGGCACCGCCATGACCATCGGTTCCGGCGTGATGATGCTGATCAACCTGGTGACCCGCGCCAACCCCATCGGCTTCGTCGCGGGCATCCTGCTCCCCGTCGCCGGCTGGCTGCTGGACCTCGCGATGAACTCCGAGACCGGGCAACGGCTGATGGAGCAGCTCGCCAAGCTCGTCCTGAAGTACGTCATGGGCGTCCTGACCGTCCTCGCGCCCGTCCTCAAGGTCATCGCGAAAGTGGTGGGCATCTATGTGACGGGATACCTGCACATCATCGTCGGCACGCTCACCACCCTCAGCGCGCTGATCCGCACCGGTTTCGCCGTACTCAAAGCGCTCACCACGGGCGACACCCGCGCTCTCAGGGGGAAGGCATCGGCGGTCTGGCACGGTCTCCAGAACGCCGTGAAGCCCGTGCTGAACTGGATCGGCAAGCACATCCCCCGCATGTTCCAGCGGGTCAAGGACGCAACGTCCAGCACCCTCCGCGCGATGGGCCGGTTCATCACCACCGGCGCGCAGACCGTCGCCGGCGTCGTCAAGGGACCGATCCAGGGCCTGATCGCCTTCGCCAACTGGGTCATCGAGGGCCTCAACCACCTCAGCTTCAGCATCCTCGGCAAGAAGTTCGGCGTACACCTGGACAAGATCCCGATGCTCGCGGAGGGCGGCATCGCGGTCCCCGGCTCCCATTCCCGCGCAGGCCGGGTGCTGCCCCTCACCGCCCTGGAACGACAGCGCGCGCTCGCCGCCCGGCACCGGACGGCCCCTCAACACCGCTACCACATCAAGGAGTTCCACGAGAGCCGGGGCGCCGGCGCCTTCGGCACGGCAGAAGACCTCCTCTTCCTGGCCTCCGCCCACGCCTGCGCATGACAGCCACGACAGTGAGGTGACGGCCCCATGGCCGATACGACCACAACCGCATACACCGACGACGTCCCACCCGGCTCACTCATCACCCTCGACGGGCAGATGCAGTGGGCCGGACTGCTGATGGGCCCCGGCACGCCGTACGAGATCGGCGGCGACGGGCTCACCGGCTGGGAGGACCTGCCCGACTACGACACCTCCGACGCCGACCACCCCACCTCGCACGGCGCCTGGCCGGGCGCCCGCTACGCCAAGCCCCGCAAGGTCGGCGGCACGGTGTGGACCGTGCCGCCGCAGGACGGCACCGCCTCCTCGCTCGCCGCGACGCGCGCCCTGCGCCAGGCGCTGCTGCTGGGAGACGACGAACGCTGGCTCGCGGTGCGGCTGCACGGGGAGACGCTGGCCGTACGCGCCAGGGTCAGTCAGCGGGTGCTCGCCGCCGACCGCACGTACACCACGCAGGGCGTCTCGAAGGCGGCTGTCCAGTGGTACGCGACCGACCCGCGCCGTTACGCCGTCGACGAGCAGACGGCCGTCACCGGCGCCCCGCAGCCGGAGAGCGGCCTCACCTGGCCGCTGACCTGGCCCCTGTACTGGGGGCAGGCAGCCTCCACCGGTGACGTCGACGCCGGCAACGACGGCTCGGCGCCCACCCATCCGGTGCTCACCTTCACCGGCCCCTGCGCCAACCCGACCGTCACCGACCGGACTTCGGGGCGCAAGCTGCGCTACCAGATCGTTCTCGCCGCCGGTGACGAGCTCGTCGTGGACACGGCTTCCGGGACGGTCACCCTCAACGCCACCGCCTCCCGCCGCCACACCGCCGCCGCCGACAGCAGCCCCGAAGAACTGTTCGCCTTCGATCCGGGCACCGCCCGGCTGGCGTTCCGCCCGGACACCTACGGCACCGGCGCCCGTATGACCGTCCGCTGGCGCTCCGCCGAGTGGTGACACCGCCCGGTCGCGGGCCCGAACTCAGCAGCAGAGGAGAACCCCAGTGAACCTGCGCAGCTCATGGGCGGCCGAGACCGGCCAGACCCGCGAGGACACCCGTCTGACCCAGATGGGCGCGACCACGCCGACCAACCCGCTGGAGGTCCGCTCCGGTGTCCTGCCCGGCTCCTACGACGGCCGGTACCGCGTCTCGGGCTTCTGGCTGGAGGGCGGCGCGGGCACCATGACCGCCACCGTGCACGAGGGCCGGGCCGTCATCCAGGCCGGCAGCACCCAGGGTGCCTACCCGGTCACACTGCCCGAGCCGGCCACGCTCACCTTCGCCGACGGCGACGCCACGAACCCCCGGCTCGACCTGGTCGTCCTGCGGATCTACGACAACGTGTACGACAGCTCCGGCTTCACCAAGGCGGCCCTGGAGATCGTCCAGGGCACACCGGCCGCCGCTCCGGCCTGGCCCGCGCTCCCCGGCATCACGATGCCGATCTACGAGGTCAAGGTGCAGGCCGGCACAGGCGCCGGCAACGGCGGCGTCGACTGGAGCTCCGACGACGTCCGGGACCTGCGCACCACCACCGTCGCGGCCGGCGGCATCCTCCCGGCGTACGGCGACACCGGCAACGGCGCCTACCCGGGCCAGTACCGCGACTCGGGCGGCGCCCTGCAGCGCTGGGACGGCTCGGCCTGGGTGTCGTACCCGAGCGCACTGGGCGGCATCGCCCCGGCCGGAACCGTCACCACCGCCAGCTACACCGGCCAGTACCGCGACAGCTCCTCCGGTGTCCTGCAGCGCTGGAACGGCTCGTCGTGGGTGTCGTACCAGCCGCTGCCGACCTGGACCGACTACACGCCGGTGTGGGGCGCCGAGAACGGCACCGCCCCCAGCATCGGCAACGGCACGCTGGCCGGGTCGTACGCGAAGCTCGGCACGGTCGTGCACGTCCGGATCTACCTGAAGATCGGGTCCACGACCAACCTGTCCGCCCAGGACTCCAACGGCAACTGGGACTTCTCGCTGCCGGTCCCGCCGGTGTCGACGACGTGGAAGCTGGACGGGCGCGTGCTCGACGTACTCGGCTTCGACGACTCCGCGAACCTGCTGTACCAGGGCAGCGGGCTGCTGTCGACGAACGGCGGCGGCGTCGTCCGTTCGCTGCGCGAGACCCTGCACACCGCCGGCGACATCTGGGACAAGGGCTACCCCTTCACCTGGGCATCCGGAGACGTGCTGTCGATCTACGGCACCTACGAGTCCGCTTCCTGACCCCGGCCCGCTCGGAAGGATTCCCATGAACGCACGCTCCGCCTGGCTGCCGCTCACCGGCCAGACCCGGGAGGACACCCGGCTCACCGCCTTTGGCGCCCTCACCCCCACCTCGCCCGCGAGCACCCGCTCCGGCGTCCTGCCCGGCTCCTACGACGGCAGGTACCGCATCTCGGGCTTCTGGCTGGCCGGGAACAGCGGCGCGATGACCGCCGTGGTCAGCTCCGGCCGGGCCGTGGTCCAGGCCGCGGAGACCCGCGGCGCCTACCCGGTGACCGTCGTCGACGAGCCCACCCTGACCTTCGCCGACGGCGACGCCCAGTACACCCGGATCGACCTGGTCGTCCTGCGCGTCTACGACAACACCTACGACGGCTTGGGCCGCACCGAGGCCACCGTCGAGATCGTCCAGGGCACCCCCGCCGACACACCGGCCGCGCCCGCCGCGCCGGACCTCTCCCTGCCCCTGTTCCAGGTCAAGGTCCCGGCCGGGGCGAGCACCGGCAGCGGCGGCATCGCCTGGGACACGGCCCTGACCGATCTGCGCACCCCGGCCGTGGCCCTCGGCGGCATCCTGCCGGCCACCGCCGGGGACACCGTGGCCGGGGCGTACCCGGGCCAGTTCCGGGACCTCGACGGGACGCTCCAGCGCTGGGACGGCACCGCCTGGGGCGCCTACCCGCAGGGCATCGGCGGCGTCGCCCCCGCCACCGTGACCACCGGCGGCTACACCGGCCAGTACCGCGACGCGCCGAACGGCGTCCTGCAGCGCTGGAGCGGCTCGGCCTGGACGTCGGCCGTGGTGACGCCCGCGTTCGCCTCGTCCCTGGACGCCGGGTCCACCACGTCGACGACGTACACGGCCACGCTGTCCGGCACGGGCGTCGCCTCGCTCGACCTCGGCTTCGTCGCCCCGCCCACCGGCGCGGTACTGCTCCACTTCGGCGCACGCATGACGACCATCGGCAGCACGACCGCTACCGCGTACATGTCTCCGAAGGTCACGCAGGGCAGCACCGTGTACTTCAGTCCCGGCAACGACGAGTACTCCGCCATGTACGGCGGTCCCGTGGGCGGCTCGGTCTCCACCATGTGGCGGCTGTACGGGCTGACCCCCGGCGCGACCTACACGATGACCGCCCTGCACCGCTCCAGCGACGCGTCGGTGACGTGCTGGTTCGACAACATCTTCATGCGCGTGGACCCGGCCAACTGACCCTTCCCCGTTCCCGAAAGGAGCTGTCATGCCCGTACGCTCCGGCTGGCTCTCCCCCGACAGTCAGTCCCGTGAGGACACCCGGCTCGTGGCGTTCGGCGCGCTGACCCCGGTCTCGCCCGTCGCCACCCGCTCCGGCGTCCTGCCGGGCTCCGCCGACGGACAGACACGCCTGTCCGGATTCACCGCCGAGGGCATCGCGAACTCGATGTCCGTCACCGTCCACCCCGGCCGGGCACTCGTCCAGGGCCTCGACGCGCAGGGCGCCTACCCGGTGGCGCTCACCGAGGACCTGACGCTCACCTTCGCCGACGGCGACGCCCAGTACGACCGGATCGACCTGGTCGTCCTGCGGATCTACGACGACTTCCACGACGGCTCCGGCCGCACCGAGGCCGCCGTCGAGATCGTCCAGGGCACCCCGGCCGCCGTCCCCGCGGTGCCGGCCACGCCCGCCCTGGCGATCCCGCTCTACCAGGCCGCCATATCCAAGGGGTCGAGCGCGGCGCAGGCTCCGGCCTGGAACCAGACGCTCACCGGCATGCGGACCACCACCGTCGCGCTCGGCGGCATCCTGCCGGTCACCACGGACACCACCGGCGGCGCCTACCCCGGTCAGTACCGCGACCTGGGCGGAGTCCTCCAGCGCTGGACCGGCACCGCCTGGGCGGACTACCAGAGCCCGGTCGCCGTCGAGACCACCACCACCGGCGCCACCGCGACCACCGACTGGACGCTGACGTCGTACAGCGCCCGCCGCACCCACGGCATGTGCTCCTTCACCCTGGCGCTCACCAGGAGCGGCGCCGACCTCACCGCCACCGCCGCCGGCACCACCAACCCGGGCAACGTGTCCGACCAACTGATCGCCACCCTGCCGGAGGGCTGGCGGCCGACCGGAGAGACCATCGCCGCCGCCTCGGACGGATACGCCGACGGATCCGTCCGCATCCTCGCCGACGGCTCGGTCTACCTCATCACCTGGTCCACCAGCGGTGTCATCCAGACCGGCCACAACCTGCGCCTGTCCGCCTGCTACGTGCTGTGACGACCGCGCCGAGGAGCTGACCGCCACATGACCACGAACACCCCCTACCGCGCGATCTTCTGCGACCTGCTCACCGACCACACCATCGACATCCTGCCGCTGCGCGACGTCACCGTCGACGACTACATCGGCAGGGCCGGCTCACTCTCCGGCACCATCCCCGTCGCCAACGCGGAGATGGCCGCCCGGGTCCGCCGTATCGAGGAGGGCCGCACCTCGGTCTACCTCCAGCGCGGCAAAGACCTGTGGTGGGGCGGCATCATCTGGACCAGCACCCTGCAGAGCGACGACAAGGGCATCCTCACGCTCGGCATCCAGGCGGCGACCTTCGAGTCGTACGCCGGCCGGCGCCTGATCCGGGCGAAGACCCCCGAGTACGACGCCTCGTACACGCTGCCCTTCGCCGGCATGGACCAGCTGGACATCGCCCGGGGTCTGTGGACCGACATGCAGACCTCGCTGGACGGCGGGAACATCCTCGTCACCTACGGCACCGAGACCTCCGGCGTGACCCGCACGATCACCTACCGGGACGGTGACGAGACCTCCTACCAGGACGCCCTGGACTCGCTGGCCGCGCTGGAGGACGGCTTCGAGTACCACATCACCGTCTACACCGACCCGGCCTCGGGCTCCCGGGTACGCCGGCTGGTGCTGGGCCACCCGAAGATCGAGACCGGCGCCACCGACCTGGTCCTGGACCGGCCGGGCACCGTCCTGTCGTACTCCTTCCCGCGCGACGCCACCCGCGGCGGCACCACCGCGCGGGCCCGGGGCGCCTCCACCAACTCCGACCAGGCCAGCGAGTCCCGGCCGCTGGCCTCCACGGTCGCGGTCGCCGACCAGCTGATCGGCACCGGCGAGGGCCATGCGGGATACCCCCGCGTCGACCTCACCTCCGACCACAACGACACCACCGACCAGAACACCCTGGACGCGCTCGCCCGTACCGAACTGGCCGCGGCCACCGGCGCGGTGGTGATCCCCGCGATCAGCATCCGGCTCGACGACCTGGTGCCGACCGCGCTCCTCGGCCGCACCGCGCGCATCCGGATCACCGACGAGTGGTTCACGGAGGGCCTCGACGCCCGCTACCGGATCATCGGCGTCAAGGTCAGCCCGGCGCAGCGCGGCCGTCCCGACACCGCCGAGCTCTACCTGGAGGAGGCCGCCTGATGCCCCAGCTGCCCGAAGACATCATCGACCGGCTGACCCAGATGGAACGCCGGATCCAGCAGCTCTCCACCGCCGTCAACACCCGGCCCGCCCTCAACACGGTCTCGGGCGGCGGGGTGGAGATCACCGGCGGCGGCTATCTGTTCGTCCGGCCGCCGTCCGGCGGGCCCGCCACCTTCGCTGTCGGCAAGTGGACCGGCAGCGAGTACGGCCTGGCGATGCGCCGTCAGACCGGCGAACTGGCCCTGAGCCTGTACAACGGCGACGGCACCGCCACCTCGCTGCAACCGCTGCGCATCTACGACAAGGCAGCGCGTGAGCTCATCTCCGACGACATCGGCGCCGGTGGCCTGGCCCGGCCCTGGCTGGCCATGCTGCCGCCGCAGGACACCGCCACCGCCCGCTGGCCGCAGACCACTTCGGCCTCCTGGACGACGATCGCGATGTCCTACAACGTCATCTGGCAACCGAAGATGCGGCTCCTGCTGAACACCAGGACCAGCTCCGGCGCGACCGGCTCCGTCCGGGTGCTCGTCAACGGCGCCCAGTGGGGCAGCACCGTCACCGCCCCCACGGACTTCGACTACAGCGGCCTGGTCGCCACCGACTTCGCCTCGGTCTACGGCACGCTGCTCAAGGTCGAGGTCCAGGCACAGGTCACCAGCACCTCCGGCACCGTCTACGCCAACCCGGTGCTCATGTACGGCCGTCAGACCTGAGAAAGGCATCGCATCCATGGACATCGACACCACCCAGCCCTGGGGCGTCGCGATCGACTACGCGGGCCGCGCCACCCTCACCGAGGCCGGCCACACCGTCTACGTCAACGTATCCGACACCAGCCTCAGCAGCGTCATCGCGCCCGACTCGATCACCGGGACCTACTCTCCCGTCACCGTCACCGCCCAGTTCACGGAGCCCGGCGACAACGGCGCCGTGCTGCGCGGCACCGGCCGCGTCACGGTCATGCCCGTCGGCACGGCCCCGGTCGTCCCCGACCAGACGGCCGTCCAGCGGGCGGTCGCCGACGCCCTGGCCGACTTCACCGCCAACGCGGCCGCGTACGCCGACCTGTGCGCCGCCTGGACGCCCGCCGGGAGCGGTCCGGGCACCGGCGCCTGATCCCCGTAGATCCCCGTACCTCCTACCCGCACCCCCCTCCCCCACAGCCACCCCCTCCCTCCCGCCCCGAGCCCGCCGGCCCGGGGCTTCCTCATGTCTGGAGTCCACATGGCCACACCCCTGTCCGCCGACGCCCTCGTCGCCGCGCTGCGTGCCGAGGGCGTCACCGTCGTGGAGCAGGCCGGTTGGCGGACGCACAACCGGAATCAGAAGGGCAGTTGGGGTCCGGTGAACGGGGTGGTCATCCACCACACCGTCACCTCCGGCACCAGCTCCAGCGTCAACCTGTGCTTCAACGGCGACTCCGCGCTGCCCGGCCCGCTGTGCCACGGCGTGATCGCCAAGGACGGCACGGTCCACCTCGTCGGCAACGGCCGCGCCAACCACGCCGGCGGCGGCGACCCGTCGGTACTGCGGGCCGTGATCAGCGAGACGTACGGCGACCGGCCGCCGCTGCCGCACGAGCACGAGGGCAGCGCCGGCGCCGTAGACGGCAACTCCCGCTTCTACGGCTTCGAGTGCGTCAACCTCGGCGACGGCCACGACCCTTGGCCGGACGCCCAGTTGGAGGCCATCGAGCGGGTCTCGGCGGCGCTGTGCCGGGCCCACGGCTGGGGCGCCAAGTCGGTGATCGGGCACCTGGAGTGGTCCGACTGGAAGAGCGATCCGCGCGGCTTCTCCATGTCCGGGATGCGCGGGCGGATCCAGGCGCGGCTGTCCGCCGGCACCGGTCCGAAGCGCCCCCCGCAGCCCCCGCGCCCGCCGCGGTACCAGCCCTTCCCGGGCGTCTCGTTCTTCAGGAGCAAGCCGGACTCCCCGATCGTCACCGCGCTGGGCCGCCGGCTGGTCGCCGAGGGCTGCGGCCGCTACAAGGTGGGCCCCTCCGCCCAGTGGACGGCCGCCGACCAGCAGTCGTACGCCGCCTGGCAGCGCAAGCTCGGCTACCGGGGCGCCGACGCCGACGGCTGGCCGGGCCCCACCTCCTGGGCGGCCCTGAAGGTCCCGCACACCGCCTGAAGCACATCCGGAAAAGCGAGGTCCCCCCATGTCAGAGGCCGCCAAGCGCACCCTCCGCACCGCCCTGCAGACCGCTGTCGGCCTGTGCGTGCTGCTGCCCACCCTTGTCGACGCCGTCGGCGTGCCCCGCACCCTGCCCTGGGCCGCGGGCGTGCTGGCCGTCGCCGCGGGCGTCACCCGGCTGATGGCCGTACCCGGCGTCCAGGCGCTGCTGCCCGCGTGGCTGCGCACCGAGAACCGGCCGAACACGGACGCCGAGCTACGGTCCCTGGCCGCCGCCTCGCCGACCGGGCGGGGTGAGGAGTGAACGAACCCTCGTCTTCCTCCTCCCTCTCCGATCCGACCGCCGTCGCCGTGGAGCTGGAGCGGCTGCGCGGCACCGTCGAGGCCGGCTTCGCCCGGGTCGACGGCTCACTCGCGCTGCTGGTCCAGCGCAGCGACCAGACGGACAGACAGCTCGCCGACCACGAGAAGCGGCTGGACGCCCTGGAGCGCGGCCGCTGGCCGCTCGCCAGCGTCGGCGCGCTCGCCGCGGTGGCCACGGTCGCCGTCACGACCTGGCAGCTGACGGCCCGCTGACAACGCCGAAGGGCGGCCACCCCCCGATGGGGAGCGGCCGCCCTTCAGACTGCTCGCTTACTGGTTGTACGGACCGTAGTCGTAGTCCTCCAGCGGAACGGCCTGGCCGGAGCCCGTGCCGAACGGCGAGTAGTCGATGTCGTCGTAGCCGACGGCCGAGTACATCGCGGCCTTGGCCTCCTCGGTCGGCTCGACCCGGATGTTGCGGTAGCGGGACAGACCCGTACCGGCCGGGATGAGCTTACCGATGATGACGTTCTCCTTGAGGCCGATGAGGCTGTCGGACTTGGCGTTGATCGCCGCATCCGTCAGGACTCGGGTCGTCTCCTGGAAGGAGGCGGCCGACAGCCAGGACTCCGTCGCCAGCGAGGCCTTGGTGATACCCATCAGCTGCGGACGACCGGAGGCGGGGTGACCGCCCTCCTGGACCACACGACGGTTCTCGGTCTCGAACTTCGAACGCTCGACCAGCTCGCCGGGCAGCAGCTCCGCGTCGCCCGACTCGATGATCGTCACACGGCGCAGCATCTGCCGGATGATGATCTCGATGTGCTTGTCGTGGATCGACACACCCTGCGAGTTGTACACCTTCTGGACCTCGCCGACCAGGTGGACCTGGACGGCACGCTGACCCAGGATGCGCAGCACGTCGTGCGGGTTGGTGGCACCCACGGTGAGCTGCTGGCCCACCTCGACGTGCTCGCCCTCACGGACCAGGACCTTGGCACGCTTCGAGATCGGGAACGCCGTCTCGTCGCTGCCGTCGTCCGGGGTGACGACGAGCTTCTTCGTCTTCTCGGTCTCCTCGATCCGCACGCGGCCGGAGGCCTCGGAGATCGGGGCGACACCCTTCGGGGTACGGGCCTCGAAGAGCTCGACGACACGCGGCAGACCCTGGGTGATGTCGTCACCGGCCACACCACCGGTGTGGAAGGTACGCATCGTCAGCTGGGTACCGGGCTCACCGATGGACTGGGCGGCGATGATGCCGACCGCCTCACCGATGTCGACCAGCTTGCCGGTGGCCAGCGAACGGCCGTAGCACATCGCGCAGGTGCCGACGGCGGACTCACAGGTCAGGACCGAGCGGGTCTTGACCGTCTCCACACCGTACTTGACCAGCTCGTCGATGAGCACGTCGCCGAGGTCGGTACCGGCCGGGGCCAGCACCTTGCCGTCGACCACGATGTCCTCGGCGAGGCAGCGCGCGTACACGGACGTCTCGACGTTGCCCGTCTTGCGCAGGACACCGTCCTCGCCACGCTCGGCGATCGCCAGCTTGAGGCCGCGCTCGGTGCCGCAGTCCTCCTCGCGGATGATGACGTCCTGGGAGACGTCGACCAGACGACGGGTGAGGTAACCCGAGTCGGCGGTACGCAGAGCGGTGTCCGCCAGACCCTTACGGGCACCGTGGGTGGAGATGAAGTACTCCAGCACGGACAGGCCCTCACGGAACGAGGCCTTGATGGGACGCGGGATGGTCTCGTTCTTCGCGTTCGACACCAGACCACGCATACCGGCGATCTGCCGCATCTGCATCATGTTTCCTCGGGCACCCGAGTCAACCATCATGAAGATGGGGTTGGTCTTGGGGAAGTTCTCGTTCATCGCCTCGGCGACCTCGTTGGTCGCCTTGGTCCAGATCGCGATGAGCTCCTGAGTGCGCTCTTCCTTGGTGATCAGACCGCGCTCGTACTGCTTCTGGACCTTCTCGTCCTGGGCCTCGTAGCCCGCGACGATGGCCTTCTTCGCCTCGGGGACGACGACGTCGGAGATGGCCACGGTGACACCGGAGCGGGTACCCCAGTAGAAGCCGGCCGCCTTCAGGTTGTCGAGCGTCGCCGCCACGATGACCTTGGGGTAGCGCTCGGCCAGGTCGTTGACGATCTCGCCGAGCTGCTTCTTGCCCACCGAGTAGTCGACGAACGGGTAGTCCTCGGGCAGCAGCTCGTTGAAGAGCGCGCGGCCCAGGGTGGTGCGCAGGCGGAACGAGTCCCCCTGCTGCCACTCGGGCTCGCCCTCCTCGCGGGCCGGCGGGGTCCAGCCGCGCGGCGGGATGGTGCCCACCGGGAAGCGGATGTCGACCGCCGACTGGAGCGACAGCTCGCCGGCGTCGAACGCCATGGTCGCCTCGGCCGTGGAGCCGAACGCGCGGCCCTCGCCCTTGACGTCGCGCAGCTCGCCGTCGGTGGTGAGGAAGAACAGGCCGAGGACCATGTCCTGGGTCGGCATCGTCACCGGGCGGCCGTCGGCCGGCTTGAGGATGTTGTTCGAGGACAGCATCAGGATGCGGGCCTCGGCCTGCGCCTCCGCTGACAGCGGCAGGTGCACGGCCATCTGGTCACCGTCGAAGTCCGCGTTGAACGCGGTGCAGACGAGCGGGTGGATCTGGATGGCCTTGCCCTCGACCAGCTGCGGCTCGAAGGCCTGGATACCGAGGCGGTGCAGGGTGGGTGCACGGTTCAGCAGCACCGGGTGCTCGGCGATGACCTCTTCGAGGACGTCGTACACCACGGTGCGGCCGCGCTCGACCATGCGCTTGGCCGACTTGATGTTCTGCGCGTGGTTCAGGTCGACCAGGCGCTTCATCACGAACGGCTTGAACAGCTCCAGCGCCATCGCCTTGGGCAGACCGCACTGGTGCAGCTTGAGCTGCGGACCGACGACGATGACGGAACGCGCCGAGTAGTCGACACGCTTGCCGAGCAGGTTCTGACGGAATCGACCCTGCTTGCCCTTCAGCATGTCGCTGAGGGACTTCAGCGGACGGTTGCCGGGGCCCGTCACCGGGCGGCCGCGACGGCCGTTGTCGAAGAGGGCGTCGACCGCCTCCTGGAGCATGCGCTTCTCGTTGTTCACGATGATCTCGGGCGCACCGAGGTCGAGAAGCCGCTTCAGGCGGTTGTTGCGGTTGATGACACGGCGGTACAGGTCGTTCAGGTCGGAGGTCGCGAAGCGGCCACCGTCCAGCTGCACCATCGGACGCAGGTCCGGCGGGATGACCGGGACGCAGTCCAGGACCATGCCCTTGGGGCTGTTGGAGGTCTGCAGGAACGCGGAGACGACCTTCAGCCGCTTGAGGGCACGGGTCTTCTTCTGGCCCTTGCCGGTGCGGATGATCTCGCGGAGCTTCTCGGCCTCCTCGTCGAGGTCGAAGGACTCCAGGCGCTTCTGCAGCGCCGCGGCACCCATCGAGCCGTCGAAGTACGTGCCGAAGCGGTCGCGCAGCTCGCGGTAGAGCAGCTCGTCGCCCTCCAGGTCCTGGACCTTGAGGTTCTTGAACCGGTTCCACACCTCGTCGAGGCGGTCGATCTCGCGCTGCGCGCGGTCGCGCAGCTGCTTCATCTCGCGCTCGGCACCCTCGCGCACCTTGCGGCGCACGTCGGCCTTGGCGCCCTCGGCCTCCAGCTCGGCCAGGTCGGTCTCGAGCTTCTTGGCGCGGGCCTCCAGGTCGGAGTCGCGGCGGTTCTCGATGTGCTGACGCTCGACCGAGACGTGCGCCTCCAGGGAGGGCAGGTCGCGGGTGCGACGCTCCTCGTCGACGTACGTGATCATGTACGCCGCGAAGTAGATGACCTTCTCCAGGTCCTTCGGGGCGAGGTCCAGCAGGTAGCCCAGGCGGGACGGGACGCCCTTGAAGTACCAGATGTGGGTGACGGGAGCGGCCAGCTCGATGTGGCCCATCCGCTCACGGCGCACCTTGGCGCGCGTGACCTCGACGCCACAGCGCTCGCAGATGATGCCCTTGAAGCGGACACGCTTGTACTTGCCGCAGTAGCACTCCCAGTCCCGGGTAGGACCGAAGATCTTCTCGCAGAAGAGTCCGTCCTTCTCGGGCTTCAGGGTGCGGTAGTTGATGGTCTCGGGCTTCTTGACCTCACCGTGGCTCCACTGACGGATGTCGTCAGCGGTGGCCAGGCCGATCCGGAGCTCGTCGAAGAAGTTGACGTCGAGCACTATGCGTCAATCCCTCTCAGGGTCGTTAAGTCTGTGGTCTGAAACGGGGGCCTGGGGGTCGGCGGGGCCCTGTGGGTGAGGGCCCCGCCGGACTCCCGTCAGACCTCTTCGACGCTGCTCGGCTCGCGCCGGGACAGGTCGATGCCGAGCTCCTCCGCAGCGCGGAAGACATCCTCGTCGGTGTCACGCATCTCGATGGACATACCGTCGCTGGACAGCACCTCCACGTTCAGGCAGAGCGACTGCATCTCCTTGATGAGCACCTTGAAGGACTCGGGGATGCCGGGCTCGGGGATGTTCTCGCCCTTGACGATGGCCTCGTACACCTTCACGCGGCCGGTGACGTCGTCGGACTTGATGGTCAGCAGCTCCTGGAGGGCGTACGCGGCGCCGTAGGCCTCGAGGGCCCACACCTCCATCTCACCGAAGCGCTGGCCACCGAACTGCGCCTTACCACCCAGCGGCTGCTGGGTGATCATCGAGTACGGACCGGTCGAGCGGGCGTGCAGCTTGTCGTCGACCAGGTGGTGCAGCTTCAGGATGTACATGTAGCCGACCGAGATCGGGTCCGGGAACGGCTCACCGCTGCGGCCGTCGAACAGCCGCGCCTTGCCGGACGGGAGCACCATGCGCTCGCCGTCGCGGTTCGGGATGGTGTGCTGGAGCAGACCCGCCAGCTCGTCCTCGCGGGCACCGTCGAACACCGGGGTGGCGACGTTGGTGCGCGGGGCGACCTGGTCGGCGCCGATGGCCTGAAGACGCTGGGCCCACTCGTCGGCGAGACCGGAGACGTCCCAGCCGCGGCTGGCGAGCCAGCCGAGGTGGATCTCCAGGACCTGTCCCGGGTTCATTCGGGACGGCACACCCAGCGGGTTGAGGATGATGTCGACCGGGGTGCCGTCCTCCAGGAACGGCATGTCCTCGATCGGCAGGATCTTGGAGATGACACCCTTGTTGCCGTGGCGGCCGGCGAGCTTGTCACCGTCGGTGATCTTGCGCTTCTGCGCGACGTAGACGCGGACCAGCTGGTTCACGCCCGGCGGCAGCTCGTCGCCCTCCTCGCGGTCGAAGACGCGCACGCCGATGACCTTGCCGGTCTCGCCGTGCGGCACCTTCAGCGAGGTGTCGCGGACCTCACGGGCCTTCTCACCGAAGATGGCGCGCAGCAGGCGCTCCTCCGGGGTCAGCTCGGTCTCACCCTTGGGCGTGACCTTGCCGACGAGGATGTCGCCGGCGATGACCTCGGCACCGATACGGATGATGCCGCGCTCGTCCAGGTCGGCGAGGACCTCCTCGGAGACGTTCGGGATGTCCCGGGTGATCTCCTCGGGGCCGAGCTTGGTGTCACGGGCGTCGACCTCGTGCTCCTCGATGTGGATCGAGGAGAGGACGTCGTCCTGCACGAGGCGCTGCGACAGGATGATCGCGTCCTCGTAGTTGTGACCCTCCCACGGCATGAACGCCACGAGCAGGTTCTTGCCCAGGGCCATCTCACCGTTCTCGGTGGCCGGACCGTCGGCGAGGACCTGGCCCTCGATGATCCGGTCGCCCTCGTTGACGATGACCTTCTGGTTGACCGAGGTGCCCTGGTTGGAGCGGGAGAACTTGTGCAGGCGGTACGTGATGTACGTGCCGTCGTCGTTCGCCGTGGTGATGTAGTCCGCGGAGACCTCCTGGACCACACCCGCCTTCTCGGCCTTGACCACGTCGCCGGCGTCGACGGCGGAGCGGTACTCCATGCCGGTACCGACGAGCGGGGCCTCCGACTTAATCAGCGGGACGGCCTGACGCATCATGTTCGCGCCCATGAGGGCACGGTTGGCGTCGTCGTGCTCCAGGAAGGGGATCATGGCGGTCGCGACCGACACCATCTGGCGCGGCGAGACGTCCATGTAGTCCACGTCCTCGCCACCGACGTAGTCGACCTCGCCGCCGCGGCGGCGGACCAGCACGCGGGGCTCGGCGAAGCGGAGGTCGTCCGTCAGCGGGGCGTTGGCCTGCGCGATGACGAAGCGGTCCTCCTCGTCGGCGGTCAGGTAGTCGACCTCGTCGGTGACCTGGCCGTCGATGACCTTGCGGTACGGGGTCTCGACGAAACCGAACGCGTTGACCCGGCCGTAGGAGGCGAGCGAGCCGATCAGACCGATGTTCGGGCCTTCCGGCGTCTCGATCGGGCACATGCGGCCGTAGTGCGAGGGGTGCACGTCTCGGACCTCGAAGCCGGCCCGCTCACGGGAGAGACCACCCGGGCCAAGAGCCGACAGACGGCGCTTGTGGGTGAGACCCGACAGCGGGTTGTTCTGGTCCATGAACTGCGACAGCTGGCTGGTGCCGAAGAACTCCTTGATGGAGGCGACGACCGGCCGGATGTTGATCAGGGTCTGCGGCGTGATCGCCTCGACGTCCTGGGTGGTCATGCGCTCGCGCACGACGCGCTCCATACGAGCCAGACCCGTGCGGACCTGGTTCTGGATGAGCTCGCCGACGCTGCGCAGACGACGGTTGCCGAAGTGGTCGATGTCGTCGGTCTCGACGACGATCGTGTCGCCGCTGTCAACCGTGGTCTCGGTCTCGCCGGCGTGCAGCTGCACCAGGTACTTGATCGTCGAGATGATGTCCTCGACGGTCAGGATGCCCGCGTCCAGCGGGGCGTCGGCGCCCAGCTTCTTGTTGACCTTGTAGCGGCCGACCTTGGCGAGGTCGTAGCGCTTCGGGTTGAAGTAGAGGTTCTCGAGCAGCGTCTGCGCGGCCTCACGCGTGGGGGGCTCGCCCGGACGCAGCTTGCGGTAGATGTCGAGCAGCGCGTCGTCCTGGCCCTGGGTGTGGTCCTTCTCCAGGGTGGCGCGCATCGACTCGTAGTCGCCGAACTCTTCGAGGATCTGCTCGGTGGTCCAGCCGAGTGCCTTCAGAAGGACGGTGACCGACTGCTTGCGCTTGCGGTCGATACGCACACCGACCATGTCGCGCTTGTCGATCTCCATCTCCAGCCAGGCACCCCGGGACGGGATGATCTTGGCGGAGAAGATGTCCTTGTCGGACGTCTTGTCGATGGAGGAGTCGAAGTAGACACCGGGGGAACGGACCAGCTGAGACACCACGACACGCTCGGTGCCGTTGATGACGAAGGTGCCCTTGTTCGTCATGAGCGGGAAGTCGCCCATGAAGACCGTCTGGGACTTGATCTCACCGGTCTCGTTGTTGGTGAACTCGGCGGTGACGAAGAGCGGGGCGGCGTACGTGAAGTCGCGCTCCTTGCACTCGTCGATGGAGTTCTTCGGCGGCTCGAAGCGGTGGTCCCGGAACGTCAGGGACATCGACCCGGAGAAGTCCTCGATCGGGGAGATCTCCTCGAAGATCTCCTCCAGACCGGACTTGGTGGGGACGTCCTGACCGTTCTCCAGAGCCTCCTCGACCCGACTCTGCCAGGCGGTGTTGCCGAGCAGCCAGTCAAAGCTCTCGGTCTGCAGCGCGAGCAGGTTCGGAACCTCGAGAGGCTCCTTGATCTTTGCAAAGGAAATGCGCAGCGGGGCGGTGCTTGCGCCGTTGTTCGTATTCGCGGTCGAGGCGTTGCGCGAGGCGGCCAAGAGGGGGTCCTTCCGAGGGCTCGGACTCACTACGCGCGTACCGGCCCCTCCCTCAAACACGGAGGCGGAAACCCCAGGTCAGGGGGGCTTCGGTCATCGATGCTCAAGTGAGGGCAGACCCCTGGTGACGGGCAGGGGACAGCTAACAGGCAGCGCAAAGGGTCAGTGTAGCCACTTGGCACACTGATGTCCAGTGCGGGTTTGTCGAGACCCTCGCTGTGCTCACCGCTCTTGTCAACGCCCTCGGCATGCTGCCCTTCAACGCACGTTGATACTGCCCTCTTCGCCGTCGATCCATGCCTCGGATTCGGATCCTTGTGACGACGCGTCCTGAGAATTGCGCGCTGCGTGCGGTTCGTCAAGAGTCTCCCACCGGAACCGGGCCGTCCGGAGACACGACGAAGATCACCATACCTCTCGCCCTCACGAGCGCAAGGCAACCGCGGTCACCCTCCGGATACGCCGAAGAGCGACCACCCGGTTGGATGATCGCTCTTCGGTGCGTTCGCGTTACAGCCCTACGAGGCCGAGTTCAGCGCGCGTTCGAGTCCTGCGGACCCGTGAGGTCTTACTTGACCTCGACGGAGGCGCCGGCGCCCTTGAGGGACTCGGCGGCCTTCTCCGCGGCCTCCTTGTTGACCTTCTCGAGGACGGGCTTCGGGGTGCCGTCCACCAGGTCCTTGGCCTCCTTCAGGCCGAGGGAGGTCAGCTCGCGCACGACCTTGATGACCTGGATCTTCTTGTCGCCGGCACCGGTGAGGATGACGTCGAACTCGTCCTTCTCCTCGACGGCCTCAGCGGCGCCGCCAGCGGCACCACCGGCAACGACGACCGGCGCGGCGGCGGCGGCGGTGACGTCGAACTTCTCCTCGAAGGCCTTCACGAACTCGGAGAGCTCGATGAGGGTCATCTCCTCGAACTGGGCAAGCAGCTCGTCCTGGGTGAGCTTCGCCATGATGGCGGTCCTTCCACTCAATCGGCAGGTGCCGGATGTACTGGGTAAGGCGGGCGTACGTCGGCCCGCTGCGACCCGCGCCGGTTGGCGCGGGTCAGAAAGCGAGCCGAATTACTCGGCACCGCCCTGCTCGGCCTGCTTGGCGCGCAGCGCGTCCACGGTGCGGACGAGCTTCGACGGCAGCGCCTGGAAGAGAGAGGCAGCCTGGGACTGCTTCCCCTTGAAGGCACCGGCCAGCTTGCTGAGCAGAACCTCGCGGGACTCGAGGTCCGCAAGCTTCTTGATCTCGTCGGCGGACATCGCCTTGCCGTCAAGGACACCGCCCTTGATGACGAGATTCGGGTTGTCCTTGGCGAAGTCACGGAGACCCTTCGCCGACTCCACCGGGTCACCGGTGACGAAGGCGACGGCCGTCGGACCAGCGAAGAGCTGGTCGTCCAGCGCGATCCCGGCCTCGTTGGCCGCAATCTTGGTCAGCGTGTTCTTCACCACGGCGTACTGGGCGTTCTCACCGAGCGACCGGCGCAGCGTCTTGAGCTGCGCCACGGTGAGACCGCGGTACTCGGTCAGCACGGCGGCGTTGGAGCTGCGGAACTTGTCCGTCAGCTCCGCAACCGCGGCAGCCTTGTCGGGCCTCGCCATAGAGCCTCGGCCTCCTTCCGGGTGATTCGGACCGCGCGGACCCGAAGGAGGACTGGGTAAAACGAAACGCCCCGGCGCAGGCGCTCGGGGCGGACTCGACCGGCCGCACACGCGCTCCGCGCGCGCACTCCGGGAGTTCTTCCACTGACACCTGCGCGGGTCGTCCACTTTTCAGCGGATCCTTCGGCCACCGCACCCTCTGCGAGCGCGCGGCAACGACCAGCGGTCTTTGGCTTCGGGGATGAGAGTACGGGACCGGGGCGCCACCGAGCAAATCGGGCCCCGGTCCGGCTGGGATCAGGAGCTGAGGCCGGTACCGCCGGACGTGGTGCCGCCCGACGGGCTGTTGGCCCCGCCGGACTTCATCATGTCGGCGATGTCCATCGTGTCGGCGGCCGGCGGAGCCTCGGCGGAGACCGGCACGCCGTAGTCGCTGTAGTGGGCGGTGCTGTTCAGCGTGCCGTTGGCGGTCGCCGCCTTCTCGGTCTTCTTCACCAGCAGGTTCTGGTCGTTGACCCAGATGTCGATGCTGTCCGTGGTGATACCGGACTGCTTCAGCTGCTGCTTGAGGGCGGTGAGCTGGCCGGCGCTGAGGTTGCTGCCCTTGGCCGCGAGGGCGGCGACGTCCACCGTGCCCGCGTAGTGCGTCGTGTGCACCCCGTCGACCGTCTCCACGCCGACCCTCTTGACGTCCCCGGAGGCCAGCAGCATCTTCACCGACTGGTTCGGCGTGGACGTCTGGAGCTGGTCCTTCATGTACGCGCCGGAGGCACCGCCGAGCTTGGCCAGGTAGTCGTAGTCGTACTTGACCCAGTGCTTGCCGCCGGTCTGCTGGGCGAAGGTGTCGCTCATCTTCGCGTAGTAGGCGTCCTGCAGATAGCGGGCCTCCATGTGCGAGGTGCCGGCCTGGCGCATCGCGTCGGCCAACTTGCCGCCGGTGTACGTGATGGTCAGGTTGCCCTTGAGGCCATGACCCCAGGCGAGGGCGCCGTCTGCGTTCATCGCCATGATGTCGCCCATGGACGTGGTGGAGCGCACCTTGGCCGAGTCGGCCTTGTCCGTGGACTGCTCGACGTCGCGCAGTACGGCCGCGACGGGGCTCAGATGGACCTTGCCGGCATCCGACGCCTTGCCGTCGCCCTTGCCGGAGTCCGCGGAGCCGCAGGCGGCCACCCCGGTCAGCGCCGCCACCACGGCCACGGAAAGGGCCACCCGGCGTGCGGTCGTCGTGCTCTTCATTCTTGTCCTACCCCCTGCGAATCGTCTGCGTGCAGCCTAGTGCGGGCCGCTGACAGTCGTACGACGAACAGGTCGTACACAGAAAGGACGGGCCCCGCACCTCGAAAGGTTGCGGGGCCCGCCCTTCGGTCACGCGTACCGGACGCGGCTACCGGGTCGAGCGCGGGCTCAGACGGCGGCCGGGTCCTCCTCGACGAGGAGGTTGCGGGTGCGGTTCGGGTCGAGCTGGATGCCGGGGCCCATCGTGGTGGTGATGGCGGCCTTCTTGATGTAGCGACCCTTGGCGGCGGACGGCTTCAGACGGAGGATCTCCTCCAGCGCGGCGCCGTAGTTCTCCACCAGCTTGGCGTCGTCGAAGGACACCTTGCCGATGATGAAGTGCAGGTTCGAGTGCTTGTCGACGCGGAACTCGATCTTGCCGCCCTTGATGTCCGTGACGGCCTTGGCCACGTCGGGGGTGACGGTGCCGGTCTTCGGGTTCGGCATCAGACCACGGGGGCCGAGGACGCGGCCGAGGCGGCCGACCTTGCCCATGAGGTCCGGGGTGGCGACGACGGCGTCGAAGTCCAGGCGGCCCTTCGAGACCTCGTCGATCAGCTCGTCGGCACCGACGATGTCGGCGCCCGCGGCACGCGCGGCCTCGGCACGGTCACCGGTCGCGAAGACCAGGACCCGGGCGGTCTTACCGGTGCCGTGCGGAAGGTTCACGGTGCCACGGACCATCTGGTCGGCCTTGCGCGGGTCGACACCCAGGCGGAAGGCGACCTCGACGGTGCCGTCGAACTTGGTCGTGGAGGTCTCCTTGGCGAGACGGACGGCCTCGAGCGGGGCGTACAGCTTCTCCCGGTCGATCTTGGCGTCCGCAGCGCGGAGAGCCTTGCTGCGCTTGCTCACAACTTGCTCCTGTGTGTTCTGAAAGGAGTCGTGGTATCCGGGCCGAGCAGGCCCTGCCACGTGCGACCGGCTACGGCCGCATTACCTGCTGGTGGTGGTCAGCCCTCGACCGTGACGCCCATGGAGCGCGCGGTGCCGGCGATGATCTTCGCCGCGGCGTCCAGGTCGTTCGCGTTCAGGTCGGGCATCTTGGTCGTGGCGATCTCGCGGACCTGCGCCTCGGTGATCTTGGCGACCTTGGTCTTGTGCGGCTCGCCGGAGCCCTTCTCCACACCCGCGGCCTTGAGGATCATCTTGGCGGCCGGCGGCGTCTTGGTGACGAAGGTGAAGGAGCGGTCCTCGTAGACCGTGATCTCCACCGGAATGACCCAGCCACGCTGCGACTCGGTCGCGGCGTTGTAGGCCTTGCAGAACTCCATGATGTTGACGCCGTGCTGACCCAGCGCCGGGCCGACCGGCGGAGCCGGGTTGGCGGCACCGGCCTGGATCTGGAGCTTGATGAGCCCCGTGACCTTCTTCTTCTTGGGAGGCATAGCTCTCCGGGTCCTTTCGATTCGGGTCCTGCCGGCTTCCGGGGACAACCCGGACGCAGGCATACCGCACAACGATAACGGGTATAGATGCGCGGCCAAAAACCGAGCAGGTCAGACGGGCTGGGATCAGCCCGTCCGACCTGTTCGGAAGCGGTGGTCCAGAAGGGACTAGTTCTTCTGGATCTGGTCGAAGGAGAGCTCGACCGGCGTCTCGCGGCCGAAGATCTCCACCAGGCCCTTGACCTTCTTGGAGTCGGCGTTGATCTCGTTGATCGTCGCCTGGAGGGTGGCGAACGGGCCGTCGGTGACGGTGACCGAGTCGCCGACCTCGAAGTCCAGCACCTGGACCTCGACCTTACGCTGCGGCGCGGGCTTGCCCTCGGCCTCGGCGGCCTCGCGGGCGGCCTTCTCCTCCGCCTCCGGGGCGAGCATCTTGACGATCTCGTCCAGGGTCAGCGGGTACGGGTCGTACGCGTTGCCCACGAAGCCGGTGACGCCCGGCGTGTTGCGGACGACGCCCCAGGACTCGTTGGTCAGGTCCATGCGGACCAGGACGTAACCCGGCAGCTTGTTCTGCTTGATCGTCTTGCGGTCGCCGTTCTTGATCTGGACGACCTCTTCCTGCGGCACCTCGGCCTGGAAGATGTAGTCCTCGACGTTCAGCGAGACGGCGCGCTGCTCCAGGTTGGTCTTCACGCGGTTCTCGTAGCCGGCGTACGTGTGGATGACGTACCACTCGCCGGGCAGGGTGCGCAGTTCCTCGCGCAGGGCCTGGACGGGGTCGACCGGTTCGGCCGGCTCCTCCTCGACGGCCTCGGCGGCGGCGTCCTCGCCACCCTCCTCGGCGTCCTCGTCCTCGGCGTCGTCGGCGGCCTCGGGGGCCTCCTCGTCGTCCGCGTCCTCGGTGTGCAGCGCGGCCTCCTCGGCCGGCTCGCCCGCCTCGGCCTCGGCAGCCTCGAACTCGTCCTGCTCGTCCGCGCCCTCGACGATGTCGAGCTCGTCGTCCACCAGCTCGGCAGCGTTCCCGCGAGGCTCGGTGGCGTCGTCGTTCAGGTTCGGGTCAGACACGATGGCTGCTTCTTCCTGGTTACATAGGGGTGGAACATGCGAAAACGGGCGCCGGTGCCACGGCGCCCTTCGCTCTTGGCTCAGCCGAAGACGTACTTGGCCGCGTGGTTGAGCCCATAGTCAATCACGGTCACCAGCGCGATCATGATGGCGACGAAGAAGATCACCACAGTGGTGTACGACGTCAGCTGGTTGCGCGAGGGCCAGACGACCTTGCGGAGTTCCGCGATGATCTGGCGGTAGAAGGTCCCCAGACGCTTCAGCGGACCCTTCTTGGCGCGCTTGCCGCCCTTGCGGGCCTTCTTCTTGGCCTCAGGCACTTCGTCCTGGGCATCAGGCGTGTCGATGGAGCCCACGGCGTCCGTCATAATCCTCACCTGATCCCGGGTCGTGGCCGTGCCGCGCCCGGTTACTGAGCCGCACGGCGGTGCATTGCTGTACGTACAAGCGCACACATCCTGGCGGTGTGTGTAGCAGGGCCGGAGGGACTTGAACCCCCAACCGCCGGTTTTGGAGACCGGTGCTCTACCAATTGAGCTACGACCCTTTGTGTGTCCCCAACTTACCGCATCCGACCGAGTGCTCGGTGGCACCGACCGTGACGGGCCGCTGGAGGCCAACGAGGTGAGAGTGTACGTGGTCCGGGGCCCGGCGTCGAACAGAAAGTGGCCGCCCGTGCTCCCGGCGGCGAAGATCGTCCAGGCCGGGGCGGGTATTCGGATAGATGTTCATGACTCGCCCCGATGCCGTTCAGACTGTGAAACCCGTGTGCCCGGGACATTTCCGGTCTGGAAGCATGGGCTCCATGAGCGCTGCAACCCCTCCCACCGAGCGCCGGGTCTCCGCCCGAGTCGGCGCGATCTCCGAGTCCGCCACCCTCGCCGTGGACGCCAAGGCCAAGGCCCTGAAGGCCGCCGGGCGACCGGTGATCGGCTTCGGTGCCGGTGAGCCCGACTTCCCCACCCCGGACTACATCGTCGAGGCCGCGATCGAGGCCTGCAAGAACCCGAAGTTCCACCGCTACACGCCGGCCGGCGGGCTGCCCGAGTTGAAGGCCGCGATCGCCGCGAAGACGCTGCGCGACTCCGGCTGGGAGCCCGACGTCTCGCAGGTCCTCGTCACCAACGGCGGCAAGCAGGCCATCTACGAGGCGTTCGCCGCGATCCTCGACCCGGGCGACGAGGTCATCGTCCCGGCGCCGTACTGGACCACCTACCCGGAGTCGATCCGCCTCGCGGGCGGTGTCCCGGTGGAGGTCGTGGCCGACGAGACCACCGGCTACCGGGTCTCCGTCGAGCAGCTGGAGGCGGCGCGCACGGAGAGGACGAAGGTCGTGCTCTTCGTCTCCCCGTCCAACCCGACCGGCGCGGTGTACTCCGAGGCCGAGACCGAGGCGATCGGCCGCTGGGCCCTGGAGCACGGCCTGTGGGTGCTCACGGACGAGATCTACGAGCACCTGGTCTACGGCGACGCGGTCTCCGTCTCGCTGCCCGCCCTGCTCCCCGAGCTGCGCGACAAGTGCATCGTGGTCAACGGCGTGGCGAAGACGTACGCCATGACCGGCTGGCGGGTGGGCTGGATCGTCGGTCCCAAGGACGTCGTCAAGGCCGCGACCAACCTGCAGTCGCACGCCACCTCGAACGTCTCCAACGTGGCGCAGGCCGCGGCCCTGGCCGCCGTCTCCGGCGACCTGACGGCCGTGGCGAAGATGCGCGAGGCCTTCGACCGGCGCCGCAGGACGATCGTGCGGATGCTCAACGAGATCGACGGCGTGCTCTGCCCGGAGCCCGAGGGCGCGTTCTACGCCTACCCGTCGGTCAAGGCCCTGATCGGCAAGGAGATCCGCGGCAAGCGCCCGCAGAACTCGGTCGAGCTGGCCGCGCTGATCCTGGAGGAGGCCGAGGTCGCGGTCGTCCCCGGTGAGGCGTTCGGCACCCCCGGGTACCTGCGGCTGTCGTACGCGCTGGGTGACGAGGACCTGGTGGAGGGCGTGAGCCGGATCCAGAAGCTCCTGGCGGAAGCGCGCGACTGAGACATCGCGACGGCGCGCCAACCTACTCACGTGAGCAGGTTGGCGCGCCGTTCGTCTGTTCGGACAAGACCACGAATGGGGAAACGGCTACCGGGAAACCGGAGGTGTGCGGCAGGATCTGGGAATGGAGCGTGTACGTGATCTCTCTGAGCTGCCGAAAGCCCATCTGCACCTGCACTTCACCGGCTCGATGCGGCCGAGCACCGTCCTGGAGCTGGCCGACAAGCACGGCGTACGCCTGCCGGAGATGCTGACGGGAGCCCTGACCAGCGGCGAGCCGCCGAAGCTCAAGGCGACCGACGAGCGGGGCTGGTTCCGCTTCCAGCGGCTGTACGACGCGGCGCGCTCCTGCGTGCGCGAGCCGGAGGACATCCGGCGCCTGGTGCGGGAGGCCGCGCTGGAGGATCTGCGGGACGGCTCGGGCTGGCTGGAGATCCAGGTGGACCCGACCTCGTACGCACCCCGGCTCGGTGGTCTGATCCCGACCCTGGAGATCATCCTGGACGCGGTGGACAGCACCTCCCGGGAGACCGGGCTCGGCATCCGGGTCCTGGTGGCCGCCAACCGCATGAAGCACCCGCTGGACGCCCGCACGCTGGCCCGGCTCGCGGTGCGCTACGCGGACCGGGGCGTGGTGGGCTTCGGCCTGTCGAACGACGAGCGCCGCGGCATGGCGCGGGACTTCGACCGGGCTTTCCACATCGCGCGCGAGGGCGGCCTGCTGTCGGCCCCGCACGGCGGCGAGCTGACCGGCCCGGCCTCGGTGCGGGACTGCCTGGACGATCTGCACGCGGGGCGGATCGGGCACGGGGTGCGCGCGGCGGAGGACCCGTGGCTGCTGAAGCGGCTGGCCGACCGGCAGGTGACCTGCGAGGTGTGCCCGTCGTCCAATGTGGCCCTCGGCGTCTACGAGAAGCCCGAGGACGTGCCGCTGCGCACCTTCTTCGACGCCGGTGTCCCGATGGCCCTGGGTGCGGACGACCCGCTGCTGTTCGGCTCCCGCCTGGCCGCCCAGTACGAGATCGCCCGCCATGTCCATGGCTTCAGCGACCCGGAACTCGCCGAACTGGCCCGTCAGTCCGTCCGCGGCTCGGCCGCCCCGGAGGACGCCAAGGCGCGGCTGCTGGCGGGCGTGGACGACTGGTTGGCGTCGTAGAGGGCCTTGTCCTGGCGGGCCCTAGAGACCGACGCCCACCATGACGGGCTCGTTGACCAGGGTGATCCCAAACGCCTCGCGGACCCCGGCGACCACCTCGCGGGCCAGGGTGAGGAGGTCCTCGGTGGTGGCCTCGCCGCGGTTGGTGAGGGCGAGGGTGTGCTTGGTGGAGATACGGGCGGGACCGGTGCCGTAGCCCTTGGTGTAGCCGGCCTTGTCGATCAGCCAGGCTGCCGAGGTCTTCCTGCGTCCCTCACCGGCCGGGTACGCGGGCGGCTCGGCGTCCTCCCCCAGCCGCTCGCGCACACGCTCCTGGAACGCGGCGAACTGCTCCTCGGTGAGGATCGGGTTGGTGAAGAAGGAGCCGGCCGACCAGGTGTCGTGGTCCCCGGCGTCGAGCACCATGCCCTTGCCCGCGCGCAGCTTCAGCACGGTCTCGCGGGCCTCGGCCAGCGGCACCCGGTCCCCCGGCTCGACGCCGAGCGCGCGGGCGGTCTCCGCGTACTTGATCGGCGCGGACATCCCGCCCGCGTCCTCCAGCTCGAACCGGACGCGCAGCACGACATAGCGCTCGGGGTCGCCCTTGAAGCGGCTGTGGCGGTACGAGAAGGCGCACTCCTCGCCGGTGAGCGTGACCGTCTCGCCGGCACGCCGGTCGTAGGCGATCACCTCGGAGATCGCCGCGGAGACCTCCTGGCCGTACGCCCCCACGTTCTGGATCGGCGTGGCGCCCGCCGAGCCGGGGATCCCGGCCAGGCACTCGATCCCGGCGAGCCCTGCCTCCACGCTGCGCGCGACGGCGTCGCTCCACACCTCCCCGGCCGCCAGCTCCAGGGTGGTCCCGCGCAGCTCGACCCCGCGGGTGGCGATCCGCAGCGCGGTCCCCTCGAATCCCTTGTCCCCGATGACCAGGTTCGATCCGCCGCCGACGACCAGCAGCGGGGTCCCGCTGTCGTCCGCCTCCCGGACGGCGTCGACCACCTCGGCATCCGTCTCGGCGGTCACCAGCCGCAGCGCGGGACCGCCCAGGCGGAACGTGGTCAGCGGGGCGAGGGGGGCGTCGTGGAGTACGTGCACGGGGGCAAGACTACGAGAACGGTCCGGCGGGGCCGGTCACCCCTACGGCCTGGAACCGTTCCGGGACGCGTGTGCTGCGTTCGCTCCCGCCACCGCTGAGGGCGGAGCCCGCCGGCATGAGGGGCGCACTCGGAGCGGCATCCGTCAGCCGACGCCCGCCTGCCCCTGGTGTGGCCGGGGGCAGGCGGCGTGTGGTGGGGAGGTCAGTCGTGCGAGGCGTACGTCACGAACTCCGCCCAGGCCTCCGGCGTGAGCGCGAGGCGGGGGCCGTCGGTGTTCTTGGAGTCGCGGACGTGGACCGTGCCGGGGGTGACGGCAAGCTCGACACAGGACTCGCCGTCAGTGCCGCTGCTGTAACTGCTCTTGAACCACGCCAGCTCGGAGGCGTCCCCGGCAGTGGTCTTGCGGATCATGTTTCTCCCAGCAGTTGCTCGATGAAGGCCAGCGACGCCCGAGGAGTGAGCGCCTGAGCCCGGATAGTGCCATACCGCAGCTCAAGGATGCGTAGGTGTTTGGGTTCGGAGATCGGTCGGCCGTTGAAGGCTCCATCGGACCGACCCACCGCCGTACCGTCCGGGAACTTCAACAGTTCGATCCGGCCGTCCAGCCCTGGGTGAGGCTCGGTGTTCGTCGGCATGATCTGAAGCGCGACGTTGTGCAACCGCCCCACCTCCAGCAGACGTTCGAGCTGCCGTCGCCACACCATTGTGCCCCCAACCTGCCGATGCAGTGGGGCCTCTTCCAGCACGAAGTGAAGTGACGGAGACGGATCCCGTTCGAAGACCGACTGCCGGGCCAGACGAGCCGCGACCATGCGTTCCAGGTCGTCCGGCGAGTACGGCGGTTGCCGGGCCTGAATCAGAGCCCGCGCGTGCTCAGGAATCTGCAGCAAGCCGTTGATGCTCTGGCACTCGTACACCCCGATCTCGACCGCCTTGGCCTCCAACTTCCCCAGATCCCGAATCTTCTTCGGATACCGGATCCTCTTGACGTCCTCCCACGTCGCCTCGATCACCCCGTTCGCGTCCAGCACCCGGTCCGCGTCGACCAGGTACTCCCGCCGAGGAATCCGCTTCCCCGCCTCGACCTTGTAGACCAGGTCCTCGCCGTACCCCACCAGCGCCCCGAACTCCGCGGCCCGCAACCCCGCCGCCTCGCGCAGCAGCTTCAGCTGCCGCCCCACCATCGTGATCACGGCGACACCCCACTCGTCGTCCGGATCCACCTCCCAGCCCGGCTCGTCCACCTCGCCGTCGGGCCGTACCGCCTCGCCGTCCACCGACATCCGAACCCCTCCGTCGTCCCGCGCGCGTACCGCGTCGCACTACCCGGAGCAACGATCCCGACAGCCTGGACAGCACCGGACAACCAGCCGACAGTCACCGCACGCAACCGCCCGATCACTCCTCACGGTAGGCATTTCCGGCCACGCTGAGCGGCATGAACCAGGAGATCGCCGAAGCCACGACCCCGTCCCCCGCCCCCTCCCCGGACTTCAGCCTGCTGCTGTCGTCCACCCGCCGGGGCGCCCGGCTGGCCCGGTTGCTCACGGAGGCGCAGCTGCGGCGCTGGGGGCTGCCCACGGAGACCGCGAGCCATCTCGTGGCCGAGCTGGCGGCCAACGCCGTGACGCACGGCCGCGTACCGGGGCGGGACTTCCGGCTGACGCTGAACCTGGCCGGCGGCACACTGCGGATCGAGGTCACGGACACGCGTGGTGAACGGCTCCCGACGCGCCAACGGCCCGCCGCGGACGCGGAGTCAGGCCGTGGCCTGCTCCTCGTGGACGCTCTGGCGGACCGCTGGGGCGTGCGGGAGGACCGGTTTCCGTGCAAGACGGTGTGGGCGGAGTGCTCGGTCGGCTGATCAGCCGGAGGTGGGCTCCAGGGCCGGTACGGGCGAGGACTCGGGCAGGGACTCCGGCCCGCCGGCGCGGCGCCGGCCCGGGATGGCCAGGCTCGCCAGGGCCGCGAGGGCGACCACCGCGGCACCGGTGACCAGGGCGGGGCGCAGGCCGTCCACGAAGGACTGGGCGGAGGTGTAGCCGCCGTACGCGGAGAAGATCGAGGACATGACCGCGATGCCGAGCGCGCCGCCGACCTCGCGCAGGGCGTTGTTCGCGCCGGAGGCGATGCCCTGCTCGTGCGGGCGGACGCTGGACATCACGAGGTTGGCGGCCGGGGCGAAGTAGAGGGCCATGCCGATGCCGCTGAGGATCAGGGCGGGCAGCTGGACCTCGTAGGAGGCGTGCGCGGTGACGACCCAGGCCATGTAGCCGAGGCCGGCGGCCTGGAGGAACAGGCCCGCCGCGACGACCGGACGGCCGCCCACCCGGTCGGAGAGGAATCCGGCGAGGGGCGCGACGAGCATCGGCATGCCGGTCCAGGGCAGCATCCGCAGACCCGCCTCGGTGGGCGAGTAGCCGAGGACGCCCTGCATGTACTGGCTGAGCAGGAAGATCGAGCCGAACATGCCGACGAACATCAGCAGGCTCGCCGCGTTGATCCCGGAGAAGGCGCGGGAGCGGAACAGGCGCATCGGCAGCATCGGGTTGGCGGCGCGAGAGCCGTAGCCGACGAAGGCGAGCAGGAGCGCGCCGCCGGCCGACAGGGCGGTCAGGACCACCGGGTCCGTCCAGCCGTCGGAGGGGCCGCGGACCAGGCCGTAGACGATGCCGAAGAGGCCGCCGCTGGCGAGCAGGGTGCCGGGGACGTCCAGGCGGGCGCCGGTACCGTACGACTCGGCGAGGCGGAAGCGCGCGAAGGGCAGCGTGATCAGGCCGAGCGGAACGTTCAGCCAGAAGATCCAGTGCCAGGACACGTGTTCGGTGAGGCTGCCGCCGATGAGCGGCCCGGAGGCGACGGCCAGGCCGTTGACGGCGCCCCAGATGCCGTACATGGTTCCGCGTTTGGCGGCGGGCACGGCCGCGGTCAGCAGGGTCAGCGTCAGCGGCATCATGACGGCCGCGCCCACGCCCTGCACCGCGCGGGCGGCGATCAGGGAGCCGATGCCGGGGGCCATGGCCGCGGCGGCCGAGGCGCCGGTGAAGACCGTGAGACCGGCGATGAACAGCCGCCTGCGCCCGAACCGGTCGCCGAGCGCGGCGCCGAACATCAGCAGGCAGGCGAAGGTGAGCGTGTAGGCGCTCACGGTCCACTCCAGGTCGTCCAGCGCCCCGCCGAGGTCCTTGCGGATGGCGGGCAGGGCGGTGGTGACGACGAGGTTGTCCAGGGCCGCCATGAATCCGGCGACGCTGGTGACGAGGAGGGCCCAGACGGCGCTCCTGCGGGTCTGTCGGGCCTCGTGGTCCTGATCGGTCTGTTCTGACATCGCTCCCCCGGGGAGATGAGTTCCCAGTGTCGAATTCGAAGTTTGTTAGTAATTGCTGACTAACTTTTGCGGGCGCATGCCACCCATGGACGCCCCGCGCCCCGCCCTACGCGTCCGGTTCGCCCGTTCCCCGCTCGGACGGGATCGTGTCCAGGCCCCCCCAGACGCGGTGCTCGCGCGGGAAGCCCATGGCCACCAGACAGTTGATGAGCATTCCGTAGGCCATGAACTCGGTCGTGTTGTCCACGCACGCGCCGAGCGGCAGATCGACCGTGTCCCACAGCCGCATCCAGCCGGCCCGTACGGCCTCGCCGAACTCCCGGTCGCCCTCCTCCTCGGCGGCAGCGACGGCCAGGAACATCTGCATCTGCATCATCAGCCGCGAGGGCTGCTCGACGATCGCCGTGGTGTAGGCCCCGGCCATGGCATGCAGGGCCTCTTCCCCCTCCAGACCCTCGGTCGCCTCGACGAACATGCGGATGGTGTCCTCCATGCAGCGTTCGGCCGCCGCGAGGAAGATCGCCCGCTTGCCCGGGAAGAGCCGGAAGAGGTACGGCTGCGAGACACCGACCCGCTTGGCGATGGCCTCGGTGGAGGTGCCGTAGTAGCCACCCCTGCCGAACTCCTCCATCGCCGCGCGGATGACACTCTCGCGCCGCTCTTCAGCACTCATCCTGACCATGGGCAGTAAGTTAGTACTCAATCACTAATTTCGCAACAGCCACCCTCGGGCATGCGCAAGGGGCGCCCCCGGAACCGCCGGCCGCCGGCCGGAGAACGCCCCTCGCTCGCGGTCCAGGCCGTCAGGCGAGCCGGACGACCGCCCGCGACATCCCCAGCACCTTCTGGCCGGCGCTGGTCGCGGTGAGGTCCACACGGACCGTGTTGTCCTCCAGCTTGGCCGCGACCTTGGCGCTGACCTCGATCAGGGCGCCCTGGTCGTCGTCGGGCACGACGACCGGCTTGGTGAAGCGGACGCCGTACTCCACGACGGCGCCCGGGTCGCCGAGCCAGTCGGTGACCACACGGATCGCCTCGGCCATGGTGAACATGCCGTGCGCGATGACGTCCGGCAGGCCCACCTCCCTGGCGAACCTCTCGTTCCAGTGGATGGGGTTGAAGTCACCGGAGGCGCCCGCGTAGCGCACGAGCGTGGCGCGCGTCACGGGGAAGGTCCGGGCCGGCAGTTCGGTGCCGACCTCGACGTCGTCGTAGCCGATCTTCGCCGTCATCAGCTGCTCAAACCTCCTCGGCCGCGCGGGCCACGAGCTTCGTCCAGGCGGTCACGACGTGCTCGCCCGCCTCGTCGTGCACCTCACCGCGGATGTCCAGGATGTCGTTGCCCGCGAGGGACTTGATCGCCTCGATGGTGGAGGTGACCGTGAGCCGGTCGCCGGCCCGGACCGGGCGGCGGTAGGCGAACTTCTGGTCGCCGTGCACGACCCGGCTGTAGTCCAGGCCGAGCTGGGGGTCCTCGATCACCTGGCCGGCGGCGCGGAAGGTGATCGAGAACACGAAGGTCGGGGGGGCGATGACATCGGGGTGCCCGAACGCCTTGGCGGCCTCGGGGTCCGTGAACACCGGGTTGGTCTCCCCCACGGCCTCGGCGAACTCGCGGATCTTCTCCCGGCCCACCTCGTAGGGCTCGGTGGGCGGGTAGGTCCGTCCCACGAAGGACTGGTCGAGCGCCATGGCCCGGCACCTCCTGATGTCTGGATGTGAGGGTCCCAAACTAGCCGGGGCCCGGAAGCGGCCGGAGGTCCGACCGTAAAAACGCCGCGAGGCCGCCCCCTCGGAAGGGGACGGCCTCGCGGACGAGCCTATTTATCGCGTTTCGCGGTGCGCGGTGTGCGCGTTGCAACGCGGGCAGTGCTTCTTCATCTCCAGTCGATCCGGGTTGTTACGCCGGTTCTTCTTGGTGATGTAGTTCCGCTCCTTGCACTCCACGCAGGCCAGCGTGATCTTCGGGCGGACGTCGGTGGCAGCCACGTGAGTGCTCCTAAGACGAACGGATGGGCTTATTCAACGCAAGAAAGAGTAGCCGATTGAAGGACCGACCCCACAATCGGCTACTGTCAGTAGCGGTGACCGGACTTGAACCGGTGACACAGCGATTATGAGCCGCTTGCTCTACCGACTGAGCTACACCGCTTTGATGAGATCGGAACCCGTCTTTCGACGGGAACCTCTCACACCAGAGCCCCAAAACGGAATCGAACCGTTGACCTTCTCCTTACCATGGAGACGCTCTGCCGACTGAGCTATTGGGGCGAGCGATGAAGACATTACACGGTCCGCCGCCGTTCACCCAAATCCATATCCACGCAGGGCCGGAACGCCTGCCGACGGGTCTGACGGGTGTGACTTCACGGGCCGGACGGGGCGGCCGTGAGGGGCTTCGGCGGGGCGCCGCGGAGGGGTTCGCGGGGGGCGGACCGGCGGACCCGGAGGCGGCCACGGCGGGCGGCGGGGCGCCGTCGGCGGGGCCGTGGGGGGCGCGCGCCGGGCGGACACCGGCGGGCCCGCACGGGGGCCGGGGCGAAGTCGCGCGGGCCGTCACGGGGGCCGAAGGCCGCGTCCGTGCCATGCCCCGGACTGCCCCGGACCTCCCCATGAACCACGCCGGTACGACTATTGCGCTCCTGCGCGACCTGTGCCGTTCGTCACCCTAGGCTCGACCCGCCCTGTGTGATCTTGGGGCCCCCGAGCCCCCGGTCGCCGGTCACACCGCGTCACAGGCCCCCTCATGCCCTCCCCCGACCTTGGAGCGCGATGCCCGACAGCCAGCCGCAGCCGCACCTGCCGTCGAACTCGTCGAATCCGTCGGGCGGTCTGCTGCTGTGCGGGGCGCGGCTGACCGACGGCCGGACCGTGGACGTACGGCTGGGCGGCGGGCGGATCGAGGCCGTGGGCACCGCGGGCAGCCTGGCGCAGGGGCCGGCCCGCGCGGGCGCCCAACGGGTGGACCTCACCGGCTATCTGTTGCTGCCGGCCCCGGCGGAGCCGCACGCGCACGGCGACACCGCCCTGTCCGCGGAGCGGGCCGGCCCGGCCTCCTGCGCGCCCGAGGACGTCCGGCGCCGGGCCACGGAGGCGACGCTGCTCCAGTTGGGGCACGGGGCGACCGCCGTACGGGCGCACGTGCGCGTGGGCGACGTACAGGGCCTCGGCGCGCTGAACGCCGTGCTCCAGGCCCGGCGGGCGCTGCGCGGGCTCGCCGAGCTGACCGCGGTGGCGATGCCCCGGCTGCTGACGGGTGTGGCCGGGGCGGACGGGCTGGCGCTGCTGCGCGACGCGGCGAAGATGGGCGCCGCGGCGGTGGGCGGCTGCCCGGACCTGGACCCCGATCCCACGGGGTACGTGGAGGCGGTCCTGGAGGTGGCCGCGGAGCACGGCCTGCCGGTGGACCTGCACACGGACGCCGCCGACCCGGCCCGGCTGTCCCGGCTCGCGGCGATGGCGGGTGGTCTGCGCCCAGGCGTGACGATCGGTCCGTGCGCCGGGCTCGCGCGCCTGCCCGCCGATGTCGCCTCCCGCGCCGCGGACCAGCTCGCGGCGGCCGGGGTGACGGTCGTGTGCCTGCCCCAGGGCGGCTGCGGCGGCACCGACCGGCGGGGCACGGCTCCGGTACGGCTGCTGCGCGCGGCCGGGGTCCGGCTGGCGGCAGGCAGCGGCGCACTGCGGGACGTGTCGAACCCCGTGGGCCGCGGCGACCCCCTGGAGGCCGCCTACCTGCTCGCCTCCGCCCACGGGCTGCGCCCCGAGGACGCGTACGACGCCGTGAGCGCGACGGCCCGCGCCGCGCTCGGCCTGCCCCGGGTCCGGGTGGAGGCCGGCTTCCCGGCCGAGCTGCTCGCCGTGCGCGGCGACCATCTGCCGGGCGCGCTCTCCCTGGCGTACAGCCGGATCGTGATCCACCGCGCCCGGGTGGTGGCCCGTACGAGCGCGGTCCGCGAGTACTGCAACTCCGTGGTGGCCGCGGAGCCGGGGCTGCCGCGGCAGGGGCGGGGCGAGGTGCCGTAGGGCCGCCCGGGACCCGCGTGCCCGGGGTCGACCCGTGCGGCAGGCGGGGATTTCCGGGCGTACGGTCTAAAGCATGCGCATTGTCATCGCTGGTGGTCACGGTCAGATCGCGCTGCGGCTGGAACGGCTGCTCGCCGCGCGTGGATACGAGGTCGCGGGGATCATCCGCAATCCGGAGCAGAGCGACGATCTGCGGTCGGCCGGCGCCGAGCCGGTGGTGCTCGACCTGGAGTCCGCCTCGTCGGAGGACGTCGCGGAGCTGCTGCGGGGCGCGGACGCCGCGGTGTTCGCGGCGGGCGCGGGTCCGGGCAGCGGGACGGACCGCAAGGAGACGGTGGACAGGGGAGCGGCGGTGCTGTTCGCGGACGCGGCCGTGCGCGCGGGCGTACGCCGGTTCGTGGTGGTGTCCTCGATGGGCGCGAACCCCGCGCACGAAGGCGACGAGGTGTTCGACGCCTACCTGCGCGCCAAGGGCGAGGCCGACGCGTACGTCACTCGTCAGGATGATCTGGACTGGACGATCCTGCGGCCCGGTTCGCTGACCAACGACGCCGGCACCGGCCTGGTCCGCCTGGAGGCGCACACCGGGCGCGGCATGATCCCGCGCGACGATGTGGCGGCCGTGCTCGCGGAGCTGGTGGACACCTCGGCGACGGCCGGTCTGACGCTGGAACTGACGGGCGGTTCGACGCCGGTGTCGGTCGCGGTGAAGTCGGTGGCGGGGAACTGAGGCCGGGGCGGCGGAAGTTGAGCGCGCCTCAGAACAGCGGTAGCTGACCGGGGAACTCGGGTACGACGTATCCGTCCAACGTCGGCTGCGCGGCACCGAGTCGGGCCTGCCGCCGGGACCCCTCGCAGGAGACGAGCCGCGCGTCCTCCCGGGCTCCGGGCGGGTCGTGCCGCGCGAAGCGGCCCGCCACGACGGCGATCTCGCGGTGGCACACGGGACAGGTTCTGCGGCGGGAGGACATTCCGCCAGTGTGCCGCTTCGTGCCGCTTCAGGTGCGCGACCGCGCCTCCCAGCGTTCGGGGCCGACCCCGCGCCAGTCGATCAGCGGCGAGTCCGCGACCTCTTCCGGCTCGATCTCCAGGCCGGCCCGCCGCAGGAACTCGACCAGGTCCCGCACATTGTGCGCGAGCCCCAGGATCTCCCCGTCCACCCGGACCCGCCGCCCACCGCTCGGCGAGGGCAGCTGGACGACGATGGGTCGGTTCCCGGCCATGCCTCCAGCATCGTCCGGACCCGGGGCGCGCGCACCCGCACCGGATTCTGGTTCTGGTTCCGCCGATCGATATTCGCTCACCCGTTCGATTCTAGTGGCAATTCCGTGTGCCGTGCCGCTTCTTCCGCGCCGGGTGACCGTCGCCGTCGCCCCGGCGGGCAGAGCCGCCGCCGCGTCCGGGAGTAGTCCAGGAGTAGTCCAGGAATACCCGTGATCCCGGCCGGGGAGGACGGGGTCCGCGGCCGGCGTGAGCGGACGGACCGCGAAGTGATCTCGCGGGCGTGCAACCCGCCGTGCGTGTTCGGGAGTACCTACGGGCGGACGTCCACACGGCGGCCACCGTTCCCGGTGGCCGTCGCAGGCCGACGCGCGGGCCCAGCGCGCCGGCCGTCGAGGACCGCCCGGCACGGCGCCGGGCGGCGGCTTTGAAGGAGAAATGCTCCGTGGCTCTCAGTTCTGCCAGGAAGGCGGCCGTGGCGGCCGTCGCGGTCGCCGCGCTCGGCGGGGTCGCGTTCGGCGCGTCCGCGAGCGAGGCGGCACCGGGTCCGGCCGTCCGGGCGGCGTCCGCGCAGCCCGCCCCGGCCGTCGCCGTCGCCGAGCGGCACGCTCCCGCCCGCCGGCACGTGGCGCAGGTGGTCACCCAGGTGATCGGGAAGGGCCGGGTGGACGGGACACGCTGGTCGGTGGCGCTGGAGTTCCACCGGACCCTGCCCAAGGGCTACACCCCGCCCACCCTTCCCGACGGCACCACGGCACCCGGCACGTCACTGCTGTGC
>NZ_LBDA02000046.1 GCF_000980885.2 Streptomyces malaysiense | reverse complement strand
ACCCTCCGGATCGGAGCCGGCGGAATGGTCGATGACGGTGAAGGAGGCGTCGGTGCGGCGGGGTACGACCTGCAGCCAGCGGCCGTCGGAGGTCTGGCGGAAGCCGGCGCGCAGGTTCGCGTGCCGGTCGAGCAGCCGGCGGGTGGCCTCGTGCAGACGCTGGACGTCCAGGGCCCCGTTCAGCTCAAGGACGAACTGTGCGGTGTAGACGTCGGTGCTCTCGTCGTCGTATCCGGCGTGGAAGGCCAGGCCCTGCTGGAGCGGCGAGAGAGTGGTGATGTCGGCCAGGCCACCTTCCCCGCGGAGTTCGGTCTCCAGCGCGGTGACCTGTTCCTGGTCGAGGCCGACGAGGGGGAAGTCGGACGGCGTGTGCCCGCCCGCACCCCGCTCGACCGCGTCCGCGATCGCGGTCAGCGCCTCGAACCACGCCGCCGCCAGCTCCGCCACCCGCTCCCGGGACAGCACCTCACCGGCCCACGACCACACCGCCCGCAGCACCGGACCCTCACCGGTCTCCTCGACCAGCGAGTTCACCTCCACCACATGCGCCAACGGCATCGACTCACCGGAGCCGCTGCGCAGTCCGAGTCCACCGTCGGAGGTGAACCGGCCCAGGTAGTTGAAACCGATCTGCGGCACCGCCCCGCCGGACAGCTCACCCGCCGTGTCCTCGTTCAGATAACGCAGCAGGCCGTAACCGATGCCCTTGTCCGGGACCCGGCGCAGCTGCTCCTTCACCGCCCGCACCGACGCGGCCGCGTCCCCCTCCCCCGCGTCCAGCGCCACCGGATACACCGTGGTGAACCAGCCCACCGTCCGCGAAAGATCGACCCCCGGCAACTCCTCACGCCCATGACCC
>NZ_LBDA02000045.1 GCF_000980885.2 Streptomyces malaysiense | reverse complement strand
GGTGTAGACGTCGGTGCTCTCGTCGTCGTATCCGGCGTGGAAGGCCAGGCCCTGCTGGAGCGGCGAGAGGGACAGTACGTCCTCCAGGGACGTGCCTCCCGCTTCGAGTTCGGTCTCCAGCGCGGTGACCTGTTCCTGGTCGAGGCCGACGAGGGGGAAGTCGGACGGCGTGTGCCCGCCCGCACCCCGCTCGACCGCGTCCGCGATCGCGGTCAGCTCCTCGAACCACGCCGCCGCCAGCTCCGCCACCCGCTCCCGGGACAGCACCTCACCGGCCCACGACCACACCGCCCGCAGCACCGGAACCCCACCGGCCTCCTCGACCAGCGAGTTCACCTCCACCACATGCGCCAACGGCATCCGCGGATCCATACCGCCATGCAGACCGAGCCCACCACCCCCACCACCGGAGGCGAACCGCCCCAGATAGTTGAAGCCGATCTGCGGCACCGCCCCGCCGGACAGCTCACCCGCCGTGTCCTCGTTCAGATAACGCAGCAGGCCGTAACCGATGCCCTTGTCCGGGACCCGGCGCAGCTGCTCCTTCACCGCCCGCACCGACGCGGCCGCATCCCCCTCCCCCGCGTCCAGCGCCACCGGATACACCGTGGTGAACCAGCCCACCGTCCGCGAAAGATCGACCCCGGGCAACTCCTCACGCCCATGACCC
>NZ_LBDA02000044.1 GCF_000980885.2 Streptomyces malaysiense | reverse complement strand
CGCTTCCTCGCCCTCGCGTGGGAGAGCGCGAGTAATACGCAACAGTCCTCACCTGCACAGATGCCGTTTGGAGCGGCCGGATCCGTGAGGTAGACAAGCCTCATCGTTGCAGATCAGAAGGCATACACTTTTCCGATCACGATCCGGACCCAACCCCGGACGAAACGCGCAGGTCGGGCCGCCTTGCTTGGCGTGCGGGCGTGCAGGTTCGGGTCCCGGTGGCGCGGGCGGGTGGCACTCATAGGACGGAACGGGCAGAGGCAGGCGCAGGTGAGAGACGTTGAGCGGGCTGGTGTGCGTCGTGCGCCCGGCTGGGGCCGGACGCTCGTGCGGCTGACGGGTGCCCTGCCCTGTTCCTGGGCGGAGCGGCCTGGGCGCTGATCTACGTGACCGCGAGCCTCGGCGTCCTCGAAGTGCTGGGCCGGCTCTTCGCCGAGCAGACGGCCCTCGGCGTGGCCGGCGTGGCCGCTCTCGTACTGCCGGGGGGCGCCGTGCTGGTGTACCGCCGCCGCAGAGCCGCCGCGCCGTCCTTCGCTGCCCCGGTGGCCGAGGAACCGTAAGCCCGTCGGGGTGGTGGGACGGGCTGCGGGGCGCTCGTGTGCTGATGCCCCTCCATGTGACTGCGCCGGCTCTGCTGGGCCCGGTGGGCAGCAGAGCCGGCGTGGGTGGGGTGTACTGGGGTCAGGCGGGTCGGGGGGCCGGGAGTTGTTGGGTGATGCAGTGGATGCCTGCGTCGCCCGTGGCCAGGGTGGGGACCTCGACTCCTAGCACGCGGTGGTCCGGGAAGGCCTTGGCGGCTGCTTCCAGGGCCTCGGCGTCGCGGCTCGTGCCGGCCAGCGGCATGATCACTCCGCCGTTGGCGATGTAGAAGTTCATGTAGTTCACGACGGCGTCCTGGCCGTGCACGCGTACCGGCTGCTGTGGCGGCAGTTCGAGGATCTCCAGGCTCCGGCCCGCCGCGTCGGTGGCGGCTTCCAGAACGGCGCGGTTGGCCTTCAGGCGCGCGTGGTCGGGTCGCGCGGGGTCGCCCGGCGCCTCCACCAGGACCCGGCCGGGTCCGGTGAACTGGCACACGTGGTCCACGTGCCCGTCGGTGTCACCGGCGAGGTGGCCGTACGGCAGCCAGATCACCTTGGTCGCGCCGAGCAGGGCCTCGAACTCGGCCTCGATGTCGGCGCGGCCGAGCCGCGGGTTGCGATTGGCGTTCAGGACACACTGCTCGGTGGCGATCAGCGTGCCTTCGCCGTCGACGCTGATGGCGCCGCCTTCGAGGACCGTCATGGTGGCCCGGCGCTCGATGCCCAGGACGGGGAGCAGCCGCTCGGTGATCCGGTCGTCCCGAGCGTACGGGTGGAAGCGTTCGCCGAAGGAGTTGTAGCGGAAGTCCACGCCGACCCGACCCTGCGGACCGTGGACCACGATCGGTCCGGTCGCGCGGAGCCAGGCGTCGTCCATGGGGATCTCCACGGTGGTGACGTCGACTTCGCACAGCGCCCTGACCCGCTCGGCCTGGCCGGACAGGACGAGCAGGATCACCGGTTCGAAGGCGGCGATGGCCCGTACGACCTCCACGTACTCGCGCTCGACGGAGCCGGAGCTGTCGCCCCACAGCGACTCGTACGGCGGCCAGGCCAGCATGCAGGCCTCGTGGGGTTCCCACTCGGCCGGCATCAGGTAGCCGGTCATGCCGTCCCCCCGGGGAGGGGGAAGGATGCCACTGCCTCTTCCGCGGCCTGCCAGTCGCCGTGGAAGCGCCCGGCGAGAACGTGCAGCCACCGCTCCATGCCGAAGGCCACGCACGAGGTGTGGGCCTCTTCGCCCGCGTACGTGATCTCGGCCCGCTCGCCGAAGAAGTTGCGGTGGTAGTTGACGGAGGCGATCGCGAGGCCGCCGTCGGCGACGAACTCCTCCTTGGTGGGGAAGAGCCGCTGCATCACGGCCCGGGAGCCGTTGGCGTCGAAGAACGGGTCGGTGGCGACCTCCGTCGTGAGGTCGAGGCCGAGGTGGGCCGCGAAGCCGAGGACGAGGTCCTTGTGGGTGGTGAGGTGGCCCTTGACCGTTTCGGCGTCGCCGACGGCGATGATCTCGCGCATCGTGAAGCCGTGCAGGCGGCGCAGGCCCTCGTAGTGCGTCTCGCGCCGGAAGCACTGCGCGATGGTGGTGAACCGGACCGGTTCGTCGAGCCGGCTGCCCGCCAGGGACAGGTAGGCGTTGTAGCAGGCGGCCGAGGGTAGGACCAGGCCGGCCCGGGCGAGCTGGTGGCCGCCGAGGGTCGTGGCCGGCTCCGCGGGGTGCGTGGGCAGGTCGGCGATGGCGTCCGTGTTGACCGCCGTGGCGGCCAAGACGAGGTGCGGGAAGTTGGTGAAGTAGTCGAAGCGCGCCAGGTCGGCGACCGGGATCAGCGGCGGGTAGAGGACCTCGGCGGCGCCGGCCGCGGCGGCCCAGCCGGTGAACACCCGGTCGAGGGCGGCCCGGAGGCGGACCGCCTCGGGGCCGAGCGTGACCAGGCCGTCGGTGACGTCGACGGGGGCGCGCAGGCCCGGATCAGGCGTGCGCATGGCTGGCACCTTCCGTGAGGAAGGCGTTGATGCGCTCCAGCGTGCGGAAGTTGTTGACGTCCGTCGTGGCCAGGTCGACGGGCTCGCCGGTCAGTTCCTCGATGAGCAGGAGGAACTCGACGAAGGCCAGCGAGTCGAGGATCCGGGCCTCGATGAGGTCGCGGTCCCAGGCGATGGTGTCCACGGAGGCGTTGAGCTTCCGGAGGAAGCCGAGGACGGTGTCCATCGACGGGTGTGCCATGGTCGAGGTGGTGCTGCTGTTCTCACGCGCTGACATGCTCGGTCCCCCAAGAGGTGCTGAAGATTCCGGCAGCGACGAAGAACCTGTCGACCCGGGTCATGAGCTTGACGTGGAACGCCTCGCGCACGGGGTGCGAGAGCGCCTCGCGCCGGACGGCGAGGGGGTTCCCGACGCCGCAGTCGCGGAAGATCTGCGGGTTGTAGAGGCTGCGCACGGAGTACGTCATGTAGTCCTTGACGTACTTCTCGATCTCCTCGCGGCGGTCCGGGTCGGCGGCCAGGGCGCGGTCGTAGAGGCGCTTGACGAGCTGCTTGCCGAAGGCGACGTGGCGGCTCTCGTCGTGGTGGTGGGCCGCGTGGATCTCGCGGAGGATGTCCGGGATCAGCTGGTCCTTGCCCATGCGGCTGTTGTAGTAGTCGAAGATCTCTTCGAAGATCAGGATGCGGGAGAAGACGATGACGTCGTCCCACAGGTTCCCGAAGCCCTCGCCGCGGAGTGGGGAGGCGGCCTCCGGGTAGATGCCGCCGGTGTACCGGTGGCAGAACTCGGCGAAGAACCACATGTGGGCGTTCTCTTCGCCGATGAAGTGGTGCAGGTACTCGTTGTACTCGGCGAAGTCGGGCGTGTGGATGCGCCTCGCGACCTCGATCATCAGCTCGCGGATGCCGTGGACGTGCAGGCTGAAGAAGTTGACCGTCTCGTAGCGGGCGAGCGCCTTGAGCGTCGTCTCGTCGTCGATCAGGCCGGTGCCGGAGACGGTGAGGTAGTCGGGGTTCATCCACCACTGGTCCTCGGGCACGGTGTCGGGCCACGTGAACTTGGTGTACGGGTTGTAGTACTCGTCGCGCGACTTCTCGGAGAGGCGCGCGAGCAGGGTGCTGAAGCCGGAATCGTCCATGGTGATGCGTTCTTTCGGGTTGGTGCTGGTGCGGTCGGCCGCCCGGGTGGCGGGCTCGGTCATGCGACGGAGTCGGCGAGCGCGACGAGCGAACGCTCCAGTTCGCGCAGGAAGGACTCCATGCGGGTTTCGGTGACGTGCCGGATGTCGCAGGTCAGGGAGAACTCGAGGTACGGGCCTCCGCCCTCGTGGGCATTGGCACCGGCATGCGCTGCGGCAACTCCGGTTTCCTCTCCTGCCTCTTCTCCGTCGTCGACGATGAGGTAGAAGGGCTCCTGCTCGGTGACCGGGAGCCAGGTGAAGACGGTGCCGGGCAGCAGGTCGGCGGCCCGGACGTCGCGTCGTACGGCCGCGTCCGCCGGCAGCGTGCGCCGGTCGTTGATGCAGTACGCGAAGTGCAGCGGTGCGTCCGGGCCGTCGCCCAGCTCGGCGAGGAGCCGGTTCATGCTGACGGCGTCGCATCCGGACTTCTGGAAGGCGGTGATGGCCGCCGGCCAGGACCGTTTGACCGCCTGGGTCAGGTCGGCGCCCGTGAGGTCCACCGAGAAGTAGCTCTCCTGCATCATCGTGGCGATCGTGGTGCGGCTGTCCCGGCCGAAGCGCTGCGAGCTGGTGAGGTGTAGGTCGATGCGGTCGCTGCCGGTCAGTTCGCGCAGCAGCAGGGCCGTCGCGCCGACGATGACCGCCGCGATGCTGAGGCCGGTGTCCTCCGCGATGCGGGCGGCGGCGTACTGGGCGGCGCGCGAACGCAGGGCCGCCTGCCGGTACGCCGATGCCTCGGGGAGGTCCGCGACCGCCGGCGGCAGCGCGAGAGGCGGCCGGTCGCGGTAGAGCGCGGCCACATGGGCCAGGGTGCGGTCGCGCCTGCGGATGCCGTCGGGCGACTCCTGCCACTCGGCCAGGCCGGCCGAGGTCGTGATGCCGGGCGGCAGCGGAGGGAGCGTACGCCCGTTGCGGAAGTACGCGGTGACCTCCTCGGCCAGGTACTGAAGGGCGTACCAGTCGACCGCCATGTGCGAGAAGACGTACACGCCGCCCCACACGCGGCCCTCGGTGACCAGGAGCACCAGGCGCATCGGCAGTTCGTCGGCGAAGGAGAACCTCCGGGTGGCGAAGAACCGTTCGAGTACGCCGATCTCGTCGCCCGAGGTCGTGGGGGTGTCCACGAACTCGACGGGCAACTCGCCCTCGGTGAGGACACGTTGGACGACCCGGCCTTCCGGCGTGCGCGGGAAGACCGAGCGCAGCGCCTCGTGGCGCGAGAGGAGGAACGAGAGTGCGTCGAGGCACTCGTCCTCGGTGGGGCGGACGCCGGGCGGTACGCGGAAGGCGTCGACCACGTTGTAGACGTGGTGGTCCGGCGCCGACTTCTCGATCAGCGCCCAGATCTCCTGCTGGCTCCAGTTCAGCCCGGCTTCGACGGCGCGCTCGCCGGTGAAGGGCGCGCGGCGGACCCGCGCGGGGAGGGGCTGTCCGCTGTGGTCGGGGTCGGCGTTGGTGTGTGTGCCGGCGGGGGTGTTCACGTCTGCTCCGCTCCCGTGTCCGTCCGGGCCGCCGCGAGTTCCTCGGCCACGGCTGCGGCGAAGGCGTCGACGTCCTCTGGGGTGGTGTCGAAGGAGCACATCCAGCGGACCTCGCCCGTCCGTTCGTCGCGTACGTAGAAGGGGTGCCGCTTTTGCAGGCGGGCGGTGGCGTCCGCGGGCAGGACGGCGAAGACCGCGTTGGACTCCACGGGCCGGCTGATGCGTACGCCGGCCAGCGTCCCGACGGCCTCGGCCAGGCGGCGCGCCATGGCGTTGGCGTGGCGGGCGTTGGCCAGCCACGCCCCGGACTCGATCAGGGCGATGAACTGGGCTGATACGAAGCGCATCTTGGAGGCCAGCTGGGCCGCGGCCTTGCGCAGGAACTCGGTGCCGCGGACGGCGTCCGGGTTGAGTACGACGAGGGCTTCGCCCAGCAGCAGGCCGTTCTTGGTGCCGCCGAAGGAGAGTACGTCCACGCCCAGGTCGGTGGTGAGGGCGCGCAGGGGGGCGTCGAGGGCGGCCGCGGCGTTGGCCAGCCGGGCACCGTCGAGGTACACGGTCATGTCGCGCTCGTGGGCGTAGGAGCAGATGTCGGCGATCTCCTGCGGCGTGTACAGGGTGCCGAGTTCGGTGGGTTGGGTGATCGTGACGACGGTCGGTTGGGCGCGGTGCACGTCGCCGCGCCCGCCTGCCTGCTGCTCGATGAGGGCAGGCGTGAGCTTGCCGTCAGGAGTCGGCACGGTAAGCAGTTTGACGTGGGCGATCCGCTCCGGGGCGCCGCACTCGTCGGTGTTCACGTGGGCGCTTTCGGCACAGATCACGGCGCCCCAGGGCTCGCTCATGGCCTGGAGGCCCACCACGTTCGCGCCGGTGCCGGTGAGCACGGGGTACACGCTCGCGCCCGGGCCGAAGTGGTCGCGGAAGACGTGCTGGAGCCGTTCGGTGTAGACGTCGTCGCCGTACGCCGTCTGGTGGCCCTCGTTGGCGGTGTTGAGGGCCGCCAGGACGTTCGGGTGGATTCCTGCGTTGTTGTCGCTGGCGAAGCCCCGCGAGGCGGGGTCGTGCAGTCGGGAGATCAATCCTTCGTCCTTCACTCACGCGACGCGCCTCGTACGGGCGCCGCGGTGTCGGCTGGATCACGGGGAAACGTGGGCATACGGGGATGCCGGGAAGTGTGGGGGGGGATCGGGATGAATGGGGGTGCAAGGTGTCATGGGCTGCTGGTGGCAGCCGTACCTTTCCCACTCCCCTCGATGTCCGGTGCGAAGATCCTACGAGATGATCTAGTAATCGACGCAAGCCTTCCGGCACACTTCCGATCAAGAAGAAATCCTGCCGTGCAGCCTTGATGTGCTTGGCAGTTGCCCGTACCAAGCACACAGGAAGACGGAGCATGCAGACTCCCCCGGCACGCGCCCTGCGGCGCGCCCACAGAGGTGTCCTCGGCACCTTCGCCCTCGTCGGTGTGGTGAACGGCATCCTGGCCGCCAGACTCCCGGGACTGGCGGCCAAGCTGGGCCTGGACACGGGCGATGTGGGGCTGGTGATCCTTTCCTGGGGCGTCGCGGCGACGCTCACCATGCAGTGCATGCGCTGGATCGTCGCGGCGGTGGGGAACCGGCTGCTGCTGCGGATCGGCACCCCGCTGGTGACCGTGTCAGTGGGCCTGATCGCCCTCAGCCCCTCGTTCCCGCTGCTGCTCGCCGCCGCCGCGGGCTTCGGCGTGACGTCCGGTGTGGCCGAGGCGATGATGAACGCGCAGGGCAGCCTGGTCGAACGGCGGGCCGGACGGCCGATGATGAACGGGTTCCACGCCGGGTGGAGCGTCGGCGCGGTGGCCGGCGGCCTGCTGGCCGTGCTGCTGGCCGCGCTGGACGTCTCGTACACGGCTTCGGTGCTGGGCGTCGCGGCCGTCGCGCTGCCGCCGGCCTTCGCGTTGGGCCGGACATACCTCGACGAGCCGGCCGAGGAGGAGACCGAACAGCGCGGCAACCTGCCCGCCATCGTCTACCTGATCGGCGCCGTCGCCTTCATGGCTCTCCTCCTCGAAGGGCTGGTGGCGGACTGGAGCGGACTGCTCCTGACCCGCGAGCTACACACGACGGAGGCGGTCGCCGCCCTCGCCTACCCCCTGTACGAGGTGGCCACCTTCACCGGGCGGCTCTTCGGCGACCGGCTGCGCCTGCGCTTCGGCAGCCGCCTGCTCCTGGCGGCGGCCGGCACCGCGACGGCTCTCGGCGTGCTGCTGGTGGTCCTGGCGTCTTCCGCGGCCTGGGCGATCGCCGGGTTCGGGCTGACGGGACTGGCCGTCTGCATCGTGGTGCCGCTGTGCATGTCGCTGGCCGGGGCGGTCGTCCCGGGCCGCTCCGACGCCGCCATCGCCCAGGTGTCGGCGATCGGGTACGCGGGCCTGCTCGTCGGTCCGGTGCTGATCGGCTTCGTCGCGGAGGCGAGCTCGCTGCGTACGGGGATCGCCACGGCCATCGGGGTCGCGCTGTCCATCGCCGTTGCGGCGAGCCGGATGCCGCGGGGGCTTCCCGCCGCCGGGTTCGGTGCGGAGCAGGACCCGGCCGGGGCGTCTGCCACCGTACCGGCGGGCCGCAGCGACTCGTGAACGTGCGGCCGGCGGATCGGTGTCCGGCACGGGTCCGCCACCGCCGAGGGGGCGCCGGGCCGTCGTGGACGCCGTACGCACCCACGATCCGCCCGCTCGGCCCATGCCCGTTTCCGCCGCGCAGGCCGTCGCCCAGTGCTGTGGTTCTGCTCGTTCCCAGGCACGGCTGTGTCGTTGCCGAAGGAACGGTGTTGGTTCGTCGAGCAAGAAGCAGGAGGTGAGGACATTGATGACTGTCACGGTGACGGGCTCTGCCCGCATTCAGGAGATCATCGTTCCCACCCCTGTGGCCTTCGGCTGACACCCACTCGATCCGCGCGCTCCGAGCGCGCCGCCGGGGCCACCCTTCGAGGGTTCCCCTTGTCCAACGCTTCGCTCCACCCGTTTTCCCCCTCCGCTGTCCAGCACCCGCTCGCCGCCTACGGCTGGGACGAGGGCTGGGAGGCCGAGTTCGCCCCGTACGCCGGCCCGGGCCTGGTCCCGGGCCGGGTCGATCGTGGCCAGTGCGATGTGGCCACCCCTGACGGCGTCGTCCGGGCCGACACCGAGTTCGTCGTTCCCCGCGATCCGATGAAGGTCGTGTGCACGGGGGACTGGGTCGCCGTCGCCCCCGAGGGCAGTGACCCGCGGTACGCGCGCACGATCCTCCCTTACGGTATGGGTCTCTGCCGGCCGCCTGGCTGCCGAGGGGAGCCGTAAAGATGCCTTGAGCGGGCTGGTGACGGAGAACGGCATGGCGTTGCCTACCTGCTGATCGATGTCACAGCGCAGGGTGACCTGGAGACAGGCGCCGTCCCATTGTTTTCTCCGTCACCGCTAGATTGCTTGTGCATGACTTTTCCTTGACCTGCCTACTCTACGGTTGGAAACCGCGGTTGC
>NZ_LBDA02000043.1 GCF_000980885.2 Streptomyces malaysiense | reverse complement strand
CCCATGCCGGGCGGGGACTCCTGCCCGGCCGTGTCGTGCGGGTCGACCGTGGCCTGTGCGACGTCGTCACCCCGGTCGGTGTCGTCCGCGCCGACACCGAGTTCGTCGTTCCCCGCGACCCGATGAAGGTCGTGTGCACGGGGGACTGGGTCGCCGTCGACCCCGAGGGCGGCGATCCGCGGTACGTCCGGGCGTATCTGCCGCGCCGCACCGCCTTCGTGCGGTCCACCTCCTCCAAGCGGTCCGACGGGCAGGTCCTCGCGGCCAACGTCGACCACGCCGTCGTCGCCGTGTCCCTCGCCGTCGACCTGGACCTCGGCCGGGTCGAACGCTTCCTCGCCCTCGCGTGGGAG
>NZ_LBDA02000042.1 GCF_000980885.2 Streptomyces malaysiense | reverse complement strand
GCGAGGTTAAACGCCAAGCTCAGATGCGGCGTTCGGCCGTTCTGAATGGCCGATACCCGACACTGGGTGGCGCAGAGGTGACCTTGACCGGGTCCGTTGTGGCTGGTCGGCTTACTACCGATGTGGCGTCGAGATCAGCGCGATCCGGGGGTGTGTACGTGATGTGGGTGCACCTGTACGTGCCGTGCAGACCAACTCGCTGCTCACTCCGCACCGCGGCACGAAGGGTGCCCCGGTCAGGAGCCCCACAGGAACTGGATACACCGCCACCGAGACGCTCTTCGCGCAGCGGCGCAGCGGAGCTGCGGGCATGAGGATGCGGCGCGGCGCGGCACTCGCCGTCGTCGCCGGTGGCGGCGCGGTCACCACGATGCTCGTGGGTCTGGTGACGAACGCGGTGTCGGCGCAGACTCATTGGCCGTCCTGGCTCGGATGGTTGCAAAGGCATCCCTGGCTGTCGTTCGTCATACTGGGGGTGATCGCGGCCGCGCTGGCCGCAATCCTTACTGTGTTGGACGATCGTCGGCCCTCGCGGCAGGACCCTGAGCCTGTGCTCCGACCGGACGACGGGTCGGGCCCGCCCGGCGCCGCCCTGGTGCTGCGGTCGCTGCCTCGCGACACGTCGGCGTTCACCAACCGGTCCGCCGAGCTGGAATCGCTGGTCCAGTCGGTCCGTGCCGCGCAGGAGACCGGCGAAGGTCTCCCGGTCCATGTGATCGACGGGATGCCGGGAGTCGGGAACAGACGTGGATCGAGCGCACCCATCAGCGCACCCAGTACCTGTTCCTGCCCAAGCAGGCAGCCGATGCCGAAGGCCACCGCCGCATGATGTGCCCCGCCCAGGCAGGCCGCGTCCAGTGCCCCCTCAAACCCCACACCCTGGGCAAAGGCGTCCATCTCACCCTCGTCAACGTCCCACCCAGTCCGGTCGAGCCGCACGCCGTATGCAAGAACGGCAGCGTGACCTTCCCGCCCGAAGCCGGCGCCCAGCTCTGGCAGCCCCTTCAGCACGGACGCGAACACTGGCAGCGCATCTACTTCCGCCTTCGCAACTCCGTCGAAGGCGTCAACGGCTTCGGCAAGGACCCCCTCTACGAACACTTCGAGTCCGGCGGCACCCGCCGCATCCGCGGCATCGCCGCCCAGACCCTCCTGCTCGCCTTCCAACTCGGCCACGCCAACCGCCGGAAGCTCACCGCCTGGGCCGACGCCATCGCTCTGGGCGGCGACCGCCCCCGACGCCGCCCCACCCGACGCCGCAAGACCAGGCCGCTCGGCGACTGGACCCCGAAGGGCTATCTCACCAAGAGAGACAACAAAACCGGGACCAAGCCGGATCAGTGAGGTAACCCACACCCCCGAAACCCAGGCGACGATCCACAACGCGACTGCCCGGCGGCCCATCAGCCGCCGGGCAGTCGCGCGTGTAAGAACCGTCACACCACAGCCCAGTTGCCCAGGCATGCAGAAACGGGCTGATCGTTTTCACGATCAGCCCGTTTCGTCGGTGCTGCCAGGACACTTTCGTCGGTGTCCCCTCTGTGCGCGAGGGGGGAGTTGAACCCCCACGCCCTTGCGGGCACTGGAACCTGAATCCAGCGCGTCTGCCTATTCCGCCACCCGCGCATTGGGTGTGTCTTCCGGTTCCGCCCTTTCGGGCTGGCCCCTTCCGACATGCAGAACATTAGCACGTCGTACGGGGTGGGTTCACATCCCTTTCCCAGGGCCCCTGACCAGCCCGTCCGCGGCCGGCCCCGGCACCGGCCGAGCCGGGCCCGCACCGTCGGGCGGGACGCCGGGCCGCCCGACCGGACGCCGGCCGGGCGCCGTTCGCACGCCCCGCCCGCAAGCCGGCCGCACGCCGCCACCCGGACCGACCCCACGCCAGGTCCCCTCCGCGCCCCCTCCGCGCCCCACCCGCACCCCGTTCCGCCGGGCTCCCGTCCCGGACCTCCCCGCCCCGCCGTTCGCGTCGCCGCACCGTGACTGTCCCCACACCCGTGACCATCCGCACAGCGCCCGGCCGTCCCACCGCGTATCAAGGAGTCCCGGTTCACGTATCAACCTCGTACCGGTCCCGGTCATCTCCCCAGGAGAGGGGCGGGGGCGGGGCCGGGTGCGGGACACTGGTCTTCGACCGGCTCTACGATCCATGCCGAAGAGGAGTTCCAAGCGGAGCGGCTGGGGGAACCGGCTGTTTACCGGGGGCGTGGATACGATCAGTAAGCAGTACCGCCGGTACCGGGCAAGGCAACGCACAGAGCACCACACAGAGCAGGGCAAGGAACCGACAAGGGACGGAGGAGGTGCCCCATGGGAGTCCTGAAGAAGTTCGAGCAGCGTCTCGAAGGTCTGGTGAACGGCACCTTCGCCAAGGTCTTCAAGTCCGAGGTCCAGCCCGTGGAGATCGCGGGCGCGCTCCAGCGGGAGTGCGACAACAACGCGACCATCTGGAACCGCGACCGCACCGTCGTACCCAACGACTTCATCGTGGAGCTCAGCGCGCCCGACCACGAGCGCCTCAGCCCCTACTCCGGGCAGCTCGGCGACGAGCTGGCCGGCATGGTGCGCGACTACGCGAAGCAGCAGCGCTACACCTTCATGGGCCCGATCAAGGTGAACCTGGAGAAGGCCGAGGACCTGGACACCGGGCTCTACCGGGTGCGCTCGCGCACCCTCGCCTCCTCCAGCAGCCAGCAGGCGGGACCCTCGGGGCAAGGACCCCAGGCTTCGCCGGGACAGGACCCCTCGGCGGCCCCCGGCCGCTCCGGGCAGGGCGCACAGGGCCAGGGCGGGTACGGCTACCCGCCCGCCGGCGCGCCCCCCATGCCGGCCGCCCCGCCGCCCGGCGCCCGCCCCGGCGGCTACGGCTACCCGCAGCCCGCCACCCAGCGCCCCGCGGCCGCCCCGACGGGCGGCGGACGCACCCGCTACTGGATCGAGATCAACGGCACCCGCCACCAGATCTCCCGCGCGACCCTGGTGATGGGCCGCAGCACCGAGGCCGACGTGCGGATCGACGACCCCGGCGTCTCCCGCCGGCACTGCGAGATCCGGACCGGAACGCCCTCGACGATCCAGGATCTCGGCTCCACCAACGGCATCGTGGTGGACGGGCAGCACACCACCCGCGCTACGCTCCGCGACGGCTCGCGGATCGTCGTGGGCAGCACCACCGTTATCTATAGGCAAGCCGAAGGGTGAAGCGGGGGCAATGTCAGAGCTGACCCTCACGGTCATGCGGCTGGGTTTCCTGGCCGTACTGTGGCTGTTCGTGATCGTGGCCGTGCAGGTCATCCGCAGCGACCTGTTCGGTACGCGCGTCACCCAGCGCGGCTCGCGCAGGGAGGCCGGACGGGCCCAGCCCGCGAGCGGCCGCCAGGCCGCCCGGCAGCAGGCCGCGCCCCCGCAGCAGCGCGGCCAGCAGAGCGGTGGCGGCGGCCGGCGCGGGCGCAACGCCCCCAGCAAGCTGGTCGTGACCGAAGGCACCCTGACCGGCACCACCGTCGCGCTCCAGGGCCAGACCATCACCCTGGGCCGGGCGCACGACTCGACGATCGTGCTGGACGACGACTACGCCTCCAGCCGCCATGCCAGGATCTACCCCGACCGCGACGGCCAGTGGATCGTCGAGGACCTGGGGTCGACCAACGGCACCTATCTGGACCGGTCCCGGCTGACGACCCCCACGCCGATCTCGCTGGGCGCGCCGATCCGCATCGGCAAGACCGTCATCGAGCTGCGGAAGTAGTGCTACATCATGAGTGAGCGCGAGCGGAGCGAGCACGCGGCGGCGGACCGCCTTCCGGTCCCCGGCGCGCTCCCGACCGGAGGGTGGGCAGTGTGGCTCGACACGACCGGCTGCATTCGGAGCCGACGGGCGAGGTGCGCATGAGTCTGTCACTGCGCTTTGCCGCCGGTTCGCACAAGGGCATGATCCGCGAGGGCAACGAGGACTCCGGTTACGCCGGCCCCCGCCTGCTCGCGATCGCCGACGGCATGGGCGGCCAGGCGGCCGGCGAGGTCGCCTCCTCCGAGGTGATCTCCACCCTGGTCACGCTCGACGACGACGTGCCCGGCTCCGACATCCTCACCTCCCTCGGCGTGGCCGTGCAGCGCGCCAACGACCAGCTGCGCTCCATGGTCGAGGAGGACCCCCAGCTCGAAGGCATGGGCACCACGCTGACCGCGCTGCTGTGGACCGGGCAGCGGCTCGGCATGGTGCACGTCGGCGACTCGCGCGCCTATCTGCTGCGGGACGGGGTACTCACCCAGATCACCCAGGACCACACCTGGGTGCAGCGGCTCGTGGACGAGGGCCGGATCACCGAGGAGGAGGCCACCACCCATCCGCAGCGCTCGCTGCTGATGCGTGCCCTCGGCAGCGGTGACCACGTCGAGCCCGACCTGTCCATCCGCGAGGTCCGGGTCGGCGACCGGTACCTGATCTGCTCCGACGGCCTGTCCGGCGTCGTCTCCCACCAGACGATGGAGGAGACCCTCGCGAGCTACCAGGGCCCGCAGGAGACCGTGCAGGAGCTGATCCAGCTCGCGCTGCGCGGCGGCGGCCCCGACAACATCACCGTCATCGTGGCCGACGTCCTCGACCTGGACACCGGCGACACACTCGCCGGCCAGCTGTCCGACCAGCCGGTCGTGGTCGGCGCGGTCGCCGAGAACCAGAGCCATCTGCACGACAACGGGATCATGCAGACCCCGGCCGGCCGCGCCTCCCACCTGGGCCGCCAGGGCCACGGCGGCGGCGGCGAGTTCGGCCCGCCCGGCTCCGGCGACACCGGCTACGTCCCGGCGGGCAGCTTCGACGACTACGCCGACGGCGACTTCACCAAGCGCAAGGGCCGCAGATGGCTGAAGGCGTCGCTCTACAGCGCCCTCGCCCTCGCGGTCATCGGCGGCGGCCTCTACGGCGGCTACCGCTGGACGCAGACGCAGTACTACGTCGGCGCCAACGAGGAGCACGTCGCGCTGTACCGCGGGATCAGCCAGGACCTGGCCTGGGTGTCGCTGTCGAAGATGCAGCAGGACCATCCGGAGATCGAACTCAAGTACCTGCCGTCGTACCAGCAGAAGCAGGTCAAGGCCACGATCGCCGAGGGCGGCCTGAAGGACGCCCAGTCGAAGATCCAGGAACTGGCCGTGCAGGCCTCCGCCTGCAAGAAGGAGACGGCGCGTCAGGACGCCGAGCGCACCCAGCCGGACAAGCCGCAGACCGGCAAGACCAGCGGCACCAAGTCCGGCGCGAGCGCCACGGGCACCGCGAGCACCGCCGCCTTCACCCGGACGACCACGACCGCGAACCCGAAGACGTCTCCGTCCCCGGGCACGCCGGGATCCTCGAAGTCTCCGTCCACGACCCCGTCCGCGACCCCCAGCCCCGGCCCCACCCTCTCGGAGGATGAGCAGAAGGTCGTCTCGCTGTGCGGTAAGCAGTAGGCAAGCCGTGAGAGGCCCTGTCACACGATGAGCAGTACGACTAACTCGCCGACGCATCACACGTCCACCATCGGCGCGATCGGCGCGCCGAGCCGCCGCAACACCGAGCTGGCCCTGCTGGTCTTCGCGGTGCTGATCCCGGTGTTCGCCTACGCCAACGTGGGCCTGGCCATCGACGACCAGGTCCCCGCCGGCCTGCTGAGCTACGGCCTGGGCCTCGGCCTGCTGGCCGGCGTGGCCCATCTCGTCGTGCGGAAGTTCGCCCCGTACGCCGACCCGCTGCTGCTGCCGCTGGCCACCCTGCTCAACGGGCTCGGTCTGGTCTGCATCTGGCGCCTGGACCAGTCCAAGGCGCTCCAGCAGATCCATGTCGCGGGCGGCAAGGCCACCAACCAGCTCATGTACACGGCGATGGGCATCGCCCTGTTCGTGGCGGTGCTGTACTTCCTCAAGGACCACCGCACGTTCCAGCGCTACACCTACATCTCCATGATGTGCGCACTGCTCCTGCTGCTACTCCCGCTGGTTCCGGGCCTCGGCCTGAACGTCTACGGCGCCAAGATCTGGATCTCCGTCGGCGGTTTCACCATCCAGCCCGGTGAGTTCGCCAAGATCGTGCTGGCGATCTTCTTCGCCGGCTATCTGATGGTGAAGCGCGACGCGCTGGCCCTCGCCAGCCGCCGCGTCATGGGCCTCTACCTGCCGCGCGGCCGCGACCTCGGTCCGATCCTCGTGGTCTGGGCGATGTCCATCCTGATCCTGGTCTTCGAGACCGACCTCGGTACGTCGCTGCTGTTCTTCGGCATGTTCGTGATCATGCTGTACGTCGCCACGGAGCGGACCAGCTGGATCGTCTTCGGTCTGCTGATGTCCGCGGTCGGCGCCGTCGGCGTGGCGAGCTTCGAGCCGCACGTGAAGATGCGTGTACAGGCGTGGCTCGACCCTCTGAAGGAGTACAAGCTCTCCCAGAAGGGCGTCCTCGGCCACTCCGAGCAGGCCATGCAGGCGCTGTGGGCCTTCGGCTCCGGCGGCACCCTGGGCACCGGCTGGGGCCAGGGCCACTCCGAGCTGATCAAGTTCGCCGCCAACTCCGACTTCATCCTCGCCACCTTCGGCGAGGAGCTGGGCCTGGCCGGCCTCATGGCGATCCTGCTGATCTACGGCCTGATCGTGGAACGCGGCGTGCGCACCGCCCTCGCCGCCCGCGACCCGTTCGGCAAGCTGCTCGCCATCGGCCTCTCGGGTGCCTTCGCGCTCCAGGTCTTCGTCGTGGCCGGCGGCGTGATGGGCCTCATCCCGCTGACCGGTATGACCATGCCGTTCCTCGCGTACGGCGGTTCGTCGGTGATCGCCAACTGGGCGCTCATCGGCATCCTGATCCGCATCAGTGACACCGCCCGGCGCCCGGCGCCCGCCCCAGCAGCCAACCCCGACGCCGAGATGACCCAGGTGGTCCGCCCGTCATGAACAAGCCCCTGCGCCGGATCGCGATCTTCTGCGGCCTGCTCGTGCTGGCCCTGCTCGTCCGCGACAACTACCTGCAGTACGTCAAGGCGGACAGCCTGCGCACCGACCCGCTCAACCGACGGGTCGCCATCGAGCGCTACTCCGCGCCGCGCGGCGACATCATCGTGGACGGCAACCCGGTCACCGGCTCGACCGAGGTCAAGCACGGCGACTTCAAGTACAAGCGCACCTACAAGAACGGGCCCATGTGGGCCCCGGTGACCGGTTTCTCCTCCCAGGCCTTCGGCGGCACCCAGCTGGAGAACCTGGACGACGGCATCCTCACCGGCAACGACGACCGGCTCTTCTTCCGCAACACCCTGGACATGATCACGGGCAAGCCGAAGCAGGGCGGCAACGTCGTCACCACGCTCAACGGCGCGGCGCAGAAGGCGGCGTACGACGGTCTGAAGGCCCAGGGCGGCAAGGGCGCGGTCGCCGCGCTCGACCCGGCCACCGGCAAGATCCTCGCGCTGGCCTCGTACCCGTCGTACGACCCCTCGACCTTCGCGGGGAACACCGACGACGACGCCAAGGCCAGGAACAAGCTCCTGAAGGAGAACGACCCGGCCGACCCGATGCTCAACCGGGCGCTGCGCGAGACCTACCCGCCGGGCTCCACCTTCAAGGTGGTCACCGCGGCGGCGGCGCTGGAGAACGGCAAGTACACCTCGGCCGACCAGCCGACCGACTCGCCGCTGCCGTACATCATGCCGGGCACCACGACCCCGCTGCACAACGAGGGCAACCTGCCCTGCAAGAACGCCACCATGCGGGTCGCGCTCCAGTACTCCTGCAACACCGTCTTCGGCAAGATCGGCGCCGACCTCGGCAACGCCAAGATGCTTGCCGAGGCGAAGAAGTTCGGCTTCGACTCGGAGCAGTTCACCCCGGTCCGCTCCAACGCCTCGGTGTTCTCGGACAACATGAACACCTCGCAGACCGCGCTGTCCTCCATCGGTCAGTACAACACCGCCGCGACCCCGCTCCAGATGGCCATGGTCGCCTCGGCGGTCGCCGACGACGGCAAGCTGATGAAGCCCTACATGGTGGACGAGCTGGAGGCTTCCAACCTCGACCCGGTCGAGAAGACCAAGCCGCAGGAGATGAGCCGGCCGCTGTCCCCGCAGAACGCGCAGATCCTCCAGTCGATGATGGAGACCGTGGTCGACAAGGGCACCGGTACCAACGCCCGCATCCCGGGCATCAAGGTCGGCGGCAAGACCGGTACCGCCCAGCACGGTGTGGCCAACAGCGCCAACCCGTACGCCTGGTTCATCTCCTACGCCAAGCTCCCCGACGGCAGCTCCCCGGTGGCCGTGGCCGTGGTCGTCGAGGACGAGCAGGCCAACCGTGAGGACATCTCCGGCGGCGGCCTGGCCGCGCCGATCGCGAAGAGCGTGATGGAGGCGGTGATCAAGTCCAAGAAGTAACGACCATCACATCAGCTTCACAACGACGCACGTTGCGATACCGGTCCGATATCGGGATCCGGGCTTGGCCAGGTCATACAAAGCGAGCCGGGTACCGTAGGCCCGGACGGCAGCCTCGGCGCACAGCGATGTGACGGCCGGGACCGACGGAGAGGGCTGGTAGGTAGCTATGGAAGAGCCGCGTCGCCTCGGCGGCCGGTACGAGCTGGGCCACGTGCTCGGCCGTGGTGGCATGGCGGAGGTCCACCTCGCGCATGACACCCGGCTCGGCCGCACGGTGGCGGTGAAGACGCTGCGCGTCGATCTCGCGCGCGACCCGTCCTTCCAGGCCCGGTTCCGCCGGGAGGCCCAGTCGGCCGCCTCGCTCAACCATCCCGCGATCGTCGCGGTCTACGACACGGGTGAGGACTACATCGACGGGGTCTCCATCCCGTACATCGTGATGGAGTACGTCGACGGTTCCACCCTGCGTGAGCTGCTGCACTCCGGCCGCAAGCTGCTGCCGGAGCGCGCCATGGAGATGACCATCGGCATCCTCCAGGGCCTCGAGTACGCCCACCGCAACGGCATCGTCCACCGCGACATCAAGCCGGCCAACGTGATGCTGACCCGGGGCGGTCAGGTCAAGGTCATGGACTTCGGCATCGCCCGTGCGATGGGCGACTCCGGCATGACGATGACGCAGACCGCGGCGGTCATCGGCACGGCCCAGTACCTCTCCCCGGAGCAGGCCAAGGGCGAACAGGTCGACGCCCGCTCCGACCTGTACTCCACGGGCTGCCTGCTCTACGAGCTGCTGACCGTCCGGCCGCCCTTCGTCGGCGACTCCCCGGTGGCCGTGGCCTACCAGCACGTCCGCGAGGAGCCGCAGGCACCCTCCGTCTTCGACCCCGAGATCACCCCCGAGATGGACGCGATCGTCCTCAAGGCGCTGGTCAAGGACCCGAACTACCGGTACCAGTCGGCCGACGAGATGCGGGCCGACATCGAGGCGTGCCTGGACGGCCAGCCGGTCGGCGCCACGGCCGCGATGGGCTCGGTCGGTTACGCCGGCTACGGCGACGACCAGGCGACCACCGCGCTGCGCCCGGAGTCACCGGCGGCGGCCACGGCCATGCTCCCGCCGATGAACGCGGACGACGGCGGCTTCGGTTACGACGACCGCCCCGACCGGCGCCGCCAGCAGCCGAAGAAGTCGAACACCTCCACGATCCTGCTGATCGTCGCCGGCGTCCTGGTGCTGATCGGCGCCATCCTGATCGGGAAGTACGCGTTCAGCGGGCACGGCATGAACGACAAGCCCTCGGTGCCCAACTTCGTCGGCCTGTCCGAGAAGGACGCCCGCAACACCGCCGGGAACGTGGACCTGAAGGTCTCCGTCGCCGGCCGCAAGCCCTGCGAGGACGAGCCCAAGGGCATGGTGTGCTCGCAGGACCCGGCGAAGGGCACGAAGGTCGACAAGAACACCACCGTCAACCTGATGATCTCCACGGGTGCGCCCAAGGTGACCGTCCCGGACGTCCGGGGCATCCAGTTCGACAAGGCCGAGGCCCAGCTCAAGGAGAAGGGCTTCACCAACGTCGAGCGCAAGGACGTGGTGTCGACCCAGACTCCGGGCGTCGTCACCGACCAGGACCCGGCGGGCGGCAGCAGCCGGCAGAAGGGCACCACGATCACCCTCACCGTCGCCAAGGCGGAGGAGAAGGTGACCATCCCGGGCGATGTCATCGGCAAGTCCTGCGACGACGCCAAGGCCGAGCTCCAGGGCATGGGCCTGGTCCCGACCTGCAACGACCAGCCGACCGACAACCCGGACGACGACGGCAAGGTGCTGTCGATCAACCCGGCGGCGGGCCAGCAGGTCGCCAAGAACACGCCGGTCGCGGTCAACGTCGGCAAGGCGCAGAGCGGCCAGGTCCAGGTCCCGGGCATCCAGGGCAAGAAGCTCGGCCAGGTGAAGCAGATGCTCGCCCAGGTGGGCCTGTCGCTCGGCAACGTCCAGGGCGCGAGCGACGACAACGCGCTGGTCGTCACGTCGAACCCGCCGCCCGGCACCCAGGTCAACCAGGGCCAGACCATCGACGTGATCACCGTCGGCGGTGGCGGCCAGGGCAACAACAGTGACAACGGAGGCGCCCACCTCTTCGGTGGCGTCGGCGGCTGACACGGTCGTACGAGCGAGTGGGCCCCTGCCGGGAGATTCCGGCAGGGGCCCACTCGTGTCCGCGGGGGACGCTCAGCGCAGTTCCGGCGGGAGCGTCCGCTTGCTGTCGACCTTCTGCACCCGGACCAGTTCGCCCCACACGATGTAGCGGTAGCGCGAGGTGTAGACGGGGGTGCAGGTGGTCAGCGTGATGTAGTGGCCGGGCTTCTTCCAGCCGGATTCCCTGGGCACCGCGTCGACGACGCCGACGTCGTACTTCGAGGTCTCCGGGAGGATCGAGGCGACCTTGTAGACGTACCAGTCGTCCCGGGTCTCGAAGACGATCGGGTCGCCCTTCCTGAGCTTGTCGATGTTGTGGAACTTCGCGCCGTGGCCGTCGCGGTGGGCGGCCAGGGTGAAGTTCCCCTTCTTGCCGGTCATCGGAAGCATCGCCTCGACCGGGTCGGTGTAGTAGCCGGCGACGCCGTTGTTGAGGACGTCGGTGCTGGTGCCCTTCTCGACCAGGACCGAGCCGTTCTTCATCGCGGGCACGTGCAGGAAGCCGACACCGTCCTTGGTGTCCAGCGCGCCGGGCCCCGGGTCCTTGCTCTGCGCCCAGTGCTCGCGCACCTTGTCGGCCTGCCTGTCGGCCTTGCGGTCCGCCAGCACGTTCGTCCACCACAGCGAGTAGACGACGAAGAGGCCGAGCAACACGCCCACGGTGATGAGCAGTTCACCGAAGACGCTGACGGCCTGCGCGATCCTGCCCGGCCGCCGCGGCTCGGCGGGCTCCGGGTCGGGCGCGGCAGTGTGTTCTTCGGTCTCGTCGGCGGTCGCTGCCACAGTGGTGTCCTAGCCCTTACTCGATGAGCGCGTCCGGCTTGCCCTTGCTGCGGGGGCGCACCTCGACCATCTTGCCCCAGACGATCAGCCGGTACTTGCTGGTGAACTCCGGTGTACAGGTGGTCAGGGTGATGTAGCGGCCGGGCTCGGTGAAGCCCGAGCCCCGCGGGATCGGGTCCAGCACGCTGGTGTTGGACGGCGAGGTGACCGGGAGTGTCGACGTCACCTTGTAGACGTAGTACGTGTCCTGGGTCTCGACCACCACGGGGTCGCCGGGGGTGAGTCTGTTGATGTAACGGAACGGCTCGCCGTGGGTGTTGCGGTGCGCCGCGAGCCCGAAGTTACCGGTCTTGGCGTCCGGCATCGCCGTCTTCAGCGGCGCCTCGCCGTAGTGCCCGACCATGCCCTTGTCGAGGACCCTGGTGGTGCTGACGCCCTCCGCGATCGGCGCCACCACGTCCAGCTTGGGGATGTGCAGGATGGCGAAGCCCTGTCCGGGCGCGAAGACACCCGGGTTGCGCTTGCCGTTCGCCCAGTCGTCCTGGAGGTGATGGGCCTCGCTGCCGGCCTGCGCGTGCGCGCGGACGTTGGTCCACCACAGCTGGTAGGTGACGAACAGCAGCATCAGCACACCGGTGGTGATGAACACCTCGCCGATCGCGCGGCTCGCGATCACCCCGGGTCCCGGCCTGGCCAGCCGCGCCCGCCGCCGTGCCTCGACCCGGGTCAGCGGACGGTCCGGATCGTCCTCGGCGGAGGCGGGGGAGACCCGGGGCGCGAGCCCCCCGGAAGCCGCGCCCGGGGCCACCGGGTCCCGGCGCCCGCCGCGCCGCTTGGCCGCCTTTCTGCGGGCCGCACGGCCACCGGGGGCGGGATCGGGCCCGGAGGGGGCTGCCGGGGCCCCAGAGAAGCCTGTGGGCGGCCCCGTGAGCGCCGGATCGGCGACCCGCAGGGCCATCGTCTCGGCGTCGAAGGGAGCTCCGTAGGGCGCACCGCCGTGGGACTCGTACGGTTCCCCGTCGCCGTACAAGTCCTCGCGCTCGGGGCGCAGGGCGGTCACGCCGTGGCCCTGCCCACCACCGGGGCGAGCCCCGCCGACCTCGCCACGGCGCCCTGGTCACCGCACTCCGCCAGCCAGTTGGCGAGCATCCGGTGCCCGTGTTCGGTCAGCACCGACTCCGGGTGGAACTGCACGCCCTCGACCGGCAGTTCACGGTGACGCAGCCCCATGATGATGCCGTCGTGGGTACGGGCCGTGACCTCCAGCTCGGCCGGGACCGTCGCGGGCTCGGCGGCCAGGGAGTGGTAGCGGGTCGCGATGAAGGGGGAGGGCAGCCCGGCGAAGACGCCCTTGCCCTCGTGCTCGACCGGGGAGGTCTTGCCGTGCAGCAGCTCGGGCGCCCGGTCCACCACGCCGCCGTACGCCACCTGCATCGACTGCATGCCCAGGCACACGCCGAAGACCGGCACCCCGGTGGCCGCGCAGTGGCGGACCATCTCCACGCAGACGCCGGCCTGCTCGGGGGCGCCGGGTCCGGGCGACAGCAGGACGCCGTCGAACCCGTCCTGGGCGTGCGCGGTCGACACCTCGTCGTTGCGCAGCACCTCGCACTCGGCGCCCAGCTGGTACAGGTACTGGACGAGGTTGAAGACGAAGCTGTCGTAGTTGTCCACGACGAGAATGCGCGCACTCACTGGTTGTCCACCGTCACATCGTTGAAGGGCAGCAGCGGCTCGGCCCACGGGAAGACGTACTGGAACAGGACGTAGACCACGGCCAGGACCAGGACGACGGAGACCAGCAACTTCACCCATACGTTTCCCGGCAGATGCCGCCAGAACCAGCCGTACATGCCGTCCTTGCCGTCCCTTCCGTATCCCTAAGGCACCAGACACACGCCGTACGTCACCAGACTAGCGGCGCAGCGCGCCCGGTTCGCCTGACTCCACGGCCTGGGTGGAGTCCAGATGCCCCCAGACGATCAGCCGGTGGCTGTGGCCCCATTCGGGATCGCACGTGGTCAGCGTCAGGTAGCGGCCCGGACGCGCGTATCCGGACTTCCGTGGCACAGGGTCGATGACGCCGATGTCGGTCGGGACGGTTTTGTAGGGCCCTTTGTCGATCCGATACGTGAACCAGGTGGTTCCGTCGGTGAGCACCACCGCGTCCCCGGGCCGCAGCCTCGGGAAGTCCTTGAGCGGATCGCCGTACGTGCGCCGGTGCCCGGCCACCGCGAAATTGCCCACCTGGCCGAGCCGGGCGGTGCCGCCGTAGTGCCCGAGTCCCTTCGCCAGGACGTCCCGGCCGGTGCCTTCGAGGACCGGCTTGTCCCACGTGGAACCGAGCCGGGGGATGTACATGATCGCGAACGGTTCGCCGTAGTGGTACGGCGCCGGGGGCGGGGGCACGGCGCCCGGGTCCGCCGGGGCCGTCGCCGCCGCGGCCGGCACGCTGCCGGTGGACCACTGCCGGTGCAGCCGGTCGATCTGGTCGTTCATGGCGCCGTCGGCCCGTACCCCGGTCCAGAAGAGGACGTAGGCGACGAAGAGCACGATCAGTGCGCCCACGGTGATGCACAGCTCGCTGAGGGTCCTCACGATCAGGCGCACCGGCGGCTCCTGGGCGGGCGGCTACTGCACGGGCTTCGCGTAGTGCAGGTCCACTGTGCCGGAGTAACCCGGAAGAGTCACCGTGCCGTCGTCGGTGACTTTCCAGCCGAGACCGTAGACGTTGACGTACACCATGTAGGTCTGGATCGCCTTGCTGTCCGCGAGCGACTTCTGGAGCCGCCCCGGGTCCCCGATCGCCGTGATCTTGTACGGCGGGGAGTAGACGCGGCCCTGGAGGATCAGCGTGTTGCCGACGCAGCGGACCGCGCTGGTGGAGATCAGCCGCTGGTCCATGACCTTGATGCCCTTGGCGCCGCCCTGCCACAGGGCGTTCACCACGGCCTGGAGGTCCTGCTGGTGGATGACCAGGTAGTCGGGCTGCGGCGGGGGGTAGCCGGGGAGCTTGGCGGTGGCGTTGGGCGGGGCGTCGTTCAGGGTGACGGTGACCGCCTTGCCGGTGAGTGCCTGGGTGCCCGCGCTCTTCTCCAGGCCGGTCAGCCGCCGGTCCTGGTCCTTGGTGCTGCCGCCGTCGCTCTTCGCCAGGGACTCCACGCCGTCGCGCAGCGAGGCGTTGGACTCGTCCAGGTCCTTGTTCTTGCGGCTGCGCTGCTGGATCAGGTCGGACAGCTTCAGCAGGGACCCGTCCTGGCGGATGTCGGTGCCCTTGGCCGTGTCGAAGCTGGTGAAGAAGATCAGGCCCGCGAGCGCGAAGACGGCGGCGGTGAGCATCCGCACCGGGCGCACCCGCGGTCCGCGACGGGGGCCGGAACCCATTGCTCCCGTACCGGGGGAGTCGGCAGAATTGCTCAACGTACCCTTGCTCTCCTTCGGCGCCACGGAAGCACTACGCTAACGGACGCCCGGGGGAGCACACAGAGTCGTCATGTTGGCCACTTGTACGCTGCCCGAGCCCGACCAGTTACCTGCGCGGCCACGCAGCGCATCGACAGGAGAGACCCTCGTGCCGAAGTCACGTATCCGCAAGAAGGCCGACTTCACGCCGCCGCCGGCGAAGCAGGCCGCGGCGATCAAGCTGAACAGCCACGGCTGGGTCGCCCCTGTCATGCTGGCCATGTTCGTCATCGGCCTGGCCTGGATCGTCGTCTTCTATGTGACCGACGGCTCGCTGCCCATCGACGCGCTGGACAACTGGAACATCGTGGTCGGCTTCGGCTTCATCGCCGCCGGATTCGGTGTCTCCACGCAGTGGAAGTAGCCCGGCTCCGCTGAGTTATCCACAGGCCCGAGGATTTCCACAAGCCCCTGGGGAAAAGACTACGATCTGTGGATAACTCATCGAGGGTTGACGCCGGTACGACTGGCGTACTGGTTGACACACACTCGTTCGCTCCCTGGATGACCTGCGAAAATACATCCGAGTGGTAGCAGGCGCAGCTGAGCCCGCACCGTGTGCACAAGATCCGCCACCCGCTGTGGACAACGGTTCGGTATCAGGTGAGCTGGGTCGTCCTGACCAGGGTGAGAACGGCCACCACCACGAGCACCACCGCACAGGTGCCGTACTGGACGAGCGCCCGGTTGCGGCGCGGGGCGTGCACCATGGCGTAGCCGGTGACGACGCCCGCCACCAGGCCGCCGACATGCGCCTGCCAGGCGATGTTGAAGTGCGGGGTGAAGGTGATGATCAGGTTGATCACGAGCAGGGCGAACAGCGGCCGCATGTCGTAGTTGAGCCGCCGCATCAGCACACCGGTGGCGCCGAAGAGCCCGAAGATCGCTCCGGAGGCACCGAGCGAGGGGGCGTTCGGGGCGGCGAGCAGATAGGTGAGCGCGCTGCCCGCGAGGCCCGAGACGGCGTACAGCGTGAGATAGCGGGCCCGGCCGAGCGCCGCCTCCAGAGGGCCGCCGATCCACCACAGGCTGAGCATGTTGAACAGCAGATGCGTGAACCCGCCATGCAGGAACATCGCGGTCAGCAGACGGTAGTACTGCCCCTGGGCAATGCCCTGCACACCCGGGAGCAGGGGCGTGTACGCCTGCCCGAGCAGCTCGAAGCGCTGGGTGAATCTCTCGCCGACGGCCAGCTGCACCAGGAACACGGCGATGTTGATCCCGATCAGCACCTTGGTGAGCAGCCGGGGGTCGGCCGTCATGGTGCCGCCGGCCAGGGTGCGCGGGCGGGCCGCCGCCATGGCGCGTCCGGCGCGGCCACCGCCCGGTGTGTGCGGGTGCGCGGGACCGCTGCCGCGGACGCACTCGGGGCACTGGAAACCGACGGAGGCGCTGACCATGCACTCGGGGCAGATGGGGCGCTCACAGCGGGTGCAGCGCACCCCGGTCTCACGGTCCGGGTGCCGATAGCACACGGGCACGCTCCGGGCGCCCGGCTCGCTGCTTGCGACGTGGTCCATGATCCCCTCGCTCCTCCGGCACTCCCCCGGCAGATACCCCGCCCCGCCCATCCTTACGGACGGGCGGGGCGTTTGGTTCCCCGTGGGGCGTTGCGTCAGCTCTCGCGGGTCTCGACGACGACCGACTCGATCACGACGTCCTGGGCCGGACGGTCGTTGCGACCGGTCTTCACGGCCGCGATCTCGTCCACGACCTTCTGGCCGGCGGGGTCGGCGACCTCACCGAAGATGGTGTGCTTGCCGGTCAGCCAGGTGGTCGGCGCGACGGTGATGAAGAACTGCGAGCCGTTGGTGCCCGGACCGGCGTTGGCCATGGCCAGCAGGTAGGGCTTGTTGAAGGAGAGGTCGGGGTGGAACTCGTCCTCGAACTTGTAGCCCGGACCACCGATGCCGGAGCCCAGCGGGTCACCGCCCTGGATCATGAAGCCGCTGATGACACGGTGGAAGATCGTGCCGTCGTACAGCGGGTCGGTGCTCGTCTTGCCCGATGCCGGGTGGGTCCACTCGCGCTCGCCCTTGGCCAGCTCGACAAAGTTCTTGACCGTCTTCGGCGCCTGGTTCGGGAACAGCCGGACCTCGATGTCGCCGTGGTTGGTCTTCAGGGTGGCGTAAAGCTGCTCGGCCACGATCTGCCTTCCGTCGTCTTCTGTCGTCTTCCTGTGACCTCCGATCCTCGCATGCATGGGCGCGCGCGGTGCCAGTCGGCCAACCGAAGGAGCGCGCGGCACCCATATGCCCGTCCGCGCATGCCGCGAGGACCGTTGGCAGGCATGATCCGTAAAAGGGTGGAAAGTCGAATTCCGTACGCCACCGAGGAGGAGGAAACCGTGACCCGCATTGACAGCGTGCGCGCCGCGACCGGATCGGCGAAGGACAGCGTGCTGCACGCCGCGGAAGTGGTGGCGCCCTACGCCGACACGGCCAAGGAGCGTGCCGCGTTCTACGCGCAGGAGGCACGCGTACGGCTCGCGCCCGTGGTGTCGCAGGCCGCGGAGCAGGCCCGCGAGCAGTACAACGCCCAGCTGGCCCCGCGCCTGGAACAGGCCCGGCGCACCTATGTCCCACCGAAGGTGGACCACGCCGCGCAGGAGGCGGCCTGCCGTACCCGCAAGGCCGCCCGGCAGGCCGCCGAGTACTCCCGCCCCCGGATCGAGCATGCGGTGGCCGTCGCCGCACCGGTGGCGGACGAGGCCGCGGCCCGGGGCGCCGCCGCGCTGGTCGCACTGCGCGGCCAGGTCTCCGCGCGGGACATCCAGAAGATGGCCCGGCGCAACGCCCGCAGGTGCCGGGCCGGCCGTACCGCGAAGATGGTGGCGCTGGCGGCCCTGGTGGCGGGCGGCGCCTTCGCGGCCTGGAAGTGGTGGGAGCGCCAGGCCAACCCCGAGTGGCTGGTCGAGCCGCCCGCCGCGACGGAGGTCCCCGAGCCGGGTGGTCTCGGCTCGGTGGACGGCAGCGGCGAGGAACACCCCTGATCATTCACCCGGAAACGGGCTCCTTCCGACGGAAGGAGCCCGTTTCACGTGAAACATCCGGTCCTCGTCCCGGCTCCTGCGTCCGGCCCCTGCCCTACCGGGCTCGCTCCATCTGCGACCTGGTCAGGGCGAACAGGATCAGCAGGTCCAGGGCCATGACGGGGATCGCCCAGCCCGGGTAGTACGGCACGAACATGAACTGGGTGATCAGGCTGACGCCCGCCGCCACCATGGCCAGCCCGCGGCCCCAGCTCATGCCCGCGAGCAGGCCGAAGCCCGCGACGACGAGCACGATGCCGATGATGAGGTGGATGATGCCCCAGGACGTCAGGCCGAAGTTGTAGGCGTACCCGGTCGACGTGACGAACAGCCTGTCGTTCGCGATGCCCGCCGCGCCCATGAGGATGCTGAGCGGCCCGCTGAGCATCAGCATGATCCCGGCTGCCATCGAAGCGCTGTCGACCGTGTGCCCGCCACCGGGTTGCCCGTGCCTCGTCTTGTCGGATGCCACCGTCATGGGCGTCGCCTTCCTGTGCGGCACGACCGAGGACATACGGCGGCCGTGCGAAGCCAGCTACGCTCCCCCTGACAGGATCACCGCAATCCGCCGGACCGGCGACCGCAGCCGCGGGACGCGCCCCGGGCCGTGAGCCCGGCGCCCGCGCGTTCCGCCGGCCTCGCCGCACCACGAAGCCCCCGGTGCCCGGCCGTCCGCGGGCGACTGGAATGATGGCAGCCGCCATGAACGTCCCGATACGGGCTGCCGCCGATCTGAGACTGCTGAGGGCCGCGGTGTTCTCAGCGGTGTGCGTGGCGCTGTCCGCGAGCGGGCACGTGGTGGCCTCGGGGTCGACGATCTCCCTGTGGTCCCTGGCGGCAGGCTGGGCCGGGATCGCCGGTGTGGCGGGGCTGCTGGCCGGACGGGAGCGATCGCTGCCGGGTATCGCGCTGACCCTGTTGGCGGGTGAGATCGGGCTGCACCTGCTGTTCTGTCTCGGACAGAACCCCGCGAGGACGGCCCCCTCCGTCGACCGCTCCGCCTCTGTGGTGGCCATGGCCGAACGACTGCTGTGCAACCCGCAGGCGGCTCACCTGACCCCGCTCGCCGCGGCTCGCATCCTGCGGCTGGCCCGGATCGATCCCTCCGGTGCCCTGTCCGCGCCGCACGGACCGGCCGGCATGACCGGAATGACGGGCATGCCGGGGATGACGGGGATGGCCGGTCATGGCGGTCTCACCGCGATGCTGGGCTCGATGTGCACGCCGCCGATGCTGGCGGCGCACGTGGCCGCGGCCGTGCTCACCGGCTGGGTGCTGCGCCGCTGCGAGGTCGCCCTGTGGCGAGCCGTCCGGCTGCCCGCGGTGGCGGCTCGCCACGTGAAACGTCTCACCCTGCTCTGGTGGTTGAGCGACCTGCTGGCCGCCGTCCGGCGCCGGCCGCTGGTGACCGGACTGCTGGAACGGGTCCTGGCCCTGCTCACCGCGCACCGCGGAACCGAGGAAGGCGGCACCCGGCGGTTCCGGTCCGCCATGCTGCGCACCTGCGCCGCCCGCCGCGGCCCGCCCGCACTCGCCCCGATGGCCTGAGACCTTCCGCACGCCCGGTCCGGGCCCGCGGGACGGCCGGCGGCCATCTCGCCGTGCCAAGGGCGCGAACTTCCGGTTCCGCACCCTCGCTTCCCCTTCGTGCCCCGCCCGGTCGATGGGCGGTGCCGCGTCGTGCCCGCCGAACGGCCGGGCCTCCGCCGCCGTCCCCGCGCGCCGGAGGGACCGTTCGCGTCGTCCGGCGCGGAACCGTGCGCGGGGGAGGAGGCGGTGCTCGCCCCTGTCCCGGCCCGCGCGCCGCGCCCTCGCGGAGCGGGCCGCACGCCCACCTCTTCCTCACGCAGGAGCTTCTCCATGCAGATCACATCCGCGCGCCGGGCCGGCGTGGCGGTGGCCCTCGCGGCCGCGAGCGGGTTCGGCCTGACCGCCTGCGGCGGCTCGTCCGGCGACGGCCCGGTCGCCGTCGTCTCCGGTCCCACCGCCTCGGCCGAGCCCGGCGTCATCCCGCTGGACCCGCCGGACGCCAAACCCGAACTGGCCCTCACCGACCAGGACGGGCACCGCTACGACCTGGTCGAGCAGACCGCGGGCCACCCGACCCTGCTGTACTTCGGCTACACCCACTGTCCGGACGTCTGCCCGACCACGATGGCCGACATCGCCCTGGCCGCGCGCAAACTCCCGGCCGCCGAACGGCAGAAGCTGCGGGTGGTCTTCGTCAGCACCGATCCCGACCGCGACACCCCCGAGCGGATCAAGCAGTGGCTCGGCGCGGTGGATCCGCACTTCGTCGGTCTGACCGGCGACTTCACCGCGGTGCAGCGCGCGGCCCGCAGTCTAGGCGTCGGGGTGTCCCCGCCGGTCAAGCACAAGGACGGCACCGAGACCGTCAGCCACGGCGCCGAAGTGATCGTCTTCTCGCCCAAGGACGACAAGGCCCACCTGCTCTACACCTCCGGCACGTCGGAACAGCGGTACACCGCCGACCTGCCCAAGATCGTCAATGGGGAGACACCGTGACGCGCCCGACCACCCTTACCCGCCCGCACCACCGCCTCCGGGTCCGCGCGAGCGCCGCCCTGCTGCTCGGCTGCGCCGCGCTGACCGGCTGCTCCGCCTCGTCCTCGGCGGCATCGCACGCCGCGCCCGCCTCCCCTTCGTCGTCCGCGTCGGCCGGGTCCGCGACGTACGACGAGCCGGTGCTGAAGGTGACCGGCGCCTATGTCCGGCAGCCGGTGACCGACGACATGGCCGCGGGCTACTTCACGATCACCAACTCGGGCCGGCAGCCCGACAAGCTGACCGGTGTGACCAGCGACATCGCCTCCATGGTGACGATGCACCGCACCACGGACAAGAACCAGATGGTGCCGGTGAAGGCGTTCACCGTCCCCGCGGGGGGCTCGCTGACCCTGCGCACGGGCGGCAACCACCTGATGTTCATGGGTCTGAAGAAGAGGCCGACGGCCGGCGAGACGGTCACTCTGCACCTGCGGTTCGCCGAGTCCGACTCGATCACCCTCCGGGTTCCGGTCAAGCCGACGACGTACCAGCCGGCGAACTGACCCCCGGCGAGGGCCCGCCCCGAGACAGCCGCGCACCCGAGGCCGCTCGGCCGGGCCCTCGCCGGCACCGCTTCCGAAACCCCACAGGCGCCACCCCGCTGCAAAGGCTTTGACATGTCAGACGACGTCACGCGGCACCACCACGACCACGACCGACGCCCCGGGCCAGGACCGGGCATCTCCCGCCGGCGGCTGCTGGGCACCGCGGGCACCGCCGGGGCCGCCGGCCTCATGGCCGGCGCGGTGGCGGGCGGTGCCGCGACCCACGCGACGACCGGCCACCCCACCCCCGTCACCTCGGTCGGCGCCACGGCCGTTCCGTTCCACGGGGCGCACCAGGCCGGCATCATCACCCCGCTGCGGGCCCAGGCCATCGGCCACCTCGCCGCCTTCGACCTGGCGAGCGGCACCGGCCGCAAGGAGGCCGCCGCGCTACTGCGCCGCTGGTCGGCCGCGGCCGAGGCGATGACCCAGGGCCGCGCGCCCGCCGGCGACGACCAGATCGCCCTCGACGCCGGGCCCTGCTCGCTGACCGTGACCTTCGGCTTCGGCCGCACCTTCTTCAGCAGAACGGGCCTCGCCCACCGCGCTCCGGCCGCGCTCGTGCCGGTCCCCCGCTTCCCCTCCGACGCGATCGACCCGAAGCGCAGTGACGGCGACCTGTGGATCCAGGTCGGCGCCGACGACCCGCTCGTCGGCTTCCACGCCCTGCACGTGCTGCAGAAGGCGGCGGCGGGGACGGCGGAGGTCCGCTGGCAGATGAGCGGCTTCAACCGGGCCCCCGGCGCCACCGCCCGCCCCAAGACCGTCCGCAACCTGATGGGCCAGATCGACGGCACCGGCAACCCCGAGCCGACCGGCAAGGACTTCGCCCGCACGATCTTCACCCGGCGCGGCGGCCCCGCCGACCAGGCATGGATGAACGGCGGCTCCTACGCCGTCGTACGCCGTATCCGCATGCTGCTCGGCCCCTGGGCCGACCTCACCCGCACCCAGCAGGAAGAGGTCATCGGGCGCCGCAAGGACACCGGAGCGCCCCTGTCCGCGCCCGCGGGAGCGTCCGAGACGACCCCGATGGAGCTGAACAGGTTCACCCGCGGCGGTTCCCTGGCCATCCCGGCGGACGCCCACATCCGCGTCGCCGCACCCGAGTCGAACGACGGAGCGGCCATGCTGCGCCGCGGCTTCTCCTACCACGACGGCTACCGCGCCGACGGCACCCCGGACGCGGGGCTGCTGTTCATCACCTGGCAAGCCGACCCGGAGGCGTTCATCAAGGTGCAGACCAAACTCGACGGCGCCGACCACCTGACCCGTTTCATCCGGCACGAGTCCAGCGCCGTCTTCGCCGTGCCGGGCGGGGCCGCGCCGGGCGAGTACGTCGGTCAGCGCCTGCTGGAGGGATGACATGACAGGCATGCACGACATGCAGCACATGCAGATGACACACATGACGGGGCCGATGTGGATGCCCACGGCGCCCCCGACCCTGGGACGGCTGCTGGCCTGGCATCCGCAGCCGCTGCCGGTGGAGCCCCTCGTCTGCCTGCTGGGCCTGGCCCTCTACGGCCTGGCGGTGTGGCGGCTGCGGCGGCGCGGCGACCACTGGCCGCACCACCGCACCCTGCTGTGGAGCGCGGGCGTGCTCACCGTCGCCGCCGTCACCTGCACCGGCCTGAACGGCTACGGCATGCAGATGTTCAGCGCGCACATGGTCCAGCACATGGTGCTGTCGATGCTGTCGCCGATCCTGCTGCTGCTCGGCGCGCCCATCACCCTGGCCCTGCGGGCGCTGCCGGCCGCCGGACGGGGCCGCACCGGCCCCCGGGAGATCCTCGTCCGGCTGGTGCACAGCCGCCTGGCACGGGTGGTCTCCTCGCCCTTCTTCACCTTGCCGCTGTTCATCGCGAGCCTGTACGGCCTGTACTTCACCCCGCTGTTCGACTTCTTCATGCACAGCTGGCTCGGCCATGAGTGGATGCTCGCCCACTTCCTGATGACCGGACTGCTGTTCTTCTGGCCCATCATGGGCGTCGACCCCGCGCCCCGCCGCCCCTCTCACGTGCTGCGCATGCTGGAACTGTTCATCGGCATGCCCTTCCACGCCTTCTTCGGTATCGCCGTGATGATGTCCAGCGGCCTGATCGTGGGCTTCTACGCCCATCCCCCGGCCGCCTGGCACCTCGACCCGCTCGCCGACCAGAACACCGGCGGCGGTATCGCCTGGGCGTTCAGCGAGATCCCCACCGTGCTGGTGCTGCTCGCCCTCCTCGTCCAGTGGGCCGCCAGCGACCGCCGCACCGCCGACCGCACCGACCGCCAGGCCCGGCGGGACCAGGACGCGGAACTCACCGCCTACAACGCCTACCTGGCCCGGCTCGCCGCCCACGACGGCCCCGCGTGAACCGGGCGGCTACGGAGAACGACAGGCCGCGGACGGGGACGCGTCGGCGGTTGACCGGCGGTATACCGTGGCGGACTCCGGGGCGGGCGCACGCCTCGAAAAGTTCCGGGGCGGTGGCGCTGTGACAGTCTCGCTACGTTTCTGTCGCATCACGCACACCAAATGTCTTCTTAAGTAAGTAACTTGAACAGATCAATGACCGCGGGGTTGGACCGCCTCCTGGGTCTTCGCGTCCATCGCGCCGAGACCCGCAGACCAAGGAGGCCGGGCGAAGGTGCCGATGGCGATTCGCCCAGGGTGCCGCCCTCCGCGCCGCCGGAGGAGCGCGTGGATGCCTGAAGGAGCACTCCACGTGAGGGGACAAGAAGTGAGGAGGCCGCGTGCAGCCTGAACGCGTATCGGAGCTCTCGGATCTGTTAACGCACGCGCGCAGAGCCAGAGCGGGCTTCGGCAACGCTGTCATGGTCCGGTCCGTCTCGGGGATGCGCTGCTCCGCCTTGCTCGGCGAGGTGACCGAACGCGTACGGCGCCTCGGCTGCGTGGTCCTGAGCCTGTCGTGCTCCCCCTCGGACACGTACAGCGAGTTCGCCGTCGTCCGCCAGATCGTGGCCGCCTCGCTCGAGTTCGCCGGCAAGGACAAGATCATCGAGGACGAGGAGCTGCTCCGCGAGGTGGCCGAGGGCTCGGTCCCGGTCGACCACCGGCTCTTCGAAGCGCTGCGGGAAGGCTTCGCCCAGGCCGCCCGCCGGCATCCGCTGGTGATCGTCGTCAACCACATCCAGTGGATGGACGAGACCTCGCTGCGCTGGTTCGGCTCGATGGTGCGCCACCTGAACAACCTGTCGGTCTTCCTGGTCCTGGCCCACCGCACGGACGAGACCCCGGTCGACCGGGCGCTGATCGACGAGATATCCAAGCGTGACCGCTGCCGTACCGTGACGCTCAGTCCGCTCTCCCCGCACAGTGTGCGTGCCGTGGTCGAGACCGCCTTTCCCGGTCAGCGGTGCGACGACGCGTTCGTGCAGGCCTGTGCCGCTGCCACCCTCGGCCGGCCCTCCCACCTGGACGGGCTGCTGGCGTCCCTGACCGCCGGCTCCGTCCCTCCCCGGGCGTCGCACGTCGAGCAGGTGCGGCGATGCGGGGAACGGCTGCAGGCCGAGGCCGCCGCCGGCCGGCTGCCGCGCCAGCCCGCCGACCTCCAGGAGGTCGCCGCGGTCGCGGCCGTCCTCGGTGAGGAGGGCAGCTGCGCGATGATCGCGGACATGCTCAACATGTACGGGGACACGATCTCGGGCTTGGTCGAGGGCCTGACCCAGGTGGGGATCTTCCGTGCGACGGGCGACTCCGAGCGCTACCGCTTCGGCAACGCCGCGCTACGCGGCCTCGTCTGCCGGGACATGCCCGCCGATGCGCGACGTGCCCTGCACATGCGTGCCGCCCGGCGGCTGAACGATCTGGCCGCCCCGCTGCATCAGGTCGCCCAGCACCTGCTCCAGGCCGATGTGGCCGGGGACGCGTGGGCGTGCGGTGTCCTGAAGGAAGCCGCGCAGGACGCGCTGGAGGCGGGAGACCCCAAGACGTGTGCCGAGTACGCGCGGCGGGTGCTGCGGGACCCGGTTCCGGAAGAGGTACGCGCCGAGGTCCTCTGGTTGCTGGGCCGCGCCGAGGTGCTCTTCGCTCCCGCGGCCGCCGACCGCCATCTGGGCGAGGCCGTACGCCTCTTCTCCGAGCCGGCGCGCCAGGCGGAGGCGATCGTGGAACGCGCCTACGCGCGGGTCCTGCGGCAGGGCAGCACCGAGTCGACGCTGCGTCCGCCCCGCGCCGCGGTCGCCCATGTCGACGTGAACGCCTTCGCCGAACTCGGCGACACGGAACTGGTTCTGAGTGTGCGGTCGCTGACCTGCGCCGTCCCTGGCCGGGACGCCGTGCCGATCCCGGAGTCGCTCGGCCGGCCCGGCGTGAGCGACACGCTCGGCATCACTCCCGGCGAGCGGGAGCTGCTGGCATCCGTCGGCGGCGATCTCGCCTGCCGGTCCGAACCCCGCGACGTCCCGCTGGAGTTGGTGCAGCGGGCACTGGCGGGTGAGCGGCCGGCCGGCAGCGCCTCGATCGTGCTGCTGCTGCGCTGTATCACCGTATTGACGTGGGCAGGACATCTGCGTGAGGCTCAGCACTGGGCCGATCACATGCTGGCCGGAGCGCTGCGCCAGGACGCGCTCTTCCCTCAGGTGATCGCCCGCTGCCAGCGCGCCGACATCGCGTTGCGGATGGGCGATCTGCCCGTCGCGCTCACCGAGGCCGAGCGGGCGCTGGTGCTCACCGAAACCCAGCACGAGGTGAAGAGCTGCCATGCCGTCGCGCTGACCGCGGTCGCCAGGGTCCGGGGTGCCATGGGTCATCACGAGGAGTCCGTCGGCCTGCTCCAGGGGCTCCACGACCTGCCCGCGAGCGCCCTCGGCATTCGCGGCATGTTCCGCCTGAAGTCGGGAGACCACCTGCGCGCGCTCACCGACCTGATGGAGTGCGGGCAGAGGTTGCAGGCCCTGGACATCGTCAACCCCGCCCTGAGCGCGTGGCGCAGCTGCGCCGCGCTGGCATGGAAGGGGCTCGGCAATGCCGCGGAGGCCCGCCGGCTCGCGGAGAAGGAGGTCGAACTGGCCCGGCGCTGGGGCGCTCCCGCGGTCGTGGGCCAGGCGTTGCGCACGCTGGGCGCGGTGACCTCGGGGGCGCCCGCGGAGCGCGCGCTCGCCGAGTCCGTGTCGCTGCTCGAACAGACCGATGCACGGCTCCAGTTGGCGCTGTCACTCGTGGCGGCGGGCAAGGCGCTCGGGCAGAAGGGTTCTCTCGTGCAGGCCCGGCAATCGCTGCGCAGGGGAATGCGGCTCGCCGAGGAGTCGGGGGCGCGGTCGCTCACGGCGGAGGCGCACAGTTCGCTGCTCGCCGCGGGGGGACGGCTTCGGCGCGCCCCGGTGTCCGGGCTCCCGGCCCTCACCCCGACCGAGCGTCGCATCGCCGCGCACGCGGCCGACGGCAGGACGAACAAGGGCATAGCCGAGCTGCTGCACATCACCCCGCGCACCGTCGAGGTGCATCTCACCCGCGTCTACGGCAAATTGTCCATACCCGGACGGAACGCCCTGCCCGACGCCCTGGGCTCGGCGTAGCGCCCCGGCACCGGGCCCCCGGTACCGACCGGAGGCCGTGCCACGGCCCGGCGACCCACCGCCACGCCCGCCCTGGAGCGGGGCGGTGGGTCGCCGCTTTCGGGGCTACCGGCGCCCCACCACGGCGAATCCCAGCAGCAGGACGAAGCCGTCACCGGCCACGAAGCGCTGCCAGGCGGTCAGCGCCCGGACGTACGCGGTCATGCTGACGGCTCCACGTTCGACCAGTGGCAGCAGCCGCTCCGGGGACAACTGTGGCTCCAGAGCCGCCAGTCCCACCTCGTCGCTGGTGTAGGCGAACGGCCGCACGGTCACGTCCGTGTAGCCGGCGTCCCTGAGCACGCGGGGCAGGCGCCGGGCGATCAGCCGGTCCCCGCCGTCCGCGGACTGCGCCGCGCCGAGCGCGCGGAAGGCGTCCTGGGAGAACGCCGACATGTCGGGCTCCGCGATCCCCCACAGCCCGGCATCGATGTCGATCACGGCCAGGTGCCCGCCCGGCCGCAGGACCCTGCGCAGTTCCCGTGCCGCCGCGACCGGCTCCGACAGGTGCTGGAAGACGTACCGCGACAGCACCAGGTCGAACGTCTCGTCCGCGAACGGCGTCGCGCCCAGGTCGCCCAGCAGCAGCTCCGGTTCGGCCCCGGCCGCCCGGCGGGCGGCCGCCCGCTCCAGGAGTCCGGGGTGCGCGTCCAGCCCGACGACCCTGGTCCCCGGCAGGGCGGCGCTCAATTCGGCGGTCACCGCACCGCTGCCGCACCCCGCGTCCAGCACCGCCCCGCCCCCGGACGGAGCCAGCGGCTGAAGGATGCGCCACTCATGAGCCCAGGTCAGCGACGCCTGATGCTCCAAGCGCTCAACCTCGCTGTCGAATCCGCCCAGCTCCGCCTCCGGACGGTAGCTGCGGGCGCCCCGTCCCGCGTCACCCATGGCGCCGCTCCACCCGCATCAGCAGACCGTCCCGCGGCCGCAGCGTGACCAGGGCCTCGGGGACCACCGTGGTGCCGGGTGCCTGGGTCAGCCGGAGCCGCTGCATGACGACCGTGAGGACGAGCATCGCCTCCGTCGTGGCGAATGCCTGCCCGACACAGATGCGGGGACCACCGCCGAACGGCAGATACGAGTGCCCCGCCCGGCCGTGCCGGTGCTCCGGCGCGAACCGCTCGGGCCGGTACTCCTCGGGCGCCTCCCAGTGCTCCGGATGCCGGTGCATCGTCCACGGGCTGACGCACACCAGCGTGCCGGCGGGGATACGGAGCCCGCCGAGCATGTCGTCGTCCACCGCCATCCGGGAGATCAGCCACACCGGAGGGAACAGCCGGACGGCCTCGTCGAAGCACTGCCTGGTGTAGGTCAGTGCGGCCAGGTCCGCGGCGGTCGGCAGCCGGTCGCCCACGACCCGGTCGATCTCGTCCCGTACCCGCGCCGCGTGCTCGGGGTGCCGGTCAAGCAGGTGGAGCGTCCAGCTCAGGGCCTTCGCGGTGGTCTCGTGACCGGCCATGACCATGGTCAGGACCTGGTCGTGCAACTCCTCGTCGGACAGGGCGTCGCCGTGCTCGTCGCGGGCGCCCAGCATCGTGTCCAGCAGGTCCGCGTGGTGCCCGTCCGAGCCGGTCAGCCGCCGGGCCTCGATCATGGTGCCGACCACCCTGTCCAGGAACGTCTTCGCGCCCGAGTACGCCCGCAGCCGGGCCCGGAAGTCCTCGTCCGCGGGCGGGTTCCCGTCGAAGTGCCCGATGAAGCGGTTGATGTCGTCGACAGCCTGCCCGAAACCGCGTCCGGCCGCCGACAGTTCGGAGCCGAGCAGCGCGGATGCCACCACCCGCAGGGTGAGTGCCGTGAAGTCGTGGTCCACGCGGACGGTCTCGCCGCGGTCGGCCGCCTCGCCCCAGGCGGTGGCCAGGTCGACGGCCGCCTCGACCATCAGCCCGTCGAACGACTCGACCGCCACGCGCCGGAAGGACGGCGCGCACAGTCGCCGCTGGCGCTCCCACTGCGCGCCGTTGCTGGTGAGCAGCCCCTTGCCGAGCAGCGGGGTCAGCATGAAGTCGTCCGGCGTCCCGGCCTTCGTGTAGTTGGTGTAGTTGTCCTTCAGGATGTGCCGGGCGAGTTCGGGCGAGTTGGCGAACCACACTCTCTCGCCGCGGGTGACATGGCTGCACAGGTCGCCGTACTCGGCGACCAGGTTCTCGAGGAAGGCGAGCGGAGCCGCGCGGATGCCGGCCAGTTCCAGATCCTCCGGCGGCCCGGGAGGGCGGCCGGGGGAGCCGGCTGCCGGGGCGGCGCCGGACAGCGAGGGGCGGGGCATGACAGTCTCCTTCAGATCTGCGGGGGTCAGGACATCTGCCGCTGGACGAGGCGGTAGAACATGCCGTCGTCGTCCCGGAGCAGTTCGTCCGGGCTGCCGGCCTGCACGAGCCGGCCGGCGTCCAGGACCAGCACCCGGTCGGCCCGCATCACGGTCGACAGCCGGTGCGCGATCACGATGCGGCTGGCGTTCAGCCGCCGCATGCTCTGCGTGACGATCTCCTGGGTGCGGTTGTCCAGCGCGCTGGTGGCCTCGTCGAAGAAGAGGATGCGGGGGCGGCCGATCAGCGCGCGGGCGATCATGAGCCGCTGCCGCTGGCCGGCCGACAGCGTCGTCGCCCCTTCGGACAGCACGGTGTGCATGCCCATCGGCATCCGCCCGAGGTCCTCGTCGAGGCCGGCCATCTCCGCGGCCTCCCATGCCTCGTCGAGCGTGTAGTTGCCCATGCCGCAGATGTTGGACAGGACGCTGCCGGCGAAGAGCTGTCCGTTCTGGAGCACGACGCCGCACTGCCGGCGGACGGCCGTCACGTCGAGCGAGGACAGGTCCTGGCCGTCGTAGAGGACCGCTCCGGTGGTGGGCTCGTCGAACCCGATGAGCAGTCTGAGCAGCGTCGACTTCCCGCATCCCGTGGGACCCACGATGGCGACGAACTCGCCGGGCCGGACCTGGAAGCTGACGTCGTGCAGTACCGGCGGCTGGTCCTCGTGATAGCGGAAGGTGACGTTGCTGACCTCGATCTCGCCGTACAGATCGCCGGGCGACTCCTTGACGGCCGACACCTCCGGCACCGCGGAGATCACCGGCTCCAGCCCGTCGAAGAGCGGTACCACGGCCGACGCCATGGTGACGCTCCCGGTGATCTGCACGCAGGCCGCCAGCATCAGCCCGAAGGCGCTGTTGAACGTCAGGAAGCCGCTGGTGGACATCTGGTGCCGCGCCGGGCCGCCCACGAGGGCGAACAGCAGCAGCGTACAGACGAGCAGGTAACCGGAGTTGAAGACGGTGACCACGTTCTGGAGGCGGCGGGCGCGGGAGGACAGCCGCCGGGACCGGGCGAATCCCAGGGCCCAGTGGGAGTACGCCCGGTCCTCCGCCACGGCGACGCGCAGCTTGGACAGACCGCCGAGCATCTGGAAGAGGATTCCGGCGAGTTTGTGGTCGTGCTCGGTCAGTCGCTTCTGCCACTTGGTCTGCTTGATCCCCACGATCAGGCAGATCCCGCCGCCGCCGAGTGCCAGGGCCAGCGCCATCAGAGCCAGCGGGACGCTGTAGAAGAACAGCAGCGTCATATTGGTGAGGAAGGTCAGACAGCCCAGTACCACCTGGGTGGTGAGGCCGGAGAGCACCTCCCGGATGGTGCTGATGCCCATCGCGGAGTTGCTCAGCTCGCCGGTGGAGACCTTGGTGAAGAACCCGGTGGGAAGCCGCAGGAGCCGGTCCCACACCGCGGCCTGCGCCCGCCCCTCGAAGCGGCCTTCGAGCCGCAGCAGCGACAGGTTCTGGACCGCCGACAGAGCCGCCGACAGCAGCGCGGCGGCGAACAGGACCACGCACACCTGTGTCACGGGCCCCCGGTCGGCGTGCGGCACCAGGGTGCCGAGGACCTTACCGGTGAGCACCGGGATCAGCAGTCCGAGCAGGGCCGCGGCCAGCCCGAGTCCGAGCATCACCCCCGCGTCCCGCCCGCTGCCGCGCAGGCCGAAGCGGATCAGATCGCCTCGGGTCAGGGCTTCGTCCGGCAGCGGCGGGTAGAACATCCACGCCGTCTTCTCCAGCCGCGCGGCATAACCCTGGCCGACCGCCACGGACTTGCCGCCGGACTCCCGCGCCTCGTACCGGCCGCGGCGCCAGATCAGCGCCACCGGGGTGCGCTTGGCGCCGGACGCCTCCGAGGAGCCCTCCGGCGCCGCGGGGTCGTCCGGGGCCAGGTGGGCGAAGAGCGGCCCCAGGTCCGTCCGCCACCAGGTGCCGTCCAGCCGGATCTGGCGGGTGCGGAACCGCGAGGACACCGCGATCCGCTCCACGGGGCCCAGCCGGGCGTCGGACGCCTCCGAGGTGGAGCCCCGGGTGACGGCGACGCCCGAGGCGTGCCCGACGACGCGGGCGACCGCCAGGTAGGCGTCCTGGTCGGACGGGTCGAGGTCGCCGCCCCCCGGCAGCTTGAACGGGTCGAGCACGGACCCCAGAGCGCGTGCGGAACGCTGCAGCGACTCGGCGTCCAGCTTGCGGCGCTGCCTCATCTCGCGGCGGCCCGCGGCCCGCCGGATGATCATCCGGTCGGCCAGCCTCCGCATGAGAAGGCGCTGGTGGGACAGGACCTCGCCGAGGAAGTCCGGGTCGGCCATGATCTCCGGGGTGCGCAGGACACCCACCACCGCGCCCTTTTCGGAGGCCACCCAGTCCGACTCGGTGACCAGGATCCGTTTCGTGACTCGCCCCGGCCAGCCGATGGTGTCCATCGCGTCGGGCGCGGGCCGCGGGGGATCGTGGCGGGCCGGGGCGGGCTGAGACGGCGGGGCGGGCGCGGCGGGTCCGGGGAACGCGTCCCGCTCGTTCACGTCCGTCAGGGCCAGTCCGACGGATCCCTGTATCACCTGGATCCAGACCGCGCCGTCGACCGAGCGTGCCATGGCCCCCGGCGCCAGCCGCGCGCGCCGCGACGACCCGGATCCCGCCTCGGTGTTCTCCGTCTCCAGCGGGACGAACTCCCGCGGCGGCAGCTCGGTCCGCACGGCGTCGGCCAGTGCCACGAACCCGGCGTCCAGTCCGTCCGCCAGGTGGGCCGCCAGCCGGCTCGGCGGCCGGCCGCCCTCCGGGGAGCCGCCGTGTCCGGCGCCTGGCAGCGCGAGGGCGAGCGCCTCGCTCAGCAGGCAGGAGCGCACGGCCCCGCCGGGCAGCGGTTTGCCGACGAGGGTCGGCCCGTCGGGCCGGGCGCCGCACAGCACGGTGCCGGTCCCGACGCGGCACAGGAAGGTCCACCGCCCGCCCTCCTCCGGGCTGGCGGCGAAGAGGTCCAGCATGCCCTCGGTGACGAACCAGATCCGCCCGGGGACGTTCAGAGCGAAGGCGCTGTCCGTCTGCGGCGGAGTGAGGACCATCGCGAGTTCGTGCAGATCCAGCGCTTCCTGGCCGTACCTGAACGGGAAGAAGGATGTGGTCACTGCTTCACTGCTCCCGGATCAGGTCGGCGTACAGTCCATCGGCCTTGACGAGCGTCTCGTGCGTGCCGCGCTGCACCACCCGGCCGTGGTCCAGGACGAGGATCTCGTCGCTGTCCCGGATCGTCGACAGCCGGTGGGCGATGATCACGCAAGCGCAGCCGAGCCGGCGGAGGTTGTCGTCGATACGCTTCTCGGTCTCCGCGTCCAGGGCGCTGGTGGCCTCGTCGAGCACCATGACGCTGGGCCCGCGGACGAGTGCGCGGGCGATCTCCAGACGCTGGCGCTGCCCGCCCGAGAAGTTCGAGCCGCCCTCGGCGACGAAGCTGCCGAGCGTGCCCGGCCGGGAGGCCACGACGTCGTAGACCTCCGCGTGGCGCAGCGCCCGGACGATCCGCTCGTCCGGGATGGAGGTGTCCCACAGGGTGACGTTCTCCCGGACCGTGCCCTCGAAGAGGAAGATCTCCTGGTCGACGAAGGCCACCGAGTTGCCGAGGGTGTCGCGGGCGTAGTCCCGGCGTTCCCGGCCGTCGAAGAGGATCTGACCGGACCACGGCTCGTACAGACCCGCGATGAGCCGGCTCACCGTGGACTTCCCGCTGCCCGAGCCGCCCACCAGCGCCACGCGCTCTCCGGGCCGCACGGTCAGGTCGAAGTCGCGCAGCAGCGGTTCCCCCAGCGGGCTGTAGCCGAAGGTGACACCGCGCAGGTCCACGCTCGCGGCGCTGCTGGGCCGGCGGGCGGCCGGGTTCTTCACGGGAGCGGCGAGCCGGGCCGGTTCCTGCGGCCGCGGCTCCGGCGCCGCTCCGCCGCCGTCCGCCTGGTCGGTGAAGTCCGAGGCGAGCGGGAACCGCTCGATGTCCTTCAGCCGGTTGATGTCGGCGGCCACGTCCTGCACCCGCGGTCCCAGGTTGGTCAACTGCGAGACCGGACGGGTGAAGTTGGTGACCAGCGTCTGGAAGGCGACCAGCAGACCGATGGAGATGCTCCCGCTGATCGCCTTGTGACCGCCGATCAGCAGGATGCAGCCGCTGTCCACCGCCGCCAGGAGCGGGGGTACGACGGCGAGCAGCGCGGTGGGGGTGCCGAGGACCTGCGACCCCGACACCACCTTGGCCTGGAAGCCCGCCCAGCGCCCGAAGTAGTCGTTCTCCGAACCGGACGCCTTCATCGTCTCGATGAGCTGGAGACCGTTGAACGACGCCGCGGTCAACCGCGCCCGGTCCGCCCGGAGTTTGGTCACCGCGTCGCTGCGCAGCCGGGACACCAGGCGCAGCACCACGATGTTCAGCAGCGCCACCCCGACGCCGATCACGGTCAGCTCGGTGTCGTAGGTCCACAGCAGTACGGCGTAGAAGACCACGAGCAGCGCGCTGACGGCAGCCGTCGCCACATCCCTGGACAGGATCTCGGCGACCCGGTCGTTGGAGGCGACTCGTTGGGAGATCTCCGCCGGATTGCGTTGCGTGAAGAAGACCACGGGCAGCCGTAGCAGGTGCTTGACGACGCGGGCCGAACTCCGGATCGCCGTCGACGACTCCACCCGCAGCAGATGCGCCTGCTGCAGCAGGGTCAGTACCACGGTCACCACCGCGGCCGCCCCCATCGCGCCGAGCAGCGGGGTGACGAAGGAGTGGTCGCCGTTGTTCAGCACCCGGTCGATGAAGGCCCGGGTGAAGGCGGGGACCGCCACACCGGGGACGATCAGCAGGATGCTGGCCAGGAGCGCCAGCAGCAGCGCGCCGCCGTTGCTGCTGTATCGCGCGTACAGGTCCGAGAGGACGCGCGGGCGGCGGCCACCGCGCTTGAAGTCCGGCCCGCGCTCGAAGGTGAGGACGACGCCGGTGAAGCTCTTGTCGAACTCGTCGAGGCCGATCGTGCGCTTCCCGGACGCCGGGTCGTTGAGGTGGACCACGGGCCGTCCGAACCGCTTGCCCATGCCCTCGTAGACCACGAAGTGGTTGAAGTTCCAGAAGAGGATCGTCGGCGGCCGCAGGTTCCGCAGCCGTTCCACCTCCATCTGCCGGCCGCCGGCCAGCAGGCCGTAACTCCGTGCCGCCCGCAGCAGGTTGGCCGCCTTGGCGCCGTCACGGGAGACACCACAGGCCGTCCGCAGCTCCTCCACCGGGACGAACCGTCCGAAGAAGCCCAGCACCATGCCCAGCGAGGCGGCGCCGCACTCGACCGCCTCCAGCTGGATCACGGTGGGGGTCTTGACGCGCATCCGGTTCCTGGCGCGCTCCACGCGATTGCGCCGACCGCGTCCGCCGCCGCGGAAGGTCTGTCCGTCCGCCGCCTCCTGGTGGGCGGGCCCGCCCGGCGGCGCGGGCTGTGGGGATTTCCGAGTCGTCATTTGGGCAGCAGCCAATCGATAGGACGCTCACCGGGCAGTCGGCCGATGCCGGTGACCTGGGTCCACGAGTTGATACGGAACGGCGGCCCCGAGGCCGTGGTCCAGCGGTAACCGCTGGAGAGCTTGGCGTCGGGCTCCAGGTCGACGGTGATCCGCACCGGCCCGCCCTTGCTCAGCAGTTGCGTGGCCAGCAGCTGGTTCCCGCCCAGGAAGTCCAGTATCTGCTGCTCGGTCTGGGGGAACGGGTCCACGGCGGTGACCTTTCCGCGCAGCAGGCCGAACGCCTGCGCGGGAGCCGATGCCACGTCCATGTCCACCCGGTCGCCGACCTTCAACATGCCGGCCTTGGCCGCGGGGGCGAACAGGACGGCCACCATCCGGTCGTTCTTGCCGTCGGTGCGCTCCACCGTCATGAACGTCGCGCCCGCGGAGACGTACTGCCCGTCGGCGACCAGCAGGGCGATCGCCCGGCCGGCGAACGGGGCCCTCACCACCTGGGTCCCCCCCTGGGGCTCGACCAGGGACAGCACCGGAGCGCCCTTGGCCACCACGGCCCCGACGTCGACGTAGACGTTCGACACCATCCCGCTCTGCGGACTCTCGACCTTCGAGACCCCCTGGGGATGCGTGAGGATGCCGGGCACGTCCACGCTGCGGGCGAGTTCGCCCTGGTACGACCACACCAGGCCGCCGGCGAGGATCGCCGCCACCAGAGCCAGCACCATCCACGCGCGCGGCCGGGCCAGGCGCACAGGGCTGTCCAGGTCGTCGGGCCGGCGCAGGTTCTCCAGTGCCTTACGCCGGAACTCCATCGCCGCCCTCCTTCCCGCGGCTGCCGAGCAGGAACTCGCCGACGGTCGACTCGCTCTCCCACGGCAACCCGGAGGCGAGGGCGAAGGCGTCGGAGTCGCCGCCGCCGAGCCCGCAGCCCGCGAGCCCCATCGCGGTGGCTACGCTGTACATCACCTGGTAGAGCACCCCCACGTGCTTGAGCACCAGGGCGTAGCCCATCGTCGAGTACTTCCACATCACCCGCCCGAAGCGCGCCGTGATCAGCAGCGTCACCTGCGGCGGCTCGGACATCTGCGCGGTCGCGCGGGACATCTCGGCGAGACGGGTGAGCGCCGGACCGGGCTCGGCCACCAGTTCCAGCCGGTGTCCTTCGGGGTCGTAGTGGTAGAGGCCCGGTGCCACCCCGTCCACCCGGTGGATCAGCGGGTAGATCTCCAGCTCGTACGCCCGGCCGCCGGACGGGTAGGGCCGGTCGCCCAGTTGCTGCGCACCGTCCTGGTAGCGGCCCCGGTTGCGCGCGCTGCGGTACAGGAACTCGCCCAGCTGCTCGGTCGTGAGCGGCGCCGCGCCGTCGTGCAGCCGCAGCGACTTGCGGTCCTCCAGCACGTCGGTGAGGGTCGGGTCGCTCGCGCGCAGCGCCTGTAGGTCCACTCCGGGGAGCTCCACCGAGCGGCCGTCGAAGGACGGCCGGACCGCGGGCAGCGGCTCGGCGACGTCCTTGGCCCAGTACGTGCCGCCGTACGGCAGGTCGTGGCGTCCGACGCGGGTACGGCTGTGGAACCACAGCTCGTGCGGCGACCACTGCGCGAAGCGGAAGTCCTCCTCGGCGGCGCCGCTCCGCGGCACCAGGAAGCCGTGCCGGGCCAGGGCACTCAGCAGCGCCGGGACCGCTTCGGGGTAGTCGACCGGGTACGCCGGCGCGTCCTCGGGCTCGCCGGGGCCCGGCCGCTCGCCCGGCGCCGCGGGCAGCGAGGCCAGCAGCCCGGCCAGCGCCGGATCGTGCAGTTCCGCGGCGACGTGCGCCAGCGGCGACTCCAGCACCATGCCCGTGCCCTCGGCGCGCAGCACGGCGAACCGGGACATCCGCAACTCGGCCGGGGCGGCGTCGTGCTGGGGAGCGGGCGGGACGGCGGGGCCGAGCGGGCGGAAGGTCAGCACGGGCGCCCCCGCGACCTCCAGGGTGACGGAGAGCCAGCCGCCGGCCCGCAGCCTCTTCAGGAGCCCCGGCATCTTGAGCATGCCCATCTCGCCCTCGTGGCCGCGGACGACGTCCAGCAGCGCGTCGGCGTCCACCTGCTGGGCGGCGAGCAGCTCGACGGCCGCCGCCTGACCGGGTGACAGAACGCCCAGCGACGTACCGCGCTGCCCGATGAAGATCTGGGTCGCCCCGCTGGGAACGGGGACGACGCGGGCGCCGGGGTGAAGACGCAGCAGTTCTCCGACACGCGCCGGGTCGGGAGCGGTCGAGGGTTTGCTGATGACGCCGTTGGGATCGTGACCAGTCATGACATCTCCAGAGAGACTGCGGTGGGAAAAGCCCTGCCGCGGGGCAGGGCGGTGACGGCCGAGGCCGCCGCCACCCGGCGAGACCGGCTCGGGTGGCGGCGTGAGGAGGCGGATCAGAAGAAGACGCTGCGCGGGTTCATCCGGTCCTCGGGCGTGGCCGCGGACAGCCAGCCCAGCTCGACCGGCACGTCGTAGAGCCGGCCCGGACCCAGCCGGCGCCAGAAGTGGCGCATGCCGGGAACCATGACCTTGGCGACCTTCAGCTCCAGGTCGGGCAGGCTCTGGTCGAGGACGATCACTTCCATCCCCGCCTTCTCGACCCGCTCGACACCGTTGCGGATGTCCTTGGCCAGATCACCGGAGAACAGGCCGGAGTAGTCGCCGGCCGACGTGGCGGAGAGCTTCGGGGACGGGACGACCCAGGGGTCGCCGGCGACCGTCACCTGCTGGAGCCACGCGAGGGTGTCCGGGTCGTCCTCCCAGTAGTCCGTGGACCCGTCAGGCTTGCGGTTGATCACCGCCGGCAGGAACTGGTTGACCTCGGTGAGGGCCCGCAGGACGGCGATCCGCACGTCCAGGTGCGCGCCGAAGCCCAGCAGCACGTCCTCCACCGGGTGGTCGATCCGGCGCGAGACCGCGGCCATGGTGGGAATGCCCAGGTCGGTGGTGATGTCCACCACCTCGAGGGTGCGGTTCATGCCCGCGTAGAACTCGCGCAGGGTGTCGATGTACGGCTCGTTCAGGCTGTCGAGGTCGAAGCCGGGACGCAGCGCCCGGTTGTACCACCACAGGCCGACCGCGTCGCGCTCGCAGAGCTCGTAGAACGCCTGGAGGATGGCTTCTTCGAGGGTGTTCCCCGCGGCGTTGCCGTTGCCGTCGCTGAAGCAGTAGAAGCTGTCCACCAGGTCGGGGTGGCCGAACCAGGCGTACCCGGAGGGCACCAGCCGCTCCCGGTCGTGCGTCAGCGACCACGCGGCCGTCCAGTCGATCTCACGACCGGTGTCGAACGGGTCCGGCACGATGTGCAGCCGGCCGGCACCGTTGTGGTTCCACTCCTCCCGGTTGGCGTACTGGGCCTCGGAGTACTGGAGCAGGTCGTTGGCGTGCACCGCCAGGTCGGGGCCGAGCGCGTCGAAGCTGGCCCGGCGGGTGGGGCGGTCGCCGCGCCACACGCCCGAGTACCGCTCGATGGCCTCGCACACTCCGCTGACGCGGGCCTGGATGTCGGTACGGCCCTTGCCACCGCTCTGCCCGCGCAGGTTGCGGCGCAGCATGGCCAGGTTGTCGCCGGGCATCGCGAAGTTGTGGCCGGCCGAGTAGCTGTAGGTGACGCCGTTGTCGACGTCGTTGAGCAACCGCAGCGAGCTGACGGCGCCGGTCAGGCGGCTGATGTGCTTCTCCAGCCGCTTGTAGGTGTCGTCGGGGCGCATCGTGCGGTGTCCGCCGTCCGCGCTGAACCGCACGGTCTGCTCGGACAGTTCGATCCGCGGATCGGTGTGCAGGACCGAGGGGTCGCCGCAGCCGGGACACTGCGGCTGCCGGATCAGCTGGTGGCGCTCGGTCCGCATGGTCGGGACGTGCACCGAGACCAGGACACCCTCGTAGTCGGACGCCTGCGCCCCGACGATGCCGGCCACGGCGCCGACGACCATCTGTGCCGAGAGCCCGCCCGACCAGGGGGCGGCCGCCAGCGAGGTGATCAGCGGAGCGTCGTCGCCCCGCTTGCGCTTGAGGTACGCCTCCACCTGCCGGTTGCCGTCGAGCCGTTGGGCCAGGCACCGCCAGCATCCGGTGGCGTCCGGCACCATGTAGGGGCCGGTCCAGACATCGGCGCCGTTGGGCTTGGCGAGCAGCCAGGGGACGCCGGCCGCGCGCAGCCGGGCGTCGACGGCGGCGAGTTCGGGGTTGCAGTAGTCGTCGGCGAGTACGACGACCAGGGTCGGGCCGGCCGCGCCGACCGCGGCGGCGGTGACCGGCCGCACCTCGATGCCGGTCGTCCGCAGCGCGGCGACCACCTCCGCCTCGTCGACCGCGCCCACCGAGGTGATCTCCACCCGGGCCTCGCTCAGCCGCCGGGCGGCCTCGGCGGCGTCCACTCCCTGGGCCTCCCAGAAGGCCACCGAGGCGCGGTCGGTCCCGACCGGCCCCTCGGCGAGGTGGTTGAACCGCTGGTACTTGCTGATGGCGAAGACGACTTCGCCCAGCGTGAAGCGGTCGGAGAGCTTCTGGGCTATCTCCGCGATCGTATGGGTCCCGTCCAGGAAAGGCACCACATCGGCGACCGCCTTCCCCTGGACCAGGTAGTGGCCTTCCTCCGCGACGAGGAAGACCCGATCCGAGCCGACGACCTGCGGGACAAGGTGTGCCTTGAAGCGAGGCAGATCCACCGCGACCTCCAAATAAAAAATCGACGTGACTCCGAAACTTAATACCCGCCGAAAAGGGTAGGGCAAAGGAGCCGGGGCACGTGTCCGCTAATTCTTCGGCACCCCTCGGCTATACCCGGCAGGTGGCCCGCTTATCTATATGGGGGATCTTCGTTAAACCTAGTGGTCCCCCTCTTGTAGCGAGTGTGACCTGCCGTAACGGTACGAGGTACCGACTTCTGCGGCTGCGGGGGAGGGCACAAGAACGAGCAACCCGTAATTGATGGGTTCACGGTTGACTTATCGGTCGCCCTCTCTGAATGATTTCCCTCGACACTGCAATCAAAAAACAAGGGGACTCATGGAACCCAGGGAAAGGTCGGCGTTCGTCAGCGCTTACACCAAGGTGCTGACGAATGCATGGTCGGACGACAATTACGTGACGAAGCTGGAGCAGAACCCGCGCGTCATGCTGGCCGAGCAGGGCCTGGAGCTGCCGGCGAACGCCACCGTGCGCATCGTGCGGGCGATCGGGGGCGACCCCGACCTGGAGGCCCAGGTGGCCCTCTGGGCCGCCGGCAAGGCGAGCGGTGTCTACGAACTGCGGGTGCCCAGCTCGCCGCAGATCGAGGACCGTGAGCTGTCCGAGGCCGACCTGGAGGCCGTAGCGGGCGGCGACAACACGTACTGCTGCTGCTGCTGCCCTTGCTGCACCTGCACCTGACGGAGACGGCGCCGCGGCGTCCGTCCGAGGCCGCGGCGCCACCCTTCGCCCTCAGCCGTCCAACCCCCCTAGACCCTCAGAACCTCGAGGTGAAGCAAGATGCCCGGACCGGAGATCATCGGTGTATCCGGACTCCGCAAGTCCTACGGGGCGGTCCCTGTGCTGCACGGGGTCGACCTGCATGTGGGACGCGGCGAGATCTTCGCTCTGCTCGGCCCCAACGGCGCGGGGAAGACCACCACGCAGGAGATCCTCACGGGCTTCAGCAGCCGTAGCGCCGGGTCGGTCAGCGTCCTCGGCCAGGACCCCGCCGGCGCCGGCCCCGAGTGGCGGGCCCGCCTCGGCATCGTCCCCCAGGACATGGGCTCCTTCGACGAACTCAGCGTCAAGGAGGTCGTCGCGCACTTCGCCTCCTTGTACCCCGACCCCTTCCCCGTCGACACCGTGATCCAGCGGACGGGACTCGGCGAGAAGGCGAACGAGCGCACCGGCCGGCTCTCCGGCGGCCAGCAGCGCCGCCTGGACATCGCGCTCGGCATCGTCGGCCGCCCCGAACTCGTCTTCCTCGACGAACCCACCACGGGGCTGGACCCGGAGGCCCGGCGCGTCACCTGGGAGCTGATCCGGGAGCTGGCCTCGGACGGCACCACGGTGATGCTCACCACCCACTACCTCGACGAGGTCGAGGCGCTCTGCGAGCGGGTCGCCATCCTGCTGAAGGGAAAGGTCGCCGCCCTGGGCGCGCCCGGAGACATCGGCGGCCGCGCCCACGGCGAGGCGGTGATCGAGTTCCACGCCGATGGCCCCCTGCGCGACGCGCAGCTGCCGGCCCTCCACAACGCCGGAACACCGCTGGCCGCAGGACCCGACGGCCAGGTCCGGATCAGCACCGCCACGCCGGCCGCGGTACTGCGCGTCCTGCTCGACTGGGCCGTCCAGGTGGGCAGTTACGACCTTCCGGGACTGACCGTCACCAGGCCCACTCTGGAGGACGTCTACCTCCGGATGATCGCATCGGCCGACGCCGCGACCCCGGCGCCCGCACCCGCGCCCGGACTGGAGTACATCGCATGACTGGCGGATTCGAAACCACGGCTGCGGGGAACCGGGCCGAGCCCCCCGCGCGCGAGCGGCGGATGCCCTCGGTCGTGCGAGTGGCGGCCGCCCGCGCCGGCATCGAGGTGAAGTGCTACTTCCGCAACCGGCAGGCGGTGATCTTCACCTTCGCCCTGCCGCTGGTGCTGCTGCTGATCTTCGGCGGCATCTTCAGCGGCGACGCCCCCGGCACCCACACTCCCATGAAGCAGGTGCTGATCGCCGGCATCATCGCCTCCGGCATCATGAGCACCACCTTCTCCAGCCTCGCCGTCGCCATCGCCATCGAGCGCGATGACGGCACCCTGCGCCGGCTGGCCGCGACCCCCATGTCGCCGGTGTCGTACTTCCTGGGCAAGATCGCCCAGGCCTTCGTCACCGGGGTGCTGGAGACCGTGGTGCTGCTGACCGTCGGCGTGACCCTGTTCGGGCTGCACCTGCCGAACACCGGGGCGCGGTGGTTCACGTTCGCCTGGGTGGTCGTCCTCGGCATCGTCGCCTGCTCGTTCCTCGGCATCGCCTACAGCCGGGTGGCGCCGAACGCGCGTGCCGCGGCGCCCGTGGTCCAACTGCCCTACCTGGCACTCCAGCTCATCTCAGGAGTGTTCTTCGTCTTCACCCAGCTCCCCAAACCCATGCAGGTGGTGGCGAGCTGCTTCCCGCTCAAGTGGATGGCCCAGGGCCTGCGTTCGGCGTTCCTGTCCGACTCCTTCCAGCAGGCCGAGCCGGCCGGCAGCTGGGAACACGGGCGTACGGCTCTGATCCTCGGCGCCTGGTGCGTGGCCGGGCTGCTGCTGAGCCTGGTGGCCTTCAAGTGGGAGCGGGCCAAGAAAGTCCGCTGACGGGCCCCGCCGTGTGGCCCGTGTCCCAGACTCCCGGCCCTTCGGGCCGGACCATCCGGGAGTCGACCGCGACGCCCGGCAAACCATCGAGCGACAAGGAGAACCATGGAACCCCGAGAGAGGTCGGCGTTCGTCAGCGCTTACACCAAGGTGCTGACGGCCGCGTGGTCGGACGACGACTACGTCACGAAGCTGGAGCAGAACCCGCGCACCGCGCTGGCCGAGCAGGGCCTGGAGCTGCCGGCGAACGCCACCGTGCGCATCGTGCGGGAGATAGGGGGCGACCCCGACCTGGAGTCCCAGGTGGCCCTCTGGGCCGCCGGCAAGGCGAGCGGTGTCTACGAACTGCGGGTGCCCAGCTCGCCGCAGATCGAGGACCGTGAGCTGTCCGAGGCCGACCTGGAGGCCGTGGCAGGCGGCGACAGCTACTGCTGCTGCTGCTCGCCGTGCTGCACCTGCACCTGATCCGGCACCGCGGAACCCGCCGGCCGTGACGGACGGAGAGCTCGTCCGTCACGGCCGGCGGTTCCGGCGGACCGGCCAACGCAACTGAGATCGAGAAGGGTTCGAGGAATGACGTCAGCCGACCTGCCGGCCGGACTCGGGCAGCCCCCTGCCGTGGCGGGACGGCGCCAGGCGCACCTGGTGGAGCTGACCGTGATGCCCGGCGTCCGCTACAGCTCCGTGCTGGGCTACCTTCAGGCCGCCGCCGAGGCCGACCCGGAGATCGCCGAGGCATGCTCCTTCACCAAACACGTGCACATGCAGGGCGCGAACGCCTTCGAAGCCACGTGTGCCAAGGTGTTGGGCGCGCTGCGGGATCCTCTGGTGGTCGCCTTCACCGTCTACTTCTGGAACCGGCCCAGCACGCTCGAACTGGCCCGCCGGATCAAGGAGCGCTGGCCCCGCTGCCGCATCGTGGTCGGCGGAAACGACGTGACGCACCAGCAGCAGGTGCTGTTCACCGAGGCCCCCTGGGTCGACGTCCTCGTCCACGGCGAGGGGGAGCTGCGCTTCCGGGACCTGCTGCGGGTGTTCCTGCGCCACGAGGACCCGGCCACCGCCGACGCCGAGATGGCGGCCGTGCCCGGCATCAGCTACCGCTCCGCCGGCGGCGAGGTCGTCACCACCGCCGACGCCCCCCGGATCGCGGACCTCGGCGAGTTGCCCTCGCCGCTGCTCGGCACAACCTGGAGCGACGAGGACATCGCGCGCTCCCGGATGCTGGTGTACGAGACCAACCGAGGGTGCCCCTACTCCTGCGCCTTCTGCTACTGGGGCGGTGCCACCAACTCCAAGGTCCGCCAGTTCCCCATGGACCGCATCCGGGACGAACTGGAGCGCATCGTCCGGGTCGCCGCCGACGGCACCCAACTGTTCATCGCCGACGCCAACTTCGGCATCGTCGCGCGTGATGTGGACATCGCCCGCCACATCGTGGAACTGTGCCGGCGCCACGGAAAGCGGCTGCTGGTGATGACGAACTGGGCGAAGAACACCAATGGCCGGGTCGTGGAGATCGCGGGGCTCCTGTACCGGGCCGGACTGACCGGGGCCATCACCCTGTCGGCGCAGTCCTTCGACGCCGACGTGCTCCAGATCGCCAACCGGCGCAACATCCGGGTCGACAACTACCGCCGCATGCAGACCCAGTTCCGGGCCGAGAACATCCCGACGTACACGGACCTCATCTGGGGCCTGCCCGGCGAGTCCCTCGCCACCCACATGGCCGGGATCGAGGAGGCGATCGCCTCGGGTGGCGCACCCGTCGTCTACCCCCTGCTGCTGCTCAACAACACCGACTACACCCACGACCGCTTCCGCGATGTCCACGGGCTGCGCACCAGACACGTGCCCTGCGACCCCGGCAACACGGACCTGCTCGCCGACGTCGTGATCGAGCACTCCCAGATGTCGTTCGAGGACTGGCTGAGCGGGATGGCGTTCCGCATCCCGCTGACGCTCTTCCACAAGTGCCTGCTCCGGTCGACGCTGCGGGTGCTCGCGGAGACCTCCGGGGTGCGCACGGTGGACCTGGTGGAGCTGCTCGGCTCGTTCCTCCACGAGGGCGGCGGGGAGGATCCCCTGCTCTCCTTCCTGATGGCCGACTACGCCCGGTCCTGGCGCGAGCCCGAGAGCTTCGACCGGGCCCGGCTGTACGGGTACATCGGGCGCCCCGTCATCCACGAGGAAGTGCACTACCAGGCGATCCTGCGGCGCATCGTCGGCGATGAGGAGCGCGCCGCGCGCTACACCCGGGCCGCCGTGGACTTCCTGTACGAAGCGCTCACGTCCGAGGGGCGCACGCTGCCGGACCGTGCCGAACTCGACATGGTCAGGGACCTGGACCTGGCGGCGGCGGCGGTGTTCCGCGCCGGTATCCACGGGAAGGTCGAGCGCCACGAACTCGCGCTGCCGAAGGCTCAGTTCGAACTCCTGAGGACGTACGGTGACGTCCCCGTCGGAGCTCCGGTGGCCGCCTCCGGTGAAGATCTGGTGCATGTCCGGATCGAGGTTCCCGAGTCCAGGAGCCGTTACCCGTTCAGCGCATACTCTCTCTCGGTCTGGCACGGCAGCGGACGCCCCCTGCACGATGTCAACATGCGCCTCGACAACCAGTGCACACCGGAACAGGGAGACCGCAGGAGCATCGCGGTTCCCTGACCGGTCCAGACCGCCCCCTCGTGACGCCCTCGCAGAATCCACCCTCAGGAAGGACCCCGCCTTGAACCAGAACCTGCGCCGCATCACCCCGGTCGTGTACGCCGCGGCCATCCTCGTCGGCTTCCTCGTCAACACCACCGTCGGGTTCGTCGTGATCGTCGTCGGCGGCATGCTCAGCAGCATGGTCTACACCATGACCAGGGGCGGCGCCGAGGGCGCCACACCGCGCCGGGCCCCTCGGCAGCGCAACCGCCGCTGAGGCGGCGCCGGCGTCGGGGACAGCGGACCAGGAGGAGTTTTGAGCAACGACCGGGACAACAGCCGCGCGGGCGGAGCCGGTCCCGTCGATGACGAGTCGGAGTCCGAGTACACCAGTGAGTTCAGCACCCGTGAACTCCGGTTCGGCCTGCGGCTGCAATCCTGGTACACGGTGAGCGCACCGGACGCCGACGAGCCGGAGAGCGCGGAGCCCGAGGACGCGGTGCCGCCCGGGTACCGGGCGCCGGGCTCTTCGGCCGAGCCGGAGAGCGCCGAACCGGAGAGCGCCGAACCGGAGAGCGCCGAACCGGAAAAAGCGGTGCCGGACGTCCCGGCCGGGGAAGCGGGTCCGGCCGGAGTGTTCGGGCCGGTGCAGTCGATGCCCGAGGCCGTACCGCGGGCTCCGGCGCCAAATACACCGGCCCGGCACCAGGGCGGCCAGGACGGTTCCGGCCACCTGCCGAGTGAACAGGGCCGGTCCGACGCCACGGGAGCGACGCGGGCACTGCCCGCGCAGGCCGTACACGGCCACCCCGCGCCCCCCGCCCAGCCGGTGCCGCCGGCGGACGGCCCGAAGCCGGACGGCGTCCCCGGCGACCCCCGGGCCCAGCAGCCCGCGGCGCCGCAGGGCTTCGGCCCGGTCGTCCCGCCCGCGGGCGGTTGGCCCGACGCCACCGCGGACCAGCGCGCGCATCCCGGGCAGGGCGGCATGCCCCTGGGGTACACCGCCGCGGTGGAGCTGTCCTCGGACCGGCTGCTGCGCAACCAGCCGAAGCAGAGGAAGCCGGGTGCCAACGCCCAGTCGTCCCGGTTCAGGATCGGCGGCAAGAAGGAGGAGGCGGAGCGGCGGCGCAAGCTGGAGCTGATCCGCACTCCGGTCCTCTCGTGCTACCGGATCGGGGTGATCAGCCTCAAGGGCGGGGTGGGCAAGACCACCACGACCACCGCCCTGGGCGCGACGCTGGCCAGCGAGCGACAGGACAAGATCCTGGCGATCGACGCCAACCCGGACGCCGGCACGCTCGGCCGCCGGGTGCGCCGGGAGACGGGCGCGACGATCCGCGACCTGGTCCAGGCGATCCCGTACATCAACAGCTATCTGGACATCCAGCGGTTCACCTCGCGGGCCCCCTCGGGCCTGGAGATCATCGCCAACGACGTGGACCCCGCGGTGTCCACCACGTTCAACGACGACGACTACCGGCGGGCCATCGACGTGCTGGGCCGCCAGTACCCGGTGATCCTCACCGACTCCGGAACGGGTCTGCTGTACAGCGCCATGCGCGGCGTGCTGGACCTGGCCGACCAGCTCATCATCGTCTCGACGCCGTCGGTGGACGGTGCCTCCAGCGCGAGCACCACCATGGACTGGCTGTCCGCGCACGGCTACGCCGAGCTGGTCGCGCGCAGCGTCACCGTCGTCTCCGGAGTGCGCGAGACCGGCAAGGCGGTCAAGGTCGACGACATCGTGGCCCACTTCCGCACCCGCTGCCGCGGGGTGCAGGTGGTGCCGTTCGACGAGCATCTGGCGGCCGGTGCGGAGGTCGACCTCGACAGGATGCGCCCCAAGACCCGCGAGGCGTACTTCAACCTGTCGGCGATGGTCGCCGAGGACTTCGCGCGCGCCCGGCAGGCGCAGCGTCCATGGACCGGCGGCAGCGAGAACCAGCCCCCCGTCCCCTCCCCGTACGGCACCCCCGCGCAGCCCGGCCCGTACAGCAGCCCGCACGGCCCCTACGGGCCACCAGGGCAGTACCCCCCGGCGCCCCGTCCGCAACAGGGCTACGGCTACTCGCCGCCCCCCACCGGCTGAGGGATCCCCGGCGCTCGCGCACGGGGTCCCTCCGGGTTTCCTGAGCCGGCGCGCCGGCTCGGTGGGGTACTCGTCGGGTTGACACGGTGTCGCCGCCATGCGCACGGAGAGGCCCCCTGACCTGCGTTTTCGCAGGTCAGGGGGCCTCTCGAAGAGTGGAGCCTAGGGGAGTCGAACCCCTGACATCCGCCATGCAAAGACGGCGCTCTACCAACTGAGCTAAGGCCCCGGGAAGGGGGTGGCGCCCGGAAGGGGGTGTCCCGGCCGGTGCCGGGGACCAGACTACCGGGTCACCCCCCGTATCCCGCAAAAAGATTGGGGGTCCCCACGGATGACCACGCTCCGTAAGATGCTCAACCGTGGTTCGCTACAGCGAACCACGGTTTTCAGGGGAAGCGATGGGGAGACGCAATGGACGCCGCACAGCAGGAAGCCACCACGAGAGCGAGAGAGCTTCAGCGGAACTGGTACGGGGAGCCGCTGGGGGCGCTCTTCCGTAAGCTGATCGACGATCTCGGGCTCAACCAGGCCCGTCTCGCGGCGGTTCTGGGGCTGTCCGCTCCGATGCTCTCGCAGCTGATGAGCGGACAGCGCGCCAAGATCGGCAATCCCGCGGTGGTCCAGCGGGTACAGCTGCTCCAGGAGCTGGCGGCGCAGGTGGCGGACGGCAGCGTCAGCGCCGCCGAGGCGACCGAGCGGATGGACGAGATCAAGAAGTCCCAGGGAGGCTCGGTGCTGAGCAACACCACGCACACCACGAACGGTTCGGGCGCGCCCACCGTCAAGCGGGTCGTCCGCGAGATCCAGTCGCTGCTGCGCTCGGTGGCCGCCGCGAGCGACATCATCGAGGCCGCGGACGCGCTCGCCCCGACCCAGCCCGAACTCGCCGAGTTCCTGCGGGTCTACGGTGCCGGCCGCACCGCCGACGCGGTCGCGCACTACCAGTCGCACCAGAACTGAGCGCCCGCCCGGCGCGAGGGGAAGCCGGCAGGGGCGGGAGCCCGAGGGGGAGGAGCTGCGGCAGTCATGGGTGAGGTGTTCAACGGCCGGTACGAACTGGCCGACCCGATCGGGCGCGGCGGCGCGGGCGACGTATGGCGCGTCTGGGACCACCGGCGGCGGCGCTATGTGGCCGCCAAGGTGCTCCAGCAGCGCGACGCCCACTCCCTCCTGCGCTTCGTGCGCGAGCAGGCACTGCGGATCGACCACCCCCATGTGCTCGCCCCGGCCAGCTGGGCCGCCGACGACGACCAGGTGCTGTTCACCATGGACCTGGTCGCGGGCGGCTCCCTCGTCCGCCTCGTCAACGACTACGGACCCCTGCCGCCGGCGTTCGTCTGCGTCCTGCTCGACCAGCTGCTGTCCGGGCTCGCCGCCGTGCACGCGGAGGGCGTCGTGCACCGGGACGTCAAACCCGCCAACATCCTTCTGGAGGCGACCGGAACCGGCAGGCCCCGGCTGCGGCTCGGGGACTTCGGCATCGCCATGCGTTTCGGGGAGCCGCGCCTGACCGAGACCAACCTCGTGGTGGGCACCCCCGGTTATCTCGCCCCGGAACAACTGGCGGGCGCCGAACCGGACTTCACCGCCGACCTGTTCGCGGTGGGTCTCGTCGCCGTCTATCTGCTCGAAGGCGCCAAACCCGACGCCATGGAACTCGTGCGGTACTTCACCGAGCACGGCACCCCGGTCGCGCCCCAGGGCATCCCCGGACCGCTGTGGGAGGTCGTCGCCACGCTGCTGCAGCCCGATCCACAGGCGCGGTACCGCTCGGCCACGGGGGCCCGCAAGTCGCTCGCCCCGGTCATCGAACTCCTGCCGGAGCCGGACCTGGACGACGAGCCGATCGAGATCTTCGACCAACTCCCAGACCTGCCGCCGGGTTTCGGGCCGAACGGTCCGCTGAAGAGCTCCCCGAGGACCGGCACCGCCCCGCCGCCGGTCACGGACACCCCCGCCGGCACCGGCTCCCTCCCGGACACCGGCTCCCCGTACGACACCGGGAACTTACGGATCCCGCCCCCGGCCGCCGACCCGGCACCGCCCCCGCCCGCCGTACCGCCGCCCCCCTCCACACCCCCCACTCCCACAC
>NZ_LBDA02000041.1 GCF_000980885.2 Streptomyces malaysiense | reverse complement strand
GTCCGGAAAGACAACAGCTTCTAAAATGGCGATGGCTAAAACAAAGGTGCCAGTGATGACGCACCAGCCGGTCCGAGGCGTCCGTTCCCGAACGGCAGGTGCCGGCTCGCCCTGCGCGACGTCCCGCACTGGAACTCGGCCCCGCCCGTGCGCGCGGCGCGGCTCTGCGCGCCCCATGGGGGTGGTCGCCGGAACCAAACCTGAATCGGGCCGCTGCCACCTCTCGTGTCGAGCGAATGCTCGTGGGTCACTTCCCGCCGGACGAGGGGGGCGAGCGTGCCGGGCGCCGGCGTCAGCCCGCTGGTCCGGCTCGGACGGAGGACCAGGTAGATGACGACGAAAGAGTACAGGCCGGGAACTGCCTTCCCGGGTGTGATCGGGCGTACCGCCGACGAGTCGACCCCGGCCTGGCCGGAGCCGGTTCGGGCCGCTACGGGGACGCCGAACGTGTTGTTCGTCGCGCTCGACGACACCGGTTTTGGACAACTCGGCTGCTACGGCGGCCCGATGGCGACACCCAACATGGACTCACTGGCCGCGAACGGGCTGCTGTACAACAACATGCACACGACGGCTCTGTGCTCCCCGTCGCGCTCCTGCATCGTCACCGGACGCAACCACCACGCCAACGCCATGGCCCTGGTCACCGAATTCTCCACCGGATACCCGGGGTACAACGGCCGTATCCCGTTCGAGAACGGCTTCATCTCCGAGATCCTCGTGGCACAGGGCTTCAACACGTACATGATCGGCAAGTGGCACCTGGTGCCCTCGGAGTACGAGTCCGCCGCCGGACCCTACGACCGCTGGCCGCTGGGCCGGGGCTTCGACCGGTTCTACGGCTTCCTCGGCGGCGACACCAGCCAGTGGCACCCGGACCTGGTCTACGACAACCACCAGATCGAGCCGCCCGCGACGCCGGAAGAGGGCTACCATCTGACCCCCGATCTCGTGGACAAGGCCATCTCGTTCATCGCCGACGCCAAGCAGGTGGCCCCGGACAAGCCGTTCTTCCTGTACTTCTGCCCCGGTGCCACGCACGCCCCGCATCACGTGCCCAGGGAGTGGGCCGACCACTACCGCGGCCAGTTCGACGAGGGCTGGGACGCCTACCGCGAGGCGGCCTTCGCCCGGCAGAAGGAACGGGGAGTCGCACCACCCCACGCGCGGCTCTCCCGGCACGACCCCGACGTACCCGAGTGGGACTCGCTGTCGCCCGACGCCCGTCGTCTCGCGGCGCGCATGATGGAGGTGTACGCGGGTTTCCTGAGCCACACCGACCACCACATCGGGCGGCTGCTGGACTTCCTCAAGGAGTCCGGCGAGTTCGACAACACCCTGATCATGCTGGTGTCGGACAACGGCGCCAGTCCCGAGGGCGGGGTCACCGGCACGACGAACGAGTCGCAGTTCTTCAACAACGCCCCCGAGCCCATCGAGGACAGCCTCCGCTCCATCGACGAGATCGGTGGACCGACGACGTTCAACCACTACCCGTGGGGCTGGACCTGGGCGGGCAACACTCCCTTCCGCCGGTGGAAGCGGGAGACCTACCGGGGCGGCGCCAGTGATCCCTTCCTCGTCCACTGGCCCAGCGGGATCAAGGCCCGCGGTGAGATCCGCACCCAGTACGCCCACATCATCGACATGGTGCCCACTGTGCTCGATGTGATCGGCGTCGAACCCCCGGCCACGATCAAAGGCGTGGCGCAGTCGCCCATGCACGGCCTGAGTTTCGCCCACACCTTCGACGACGCCTCCGCACCGACGCGCCACCGCACCCAGTACTTCGAGATGATGGGGCACCGCGCCATCGACCACGACGGCTGGCGCGCGGTGTGCCCCTGGCCCGGCCCGTCCTTCAAGGAGGCGGGCAAGCCCTTCGGCTCCCCCATCACCTCTCGGACGCTGAGCGATCTGGACGCCGAGGGCTGGGAGTTGTACCACATCGACGAGGACTTCGCGGAGACCGAGGACCTCGCGGACGGGGAACGGGCGAAGCTGACCGAGATGGTGTCGCTCTGGTACACGGAGGCGGGGAAGTACGGCGTCCTCCCCATCGACGGCAGCGGTGTGCAGCGGCTGATGCAGGAGCGACCGCAGATCTTCGCCGCGCGCAGCAGCTACACCTTCCGCCCCGGCACCGAGACCATGCCGGCCGCGGTCGCGCCCCGCGTACTCAACCGGCCCTTCACCATCACGGCCGACGCCGAGATCCCGGCCGGCGGCGCGGAAGGTGTCTTCCTGTGCCAGGGCACGAACGTCGGCGGCTTCACCTTCTACATGAAGGACCACAAGCTGCACTACGCGCACAACTACCTGCGGCGTGCTCTGTACACCGTCTCCTCCGCCGAGAAGGTACCCACAGGCCGGCACGAACTGCGTGTGGAGTTCGAGCCCGCCGGAGAGCCCGATGTCGCCGAGGGCAAGGGCGTGCCGGGCCGCGCGCAGCTGTACATCGACCGGCGCCTCGTGGGTGAGGCCGGCATCCCGGTCACCACGGCGGTCATGTTCAACCCCGGCGGCATGACCTGTGGCGCGAATCCGGGATCCGCGGTGACTCCGGACTACGCGCCGCCCTTCCGGTTCACCGGCCTGCTGCACACCGTGATCGTCGACCTCTCCGGCAATCTGATCACCGATGCGGACAGTGAGCTGCGGATGCATCTCTCGCGCCAGTAGCGGCGCCTGGGCGTCCGGGCCTGGCCCCGGCGACCGCTCCCGGCCGTGCCGGCGGCCCTCAGAAAAGTCAGGGCCGCGGAGAGGTCAGTCGGCCATCGCGTCCAGCGGCGTCACGTCCCTGCCGAGCCGGACCTCCGGCACCAGAACGCCGCTGACCGGCCAGTCCGAGGAGCCGCCGTCCGGCAGGAAGCCGGCTCGCTCGTAGAAGCGCCGGGCCCTGGTGTTGGCGGCGAGCACCCAGAGGACGAGCCGGCGGAAGGAGCGTTCCCGGGCGGCGGCCGGCGCCTGCCGCATCAGGGCCTTGCCGATGCCGGTGCCCAGGCGGTCGGGGGAGGCGTAGAGGGCGAGGAGCTCGCCGTCCTGAGGTTCGCGGTCGTCCTCACGGGAGGGGCCCAGGGCGGCCCAGCCGACGACGGTGCCGCCCACTTCGGCGACGAGGTTCAGCACCGTGTCCGGGGCGCGCTCGAACATCTCACGCCGTTGGCGGGCGTCCTCGGCGACCGTGAGCGCGTCCAGGTGGTCCTGCGGCACCATCCCCGTGCAGGCGGCCTGCCAGCCCTTCACCCGCACCGTCGTGCTGAAGTTCCACGGGGATCATCGACGGCGGCGACAGCGCCCGCGCGTGCCGGCCGAACACGCGACGCGCACCACCTGACACCACCACGTCAGGGACGTGTCAGCCGCACATCAGGCGTCCCTGTCAGTCTTGTTCATGTGAACGGCACTCGGGACCGACGGGGAGCCGGGAGCGAGGAGAGGTGCCCGGAGTGGTTGATCGGGGACCGGCGAGCACGCCTCGAGGTCGGACCCCCAGGGGTCCACGCAGGTTCGAATCCTGCCCTCTCCGCCGTTCGGGTCGGCCCTTCTTCGTCCACCGGCCGCGTGAGACCGCCCGACCTTGACGCGAAGTCGGCGGGGAAGGGCGTGTGGGCCGATCGGCCCCCTCAGGTCCGCGGTGTCGTGTCCCGCTCGGCGTCCCGGGCCGCGCGCTCCAGGCGGCCGCGGTAGTCCTCCCACCACGCCGGGTCGTCCGAGGCCATGTTGTCGTTGCCGCGGCGCAGTCCGGCGGCGCCGTCGACGAGTTCACGGACGATGTCGGCGTGTCCGGCGTGCCGTTCCGTCTCGGCGATCACATGGACGACGGCGCGGTGCAACGTCAGCTCGTTCCTGCCGTCCGGCCACCACGGCACCCTGCCGGTCGCGTCGAGCGCCAGCGCCTCGATCGTGGCGTCCGCGTGCGCCCACGCCCGGTGGTAGAGCTCCACGACGAACGCCCGCGACTCGTCGGCGGTGGCCCACATGTCCGCGTTCGGCTCGGCTCCCTCGGCCAGCCAGGGCAGCGGCTCACCGGACGGACGTCCGAAAACATCGCCCAGATAGCCGAGTTCCATACTGGCGACATGCTTCACCAGGCCGAGGAGGTTGGTGCCGGTGGGGGTGAGCGGGCGGCGGGCGTCGTACTCCGAGAGCCCTTCGAGCTTCCACAGCAGCGCGTCCCGGGCGGACTGGAGGTAGAGACGGAGGTCGGCCTTGGCGTCTGGTCTCGTCATGGGGCCACTGTGCCGGTCCGCCCGTCGGCAGCGGTGCCATTCGGCCATCCGCCGCCCGCCGGCCTTCGCTGGACACCGACTCCGCGGAGCGCGGGGGGAGATCAGGTGCTCAGCGACCGGGGCTCGCGCCCGGGACGGTGATTCCCGCTGCGCGGGCCAGTACGTCGGCGGTCCGCGATCCCGCCTCGACGGCGTGGTCGGCGGTGCTCGGCAGGCAGCGCTGACGCCCGGGGACGAACTCGGTCATGATGACGCCGGCGTGATCGGTCGCGAGCTCGTCGAGGGATACCGGCCGGCCGTGCTCCTCCAGCGCCGTGCGCAACTCGCGTGAACGCTCGATGTCCACGACCGGGTCCGCGGTGCCGTGCACCAGCCACACCGGTACCGGCGGCAGCGCGCAGCCGTTCCGGCGGAGGTCCTCGATCGGGACGGTTCCGGTGGACGGGGCGGCCGTGGCGTACGCGCTCGCGATCCCCGCGACGGCTCGTGGCCTCCAGCCGTCGAACGCCTCCGGGTTCAGCGCGACACCCACCGCCGCCTTGCCGCCCCGGGACCAGCCGGCGAGCACGATCCGCTCGGGGTCCCCGCCGAACTCGGCCACGTTCCGCCGTACGAAGGAGGCCGACTCGATCAGGTGCGCGCGCCCCGCGTCCGGAGCGTCGGGACGCCAGTCCGGGACCAGTACGACGGCGCCCCGCTCGGCGACGGCGCGGGCGACCGGTGCGAGAACGTCCCGTTCGTCGGGGCCGCTGCCGTGCCAGAGCAGCACGGCGGGTACCGGCTCCGACGCCTGCGCGGGCTGGTACACGTCCAGGAGCTTGCCACCGGGCCCGTATCCGAGCCCCGCCCTGACGACGACCTCAGTGGCCACCGCGCCCTCCGATCGATCACATCGCGAACCACGCACGTTACCAACGGCCGGTGCGGCCGGGGCGAGGGCGGGTCCCACCCGCCGGCACGTACGTCGCCGGCTTCGCGATGTCCTGGGACCTGCCCCGCGATCCGTCGGGGCGGGGCCGGCACCCCCCGGTGCCGGCCCCGGCTCCGCTCCGGGGTCAGCCCGGCAGCAGGCTGCTGCAGGTGGAGGTCCAGTTGCCGAGTTCCACCTGGGAGGGATCGTTGGCGCGGTGGGCGGCGTAGTAGGCCTGGCTGACGGCGTTCTTGACGGCGGCGCCGGTGTTCGGGCCGACGACACCGTCCGCGCTCAGGCCGTGCTCGCTCTGGAAGTGCACGACGGCGTTGCGGGTGAGGGTGCCGAACTGACCGTCCTGGCCGAGGCCGGCGCCGTCCACGTCGTCGAGGGCGCGCTGGAGGCAGACGACGGCGGGGCCGGTGCTGCCCGTCGCGAGGTTGCCGGCGGCGCTGGCGGAACCCACGGTCAGGGCGAGGCCGGCGGCCGCGCCCAGGGTGAGGGCGGCGGTGCGGCGGGTCCAGGTGTGCGTACGCATGGTGGTTGTCTCTCCTTGGGATCGCGCGGTTGTCGGCGCCGCGGCGGAACTTCCCTCGTCCGCCGCTCGGCCGTTCTGGTTCAGCTGTCGATGACGATGCGTCGGCGAGGGCGTCCGGAGCCAGGGTTTCGTCCCTGGTCGAATCCCTTGTGGCGGGCCGGCCGCGGGCGCAGGATCGGACGGTGCTGAAGATCCGCTTCACCGGTCAGGACCTGGCGCGCACCCGGATCGCGCCGGCCGCGGACATGTCCTCGGAACTGGTGCTGAGCCTCCACATGCTGGCGACCCGCCGGTCCGACGGCGGGCTCGGGCAGTGGCGCGAGCAACTCGGCAGGCGTTGGCGGCCGCGCTCGGCGATGCTGTTCGACCTGTTCTCGGCGACGGACCTGCCGGAGTTCCTGACCGTACGGCAGGACGGCCGGGACACGGCCGAGGCCACGGCGGGCGGTCTGGACCGGACCGGCCGCGAGTATCTGAGCGGGCTGGGCCGCCTGCGCGGGCTGACTCCGTTCGCCCGGGATCTGGCAGCCGGGGACCGCAGGGCGCGGGTGCTGCTCGGCGACCTGACGGCGGAGTACCAGGCGGCGGCGATCACTCCCTACCGGGAGCGGATCGACCTGCTGGTGAGGGCTGAACTCCGCTGTCGGGCACGGCAGCTGGCCACCGGTGGCTTGGACGAGGTGCTGGCCACGCTGCACCCGGACGTCCGGTGGCGGCGGCGCGTGCTGTCCCTGCCGATGTCGCCCTGCCTCACCGAGGTCGACCTGGGCGGGCGCGGTCTGCTGCTCCAGCCGGCCGTCTTCGCGTCCGGGCGGCTGGTGATCGCCGGCTTCGAAGCCCCGAGGGAGCAGCCCGTGCTCATCTACCCGATACCCGGCGACCGGCGGCTGCTCATGGACGACAAGGTCAGCCCGCCGTCCGCGCTGACGAACCTGCTGGGCCGGACCCGGGCCGCCGCGCTCTGCACCCTGGCGGCGGACGGCCCCCTGAGCACCACCGGACTGGCGGCCGCTCTCGGTGTCTCTGCGGCCACCGCCAGCCAGCACGCCGGCATCCTGGCCGGGGCCGGGCTCACCACCAAGGAGCGGCAGGGCGGGACGGTGGTGCACCGCATCACGCTGTTGACGGGTCGCGGGAGTCGGGACCCGCGGTTCACCGTGTGTGGGGGGGACGAGCCCTCCCCCACGGCTGCCGCTGCCGCTGCTCAGCGGTAGTCCTCGGGATGGCCCTGCATCCAGGCGTTGATCTTGTCCCGTGTTCCGGTGAGCTGGTCCTGGTGCTTCTTGAGGTTGTCGAAGGAGGTGTCGTCGCCCACTTCGTGAAGCAGTTTCGCGAGCCAGGCGAGGGGTTCCTTGAAGTGCCCCGGTCCCTGGGGGTCCGCTCTCATCGCCTTGTCGAGGCGGGCTAGTTCGTCGTGGAGCCGTCCCAGGAAGTACTCGCAGTTCCCGGGGGTCGTGCAGCCGTCGTTGTACGTGGCCTGAAGTCCGGCGAAGGCGTCGCGGACCTTCTCCGGAGCCTGTGCCGGGGCCGTCGTGGTCGCGGCGGACGGCTCCCCGGCCGTGGTGGCCGGGGCCGTCGTGCGGATGCCCCGGGAGGGCGAGGACGTATCGCTCGATGCCGTGTCCGAGCCGCCGGAGCAGGAAATCAAGAGTGCCGTCAAGGACACGACGAGTGTGGAGGCTGCCAGGGTGCGCCGCGCGCGTACGTTGATCATGCCGTCTAGGACAAGCGAGTGGTCCGACTGGTTGCCCCGCCGGGCCTCCCGACCGCCGCCCGGCCCTGGAGACGAAGGGCCGGGCGGCGGTCCGGGTAGAGCCGTGCCGCGCCGAGCACCGTGCGGTGGTGCGGTCGGGGGCGGGGCCTGCGGGGCGGCGCACGGGTCGCCGTCCGCGCTGCCGGCTGCGGGGCCGACCGGGGTCAGACGCGGTCGGCGGCGATCAGGACGTACTGGAAGGAGCCGTCGCGGTAGGACTCGATGAAGGCCTCCTCGATGCCGGTGACCAGGGACGAGGTGGCCCGCAGCTCCCAGTAGGGCAGGGTGTCGGGGGTCAGGTCGGTGATCGTCTGCGGAACGAGCCGGTTGTCGGCCATGGCGCGCAGGTACTCGCGACGGGAGTGGATGTTGCACTCGAAGTGGGCGTTGATCTGCGAGACCCACTTGGACGGCTGGCCGTAACGCGGGTTCCAGCATCCGGTGATCGTCACGTAGCGGCCGCCCACCCTGAGGAAGCGGGAGTGCTCGGCGAACAGGTCGTGCAGGTCGACGTACATCGTGGACTCGTTGTTCCACGAGGCGGCGACGCTGCCCTTCTCGAAGGGGGTGTCCAGCATGTTGCAGACGTGGGAGCGGACATGGTCCTGGATACGGAGGTCCCGCGCACGACCGTTGCCGAACTCGGCCTGCGTCTCGGAGAGGGTGACGCCCTGGACCCGGCAGCCGAAGCGGCGGTGGGCCATCACCATGGAGCCGCCGCGTCCGCAGCCGGCGTCGACGAGGGTGTCCTCGCCGGTGACGGCACCGAGGTGGTCGAGGAGCAGTTCCGCCTGGGCGGACTCCAGCCGGTGCAGTTCGGCGACGAGCTTCTTCTCGTACTCGCGGTGCTCCGGGTCGCCGAGCGCGGCGTGGTCGACGGCGCCGATCCCGTAGTGGTGGTGGTAGAGGCCGTCCACGTCGCCGAGACGCAGGTTCACCGGCCTCGCCTCGTTGTTCCAGTACCGGGCGATGTCCTCCTGGTAGGGGGTCGCCGGGGCCGGGATCGTCGCGGAGAGGGCGGGGGTGGTTTCCGTGGTCACAGGAGTATCCGTTCTTTACCAGAAGTCGGGCAGGCTGTAGCGGTAGGTGTTGGTGCGGTGCCAGTCGTGGTTGCCGTCGACCCAGGTGGCCACGCCCTTGAGGAAGCGCAGCACGCTGGGCACGGGGCAGTCCGCGGCGGCGTCGGCCGCGGCGGACTCGAAGGCGTGCATGAGCTGGTTGTGGACCTCGACGGCCTTCAGGTACGCGTCGCGCTCGGAGAGCTGCTCGCGCTTCGCGAGCACGACGGGCAGGTTCAGGTGCAGGCCGGGGCTGTCGAGTTCCTTGGTGTAGGAGTAGAGGTCGTTGACGATGGTGGCCGCGTTGCCGGCGAGGGCGATGGCCCGCTGCGTCTTCGGCAGGGCGTGCAGGTCGGCCGGCAGTTCGTAGCCGCCGACGGTGTCGGTGATGGTCGGGCAGGGGCGGAAGTTGTTGAACTGGCGCATCGCCAGGTACTCCCACACCTCCGGGACGTAATCGGTCTCGGCCCAGGCGGCCTCGGCCAGGTAGCCCATGTGCAGCCGGGCCATGTCGTGCCGGTAGCGGTCGGTCTGGGAGGGTGTCGCGGCCCGGACGAAGTAGTCCATCGCGCTGCGGTAGGCGCGCCGTGGGGCGTCCGAGACGAGCGACTCCTCCCACGCCGGCGTGTACTCCGGTGTGGTGTGGAGGGGGTCGAGCGTGGTGTGCGCGAGGAGGATGCGTCCGCCGAGACCGACGGGCGAGCCGCCGTGGTCCTCGCAGTAGCAGTCGTCGACGGCGTTCTCCGCGACCATCAGCCGGGCGGCGAGCATCAGGTGGTCGACGCCGGGAGCGTCGGGGTGGCAGGCGACCATGTAGCGCCCGACGGAGAAGCCGTCGAACTGGCCCTCCCACTCCTCGGGGTAGAGCTGGACCTCCTCCTCGGCCCAGCGCTTGATCCGCCGGCTCACCTCCTCGACGCGGCCGGGATCGGGCTCCGGAACGGGGTGGTGGTAGAGACCGGGTACGACGTGGCCTTCGGCGGGCGCGAGGGGCGCCGGGTCCGCTTCCGGCACCCGGTCCGGGAACGGCGGCGTCAGCGCGCGGGCCAGGGAGAGCGAGGACGTGCCCAGGCCGGTCGGTCCGCCGAGGATCCGCCGGAGGTCCGGGCCGGCGGCGGGCGCGGCCGGTTCGGCGGCGGGAGCGGGGGCCGGGGCGGAGGCGGCCTCCGGGACGGGTGGTGTGAGCGGCTGCGGTGCGGGGACGGTTGGTCCGAGGGGCCCGGGAGCGGGCATCTGCGACTCCTTGCTGCGGCGGAGGAGGAAGAACTGGTGCTGTGTAAAGCGGGGTTGTCGGCCTCTTGCGTGAAACGGTTCTTCCAGGTCCTTCTTCGGATCAGGCCGGATCCGGCCGACGGCGCCGTGTCGCTGCCCCGCGACCCCGGCGAACTCCGGAGGGGAGGTGCTAGTGCCGCGGCAGGCAACGTTCGCCCGTCCAGGAGCGGCGTCCGGTGCGTGCTCTCGGCGTGCCGGACGGAAGCCCTCGTACTGGGCGTGCTCGGGCTTTCGGCCGGTGCGGCGAGAGTGCGTGCAGGGCGTCGCGACGGGGCGGACGTCGCCTGTTGCGGCACTAGTCCCGCCTGCGGGCGATGTGCACGTTCTCCAGTACGCCGAGCGCGTCGGGGACGAGAACCGCGGCGGAGTAGTACGTGCTGACGAGGTAGGAGGTGACCGCCTGTTCGTTGATGCCCATGAAGCGCACCGAGAGCCCCGGCTCGTGCTCCTCCGCCAGGCCCGTCCGCCACAGGCCGACGACCCCCTGGTTCTCCTCGCCCGTGCGCATCGCGATGACGGAGCTGGTCTGTTCCTCGCTGATCGGGATCTTGTCGCAGGGCAGGATAGGGACCCCGCGCCAGGCCGGGACGGTCCGGCCGCCGACGTCGACGTGGTCCGGGTAGAGACCGTGGGCGGTGAAGCCGCGGCCGATCGCGGCGATCGTCCTCGGGTGGGCGAGGAAGAACTTGGTGCCGCGGCGGCGGGTGAGCAGCTCGTCCATGTCGTCCGGGGTGGGCGGCCCGGAGTGGGGCTGGATGCGCTGCTTGAAGTCGGCGTTGTGCAGCAGCCCGAACTCACGGTTGTTGATGAGCTCGTGCTCCTGGCGCTCGCGCAACGCCTCCACGGTGAGCCGGAGTTGCTCCCCGGTCTGGTTCATCGGCCCGTTGTAGAGGTCGGCGACCCGGGTGTGGACCCGCAGGACGGTCTGCGCGACGGAGAGCTCGTACTCGCGCGGGTTCAGCTCGTAGTCGACGAAGGTGTGCGGCAGTTCGGCCTCGCCGACGTGGCCGGCCGACATCGCGATCTCGGCCTCGCCGTACTTGTTCTGCCTCTTACGGGTGGCGGAGCTGAACCGTTCGATGTGGGCGCGCAGGCTCGGGGCGGAGTCGTGTACGGCGGCGAAGTCGGCGCGGGAGAGCGTGAGGAGGGTGCCGGAGGTCTCGGCGGTGACGGTGCAGGCGTGGCGGGAGTCGCCGTCCAGGAGGGCTTCCTCACCGAAGTGCTCGCCGTCCGCGAGTACCGCGAGGGCGACCTCCGCGCCGTACTGGCCTTGGCCGGTCCGGCTGACGCGGCCGTGGGCGATCATGTGGATGCGGTCGGCGGGTGCGCCGAGCTCGACGAGCACCTCGCCGGCGGCGAAGTCGCGCTGGGCGCAGCGGTCGGCGAGGGCGGTCAGGGCGTCGAGGTCCTCGAAGCCGCGCAGCAGGGCCAGTTCACCGAGTTCCCGGGGGATCACGCGGACCGTGGCGCCCTCCTGGACGAACTCGATGCGTCCGTCGCCGAGGGTGTGACGCAGTCGTCGGTTGACCCGGTAGGCACCGCCCTCGGTCTCGACCCAGGGGAGCATCCGCAGCAGCCAGCGGGAGGTGATCTCCTGCATCTGCGGGGCGGACTTGGTGGTGGTGGCGAGATTGCGGGCGGCGGCGGTGCTCAGGGACTGCTGCGGTGTCGCCGGTACGGTCCGGGGCTCCGGGCTGCTGTCGACGGTCATCGGGTCGGGCCTCTCCTTGCGTGACAGGGCGGTCGGCGCGCACGGGGCGCCGACCGCGAAAGGGAGGAAGGATGCGGGGAGGATCTCGGGATCCGCCCACGCAGAGGACCGTAATGGCCGGTCAGGCCGTGTCCCCGGAATGCCGACGCGCTTACTTCGAAGCGGTGATAAAAAATTGAACGCGGTTTATCGGGCCGATGGTTGGCATTGCGCCACGTTCGCGGGGGCCGGGGCGGGACGGGGTGTGCCGCACAAGACGATCACCGCGTCGCACCCGTACATGATCAGGCCAAGGCGCACGAGCAGCTCGTGTTCGATTTCGTGCGGGGCCGGACCGGGGCCCTCGGAGGAGGGCTCCGGTTCCCCGCGGCGTCTGCCGGGGCGGGGCGGCCGTCCCTCCGTCACCGACGCTGTGCGGGCCGCGGATCGCGGCCCGGGGTGTTCCGCCCCGGGAGCGTGGCCCGGCTTTCGGATCTTGGCGGTGGTCCGTCATACTCCCCGGTGCCCACACCTGCCGGGGGACGAGGAGTTCGTTCCTCCCGGGGTGGCGAAACGGAGGAGGAACGTGCAGCACCACATACGCCGGGCGGCGCTCGCCGCGGTGGCCCTGGTCGTCGTGGCCGCGCTCGGAGGCTGTTCCGACGAGCCGCGGAAGGTGTCGGGACTGCTGGACACCACCCGGCGGGTCCCGGCGGCGAGCAGGCTCGCGACCCGGCCGCACATGGTCAGGCAGTGCCATTCCGGGTCCAAGCGCGTGCGGCACACGTCCGGACACGGCAGCGGCAAACGCACCTGGTACACGACCAGGTCGACGACCGTGTGCACGAAGGTGCGGCGGGGCACGGAGACCTACCGCCGCGTGATCCGCCAGGAGCGCTGGTGCGTCATGCTGGACGACGTCGACGGCAAGCGCTCCCGGGACCGTGTCTGGTATCGGGTCGCCCGGAACACCTATGCGGATGTCCGGGTGCTCAGGGCGGGCAGCAAGGTGACGATCGAGACGGAACGGGACGGCTGCTGAGCGACGGGGGACGGCGCGCGCGGCCTGACGTCCCCGCGGGCGAGGGCGGCGCCTCCTGCCGTTCCCCCTGTCCGGCGGCGCACAGGAGTTTGGGACACTCTTTGCGCGGGACGCGCAACTGAGGACCGCCTTCTCCCTGTCTGGCAGGGAGTCGGGCTCGTCAGGGCCATAGGTACGAAAGAGCGGGGTAGGCAGTGGGACGGCGCAAGGGCAGCATAGGGATCGCACTGGTCACGGGTGCCGTGCTGATGGGTGCGAGTGCCTGCGGCGGCGGGGGCGGCGGCTCCGACACGGCCGGTGGTGACGCGAAAGCGCCGGCCGAGTCGACCGCGAGTGCCTCCGCTTCGCCGACGAAGCCCGCGGGTCCGCCGATGCTGCTGGACACGATCACCCCGCAGAGCGGAACCACGGTGGGCGTGGCCATGCCCATCTCGGTGGTGTTCACCAACCCCGTGGCGGCCAAGGCACGGGCCACGGTGGAGAAGCACATGAAGGTCAGCGCCTCCACGCCGGTGGCCGGCGCCTGGCACTGGTTCGGCGACAAGCGCGCCGACTGGCGGCCGAAGACCTTCTGGCCCTCCGGCACGAAGGTGAAGATCGACGCCGACCTGGAGGGCGTCAGCAACGGCGCCGGGCGCTACGGCGTGCACGACTACACGCACACCTTCACGATCGGCGACGACGTGCGCGCGGACGTCTCGGTCACCGGCCACACCATGAAGGTGACCCGCGACGGCAAGCTGGTGCGCACCCTGTCCATCAACGCGGGCAGCCCCCAGTACCCGACGTGGAACGGCACGATGGCGGTCATCGACAAGCAGAAGAAGGTCCACATGACCTCCTGCAGCGTCGGCATCAGCTGTACCAAGGGCAGCCCCAACTACTACGACCTCACGCTGCCCTGGGACGTGCACCTGACCCAGAGCGGTACGTACGTGCACTACTCGACCGGTGACCCCTCGCCGGGCAGCGGCAGCGCCCGCGGCTCGCACGGCTGTGTCCACCTGTCCCTGTCGGACGCCAAGTGGTTCTACGGCCAGGTCAAGCAGGGCGACCCCGTCACCATCACCGGCTCGACCCGGGCCAAGGCGGACCCCGACAACGGCTACGCGGACTTCAACCTGGACTGGGACCAGTGGGTCGCGGGCAGCGCCTCCGGGGAGGCGACGACCTCGGCGCTGTGATGCACCGCCGCCCGGCGGCTCCGCCGGGCCGTGCACGCCGTGGTGGCCGGGACCGCCATGCCACCGGTTCGGCATGGCGGTCGCCGGATTCCGGATCGCCGCCCGGGTCCTGACACCCGGAGGCACTCTCGCGGGGCCGCGTGACGTCATGGCCTGCCGGTTCGCCGAGGCCGGCGGGCGCGACAGGCGCGCTGCCGGCGGCTGCCTGCCGTGCCGGAGGAGGCACGGCAGGCCGTGCCGGACCGGGGATGCCCGCGGCCGGCTCGTCGGCGGGCCGGAGACCGCCCGTGGGGAGTTCACGCCGTCCGTGCTGACCGGTGTGCCGCGCGTGCGGGGGCTCCGCGGCGTCGGATCGGCGGCGGGCCCTGCGGGCTCCGGTGCCGCCGACGACTTCCGACGACGTCCCGAGTACCGCCCCTGCCCTCACTCCCCCGGCTGCCTGCCGCCGTGCGGCTGCCGGGCCGCCCACGCGGTCAGCGTCCGGTGGCAGATCTTGCCGGTGGCGCCGAGGGGCATCTCGTCCACCAGCAGCAGGAGTTCGGGGAGTTTCCGGCGTCCCAGGCCGCGGGCCAGCAGGTGCCCGGTGAGGTCGGCGTGCGTGGGTGCGGGGGTGCCGGGGGCCGTACGGACACAGGCGCACAGGCGTTCCCCGAGATCCGGGTCGGGCACCGGGACGCACACCGCCTCGGCGACGGACGGATGGCCGCCCAGTTCGTGCTCCACCTCGGCGAGGCTGATGTTGAGCCCGCCGCGTACGACGATGCGCTTGAGCCGGCCCAGGACGTGCAGTCTGCCGTGCTCGTCCAGGCGGCCCAGGTCACCCGTGCGCACCCAGCCGTCGGGGGTGCGGTAACGGGCGTTCAGCTCCGGCGAGTTCACGTAGCACAGGGGTGTCATCGGGCCCAATGCCTCGATCTGGCCGGGCCGGCCGGCGGGCAGCGGGGCGCCGTCGGGGCCGGTGATCCGGATGCGGGCGACCTCGGGATCGGGGGTGCCGGCGCTGTCGCCCGGGTGCCGGCTCTCCCCGGCCGTATGGCAGTTGACGCCGTCCGAGGAGCCGTAGACGGTCACCACCGGGCGGCCGAAGCGCCGGCGGCAGGCCGCCGCGGTCGCGGGCGGCAGGGCGGCACCGCTGGAGACGACGGCGCGCAACGACGAGGTGTCCTCGCCCGGCCGGGCCGGCAGGTCGGCGATGCGGCGCAGCATGGTGGGCACCGCGAACAGATGGGTGGGGCGGTGGTCGGCGATCAGCCGCAGCGTGCCCGCCGGGTCGAACCGCGACGACACGATCAGGGTGCCGCCGAGGACGGCGAGGGTGACCGGTGTGCCGAGGGAGCCGAACGAGGAGGCCAGCGGGACGAGGACGAGGTGGCGGGGCGGCACCGAGGGGTCCGGGTGCAGGGCGCGGACGTAGCGGGCCCGGCCGCCCGCGAGGGCGTGATGGCTGTAGGCGACCATCTTCGGCTCGGTCTCGGAGCCGGACGACACCAGGATACGGGCGGGCCCGTAGGGGTCGACCGGGCCCGGCTGCCAGGGCTCGGGGGTGCGGGGCCGCGGCGGGTGCAGGCCGTGCGCGCTCGCGTGGTCCGGTCCGGGGACGTACACGGAGACCAGGTGGGGAAGGTCCGTCACCGCCTGGGCGTGCCGGGCCGAGGCGAGGACGGCGGCGCGGGCCCGGGAGCGGGCGAGCAGGGCCCGGGTGTCACGGTCGTCGCCGCTCGGCGGCAGCGGAAGGGCGACCGCGCCGAGCGCGTACACGGCGAGTTCGGCGGCCACGGCGTCACGCCCGTCGGGCAGCCGCAGCGCCACCACGTCCCCGGCGGCGAGGCCCGTCCGGGCGAACAGGGCCGCTGCACGGCGGACTTCGGCGCCCAGCGCCGCGTAGGTCAGCGTCCCCGCGTCGTCCACCAGGGCGGCGCGGTCCGGGTGTTCCCGGACCCGGGCGGTGAACAGCGTGTACAGGCCGGCGTCCGGGCACAGGCCCTCGTGTACCCAGGCCCGGCGCCGGGCCCGGGGCACGAGGTCGGGGAAGGCCACACCGGCGCGTGAGGTCCACGCCAGGTGTCCGCCCCGGGCCGCGGGGAGGGTGGCGGGGGCGACGGTCATGCGAACTCCCAGGGCGCGTGCGGTCGGGCGTGGCCGACGGCCGTGTCCGGTGGTGCGACGGCCGCCTCGAAGGCGGGGTCGTCCGCCAGGGCGGCCAGGTCGGTGTGTACGGGGGTCGCGGTCAGGCCCGCTTCGGCCAGGCGGTGCGTCCACTCGCCGGTGGTGAGGCGGGACCGGTCGGCGCGGTCCAGCAGGCGGCGCGCCCTCCCGGGGTCCGCGCGGGCCTCGGGGCCGAGGTACAGGTGGCCGTCCGCGGTGCGCAGGGGACGGTCCAGTGGCGTCCAGCGGACCCGCCGCGCGGGACGCGGGATCAGCGCGGCGGCGGAGACCAGACTGGAGTCGACGCGGCCGCCCCGACCGGTCCGTTCCCGGTGCGCCAGCGCGGCCAGCACACCCTGGGCGCACACCAGCCCGCCGAGCACGTCGGTGAGGGTCATCAGGGAGGGGGCCGGGGGCTCGTCGGCGGGGCGTACGGCGGCGGCGAGTCCGCTGTGCACCTGGGCGAGGTAGTCGGTGCCCAGGGGCGGGCGGTCGCCGAGGGTGTCGCCGAAGCCGGAGGCCCAGGCGTACACCAGGGCGGGGCGGTCGGCCAGCAGATCAGGGGCGTCGAGCCCGAGCCGGCCGGCCCTGCCGGGGGCCCAGTTGTGCACGAAGGCGTCGGCACCGGCGGCCAGCGCGCGTACCGTCTCCCGGCCCCGCGCGGTCGTGAGATCGGCCTCGACGACCCGCTTGCCCGCGTTCAGGGCCGTGAACCGGGCCGAGGTGTCCGCGGCCAGCGGTGGCAGCCAGCGCATCGGGTCGCCGCCCGGGGGCTCGATCCGGATCACCTCGGCGCCCAGCATCCCCAGGACGTGTCCGGCGAGGGGGCCCTGCACCCGGCGTGTGGACTCGACCACCCGCAGGCCCGTGAGCGGCAGGGGCGGGACACCGCCGGTGCGCGGCGCGGGCACACCGGTGCGCGGGTGCGCCGGTGCGGGGGTCCGCCGCCGGGGAACCGGGGGGCCGGCCGGGGCGGGGGTGAGCCGCCAGGGTTCGGGGTGGACGGCCGGGGCGGGGTCGGCGCCGAGGGTGAGCAGGCTGACGCCGGTGTGGTACGCGGCGGCCCGCAGGTCCGGCAGGGTCCGGCGGCGGGCGGCCGCGCGCAGTTCGTCGGGCAACGGGCAGACGGCGGTGGCGAATCGCTGCTGGAAGGGCAGCCAGCCGCGGCCCGCGACGGCGGACGGTACGCCGAGCCGGGTCCAGAACTCCCGCCAGGCCGACGGGTCGAGGGTCTCCAGTTCCACCCGGGCGCCGTCGGCCGTCTCCAGGGTCGCGAGCCCGCGCGCGTTCGGTTCCGCCGCCGGCGCCGGCTCGGGCGGGCCGTCCCCCGCGCGGGCCGTGGCGGCGGCCAGGTACTGGCCGGCCGCCAGCAGTGCCGCCTGCGCGACCGAGGTCCGCACCTCGCGCAGGTCCAGTCCGCGGGCGCGGGCGATCCCGGCGGCGGTGACGCCCTGGGCGGCGAGGACCCCGGCCACCACCGAGGCGTAGTCGACGGCGAGCGGGGCCGGGCCGCCGGTGGCCCGGCCGTGGATGTGCATGAGCCCGCAGGCGGCCTGGACGGCACGCTCGTCCGGCAGGTCCAGGGCGACCGGGCCGGCCCAGTCGAGGGTGGGGCGCGCCTCGGGGGCACCCGGTGCACAGTGCCGCAGCAACCGGTCGGCGACGGCGGCGGCGACCACCGGCGGCACGGCGGTGCGCGGACTCACCTGTCCCCCTCGCCGGGCCTGCGGCCCCGCACCGAGTAGAAGACGCTGGAGGCGGCACGGAACGCGGGGTCCCGCATCAACCGCCGCACCCGGTCCAGCTCTTCGTCGGTCATACCCTGCTCGACCAGCCGGTCGCGGAGGTTGCGGGTGTGGTTCGACTGGAGCCCCAGGCCGGGGTCCTGGGCGTGGCGGACGCCGATGTGCGCGTGGACGTCGATGCCGGTCAGCCCCGCCGCGCGCAGCGCCGCGGGCACGCGGCGTCCCCAGTGCGGGTCGCCGCCCGCCGCGCGCATCGCGGCCGACTTGGCCCGCAGGAAGCGGACGTACAGTGCCTCGGCCGCCGCGTCCGGGGTCAGCAGCGGGGGCTCGTAGGAGGCGTCGATCTCGTCGATCTGGAGCAGTCCGCCGGGCCGCAGGGCTCGTACGAGGCGGGGCAGGACGGCGTCGCGGGCGGGCACGTGCTGGAGCACCAGGCGCGCCACGATCAGGTCGTAGGCCGCCTCGGGCAGCGGGTCGCGGGCCACGTCGAGCGCCGCGACCTCGAGCCCCGGGCCGGGGACGAGGTCGCGGGGGTCGCGGTCGGTGGCGAGCACCGAGCCGCCCGGTGCGACCCGCTCGGCCAGCCAGCGGGCGATGCTGCCGCCGCCCGCGCCGATCTCCAGGCAGTGCCAGCCCGGCCCGACGCCGGCGGCGGCCAGGCGGGGCAGGGTCACCGGGTCGTAGGCGGCCTCCAGGCAGCGGTGCTGGTCGCGGCTGTGCGCGGTGCCGTTGCCGAATACCGCGCTGGCGGGGGCCGGCGGTGCCATGCGGGTGGCTCCTTTCGTCGCGGGGGCGGCCGGTCGCAACGCGGCCTTCGGTGGACGGAGTCGATGGTTCGGGGAACCGGTCGGTCGGGGGCGGCGGCCGTCAGGTCCAGCGTCCGGTGCCCGCCGGCCCGGTGCCGGTGAGGCGTCGCGCCAGGGCGGCCCGGCGGACCTTGCCGGTGCCGGTGCGGGGCACATCGTCCCAGGTGAGGACGGCCGGTTCACGCAGCGTCGGTAGGCCGTTCGTGGCCTCTTTCCAGGCGCCCGGGTCCAGTCGGCCGTCGGCGGTGACCACGACGGGCAGCGGATCGCCGTCGGTGCCGCCGAGGACCACGCATTCCAGGGCCTCGGGCAGCCGTTCCTCCAGCAGGTCCTCGGTCCGCAGGCAGCTCAGGCCGGGCACGCTGTCGACCTCACGGTCCAGGACGCTGACGCTGCCGTCGCGGTGGAGCACGCCGATGTCGCCGGTGGACCACCACTCGCCGACGCGTTTGGCGTCCCAGCGTTCGTCCTCGGCGAGGTAGCCGAGGGCGAGGGCGGCGGTGCGCACCAGGAGCAGGCCGGGGCGGCCGCGCCGTACCGGGCGCAGGGTTTCCGGGTCCACGGCGCGCAGCCGGGTCCGGCCCGGCACCGGGCGGCCCAGCCGGCGTGCCGTGGCCCCCGCGACCGGCGCGAGCGTGGCGCGCCGGGTGTGGAAGCGGAAGGTCAGCGGTCCGGTCTCGGTCTGGCCCCAGCCCTGCATCCACACCGGGCGGGGGTGGCGGGTCGCCGTCAGATAGGCACGCAGGGCGGGCGGATGGACGGCGTCGTAGGTGCTGATGTAGAGGCGGACCCGCCGGAAGGGGTTGTCCAGGCGGGTGGTGAGCGGCCGCAGCCTGACGTAGGTGGCGGGCAGCGCCTCGGCGACGGTGGGCGGGTGGGCCCGCAGCAGCGGGTCGGCGGTGTCGGGGTCGTCGCCGCTGAGCACGACGACCTCGGCGGGCGGCGTCGAGAGGACCACCGCCGTCCAGCAGAAGGTCCGGCCGTGGGCGTAGGCGCTGGCGTTGAGCAGGACGTCGTCGCGGCGGATGCCGATGCCCGGGTAGCGCACCGCCTCGAAGCGGGCGAGTTTGTGCACGAGGGTGCGGGTGGAGTGGACGACCAGCTTGGGCACCCCGGTCGTGCCCGAGGTGTGGTGGATGACGAGGGGGTCGCCGTCGGAGCGTCGTACCGGTGGGCAGGGCCGGGTGGCGTCCAGCGCGGCCAGGTGGACGGCTCCGGGGACCTCGGCGTCGAGGGTGACGCGGACCGGTGCAGCCCCGGCCGGGCAGTGGGCGAGCAGCGCGGAGGTGGTGACGAGCGCGGCCGGGCGCAGCCGTTCCAGCAGGGTGCGCAGGGTCTGCGGCTCCAGCCGGGCGGACAGCAGCGCGGGGACGGCGCCGACGCGGACGGCGGCGCAGGCGAGCAGGTCGTAGTCCCAGTGGTTGTCCTTGACGATCGCCACCCGGTCCCCCGCCCGTACTCCGGCGGTCGCCAGCCGGTCGGCGGTCACCCGGACGAGGTCCGCGAGTTCCGGGACGCTCCAGCGGGTTCCGGCGTCCGGGGCGATGTCGAGGGGCCGGTCCAGGTGGAACACGGTACGGGCGCCGGCCGCCGCGGCCTCGTCGAAGAGGGTGCCCATGTCATGCGGTCGCAACGGTGTTCTCCAGTCGGTCGGGGCCGGCCGGTCGGGGCCGGCCGATCCTGCTCAGGACGCGGGACGCGGCGAGCGCCCCCGCGCGGACGGCGCCTTCGGAAGCGGGGCGCAGCATCACCCAGTCGCCCGCGTACTCGACGGCGCGTACCGGCCGCTCCAGGAAGGCGGTGCGTTCGGCGAGGGCCGCCGGGGTGGCTTCGGGCAGGCCGTCGCGGAAGCCGTGCGTGAAGTGGTGGCGGCGGGCGGCGCCGATGCCGGGGACGTAGCGTTCGGCCGCGTGGACCAGCAGGCCGGCGGCCTCGTCCGGGTCGGCGTCGAGGAGTCCGGGAACCTGGCGCGGGGCGGCCACGAGGGTGACGAGGCCGCGGCCGTCGGGGGCGCGGCCTGGGTCCTTGGCGTGGTCGACGACGACGCCGGCGAGCAGTTGTTCCTCGGCGGCCGGGGTGAGCAGGATGTGCACCGGACGCCGGGCGGCCGGGGCGAGCGGGCGGTCCAGCAGGCAGCTGACCTTCAGCGTCGGGGTGAAGGCGCAGGCGGTGAGGAACGGCCTTTCGTCGGCCGGGGCCTCGGGGCGCAGGGCCGCCGCGACGGGTGCGGGTACGGCGAGCACCGCGGCCCGCGCCCTGACCTCACCGTCGTCGCAGCGCAGGACGGCGTGCCCGCCCGCGTCGACCACCTCGTGCACGGTGCGCCCGGTGACGACCTCGGTCCCGGCGGCGAGCCGGCGGGCGAGGAAGTCCATGCCCTGCCGGTAGGTGCGCCAGGTGGTCGGGGGTCCGGCCTCCAGCAGCAGGCTGACCAGGGGGGCGGCCGCCGAGCGTGCGGTGTCCCAGCCGAAGAAGCAGCCTGCGAGGGGCTGGAAGAGATAGTCGTGCAGGTCTCGGTGGTAGCGCGCGGTCGCCTCGCGGACGGTGGTGGCGCCCAGCGGGGTGCGCTCGGGGTGGTCGCCGTCGAAGCAGGCGCGCCGACGGCCGCACCAGGCGGTGAGGGCGGCCAGGTCGCGGCGGGCGCGGAGGGAGAGTCCGGCGCCGGTGAGCACGGCCGAGCGTTCTCCCACGCCCGGACGGGCGCGGCCGCCGCGCCAGACGGCCACCCCGCCGCCGGCCCGGGGCACGTCGGCGGGGGTGACGCCGAGGCGGCGCAGCAGTTCCCAGGTGGCCCGGTAGCCGTGGGAGGCGACCTGTTCGGCGCCGGTGTCCACCGTCCAGCCCTCGTGGCGCAGGCTGCGCATGCGGCCGCCCACGTCGGGGAGTCGCTCGTAGACGCGGACGGAGAGTCCGGCGCGGCGCAGTTCGTGGGCGGCGGTCAGTCCGGCGATGCCCGCGCCGACGACGGCGACGTCCAGTTCGGGTGTCATCGGGTGGCCTCCCAGCCGACGAGGAGGTTGGCCGCGGTCATCAGCACCACGGCGAGGCGGTGCACGGTGAAGCCGGTCCGGCGGGCGGTCATGATGTCGCCGCGGACGAAACCGGTCAGATACTGGCGGGCGCGCAGCGCGGTCGCGGGGAGCATCAGCAGCACGAACCACGAGGGGGCCGCGCCGGTGAGCGAGGCGAGCGCGCCGATGAGGAACTCGGTGGCCGACAGCGCCCCGATGAAGACGGCGTTGCCCCGCTCCGAGACCAGCGCGGCCACGGTGGGACGGCCCACGGCGCGGTCGCCCTCGACGTCGTTGGTGTTGGAGTACACGCCGAACATCAGCGGGCCGAACCCGAACAGCACCGCCTGCACCATCACGAAGCCGGCGAACTCGCCCGTCAGCAGGCCGTACGGGACGATCACCAGCACGGCGCCGAGGGCGACGAGGAACGCCTCCTGGAAGCCGTGGTAACTGATCTTCAGACCGTACGAGTACTGGAGGGACACCGCGAGCAGGGCGCCCGCGGCGAGGAGCGCCCACAGCGGGCGGTGCGGGGCGAGCGCGCAGGCCGCCGTCCACAGCAGCGCGCCCGCCACGGCACAGGTCCAGGCGAAGCGCAGCGCCTGGGGCACCGTCAGCGCCCCGGCGACCAGGGGTTTGCGCGCCTTGCCGCGCAGCGGGTTGTCGGGACCGTAGTTGGCGAGGTCGCTGCCGTCGCGGAATCCGGTGACGTCGTCCAGGGCGACCATCGCCATCAGTACGGCGACCTCCCCGGCCAGGAACAGCGCCAGGACCAGCGCCTTGCGGGCGGTGAAGCCGTCGAGCGGGAACAGGGCGGCGGTCAGGGCGAGGAAGATGCCGAGGTAGTAGTCGTACACGTCCAGCTTGCCGAGCCGCGCGTAGACGCGCAGCCTGCCGGGAGCGTGGGTGGCGGCCGTGGGGCGGCCGGCCACGATGCTGTCGGTCATGGGGCCTTTTCGAATCGGGTCTTCGGGGGATGGTCGGTGTCGGGGGGAGCGTGCGGGCGCGCGGGGGGTGATCTGTGGCGGGCCGGGGGTGCGGTACGCGCCGTGCCGGGCGGGTGGCGCACTCCCGGGCAGCCGGTCGCCTCGGGCCGGCGGTGCCCGGTGGCGGTCGGCCGCCCGGTGTCACCGGTGCTCGGTTGCCCGGTGACGAGCGGCTGCCCGGTCTCACCGGTGCTCGCGGCCGACCGCGCGTCGGCGTGGCGTGCCGGCGGGCGGGCGGGGCCCCGCGTACGGGAGTCCGCCGTCCGTCAGCCGAGCGCCGTGGCGAAGGCGCACACCAGGTCGGCGACCTGCCGGACCTGGACGTCGGTCAGCAAGTGGTGCACCGGCAGCGACAGGTGGCGGCGGGCGGCCTCCTCCGCGACGGGCCAGCGGGCGCCGGAGGGCGCGTAGCTGGTGAAGGCGGGGTGCGCGGGCAGCGGGCTCGGGTAGTAGACGTGGCTGGCCACCCCGTGCGCGGCCAGGTGGACGGCGAGGGCTTCCCGGGCGTCGGCGAGGACGGTGTACACGTAGTGGCAGCGGCCGTCGCGGTCGGGCGGCGGCGGGGTCACCCCGCGTCCGGCGAGCGGGGTGAAGCGCTCGGTGTAGTACGCGGCGATCTCGGCCCGCCGTGCGAGACGCGCGGGGAATCCGGCGTAGCGGTGCGTCTGGAAGGCCGCCTGGATCTCGTCGAAACGGCTGTTGACGCCGAGAGTGTGGTGGACGAACCGCCGACCGGGCCGCTGGCCGTGGTTGCGCAGCATCCGCACCCGCTCGCCGAGCGCCGGGTCCCGGGTGATCACCGCACCGCCCTCGCCGGGCATGCCGCCCGTCTTGACCTGGACGAAGGAGTAGACGCCCGCCTCGCCCCACAGCCCGGCCGGCACCCCGCGCAGCACGCCGCCCTGGGCGACCGCCGAGTCCTCCAGGAGGCGCAGTCCGTGCCGCCGGGCCAGCTCGGTGAAGCGGGGCATGTCGGCCATCACGGAGAACATGTGGGCGGGCATCACCGCCCTGGTCCGCTCGGTGACGAGGCGTTCGGCGTCGTCCGGGTCCATGGTCATGGAGTCCGGCCGGATGTCGGCGAAGACCGGGACGGCCCCCACGGCGACGACCGAGGAGGCCAGCGGCGCGCAGCCGAAGGCGGGGACGATCACCTCGTCGCCGGGGCCGACGTCCATGGCCCGCAGCACCAGTGAGAGCGCGGAGGTGCCGCTGGAGCAGGCGACCACGTCGGCGGCGCCGAGGTCGGCGCGCAGCAGTTCCTCGAAGGCGGCGGTGCGCGCGCCCAGGATGAAACGTTGCTCCGGATCGAGACCCACCTCGCGCACCAGGGCGATCAGTTCGGCGCGGTCGGCCTCGAAGAGGGCGGGCGGGAAGAAGGGGACGGCGGTGGCGGGCGTCGTGCTCATGCGGTGGTCCTCGTCGTGGCGAGGAAGGAGCCGATGGCGTCGCGGACGCGGTCCAGGTCGCCGGGGCGCAGATCGGGGTGGAAGGGCAGGGCCAGGGCGCGGCGGGCGGCGGCCTCCGCGTGCGGGAACTCGCCGGGCCGGTGGCCCAGGTGACCGAAGACGGGCTGGTGGGGCAGCGGCAGCGGGTAGTAGACCTCGGTGCCGATGCTCTGCCCGGCGAGGTGGCCGGCCAGGGCGTCGCGGTGCTCGGTCTCGATCAGGTAGACGTAGTGCACGTCGCGGTCCTCCGGCGTCCGGGGGACGGCCCGCGGCAGGCGGAGGACGCCGGGCAGGTCCCGCAGCCGGGCGGTGTAGGCGGCGGCCAGTTCGGCGCGGCGGGCGATGTGCTCCTCCAGGAGGGGCAGTTTGGCGAGCAGGACGGCCGCCTGGATGTCGTCCATCTTGCTGTTGGCGCCCGGCAGCGCGCTCTCGGTGGAGATGGCCGTGAAGTCGTTCAGCGTGCGGCCGCCCCTGCCGTGGTGGCGCAGGGCCGCGACGGTGTGCGCGATCCGCGGGTCGTCGGTGAGGACGGCTCCGGCGTCGCCGATCGCGCCGAGCGTCTTCGAGGGGAAGAACGACAGGACGCCGCCCCTGCCGTGCAGGCCCGCGTGGACCCCTCGCCGGCGCATGCCGATCGCCTCGGCGCTGTCCTCGACGACGGTCAGGCCGTGCCGCCGGGCGACGGCGTCGACGGCCGCCATGTCGGCCATGGTGTGGAACAGGTGCACCGGCATCACGAACCGGCTCCGGGGGGTGACGGCGGCGTCGAGCGCCTCGGGGTCCATCGCGTAGCTGTGCGGGTCGATGTCCACGAACTGCGGCCGCCCGCCCGCGAGCACGACGGCGGAGGCGGTGGCGAAGAACGAGTACGCCGGCACCAGGACCCCGTCCCCGGGCCGCAGTCCGCAGGCGCGCAGCAGCAGCACCAGCGCGTCGGTACCGCTGTTGACCCCGATCACATGCCGGGCGCCGGTGTAGTGCGCGAGTTCCGTCTCGAGTTGCCCGACCTGTTTCCCATGGCTGAATTTGCCGCTGTCGAAAACATCGCCCAGCGCATTTTCGATGGACGGCCACAATTGTTCGAAAGTCGCGGCCTGGGAGAAGAAGGGAATCGATTCGGCCGTCCCCGAATGGGTCGGTGCCAAGCCCCCGGCCGGCGCCGGAAGCTGTCCACTGGAAGGCAAACTCTCACCCGTCCCGTCGTTTCTGCGGAACGGCCACGGTAGTCGGATCTTCCCTCGGACCGCGAAAGGAAAGGATCATCTTCACACTTTGTGGGTAACGGCGTTCCGGATCGCTTGACCCTTTCCGCGCCCGGCGGCAATAGTCGGGCGGCGCGCCGGAGTCGCGCGCGACACCCGGCGAACCGCACGTACCGCGGCACATGTTCGCGTCCCCTTCCCCTTTCTCCCAGGAGGTCTTGTGCTGCAGCCCCTCGTGATCGGGCTCGGCCGCTCCGGATCCGGACTGCACCTGAGGACCCTCGCCCGGCTGGCCCCGCGCATCGCGGCCACCGGCGATCCGCTCGTCGCGCTGCCCGTGATCGGCTGCGATCCGCGCGCCGGCGCACCGGGGAGCGCGGGCACACCCGGCGAGCTCACGGCCGTCGGCACACTGGAGGGGGCCCTGGCCCTGATCGACCCCGCCACGACGGTGGCCCATGTGTGCACACCGCCCCGGGTGCGGTACGACGTGATCGCGCGGCTCGCCGGACACGGCGTCCGCCGGCTGATCGTGGAGAAGCCCCTCGCCGCGTCCATGGACGAACTCGACGCCCTGGTACGGCTCCGCGAGCGTGCGGACCTGGACGTGGTGGTCGTCTCGCACTGGACCGGCTCCCGGCTCGCCGGCCGACTGCGCCGGCTGGTCCGCGACGAGACGCTCGGTCCCCTCCGCCGTATCACCGTGGACCAGCACAAGCCCCGTTTCCTGCGGTCGCTGACCACCGACGGGCACCCGAGCGCGCTGGACGTGGAGATCCCGCACTCCCTGGCGCTCGCCCTCGACCTGGCCGGTCCGGCCGAACTGCGCGCCGCGCGCTGCTGGGACCTGCGCTGCGAGGACCGCGTGCTGCCCCGCCTCGGCGGTGCCCACGTCGAGCTGGCACACCGGTCGGGGGTGACGACCCTGCTGCGCTCCGATCTCGGCGCGGCGGTCCGGCAGCGCGACGTGGTCTGCGAGTTCGAGGACGGGACGGCCACGGCGCACTTCCCGCTGGGCGAGGACGACGACCACGCCCAGCTCGTCGTCCAGGGTGCGGACGACGAGGCCGGGCACCATGTCTTCCGCGACGACGCCCTGACCGGATTCCTGGAGGGTGCCTACCGGGGCTTCGCCTCGGGGACGGCCGGGGCCATGAACTTCGCGCTCGCGTCCGCGACGGCACGGCTGCTGTGTGTGGCGCGCGAGCGCTGTGCCGTCGTGGCGCGCCCCGACGCGGTGCCGCCGGCCGTCCTGGCCCCGACTCCCGTCGCCACCTCCCCTGCCGGGAGCCGCTGACATGCCCCCGCACCACCTCACCGCCCCCGGCTTCGGGCCGCTGGCCGGCATCGGGGACGAGGCCGCACCCGGCGCGGACGGTCAGCTGGCCGCGCTGCGACGCCTGGGCTGGACCGCCATCGAGCTGCGCGATGTCGACGGCACCGCGCTCGCGGACCTCGCCCCCGCCGCGTTCGGGGCGCTCGCCCGGCGGCTCGCGGACGGCGGGGTCACCGTGGCCGCCGTGGCGTCCCGGATCGGGAACTGGTCGCGTCCGGTCACCGGCGGCATCGGCCCGGACCTCGCCGAACTCGATGTGCTGGCCGAGCGGTGCGCCGTCCTCGGCTGCCGGCTGGTGCGGATCATGTCGTACCCGAACGACGGCCTGCCGGAGCGGGAATGGGCCGACCGCGCGCTGGCCCGCACCGCGGTCCTCGCGGACCGCGCCGCCCGCGCGGGGCTGGTGCTGGTGCACGAGAACTGCGCGGGCTGGGCCGGGGACCGGGCCGACCGCGCGCTGCGTCTGCTGCGCGCGGTCGACAGCCCCGCCCTGCGCCTGCTGTTCGACATCGGCAACGGCGTCCCCCACGGGTACGACGCGCCGGTCATGCTCCGCGACCTCGCGCCGTACGTCGAGCACGTGCACGTCAAGGACGCGGTACGCCTGGCGGACGGCTCCACCGCCTACACGCTGCCCGGCGAGGGCGACGCCGGGGTGGCCGAGTGCCTGCGGATCCTGGCCGCCCACGGCTACAGCGGGGCGCTCTCCCTCGAACCGCACCTCGCCGTACGGCCCCACGAGGGGCTGACCCGGGCCGGTACGGACGCCGCCGACCTCTTCGTGCGGGCCGGGCAGGCGCTGGTCGCGCTGCTGAAGGACCTTTCGGGCGGCCCGGCGTGAGCGCCCTGTTCACCGGCCGGTTCCGGGAACTGCTCCTCGACCTGCTGCGCCTGCCGAGCGTCAGCCCGCTGGAGACCGGCCCGGACGATCCGCCGTCCCGGCTGCCTCGGCTCCTGGAGCGCTACGCGGCGGCCGCCGCCGGGACCGGGTTGCGTACGGTACGGCTCGGCGAGCCGCCCGCCGGCTGCCTGGACCGGGCCGGTGTGCCGGCCACGGTGCGCGCCGCCGCCCGGGATCCGCGCTTCCTCGCCGGTCAGCCGAGTCTGCTGCTGCGCCTGGGGCCCGAACGCGCCCGCGCCGACACGGTGATGTTCAACGTGCACCTGGACACCGTCGCCGGTCACACCCCGCCGGTCTTCGACGGCTCCCGGTTCACCGGCCGGGGCGCGGTCGACGCCAAGGGGCCCGCGGTCGCCCTGCTCGCCGGGCTGACGGCCGCCGCCGCGCATCCCGCCGTCGGGCGGGAGGTCGGCGTTCTGGTCCAGGCGGTCGCCGGGGAGGAGGGCGGCGCCCTGGGCACCTACGGCACCCGTCCGCTGCTGGAGGCCGGGTACCACGGGCGGCTCAACGTGTTCTGCGAGCCGACCGGGCTGCGCGCGCTGCCCCGGGCGACCGCCGCCATGACCGCGCGGATCACCGTGGCGGGCGAGGACGCGGTGGACGACCACCCGGACGCCGGGCACAACGCCACCGTGCTGCTCGGCTTCCTCGCCCAGCATCTCGCCGCGGCGCTCGACGGGGCCGTGCCCGGTACCCGGGTGTGCGTCGCCGGACTGCACACCGGCCGCACCCACAACCGCGTCCACGGCACCGGCACGCTGCTGCTGAACCTGTCGTACGGCACCACCGCGGCCGGCGAACGGCTGCGGACGGCGGTCGCCCGGCAGCTCGCCGACGGACTCGACCGCTTCGCCGAACTGTTCGGCTCGGGACGGGAGTTCGTCCGTACCGCACGGGACGCGCGACGCATCACCCGGCTCGGCTGGGACAAGCAGGGACTGCCCGCGCTGGACAACCGCGACCCGTGGGCCGAGTCGCTCCTGACCCGCGCGGGCGCCCGGCCCCCGGCCGACGACCCGGGGTTCACCTGCGACGCCGTCTGGGCCGCGGGTCTGGAGGACGCGTTCACCGTGGTGCTGGGTCCCGGCGACCTCGCCGCCAACCGCGCCCACGCGCCGGGCGAGTTCGTGGACCTCGCCGACCTGGAGGACTTCGCCCGGGTGGTCCACCGGCTCGTCACGTCCTTCGCGGACGGGGAGCGGCCGGCGGTGGAGCGGCCGGCGACGGAGCGGGCCGGGCGCCCGGCAGCCGGTCCGCGGTGAACCGCCGGGAAGAGCCCCGCCCCACAGCCCCACCCGCAGAGAACCGACCCCCATCCCGTAAGGAATCCGGATGACGGCACCCCCCGCCCACCGAGCGGCGGCCGAGCACACCCCTGTCCCGGCCGAACCTGTCCTGGTCGACCACGCGGAGCTGCATGCGGCGCTCACCGGTCTGTTCGCCGGGCACGGCATCCCGGCCGCGCGGGCCCGGCTCGCCGCGGACGCGCTCTGCCACGGCGATCTGACCGGGCTCGACTCCCACGGCGTGTTCAACCTCGGCCGCCTGTACCTGCCGTTGCTCGCCGGCGGCCGCTGCGATCCCCGCGCCGAACCGGAGACCGTCACGGACCTCGGTGCCTGCGCGGTCGTCGACGCCCACCGGGCGCTCGGCCTGTGGGCGGCGGCCGAGGCCATGGACGACGCCGTGGCACGGGCCGCCCGGCACGGGATCGGCCTGGTGTCGGTCCGTGGCGCGACCCATTTCGGGTGCGCCGGGTTCCACGCGGCGCGCGCCGCGCACGCCGGGATGATCGGCCTGGTCGCGAGCAACTGCGGCGGCCAGCGCATCGCCCGGCCCCCGGGCGGCGCGGTCGCGATGCTCGGCACCAATCCGCTCAGTGTCGCCGCGCCCGCCCTAGACGGGCATCCGTTCCTGCTGGACATGAGCACCACGGTCGCGCCCACCGGCAAGGTGCGGGTGGCCGCCCGGCGCGGCGAGCCGGTGCCCGCGGGCTGGCTGGAGGACGCGGCGGGCCGGCCGGTGACCGACCCGGCCGCCTTCGACCGCGGCGAGGCGTTCCTGCGCTGGCTCGGCGGGAGCGCGCGGACCGGCGTCCACAAGGGCTTCGGGCTCGGCATCGCCGTGGAGTTGCTGGCCGCCGTGGTCTCCGGCGCGGCCGTGGGGCCCGCGCCCGCGGCGCTGGAGGGGGACGGCCGGCCGCACGGCAGCGACGACGACATCGGCTTCTTCCTGCTCGCCGTCGCCCCGGCGGTGCTGCGCCCCGACGCGGACCTCGCGGCGGCGACCCGGTCGCTGTTCGGCGCGCTCACCGACTGCCCGCCGGTGCACGACGGCGAACCGGTGCGCTATCCGGGCTGGTGGGAGGCGGAACTCGCGGCCGAGCGGCGCCGGGACGGCATCCCGCTGCCGCCGCACCTGTACGCGGAACTGACCGGTCTCGGGCTGCTCGGGGGCCGCCGGTGAACCGGCCGCTGCGCCTCGGGGTCATCGGCCTCGGCGCCATCTCCCCCTACTATCTGGCCGCCGTGGAACGGCTCCCCGAGTGGGAGCTGACCGCGGTGTGCGACGCCCGCGCTGAACCCCTGGAGCGCTTCCCCGGCCCGGTGGCGCGTTTCTCCGGCCACCGCACGCTGCTGGCGCGGGCCAGGCCGGACGCCCTGGTGGTGGCCGTCCCCAACGATGTCCATCTGCCCGTGTGCCGGGACGCGTTGAGCGCCGGCGTCCCGGTGTGCGTGGAGAAGCCGCTGGCCCTGACCGCGGCCGAGGGGCGCGTGCTGGTGGATCTGGCACACCGTGGCGGGGTACCGCTGATGACGGCGTTCCACCGCCGCTACAACACCGCCGTCCGCGATCTGGCGCACCAGGTCGCGGGCCGGGAGGTGCGTTCGGTCCGGGTGCGGTACCTGGAGCGCATCGAGGAGCATCTCGGCGGCGAGGAGTGGTACTTGGACCCCGACCGCTGCGGCGGGGGCTGTCTGGCCGACAACGGTCCCAACGCCTTCGACGTGGTACGGCTGCTGCTCGGTGACCTCACCGTCACCGGTCGCGCGATCGAACGCGACGGCCACGGCGTCGACCGCAGGGCGGTGATCCGCCTGCGCGGCCGTACCGGGGCGGTGGCATCGGTGGAGCTGGACTGGTCGTACCCGGGTGAACTCAAGGACGTCGAGGTAAAGTTGGCCGACGGGGAGGTGCTGGGTGCCGACATGCTGGCCGGGCACACCACCTTCAAGGGGTCGCTGTGGCACGAGTACGAGGCGGTTCTCCGCGAGTTCGCGGAGCTCGCGGACGGGCGCCGGCCGGCCGGTCCGGGGGCGCACGGGGGTCTGCCCGCACTGGAGTTGGTGGAGGCGGCCTACGGCCGCGCCCTGCCCGCCGGGCAGGGGGTGGGCCGGTGAATCCCGCCGAGGACGGCTCGAAGCGTGTGGTGCGCGGCACCCTGGTGAAGGTGCTGGTGCACCGGCGCACCGACCGGGGCATGCGGGTGGAGGAGCACGCGGCGCGCTGTGTGCGACGCGGTGAGGTGCACGAGCTGGTCACCACCGACCAGTGGGAGCCGCGCCCCGGCACCCGGATCGACCGGGTGGGTTTCCTGGGCTTCGTGGAGCTGGAGTGCGGCGGGGTGATCGACCGGGGCGACCTGGTGCGTGTCGGGGACACGGTGGTCGGCACGGTGCTCGGGTTCGACGCCTGCCATCTGCCGAACCACTACAACGTCCTGATCCATGCCGGGCGTCCGGTCAGCGGCCGTGACCTGGAACTGCTGCCGGAGCAGACGGTCACCTTCACGCAGGGCGGTGCCGGGCCGCCCGGCACCGTCCTGCGGGGGCGGTCCGGGGAGGAGGGCGGCGCACCCCAGGGCTCCTGAGCGCAGGCGTGGGCCCCTGTGCCCCCGGATTCGGATCCGGGGGCACGGGTGTGGCCGGACCCGTGCGGGTCCGGCCTCGGCCCCTCACCGGTGTCGTCGCGCACGCGGTGGCGCCGGCCGCTGAGCCCGGCGGCGCCACCCCGTGTCACCGGAGGTGGTCCGACGGGTCAGCCGAGCAGCTCGACTTCCAGCCGGCCGAAGTGGAAGTCGCGTACGACCTCCAGGAGTTCGTCCTCGGACAGCCGCCCGTCGCCGTTCGTGTCGACCTTCTGGAAGGCCAGGTCGGCCTCGGACAGCGGCACGCCGACACCGGACAGCCACGCCTGGAACTCGCGGGCGTCGATCTGGCCGTCGTGGTCCTCGTCGCACAGGCGGATGAGCGCCTTCACGATGGGCGACAGGGCACGGTTGAAGCTGGCCTCGCCCTCCTTGAACAGCATGTCGCCGGTGGCGTCGAGGAACTGCTGGCGGTTGATGACGCCACCGGCCCCGACACCCGCCTTGTCGGCGAGGTACTCGTACAGCCCGATGAAGGCGCTGTGGAGTTCCCGTACCTCCGGCGAGTCGGCGTCCTTGCCCAGGTTCTGGGCGATACGCGCGGCCTCGCTCTGGAAGTCGGCGGCGTCGAGGACCCCGTTGCCGTCGGTGTCCCACTTGTCGAAACGCTTCACCAGACGCTCGTTGGCGGCAGCGGTGCTCATGGGTCTCTCCTTGTTTACGATGGTGTCACGTCGGTACTGAACTGCGGCGCCTGGGCAGGGCCGCAACCACGCACGGCGGTGCCGTGCGCGGGCTGTGGGTGCCGGTTACGGACCGGCCGGGGGCGCCGGACGTGGCCGGCGGGGGTGCGGGATCAGAGAAGGGTGACTCTGCTGCCCACGGCCTTGCCTCGGGTGTCCAGCAGGGCGCAGCGGGCCTGGCCCAGCGTCTCTCTCGCGTAGCAGGCGTGGTCCTGGAGCAGGATGGCCACGTCGGCCCTGTCCAGGGCGTCCCGCAGGTTCTCGGTCCGGGGCAACGGCGCCCCGCCGACGGTGAACTCCGGGACGTAGGGGTCGTGGTACGAAACCTCGACGCCGGCGGCGAGCAGCCCGGCGGCGACCTGGCGGGCCGGTGTCTCGCGGATGTCCGCCACGTCGGGTTTGTAGGTGACGCCGAGGAGCAGGGCCGTCGCCCCTTCGGGACGTCCCGCCGTCCCGGTGAGGATGGTCAGCGCGCGCTCCACGACATGGTCCGGCATGCGGCTCAGTACGTCCTGTGCCGCGGCGAGGGTGCGGAAGGCGAAGCCCTGGGACTCCGCGCGGGCGGCGAGGTAGCGGGGGTCGACGGGGATGCAGTGGCCGCCGACGCCGGGGCCGGGGCTGAACGGCGCGAAGCCGAACGGCTTCGACGCCGCGCAGTGCAGGACGTCCCAGATGTCGATGCCCGTCTCGTGGCAGAACAGCGCCACCTCGTCGACCAGGGCGATGTTGACGTAGCGGTAGGTGTTCTCCAGGAGTTTGGCCATCTCCGCCTCGCGGGTGCCGCGGGCGACGACGAGCTGGTCCACGAACCGGGAGTAGAACGCCACGGCGTGTTTGGCGCACAGCGCGGTGCGGCCGCTCACGATCTTGGGGGTGTTGCGGACGTCCCAGGTGGGATTGCCGGGATCGATGCGCTGCGGGGAGTACGCGAGGTGGAAGTCCTCGCCGGCCCGCAGTCCGCTGCCGCGCTCCAGCAGGGGGCGTACGACGTCCTCGGTGGTGCCCGGATAGCTGGTGGACTCCAGGACGACGAGCATGCCGGGGTGCAGGCGGGCGGCGACGGCCGTGGCCGCGTCCTCGACCGCGGAGAGGTCGGGCAGGCCTGCGCCCGTGAGCCCGGTGGGCACGCAGATCACCACGGTCTGCGCGCCTTCGAGGACCGCGGGGTCGTCCGTGGCGTGGAAGCCCGCGCGGAGCATGGCCGCGACGTCGGTGTCGCCGACGCCGCCGACGTGTGAGCGGCCGCCGGTGAGGCCGTCGACCACCGGGCGGGACACGTCGTATCCCGCGGTCGCCAGACCGGCCGAGACCGCGGCTCGGGAGAGCGGCAGCCCGACGTGCCCCAGCCCCATGACGACGAGTTCGGCGGCCATGTGCGCAGGTTCTCCAAAGTGTGGAAGCGGGTGTGGCGGAAGCGGAGGGCCGCGGCTCAGGCGGCGCCGGCACCGCTGCCGGGCGCCGGCTGCGCGCGGTGTCCGGGGTACGCGGTCAAGGGCGCCCGTTCCGTCCTCGACACCACGACGTCGCCCCTGCCCGCCGCGAGGGCGGTGCCGGTGGAGGCGCTCGCCGCGGGCGGCGCGCCCGCAGCGGCGAGCGGGGCGATACGGGTACGGCGCATGTATTGCTCCAGTTCGATGGCGTCGTTGAGTTGATTATTTTCTGCCGGAACACCGGATAAGCGCAGGAGCTCACGCAAGCACCTGAACCGGCGATGCGGTTCGACGGGGTTGACGCGGAATCCGGCCACCCACTTCTGGCGTTCGCCAACTCCCGTGGCATTGCCCGGCCTTCGGCATCCGCCCGCTTTCCCGGCGCGACGGCTTCGGAGCGGCAGCGGTATCGAGGGACTGCCGCGTGAGCCGCCGAGCCTTTCGGTGGCCGGAAACGACGATGACCGCCGTCCCCTGCCGGACGGCGGTCATCGTCGTGGCGCTCCCGATCGGTTCGGGAACCCCGGGAATTCAGTGCTGGACCGGCGGGCAGTAGCCGGTGTCCTCGCCGATGGAGTTGATCTCGGCGTTGGAGCGGGGGTCGCCCGCGTAGTCGATCTGGTCGGTGCAGCTGACGCCGGGCTTCCTCGGGGTACCGGCGGGCTTGCCGCCCTTCTCCGGGGCAGGGCAGTGACCCGTCTGCTCACCGATGCTGTTGATCTCCGCGTTCGACCGCGGGTCACCGGCGTAGTCGATCTGGTTCGTGCAGCTCACCCCGGACTTCTTCGGGGTCCCCGAGGACTTGCCGCCCTTCTCCGGGGCAGGGCAGTGACCCGTCTGCTCACCGATGCTGTTGATCTCCGCGTTCGACCGCGGGTCACCGGCGTAGTCGATCTGGTTCGTGCAGCTCACCCCGGACTTCTTCGCGGTGCCCGCGGGCGTGGTGCGGGTGGCGCCCTGACCGGAGGAGGAAGCGGAGGCGGAGGAACCGGGCTGTGCGGTGCTGGTGGCGGTGGACGACGCCGTCGAGGAGGGCGAGGCGCTGTCGGAGCCACTGCCGCCGCAGGCCGTGAGCGACAGGCCGAGAGCAACACCGGCGACAGCGAGCATCGAGATCTTCCGGACGCGCATCATTTCCCCCTGGGGACGGGCCCCGCTCCCGGTGAGCGGGCCTTGCGCCTATCGAGACAGAGCCTCCGCCGCCCCGGTTGCCCGGCACCTGCCCCTGAGACAGTCCTGTGACACTCGTGGCTTATACACATATCAACTGGTCGCAATACAGGCGAAGGAGAGGCCCCGTCAGACCGGGGTCAGCGCCGCGTCAGTGCCGCCTGCCAGTCTCTTCCATGTGAACGGCGAGGGGCACCGCCCCGGAGCCGGGAACGAGGAGAGGTGCCCGGAGCGGCTTATCGGGGACCACTGAGCTTGTCTCAAGGTCGGACCTCCAGGGGTCCACGCAGGTTCAAATCCTGCCCTCTCCGCCACTCCTACTCGTACCGGTACTTCAGCGAATCCGCCTCCGCCCGCTCGATGTCGGCGATCGTCAGCTCCGGCATCCGCAGCTGGGCCAGCGTCACCTCGGCCGAGGTCGGCTGGGCGTCCGCCGGCAGCCACTGCTCCGGCTTCCAGGCGCCGCTGCGCAGAAGCGACTTGGGGCAGTGCGGGTAGACCTCCTCGATCCCCAGCACCAGCGCGCTGGCCGGCGGCCTGCCCACGGCGGTCAGCTGGGACAGCAGATCCGGGCGGGTGGACACGCAGGCCCGGCCGTTGACCCGGAGCGTGGTGGCGCGCCCCGGGATGACGAACAGCAGCCCGGCCCGTCCGGTGGCGATGACGTTCTGAAGGGTGTCCAGACGCTTGTTTCCGGTCGCGTCCGGTATCGCCACCGTCCGCGCGTCCAGGACGGAGACGAACCCGGCGGGGCCACCACGCGGAGAGACGTCGCAGTTGCCCTCGGCGTCCGCGCTGGCGACCAGCACCAGCCCGGAGCACTCGATCAACTCCCTTGTCTGGTCAGTGAGTTCGGTCATCTGCTTGCGCACGGCGGCGGCATGGGGAAGCTCGTAGACCCGGCGCAGCGCCTCCTGGTCGGTCACGGCGTCGAGGCGGAGGGAGTCGAAGGCGCTGCCCCCGAGGCTTGGTGTCATGTCCCCGACCTTAATGGGCGGCCAGGGATCCATCCCCGCCGGTCCGTCCGCGATCCGGGAGGTCCGCGCGCGGCTGGCTCAAACCCGTCGGGACCGTCGGGGATTCGAGTCTCGGCGAGGTCAACTTGGTCTGCACACGGAGTGATCAACAAGGAGTGCCATGAACACCGCGTCGACCGATGACGCCGAACTCGCACGTCAACTCGATTCGCTCGCCAAGTACTTCCGGCCCCTGGAGGTACCCGAACCCGGAGAGCTGCCGCGGGTCCAGGAGTTGTGCGACGTCTCCGACCCCTTTCGCGCCGACGAGGCCGCCGACGAGCTGTTCGTCGCGGCCATGCGGGAGATCAACGCCTGGCACGCGCTGCGCAACCCGCTGTACGGGGCCCTGTGGAAGGAGGCGGGGGCACCGGATACGGACCGTGTCGGGCGGATCGCCGAACTGCCGTACATACATGTCAACTTGTTCAAGAGACACGCCCTGACCTCGATCGCCGACGATGCCGTGGCGCTGCGGCTGACGTCGTCGGGGACCGGTGGCGAGAAGACGGAGATCGGGTTCGACGCCTGGTCCATCGGAGCCGCGCAGCGGATGGACGCGTGGACGATGAAGGCGCTGGGGCTGATCGACGTCGAGCGTCCCGCCAACTATCTCGTCCTCGGGTACGAGCCGGATCCGCGGCTCACCATGGGCGCCGCCCACGGACTGAACGAGCTGTGCGACTTCGCGCCCGTCGCCGCCGTCCGGCATGCGCTGCGCAACACCGGTGACGGCCATGAGTTCGACCCCATGGGCTGTGTCGACGCCCTGCTGGAGTTCGCGGCGCGCGAGGAGCCGGTACGGATCGTCGGGTTCCCCGCACTGCTGCACACCGTGCTGGAGCGGATGGGGACGATGGGGGTCCCCCCGCTGCACCTCCCGGAGGGCTCAGTGGTGTTGACCGGCGGCGGCTGGAAGAGCCACGCCGACCGGGCCATCGGGCGCGTGGAGTTCCGGGAGGGGATCGAACGGCGGCTCGGCATCCCGGGTGAACGGATCCGGGACTGTTACGGCTCGGTCGAGCACTGCCTCCCGTACATCGAGTGCGCGGCGCATCACTTCCATGTGCCGGTGTGGGCGCGGTGCGTCGTGCGGGACGTGCGCGACCTGGAGCCGGTGGGGTACGGCGACGTGGGCTACCTCCAGTTCGTGTCGCCGTTCATCACGGCCCTGCCCGCCCACAGCGTGCTGATGGCCGACCTCGGCACGCTGCGTCCGCCGGGTGACTGCGGGATCGCCACACCGTGGTTCGAGGTCCACGGGCGCGCGGGTGTGCGCCGCAACCGTACGTGTGCCGTCGCCGCGGCGGAGCTTCTGGAGGTTCGATGACGACCGTCGCGCAGACCACGACCACGCCCTACTACTGGCAGGGGGAATGGGTCGACGAGGAGGAGGCCGGACGCCGCCTCGGTGGGCTCGGCACCATCCTTCCCGCGCTGTCCGGGCCGCTGGACGCCGAGCGGGTCCTGGGCGCGTGCGAGCGGTTCGCCGAGGTGCTCGGCGACCGGCAGGGCGCGGAGTACGAGCGGCTGTTCGCCGATCTGACGGATCCCGCCACGACGGCGCTTCCCGCCGGCGACGCGGAGTCCGCCCTCGCGGGGCTGGCCTCGGCCCTCGACCGTGGTCTGCTGGCCGCCCAGTTGACGGCCGAGCTCGGCGGCACGGCCGCGCACCGGCCCGTGCCGGCGGCGTTCGCGGACGACGCGGCGGAACTGTGGCAGCCGGTGGGCACGTTGGTGCACATCGCCCCGCGGAACGTGGCCGTCGCCGGCGTGCTCAGCGCCGTCGAGGGTCTGCTCGCGGGGAATGTCAACGTTGTCAAGACCAGCGGCGGGGAGAGCCTGTTCACCCAGCACGCGCTGGCGGCGCTCGCCGATGCCGATCCTTCGGGGCAGGTGCGCGAGAGGCTCGTGGTCCTGCGGTTCTCCTCCCGTGACACCGAGTGGCTGCGCCAGTTGTGCCGGCCGGCCGACGCGGTGGCGGTCTGGGGGACCGAGGAGGCGGTCGAAGGGGTCGCGCGGTTCCTGCCGTCGGGGTGCCGGCTGGTCGACTGGGGGCCGAAGATATCGCTCGCCTACCTCGACCGCACGGGCGAGCGCCGGGACGGGGCCGCGCTGCGGGCGCTGGCGCGGGACATCCTGCGCAACGGCCAGCGCACGTGCACCAGCCCCCAGGTCGTCTACGTCGACACCGACGACACGGAGGTGCTGTTCACGGAGGCCCGCGCCCTCGCGGACGCGTTGTCCGCCGAGGCGGAGGCGTTCCCCGAGCTCCCGAGGGAGACGGCCGAGCAGGCGGAGGTCACGAACGTCGTCACCGTCGCACGCCTCGAGGAACACCTGGGCCTCACGCGGACGTTCAGCGGTCTGGGCGGCCGCTGGCACGTCCTCGCGGACAAGCGTCCCGGCCTCACCGCCTCCCCCCTGTTCGGGACCGTCTGGGTCAAGCCCCTGCCGCGCGAGGACATCGTGCGGGTCCTGCACCCGATGCGCCGCTACCTCCAGACCGTCGGCCTGCACGCCTCGGCGGACCACACCGTGCCCCTCGCCACCGAGTTCTTCCGGGCCGGCGCCCTGCGGGTGACCCGACCGGGCTCCATGCTGGACAGCTACCCGGGCGAGCCCCATGACGGCCAGCTGGCGCTCCAGCGGTACAGCCGCAGGGTCAGCATCGCCATGGCGGGAATCCCGGGGGTCGCCGGGGGGCGGTGAGCGCTGACATGGGGAATCAACGATCGAATGACTAGCCGAAAACGATCGTTGACAGTGCGTGTCCGCCCATAGCACGATCATGCGGCAGGGGCGGCGGCTACGGGGGTGCCGTCGCCCCTGCCGTCACTCCCTGTCGCTCCCCCGGCGCGGCTCTCTCAGCCCGGGTACGGAGGGGTCCGTGCCGGCGGCCAGGACCGGCCGGCCGTACGAGGACCACTCTCCCGGACAGGCGCTGCCCGAACCGCGGCCGGCGGCGCGTCTCCTCCCACTCCCCTGTGCCGGTCATCCGGGCATTCTCCCGTCACCGGCGCTCACGGCGTCTCTTCCCGTCCCCGCGGATGCGCCCGGACGGCCGGGCGGCGGCGCGGGGAGAACACCGGCTGTGGCGCCGGTGCGGGCGAAGCGCAGTTCGGGATCGGTGACGCTGTCGGACCGCAGCAGCTTGACGTCGTCGCCGTAGCCGCTGGACGTCAGCCAGGGCATGCGGTCGCCCTGCCGGGGCAGTTGGCCGACGGCGCGCTGGATGTAGCCGGCCCCGAAGTCGAGGAACGGCCGGGTCGGCATGGCGGGGTCGGCCGGTTCGGGGCGGCAGATGTCGTAGCCGTGCGTGGTCATGTGGGCCAGTAGCCGGCAGAAGTGCTCGCAGAGCAGGCCGACCTTCAGGGTCCAGGAGGAGTTGGTGTAGCCGATGGCGTAGGCGAGGTTGGGGACGCCGGAGAGCATCATGCCCTTGTAGGCGATGGTGTCCGGGAGACGGACGGCGGTGCCGTCGACGGTGATCGGGATGCCGCCCAGCGCCCGCACGTTCAGTCCGGTGGCGGTGACGATGATGTCGGCCTCGATCTCGCGGCCCGACCGCAGCAGGACGCCCTTCTCGGTGAAGGTGCTGATCCGGTCGGTCACGATCGAGGCGCTGCCGTTCGCGATGGCCTCGAAGAGGTCTCCGTCCGGGACCGCGCACAGCCGCTGGTCCCAGGGGTCGTACGGCGGCTTGAAGTGTTCGTCGACAGGGTAGCCCGCGGGCAGCCGCCGGGTGTTGACCCAGCGGATGATCCGGCGCGCCGCCTTCGGGTGCCGCTTGCAGAAGGACCAGACGGCGCGCTGCCGGGCGATGTTCTTGCGCCGGGCGAGCGCGTACCCCCACCGGTCCCCGAGGAGCCGGCGCAGCGCGTTGGCGACGGGGTCCCTGCGGGGCACCGGCATGACGTACGACGGGGTGCGCTGGACCATCGTCACCCCGGCGGCGGCGCGGGCCATCGACGGTACGAGGGTGACCGCCGTGGCGCCGCTGCCGATCACCACGACCCGCTTGCCCGCGTAGTCGAGGTCCTCGGGCCACCGCTGGGGGTGCACGACCGTCCCGCGGAAACGTTCCCGCCCCTCGAAGTGCGGGGTGAAGCCGGCGTCGTAGCGGTAGTAGCCCATCGCGCAGAAGAACCAGCCGCAGGTCAGCGTCGTCCGCTCGCCGGTGTCGGTGCGCTCGATCTCGACCGTCCAGCGCGCCTGTTCGCTCGACCAGGAGGCGCCGAGCACCTTGTGGTGGTAGCGGATGCGGGACTCCAGCCGGTTCTCGCGCACGGTCTCCCGCAGATAGGCGAGGATCCGCGGCGCGTCGGCTATCGACTCCGCGTCCCGCCACGGCTTGAACTCGTAGCCGAAGGTGTGCAGATCGGAGTCCGACCGGATGCCGGGGTAGCGGAACAGGTCCCAGGTGCCGCCGAGGTCGGCGCGTGCCTCCAGGATCGCGAAGCTCTTGTCCGGCAGTCCGGTCGTCAGGTAGTGGCCGGCGCCGATGCCGGACATCCCGGCGCCGACGATCAGGACGTCCAGGTGCTCGGCGGCGGGTGCGTCGGCTTCGCGGGACATGGGCGGCTCCCTCACAGCGGCGGTGGATCGCTCCATGGTGGGAAACGGACACGGCCCACGCCTAGAGGCAGTTCGCACAAGATTTTCGCTCGATCGGTGCACTCTGCACTGCTAGGTTGCCCGTCATGTCGTGGAGTCCGCCGTCGCCCCGGATCCGGAAGCTGATCCGGCGGGGCGCCGAGATCGCCCTCACCCCCCGTCCCGAGTGGCTGGCCGAGCTCGACGCGGCCACCCTGGCCGGCGAGACGCGCAGGCCGATCGCCGACGACCCGGTGCTCTCGGCCGGTATCCGGCGGGCCAACCGGGCCAACCTGCTGCACTGGGCCGCCGCCAACATCAACGCCCCGGGCGCCTCCGTACCCGCCCACGAGAGCGAGGTCACCCGCGCCATCGCCCGGGACATCGTGCGCCGCGGGCTGGCCGAGCCCGCGCTCGACTCCTACCGCGCGGGCGAGAGCGTGGCCGTGCGGGTGTGGACGCGCATCGCCTGCTCGCTCACCGGCGACCACGATGAACTCGCCGAGCTGCTCGACGTGTCCCTGCGCTCCATCTCCGAGTACGTCGACCGGACCGTGGCGGCCATGTCCGCGCTGATGAGCGCCGAGCTGACCGAGCTCACCAGCGGCACCCACGCCGAGCGCCGCGAGACCGTCACGCTGCTCCTGGACGGCGCGCCCATGACCCGTCAGCGCGCCGAGGCCCGCCTCGGCTATCCGCTGGACGCCACCCATACCGCGGCCGTCGTCTGGACCGACACCCCCGAGGCGGAGCTGCGCCAACTCGACCGCGCAGCCGACCTGCTGGCCGCCGCCGCGGGCCCCGCGCAGCTGCTCAGCGTCATGGCGAGCGACGCCACCCGCTGGGTGTGGCTCACCGGGCGGCCCGACACCGAACGGGTACGGGCCGGGCTCGGCCGGCTCCCCGCGGTGCGGGTCGCGCTCGGCTCACCGGACCCGGGCGTGGACGGATTTCGCCGCAGCCACCTCGACGCCCTCACCACCCAGCGGATGCTCGCCCGGCTCGCCTCGGCGCAGCGCCTCGCCTCGCACGACGAGGTCGAACTGGTCGCCCTGCTCTCCCAGGACCTGGAACGCGCCGACCGCTTCGTCAAGCGCACCCTCGGCGATCTGGAGCACGCCCCGGACGACCTCACCGACGCGGTCCGCGCCTTCCTGGCCGAACAGTGCAACGCCTCGCGGGCCGCCGGCCGGCTGTTCACCCACCGCAACACCCTGTTGCGCCGCCTCAGGCGCGCCGACCGGCTGCTCCCCCGCCCCCCTCGCCGAGCACCCGCTCGACGTCGCCGCCGCGCTGGAGATCCGGCACTGGCGCGGCTTCGCCGGATAGCGCGTGTGTGACTTCCTGATCACATCAGGTAGCGCTCTGGCGTCACTCTCCGCGACCTCGGCCGGGCCGTGGCGTGGAGCCGGCGGTCCAGCCTGGACGCCGAGGCCGTACACGGCGCCGTCGCGTCGTACCGGCTGAAGGACGCCGATTTCCACGACGTGGTCGTGACCGGCATGCACGGCCGGTTCAGGGACACCGCGGCAGTCCGCGCCCGGCTGCTCGCCGGGAACAGCTCCAGGACCACCACCGTGAAGGCGGTCCTCCCGGAAGGACGCCGCCGGGCAAACCCTCCGGATCCGCTCCGAGATGCGGCGGCCGGTCCGCTGACCGGCCTGGTGGGGCGTTCGCGCGGCGCGGGCCCGCTGGGCGCGGCCTCCGCCGTCACCCGCGCCCGGAGCCGGGGGCCTGGACGCGAGGTCCGGTCCGCCGCCCCGGCCGGGGCTCCGTCGCCTTGTCGCCTCGCGGCCGCCGATCCCCATGGATGGCTTGTTTTCGGTACGGGGAGCGCTATTTCACCAAAAACCGCGTGACCGTACCTTCGGGTCGGCAGGATGGGCGCATGGACCTTGGGGATGTCAGGCCGGACGGGGTACGGCCGCTGGTCGTGCGCGTTCCGGTGGAACCGGTCGAGGCCGCCATGGAGGCCGACGCCCTCGACGCGGTGCTGAGCGCCGGCGAAGTGGCCGTGCGCGGACCGCTGTTCGGGGTGGTCTCGCAGCGCGCCGAGGACGGGCAGCGCTGGCGGGCGGTGACCCCGATCACGGCTCCCTGCCCGCAGATGTCCCGCGACAGCCTCAACTCCCGGCTGTGGTTCCGCGCGAAGGACGAGGCCGCGGACGGGGCGGAGCGCCGTGCCCTGCTCGCGGCGGTGGCCCGCCTGGAGACCGAGCCCGTCGACGAACTCACCGTGCTGGGCACGCGCTACCGGATCGCGCGCGCCGAGGAATGGGCCGGCTCCGGCGCCGGTGGCATCGAACTGCCGCGCCCGACCGACCCGGAGCCCCTCTCCCCCGACTGGAGTCCCGGCAGCCGGGAGCCGGAGGTCGACGCCGGTCTGGTCCTGGACCCGGACGCACCTCTCACCCCCGCGCAGGCCACCGAGCGGCTGGCGCTGCGTGACTTCGCCTACGCCGGCTCCCGCTTCCCCGACTCCGTGATCCGTGAGTCCCGCCGGGCCCGGACGACCCACCCGGACGTCGTACTGCTGCCGACCACGTTCACGGTCGCGGAACGCGACGGCAGGGGCTGGGAACCGGCGAGCCGTCCGCACACCACCGTGCTCGGCGCCCGCAAGTCGCTGGACTTCTTCCTGACGTGGCTCGAACCGCGTACCCGGGGCCTGATCCCCGTGGAGGCCGACCGACTGGTCGACGCCCGCACCGTGACGGCCGGCGATCCCGGCGCCGATCCGGTGCTGTTCGCGTACGCCGAGGCCTCCGAGCGGCTGCGCTCCGGTCGCGTCAACCAGTTGGAGGTCCTCGGCACCACGTACCGGGTCATCCGCACCCGCCGCATGCTGCGCTGGGGACCCGACGGCCCCGAGGGCCCGCGCCCGTCCGACACCAGCGAGCACGGCCCCGAACGCATCCACCCCCGGCAGGACGAGGACGGCGTCGTGCACTACGACGAGGAGGAGGACGGCGCCTGACGGCCGCGGACCGTTCGAGGACCGGCGCCCCACCGCCCCGGCGGCGCCGAGAAGTCGGAGCGGGCGGGACGTCCGGACCGGGTCGGGGGCAGCAGAGGGCCGGCGCGCGCCGCGGTGGGACGAACGCCGGGAACGGGGCGGCGAACGCGGGCGGCCGGGCCCGGGCGCGCGAGGAGAGCGCTCCGCGTCGGGCCCGCAACCATCGGTGTGCCCCCCTGGCGAAGGGCTCCGGGCCCCCGGGAGATAGCCTGCGTCACCATGAAGCGCCCTTGGACCCTGCCGATTCTGCTGGTGCTCTGGGGCCTCGTCGTGGCGGCGGGGCTGTTCCGGGAGGGCGGCTCAGCCACGGGCGTGGCCGTCGTGGCCGTGTTCGTCCTGCTCGCCGCCCTGAACTCGCCCCTGGTCTTCCCGAGTTCGATCAGCGACTCGGAGGCCCGCCGCCGCAGCGAGACCGACGGCCGGCCCATCGTCTACTGGCGGCCCGGCTGCGCGTACTGCCTCCGTCTGCGCATGCGGCTGGGCCGCGCCACCCGCCGGTTCCACTGGGTCGACATCTGGCGCGACCCCGACGGCGCGGCGGCGGTGCGGGCGGTCAACGACGGCGACGAGACCGTGCCGACCGTGATCGTGGCGGGCCGGCCGTACGTCAACCCCGACCCCGCGTGGGTGCGCGAGCAGGTCTTCCCCTCCGACTGACAGAAGGGCCCCGCACGGGCCTCGTACGGTCGGCCGGCCGAGCCCGCGGGCCTGCGCGACTCAGTCCCGCCGCCCCCTCAGGACGAGGACCGGGCAGTGGGCGTGCTGGACGCAGTGCTGGGCGACCGAGCCGAGGAGCAGGCCCTTGAAGCCGCCGAGGCCGCGGCTGCCGACCACGAGCAGCGCGGCGTCACGGGATGCCTCGAGGAGGACGCTCGCGGGTGAGCCGTAGCCCGCCACCGCGCTGACCTGCACCGTGGGGTGCGCGGCGACGGCTCCCTCCACCGCGGAGGTCACCTCGCTCCGTGCCCGCTCCTCCAGGGCGGCCTCGTCCGAGCTGGAGGGCGGCATCCAGCCGAGTCCGCCGTGGAACTGCGGGACGTCCCAGGCGATCACCGCCTCCACCCAGCCGCCGGTGAGTTCGGCCTGGCGCACCGCCCAGTCGAGGGCCTGCTTGGACCCCTCCGAGCCGTCCACCCCGACCACGATGCGCTCTCTCTCGCTCTGTCGCTCGGCCATCCTCTTCCCTCGGTCCCTTCCCTCGTGCTCGTGCTCGTGCTCGTGCTCGTGCGAAGTGCCCCGCGGCGTGCCCTCAGCCGAAGGCGACGCTGCCGGCGGCGGGTACGGGCAGTGATCCGGCGGGTCTGGGGACACCCGTCGCGGTGTCGAGGTCGAGCCAGGTCACCTCGCCCGAACGCTCGTTGGCCGCGTACAGATGCCGGCCCGCCGGATCGAGCGCCAGCTCGCGCGGCCACCGGCCGCCGCACGGCACGGACGTCAGCAGTTCCGCCCCGTCCCCGGACGCGCCGAGGGCGAGTACGGCCACGGTGTCGGTGCCGCGCACGGCGGCCCACAGGAACCGGCCGTCCGGTGCCACCACCGGAGCCGAGGGCCGCACCGGGACGTCCGTGCCGTCCGGGAAGAGCGAGGTCTCGGCGACCGTGCGCAGCACTCCGGCGGCGCCGTCCCAGCGGCACACGGTCACCGTCGGCCGGAGTTCCCCGAGGACATAGGCGTGGTCCCCGGAAGGGTGGAAGGCGAGGTGCCGGGGGCCGGTGCCCGGGGGCAGGGCGGTCGCGCCGTGCGGGCGCAGTTCGCCGGTGTGCTCGTCCAGCGCGCAGATCCGCACGGAGTCGGTGCCGAGGTCCACCGCGAGCACCCAGCGCCCCGTCGGATCGGGGACGACCTGGTGGGCGTGCGGGGACCGCTGGCGTTCCGGGTCCGGCCCCGAGCCCTCGTGACGGAGCACCGCGCTCGGCGGCAGCGGCAGGCCCTCGGACGTCAGCGGCAGCACGCTGACGCTGCCCGAGCCGTAGTTGGCGGTCAGCAGATGCCCCTGGGCCAGGGCGAGATGGGTCGGTTCGTCGCCGCCGACCCGCACCGGCTCGCCGAGCGGACGGGGCGGCGTCGCGGTCACGTCGTAGGCGGCCACCGCGCCCGCCACCGTCTCCGACACGGCGTAGAGGACGGGGCCCGCCTCCCCGTGCCCGACGGCGAGGTACGAGGGGTCGGCGACGGACCTCACGACGCCCGCCCAGGTCAGCGCCCCCGTGCGTGGATCGATGTCGGCCACGACGATCCCCGGCCCACCCGCCGATGTGAACGACCCGATGAAGGCGCGCCCTGCGGCACTGCCGGCCATGAACCCTCCGCCCTCCGCCCCGCGCACAGCACGACTTAAGTCACCACGATGCGCGCGCCCCGCCGGAGCACCGCGGATTCGCCGTGCGACATGGCCCCGCGTTCACCGGAACGCATCAACGCCCCCGGCGGCCACCGCGCGCTCCCCCGGGACCACGTGAGACGGTGATCACGATGTGCGAGGCCGGCCGCCGGTGGCGCGAGGCCGGTTCCGGCAGGAGGGCGGAAGCCGGTGCGGGCATGCGTGACGAAGGAGATCGGGAGCGTCGGCTTCACGGTCCGGCGCCGGAGAAGCGAGGTCGCATGTACGATCCCGATCCGCCCTTCCGTCCCGTCCGCGGCCGGGACGGCTACCTCCCGCTGGAGGACCTCGGCCTGATCGGCGACGGCACCACGGCGGCGCTGGTCGGCCTGGACGGTTCCATCCCGTGGATGTGCCTGCCCCGCTTCGACTCGGAGGCGGTCTTCTGCGGTCTGCTCGACCATGCACGCGGCGGCCACTTCACGGTGGCGCCCGAGGATCTGACGGAGGCCCGGCAGCACTACCGGTCCGACACCGGGGTGCTGGTCACCGAACTGCGTTCGCGCACCGGTCTGGTGCGCCTCACCGACGCGCTCGCCCTCAGGTCCGGCGCCGACCTCACCGAGGACATGCCGGCCGGGCGGGCGGAGCTCGTGCGCTCGGCGGTGGTCCTGGACGGGCGGGTACGGCTGCGGGCCGAACTGGAGCCGCGCGGCGGCGGGCAGGCGCGGGCGCTGTTCAGCGGGCTGGAGGTACGGCCCCACCGGCGGCCGGGCCTGCGCCTGCATCTGCGTTCCAACCGCCCCCTCGCCGGTCTGCGCGGCACCCACGACCTCCGGCAGGGCGACCGCCTCGACCTGGTGCTGTCCTGGGGGCGCTTCCACCGGCACCACCCCTTCGACACCGACGCCATGCTCAAGGGCACCGCCGACGCCTGGCACCGCTGGATGCGGCACTGCGACTACGCCGGACCGCAGGCGGCCCTGGTCAGGCGGTCCGCGCTCACGCTGAAGATGTGCGACGACTGGGCCAGCGGCTCCCTGGTGGCCGCCCCCACCTCCTCGCTGCCCGCGCCGATCGGCGGCATCCGCAACTGGGACTACCGCTACGCCTGGATCCGGGACGCGGCGTACGCCGTGTTCGCGCTGCGCCGCATCGGCTTCGACGGCGAGGCGGACTCGTTCCTCGGCTGGGTCCTCGACGCCTTCGAGCACAGCCGCCGGCCGCGCATCATGTACACCCTCCAGGGCACCACGGTGCCGGACGAGGTGGAGGACGGCGAACTGGAGGGCTACCGCGGCTCCGCCCCGGTGCGCTGGGGCAACGGCGCCACCGACCAGCGCCAGCACGACGTCTACGGCGAGATCCTCGACTGCGCCGACCAGTGGCTGCTGTCGGGCGGGGAGATCCAGCCGCCGCTGTGGGCGGGCCTGGCCAAACTCGCCGACGCGGCGGAACGCGCCTGGCGCCATCCCGATCAGGGGATCTGGGAAGTGCGCAGCGAGGGGCGGGCGTTCACCTACTCGGCCGCGATGTGCCAGGTGGCCCTGGACCGGGCGGTGCGCATCGGGGAGCGGCACGGTCTGCCCGGCCGCGTCGACCAGTGGCGGGCGGCGGCCCAGAAGGTGCGCCAGGTCATCCTGGAGGAGTCCTGGGACGAGAGGTCGCGCACCCTCAGCGCCCACCTGTCCGGCGGCGGCGTCCTCGACGCGAGCCTGCTGGCGCTGCCGACGCGTGCGGTCGTACCGGCCGATCACCCGCGGATGGTGGCCACGGCGGCGGCCGTCGCACGGCGGCTCTCGGCCGGGAACGGGCTGCTGTACCGCTATCTGCACGACGAGACGCCGGACGGACTGGCCGGTGACGAGGGCGCGTTCGTGCTGTGCAGCTTCTGGCTGGTCGACAACCTGGTAGGGCAGGGCCGCCTGGAGGAGGCCGGGGAGCTGTACGCGTCGCTGTGCGGGCGGGCCAGCACGGTCGGGCTGCTGTCGGAGCAGATCCACCCCACCACAGGAGAGTTCATGGGCAACTTCCCCCAGGCGTTCAGCCACATCGGCGTCATCGCGAGCGGCGTGAACCTCCAGCGGGCGAGGGCGGCGAGCCCGCGGTGATCGGGCATCTGGTCGTCCTGGGCGCGACAGGCGATCTCAGCGGGCGCTTCCTCATGCCGGCCCTCGCCGCCCTGCACGCCGCGGGGCACCTCGGCGACGGGTTCCGGCTGACCGGGGCGAGCCGCGAGGAGCTGACCACGGAGCGGTTCCGGGAATGGATCACCGACTGGCTCGACCGGCAGGGCGCCGGCATCCCGGCGGAGGCCCGGCGGGCGGTCGTGGAGTCGGCGCACTACCGACGGGCCGATGTCACCGACCAGGAGGACGTCCGGGCACTGGTCGACGGCGCCGAGCCGGTGGCGCTGTACCTGGCGCTGCCGCCCTCGCTCTTCCCCCAGGTGGTCTCCGCGCTGCGCTCGGCGGGCCTGCCGGCCGGCAGCAGGATCGTCCTGGAGAAGCCGTTCGGCGAAGACCTGGACAGCGCACGCGAGTTGAACGCCCGCCTGGCCGAACTGGTGCCGGAGCAGGCGGTGTTCCGGGTGGACCACTTCCTGGCCATGACCACGGTGCAGAACGTACTGGGCAGCAGGCTCGCCAACCGGGTGCTGGAGCCGCTGTGGAACAGCACCCACATCGCCGAGGTGGAGATCGTCTGGGACGAGAGCCTCGCGCTGGAGGGCCGGGCCGGCTACTACGACCGGGTCGGGGCCCTGAAGGACATGGTGCAGAACCATCTCCTCCAGGTGCTCTGCCTCGTCGCCATGGAACCGCCGGTCACCCTGGGTGAACGGGATCTGCGGGACCGCAAGGTCGACGTGCTGCGCTCCGTGCGGCCGCTGACCGAGTACGACGTGCTGCACCGCACCCGCCGCGCCCGCTACACCGCGGGCCGGATCGAGGACCGCGACGTGCCCTCGTACACCGGCGAGGAGGGCGTGGACCCCGGCCGCGGCACCGAGACCTTCGCCGAGGTGGAGCTGGAGCTGGACAACTGGCGGTGGGCGGGCACCACGTTCCGGCTGCGCAGCGGCAAGGGGCTGCGGGTGGACCGCAAGGAGGTCGCGGTGCGGTTCCGGCCCGTGCCGCATCTGCCGTTCGGGCACACCGGGGAGGTGGAGCCCAACGTGCTGCGCTTCGGCCTCGAACCGGAGGGCCTGGCCCTGGAGCTGATGGGCACGGGCGCGCGGGCCGGGCAGCTCACCGAACTGCAGCTGTCCGCCGAGCCGGAGCCCGCCGAACTCCCGCCTTACGGAAGGCTGTTGCTGGACGTTCTGCGGGGTGATCCGGCCCTGTCGATCCGCGGTGACGAGGCGGAGCAGGCCTGGCGGGTGCTCACCCCGGTGCTCACGGCGTGGGAGCAGGACCTCGTGCCCCTGGAGGAGTACCCGGCGGGCTCGGACGGCCCGGCGCCCCGGCACACGTACGGGCCCGGCCCGGTGACCAGGGAGGCACTGCTGCACGAGGAGACGGTGACGGGTACGGCGGCCGGCGAAGGCCGGCCGTGAACGGGCGGGGGCGGTCCGGTGCGCGGTGACCCTGGACGGTGTCCGCCGTGCGTCGTCGTGATCGGGGTGTCCGGGGTGGGCAAGAGCACCGTGGCCCGGCTGCTGGCGCGACGACTGGGTGTTCCGTTCGCGGAGGCGGACGACTTCCACTCCCCCGAGAGCGTCGCCAAGATGTCGGCGGGCGTGCCGCTGACGGATGCCGACCGGGGGGCCTGGCTGGAGGCGATCGGCCGCTGGCTGCGCGAACGCGACCGCGCGGCGACCGGCGGTGTGGTGCCCTGCTCGGCGCTGCGCCGCCGCTACCGGGACGTGCTGCGGGCGGCCTGCCCGGACGCCTTCTTCGTGCATCTGACGGCCCGGCACGAGGAGGTGGGGCGGCGGATGAGCGAGCGCTCCGGTCACTTCATGCCGCGCGCCCTGCTGGAGTCGCAGGAGGCGACGCTGGAACCGCTGGAGGCCGACGAGCGGGGCGGCGCCGTGGACGCGGGTCCGGCTCCCGGGGTCGTCGTCGAGGCGGTCCTGGACCTCATGGCCGAGGCGGCGGACGACGCCGGCGGGCGCTGAACGGGCCGGGCCGGGAGGGTCGGGCGGACCCGGGCGACGGCGGTCGCCCGGACACCGGCCGGTGTCTGTGTCAGCAGCCGCCGCAGCTGTAGTACAGGGCGTCCCAGTGGGTGCCCTCGTCGGCGTAGACGTTGCCGGAGGCAGCCGTCCACATCGGGTATCCGTCGCCGCGCAGGCCGGAGTAGGTGAAGCTGTTCTTGATGTAGCTGGTGATGCAGGTGTTCTTCCCGTAGTCGAGCTTGTAGCCGTTCCAGTGGGAGTACGTGCCGGAGGCGTGCCCGGTCTCGGTGCCGCCGGTGATGTTCAGGGCGCAGCCGCTGGCGTGCTTGAGGGTCACGGCGCCCTGGGCGGTGGCCAGGTTGAGCTGGTCGAACGACGTACAGGTCGAGTTGTTGCGGTCGGAGCAGCCACCGGAGGAGGACCAGGTGATGCCCGCGTCGCGGAACATCTGGGTCGCGGTGGCATTGCTGATCTTGGTGACCGCGAAGGCGTCGGTCGCGGTGCCGAGGACGGCGACACCGGGAGCGACGACCAGCGCGAGAGCGGTCAGGGCCGAGCGGACCTTCATGGGGGAGCCTCCTGCGAATGGCCGGACGACTTGTGGGGCGACTGTGCAGGTGGTGCGTGGGGATGATGCCAGAGGCGCCCGCGCGTCCGCCAGGGATCGCGGGCGGCGTCCGCACCATCCCCCGCCCCCGTGGGGCGACTTGCCCTCATAAACCCCTACGGGTGTGCGCCCTCGCCCGGCTGTGCCCCCTCGCCGGCTCGCCCGCGGGCCGCTGGATCACCGGAGCGCACGCCGCTCACCGATCCTCCGGTACGACGGCACGACGGCGCCCTTCGCGACGGCACGCCGGGCCGAGACCTTCTGCGCCAGCCCGTACACCAGGGCGACCAGCAGCGCGTGCGGCTGCCCCGGCAGCGCCTGTACGACGACGACCGCGCTGACGCTGACATTGCTCATGCCGCACGCCAGGGTGACCGTGGCCCGCGCGGCGGACGGCAGGCGCAGCGCGCGGGCGGTGAGCGAACCCGCGAGGAAGGCCAGCCGGCACACCCCCCACCCCACGACGGCGCAGAGCCCGACGACCGTCCAGGGTTCCTGGCGCAGCACGGGAACCGCGGCGGTGGCGTTGACGTAGGTCAGGGCGAGCATCGCCGCGATCGCCACCAGCGGGGCCCCGGCGAGCAGGCGCCCGGCGACGGCGGCGGGGAGGAGCCTTCGGGTGAGCAGTCCGAGCGCGCAGGGCAGGGCGACGGCACCGGTGAGCAGCGCCCGCGCCTGACCGGCCGCGGTGTCGACCAGCGCCGCCGTGTGGTCCGCCGACGGCAGGACGTGTCCGAGCAGGCCCAGCGTCGTGGGCATGGTCAGCGGGCTGAGCAGGGCGGAGAGCAGCACGACGGCCAGCAGGGCGGTGACATCGCCGTCGCGGCCGATCCAGACCGTCGCGGCGGCGGCCACGGGCGCCGCCGCGACCAGCGCCACGGCGGCGGACAGACCGTCGGCCGGTCCCCGCAGCCCGGCGCCGTACAGCACCAGGGCGGTGGCCGGCGCCAGGGCGAAGGCGGTCAGCAGATGCGCGGCAAGGCCCGCGAGCACGGCTTTCGGCTGCCGGACGGCGGCCAGGGCGCGTCCCGGCGGTACCTGGAAGGCGGCGGCGAAGAGGATGGCGAACAGCGCGGCGGCGGACACGTCGAGGCGCAGGCCGAAGAGGCCGAGCGCGGTCTCGCGCAGCCGGGTGCCGGGTCCGGGGACGAGCAGGGCGAGCAGATAGCAGACGAGGACGGCCGGGCCGAGACGCCGGTGGATCCCACCGGACAGTCGGCCGCCGCGGGCAAAGCGAGCGGGCATGGGAAGTTCCTTGGTGTGCCGCAGGGGATTTCGGGGGAAGCACGGCGGCCTGGCGGGCGCCCCGGGGACGCGCGCGGCCGGGGACTCCCTAGACCCTGAGCGGCGGTTCCGGACGGCCGTCGGGCAGCCGCCGGGGCGACGGCGGCTCCGGGGCCGGCGGCGGGGCGCTCGCGCGCGGTCCCCGGTGCGTGCCGTTCGAGACGTACGCGTGGGCGCGCGGACCGGGGACAGGTGCCGGGGTCACCGCGATGGCCGGGCCGTCGCCATGGCAGCGAGGGCCCGCCGTCTCCCGCGTCCGCGCGGTCACGGCCCGGAGCGCGGCCGCGTTCCGGGCTCCGGCCACGACCCGGGGCCCGGCCGCGGCGAGGGGCCGGTGGGAGGCGTCGACGGCGGACCCGGCGAGGGCCCGCATGCGCGGGCAGCCGCCGAGCGCGGCGGTGAGGACGGCGCAGACGAGCGCGGCGACGAGGAGACCCGTCCAGGCAGGACGGGCGCTCGTCGGCGGCCTCGGTTCCTCGCCCCGCACACGCACGCCCCGGACGCTACGACGCCCGTGCGGCCAGGGGGCGTTCGCCTCGCGCGGCGCGCCGCCGCAGCCCCTCGCACGGGCCTACGGAGGGGCCCGCGCGGACCCGGACTTACCTCTCAGGCAAATACCCGTTGGGGTATTTGACCGTCCCGGCGGGACCGTCATAGCTTCGGTCACGGACACCCCCCGGGGTATTTGAGGAGACAACCAAACGGGGTGTGCGGACGGCCCCGCACACCGGCACAGCCCTCGACCCGACGGCCTCCGGGCCGGCACAGGAAGGAATCCAGCCATGGTCGCAAGCCCCACACCCGGCACCGAGACGATCACCGGCCGGCATCGCGTGGCCATCGTCGGCGGCGGCAGCGCGGGAATCAGCGTCGCCGCCCGGCTGCGCCGCGCGGGCGTCACCGACATCACGCTCGTCGAACCGTCCGACAGCCACTGGTACCAACCCCTGTGGACCCTGGTCGGCGGCGGACAGGCAGCCCTGCGCAGCACTCGCCGCGCCGAGGCCTCCGTGATACCGGACGGGGTGCGCTGGATACGCCGGCACGCCCTCGCCGTCGACCCCGACACACGGACGATCACCCTCACCGGCGGCGCCGAACTCACCTACGAGTACCTGGTCATGGCCCCCGGCCTGCAACTGGACTGGGACGCCGTGCCGGGCCTCGCCGAGGCGGTGGGGCACGACCGGGTGGCCAGCAACTACGCGCCCGAGTACGCCCCGCGCACCTGGGAGCTGATCAGGAACATGCGCTCCGGCACGGCCGTCTTCACCCACCCGGCCACGCCGCTGAAGTGCGGCGGGGCGCCGCAGAAGATCGCCTACCTGGCCGCCGACCACTGGCGCAGGCGGCGGGTGCTGGACCGCATCCGGATCATCCTCGTGATCCCCGACGCCACCCTGTTCAAGGTGCCCGAGTGGGGCCGCGTCCTGGAGCGGGTGGCCGAGCGGTACGGCATCGAGGTGCGGCTGCGGTCGGAGATGACCGCCGTCGACGGCGACCGCCGCGAGATCACCGTCACCGACCACGCGAGCGGCCGCGAGGAGATCATCGGATACGACCTCCTGCACGCCGTACCCCCGCAGAGCGCGCCCGACTGGGTGAAGCGGAGCCCGCTCGCCGACCCCGCCACCCCGCTGGGCTTCGTCGCCGCCGACAAGCACACGCTGCGGCACCCCCGGTATCCGGAGGTGTTCGCGCTCGGCGACGTGGCCGCCCTGCCGACCTCGAAGACCGGTGCGGCGGTGCGCAAGCAGGCCCCTGTGGTGGCCGCCAACCTGCTCGACGCGATGAGCGGCCGGACACCGGCGCACCGGTACGACGGCTACACGTCCTGCCCGCTGGTGACCGCCCGCGACCGGATGCTGCTCGCCGAGTTCGACTACGACCTGACGCCCCGGCCGACCTTCCCGCTGATCGACACCTTCAAGGAACGGCGGGACATGTGGGTCTTCAAGCGGTATCTGCTGCCGCAGATCTACTGGCACGGCATGCTCACCGGCCGCCTCTGAGGCCCGGGGCCGGGCCCCGTCACCAGCAAAAACGGCCCGGCCCGGGTCCCGTCCGCACGGCACCCACACGCGTACGGAATACCCCCGGGGGTACTCGTGTTATGGTCCACATATACCCCGGGGGGTAATCATCGAAGGGAACGTCTCCGTGTTCTTCATCGACACCATCGAGCTCGAAGGTCTCGGCAACCGCAGCTACCTGGCCGGTGGCCGGCGGACCGCCGTGGCGGTCGACCCGCCGCGCGACGTCGACCAGGTGCTGGCGGCGGCGGTGCGACGTGGCGTGCGGATCACCCACGTGGTGGAGACCCACATCCACAACGACTACGTCACCGGCGGCCTGGAGCTGGCCCGGATGACGGGCGCCGCCTACCTGGTACCGGCCGGTGCGCGGGTGTCGTTCGCACGGGTACCGGTGGCCGACGGCGACACGGTCACCGTGGACGACGGGCTCGGCCTGCGCGCGGTCGCCACCCCCGGGCACACCCCGCACCACACCTCCTACGTCCTGCTGGAGCAGGACCGTCCGGTGGCCGCGTTCACCGGCGGTTCCCTGCTGATCGGCACCGTGGGCCGGCCCGATCTGGTCGAGCCCCGGCTGACCGAGCAGCTGGCCCGCGCCCAGCACGCCTCCGCCCACCGCCTGGCCGCCGAGCTGCCGGACGAGACGTCGGTACTGCCCACGCACGGCTTCGGCAGCTTCTGCTCCTCCGCGCAGGCCGAGGGCGACACCACCACCATCGGCAAGGAGAAGTCGGCCAACACCGCGCTCACCACGGACGTCGACTCCTTCGTCGCCCGGCTGCTCGCGGAGCTCGACGACATCCCCGCCTACTACACCCACATGGGACCGGCCAACGCGGCGGGCCCCGCGCCGGTGGACCTCACGGCGCCGGCCGTCGCCGACGCCCGGGAGATCGCGTCCCGGCTCGCGGCCGGCGAGTGGGTCGTGGACCTGCGCAACCGGGTCGCGTTCGCCGAGGGCCATGTCGCCGGATCCTTCAACTTCGAGGCCGAGGGCAAGATCGCCACGTATCTGGCGTGGCTGATCCCGTGGGGCAAGCCGGTCACGCTGCTCGCGGAGTCCCCCGAGCAACTGGCCGCCGCCCAGCGCGAGCTGGTCCGGGTGGGCATCGACCGGCCGGCCGCCGCGGCCACCGGCGCGCCCGAGGAGTGGGTACCCGAGGGCGAGGATCTCGTCTCCTTCCCCCGCTCCACGTTCGCCGGCCTTGCCGAGCGCGGCACGGACGGCGTCGTCGTCCTGGACGTGCGCCGCGATTCCGAGCGCGCGGCCGGGCACATCGAGGGCTCCGTCCACATCCCGGTCCACCAGTTGCACAAGCGGCTCGGCGAGGTACCGGCGGGCACCGTCTGGGTGCACTGCGCGGGCGGCATGCGGGCCGGCATCGCCGCCTCCCTGCTGCACGCGTCGGGCCGGGACGTGGTGGCCGTGGACGACGGTTTCGACTCCGCCACCGCGGCCGGACTGACCGTGGTCACCGAGTGACCCGCTCCCTCACCAGTGCCGATCCATCCGTTTTCCCGAGAGGTCGTGTGATGTCCCCCTTGCCCAGCGGCGCGTACCGTGCCGCCGTCGCCGAGTCCGTCCGGCGCACGCGCTCCCGGCGGGCCGCGGCGCTGCCGGCCGGGCGTGGGGCGGTGGTGGCGGATGTCGAGGGTGGCATGCGGGCGTGGGCCGCCGCCGGGCACCCGGTCGTGGACGTGCGCGGGAACAGCGGTTCCATAGCATGACCACTCTGATCCTCGCGCTCGTCGCCGGCGCCGTCGTGGGCCTGGCCCTGGGCGGTCTCGGCGGGGGCGGCAGCGTCCTCGCCGTCCCCGCCCTGATCTACCTCCTCGGATTCACCACGGCCCAGGCGACGACGGCCAGCCTGGTCATCGTCACCCTCACCTCCGTCACCGCGCTGACCGGACACGCCCGGGACGGCAACGTCGCCTGGCGCACCGGCCTGCTGTTCGCCGCCGCGGGCATCGTGCCCGCGATGCTCGCCGGAGCCGTCGCCGGCCATATCCCCCAGGCCCT
>NZ_LBDA02000040.1 GCF_000980885.2 Streptomyces malaysiense | reverse complement strand
TCTCACGCCCCCTCCTGAGCCCCTTCCCGCGCTCCTCCCCTCGGCCCGAACCAAGCCGCCGCCACCGCGACGACCGAGGCCGCCATCAGCACCACCGCGGCCGCCCCGCTCCCGCTCCGGCCGACGCCCCCGCCGCCGCCCACCTGCAAGGCGAGCGTGACCAGCGCGACGCCGAGCGCCGTGCCCAGCCCCCGTGTCATGTTCACGAGCCCCCCGCCCGTCCCGGACGACCTCGCGGGTATCGCGCCCATGATCAGCGCGTTGTTGGCCGGGGTGAACATCCCCAGCCCCAGCCCGGTCGCCGCGAGCACCGGCACCAGCTCACCGATCCCCGGCGGCACCACCAGCAGCGCGGCCAGCGCCGCCGTGAAGACTCCCGCCCCGGCCAGGCACCGCCCCCGGTCCGAGAGGCCGTGCGGCAACACCCGGTCGCCCCCGGTCGCGGCCAGCGCGAACCCGGCCGGCAGCGCGGTGAGCACCAGCCCCGCCGTCAGCTCGGACACGCCCCTCGCGGTGAGCACGACGGGCACCAGCACCAGCGGCCCGAACAGCACCAGGTAGCCGCTCAGGGCGCCGACCAGGCCGTACGCCACCGCCCGTACCCGCAGCAGGGCGAGGTCGAGCAGGGGCGCGGCCACCCGCCGCTGGCGTCGTACGAAGGCCCATCCCGCGCCGCCCGCGACCAGGAACAGCGCGGCCACGCCCCAGCCGGGCACCGGCAGCCCGGAGGCCGCGGACACGCCCATCAGGGCGCCGGTGGTGGCCACGGCCAGCAGCAGGAGCCCCGGCCAGTCGAAGCGGGTGACCCGGGTACGGGCCCGGGTGCGGGGCAGTAGATAGTGGCCGCCGACGAGCGCGACGACGCCGACGGGCACGTTCACCCAGAACACCCAGCGCCAGCCCAGGGTCGACACCAGGGCACCCCCGACCGTCGGCCCCAGGGCCAGCCCCAGGGCCTGCGCGGCGGCCTGCACCCCGAGCGCGCTGCGCATCCGCTCGCGCGGCGCGCTGGTGGTCACCAGCGCCACGCTGTTCGCCTGCATCATGGCCGCGCCGGCCGCCTGGACCACGCGGAACACCACGAGGACCCCGAGGGTGGGCGCGAAGCCGCAGGCCGCGGAGGCGAGGGTGAAGACGGCGAAGCCGTAGAGGTAGAGCAGTTTGCGGCCATGGGCGTCGGCAAGGCGTCCCGCGGGCACCAGCAGCGCCACCAGGGCGAGCAGATAGGCCAGCGAGACCCATTCGACGGCCGCGAGCGAGGCGTGGAAGTCGGTGCGCAGACCGCCGTAGGTGAGCGTGACGATGCTGGCGTCCAGCTGGCCCATGAACGCGCCGAAGCACACCGCGGCGACGGCCAGCCACCAGCCGTTCGGCAACGCGCGGACCGCCTCGGGGCGGGGCCGCTCCGAGGTCAGCAGCGCGAGTCCGCGCCGTACGGACAGACGCGGTCGCGTGTCGGTGACCATGTCCCCAGATTACAACGGTCACCGAAATACTTGGCTAGCGTCCTATCTCGATCATCACCCCGGACAGGCCGTCCGGCGCCACCCCCAGGCGCCCCGCACCACCCCCAGGCGCGGCATCCGTCACCCACTAGGCGGCACCCGAGCAACCAACCCCCGGGAAATGCACTCACCCACCCCAGGAGCTGTCACACGTTCCGCTCATTCCGGGCGGCGCCGCGTTGCAGCTCGCCCGGATCTGCGCGCCCCGCCCCGGGGCCACGTGGTGCGAGGAGGCCGTTCCGAGGGCGAAGACGGCCAACAGGCCGGTCACAGCAATGAGGATGCGCCTCATGACGCCAACTCCGTTCCCTATGCAAGGACGTTACGGTGATCTCAGTCTCGGAAAACTCAATGTCGTCCACCAGGTTTCCGACGCCTCATCAAACGGCAAGGCAGCAAGGGGAGGACGGAGCGAACATGGACATAGCCCCCCATTGCCCACGATCGACCCCTGATGAACTCAAGTCGGAGTCACTGGACTTGAGGGTGTACGCCTGGCTCGTCCGCAACCGGAGAACGGGCACGCACGACCCGGAGGCCATCGCCCGCGAACTGGCCGCCGGCCCCGCCGACGTCCGTCTCGCCCTCTCCCGCCTGGTGGAGACCGGCCTGCTGGCCGAGGAGCCGCTGCCGGGTTCCCGGCTGACCGTCGTCCCCGCCGAGGCCGCGGCGAGCCGTCGCACCGCACCCCTGGAGGCGCAGATCCGGGAGCGCCAGGAGGCGATCGCGCACATCAGGAGCAGTGTCGACCCCTTCAGCCTGGTCTTCCAGCGGGAGTCGCGCTCCTGGGGCGGCGGTTTCCAGGAGATCTCCACGGTGGCCGAGGTCCGCGACCGGCTCAACCGGCTCAGCGACGGCTGCCGAACCGAACTGGTCTCCTGCCAGCCGGGCGGCGGCTCCCGGATCCCGGCCGCGATGGCCGAGGCCATGGGGCGCGACCGGGCGATGCTCGACCGGGGCGTCCGCATCCGCACGCTCTACCACCACACGGCGCGTTTCAACGGCCCGAGCCAGGCATACGTGGCGGAGCTCTCCGCCCGCGGCGCGGAGTACCGCACGCTGCACGAACTGTTCGGCCGGCTGATCATCGTGGACCGGGAGACCGCGTTCATCCCCGCGCCCGGACACGACGGCCAGGGCGCGATCCTCATCAGCGAACCACCGGTGGTGGCCTACCTGTACGACGTCTTCGAACTGGCCTGGACCCACGCCAGGCCGTTCGTCGACGCCACCGGCCGGGCCATGGAGGCGGTCTCCCGGGAACTGCACCGCACCATCCTGCGGCTGCTCGCCGACGGCCTCAAGGACGAGGCGATCGCCCGGCGCCTCGGCATGTCGCTGCGCACGACACGCCGTCATGTCGCCGACATCCTGTCCGAGTTGAACGTGTCGAGCCGTTTCCAGGCGGGTGTCGCCGCGGCCCGTTCCGGGCTGCTGGAGGAGGCGGACGGTCACGCGAACCCGTGACTGACGGTGCGCGCGCCGATACGGCATGCTGCACGAAAGGGTCTCCGCTCCCACCCCGCGGGCGAGGAGCGCGGGACGGCCGCGAGTCACGACGACGATGGTGAAGCCTGCATGGTCTGGGGAAGTGCGTACGACGGCACGGACGTTCCGAAGTCCCAGGAGGCGTACGTGGAGGAGGTCGTGCTCTTCCTCCACGCCTGCACGGACCGGTCGCCCGCCCTGTTGTGGCCCGAGCAGGAACCCGCCGTGCCCGACACGACGGACCGGACCTCCCCGGCGTTCGACCGCCGGCTGTCCGCGTACCTCGCGCGCAGCCTGACGTCCGCTCTGGGCGTGCCCGTGACCGAGACCTCCGGCACGCCCCTCGACGGCCCGGCGACGACCCACACCCTGGTGGTGCAGACCGCGGGCCGCTCCCACTGGGCCGTCGCCACGGCGCAGGAGCCCGAACGGCCTCTCGTCCTGCCCCTGTTGACCAGCGAGGTCCTCTACCTCCCGCGCGGCTCCCGTACGACCGTCACCGCGAGCGCCGGCAGCCGGCTCGTCTCCCTGTCCCTGGGCACGCCGGCCCACGGGCGGGGACTGGACCGCGAACCGTTCCGCGCGGCCCGACGCCCCGAATGACCGACCGGGTCCGTTCAGTTCCGGTCCGCCGGGGCGTCCGGGGCGTGCACATCGAACACCCCGCACCTGACCGCCGCGACGACGAGCTGGGAACGGCTCACCGCGCCCGTCTTGCTGCGCAGCCGGCGCACATAGGTGTCCACCGTGTGCCGGCTGATGCCGAGCCGGCGGGCGATGGACGGATACGTCTCCCCGTCGCACAGGGAGGCGAGCACCTCCCGCTCGCGGGGGGAGAAGTCCGGTGACGGCACCGTGCCGGCATGCGCAGACATGGGGTTCCTCTCATTCGTCGAACGCGCTGGAAACGCGGTGGGATCGCCCTTCCAGCATGCGAAGCCCCGGCCCGCCCCACCACATCCGCGACCCCTCAGCAAAGTGCGCGACACCAAGGGGAGGGAGGAGGGACCCGCGGACGTGCCGCCGCCTCGACGGCTCCTTCCGGGAGGGCGCCTCGCCCCTCGCGTCCGCCACGTCCGTGGCCGACGCGACCGAGCCGGACGCCACGCTCCCCTGAGAGCTTGCTCACACGGCCCGTACGCGCGACGCGCCGTCGGCCGCGCTTCGTTCGCCGCGCCCGGCACGGACGTCGTCACGCGATGAACGCGAAAAGAGGAATGGGCGGCATCGCCATGCGATGCCGCCCATTCCCTCTGTGGGGCACCGACGAAAACTGCTGATCAGCAGCTATCTGAGGGCCAACGAAGATCGCGTCCCGTGATCAGATAGATCATTTCCCACGGCCCTGGTAGACGCCGCATCGGCTCAGGAAACGGCGATGCCATTGCACGATCACCGGGACACGGTTCACGCCGGCGGCAGCCAGCAGCGTGACAGTCGACCATTCGGCAGGTGCTGTGGACGCCACCGACGAGCCAGTGGCCGACTCAGTGCTCGGCTTCCAGAGCCTGCGACACGGCCACAAGCTGCCGTACGTCGGCATCGATGCTGTTGGTCGTCAGCGCCACTCCGACCGCGGGTGAGGCTTCAGCCGTGTCGATGGCGCAGGCGCGTAACGCCGCGGGCAGCACGCGGGCCACGGCTTCGGGGGACGCGTTTTGTGTCACCCCGAGCATGGCCAAGTAGGAGCTGACGGTGACCAGTCCGTCGCGGCATTCGATGACACGCCGGTAGTAGCGGCGGTGAATCGAACGGTGACTGCAAAACAGCGAGCGGTCCCTGGGCGCCTTGTACAACTGGTACATCTTCCACAGAGCGCCAGGCAGGAGTACCACCAACGCGGTGAGGTTCCCCCGGCGTGCGGGAA
>NZ_LBDA02000004.1 GCF_000980885.2 Streptomyces malaysiense | reverse complement strand
CCCCCCCGCCCGCGCCGAGGGCCGCACCGGCTCCGAAGCCGAGGCCGAGGCCCACACCGCGGCCTTCGGTGACGCCGGTGAGCTTCCCGGCCTACAAGCCGCATCCGGCCGGCCGGCCCGCACCGGGCCACACCGCGCCCGTCACCTACGTCCTGCTCATCGCCGTACCCGCGATCGTCGCCGTCGTGGCCCTGCGCCCGCGTTGACCCGTCGGGCAGCTCATTTCTGGAGGTATCCGTTGTCGGATTGGCTTGTTCTCGTCCTCGGGATGCTGGGGGCCTGTCTCGTGGTGGTCCTCGTGACCTTCGTACGGCACCGGCGGGCACCCGAGGACGAGGACCCCAGTGAGACCCCGGACGTCATCGAGTACATGACGATGTGGATCGGCGTCGTGTACGCGATCGTCCTGGGTCTGGCCATCGCGGGCGTGTGGGAGGCGCGCGACTCCGCCCAGAGCTATGTGCAGTCCGAGGCGCAGGCGCTGCACGAGATCTCGGAGCGGGTGCGGGTGTACCCGCCCGAGACCCGGGACCTCATCCGGGCCGATGTCAACTCGTATGTCAGCTATGTCGTGCGCTCCGAGTGGCCCACCATGGCCCACCAGGAGCGCATCACCGCACACGGGACCGCGCTGCTCCAGAAGGTCCGGCAGGACGTCACCGACTACCGGCCGAAGAACGACTTCGAGGCACAGGCGTACCAGCCGCTGCTGGATCAGATGGCCGCCGCCGACCAGGCCCGCAACGCGCGGGGCGACTCGACGGGCGCCACCATGCCCTCGGTGGTGTGGTGGGGGCTGCTCACCGGGGCGGTGGTCACGGTCGGCATGGTGTTCGCGCTCCAGATCCGGCGCACCAGAAGGGAGTTGGTCCTGGCCGGGCTGTTCTCCGCGACCATCGCCTTCATGCTGTTCCTGATCTGGGACCTGGACGCCCCCTACAGCCGGGGCATCGCCGTGTCCGCCGAACCGTTCCTCAATCTGTTCCCGGGCATCACGAGCTGAGCGGAGCGGACGGCCCGGTGTCCGCGGTCCCGGACCGGCGGCCCGCGCACAGTGGCCGCCGGTCCGGGCGTTCTCCGGGATCGCCCTGAGGGGACATCCCCTCAGGGGTCGCCCCTCGGGGATCGCCCTTCCGGGATCACCCCTCGGGGGTCGCCCGCGGGGGTCTTCCCCCACGGGTTGCCTCAGGCCCGCCGTTCGCCCCTGCGGCGCAGCCAGTAGGCCCCGGCGCCGACCAGGGCCACGCCGACCAGTCCGCCGCCGATGGCCATGTCGGTGGCCGTGGCGCCGCTGGTCCTGCTGCCGCCGAGCCCGCCGTTGACCCCGCCGATCACCGTGAAGGCCCTGCGCCGGGTGATGGTGCGGCCGTCGCAGCGCACGGAGATGTCGTACCGGCCCGCGCGGGCGTTGCGGTTGACGTAGACCACGCCGCGCGCGATGTCGTCCCGGAACGGGGTCAGCGGGGCGGTGCGGAACGCGCGGGAGGCCATCTCGCCGCCGCGCCGGCAGCCCTGCACGGTGACCCTCAGCCGGCCCCCGGCCGCGACCGCGCTCGGCGAGACGACGATGTTGCGCAGTCCCTCGCCGCCGTGCCCGTCGCCGCCGTGCCCGTCGCCGAAGTCACCGCCGAGGCCGTTGCCGCCGGGACCGAAGTCGTCGCCCCGGCCCGAGTTGTCGCCCCGGCCGAAGTCGTCGCCCCGGCCGTTGCTGCTGATGCGGCCGTTGCCGCTGATGGTGCCGTTGAAATGGCCCTCGAAGCGGCCGTTCCCGTTGAAGCCGCCGTTCCCGTTGAAATTCCCGTTGCCGTTGCCGAAGTTCCCGCCTCCGTTCCCGATCCCGTTGCCGTTCCCGGGATTCCCGCCTCCCCCACCCCCGCCACCGAGATTGCCGCCCCCACCACCGATCACGGCAGTGCCGTTCCCGAAGTTGCCGACACCGGTGCCGGGACCGACGATGGTCCCCGAGCCGGTGCCCGTGCCTCCCGTGGTGCCGGCCCCGTTGCCCATGCCGTCCGCGACGGCCACGGGGGCGGCGAGCCCGAGCACGGCCACCGCGGTGCACGCGGCCGCCAGGGCGCGTTGGTTTCGCATGTGATCCTCCGCGGAAGGCACCCCGGGGCCCGTCCCCGGTCGATCGGCGAGAAAGCACCTCCCAGCAAAGACCCTCGGGCGCGGGGAACACGCCCGCATGTCGAGAATGGTCCGTCCTGGTGATCCGACACACCGCACGACAACCCGACAATCGGATATAGCCGCAGGTCACGGACCGTCAGAAAATTCCTGGGAACGGCAACTCGGATGGCGCACCACGAGGGTGATGGGCCACCCGTTCGCCACTCGGCCTGTCGCCGGGCGTCCGTGCGGGACTTAGCTTTTCCCCATGCGCAACGCAGGGGACGAGCGACGGTTCGAGACGGGATGGCGCGTGTCCGCGCCCCGGCTGTACCAGCCGGCCCGGCCCGCCGAGGACGACGAGGACGACGCCGAACGGCGCCGGCGGCGCGCCCCGTGGGGTGTGATGGCACTGCTGCTGCTCTCCGGACTGGCACTCATCCGCAACGGCTCGGGCGAGTTCGACGTGGGCCCGCCGCAGCCCGCCTCGGCGGCGGCCCCGGACACCCGCGCCCCGCAAAGCCCACTGCCCACCGGCCCCGTACCGCTGGCGTTCTCCGCGGCGGACCGGGTGCGGATCCCGGCGATCCATGTGGACGCGCCGGTCACGCCCGTGAGCCTGGACCCGACCGGCGCGGTGAGCGCGCCGCCGCCCGAGGACCCGGATCTGGCGGGCTGGTTCACCGGCGCGGTCTCCCCCGGCGAGAAGGGCACCTCGGTCATCGTCGGCCATGTCGACAACCAGAAGGGTCCCGCCGTGTTCTACGGACTCGGGGCCCTGAAGAAGGGGAACCGCGTCGAGGTTTTGCGCAAGGACGGCAGGACGGCGGTGTTCGAGATCTACGGCGTCGAGGTCTTCTCCAAGGCCGGCTTCCCCGGCGACCGGGTGTACGGCTCGAAGGGCACCCCGGAGCTGCGCGTCATCACCTGCGGCGGTGGATTCTCCAAACAAAACGGCTACGACGGCAATGTCGTCGTCTTCGCCCGCCTGGTCGCGGTCACCTGAACCACCGCGGCCCGGCGGGCAGTCGGACGAAGGTCACAGGCGCCGGTTCGGCACCGTGAGGTGGTATCCGCTGTCGAGCAGATAGGGCAGCCACTCCTGGATGGCCTCCACGGTCTGCGAACGGTCGCCCCCGGCGTCGTGCGAGAGGATCACCACGCCCGGCGCGGCGCCGCTCTCCACCCGGTCGATGATGACGTCGGTGCCGGGCGTGTCCCAGTCGGTGGTGTCGATCGTCCAGGCCATCGGCTCCATCCCCATCTCGGCCCCGAGCTGGAAGGCGGCCCTGTTCCAGGCCCCGTAGGGGGCGCGGAACCACTGCGGGAGTTCGCCGTAGGTCTTCTCGATGATGTGGCTGGTGCGTTCCATCTCGGACTTGATCTCCGAGCGGTCCAGGGTGGTCAGCAGGGGGTGCGTCCAGGTGTGGTTGCCGACGACATGGCCCTCCTCGGCCATCCGGGCCACCAGGTGCTGGTTGACCTCGACGCACTCCCCGCACAGGAAGAACATCGCCCGTACGTCGTGCTTGGCGAGGGTGTCCAGGATGTGCGGCGTGTAATCGGGGTTGGGTCCGTCGTCGAAGGTCAGCATCATCTGCCGGCCGTGTTCGGGGATCCGGAAAATGGGCTCCGTGCGTACCTTCAGCCTGCGCGGCGCCGGGCGCGCCGGGGCGCCTCCGGTGAGCGGCCGGAGCCGGAACGCGGAGGACCTCAAGGGAGCCTGGCGGGCCTGGGGGCCGGGGACGGGCGCGGGGGCGGCGGTCCGTACGGCCTCCTCCTCGCCCCCCGCCACGACGAGTCCCGCGGTGCCCGCCGCGCCCAGGACGGCGGCACCGGCGAGGAGCATGCGACGACGTGTGAACAACTGATCCTTCTGCATGACTCATCAGTCGCCCCACAAGGGGTCGCCGCACCGCAACGGCGCGGCGTGCGGGCGGTATTCCACCCGGTCGGACCATTGGGACACCCCCGTGGAACCGTACCGGCGGCTCTCCCGGCCCTCGGACCGGACGGGCATTCACATGACAACGAACAGGGGGGCGAGCCGAGTTGGCGTCGTCGGGCGGAACGGGCCGGACGCGACGCGGCGGACCGGCGGTGGTACTGCCGGCCGTTGCCCAGGTTCTAATGACCTTCGACACATGTGGCGGCCGTGCGGCGGGAGGCGGCACCCGGGGTGACCGGCGTGCGGTCGTGCCGGTCGTTCGTGGCCCACGGCGCGCACGACCGCTTCCAGCTCCGTGCGGCGCTGGCGCCGGCCGCGCCGGTGGTCGCACCGCCGACCCCGGCCAGGATCGCCCGGACCCCCGGGCCGGAACCCGAGCCGGGGCTCAGCGACGGCGCACCAGCGGGAACGGCAGGGTCTCCCGGATCGTGAGGCCGGTGAGGAACATGACGAGCCGGTCGACGCCGAGACCGAGGCCGCCGGTCGGCGGCATCGCGTACTCCAGGGCCTGGAGGAAGTCCTCGTCCAGTTCCATGGCCTCCGGATCCCCGCCGGCCGCCCGCAGCGACTGCTCGGTGAGTCTGCGACGTTGCTCGACGGGGTCGGTCAGCTCGGAGTAGGCGGTGCCGAGTTCCATACCGAAGGCGACGAGGTCCCAGCGTTCGGCGAGCCGGGGGTCGGTGCGGTGCTGCCGGGTCAGCGGGGAGACTGCGGTCGGGAAGTCCTTGTAGAAGGTCGGCAGTTGGGTGCGCTCCTCCACCAGCCGCTCGTACATCTCCAGGACGACGTCGGCGGGTTGGTCGTCCGCCGTGTACGGGACCGATGCGCGGTCGCACAGCCGGTGCAGGCGCAGCAGTTCGGTGCCGGGGCCGATCTCCTCGCCCAGGGCCTCGGACAGGGCGCCGTACACCGTCTTCACCGGCCAGTGCCCGGAGATGTCGTACTCCTCGGTGCCCCTGCGGGCCACCGGGGCGCCGTGGGCGGCGGTGGCGGCGCCCTGGATCAGCTCGCGGGCGAGGTCGAGCATCACGTCGTAGTCGGCGTACGCCTGGTACGCCTCCAGCATGGTGAACTCGGGGTTGTGCTTGGGTGACACGCCCTCGTTGCGGAAGGTGCGGCCGAGTTCGAAGACCTTCTCCAGCCCGCCGACGCACAGGCGTTTGAGGTACAGCTCGGGGGCGATGCGCAGATACAGGTCGAGGTCGTAGGCGTTGCTGTGGGTGGTGAAGGGGCGGGCGTTGGCGCCGCCGTGGATCTGCTGGAGCACCGGGGTCTCGACCTCGACGTAGCCGCGGCCGAGGAGTCCTCGGCGCAGGGCTCCCACGGCGGCCGAGCGGGCCCGCAGCACGGTGCGGGCCGCGGGCCGGGTGACCAGGTCGAGGTGGCGCAGGCGGACCCTGGCCTCGGGGTCGGTCAGGCCCCGGCGCTTGTCGGGCAGCGGACGCAGGCACTTGCCGGTGAGCTGCCAGGCGGTGGCGAAGACGGTGGGCTCGCCGCGGTCGCTGAGGCCGCTCACGCCGTTGACGGTGATGTGGTCGCCGATGTCGGCGTCGGCGGTGAAGCGGCCGAGGGCGGGGCCGCAGCGGTCGCGGGTGAGGGCGATCTGGTGGTCGCCGGACCAGTCGCGCAGCACGGCGAAGACGATGCCGCCGAGGTCGCGGACCAGCATGATCCGCCCGGCGACGGTGACCTCCTCGCCGGGCGGGACGCCGGCGAGGGCGTGGGTCGGGGGGCGGACCCCGACGGGGTAGGGGTCCGTGCCGCCGGCGCGCAGCCGGTCGAGCTTGCGGTGGCGGACGCGGACCTGGTCGGGCAGTCCCGCGTCCGGGGCGGCGGGCGTGCCGCCCCGGTCGGGGGAGGGCGCGGTCGCGAGCGGTGTGGCCGGGGGCGCGGACCGCCGGACGGCCTCCCGGTGTCCCTTCCCCCACAGGGTGCGCAGGGAGGGTACGGGGACGAAGCCCTCGGCGATCCCCGAGGCCAGGCCGATGCGCGCGAGGGAGGCGGTCTCGCCGTAGCAGATGAAGCGCGGGTACCACTCGGGGTGGTACTTGGCGTTGGAGCGGTACAGGGCCTCCAGCTGCCACCAGCGGGAGAGGAACAGCAGCAGCCGGCGCCAGAGCCGCAGGACGGGCCCGGCGCCGATCCGGGCGCCCTCCTCGAAGACCGAGCGGAACACGGCGAAGTTCAGGGAGATCCTTCGGATGCCCAACTTCGGCGCGGCCGCGCACAGTTCGGTGACCATGAACTCCATCACGCCGTTGGGTGCGGCCCGGTCGCGGCGCATCAGGTCCAGGGACACGCCGTCGGTGCCCCAGGGCACGAAGGAGAGCAGCGCGAGCAGCCGGCGGTCCTCGGTACAGGCCTCCACGAGCAGGCACTCGCCGTCGGCGGGGTCGCCGAGCCGGTCCAGGGCCATGGAGAAGCCGCGCTCGGTCTCGGTGTCGCGCCAGGCGTCGGCCCTGTCGACGATCTCCTCCATCTCCTGTTCGCCGAGCGCGGCGTGGCGGCGGATGCGGCAGGTGGCGCCGGTGCGGCGGACGCGGTGCACGGCCTGCCGGGTGACCCGCATGTCCCGGCCCTCCAGATCGAACCCGGCGACGTGCAGGATCGCCTCGTCGCCGAGCTGCAGGGCGCCCAGTCCGGCGCGGGCGTAGGCGCGGGCGCCGTCCTCGGAGGCGCCCATCACGGCGGGCACCCAGGCGTAGCGGCGGGCCAGGTCGAGCCACGCGGCGATGGCGTGCGGCCAGGCTTCCGGGTCGCCGACGGGATCGCCGCTGGCCAGGCACACCCCGACCTCGACGCGGTAGGTGACGGCGGCCTTGCCGCTGGGCGAGAAGACGACCGCCTTGTCGCGGCGGGTGGCGAAGTAGCCGAGGGAGTCGCGGTCGCCGTACGCCTTGAGCAGGGCGCGGACGCGGGCCTCCTCGTCGCCGTGCAGGGCGGCCTCCAGGCGCTGTGAACGGAACAGCGTGGCGGCCGCGTTGAGCAGGGCCAGGGCGCCGAGCAGGCCGAGCACGAAGGTGACCTCGCGGGGCGAGAGGCCGGAGAAGGAGCTGCTGGAGACGAGGCCGCCGCAGACCCGGTCGGCGGCCCAGGCCAGGTGCTCGTCGGCCGGGAGGGTGCCCGGGAACAGCAGGACCAGGCCCCAGCCGAGCAGGATCGCCGCGGCGAGCCCGCCGAGCAGCACGGCGAGGGCGCGCCACACCGCGCCGCGGCGGGAGGCGGCGTAGAACTCGCCCCGGGCGACGAGCAGCAGGACCAGCAGCAGGCCGCACAGGATCAGGGAGGGCAGCGACTGTGCGTACAGGCCGAGGGCGAGGCCGAGCGCGTCGGAGAGGACGAGCAGGCCCAGGTAGACGACGACCAGCCACCAGGCGACCTTCTTGCGGGCGGCGGTGGCCCCGGCCAGCAGGAACAGGAACACCGCGTAGGCGAGATTGGCGCTGATGGGGACCAGCAGCAGATCGATGCCCCGGGCGAGCGGACGCAGCACCCGGCGCAGGGGCTCCACCAGCGCGATCGCCGCGCACAGCAGCCCCAGCCCGGCGAACAGGCCCCCGAACGCCTCGGGCACCCAACCGAGCAGCCCGCCACCGGCCGGGGGATCCTCCCCCGTACCGTCCCTGCGAGCGGCGGGCTCCGCGGTGGCGGTCATGGTTCCGACTCTAGGTAGGGGGGCGGGGGACGCGCGCGTCGAGACATGGTCTCCGCGCACCTGGCGGTCCACGGGAAGCAGCGGTTCCGATAGCCTCGGAGCGTGACGGAGCAGCACGAAGAGCATGCGCAGCGGTTCGAGCGGGGCACGGACGGGCCGAAGGTGATCCTCGTCGGGGTGGACGGCTCCGAGTCCTCGATGCGCGCCGCGGCGTACGCGAGCGGTCTGGCCCGGCGACAGCACGCGCTGCTCGCGGTGGTGTACGTGCAGCCGGTGCTGGCGGCCGGGGCGGCGCTCGGGGCGCCGGTGCTGGAGACGACCGACGAGATCGCCGAGGATCTGGTGACGCAGATCCGCCAGGCGGCCGAGCGGGTCCGCGGGATATTCGAGGTGCGCTGGCAGTTCCACACCTTCCGCGGCGACCCCTACGCCGGACTGGTGACGGCCGCCGAGGACCTGAAGGCGGACGCGGTGGTGGTGGGCGCCTCGGAGCAGGCCGGGCACCGGATCATCGGGTCGGTGGCGGTGCGGCTGGTGAAGGCGGGACGGTGGCCGGTGACGGTCGTTCCGTAGTGGCGGGGCGCGGCCACAGCAGCAGCGGCGTGCCGAGCATCAGCACCCCGGCGAGGCCGAGCGCGGTGCGCGCGCCGGCCAGGGCGGCGATCAGCCCCCACAGCGCGGTGAGGGCGGCGGTGGCCGCCTTGCCGGTGACCGACCAGGCGGCCAGGACACGGGCCACCCGGTCGTTCGGGGTCAGCTCCAGGCGCTCGGTGACGACGAGCGGGTTGAAGACGCCGCAGCAGGTGATCAGTCCGGCTTCCACGACCATCACCACCAGCAGTCCGCTCGGGCCGGGCCCGACGAAGGCGAGGCCGACCGGCCAGCAGGCGCGCAGGACGCCCGAGACGCGCAGCACCCGGCGCCTGCCGTACCGGGTGGCCAGCGGGCGGGCCAGCCGGGAGCCGAGCAGTCCGCCGAGGCAGGGCACGGCGAAGGCGAGGCCGTACTGCCAGGGGGTGAAGCCCAGGTGGCCGAGCATGAGGACCGCGAGGACCGGGGAGCCGGCCATGATCAGCGCGTTGTTCAGCAGCACGTTGAGGAACAGCGGGCGCAGGGCACGGCTGGTGAGCAGGTGCCGCCAGCCGTCGAGCAGTTCTCCTGCGCGGGGCGCGGTGGTGCGCTCGGGGACGGTCTCCTCGCGGCCGATGGCGCGGATGCCGAGCGCGGAGAGCAGATAGCTGACGGCGTCCGCGGCCACCGTGGTCACCGGCCCGAGCAGGCCGACGAGGGCGCCGCCGAGCGGGGGTCCGAGCACGCTCGCGGTCCAGGTCGTGGACTCGAACCTGCCGGCGGCCGTCAGCAGTCCGGCGGGCGGCACGAGTGCCTTGAGGTGGGCGCCGGAGGCGGCGGTGAAGGTGATGTCGGCGGCCGCGACGACGACGGAGACCACGAGGAGCTGACCGAAGCCGAGCGCACCGAACGCGTAGGCGGCGGGCAGGGTGAGCAGCGCGGCCCCGCGCACGAGGTCCGCGGTGATCATCACCGGTCGCTTGCGGCGGAACTCGATCCAGGGCCCGAGCGGTACGGCGGCCACCGCGCCGACGGCCACCCCGACCGAGGCGAGCAGCGAGACCTGGGCGGCGCCCGCGTGCAGCACCAGCACCGCGATCAGCGCCAGCGCGTCGAAGGCGAGCCAGGTACCGAGGGTACTGACCGTGTACGCGGCCCACAGCCACCCGAACCGCCGACCCAGCTTCATCCACAACCTCCCGTTGACCCGGGACATGAAAACCACCAGGTGGGGTGCGTATCAAACAACCGGGGCGACGCCGGCCACAACCGATGGTTGTACAGCGAGGGGCGGTGGCTACGATGACGGCGTGGATCTCAGGGCCGTACGCACCTTCGTCGCCGTGGCGGACACCGGTCAGTTCCAGGAGGCTTCGGCCGTCCTCGGCATCACCCAGCAGGCCGTCTCCAAGCGGATCGCGGCGCTGGAGAAGGAGCTGGGGGTACGGCTGTTCACACGGACCGCGCGCGGGGCGCGGCCGACCATCGACGGTCAGGCGTTCCTGCCGCACGCCCGCGAACTGCTGCTGGCCGAGGAGCGCGCCGCGGCCTCGGTGCGGCCGGGGCGGCGGGCGCTGCGCGTCGACGTGGTCGGGGCCCGGCTCGGTCCGGCGGGGCTGCTGCGCGACTTCCACCGGGCGCACCCGGAGACCGCCCTGGACGTGGTGACCCTGTTCGACGCGGACACGGCCGTCGCCGCCGTGCGCGCGGGCACCATCGACGCGACCTTCCGCGCGGTCGGCACCCGGCTGCCGGAGGGGCTGCGGGCGGCCCGGGTGTTCGACGAGCCGGTACAGCTGCTGACCGGCCCGCGGCACCCGCTCGCCGGGGCCCGCTCGGTGACCCCGGCGCGGCTGGTCGGGCACCGGATCTGGATGCCGGGCCTGGTGCCCGGCACCGAGTGGGCCGCCTACTACGCGGCGCTGGCGGCAGAGTTCGGGCTGACCATCGACTCGGTGGGCCCCGACTTCGGTTCGGAGGCGCTGCTCGACACCGTCGCGGACTCCGCCTCGCTGGCCACCCTGGTCGCCGAGGGCATCCGGCTGGTCTGGCCCCAGGGGCACGATCTGCGGCGGATCCCGCTCGTCGACCCGACGCCGGTCTATCCGCACTCCCTGGTGTGGGACGCGGCGAACTCGCATCCGGGGCTCGCCGCGCTGCGCGCCCATCTCGCCGAGCGGCCCCTCGCCCGCCCGTCCTCGCGTGCGTGGACCCCCGCCTGGGCCGTGCGTGGCGCCTTCCCTGCGCGGCGCCCCTGAGCCATCATGATCCGCCGTCAGCCGTTTGCCGTCGGCGAAGAGGTGAGGCGTATGGCAAGACTCCGCGCGGGTGAGGGCATTCTCCGCCGCAAACCGATCGAACACATCGAGGACACGGAGGTCGGCCAGGGGCCCAGCCTGGAGCGGTCGCTCGGACTGTGGCAGCTCACCGCGATCGGCGTCGGCGGCATCATCGGCGCGGGCATCTTCACCCTCGCCGGTACGGTCGCGAACGGCACGGCCGGGCCCGCGGTGCTGGTGTCCTTCCTGATCGCCGGCGCGGCGAGCGCGTGCGCGGCGCTGTCGTACGCCGAGTTCGCGGGGCTCATCCCGAAGGCCGGGTCGGCGTACACCTACGGCTACGCGGTGCTCGGCGAGTTCGCGGGCTGGTTCATCGGCTGGGACCTGCTCCTGGAGTACACGGCGATCGTGGCGGTGGTCGCGATCGGCATCTCCGGGTACTTCGGCTTCCTGGTCGAGCAGATGGGCGCGAAGCTGCCGCCCTGGATGCTGGGCGCGCCCGGCACCGGTGCCGGGCACCGGGTGGACCTGTTCGCGGTGCTGCTCTGCCTGCTGATCGCCTGGCTGCTCACCCTCGGCATCCGCAGCGCGGCCCGCTTCGAGACGATCGTGGTCACGGTGAAGGTGCTGGTGGTGCTGCTGGTCATCGGGGTGGGCATGTTCCACATCGACAGCGCGAACTACCACCCGTTCTTCCCCTACGGGATCAGCGGCGCCTTCACGGGTGCGGCGACGGTGTTCTTCGCGGTGTTCGGCTACGACGCGATGTCGACCGCCGCCGAGGAGTCCAAGGACGCGCAGCGGCACATGCCGAGGGCGATCATCTATTCGCTGGCGATCGCCATGGTGCTGTACGTGGCGGCCTGTCTGGTGCTGACCGGCATGCAGAACTACCGGTACATCGACAAGGAGAGCGGATTCAGCACGGCGTTCAAGTCGGTGGGGCTCAACGCCCTCGCGGACGTGATCGCGGTGGGCGCCATCATCGGAATCCTCACGGTCATGTTCACGTTCATGCTGGGCGTGACGCGGGTCTGGTTCTCGATGTCCCGGGACGGTCTGCTGCCCCGCTGGTTCGCCAGGACGCACCCGACGCGGCACGTGCCGACCCGGGTGACCTGGATCGTCGGGGGAGCCTCCGCGCTGATCGCCGGGTTCCTGCCGATCGGGGAGGCGGCCGAGCTGACCAACATCGGCATCCTGCTGGCGTTCGTGGTGGTCTGCGTGGCGGTGATCGTGCTGCGCCGGCGGCGCCCGGACCTGCCGCGCGCCTTCCGTACGCCGTGGGTGCCGTTCGTGCCCGCGCTGGGTGTCGTCTTCTCGATCTGGCTGATCACGTTCCTCCAGTGGCAGACCTGGGTGCGGTTCGCGGTCTGGTTCGCGATCGGCTGTCTGGTCTACTTCGCCTACTCCTACCGGCGTTCGGCGCTGGCCGGGCGGTCCGCCGACTGATCACTCCCCCATGACCAGGCCGTCCTTGGCGGCGCCCCGGCTGAGCACCACGTCCCGGATCCGGTCGCGGACCCCGGCGAGGTCGGCCCCGCCGGCGACGGCCCGGCCCACGTCGACCACGCGCCCGGCGTCGAGGTCGTACATCTGCGGCACGAACTCGGCCCGCGTCACCTGCCAGCGTTCACCGGCCCGCGCGGGCGGGGCGAAGGTGAAGCGGGCGAGGGTGGACTCGTTGCCGCGCGGGTCCCGGGAGCCGTTGCCGTCGTCCAGCTCGTCGGAGATCTGGTCGCCGAGACCGTAGACCACCCAGGTGCCGTTGACCTTCTCGTACGGCTGCGGGACATGGGTGTGACTGCCGAGGACCAGGTCGATGTCCGGGCGCCGGCCGTCGGCGGCGGCGGTCAGTGCGCGGGCGAGGGCGATCTGGTCCTCGGTGGGGGCGTCGTCGTCGCCGGTGCCCCAGTGCAGGGAGAGGACGACCACGTCGGCACCGGCCTTGCGGGCGGCGCGGGCGTCGGCGACGATCCGGTCGGCGACGATCGGGGCGAGTGCCCAGGGCTGCCCGTCCGGCAGCGGCTGCGCGGTGTCGAAGGTGTACGACAACTGCGCGACCCGCGCGGAGCCGGCCCGGTAGCGGGCCGGACGCCGGGACTCGTCCTCGCTGCGGGCGGTGCCGACGTGCGCCAGGCCCGCCGCGTCCAGCGTGTCGAGGGTCCCCCGGATGCCGTCCACGCCATGGTCCAGGGCGTGTTCGGAGGCGGTGGCGCAGCCGTCGTAACCGGTCATGGCGAGGTCCTGGGCGAGCTGCGGCGGGGACAGCGGGGCCGTGCCGCCCGCGCCGTCCTCCAGGTGGCACAGCGCCAGATCGGCACCGTGGACGAGGGGTTCGACGCCGAAGAGCATGGGCCGGAAGTCGTAGCCGCCGTCCGAGGCGTCGGAGGAGGCGCGTTCGAGGACGGCGGGGTGGGTGAGGATGTCGCCGGTGGCGACGAGGGTGAAGCCGCGGCCCGCGGGCGGCCCGGCGGCGCCGCCCCGGCCGGGGTCCTGGCGGACCTGCTGGGAGCAGGCGGCCGCCGCCGTGAGGACGGCGGTCAGGGCCAGGGCCACCTGGTGTCTGCGTCCGATCATCGGCTCACCCCTCGGGATCTGCGTCAGTGCGTCAGTACGGCTGTCGTATTTACCGACCTTGCCGTGACGGGCATATGGGTATGAAGCCGACTCTCCGTCCAAACGGTCCGGGTCCTCTCATTGACCCATCCGGTGCCCTCCGCACGGGCCCGTCGGGCGGCCCGCGGCGGTACCGGACGCACGGACGGCTGTGAACACTCTCACGCCGCGGCGCCGTGACGCCCTTGCCCTCGTGCGCTTCCGCGGGACGGATGTGGCGCGAGCGGCGCGCACTCCCGGCCGCGCGCCCGGTACCGTGAGGTGCCGGGCGTTCTCCGCGCTCCACGCCCCGCGCCGGGAACTTCCGGGTCGCGGCCGACCTGCGCCGAAACCGGGGGTCGGGTCAAACCTCGGCAAAGCGCCTTGCTGCGGGCCCCTTCGGGGCAATGGGCTGTCCTCATCCGCGTTCCGGGCGAGGGCGGGTCCCCGGGGATCGGGCGACCCTTACGCACCGGAGGAAGGGCAGGACGGAAATGCCGCACAAAGGTCACGAGGGCACCGACGGCACCGACGGCGCGGACGGCGTCGGCGGTGGTGGTGGTGAACTGGTCGTACCCATGGCGTGGTTGTACGCCGAGTACATCGCCGACGAGCTGCTGCGCACCGGCGATCTGATGCCGCCGACGTCATTCGAGTTCCGGGCGGGCCGGGACGCGCTGGCGCTTACCGTCTTCCTGTCCGACACCGACGGGGAGCTGTCCGGCATCCGGGTCGTCTCCCAGCTGGAGAACTGGCTGTCGCTGACCGCCTGCGACCATCCGTGGCAGGACTGGGTCCGCACCCGCATGGCGGACCTGACCGCCCGCGCCGGCGGCACCCCCTCCCCCGACCTGGCCCTCGCCCAGGACGCCTGGCGCTGGCTGGAGGAAACCGAACTCCTGGCCACCGACCTGGACGCGGTCCCGGGCGGCAGCACTCCGGCCGACGAGGACGACGGCCCGAAGGTGTGGACTCCGGCATGGCAACTGGGTCTGCCACTGGGCCACTTGGCGATCCACCTGTTCTGAGGCGGGACGCGCTCGGCCGCTGCGGGGACCGCGCGGGACGGCGGCTCCCCGGCCCCTCACTTCAGCAGGCGGGACAGTCTTCGGTCCGCGAAGGGTCTGCCGCCCGTCTGGCAGGTGGGGCAGTACTGGAGGGAGGAGTCGCTGAAGGAGACCTCGCGGATGGTGTCGCCGCAGACCGGGCAGGGTTCGCCGGTGCGGCCGTGGACGCGCAGACCGCTCTTCTTCTCGGACTTCAGGCGTCCCGCGGCCACGCCCCGGGAGCGCTCGACCGCCTCGGTCAGCGTGGTGCGCAGCGCCTCGTAGAGGTGGTGGGCCTCCTCCGCGGTGAGGGAGCCCGCAGGCTTGAAGGGGGACATCCTCGCCGCGTGCAGGATCTCGTCGCTGTACGCGTTGCCGACGCCCGCGATCAGGGACTGGTCCCGCAGGGCGCCCTTGAGCTGACGCCTCTCGCCCCTGAGGAGGGCCGCGAAGCGGGCCTCGTCGAAGTCGGCGGAGAGCGGGTCGGGGCCGAGGCGGGCGATGCCCGGTACCTGCGCCGGATCGCGGACCACGTACACCGCGAGGCGTTTCTGCGTGCCGGCCTCGGTGAGGTCGAAGCCCGCGCCGGTCTCCAGTGCCACCCGCAGCGCCAGCGGGCCCTTGCCCGGCCTGGGCGGTCCGTCCGGCAGCCGGTCCTGCCAGCGCAGCCACCCGGCGCGCGCCAGATGCGTCACCAGATGCAGCCCGTTGTCCGCCGCGAGGTCCAGGAACTTGCCGTGCCGGCGCACCTCGGCCACCCGGGTGCCCTCGAGGGCGGTGACAGGAGGGTCGTACGTCTTCAGCACGCTGACGGCGACCGGCAGCACCCGCGCCACCCGCAGGCCCACCAGGTGCTCGGTGAGGAAATCCGTCAGCGCTTCCACCTCGGGCAGTTCCGGCATACGTCCAGAGTGCCACCCGTCACCGACGACGCCCCCGGCTCACCCGCCCGGCCCGCACCCCGTCGGCCCTCGCACGCCGGGTTCTCGCCCCGTCGGCCCCCACCCGCTCGGCCCTCGTCTCTCAGCCCCCTCGTCTCTCAGCCCTCGTCCAGCCGGAACTCGCACCACACCACCTTGCCGCCGCCCCGCGCCTCCACGCCCCAGTCGTCGGCCAGCATGTCCACCAGCAGCAGCCCCCGCCCGGACACGCCCTCCTCCCCCGCGTCCCGGCGCCGCGGCAGGGCGCTGGAGGAGTCCTCCACCTCGATCCGCAGCCGGTGCCCGGCGCCGACGAGGGACCGCAGGGTGACGATCGCCGCGCCCTCGGTGTGCACCAGGACATTGGTCATCAGCTCGTCGGCGGCCAGCTCGATCTCGTCCCCGCGTTCACCCGCGCCCCACGACCGCACCGCCGATCTGATCATGTGCCGGGCCTGGGTGAGTGCCTCCGGGTCGCCGGGCGCCACATGCTGCCGGAGCCTGCCGCGGGCCCGCGCGGTCTCCGGCTCCCGGCGGCGCAGCACGAGCAGGGCCACGTCGTCCTCACCGCCGCGCTCCTCGGCCATCCGGATCAGCCGGTCGGCGAGATCGTCCACGTCCTCGGGCCCGTCGCAGACCTGCTCCGCCAGCCGCCGCATGCCGTCGTCCAGGTCCGCGCCCGGCTGTTCGACCAGCCCGTCGGTGCACAGCAACAGGGTCTCGCCCGGGTCGAGTTCGAGGGTGGAGACGGGATAGTCGAGCCCTCCGAACTCCGCCGAGAGCCCGAGCGGCAGTCCGCCCTCCACCTGGACCCGCCGGCACCCGCCGGGCCCGCGCGTCAGCGGGTCGATGTGCCCGGCGCGCACCATCTGCACCACCCCCGTGGACAGGTCGGCCTCGGCATACAGGCAGGTGGCGAAGCGGTCGGTGTCGAGTTCGTGCAGGAAGACCGAGGCGCGGGCCATCACGGCGGCCGGGGTGTGCCCCTCGGCGGCGTAGGCGCGCAGCACGATCCGCAGCTGTCCCATCACGGCCGCCGCGTGGGTGTCATGGCCCTGGACGTCACCGATGACCGCGCCGACCCGGCCGCCGGGCAGCGGGATCACGTCGTACCAGTCACCGCCGATGTCCCGGCCGAGCGCGGCCGAACGGTAGCGCACGGCGATGTCGGCGCCCGGCACGCTCGGGATGGTGCGCGGCAGCATGGCCTGCTGGAGGCCCTGGGCCAGGTCCTTCTGCTGCTCGTAGAACATGGCCCGCTGAAGGCTCTGCGCGATGCTGCCGCCGAGCGCGACGAGGACGCCGCGCTCCTCGTCGGAGAAGCCGCGCCGGTCGCTGTAGAGCAGGCCCATCGCGCCGATCGGTCGGCCCTGGGCGATCAGCGGCAGATAGGCGGCGGAGGCGATGCGCAGATGGGTGATCTGGGGCCACAGGAGCGGATACTCCTCGGCGAACTCCTCCGGTGTCTCGACGAACCGGGGACTCAGCGTGCGCACGACCTCGCTCATGGGGTAGGGCTCGTCGATCCGGTTCACCTGGGTGGCGGGCACGAAGCTGCCGGCCGGAGCCTCCGCGACGAGCCGGATCCGCCCGGCCTCCACCAGGGCCATCACGAAGCTCGCCGCGCCCAGGCGGCGGATGCCGTGGGTGTCCTTGAGCACGTCGATGACGTCCTGCACGGTACGGGCGTGGGCGAGGGCCGCGGAGACGACCTGGACGATGTTGGTCTGCTGGCGGAAGGCCAGTTCCTGAGCCGCGCGCATGCCGCGGGACGTGCTGTCGGCCAGTTCCTCGGTGGCGTCCCGCACGATGCCGACGACCCGGCGGGGCCGCCCGGTGGCGTCGCGGCGGATGTAGCCCTGGGTGTGGGTCCAGCGCGGCGTTCCGTCGCGGCAGCGGATGCGGAAGTAGGCGCCGTAGTTGTCGCCGCCCTCCTTGATGACCTGGGCCACCAGGGCGTCGAGCCGGGCCGCCTCGTTCCGCGGCACGCGCGGGACCAGGGATTCGGGGCGTCCGTCGAACTCCTCGGGCAGCAGGTCGAAGACCGCGTGCGCCTCGGCGTCCATGTGGAACAGGCCCTTGTCCAGGTCCCAGTCGAAGGTGCCCATGTGGTTGAGCGCCAGGATCGGGTCCGGATGGGCGGGCCAGTCCTCCGGGAGTGACAGGGCACTCGCTCCCCGATCAGCCATGGGCCCACCTTGCCAGGATTCGCCGGATTCTTCGACCGGTCCCGGGGCCACGACCCGGCCCGCGGTCAGCCGCCGAGCAGGCCGGCGGGGGTGGGGGCGGCTCCCCCGGTACCGCCGCCGGGTTCGGGCATACCACCGGGAGCCGCCGACGTGTCGGTGCCGCTGGGCGGGGGCATGGCGGGTGTCCCCGTGACGTTGGCCGGACCGATCTCGTCGGAGTCCTTGGGCGTGAGGGCATCACCGAAGGAGGGCGGGTCGTAGAGGGAGGTGTCGGGGGGATAGGCGAGGGGGTCGCGGAGGGTGGGGGCGGCGGAGGACACGCTGGGGGTGGGTTCCGGGGCGGCCGGCGGGTCCGAGGGGCCTGAGGAGGCCGGCGGGACCGAGGGAAGTACGGCGCGTGCCTCGGGGGAGGCGGTGGAGGCCGGCGTGCTCCGTTCGGGGGCGGCGGAAGCGCCGCGGGCGTCGGCGGCCGGGGTGGCGCGGCCGGCGTCGGCGGCCGGGTCGCCGGACGCCTCGGCTGTCCGGGGGCCCCGGTCAGGGGCGGCCGGCGTGGCGGACGTGTCGACGGCCCGGGGCGAGTCGCCGGTCGCGACCGGGGGGCTGGGCACGTCGGAGGTCTGTGTGCCGTGGCCGGACACGACCGGAGCGCCGGACGCATCGGAAGTCCGGGCACCACGGCCGGACACGACCGGAGCGCCGGACGCATCGGAGGTCCGTGTGCCGTGGCCGGGCGCGGCCGGGGCGCCGGACGCGTCACCCGCGCCCGTCCCGTGCCCGGTCCTGCCCGCGGTCCCGTGCGCGTCGGGCGCCGGGGACACCCGCGCGTCCGCCGCGTGCGTGCCCTGTCCGCCGGCGGAGTCGGCGCCGTGCGTCCCGGCGTCCGGTCTCGCCTCCGCGCTGTGCGACCCGGTCGGCGGCCTGCTCTCCCCCCGACCGGTCACCCCCTGCCGCACGGCCCGCGCACCCCGCTCCCGCGTCCCCGTGCCGATCCCGTCCGCGCGGGTACGACGATCGTCCGCACGCTCACCACGGCCCGCACCGCGCCCCGCCGTCACCCGCCCGGTGGCTGCCACCGCTCCCCCGATCTCGCCCGCCGCCGTGTCCGGCCCGCTCTCCCGGGGGCTGGGCGAGCCGGTGTCCGGCCGGGACGGGTGCGGGAAGCCGGTGAGCCCCGGATCCGGGGGCGCGGTCTCGGAGACGGCCGGCGGGGCCACGAGGTGGTCGTTGCTGACGTCGGGGCCGACGCGGCGTTCGATCCAGGTGTTCGTTCCGGCGTCCAGCAGCGTGAGGCTGTCCACGGCCTGGGTCGCCGGGGTCACCACGATGACCTGGTTCGGCCGGTAGCCCGGCCAGGCGGTGCCGCGCGCGCCGACGCCGCCGCGGGCCTCCTCGGGCGGCCGCAGCGGGTTCCCGCAGGCGCACCGCACCCGGGGCACGCCCCGGTTGTCGACCAGCACGGCGGTGCCCGCCTGGAGCACGGCCTGGTAACCGGCATTCTGCCCGTCCCGGTAGCCGTGGTTGGTGACGCGGGTGTCGGCGCGCAGCAGGACCGGGGTCAGGGCGCGCAGGTATCCGGGCAGATCCGTCCTGGAGACACCGGCCACATGGGCGAACGCGTCCTCCCGGGCGGGGTCCGCCGTCAGTCCGTCGATCTGCCGCTCGACATCGCAGCCGGCGACGCGGACGCTGCCGCTGTAGAGGCCGGGGGTGCCGCCGGACAGGGCGCGGGCCGCCGCCAGGGGGGCGACGGCGAGACCGGCGGGCGGCGCGCTGACGTCCGCGGTGCCACCGGTGCCGGCCGACCGGGGCGTGCCGGTGCGGGCGGAGCCGTTCGCCGTGGAGGCGGTGAAGGGGTTCGGCCCCTGCTCGGCGGCGGGCTGCAGGAACACCTCCTCGCCCAGTTGGGCCTCTTTGACGGCGGCGCCCGCACACCCGGTGAGGAGCAGCGCCACCGACAGCAGCACGCAGGCCATGACCATGGATCCGGTGGGTATGCGCACCGTGCACTCCGCATCACTGTGGGTGAATTATCACTATTATTTGCTTTGCCCCCGTTTCGCTGGCAACTCGGGGGGACCGGCGCGAGAGGGCGAGGCGGTCGTGGACTGGTTCACCGCACCCGACTACTGGCTGAGCCGGCTGGTCCTCCAGCGGGCCCTGGCCGCCGTGTACCTCGTCGCGTTCCTCTCGGCCGCCCTCCAGTTCCGGGCACTGCTGGGCGAACGCGGCATGCTGCCGATCCCGCAGTACGTGGCACGGATCAGCTTCCGGCGGGCACCGAGCCTGTTCCAGCTGCGTTACTCCGACCGGTTCTTCGCGGGCACGGCGTGGGCGGGGTGCGCGGTGTCGGCGGCGCTGCTCGCCGGGGTGGACGCGCTGCTGCCGCTGTGGGCGGCGATCGCGCTGTGGCTGGTGCCGTGGGCGCTGTACCTGTCGATCGTGAACGTGGGCCAGACCTGGTACGCGTTCGGCTGGGAGTCGCTGCTGCTGGAGACCGGCTTCCTGGCCGCGTTCCTCGGCAACGACGAGGTGGCGCCCCCGGTGCCGGTGCTGTTCCTGCTGCGCTGGATCCTGTTCCGGGTGGAGTTCGGCGCCGGACTGATCAAGCTGCGCGGCGACGCCTGCTGGCGCAAGCTGACCTGCCTCTACTTCCACCACGAGACCCAGCCGATGCCGGGCCCGCTGAGCTGGTTCTTCCACCATCTGCCGAAGCCGCTGCACCGGGTGGAGGTCGCCGCCAACCACTTCACCCAACTCGTGGTGCCGTTCCTGCTGTTCACTCCCCAGCCGATCGCCTCGGCAGCCGCCGCGCTGATGATCGTGACCCAGCTGTGGCTGGTGCTCTCCGGCAACTTCTCCTGGCTGAACTGGATCACGATCGTGCTGGCGGTCTCCGCGCTGCGGCTCCCGGCCACGCCGCCCTCCGCGCCCTCCACCCCCCTGTGGTACGAGATCGTGGTCCTCGCGACGGCCGCGCTGCTGCTGTTCCTCAGCTATCACCCGGTGGTGAACATGGTCTCCCGGCGCCAGGTGATGAACCGCTCCTTCGATCCGCTCCACCTGGTCAACACCTACGGCGCCTTCGGCAGCGTCAGCCGGGTGCGCTACGAGGTGGTCGTGGAGGGCACCTCGGACGAGGTGGCGCGGGAGGACTCGGACTGGCGGGAGTACGAGTTCAAGGGCAAGCCGGGCCGACTTCGCCACTGGCCCCGGCAGTTCGCGCCGTACCATCTGCGCCTGGACTGGCTGATGTGGTTCGCCGCGCTGTCCCCCGCCTACGCCGGGGAGTGGTTCGGCGGCCTGGTGGAACGCCTCCTGGAGAACGACCGCGCCACGCTGCGGCTGCTGCGCCGCTCCCCCTTCCCGCCGGACACCCCGCCCCGCTACGTCCGCGCCCGCCTCTTCCGCTACCGCTACACCTCCTGGCGGGAGCTGCGGGAGACGGGGGCGTGCTGGGACCGGACGTACGTGCGCGAGTACCTGCCACCGACCCGGCTGGCCCGAGCGACCGAGCGCCCGTAGCCGCTCACGCGCGCACGCGGGGCGCGGCCGCCCGCCGGGCCGGGGACGCCGCCGTACGACCGCGCCCCCGGCCGCGTCCGGCCGGCGCCACCCCGGCGACGGTCAGCAGTCCGCCCAGCAGTTCGACGGGCCGCGGGCATTCACCCAGCCACATATAGGAGACGGCGAGGGTCGCGGCCGGCACCAGGTACAGGGCGGCGGTCGCGGCGGTGACCGTGAGACGGGCGACGGCGTGGCCCCAGACGACGAATCCGGCGGCCGACGGCAGTGCGCCGAGGTAGGCCGCGGCGAGCAGCGACCCGGCGGGGGCGCGCAGGGCGGCGCCGATCGCGCCCGGGGCGAGCGGCAGCAGCAGGGCGGTGCCCGCCCACATCGCGTAGGCGGCGACCTCCAGGCCGGTGCAGCCGCGCAGCAGGGGCTTGACGCCGAGGTGGTAGGCGGCCTGGACCGCGGCGGCGGCCACGACCGCCCAGGCGGCGGCGGTGTATCCGGTGTCGCCGCCGGCTGCCGCGATCACGGCCGCCCCGGCGAGTGCCACGGCGGACCCGGCGACCCCGGCCGGACTGAGCCGCTCGCGGAAGAGGACGGCCGCGAACAGGGCGCTGAGCGCCGGGGCGACGGCCACGATCATGCTCGCGGTGCCGGCCGGTACCCGCGACTCACCCCAGTTGAGCAGGAGTTGGTAGGCACTCATGCCGAGGGCACCGACGAGGACGATGCGAGGCAGATCTCGGCGGGCGGGCCTGCGTACCCCCGTCAGGAGTGCCGCGGCGGCCAGGACGAGCGAGGCGGCCGCCAGGCGCAGGAAGGACAGGTCGGCAAAGCCGTAGCCGCGCAGGGCGACCCGGATCGCGGGGAAGGCGGAGGCCCACAGCAGCACCGTGGCGGCCAGGGCGAGGAAGATCTTGTCGGGCTTCACGACTTCGACTGTGCGCCGTAGAATCGAAAAGATCTATTTACTCTTTCTTCGTCGATCCGATAGGTGGGCTTCTTGCTGGAGGTGCGCAGACTCCGGGTGCTCGCCGAGTTCGCGGCGCGCGGGACCGTGACGGCGACCGCCGAGGCGCTGCACCTCACCGGTCCCGCGGTGTCCCAGCAGCTCGCGGCGCTCGAACGGGAGGCCGGGCTGCCGCTGCTGGAGAAGCGGGGCCGTACGCTGCGGCTGACCGAGGCGGGCCGGCGGCTGGTGGAGCATGCCGCGGTGGTGCTGGGCACGCTCGCGGCCGCCGAGTCGGACATCGCGGCGCTGCGCCGGGGCGAGCGCGCCCTGGTGCGGATCGCCGCGTTCCCCTCGGTGGCGCGGGCGCTGCTGCCGGGGCTGTGGCCCGACCCGGACGGCCCCGCCGGTTCGGACGGCCCGGACGATCCCGGGGCGCCGCTCATCGAGCTGGTCGAGCACGAGCCCGACCCGGCCGAGGCGGCGCTGGCCCGCCGTGAGGTCGATCTCGCGATCACCCACTCCTACAGCCTGCTGCCCAGGCCGCTGCCGGCCGGCTGTGAGCGCCGGGACCTGTTCCGGGAGCCGGTGTTCCTGGTGCTGCACCGGGCCGAGGCCGAGGAGCGCGCACTGGCCGCCGGGACCCCGGCCGACCTGACCGCGTTCGCGGACGCCCCCTGGCTGCTGCCGGGGCCGGACACCGCCTGCCACGAGATGGCCGGGCGGGCCTGCGGGGCGGCCGGGTTCGTGCCCAGGGCGGTCGCCGTGGCCAGCGACTTCGCGGTGCTGTGCGCACTGGCCGCCCGGCGCGCCGGGGTCGCCCTGGTGCCCCGCCTCGCGCTGCCGGCGCCCGTCCCGCCCGGCCTGAGCGTGCATCCGTTGCGGGAGCCCGTGCACCGCGGCGTGCACGCGGTGTACCGGGCGGGGACGGGCGGGCATCCCGGCACCCGCCGCGTCCTGGACCGGCTGGCGGAACCGGCGCCGCCGCAAGGGTGATTCAGGGCCCGCGCGGGGGCGGCGCCGGCGGACCCTCGACGTACCGCGCCCGACGGGGCACAGTTCTCCGTGCGCACCTGTGCGTACTGGCGAGTAGGCGACGAGTGACCGAGGAGTGCCGTGGGGAACCGGGCCGGGCGGAGTGCCGCCGAGACAGCCGCCGCCGTGCGGGAGAAGCGGGTGACGCCACGGGAGGTGGTGGCGGAGCACCTGGCACGGATCGAACGCTACGACGGGCGGATCGAGGCGTTCCGCACCGTACGGACGCGGGCTGCGCTCGCCGAGGCGGACGAGGTGGCCTCGCGCGCCGATCTCGCCGAACTGCCGCTCGCGGGCGTGCCGGTGGCGGTGAAGGACAATCTGGCGGTGCGCGGCGAGGCCCACCGCGACGGCTCCGCCGCGACCCCGGACACCCCGGCGGCCGAGGACCATGTCACGGTGGCGCGGCTGCGGGCGGCGGGCGCGGTGGTCGTGGGCCTGACGAACGTGCCCGAGCTGTGCGTCTTCGGCACGACCGAGGGCCCGTACGGCACCTCGCGCAACCCCTGGGACACCACGCGCACGGCGGGTGGCTCCTCCGGGGGCAGCGCCGCCGCCGTGGCCGCGGGGTTCGTGCCGGTGGCGCTCGGCAACGACGGCATGGGCTCCCTGCGCATCCCGGCGGCGAACTGCGGTCTCGTCACCTTGAAGCCGGGTTTCGGGGTGGTGCCGGCGGGGATCGGCAAGGGCGACTGGTTCGGCATGTCGGAGAACGGCCCGCTGGCGACCACGGTCGAGGACCTGCGGCTGGTGCTGGGCGTCCTGGCCGGCCGGGACTTCCCCGCCACCGCGGAGCCCGCGCGGCGCACGATCGCCGTGGCCCTGCGCAATCCGCTCCCCCTGGCCGGCGTCGGCCGCCCGTACACGAGCGCGGTCCGGCAGGCGGCGGGAGCGCTGGCGCGGGCGGGTCACCGGGTGCGCCGGGCGGAACCGCCGTACCCCCTGACGATGGGTGTGAGCGCGCTCAAGCACTGGACGGCGGGTACGGCGGTGGACGCCGAGGGTCTGGACGCGTCGCGGCTGGCCCGGCGCACCCGGGTGCACGCGGCGATCGGCCGGCGCTTCGTCGGCTCGGTGCGCACCGGCACCGAACGCGAACGCCTGCGCGCCCGGCTGACCCCGTTCCTCACCGAGCACGACGTCCTGCTCACCCCGGCGCTGGCCCGCCGCGCCCCCGCCGCCGGGCCCTGGCACGAACGCGGCTGGCTGCGGAACGTGCTCGCCGACTCGGCCTACTCGCCCTTCACCCCGCCCTGGAACCTGACCGGCTGGCCGGCGATGTCCGTCCCCGTCGGCGCCCTCCCCTCGGGCGCCCCCGCCGCCGTCCAACTGGTCGGCCGCCCCGGCACGGAGGCCGTCCTGCTGGACCTGGCCGAGGAACTGGAGCGCTCGCTCCCGTGGCGTCGTACGGCACCGCTGGGCGACTGAGGCATCACGGCGGCGCAAGGCACCGGGCACCGGCGTATGACGCGTGCCCCGGCCTTGCGCGGCTCCCGCTCCTCCGCTCCCCTCAGCCCCGCTCCCCGATGAGCCGCCGGGCCTCCTGGACCCACTCCGTCACCGTCTTGGCGCCGCAGCTCCCGGCGACCCTCCCGGCCTCGTCCAGGTGTCCGAACGCGGTCGCCCGGTCCCCGGTCTCGGCGGCGAGGTAGCCGAGCGCCACCAGCCCGGCCGCCTCGCCGGCCGGGAAGCCGATCTCCCGGCGCAGCGCCACGGATTCGGTCAGCCGCTCCCGGGCCCGCTCGAAGCGCCCGGCGTCCTTGTCTGCGAAGCCGAGATGCCGCACGGCGTAGGACATCGTCCTGCGGTCTCCGGCGTCCCGCGCAAGGGCGTACGACCGCTCGAAGTACGGCACGCCGGCCGGGCCGTCCCCCTTCACCACCTGGTGGCAGCAGCCGATCCAGAACAGCGCGTCCGCCTCCCCGGGGCCGTCCCCGAGGCGCCGGTACAGCTCGGCGGCGCGCTCGAACAGCTCCAGTTCCCCTGGCCGCTCGACGCGGTCGCCCAGGAAGCGGAGGTGCAGCACCTTGCCCCGCGCGAGGGCGAGCGGCGCCTCGACCGCGTCCAGTACGTCGTCGGACCGCTCCAGCGCGCCGGTGTCCCCCCGGAACATCGCCGCCTCGAAAAGCTCCCCCGCCTGCCCGGTCCAGTCCCGCTCCCGCACGTCCCGCCCCTCCCCGTCGATACCGGCGGCGCCGAGACTATCCGCCCGCGTGCGGCGGGCGCGCGGGAAATCCCGGGGGTGGCGGGCGACTTGTGCGTGTCGGGCGGGCCGGGCCGTGGCGGCGGGGCCGGATCCGCGGCCGGTCGCCGGGAACGGCCGCACCGGTCGGTCGGCGCGGGCGGGACTCCTTCGTCACGCCCGTACGGGGCGGCGATCGCGAACGGAGGGGGTCAGTCGACGCTCGGCAGGATATGGGGCTCGGCGAGGTCCTCCTCGTAGCCCGCGAGGCGGATGGGGGCGGACCGGGCCCACACGTCGAGACTGCCGAGTTCTCCGGGCCGGCGGCCCGGACGCTCCGGGTACTCTTCGGGGCTTTGCTCGCGTTTCGTCTTCTCCGGTGTCACCGCGCACTCCTTATGTGTCGGGTCACCCTCGGGGCGTACCGGACAATCTGCGCTCCGGCGCTCGCCGCCCGCTCGGGTCTGGATGGAAGGCCAGTTCGGACGCGGTGGCGCCGGTACTTCGGGCGGTGCGGACCGATGATCTCGGGCACGCTCCCGACGGACGAAATGGGTGTGGGTGGGACCCCTTTTCGCTGTCCGTCCATCCCAGATTAACCAAATGAGCGGACTGCCGCTCGATAGGGAGTGCAAACAAGGGGTAACTATCGCGTTTCGAACGGCAACCCAATACCGTCCAATATGCAGCTATACATAACAAAGCGCATCGCGGGCGCGACGCTCCGTATCACCCGTTCGGCGTACACGCCGTTCGCGGCGCCGTTCAGATGCCGTTGGCCGGGCCGCAAGCTCCCCATGATCTGCTGGCGCCCGACACGGCCCTCTCGCGGAAGGACCGACGCATGGAGCTGCGCAGCGTCGAGGAGCTGATGGACCTGCTGCACGCCGGACGGACCCAGCACGCGCTGCGGACCGCCGCGCTGCTGCGCCGTGGCCGCCCCGCAGACAAGGAGCTCCAGGTGGCGGGGCTGGTGCAGGGCATCGGGCCGCTACCGGCCCCGGGGGACGAGGCGGACTCGGCGCGCCGCGCCGCCGCGGCGGTGCGGCCGCTGCTCGGGGAGCGGGTGTACCGGCTGGTGCGCGGGGAGGCGGACACCGCCGACGACGATCTCCTGCGGCTGGCCCGCGAGGAGGGCCTTACTGCGGGGTTCGACGCCGGTGTTCCGGAGGACTGGCGCACGGTCCTGGAGCTGGTCGCCGCCCGCCGCTGCCGGCTCGACGCGGTCGACTGACCTCCGGGGGGAGGACCCCGGAGATCAGTGCGCGGCGTCTCCTACCACTTGCCGGGCGCGTAGTCCTTGAGGAAGACGCCGTACACGTCGTCGCCGGCCTCGCCGCGGACGATCGGGTCGTAGACGCGGGCCGCGCCGTCGACCAGGTCGAGGGGCGCGTGGAAACCGGCCTCGGCGAGGCGCAGCTTGTCGTAGTGCGGGCGCTCGTCGGTGATCCAGCCGGTGTCGACGGAGGTCATGAGGATGCCGTCGGTGTCGAACATCTCCTGGGCGCTGGTCCGCGTCACCATGTTCATGGCCGCCTTCGCGGCGTTCGTGTTCGGGTGCCCGGCGCCCTTGTAGCCGCGGCTGAACACCCCCTCCATCGCGGAGACGTTGACGACGTACGACCGTCCGCGTGCCGCCTTGCGGGCCGCGTCGGCCATCGCCGGGCGGAGCATGCTGATCAGGATGAACGGAGCCGTGTAGTTGCACAGCTGGGTCTCCAGCAGCTCCACCGGGGAGATCTGCTCGATGGACTGCACCCAGGTGTTGGTGTCCACGACGTCCGGGACCAGGCCGCCCGCGTCGATCGCGGTCCCGTCCAGGTGCCGGGCGACACTGGCGTTGCCCGCGACCAGCGCGAGGTCGGCGACCTTCTGCGCGTCCAGACCGCCGGCGCCGACGGGCAGCGCGGCGATGCCGTCGACGGCGCCGGAGTTGAAGGCGCCGATCACATGATGGGCGGGGAGCTCACCGGCGGGCAGCGGGGCGCTCTCGCCCTCGACCAGCGCGGCGTACGCCGAGGGCAGCCGGCGCACGGTCTGCGTCGCGTTGTTGATCAGTATGTCGAGCGGCCCGGCCTCGGTGACCCGCTCGGCCAGGGACACGGCCTGCGCCGGGTCGCGCAGGTCGATGCCGACGACCTCCAGGCGGTGCAGCCACTGCGCCGAGTCCTCCATCGCCTTGAAGCGGCGGATGGCGTCCTTGGGGAACCGGGTGGTGATCGTCGTGTGCGCACCGTCGCGCAGCAGCCGCAGCGCGATGTACATGCCGATCTTGGCACGGCCTCCGGTGAGCAGGGCGCGCTTGCCGCCGAGGTCGGCGCGGGCGTCCCGCTTGGCGCGGTTCAGCTGGGCGCACCGGGGACAGAGCTGGTGGTAGAAGTAGTCGACCTCGACGTAGCGGGTCTTGCAGGTGTAGCAGGAGCGCGGGCGCTGGAGTATGCCCGCGATGCGCCCCTCCTCGACCTTCGAGGAGGGCAGGATGCCCTCGGTCTCGTCGTCGATGCGCTCGGCGGAGCCGGTGGCCGTGGCCTCGGTGACCGCGCGGTCGTGCGCGGTCTTGGCGGCCCGGCGCTCCTGGCGGCGGCGCTGCTTGACCGTCCGGTAGATGTGCGAGGTGGCCCGGCGCACCAGGATCGCGTCGGGGTGGTCGACGTCGATCGTGTCGAGCTCCTCCAGCACGCTGAGGCAGACGGCCAGGCGCTCGGGGTCGATCCCCGGGCCGTGGACGACCTCTTCCGCGGCCATGGGGTCCGTGGCCATGGGGCCGTCTTCTGTCACCGTCATCGCGCTGCCGTTTCCCTGATCCCGCGCAGCGCTCCGACTCGCGCCCGCTGTCGAACGCGAAATTTTAACGGAGCGCGGGAGGGGGAAGCGAAACCCGGCCGGAGCGGGAGCAGGGGCGGGGGGCGTGGCCGGTGCGGAGCGTGGGCCGGGCCGGCCCGGCGCCCTCGGCTGTCCCACGAGCACCGGCGGCCCCGCACAACGCGCCGGCCACGCCCGTCACGGGCCCCGGCCCGGCGGGGCAGGGCCGGGCCCGTGACGCACCGCGCCCGGCCGACCTGCCGAGGCACCGCCCCTCAGCAGTCGCACGCCGCCAGCAGCGCCTCCGCCTCCGTCGACACCGCGCGCGCGAACCGGTCGAGGTCCGGTACCGCCGCCGCGTCCGCGACCAGGCCGTAGTGCACCCGCCCGCGGTACGTCGAGATCGCGACCGCCAGCGACTGGCCTGGCGCGAGCGGGGCCAGCGGGTAGACCTCGCTGAGCTGGTGGCCGCCGAGCCGCAGCCCCACTCCGGGCAGCGGCACGCTCGTGACCAGGATGTCGAACCACAGCCGCGCGGCCTGGCCGACGAGCGGGCCGCCGAGCCGGTGGCCGAGGGCCGGCACATGGTCGGCGAGCAGCGCGACCGCGCCGGCGCCCCGGTCGGGTCCCGCGTCCTTGTTGCGGACCATCGCGGTGCGCACGGCGGCGAGCCGGCCGAGCGGGTCGGGCTCGTCCACGGGGAGCCGTATCAGGTAGCCGGAGAGCCGGTTGCCGGGTGGCTGGGCGGTGCGCGGACGGCGCCGGGAGACGGGGATCAGGGCGCGCGGCGCCACCCCCGCGCTGCCGTCGCCGCGTTCGTCGAGCCAGCGGCGCAGCGCTCCGGCGACGACCGCGATGAGGACGTCGTTGACGGTGCCGCCGGCCGTCTTGCGCACCCGGTGCACATCGTCGATGTCGAGGACGACACCGGCGGTGCGGCGGGTGCCGCTGGGCGGGGAGGCGAGCGCGTCGCTGGGGCGCATGCGCAGCGTGGACAGGGCGAGGGAGGCCCCGATGTCCAGGGCCCGGCCCACATCGGAGAGGGCACCCCTGACCAGGCCGGGGAGCATGCCGGGCAGCTCGCGCACGTCCGGCAGGGCGCGGCGCGGCGGCTCGGCGGGGCGCGCCGGCCGCTCGGGCAGGTCCGTCGGATCGAGGACGCCCGCGGCGAGTCTGAGCGCGCGCAGTCCGTCGGCGAGGGCGTGGTGGAACTTGAAGAGCACGGCGAAGGAGACCCCGTCCTCGCCGGGCAGGACGTGCGCCTCCCAGGGCGGCCGGCCCCGCTCCAGCGGACGTTCCATCAGCCGTCCGGCGGCCGCGTGGAAGTCGCCGGCCGGCGCGTGCAGCCGTACATGGTTCAGCGGATCGAAGTCCGGGTCCGCCTCGCGGGTGGCGCCGCCGAAGGCGAGCGGCCCCCAGACGTCCCGGATGCGCAGGCGGAGGCCGGGGACCGCGGCGGCGCGGGCGGCGAGCAGGTCGGCGGCGTGGGCGCCCGCGGTGGGCGAGTGCGCGCCGAACACGCCGAGCGCGCCGAGGTGCATCGGGTACCGGTCGGACTCGATGTTCCAGAAGGCCAGGTCGAGGGGAGCGAGCAGATCGGAGGTCATCGGGCTTGCCTCGCGCGTCGGCGGAAGGGAGCTTCAGTCAATCCCCGAGTGTCGATTACGGTCAAGTTCGATCGATATGCACTGAGTTAACAAAAGATAAAGTCCCGCCCCTCCGAACGGGGCGGGACTCGGGTGAAGCTTGAGGTCACTTCAGTACCGGGGGCGCCGCCTGGGCCGACGTACCCCACTCCGACGGGCGCGGGCCGACCGTGAACGCCAGCGAGCGCAGGGAGCGCAGCGCACGCGTCGTCAGATAGGTCCGCCCGTGGGCCGAACCGTCGACGCGCACGTTCTGGACGTAGCGGTCGGCGGCCGAGGTGCCGGGCGCGGTGATGGTCAGGCCGCCGCTCGGCCAGTAGCGGCGGTCCAGGATCAGGTCGACGCGGTCGAAGACCGGGGTGGACAGGCCCCAGGTGTCGTAGCCCGGCTGGATCGGGAAGAGCCCGATGGACGAGAGCACGTTCCAGGCGGACATGGTGCCGAGGTCGTCGTTGCCGGTCATGCCGGTGGGGCCGTCGGTGAACAGGGTCAGGGCCGCGTGCACGACGTCGGTGGTCTTCCAGGGCTGGCCGGTGGCGAGGTAGGTGTAGGGCGCGATGAGGTCGGGCTCGTTCATCGGGTTGTAGACGGCCGCGTTGTAGTAGGCGTACGCGTCGCCGTGCACCCACACCTCACGGGCCGTCCTCGCCGGATCGGCGAGCAGCCGGTCGTAGGCGAAGAAGGAGTCGAGGCGGTCGTCGGCGGCGCGCTTGCCGCCGATCAGGCCGATCATGCCGGCCAGGTCCTGCGGGACCAGCCACTGGTACTGCCAGGCCGTGCCCTCGTGGAAGCCGGTGCCGAGCGCCGGGTCGGTGGAGCCGGTGAAGGCGCCGGAGGCGTCGCGGGCCCGGAAGAAGCCGGTCGAGGGGTCGAAGACGGTGCGGTAGTTACGCGAGCGGGCGGCGTACCGGGCCGCGTCGGCGTCATGCCCGAGGCCCCGGGCCATCTGGGCGAGCATGGCGTCGGCGAGGGCGTACTCCAGGGTGACGGAGGCACCGTGGTGGTAGTCGGAGTCGCCCATCTTGGCCGGCGGCCGGTCCTTCTCGAACGGGGCGAAGCCGTACTTGATGTACTCGGCGTTGGCCTCGCGCCCGATCCCCGGGTTGGCGGCGGGCGGCACCCCGTCCGCGTTCTTGCGCAGCGCCCGGTACGCCCGCTCCTCGAACCCCTTCAGCAGGCCCATCTGATAGGCCGTGGTCAGGAACGGGGTCACCGGGTCGCCGCTCATCACGTTGGTCTCGACCGGGCCGTACCCCCACTTGGGCAGCCAGCCGCCGTCCTCGTCGATCGCCACCACCGAGCGGGCCATGTCCCGCGCCTCGCGCGGCGCGAGCAGGGCGAGCAGCTGGGCCTGGGTGCGGTAGGTGTCCCAGAGCGACCAGTTCTGGTAGTACGTGAACCCGTTCGCGTGGTGGACGCGCCGGTCCCAGCCGAAGTAGCGGCCGTCGGCGTCGCCGCCGATGTTGGGCGCGAGGTACGACCGGTACAGCGAGGAGTAGAACGTGCGGCGCAGGGTGTCGCCGCCGCCCCGCACCCGCACCCCCGCCAGCCGCGCCTCCCACCGCTCGCGGGCCGCCCGGCGCACGGTGTCGAACGACCGGCCGCCCTCGGCCCGCAGATTGCCCGCCGCGCCGGCCGGGTCGACGTACGACAGCGCGGTGGTCGCCTCGACCGTGCGGTCCCCGGTGGTGTCGAAGCGGACATAGGCACCGCCGTGCCCGCTGCGCGAGCCCGCGGTGACGGTGGCTCCGTCCCAGGTGCCGTACGCGGTGAAGGGCCGGCTGAAACGGGTGATCGTGTAGACCGTGTACGGCCCGGTGTCCCGGCAGAAGCCGTGCCCGGTGATCTCGGTGCGTACGGTGCGGTCGTCCAGGATCTCCACCTTGCCGCCGCTCGTCCTGTGCAGCGACTGGGCGGCGTTCAGCAGGACGTTGGCCTTGGTGGTGGCGGGGAAGGTGTAGCGCTGCACCCCGGTGCGGGCGGAGGCGGTCAACTCGGCGCGGATGCCGGAGCCGAGGCCGACGCGGTAGTAGCCGGGGCTCGCCGCCTCGTCGTCGTGCGTGAAGGAGGCCGCGTACTTGGCGTCGTCGGTCTGCTCCACGTCGCCGGTGGTGGGCAGCACGGGCAGGTCGCCGCCGATCCGGCAGCCCACACCCGACAGGTGGACCAGCGAGAAGCCGCGGATCCGGCTCTGGGTGTAGTCGTAACCGGTGTTGTGACCGGTGTCGGGCGAGAGCTGCACCATGCCGAAGGGCACGGCGGCGCCGGGGAAGGTGTTCCCCTCGTCCTGGCTCCCGATGAAGGGGTTCACCAGGTCGGTGAGGTGGCCGTCGGTCCGCTCGGCGGCTCCCGCGGCGGGGGTGGCGATCAGCGCGGACGCTGCCATCACCCAGGCCAGGCACAGCCGTGTGCGCCGGGTCCCTCTCATCTCGGATGACCTCCGGAGGTTCGACATCGTTGCCTGCATCGTGGCGGGCGAATGCCGTGAATCCGGGCATTACGCGGCGTGAGAGGGTAAACGCGTCGCGGCGAGGGTGATTTGACGGATCGTGAGAAAACACGCCCGGCTGCCGCCCCGCGGTACGGATCTCAGCCGGCCGGCGGATCTCCCTTGTCCGGTACGGCGGTTGGGGCGGGCGGTGCCGCCGGGGGCCGGGGGAAGCAGCAGTCGCCGCACACCCCGCCGCCCGGGACCCGGTAGTACAGGCAGCAGCTGCGGCGGCGGAAGGCGGTGCCGGTGCGGGTGCCGGTGTCCCGCAGCAGGGGGTGGCCGAAGAGTTCACCGGTGAGGGCGCGGGTGCGTGCCGCCGTGCCGGTGCGGCCCTGCGCGCGGGACCAGCGCTCCAGTTCCCGCGCGGCCCCGGCGAGCGCGGAGCCCGCGTTGCCCCACAGCAGCCCGGCCGCCACCCCGTAATGGTCCCTCAGGGTCTTCCCCAGGGGCTCCAGATGGCCGAGCAGCACGGTGTCCGCGAGGGCGGCGGCGGTGCCGGCGGCGTCCCCTGGTCCCCGGCGGACCTCGGTGAGCCACAGGTCGTCGGGCGCGGACGCCTCGACGTCCCAGCGCAGCAGGCTCGGGCGCAGGTCCGGCAGCCGGCCGTAGAGGACGGCGCAGCCGAGCGCGACCGACCAGAGCCGGGCGGCCAGGCCCTGCTGGGCGAGGGAGGCGGCGACCCGGGGTTCGGGGGTGCGCAGACGCCGGGCGACGATGTCCACGCGTGCGGTCAGGGGATCGCCGGGGCCGTCAGGGGCATAGGCCCTCGCGAGGGCCGGCAGCCCGGCCGGGTCCCCGCAGGGGACCGTGCGCAGGGCGAAGAAGGGGCCCGGCGGGCGGAGGGCGGCGAGTTCGGGGTCCAGGTCCACGAGGACACTCGTACCAGGCCCGTTCGCGCACCGGTTGTCCGGGGGCTCCCCCTGGGTAACCCATCTCAGGGATGATCACCGAACCGGTGTACTCCATCGGGAGTAGGACGCATTGCGTGCTCAGGGACGACGACGGGAAGGGCGCCAGCGGGCAGAGTGCTGACCATGGAAGCCGACCGAAGGCCGCGCCGGGCCCAGGACCCTCGCCGCACGCACAGGAGACACCGATGAGCGGGAGAGGCCGATGAGCGCCCTCGCGCTGTCCGTGCTGCTGTCGCTGGTGTCCGCCCTCGGCTACGCGGGCGGCGCCATCGTGCAGGAGCGCGTCGCCGTGACGTCGCCCGGCACCGCGTACCTGCCGCTGCGCAGGCCCGGTTGGTGGGGCGCGCTCGCGCTCAACGGTCTCGGTGGGCTGCTGCACGTGGTGGCACTGGCCTACGGCCCGCTCAGCATCGTCCAGCCGCTCGGCGCGCTGACCATCGTCTTCGCCCTGCCCCTGGCCGCGCTGTGCGTCGGCCGCCGGGCCGGGGCGGCCGCCTGGCGGGGCGCCGTGATGGCCACCGTCGGGCTCGCCGGGCTGCTCTCCCTGGTCGGCTCCTCCCAGGACCACGCGCTCGACGCCGCCCAGCGGCTGGCCGTCGCGGTGGTCACCGGCGGCGCGGTGGTGGCGCTGATGTGCGCGGGCCGGGCCGCCCACCGGCACCCCGCGGTGCGCAGTGTGCTGATCGCGACGGCGGCCGGCACCGCGTTCGGCATGTCCTCGGTGTTCACCAAGTCCGTCACCGTCGGCTGGGACGGCGACCTGGACTCCTCCGGCACCCTCTTCTCGCTGGCGCTGATCGTCGTGTTCTCGGTGGCCGGCGTCCTGCTGTCCCAGGCTTCCTACGGGGGCGGCGGCCTGGCCGCGCCGCTCGCCACGGCGACCGTGGTCAACCCGGTACTGGCCGCCGTCGTCGGCATCCTCATGTTCGGCGAGACCTTCCGCCACGGCACGACGGGCACCCTGCTCGCCCTGGGGTGCGCGGTGCTGGCGGCCGGCGGGCTGATCATGCTGACGACGGAGCGGATGGAGGAGACGGGGGCTCCGGCCCCGGAGCCGTCGGCCGCCGCCGGGGGCCGGACCCCCGCGGGGCGGTCCCCCTCGGTGCCGCGGCAGCGGGCCGACGGCGAGAACGCACGAGGTCCCGCGGACGCGGACGGACTCAGGGCACCGGGCCTGCGGGAACTGCTCGTCCCGGCGGGCGACACCGCCCGACAGGACGCGGGCGGGCCCGTACCCTCCGGGGAGCGCGCGCCGGCGGCGCCGTACGCCCGCCGGACCGTCCCGCACCGGCGGCCGCGGGTCAGATCCTGACGCCGTGGGCCCGGAGGTAGGCCAGCGGGTCGACGTCCGTGCCGAAGCCGGGGCCCGTGCGCACCTCGAAGTGCAGATGGGGGCCGGTGACGTTGCCGGTCGCCCCGGAGCGGGCGATCCGGCTGCCCGCGGCGACGTACCGGCCGACCCGCACGGAGATGGCCGACAGATGACCGTACTGGGTGTAGTGCCCGTCGGCGTGCCGGATCACCACCTGGTACCCGTAGGAGCCGCCCCAGCCCGCGGCCACCACCTCCCCCGCCTCGGCGGCGCGCACGGCGGTTCCGGTCGGCACGAGGAAGTCGACGCCGGTGTGGTACCCCTTCGACCAGTGCGGGCCGGCCGCCCGGTACCCGGTTCCGATGGCCGCGTGGACCGGGGCGACGACGCCGTGCGTACTCGTCCCACCCGTCGAACTCTCGCCACTCTTGGCGTTCTTGCCGCTTTCGCCGCTCTCGGCCCGATGGTGGACCTTCGGCTTCGCCGGGTGTGAAACCGTCTTCCCGGTCGTGGCCCCGGCGGTCCCGGCGGCCGCCTTCGTGGACGTCGGCGCCTTGGTGGCCCCGGACGCAGTCGGGGCCTCGGCTGATCCGGGGGACGCCTTCGCGGGGCGCAGGCCGAGCCGTTCGCCCGGCAGGATCAGGTCGGGGTCGGCGCCGACGGTGGCACGGTTGGCGGCGTAGAGCTCCCGCCAGCCGCCCTGGACACGGTGCTCGTCGGCGATGCCGGAGAGGGTGTCGCCGTGGACCACCGTGTACATCGTGGTGCGGCCGGCCCGGGACTGGGGCGTGGTCTGGGGGCGCACATCATGGGCGGAGGCGTCGAGGACCCCACCGGGCTCGGCGTCCCGGGCCCCGGCCGACGGGCCCGCGTGGGAGCCGGCCTCGCCGCCGGTGCGGGCGTCCGCCCCGGTGGCCGTGCCGGCGGCCGTGCCCGCGGCGATCAGCGGGAGCGCGAGGCCCGCGCCGCCCGCCGTGACCGTGAGCGAGGCGCGGTTGATCCTGTTCGGCTGGTACCGGCGGTGCCGGCCGCTTAGGGCCATGTGCGATGTCCCCTCATGCGTCAGGAGGGGCAAAGCTATGCGCCGCGAACATGCCACGACAAGACGGCGTTTCGGCCGTCCATGGGCGTCAACTGGCCATGATCGCAAGGCCGTCGGCTCGTCTCTCCCCGGACCGGCGGGGACGCGTCCGACACCTCGCTCCCGGGGATGGCGAGTCTGATGTGCGCTCGCCCGGGGGGCACGACAGGATGGGCGGGGACCCGTAGCGACGGGGCCGCACTCACGAGGCGATCAGGGAGCAGGCGGTATGAGCAGTTCAGCGCAGATCGGCGTCACCGGCCTCGCGGTCATGGGCCGCAATCTCGCCCGGAACTTCGCGCGCAACGGCTACACGGTCGCCGTGCACAACCGTACGGCGTCGCGGACGCGGGACCTGGTGAAGGAGTTCGGGCAGGAGGGCGACTTCGTCGCGACCGAGACCGCCGAGGAGTTCGTGGCCGCCCTGGAGCGTCCGCGCCGCCTGATGATCATGGTCAAGGCCGGTGACCCCACGGACGCGGTGATCAAGGAGTTCGCACCGCTCCTGGAGCCCGGCGACATGATCATCGACGGGGGCAACGCGCACTTCGCGGACACCCGGCGCCGGGAACGGGAGCTGCGCGAGCAGGGCATCCACTTCGTCGGCACCGGCATCTCGGGCGGAGAGGAGGGCGCGCTGCACGGGCCGAGCATCATGCCGGGCGGGTCGAAGGAGTCGTACGCCTCGCTGGGCCCGATGCTGGAGAAGATCTCCGCCAAGGCGAAGGACGGCGCGCCCTGTGTGACCCATGTCGGCCCGGACGGCGCCGGGCACTTCGTGAAGATGGTGCACAACGGCATCGAGTACGCCGACATGCAGCTCATCGGCGAGGCGTACCAGCTGCTGCGGGACGTGGCGGGCTACGCGCCGGCGCAGGTCGCGGACATCTTCCGCACCTGGAACACCGGGCGGCTGGACTCCTATCTGATCGAGATCACCGCCGAGGTGCTGTCCCACGTGGACGCGGCGACCGGCAAGCCGTTCGTGGACGTGGTGGTGGACCAGGCCGAGCAGAAGGGCACGGGCCGCTGGACCGTCCAGATCGCGCTCGACCTCGGCGTCCCGGTCTCCGGCATCGCGGAGGCGGTCTTCGCCCGCTCGCTGTCCGGCCACGCCGCACTGCGGGCGGCCTCCCGCCATCTCGCCGGTCCCCAGCCGGCGCCGCTGAGCGGTGCGGAGGCGGCGGCCTTCGCGGACCGGGTGGAACAGGCGCTGTACGCCTCCAAGATCGTGTCGTACACACAGGGCTTCCACGAGATCGCGGCGGGCGGCGAGGAGTACGGCTGGGACATCGACCAGGGCGCCGTCTCCGCGATCTGGCGGGCCGGCTGCATCATCCGCGCGGCGTTCCTCGACCGGATCCGCGCCGCGTACGACGCCCGCCCCGACCTGCCGAGCCTGCTGTCCGACGAGACGTTCGCCCGGGAGATCGCGGCCGCCCAGGACGACTGGCGCGAGGTGCTCGCCACGGCGGTACGGCAGGGCGTCCCGACCCCGGGCTTCGCGGCGGCCCTGTCCTACTACGACGGACTGCGCGCCCCCAGGCTGCCGGCTGCGCTCACGCAGGGGCAGCGCGACTTCTTCGGGGCGCACACGTACCGGAGGGTGGACCGGGAGGGCACGTTCCACACGTTGTGGGGCGGGGACCGGACCGAGGTCTCGGCGTAGGGGACCGGCAGGCCCCTGTGCCCCAAGGGCACGGGGCCGCCCGGGGGGGGCGTGGCACCCCGTTCCCGGCGCGGCGGCAGTCGCCATTGCCGGGCGCGGCCCGAGGGGTGCGGGAAACCCCCGTCGAGCGGCCGCGGCTTCGCCGTGGCCGGTCGCGCGGTTCCCCGCTCCCCTCGGGGTCACGTTTTCGCGGGACCCCGCCTCAGGTGGTCAGGGGTGGGCCCGGTTCGGGGCTCGGTACGGGTTCCGGGCCCGGCGGGATCGGGGAAGGGGACGGCTCCGGAGGGCCGGGCACGGGTGGCGTCGGGCCGGGACCAGGTGGTGGGGTCGGCTGCGGACCCGGTCCGGGTGGAGGCGGCGTCGGCCCGGGACCCGGTCCGGGCTCCGGAGGCGGTACCGGGCTGGGATAGGGGTCCGGGACCGGGGGCGGCTCCGGGATGGGAGGTGTGCCCGGTGGGGTGGGGTCGGGGTGCGGGTTCGTCATCATGTCCTCCGCGGTCGATGACACTGGACGTCGCCTCTGGACTCCTCCCCCGCCTACCCGATCACCGCCCGGCCACTCACCCGGGAGCGGCGGCCGGACGGGCCGCCCGGGTTCAGGCCGTCGCGGCCTGCGGGCTGCGCCGCTGCTCGGACCCCGGTACCGGCTCGGACGGATCGGCACCGAGGGCCACGATCCGGTTGCCTGCGTCGACATGCACCACCCGAGGCTTCAGCTCCCGCGCCTCGACATCACTGACCTGCGCGTAACTGATGATGATGACCAGATCCCCGGGGTGCACGAGATGCGCGGCCGCCCCGTTGATCCCGATGACCCCGGAACCCCGCTCCCCCTCGATGACGTACGTCTCCAGCCGCGCGCCGTTCGTGATGTCCACGATGTGCACGAGCTCCCCGGGCAGCAGATCGGCCGCGTCGAGCAACTCGGCGTCGATCGTCACCGATCCCACGTAGTGCAGGTCGGCCTGGGTGACGGTGGCACGGTGGATCTTGGACTTGAACATGGTGCGCAGCATTCAGCACTCCTAGAAGACGGCTCCCTGCCTGCTTTTTGCAGGTCAAGGGCGTCGTTCACTATGGCACACCTGCCCCCCGACGTCACCGCGATGCCCGAACACACCACAGCAAGTGGGAGCGAGCGTGCAGTCCGGCCCAAGTCCAGCTGAGGCGGTATGACCGAGCAGCGGGAGGCGTCGCTCGGCGGAAGCTGCATGCCCACAGGTGCCCGCACCCGGTGCGGCGACCACTGCTTACGGGCTCCTGACGCCGTACGGCGAATGTTGACGGGCCCCTGACGGGGTCGCCGACGGCGGTCCTCAGCCGGTATGCACACGCGGGCGGCGTTCCCGGTTCGGCTCGGCCTCGCGCAGGACCTCTCGGGTGACCGGGGCGACCTCGCCCTGGCCGAAGAGGAAGAAGCGCAGGAAGTTGGCGAAGGGGTTGCCCTCGGTCCACTCGAAGTAGATGTGCGGGGTGCAGCCGGTCATGTCCCGGGCGTGCAGGACGAGGGCGGCCAGGGCATTGGAGATGGAGGAGGACTCCATGGTCAACACGCGGTAGCTGTCGTGCAGAACCTCACCGCGGACAGTGAGGCTCTCCTCCTCGAACTCGGAGGGGTCGCTGACCGTGACCTCGACGAAGACGAAGTCCTCCTGCTCGGGCATGTCGTTGTCGGCGCGGATCTGCTCGATCTTGTCGCGGTACTCAGCCTTGTCGCGCTGGTCCGGCTCGTTGGCGATGAAGCGGAGCTTGCGGCTGGCCATGTCCCGGATGAATCGTTCCGCCACGGGGTCCAGTTCGACCTGCGTGACGCGCAGCTCGAAGGCACGGGCCAGCCGGGACAGCATCGAGACGAGGATGATGGCGGCGATGAAGCAGGCACCGATCTTCACACCGTCCGGGCGCTCGACGACGTTGGCGCCGGTGACATAGAGCAGCACCGCGGTCACCACCGAGAAGCCGATGAGCCACCCACGTTCTCCGGCACGGTGAGCGGCGATGGCCACCGCGATCGAGGCCGAGGACATCAGGACCAGCACACCCGTGGCGTAGGCGCCGCCCTGCGCATCGACACTGGCGTCGAAGAGCCAGGTGATCAGGAAGGAGATCAGAGTGAAGACGATCACCATGGGGCGCACGGCACGCGCCCACTGCGGGGCCATGCCGTAGCGCGGCAGATAGCGGGGCATGAGGTTGAGCAGGCCGGCCATGGCGGAGGCGCCGGCGAACCACAGGATGGCGATGGTGGAGAGGTCGTAGATCGTGCCGAAGGTGCCGCCGAGGTATTCGTGCGCCATGTAGGCCAGCGCGCGTCCGTTGGCCTGGCCGCCCGTCTCGAACTCCTTCGCCGGGATGAGCACGGTGGTGATGAAGCTGGTGAGGATCAGGTAGATGCTCATGATCACCGCAGCGGTGGTCAGCAGCTTCCTTGTGTCCCGGACCCGGCCCTTGGGGTTCTCCTCGGTGTCGTCCGGGTCTCCCTGGATGTGCGGCATGACCGCGACGCCGGTCTCGAAGCCGGAGACGCCGAGGGCCAGCTTCGGGAAGACCAGCAGAGAGACGCCGATCATGGCGAAGACGTTCCCGTGCTCGGCGGTCAGACCGTGGGTCCAGTCGGTGACCACGTGGCCCGCGGTGAACACGTGCCACAGCCCGACGGCCACCACGACCGCGTTCAGGCCCAGGTACGCCACCACCAGAACGACCGCGACGCCGATCGCCTCCATGAAGCCCTTGAGGAACACCGCGCCCAGCAGGGCGACGAGGAACAGCGTGACCAGCATCTGCTGGTTGTGCAGCAGGCTGTTCAGATGCGGGTTCTCCACCAGGTGGGTGGAGGCGTCGGCCGCGGACAGGGTGATGGTGATGACGAAATCGGTGGCGGCGAAACCGAGCAGGGCCAGGACGAACAGCTTGCCCTTCCAGAAGGAGAGCAGCCTCTCCAGCATCGCGATCGAGCCCTCACCCCGCGGGCTCTCCGCGGCCACCCGGCGGTAGACCGGCAGAACGCCGAAGAGGGTGACCACGACGAGCACGACGGTAGCCACCGGGGACAACAGTCCGGCCGCCAGGGCGGCGATCCCGGGCTGGTAGCCGAGAGTGGAGAAGTAGTCGACACCGGTCAGGCACATCACCCGCCACCAGCGCTGCCCCGCGTGCGGCGCACCCGCCTCGGCGTACGGCCCCTGCTGGTGTCCCGCCCGGTCGGCCAGACCCTCCAGCATCCACGTCCGCAGTCGGCTCGGCGGCGGGTGTTCGGTGGTGGCCATCGACGTGCTCTCCAGGTGTGCGGCTCAGCGGCTCGGTCGGGGTCCGGCCATCCCACGGATGGCGGCATCAGCTAAGCAGAGAGCGGCCCACGGGCCCGTGAGCGATCTCACGGAGCGCGTCAAGTTTCCGTTAAGGCGGCATACTCTCTCACCGGCTGGAGCGTGACCACGACCAGAAGGAAGACGATGCGGTCGGACAGGACCGTTGTGCCGCCCCTGACACCACTGCCGCCGCCACCCGCCTCCGTGCGGGCGGTCGCCAGGTCGTGCCGTAGTTCCAGTGGTCCGGCCGCAGCGCCACCGTGTCCGTGCGGGCCCTGCGCAGCGACTCGGCCCATGCCTTGCCGCGGTCCTCGGCGACGGCCTCGGCAAGGTTGGCGAAGACGACCGTCAGCCAGAGACTGATGATCCAGGTGAACATGGCTGGATGCAGTAACGCCGACAGCGTGGTGAGGACCGCGCCGACGGACACGACGAACAGCACCGGGTTCCGCGCCAGAACGCGCGGGTGGAGCTTGCGCGGCGCCTCGGGGAAGGAGCGGACGAGCGGGGCGGGTTCGAACAGCCCGCTCGGGGCGCGCCGCCTCGCACTTCCCTCCGCCCTGGGCCGGGGCGCGCGTTCGGGGCGTGAGAAGGGGGCCTGCTCCGGGGCAGCGGGAAACATGGACACCTTCGTGCCTTGACCGTGGACAGGGACTGTGGCCGCCACCGTGCGGGGCCGGGGCCCCGGCCCCGCACGGTGGCGCACGAACGCCGGCGATGAGGCGACGGCAGGCGTCCTGCGCGCGTGCGCGTCCCCTCGGACACGCACCGGGCCGCCTTCGCGTCACCGCGAAGTGGGGACTCCGCTCCTCGTGAGCGGCCGCTGACGTCCGTGGCCCCAGCGGCGGCCGACAGTGAATCCAATCCCGCTCGCCGCTCCGACCGGCACGGCGCCCAGGGAATTTGCGGCACTCGTACGGCGCGGCGCGGGTCGCCGTCAAAGTGCCGTCGAACAAAGCCGGTTCGCCATCAGAAAGCCGTCCGGACGAGACAGAGGTGGCTGAACATGCTGCTCACCGTCCTGTGGCTGCGCCCAGGCTGACGGAATTCCGCTCAGCGGTCATCGGTGACGCAAGGAGGAAAAGTCGCTCAGGCATCCGTGAGCCGGGCTTCTTCCAGGTCGAGGGAGCGCTGGAGGCGGCGGCGGGTGGTGTCGCTGATGCGGTGGGCCTCGTACAGACACTGCAGTTCCTCCGTCTCCACGGCGATCAGGTCGCGGCGGAGCTGGCGGTAGGCGAGATCGGCCGACTCGGTGGCCGCGGCGGTGCCGTTGTTCTCGGCGAGGTGGTCTCGGGCGTCCTCCAGGCGGGCGTTCAGACCGCGACGGAGCCGGTCGAGCACGATGTCGGAGACGGCCTCCAACTCGGCCAGCTCCTCAAGCCGGGCCAGCCCCGCTCGGGCCAAATGGGAGCGGGCCTCGGTCTCCTCGCGTTCGGTGTGGGCCTGTTCCAGGGCGATGCCGGAGGCACGAACCACGGGCGCGAGGGTGAAGCCCTGGACGACCAGGGTGACCACGACCACGGAGGTGGTGAGCACGAGGACGAGGGGCCGGTCGGTCAGCGTGCTGCCGCTCCTGGTGACCTCGGGGAGGGAAAGGGCAGCGGCCAGCGGCATCACGCCGCGCGTGCCGGCCCAGGTGAGGACCATCGGGAGCCGCCAGTTCGGCGGGTGGATGCCGCCCTTGCGCTGCACGATCGCGGACAGCGGCGCGAGCCACAGCATCCGCACGGCGATGAGCGTGGCTGCGACGGCGAGGGCGTACAGCGGCCAGGTGCGGTCGCCGTCGGCCAGCGCCCGTACCTCGGCCGGGAGGGCCAGCCCGATGAGGCTGAACACCACGCTCTCCAGGAGGAACACGACCGTGCCGTACACGGCGTGCAGTTGGAGCCGTATGCGGGCGTTGGTGAGCCGGTCGCCCCGGCCGCCCAGGATCACCCCGGCGACCACGCACGAGGTCACTCCGGAGGTGTGCGCGGCCTCCGCCAGGAGATAGGAGGCATACGGGGTGACCAGCGCGATCACCGTCTCCAGCACCGGGTCCTCAGTACGGCGGCGGATCAACATGATCACTCCGGCGACCGCCGCCCCGATCACCGTGCCGCCTCCGGCCAGCAGCAGGAACTGACCGCCGGCCGCACCCCAGTTCGCGGCCGCCGACGCGATCGCGATACCCGCCGCCACCCGGACCAGCACCAGGGAGGTGGCGTCGTTGAACAGGCTCTCCGCCTGGACCAGGACCTGCACCCGGGGTGGGAGGGCGAGCCTGCGTCCGAGCGCGGTCACCGCGACCGGGTCGGTGCTGGCCAGCACCGCGCCCAGCACGAACGCCATCTGCCAGGACAGCGGCGTCACACACGCCGCCACCACAGCGACAGCTGCCGCCGACGCCAGGACCAGACCGATCGCGAGGATCCCGACCGGCTTCCACACCGCCCGCAGCTCGCGCCACGGCATGTCCTCCGCGCTCGCGTACAGCAGAGGCGGCAGCACCACCAGCCCGATGATCTCGGGGCTGATCTGGATCTCGGGAGTGCCCGGCAGGAGCGCGACGGCAAGACCGGCCACCACCAGCAGGGAGGGGGCTGGGATGCGCCACCGGCGCGCGAAGGTCGCCACCAAGGTGGCCAGAACGACCAACACGAGAACCGTCCCGACGCTCCGCATGCCGTGTCCCCCTGGGCTGAAAAAGGGGAGCCGCCCCGACCCCCCGCCGACCAGACTTCCCGGCACACCGCTCTCACCTTATCGGCCCAGGTCACGTCAAAGCAGTGTCAAGGCGATCGGTATCGACGCCAAGGAAGCGCTAAGAGGCGTCCCGCACGGCTCCGGGAGAGGCCTTCTTAGGAGCAGCCCCTTCATCATGGGGGAGTTGATCCAGTGAGCGGAGCGCGTCGGCGGCGATGAGTGACGTACGGCCCGGACGACTGAAGGTCTACCTCGGCGCGGCCCCCGGGGTCGGCAAGACCTACCGGATGCTCGACGAAGGGCACCGCCGTGCCTCGCGCGGGGCGGACGTGGCGGTCGGCTTCGTGGAGTGCCAAGGCCGCCCGCACACCGAGGCGATGCTCGACGGCCTCCAGGTCGTCCCGCGTGCCCCCTGCCTGTACCGCGGTGGGGACTTCGAGGAGATCACCGCGTTCCATACCAGTGACGTCAGAGACGCTGAGGACGCGAACAAATCATTTTGACGCCGTTCTGATAAGGACCACGCGGTCCTCGGTGTCGCTCACACGCCAGGGCTGCCGGCCGGTATGGGTCACTGGCGTAAGGGCTCCGTCAAGGTCGACGGGCCTGCCGTAAGAGGGCCGTCAACGGACGACCGGATCCGGCCAGAACCGCGGTTTCCTCTAATCGTCCTTGTTCCGCCCCCGAATCTCTCAGGAGTTCACGATGGCCGATCTGGCCTTCGTCGCCATCACGGTCGCGGTGTTCGCGCTGGTGGCTCTCGTCGCCAAGGGGGTGACGAAGCTGTGACCGCCGAAAACATCGTCGGTCTGGTCGTGGCCGTCGCCCTGCTGGGCTATCTCGTCCTCGCCCTGATCTTCCCGGAGAGGTTCTGAGTACAGACATGGGTCCCGTCCTTGCTGACGTGCTCTTCGTGACCGCGCTGATCGGCGTGCTCACATTGGTGCACCGTCCCCTCGGCGACTACATGGCCGCCGTCTTCCAGTCCACGAAGCACCTGCGCGCCGAGCGGTGGATCTACCGCTCGGTGGGCGCCGACCCGGACGCGGAGATGCGCTGGCCCGCCTACCTGCGAGGGGTGCTGTTCTTCTCCGCCGTCAGCGTGCTGTTCCTCTACCTGCTCCAGCGGGTGCAGGACAAGCTGCCGCTGTCGCTGGGCTTCAAGCCGATCAGCCCGGACCAGGCGTTCAACACGGCCGCCTCCTTCGTGTCCAACACGAACTGGCAGTCGTACTCGGGGGAGGTGGCCATGAGCCACGTCACCCAGACGATGGGTCTGGCCGTGCAGAACTTCGTCTCGGCGGCCGTGGGCATCGCCGTCGCGGTGGCGCTGGTGCGTGGCTTCGCCCGCTCACGAACCGGTGAGCTGGGCAACTTCTGGGCAGACCTGGTGCGCTGCGTCATCCGGATCCTGATCCCGCTCTCCGTTGTCGCGGCCGTGGTGCTGATCGCCTGCGGTGCCATCCAGAACTTCGGTGACATCCACCACATCACCACGCTGACCGGCCAGAGGCAGGCCATCAGCCCGGGTGCCGTCGCTTCGCAGGAGGCGATCAAGGACATCGGTACCAACGGCGGCGGCTACTTCAACGCCAACAGCGCACACCCGTTCGAGAACCCCAACGGGTTCACGAACTGGCTGGAGATCTTCCTGCTGCTGGTGATCCCGTTCTCGCTGCCGCGTACCTTCGGCAAGATGGTCGGCTCGGTCAAGCAGGGCTACGCGATCGTGGCCGCGATGGGCATCATCTGGTTCGCCGGCGTGCTGGCCGTGACCTGGCTGGAGTACGCCCACCCGGGCACCGCAGCGCAGCTGGCGGGCGGCGCGATGGAGGGCAAGGAACAGCGCTTCGGCGAGGGCAACTCCTCACTGTTCGCGGTGTCCACCACCATGACGTCGACCGGCTCGGTGGACGCCTTCCACGACTCCTTCAGCGGTCTGTCCGGTGGCGTGCTGCTGCTCGGCATGATGCTGGGCGAGATCGCGCCCGGCGGCACCGGCTCCGGCCTCTACGGCATGCTGATCATGGCGATCATCGCGGTGTTCATCGCCGGTCTGATGGTCGGCCGCACCCCCGAGTACCTGGGCAAGAAGATCGGCGCCCGCGAGATGAAGCTGGCCGCCTGCTACATCCTGGTCACCCCGTCCCTGGTGCTGATCGGCGCGGCTCTGGCGATGGCGCTCGGCAAGGGCCAGTCGTCGATGACGAACGTGGGCGCGCACGGCTTCTCCGAGGTGCTGTACGCCTACACCTCCGCGTCCAACAACAACGGCTCCGCGTTCGCCGGATTCGGCGCGAACACCGAGTACCACAACACGATGCTGGGCCTGTGCATGCTGCTGGGCCGCTTCCTGCCCATGGTGTTCGTGCTGGCTCTGGCCGGCTCGCTCGCCGAGCAGAAGCCGATCCCGGTCACCGCGGGCACCCTGCGCACGGAGAAGCCGCTGTTCACCGGCCTGCTGGTGGGAGCGATCCTGATCATCACCGGTCTGACGTTCTTCCCGGCCCTGGCCCTGGGCCCGCTTGCCGAAGGCCTGGCGTGATGACCACCGACACATCGAAGACAGAGATAGAGAAGCAGGACTCCATGTCCACTCCGTCCACTCCCACCCTCGCGCCCCACCAGGACGCGCCGACGGGTCACAAGGCCGACGAGGGCCGGGTCGGCGGCGGCCTGTTCGACCCCAAGCAACTGCTCAGCTCGCTGCCGGACGCTTTCCGCAAGCTCGATCCGCGGGTGATGGTCAAGTCGCCCGTGATGTTCGTGGTCCTCGTCGGCTCCGTCCTGACGACGGTCTTCTCCTTCAAGGACCCGACCGACTGGTTCGGCTGGACCATCAGCGCCTGGCTGTGGCTGACGGTGATCTTCGCCAACCTGGCGGAGGCGGTCGCCGAGGGCCGCGGCAAGGCCCAGGCCGACACCCTGCGCAAGGCCAAGACCGACACCGTCGCCCGCCGGCTGCTCGCGGACGCCACCACCGAGGAGAAGGTGCCCGGCACCGCGCTGACCATCGGCGACCTGGTGGTGTGCGAGGCCGGCGACATCATCCCCGGCGACGGCGACGTCGTCGAGGGCGTCGCCTCGGTGGACGAGTCGGCGATCACCGGCGAGTCCGCACCGGTCATCCGCGAGTCCGGCGGTGACCGGTGCGCCGTCACGGGCGGCACGAAGGTGCTGTCCGACCGGATCGTCATCAAGATCACGACGAAGCCGGGCGAGACCTTCATCGACAGGATGATCAACCTGGTCGAGGGCGCCGCCCGGCAGAAGACCCCCAACGAGATCGCGCTCAACATCCTGCTCGCCTCGCTGACCGTCGTCTTCCTGCTCGCCGTGGCCACCCTGCCGCCGTTCGCGAACTACGCGCACTCCCACCTCGGCATGGTCGTGCTGGTCGCCCTGCTGGTCTGCCTGATCCCGACCACCATCGGCGCGCTGCTGTCCGCGATCGGCATCGCCGGCATGGACCGCCTCGTCCAGCGCAATGTGCTCGCCATGTCGGGCCGCGCCGTCGAGGCAGCCGGTGACGTCTCCACCCTGCTCCTGGACAAGACCGGCACCATCACCCTCGGCAACCGGCAGGCCGCCGAGTTCGTGCCGGTGCACGGGACGACACAGGCCGAGGTCGCGGACGCGGCCCAGCTGTCCTCGCTGGCGGACGAGACCCCCGAGGGCCGTTCCGTCGTCGTCCTGGCAAAAGAGAAGTACGGGCTGCGGGAACGCCACCAGGGCGAGCTGACCCACGCCGAATGGATCGCCTTCACCGCCCAGACCCGTATGTCAGGTGTGGACGTCGACGGCCGCAAGGTCCGCAAGGGCGCGGCCGGTTCGGTCATCACGTGGGTCAGGGAACAGGGCGGCACGGTCGCCGAGGACGCCGACACCGTCGCCGACCGGATCTCCGAGGCCGGCGGCACCCCGCTGCTCGTCGCCGTGCACGACGAGCGCGGCGCCCGCGTCCTCGGTGTCATCCACCTCAAGGACGTCGTCAAGGAGGGCATGCGCGAGCGGTTCGAGGAACTGCGCCGGATGGGCATCAAGACCGTGATGATCACCGGCGACAACCCGCTGACCGCGAAGGCGATCGCCGAGGAGGCGGGCGTCGACGACTTCCTCGCCGAGGCCACCCCCGAGGACAAGATGGCCCTCATCAAGCGGGAGCAGGCCGGCGGCAAGCTGGTCGCGATGACCGGTGACGGCACCAACGACGCGCCCGCGCTCGCGCAGGCCGACGTCGGCGTCGCGATGAACACCGGCACGTCGGCCGCCAAGGAGGCCGGCAACATGGTCGACCTCGACTCCAACCCGACCAAGCTGATCGAGATCGTCGAGATCGGCAAGCAACTCCTCATCACCCGCGGCGCGTTGACGACGTTCTCCATCGCCAACGACGTGGCGAAGTACTTCGCGATCATCCCGGCGCTGTTCGCCGCCGTCTACCCGGGCCTGGACAGGCTGAACATCATGCGGCTGTCCTCGCCCGACTCCGCGATCCTGTCCGCCGTCATCTTCAACGCGCTGATCATCATCGCGCTGGTCCCGCTGTCCCTGAAGGGCGTGCGGTACCGGCCCATGAGCGCCGACAAGATGCTCCGCCGCAACCTCGGCCTCTACGGCATCGGCGGCCTGATCGCCCCCTTCATCGGCATCAAGCTCATCGACCTGCTCATCTCGCTCATCCCCGGGATCGGGTGAAGGACATGAACAATTCCTTTGTGAACTTCGGCCGCATGACGTGGGCCGCCTCGCGCATGCTGCTCGTCCTCACCGTCGTGACCGGCATCGTCTACCCCCTCCTCGTCACCGGCATCGGTCAGACCGCCTTCCGCCACAAGGCCAACGGCTCGATCGTCGAGGTCGACGGCAAGGAGGCCGGCTCCTCCCTGATCGGCCAGAGCTGGAACATCAAGGGCACCGACAAGCCGGACCCGAAGTGGTTCCAGCCCCGCCCGTCCAACAGCGACTACGACCCACTGGCCACCGGCTCCAACCAGCTCAGCGCCAGCAACCCGAAACTGGTGAAGCTGGTCCGGGACGCCAAGGAGCGGGTCGCCGAGTTCAACGGCGTACCCCAGTCCGAGGTGCCCAAGGACGCGGTTACCGGCTCGGCCTCCGCGATCGACCCGGACATCTCCCCGAAGTACGCGGACATCCAGGTTGGTCGTGTGGCCAAGGCGAACGGACTGCCCGCCGCCCAGGTCCGGAAGCTGGTCAAGGACCACACCGACGGCCGCGTCATCGGCTTCATGGGCGAGCCCCGCGTCAACGTTCTGGAGCTCAACATCGCGCTCAAGGGCCTCGTGGCGAAGCGTTGATGGGATTACACGACATGCTCGGGAGTCGACGGACGAGGGAAAACCCGAGTCCGTCGGCTCCCGCTGTCATGAGGTCGGCAGGCTCTCCCGGCGCCTTCGGCCCGGCGTACGAGAGGAAAGGCACACACCCATGACCAGGGTGCTCGTGGTGGAGGACGACCCGCAGCTCGTACGGGCCCTCGTGATCAACCTGCAGGCGCGCCAATACTGTGTCGACGCCGCCCCCGACGGCGCCACCGCACTCCATCTGGCAGCGGCCCGCCAGCCCGACGTGGTACTTCTCGACCTCGGCCTGCCCGACATGGACGGCGCCGACGTCATCAGGGCTCTGCGCGGCTGGACCCGCGTCCCGATCATGGTCCTGTCCGCCCGCCAGTCGTCCGACGAGAAGGTCGCGGCCCTCGACGCGGGCGCCGACGACTACGTCACCAAGCCGTTCAGCATGAACGAGCTGCTCGCCCGGCTGCGCGCCGCCGTCCGCCGCACCGAGGACACGCCACTCGTCCCGGAGACGACGCTGGTCGAGACGGAGGACTTCACTCTCGACCTGCCGGCCAAGAAGGCCGTACGGAACGGGCGGGACGTACGGCTGACCCCGACCGAGTGGCACCTGCTGGAAATCCTGGTCAGCAACCCCGGCCGGCTGATCACTCAGAAGCAGCTGCTCCAGGAGGTCTGGGGGGTCTCGCAGAGCAACAAGACCAACTACCTGCGCGTCTACATGGCCCAGCTGCGGCGCAAACTGGAATCCGACCCCGCTCACCCCCGCTATCTCATCACCGAGCCCGGCATGGGCTACCGCTTCGAAGGATGAACATGGCACGCGGCAAGTTCCGGATCTACCTCGGCGCGGCACCCGGCGTCGGCAAGACCTACGCCATGCTGTCCGAGGCGCACCGCCGGGTGGAGCGGGGCACCGACTGTGTCGTCGCCTTCGTGGAGCACCACGGCCGCTCGCGCACCGAGGTGATGCTGCACGGCCTGGAACAGATCCCGCGCAAGCAGATCGAGTACCGGCGCGGCGTCTTCGGCGAAATGGACGTGGACGCCGTCCTCGCGCGCCGCCCCCAGGTGGCGCTGGTGGACGAATTGCCGCACACCAACATCCCCGGCTCGCGCAACGCCAAGCGCTGGCAGGACGTGGAGGAACTGCTCGCGGCCGGTATCGACGTCGTCTCCACGGCCAACATCCAGCACCTGGAATCGCTCGGGGACGTCGTGGAGTCGATCACCGGCGTTCGGCAGCAGGAGACCGTTCCGGACGAGATCGTCCGGCGGGCCGACCAGATCGAACTGGTCGACATGTCCCCGCAGGCCCTGCGGCGCCGAATGGCGCACGGCAACATCTACAAGCCGGACAAGGTCGACGCGGCCCTGTCCAACTACTTCCGCCCCGGGAACCTGACCGCCCTGCGCGAGCTGGCACTGCTGTGGGTGGCGGACCGGGTCGACGAATACCTGACCGAGTACCGCAGCGAGCACCGGGTCTCCAAGATCTGGGGCTCTCGCGAGCGGATCGTGGTCGGGCTCACCGGCGGTCCCGAGGGCCGTACGCTCATCCGGCGCGCCTCGCGCCTGGCCGAGAAGGGCGCGGGGGGCGAGGTCCTGGCCGTCTACATCTCCCGCAGCGACGGCCTGACCTCCGCCTCACCGAAGGAACTCGCCGTCCAGCGCACCCTGGTGGAGGACCTGGGCGGCACCTTCCACCACGTGGTCGGCGACGACATCCCCGCGGCCCTGCTCGACTTCGCGCGGGGCGTGAACGCCACCCAGATCGTGCTGGGCGTCTCCCGTCGCAGCAGCTGGCAGTACGTCTTCGGGCCGGGTGTCGGCGCCACGGTCGCCCGGGACTCCGGCCCCGACCTCGACGTCCACCTGATCACCCACGACGAAGTGGGCAAGGGCCGAGGACTGCCCGTCGCCGCCAGGGGCGCGCGGCTCGGCCGGGCCCGGGTCATCTGGGGATGGCTGGCCGGAATCGGGGGACCGGTGCTCCTGACCTGGCTGCTGAGCAGTGTCGCCCCCGGCCTCGGACTCGCCAACGACATGCTGCTGTTCCTGACGATGACCGTGGCGGCGGCCCTGCTCGGCGGGCTCCTCCCCGCCTTGGCCTCGGCGGTGGTCGGATCCGCCCTGCTGAACTGGTACTTCACCCCGCCAGTCCACACCTGGACGATCGCCGATCCGAAGAACATCGTCGCCATCGCGGTCTTCTTCGGCGTCGCCGTCTCCGTCGCCTCCGTGGTGGACCTGGCCGCCCGCCGCACCCACCAGGCGGCCCGGCTCCGCGCCGAGTCGGAGATCCTTTCCTTCCTCGCGGGCAACGTCCTGCGCGGCGAGACCACCCTGGAAGCACTCCTGGACCGGGTCCGCGAGACCTTCGGGATGGAGTCGGCGGCCCTGCTGGAACGCGAGAACGACATCGCTCCCTGGACCTGCGCCGGCAGCGTCGGCCCCCGCCCCTGCACCGCCCCCGACGCAGCCGAAGTGGACGTCCCGGTCGGTGACCACCTGACCCTGGCCCTCTCCGGCCGTGTCCTGCCCGCCGAGGACCGCCGCGTCCTGGCCGCCTTCGCCGCGCAGGCCGCCGTCGTCCTGGACCGACAGCGTCTGCAGCAGAAAGCCGACGAGGCGAAGGCCCTGGCCGAGGGCAACCGCATCCGCACCGCCCTGCTCGCCGCCGTCAGCCACGACCTGCGCACCCCGCTCGCCGGCATCAAGGCCGCCGTCACATCCCTGCGCTCGGACGACGTGGAATGGTCCGAGGCCGATCAGGCGGAGTTCCTGGCGGCCATCGAGGAGGGTGCCGACCGCCTGGACCACCTCGTCGGCAACCTCCTCGACATGTCCCGCCTCCAGACCGGCACCGTCACGCCGATCATCCGCGAGACCGACCTCGACGAGGTGATCCCCATGGCGCTCGGCGGCGTACCCGAGGACCGCGTCGACCTCGACATCCCGGAAACCCTCCCCATGGTCGACGTCGACCGCGGGCTGCTGGAACGCTCCGTCGCCAACGTCGTCGAGAACGCGGTCAAATACAGCCCGCCGGATGAGCCTGTCCTGGTCTCGGCCAGTGCCATAGCCGACCGGGTCGAGGTCCGCGTCGTCGACCGCGGCCCCGGCGTCCCGGACGAGGCCAAGAGCCGCATCTTCGAGCCGTTCCAGCGCTACGGCGACTCCCCCCGCGGCGCAGGCGTCGGCCTCGGCCTCGCGGTCGCCCGTGGCTTCGCCGAGGCCATCGGCGGCACCCTCGACGCCGAGGACACCCCCGGCGGCGGCCTCACCATGGTCCTCACCCTGCCGACGGCACCCGGGCGCTGCCAGGAGGAGCCCGAGCGCACGTCCGCCGTCACGCGATGAACGGCATGGAGCGCAGGAGCCTCAGCCCGTATGGCTAGTGCCGCAACAGGCGACGGGCGAACGTCGCCTGCCGCGGCACTAGTCGGCCGCGATGACCTGCTCGGTCCAGATGATCTTGCCGTTCTTCGTGTACCGAGTGCCCCACCGGAGAGCCATCTGGGCGACGATGAGCAGGCCCCGTCCCCCCTCGTCGGTGGTTCGCGCGTGGCGCAGGCGGGGCGAGGTGCTGCTGGCGTCGGAGACTTCGCAGATCAGGCCGCGGTCCCGGATGAGGCGCAGGCAGACCGGTCCGGTCGCGTGGCGGATGGCGTTGGTCACCAGTTCGCTGACGATGAGTTCCGTGGTGAACGTCAGATCGGGGATGCCCCACTCCGTCAGCTTCCGGGTCGCGAGGTCGCGGGCGTGCGCGACGGCGGCCGGGTCGGTGGGGAGGTCCCAGGAGGCGACGCGGTCCGGGGGCAGGACACGGGTACGGGCGAGGAGCAGGGCCGCGTCGTCGGCGGGCGGGCCCGTCAGCAGGCTGTCGATCACTCGCTGGCCGGTCTCGCCCAGGGTGGGCAGGGGTGCCGCGAGGGCATCGCCCAGCCGGGAGAGCCCGACGTCGATGTCCCGGTCGACGGACTCGATGAGGCCGTCGGTGTAGAGGGCGATGAGGCTGCCGTCCGCCAGCTCGGTCTCGATGGACTCGAAGGGGAGGTAGCCGAGGCCGAGCGGGGGTCCGGCGGGCAGGTCCAGGATGTCGGCGGCGCCGTCGGGAGCGACGATCATCGGGGGGAGGTGACCGGCTCGGGCCATGGTGCACAGCCTGCTGACCGGGTCGTAGACGGCGTACAGGCAGGTGGCGCCCAGGAAGGCGGTGCCCGTCGCCTCGCCCTCGGCGGCCGGCGGGGTATCGATGTCGTGCGCCCCCATGAGGCCGATGACCAGGTCGTCGAGATGGGCCAGCAGTTCGTCCGGGGAGAGGTCGAGGTTGGCGAGCGTGCGTACCGCGACGCGCAGCCGCCCCATGGTCGCCGCCGCGTTGATGCCGTGCCCGGCCACGTCCCCGACGACCAGGGCGACCCGTGCTCCGGAGAGCGGGATCACGTCGAACCAGTCGCCGCCCACCCCGCTGGGGGCGTCCGCCGGCAGGTACCACGAGGCCACGGCCAGGGCGGAGCCTCCCGTCAGGTCCTGCGGCAACAGGTAGCGCTGCATGGAACGGGCCGCCGTGCGCTCACGGGTGAAACGGCGTGCGTTGTCGATGCACACCGCCGCCCGGGATACGAGTTCCTCCGCGAGGCGGACGTCGTCGTCCTCGAAGGGGCCCAGCCGGCGTGCCCGTGCGAACGTCGCCGCCCCCAGGGTGACGCCGCGCGCCCGCACGGGGACCACCATGACCGAGCGGAGGTCGTAGTCGAGGAACGAGGCGCCCAGCGTCTCGTCGACGGTCACCCACGGGCTGTTGGTCCGGTCCAGGACCCGTTCGACCAGGGTCCTGCTCTCCAGCAGGCAGCGGGTCACGGGCGAGGCGGGCGCGCGCCGGACCGTCTCCCCCACGGCCAGGGACGCCTCGGGGCAGCCCTCGCGGACCGACTGCTGGGCCGCTCGGCGGATGATGGGCACCATGCCGACCGGCCCGGGTGCCGGTTCCTCGCCCCTCATGACCGAGTCCAGCAGGTCGACGGCGACGAAGTCGGCGACGGCCGGCACCGCGTCGTCGGCGAGTTCCTGGGCGGTCCGCGTCACGTCCAGGGTGCTGCCGATGCGCGCGGCGGCGTCGTTGAGCAGGGCCAGGCGCTCCTGGGCCCGCCAGCGTTCGGTGACGTCGATGATCATGTACCAGATGCCGACGTTCCGGTCGTGGCGGTCCTTCATCGCGAAGAAGGAGACGGAGATCGCGCGGCTTCCGTCCTGCACCGTGTAGCCCGCACCGCGGTACTCGTAGTCCATCACCGGCGCGCCGGTCCGGAGGACCTCGTGCATCTTCTCCTCGAAGGCGTCCGCCTCGGCCTGCGGCAGGATCTCCGCCATCCGTCGCCCCAGCCGTCGTCCGAGGGGGATCTGGCGGTCCAGTGGCTCGTTCACCCAGACGTACCGCAGATCCGTGTCGAGGACGGCGATGCCGACCGGCGCGTGGCTGAGGAAGGGGGTGAGCATCAGTCGGCTCACCCCGCCGCCCGGCATCCGCCAGAAGGCCCGTTTCGGGGGGCGGCCGACGAACCTGCCGAAGACCAGGGCCGCGGCCGTGGCGACCAGGACGCCCGGGATCATCTCGTAGACGCCCGACCAGAAGGGGCCGTGCAGCGGTCTGACCACACGCCACAGGAGCACCGTGGTCGCGCCGGACACGATCCCGGCCATGGCCCCCGCCCAGGTCATGCGGGGCCAGTAGAGCGACAGCAGGACGACCGGCCCGAAGGCGGCGCCGAAGCCCGCCCAGGCGTAGCCCACGATGCCCAGCAGCCCGCCGCCCCTGAGCGCGATCAGGGAGGCCACCAGTGTCACGGTGACGACGGCGGCGCGCCCGACCCACACCAGCGTCCGGTCCGAGGCCTGCCGCTTGAGGAACGCGTGGTAGAAGTCCTCGGTGAGGGCGATGGACGACACGAGGAGCTGGCTGTCCGCGGTCGAGATGATCGCGGCGAGCACCGCGATCAGCAGCACACCGGCGCCCCACGGGCTGAACAGCGTCCGGCTCAGAGCGATGTACACCGTCTGCGGGTCGTGCAGCGGTGTGCCGAACCGCGCGATGCCCAGCAGACCGACGAGCGTGGCGCCGGCCAGCACCACGATCACCCACCCGGTCTCGATACGGCGGGCCGCGGGCACGGCGCCGGTGCTGCGGATGCCCATGAAGCGGGCCAGGATGTGCGGCTGTCCGAAGTAGCCGAGGCCCCAGGAGAGCAACGAGATGATCGCGACGACGCCGAGCGGTCCGCCGCTTCCCGACCAGTGCCCGTTCACGAAGTCGACCTTGGCCCCCATGTCCAGCAGGCTGGGCGTCTTCGCGTCGAGGGAGTCACGGAGCGTACCGAAGCCGCCGAGCGTCGCGATACCCACGACGGGGAGCACGAGCAGGGCGAGGAACATCAGCGTGGCCTGCATGACGTGTGTCAGGCTCACGGCCAGAAAGCCGCCCAGGCACGAGTAGACGACGATCACCAGGGCGGTCAGGGCCACCCCGAGCCTGAACCCGGCACCGAAGATGTGCCCGAAGAGCAGCCCGCCGGCCACCAGTCCACTGGCCACGTACACGGTGAAGAACACGAGGGTCACCGCCGCCGAGACCATCCGGAGCATCCGTGTGCGGTCCTCGAACCGCTCCTCCAGGTAGGACGACAGGCTCACCGCGTTCCCGGCGCGTTCGGTGTAGGTGCGCAGCCTCGGTGCCACGAACAACCAGTTGAGGTACGTACCGAGCACCAGGCCGACCGCGATCCAGCTGCCACCGAGACCGGCCGCGTACACCGCTCCGGGGAAGGCGAGGAACAGCCAGCCGGACATGTCGCTGGCTCCCGCGGACAGCGCGGCGACGAGCGCGTGGAGTCTGCGGCCGCCCAGAGCGAAGTCGGCGAACGTGCGCGTACGGCGGTAGGCCCAGACGCCTGTTCCGATCATGACGGCCACGTACACGAGGAACGTGGCCACGATCGGCGCACTCAAGTCGGACATACTGCCTCACCTGCGAGGTTCATGAGCACGGGCCTGCAACCGCACGACCGACAGTGATCCCTACTGCACAAATGTACAGATTACGGTCGTCCACGGCGGCCGGTGACGCCCGCGCCGGTGCCCGCACGGGCACTGCGTGACGCAGGGGCCGAGGAGGATCTCCGCCGGGGCGATCAGGCACGGGCATCCCCTTCCTTCGGCAGGGGCAGTCCGATCAGGAGCAGTGTCACGTCGTCGTCGTGGGCGGCCGGGTCCGGCAGGAGGGTCTTGATCAGCAGGTCGGCGGTCTGGTCGAGGCTCCTCTGATCCGCGGATACTCCTTTCAGCGCCGAGTCCAGCGTGCGGGCGAGGGTGTCGATCTGGGCCTCGATGTCGGTGCCGGGCCGTTCGACCAGTCCGTCGGTGTAGAGGGCCAAGGTGGAGCCCGGTGGTACCGGCCCGGTCGCCTGGCGGAACGGCACCACCGCTCCGCACGGATCGTTGACGCCCAGCGGGACCCCGACCGGCGCCCGGAGCGTTCGGGCGGGCCCTTCGGGGGGCAGGGCGATGACCGGGAGGTGTCCCGCCGAGCAGACGGTGACCTCATGGGTGCTCTGGTCCACCACCAGGTAGACGCAGGTCACGAGCTGGTCCGCCAGGTCGGCCACGAACGCGTCCAGCCCGGTCATCAGCCGGCTCGGCGCCACGTCCGTGCGGGCCAGCGCGTGGGAGGCCGCCCGCATCTGGCCCATGACGGCCGCCGCCTCCAGGCCGCGGCCCATCACGTCACCCACGACGACGCCGGTGCGGTGAGCGTCCAGCGGGATGATGTCGAACCAGTCGCCGCCCACTCCCGGGTCCTTGACGGACGCGAGGTACCGGTGGGCCGCGGGCAGGTGGGGCAGGGCGGAGGGCTCGCCCATGAGGCTGTGCTGCAGGGTGTAGGCGATACGCCGGTGCTCCTCGTAGCGCTCGGCGCGCTCGGCCTCGACGCTTCTGCGTTCGGTGATGTCCCGCACGGTCAGGAACACCTGCGTCTCCTCCTCCGCGTGGAGGTCGCTCACGCTCACCTCCACGGGGAACTCGCCGCCGTCGCCGCGCAGCCCGTACAGTCCCCGGTCAAGGACGATCGGCTTGCGGTCCGCCTGCCGCAGGTAGGCACGCAGGAGTGCGCTGTGCGCGCGGCGCCGCGGGGCGGGCACCAGGTCGACGACCGGGGTGCCGACGAGGTCGGCCGGCGAACGTCCGAACAGCTTCCGCACCTGCGCGTTGGCCATGAGGATGACGCCCCGGCCGTCCGTGATCAGCAGGGCGTCGGGAGCCGATTCCAGCAGCGCGAGGAAGCGCCGGTTGGTCCGCCGGACCTCGCGCTGGGCCGCGACCCGGTCGGTGATGTCGGTGGTCACCCCGCACACGGCGTACGGCGTGCCGGAAGCGGTCTTGAGCGGGAAGAGGCTGGTGAGGAAGTCCCGCGGTCCGCCGGGCAGGACGATCAGCTCCTCGCGCTGCGTGGGAGCGCCCTCGGCGAGCATGGCGAGTTCGGCGGCGCGCGTCTGATGCGCGAGGCCGGGCGGCAGGACGTCCCGGTCACGCCGGCCCAGTACCCGTTCGCGGGACAGGCCGAGGATGTTCTCGAAGGTCGTGTTGACGGCCAGGAAGCGGCCGTCCAGGTCCTTGATGAACACCACGGCGGGCGTGTGGTCCATGAACGCCTGCACCAGTTCGTTCTGCCGCACCTGCCACTCGGCGCGCGCGTGCGCCAGCTCGACACGGCGGCCCACGACCAGTGTCGCGAAGATGACCGTGGTGAACACGGCCACGTGCCCGCACACCAGCAGCGCGGTACCCAGCCGCCCGCCGAACAGCCTCGCGTCCTCACCGGCCAGTACGAGCCCGCCCAGCAGCGGCGGAACCACCAGGACGGTGGCGAAAAGCCGGCGCCCCAGCGCTCCCGTGGTGCCCGCGTTCATCAGCAGTCCGGCAGGACCGCGTTCCGGCCGGGCGAGGAAGGCGGCGAAGCCCAGCAGCACGAGCGCCATCCCGGTGTTCAGGGCCATCCCCTTGTAGGCACCGAACCGCTCGAGTTCGGGTACGGCGTACGCGAACCCGTAGAGCCGCAGCATGCCCAGGGTGAGGACGGCCAGGCCAGGGACCTGGCTCGTCCACGCGGGCAGCCGGGGCGTGCTCGCGCACAGGGCCGCCGCTCCCCCGGCGATCAGTGCGGCGGCCGTGTTCGACGCCACCCGGCCGGGCAGCTGCGATGCCATCGCGGCGGTGTCGTCCCTGAAGAGGAGCTGATCGATGCCCAGGGACGCCCCGGTCGCGTACTCCACCGCGCTGAATCCGCCGATGAGCAGGGCCAGCGTCCCGGCCGCGCGCGCCACGACGGTCATCCACGGGGTGAGACTGCGGTGAGCCACCGCGAACAGGGAGATACCCAGCGCCAGCAGGCCCAGGGCCGTGTTCGCGTTCATGGCCGCGTCGCCGCCGGGCACCCGTCTGAGGACCTCGATGCCGAAGATCCAGCCGGAGAGGGCCGACGCCCCCAGCACGACAGCCAGCAGTGCGGCGCTCCGGGCCACGACGCGGGCAGCATCCAGGGCGGACTGCTGGTACGGCAAGTCCGCGGCCTGCCCTGCTCCGAGCGCACCTGGCGACTCGGCCGTCTGCTCTTCTGCCACCGAACACTCGCCCATAGGAACAAACAACGAAATATGCTCTTACACCTTAAGTTTTTTGCGCCGCCTGTGCCCTGGTCCGATCGTCCTCGTCGGACCTGGCCGGCCCGGTGCACGGCTCGGCGAGCCCGCCGAGCGGGGCCGCGGCGGTCCGGGCGGGCGGCGCACGGGTCACGCCCCGGCCAAAGCGGCGCCGAGCGAGCCTCGTGGCCGTGCGCCCGCCAGGGCCCGCAGCAGGCGGCTCCGGCCCCGGTCGGGCACGGTCCACAGGGGGTGGCCCCGTACGCCCCAGGACTCCAGGAGGGCGTTGGCGGCCAGGAAGCCGCTGGTGGCGGCGCGTTCCATCAGGGCCACCGGCAGGTCCGTGCGCACCAGGTCGCCCGCGAGCATCAGACCCGCCTGCGGGGTGCGTACGCCGGGGCGGTCGGGGTATCCGCCGACGGGGAACAGGGGGCAGTCCCGGCGCCATTCGTGCCGGGCGTCGAGGATCTTCGCGTCGCGGGTCTCGGGATAGACGCCGTGCAGCCGTGCGATCAGGCCCCGGGCCTCCGTGCCGGGGTCGGCGGTCTCCGGCAGCGCGTAGCCGTGCAGTTCGACCACCGATCCGCCGGTGCGGGCGGACCAGCCGGCCGCCTCCCGCTCCCAGCGCTCCAGGACGCTGACGTTGTCGAGCGAGCCGTATCCGGCGGTGCCAAGGAATCCGGGCCGGTCCGGGGCGACGGGACGGTCCAGCCAGAGGCGGCTGACGAGGAAGGGCGGGGCGGTGCGCAACCGGGCGACGCGCTCGCGCCAGGCGGCGTCGCCGAGGCCGGGCGAGCGGCCGACCAGGGAGCGCAGTCCGGGTGTGTCGAGGGCGAGGACGACGGCGTCGTGGCGGGTCTCCTCCCGGTCGGTGGCGACGACGAAGGCGCCGTCCGCGGTGGGCGAGACGTTCTCGACCGGGGTGGAACCGCGCAGGTCGGCGCCGTGGCGGCGCAGATGGCCGGCGAGCGGTTCCCACAGGGCGGCCGGGAAGGGGTCGTCCGGCACGTCGAAGAGCAGTCCCTCGGCGCTGCCGAGGAAGTAGATGTGGAACATCAGGACCATCTCGGCGGCCGAGAGGCCGCGGGGGTCCGCGAAGAAGCTGCGGGAGAAGACCTCGAAGGCGAGGTGGCGGGCGGCCGCCGGGAAGCCCAGCGAGTCGAGGAAGTCGTGGGCGCTGACGGCGTCCAGGCGGGCGTAGACCTCCGGGACGCGGACGTCCAGCAGCGGGAGGGCCGCCGCGGGTTTCATGCGCACCATGTCGCCCCAGCGGAAGGACGGGCTCCGCGCCACGAAGCCGGCCGCGCTCAGGGGCGGGGTGCGCGGCACCCCGCGGAAGCTGTCCCGCAGTCCGTCGCGGTGCCACAGCGGGTAGTCGGGCAGGCTGGTGAGGCGATCCAGACCGGGGTCGGCGCGGCGCAGCAGGTCGCGCAGGTTGTAGTACTGGCGGAAGAAGGCGTGGAAGCCGCGGCTCATGGTGGCCGTGGAACCGTCGCGCAGGTCGACGCTCCAGCCGCCCACGCGGCCGCCCAGATAGGCCTCGCGTTCGTACAGCGTGACGTCGACGCCGCGTTCGGCGAGGGCGGTGGCGGCGGCGAGGCCGGCGATGCCGCCGCCCACGACGGCGGCGCCGCGGGCCCGGCCGCCGAGCCGGGCGGCGCCGGGGGGCGGGGGCAGGAGGACGGCGCGGCGGTCGCGTCCGGGGCGGGCAGGCTCCGGCGTGCGGGCGCTCATCGTCCGCTCCGGGCGGGCGCCTCGGCGCGGCGGGCGACGACGGTGTGGGTGATGCCGGTCTGCCGGCCGGGCAACGGCAGGGCGCGCACCCGGTCGAATCCCCGGGCACGCACACGCTCGGTGAAGCGGTCGGCCGTGTCGAACTCGACGACACTGCGCCACAGGTGGCGGTAGAGGCCGCCGTCCCCGAGGGCGGAGGCGACGGGCAGCACCAGGCCCCGGCACACGGCCGTCCAGACCGCCCGGTGCGCGGGGTGTCCGCTGAGCGTGTACTCGTGCACGGCGAGCCTCCGGTGCAGGGCGAGCAGGGCGTGCACGGCGCTGAGTACGGCGTCGGGATCGGTGACGTCGCGGAAGAGGCAGGCGGCGAGGACCGCGTCGTAGGGGCCGGTCACACCCGCGTCCGCGAGGGCCTCCGCGGGGGCGCGCACGAACCTGACCCCGCCGCGCCACGGCTTGGCCGTGGCGCGTTCGAGCATGCCGGCCGAGGCGTCGACGGCCGTGATCTCGGCGTCGGGCAGCACCCGGGCGAGTGCGGCGGTGGAGACGCCGGTGCCGCGGCCGAGGTCCAGCACGCGCAGTCCCGTACCGGGGTGCGGCAGGCCGAGCCGGCGGGCCGAGCGGCGCAGCTGTGCGTGGTAGCCGGGGGTGGCGGCCACCAGCGTGTCGTAGCTGTGCGCCGCATGGTCGAACGCGGTGGACAGGTCCGCGTCACGCAGCAGGGTCACGCTGCCTCCTGGGTCTGGGCGTCGGGGTGCCGGCGGTCCGCCGGGCCGTCGGGGCTGTCGGGAAACGCGCACGGGCGGTCAGGGGCCGGGGAAGGGGCGCCGGGTGAGCAGGGGCAGTTCCGCGGCGGCCCGCAGCATGGGCAGGACAGGGGTGCGCAGACCGATGGCGACGTCCTCGTGCAGCCGGGTTCCGCCGTCCAGGAAGCGCAGGAGCCTGCTCATGGGGACCCTCGTGAACAGCCGCGAGAAGAAGTCCGCGCCGTCCACCAGACCGCTGTCCAGGGCGTGCAGCAGGACGCCGTCCATGGCGCGGGAGCGTGCCGGGTGGGGCAGCGGGGGCACGGGCCGCCGGCCTCGGCGCAGGGCCGCGGCGACGGCGGCGGTCTGGCGTTGTACGCCGGCGAAGGTGTAGCCGGTCGAGGGCCGGGTGGCTCCGCCGGCCGCGCCGATACGGAAGACGGACTCGCCGGTCTGCCGCGCGAACCTGGCGTCGGTCATCGGGATGACGCCGGTCTCGGTGCCGGTCACCTCGACGTCCTCCAGCCCGAGCACGGCCTCGGTGTAGTGGCCGAGCGCCGTGTCGTAGGCGTCCGGGGACAGGACCGCCGGGGAGAACTCCGTGTACTCGACCAGGGCCTGGTGCGGGCCGGTGGGCAGGACGTAGCCGAAGGAGAGGCCCCGGGCGGGCTGGGGGGTGCGGAAGTCCATGAACTCCACGCGGTCCGGGTCGAAGGCCGGGCTGCCGGTGCGCACGAACCAGCCGCGGAAGTGCTGGAGCAGGGTCGTGCGCGCGGCGGGCAGGCTGTCCAGCGGCCGGGAGTCGAACACCCAGCGGGCCTGCACGAATCCGGGGTTCCCCGCGGCCGTACGGGTGTGGATCCGGGCGCCGCGCGGCAGTTGCTCGACGCTCTCGACCGTCCTCTCCAGGCGTCGTACCCGGTCGCCGCGGGCGAGGTCGTGGTCGACCAGGGACTCGAAGTCGTCGGAGCGGATCATCTTGTAGCGCAGGGGTGAGATGTCGTGCTCGCCCGGCTCACCCGTGGGCCGGTGCACGCGCAGCCGGTGCCAGGAGCGGGTGACCGCGGCGTCGTAGCGTCCTCGGCCCGCCTCCCAGAAGCACCAGGTTCGCCTCGGCGGTCGCAGTGGTCCGGGCGGGGCGTCCAGCAGGACGACGGACGGGCCCCGGGCGCCGGGGGCGGGGCACGAGAGACGGTGGGCCAGGGACAGTCCGGCCGCCCCGGCTCCGATGATGGCGACGTCCGCCTCGTGCACGACCGGTCTCTCCCCTCGCACCGTCTTCGGACCCTGCGTCAGCGTTCCGGTCTCCGTACCCGTACGGATGCGGATCCTCACCCGCGGCCCGTGGAGGTCTCGCCGTTCGGCTCATGGATTGCCTCGTTCGCGCGTCGTGCTCACGCGGCGCACCCGACGAGGCCGTCGTCACGGAGCCGGCCGGCCAGGCGGTGCAGGCCGCGGCGGGCGTGGCTCTTGACCGTGCCCAGGGGCCAGCCGGTGAGTTCGGCGATCTGGGTCTGGGTGAGGTCGTCGTAGAAGGCGAGGTTGAGCACCCGGCGCTGGGGTGCCGGGAGCTGCGACATCTCGTCGGCGAGCAGGACGCGGTCGATCGCGGACTCCGGAAGGACGGCCTCGTCGGTGGCCCTCAGCAGCAGTTGGGCGCCGGCGGCGGCGACCAGTTCGGTGCGCCGGGTGCGGGCCGCGAGCGCGTCCGCGATCTTGCGGCGGGCGATGCCCGTGAGCCAGCCGGGCAGGGTGCCGCGGTCCGGGGCGAACCCGGCGCGGCCGCGCCACGCGGCGAGGAAGACCAACTGGGTGATGTCCTCGGCCTCCCTCGCGTCCCCCAGCGAACGCCTGGCGAGGGTGTACACGAGCGGGCCCCAGCGCCGGTGGACGGCCGCGAGGCAGCTCTCGTCACCGCTGAGGAATCCTTCCACGAGCACGCTCTCGTCGATGTCGGTGCCGGTTTGCCGTGCGGTCGTCATGGTTACTCCTCCGCTGTGCCCCGCGGTCGCCGGGAGCGACCGTGCACCTCCACCGTGCGAATCCGACGCAGGACGGACAACTCGCATCGTCTCTGCATCGAATTGCCGGACAGGGTCGCGGCGACCGGGGCGCACCAGGTCCCACCAGGTCCTCGGGCAGGGCGGAGGAGGAGATCGACGGTTCCGGGTGCCGAGCGGCGCGAGCGGCCACGGCGGCGGGACGCGCGGGGAGCGGGACGCGGCAGCGCGCCGGACGGAATGCGCGCCTCCCCCGCACTTTCCGCCCCGCACCGCATCCGTCCCCGCACTCCGCGACGAAGCGCTCACGACGACGCAAGCTCTGATCACGAGGATCTCGATGAGGCGAACCGGCATGGGCTCCACCGTGACGAAGGATCACCGCGCGGACCGGCGTCCGCGCGAGCATCCGGCCGCCGAGGGCGCCTCCGCTCCGGCGCCCCGGCCCGCCGGAGGACAGGACGGCGGCCGGGGCGGGCATCCGTGCGACGCACCGCCGCCGGCGCTCACGGCGTACGGCGACGACCCGGGTGCCGTGGACGCGGACGTGACCGGAGCCGTGCGCGCGGTGCTCGGCGAGCTGCTGGCCCGCGACATGGCCGCGGCCAGGGCCGTGGACCCGCTGTTCGCCGAGGACGTGGCGGCGCGCGTCGCCCGGTTCACGCAGGGCGGCGGCAAGTTCGGCCGCTCCCGCCTCCTGTGGTGGGCGCTGCGCGCCTGCGGGGGCGGCGAGCCCTGGCGGACCGGGGCGGCACTGCGGCTCGGCGCCGCCCTGGAGCTGATCCAGACCTGTGCTCTGGTCCACGACGACGTGATGGACGGCGCGCGGCTGCGCCGGGGCCGGCCGGCACTGCACGTCGAGGTGGCCGGGCAGTACGCCGGCGCGGGCGACCCGGAGCGGGGCGCGCGGCTCGGGGAGGCCTCGGCGATCCTCGCCGGCGACCTGGCCCTGGCCTGGGCGGACGACATGGTGGCGGACACCGAGCTGCCCCGGGACACCGCACGGCGGGTGCGGGGCCTGTGGCGGGCCATGCGGACGGAGATGGTGGCCGGGCAGTACCTGGACGTGCGGGGCGAGGCCCTCTCGGCGCGTTCCCCGGCCCAGGCGATCCGCGCCGCCTGCCTCAAGAGCGCGCTGTACTCCGTGGAACGCCCGCTCGCGCTGGGGGCGGCCCTGGGGGACGCCGGTCCCGCCGTCACCCGGGCGCTGTGCTCGGCGGGCCGCTGCGTCGGCCTGGCCTTCCAGCTGCGCGACGACCTCCTCGACGCCTTCGGCGACCCGCGCGAGACCGGCAAGCCCGTCGGCGGTGACATCCGCAGCGGCAAGTCCACCTACCTCGCCGCCGTCGCCCAGGCGCGGGCCGAGTCCGCGGGCGACCGCCGGGCCGTTGGCGTGCTGCGCGGCACGCTGGGCCGCGACGACGCCTCGGACGCGGAACTGGACGACGTGCGGGCCGTGTTCGTGGCCACCGGCGCCCGCGACGCCGTGGCGGAGAAGATCCGCGGGCTGACCGCCCAGGGGCTGCGTCACCTGGACACCGCCCCGCTGGAACCGCTCGCGGCGGCGCGGCTGCGGACGCTGCTGCGCCGCGCGGCCGGCGCCCCCGACGGCGCGGCCGGCGAGGCGGTCCCGCTCTCCCTGATCCCGGCGACGAAGGACGAGGGGGCCGGCCGATGACCCGCACCGTGTCCGGGCGCACCGACCATGTCGTGGTCGTCGGCGCCGGGCTGTCCGGCCTGGCGGCCGCCCTGCACCTGCTGGGCGCGGGACGCCGGGTGACCGTGGTCGAGCGCGACACCTCCCCCGGCGGCCGGGCCGGCCGCGTGGAGCGCAACGGCTACCTGATCGACACCGGCCCCACCGTCCTGACGATGCCTCATCTCGCGGACGAGGCGTTCGCCGCCGTGGGCGACAGTCTGCGCGCACGCGTCGACCTCGTACCGCTGCACCCCGCCTACCGGGCCGGGTTCGCCGACGGCAGCACCCTGGACGTCCACACCGGGGCCGAGGCGATGGAGGCGGAGATCGAGCGCTTCGCCGGGGCGCGCGAGGCCGCCGGGTACCGGCGGCTGCGGGCCTGGCTGGAGAGGCTCTACCGGGTGCAGATGCGGCGGTTCATCGACGCCGACTTCGACTCGCCGCTGCAACTCCTGCACCCCGACCTGGCGCGGCTCGCCGCCCTCGGTGGCTTCGGGCGCCTCGACGCGCGCATCGGACGGTTCCTGCACGACGAGCGGCTGCGACGGGTCTTCTCCTTCCAGTCCCTGTACGCGGGCGTGGCGCCGGAACGCGCCCTGGCCGCGTACGGCGTCATCGCGTACATGGACACGGTCGCGGGCGTCTACTTCCCGCGCGGTGGCATGCACGCCCTGCCCCGGGCGATGGCGGACGCCGCCGGGGACGCGGGGGCCGAACTGCGGTTCGGGGAGACGGTGACCCGGCTGGAACGCTCCGGGGAGCGGATCACGGGCGTCGTCACGGACGCCGGCCGGATCGCCTGCGACGCCGTCGTCCTCACCCCCGACCTGCCCGTCACGTACCGGCTGCTGGGCCGCGCCCCCAGACGCGCGATGGGCCTGCGGTTCTCGCCGTCCGCCGTGATCCTGCACGCCGGCACCGACCGCACCTGGCCGGCGCTGGCCCACCACACCATCTCCTTCGGCGCGGCCTGGAAGCGGACCTTCACCGAACTCACCGAGACCGGCGACCTGATGAGCGATCCGTCCCTGCTCATCACCCGCCCGACCGCCACCGACCCCGGTCTCGCCCCGCCCGGACGGCACCTGCACTACATCCTCGCCCCCTGCCCGAACACCGCCATCGGGCCCGGCGCGGCCGACTGGCACGACCTGGCGCCGCGCTACCGCGACCGCCTGCTCGGCGAGCTGGAGCGGCGCGGCCTGGACGGCATCGCCTCCGCCGTCGAGGAGGAGTGCCTGGTCACTCCGGCCGACTGGCAGGCGCAGGGCCACGCGGCCGGCTCACCCTTCTCCGCCGCCCACACCTTCGCGCAGACCGGGCCGTTCCGGCCCCGGAACCTGGTGCGCGGGACGGCCAACGCGGTCCTCGCCGGCTGCGGCACCACCCCCGGCGTGGGGGTGCCGACGGTCCTGCTGTCGGGAAAACTCGCCGCCGCGCGGATCACCGGCGGTACCCGTCCCGCGAGCACCGCGGGCCGACGGCGCGCCGCGGCGCGCACATCCCGGGAACGGAGGCCGGTATGACGGACCGTGAACTCGACGCGGCCGGTGTCACCGATCCGGAGCTGCGGCAGGCGTACACCCACTGCAGACGGCTCAACGCCCGGCACGGCAAGACGTACTTCCTCGCCACCCGTCTGCTGCCGGTGGACCGCCGACCCGCCGTGCACGCGCTGTACGGGTTCGCGCGCTGGGCGGACGACATCGTCGACGCGCTCGACGCCACGACCACCACCGCCGAGCGCGCGCACCGGCTGACGCTGCTCCAGCACGAGCTGGAGAGGGGACTGCGCACGGGCGACAGCGACGAGCCGGTCGTGCGCGCGCTGGCGGACACCGCGCGGCGCCACGACATCGACCACCGGCACTTCGCCGACTTCATGACCGCGATGCGCGCCGACCTCGACATCACGGACTACGCCACGTACGCCGACCTGCGCACCTACACCTACGGATCGGCCGAGGTGATCGGTCTGCAGATGCTGCCGGTGCTCGGCACGGTCGTGCCGCGCGAGGAGGCGGCACCGCACGCGGCGGCCCTCGGCGTGGCGTTCCAGCTGACCAATTTCCTGCGGGACGTGGGCGAGGACCTCGACCGGGGCCGTGTCTACCTGCCCGCCGACCTGCTGGCCGCGCACGGTGTCGACCGGCGGCTGCTGCGCTGGAGCCGGGACACCGGGCGGCCGGACCGCCGCATCACCGCCGCCCTGCGGGAGTTCGAGCGGCTGACACGCGGGGTCTACGGCGAAGCCGCGCCCGGACTGGCCATGCTCGACCGGTCCTCCCGCCCGTGCATCCGCACCGCGTTCGTGCTGTACGGCGGCATCCTGGACGCGGTCGCCGCGGACGGCTACCGCTCGGTGCGGCACCGGGCCGTGGTGCCGAGGCGCCGGCGTGCCGTCGTGGCCCTCGACGGTCTGGTCCGGGTGGGCGCGGCGAGGCTGCGGCACCGGGCCGCCGTTCCCCGGGCGACCGCCCTGCCGCCCCCGGCCACGGACACTCCGCCCTCGCCCCGGACCCGGCCCGCGCGGAGGATCGCATGACGTCCCGGCATCCCGCGGGACGCGCCCGCCTGCCGCTGTCCCTGCGGCGCCGGCCGGTGCGGTGGGAGAGGCAGCGGCCGACCTGGCGGCAGGCCCGCCCCGGCCTGATCGCCGAGGCGCTGGAACGGGCCCAGGCCCGCCCGTCCGGCAACTGGTACGTGGTCGGCGCCGCCCGGGACGTACGCGGCACCCGGCCGCTGTCCGCGACGGTGGCCGGGCAGGAGATCGTGGTGTGGCGCACCGCCGGCGGACGGCTGGCGGCCGGTCCCGGCATCTGCCCGCATCTCGGAGCGCCGCTCGCCGACAGCCCGGTGCGCTGCGGGACCCTCGTCTGCCACTGGCACGGACTGGCCCTGGACGGCGGCCCGTTCGCCGGCTGGGAGCCACTGCCCGTGCACGACGACGGGGTGCTGGTGTGGGTGCGCCTGGACGCGGTGGGCGGCGAACCGCCGGCGCCGGCTCCCGTGGTCCCGCCGCGCCCGCAGCTGTCGCGCTCCGTCGCCGCCGTCTACCGCGGGGTGGGGGTCTGCGAGCCGGAGGACGTGGTGGCGAACCGGCTGGACCCCTGGCACGGGGCCTGGTTCCACCCGTACTCCTTCGTCGACCTGACCGTGGCCGGCACGCCCGGCTCCGAGGGGGCGGGCGAGGACGGGTTCACCGTGGACGTGTCCTTCAGGGTGGCCGGGCGGCTGGTCGTGCCGGTGCGGGCGGTCTTCACGACGCCCGAGCCGCGGACGGTCGTCATGCGCATCACGGAGGGCGAGGGCACCGGCTCGGTGGTCGAGACGCACGCCACCCCGCTCGGACCCGACGACCGGGGCCGGCCTCGCACCGTCGTCGTCGAGGCGGTCGTGGCGTCCTCCGGGCGTCCGGGCTTCGCCGCGGCCCGCTGGGCGGCACCTCTGCTGCGGCGGGTGATGACGGCGGGAGCGGGGCGGCTGTGGCGGGACGATCTGGCGTACGCCGAGCGTCGCTGGCTGTTGCGGTCGACGGGGCGTTTTCCCGGCTGACGCCGTTCGGCCGCCACCCGGCCGGGGGGGCGGCCGGAGATACGGCGGCGGTGCGGCGGCGGGTCAGGCGAAGGGCCTTCCGGAGGCGGCCAGGCGCATGGGCGGCCCGAAGCACACCGGGAGGCCCGGGGCGTACAGGACGCTGACGGGATCTCCCGCCGGCTTCGGCAGTCCGGCCGCCGGGATCAGACCGTCGTCCCAGCCCAGCAGGGTGCAGGTGCGGAAGGTCCAGGCGGGGTGGGCGTCGGGGAGGTAGTACGTCCGGCCGAGGATGCGCTCGTGCAGTCCCCACCGGCGGGTGAGGAACTCCTCCAGCGGGCCCTGGGGCGCGGGCGTGTCCTCCACCTCGATCCACGCCCGTGCCCCGGTGCGGACGCCGCCGCGCCGGGCGGTCGTGTACAGCAGGCGGTTGTCGAACCACCAGGTGCTGATGCGGGACCACTGGTAGGGCAGGGGCGGGGACCGGCCGAATGCCAGGTTCTCCATGCGGAAGAAGACCAGGCCCACGTAGGTGCGCCCCTTGCACAGGTCGGGGACCTCCCGTGGCGACGGTGACCGGTTGCCACGCCCCTGGTCCGGCGGACGGTCGCCCCTCGGACGCGGGGGGCGGGCAGGTCGGGGAGGGGGAGCCGCCGCGGCGGGGGCGGCGCGTGCCCCTGTCCGGTGCGGTGTGCGCCGCCGCGGCCCGGACATGGTTCCGCGCCCTCTCCATACTCGCTCGTACGCGGGCCCGGCTCACCCCGTGTGCGGCGTGTCGGTCACGGCGAGCGGCTGCCGGGGAGCCGGGCCACCGGCCGGGGACAGTTCCCCGCGGCGCTCCCGGCGACGGGCCGCGAGGGACTCCCGGGCCGCCTCACGGGCATGCCGGCGGCGCCAGTACGGGTTGTCGTGCGGCAGCTTGCCCGATACGCGTCCGTACATGCCGAAGGTGAGGACGACCAGCCCCATGACGAAGCTGAACATCACGTTCGCCATGCCGAATCCGAGGAAATTCGACGGCCGGTCGAGGATGAACACGTGCGCGAAACCGCTCAGCAGGAACAGGGTTCCCACCGTCATGTTGAGCGTCGAGGCGAAATTTCCCCCGACGACTCCTCCGGCGACGAGAGCCAGACCCACGAGGACCGAGACGAGGCTCAGTACGCCGTTGGTCGACATTCCCGCGATCCTCCCCCCGTCGGTGCTGAACGGGCTCAGTTCGTCGGCGAATCCGAGGGCACCGAAGACCAGGAGGGTCAGCCCGCAGAAAGCGGCGCCGAACCGGTAGACCGTGGCCAGTCCGTGGTCCACGGGGAGCACGTCGCTCGATCTCATGGCGAATCCTTTCCCGAAACGCGAACACGTCGCGGCAGTCCGCTCGGCGGCCCCGGACACCGGCCACTCACCACACCGTTCGCCGGAAGACCGCCGCACGGTTGCACCCGGGCCGGGAATTCACCCCCGCGCCGATGACGGGGGCTCGGTTCAGCAGCCAAAGTCGGCGAGGACGAAGTAGCCCGCGGAGGTCTCCTTCAGGGTGTGGGTGACGGCGACGTTGTACAGGCCCATGTTCTGGTCGGAGCCGTCGGCGTAGGTGTAGCCGCCGCTCTGGTGGGCGCGTCCGGCCTGTACCTGGTTGTAGTTGTTGTCGGTGTAGCACTTGGGCGCGGAGCCCGTCGTCGTCGCGGTGACCGAGGCGGAGGACGCGCCGGCCGCGCCCGAGGAGTCGACCGCGGCGACGGTGTAGCGGTAGGCGGTGGCGGCGGACAGGCCGGTGTCGGTGTACGCGGTACCCGTCGTGGTGCCGGCCTTCGTGCCGTCGCGGTAGACGTCGTACGACGCGGCGCCGCTGACGGGGTTCCAGGACAGCGAGGCGCCGGTGTCGGTGGTGCCGGTCACCGTCAGGCCGGTCGGCGCGGGCAGCGAACCGGTGCCGCCGCCCTGCCCGGCGCCGCCGTCCAGGCCCCAGAACCTGGCGGTGTAGTAGCTGGAGCAGATGTGGTCGAGGTAGTAGGACCCCGTGCTGCCGCACTGGTCGGCGCCGGAGCCGGGGTCCACGGCGAGGCCGTGGGTCATGCCGGAGACGGAGAACAGGACGACCGCGGGGTCACCGGAGCCGTCGTCGTAGAGGCTCTCGGTGGTGCCCCCGGGCAGGCTCTGGGTGCTGGAGGCGGTCTGGCCGATACCCCAGACGTCGGTCCACTGGTCGCGCAGCTCGGTACCGTTGACGGGGGTGACGGTGGTGTCGGAGGTCCCCTGCCAGACGGCGACCCGCGGCCAGGGCCCCGAGTAACCCGGGTAGGAGTCGCGGACCTTGTCACCCCACTGCTTCGGGGTGAGGTTCTGGCTCCCGTACTGGCAGCCGGAGGCGGCGGTCAGGGTGGTGGCGCACTGCGCGGGGAGGCCGGAGTCCACGGACCCGCCCGCGAACACGTCCGGGTAGTCGGCGAGCAGGTCCGCGGTCATGCCGCCGCCCGCGGACAGGCCGGTGACGAAGACGCGGCCGCGGTCCGAACCGTACTGTGCCGCGGCGGTGTCGACCATCTGGACGATCGAGGCCGCCTCGCCCTCGCCCCGGGTGTCCTTGGTCGAGTCGAACCAGTTGAAGCAGGACAGGCTGTTGTTGGCGGAGCTGGTCTGCGGGTAGACCACGGCGAACCCCCACTGGTCGGCGAACTTCTGCCAGCCGGAGTGCGTGTGGTAGTCGCTCGCCGACTGGCTGCACCCGTGCAGGGCCACGACCAGGGGCGCCCCCGCGGGCAGGTTGGCCGGCGCGTACTCGTACATCGCCAGGTTTCCGGGGTTCGAGCCGAAACCGGTGACCTGCTGGAGGGTGCCGGCAGCCGCCGCGCTCGTGGCGAGCGGGGCGACGGCGGTGAGGCCCGCGGCGAGCAGGCCCAGCACGGCGGCCTGTGCGGTGCGCCGGAGGAATCCGCGCAAGGTGGTGTGTGGCATGGTGCGACTCCGATGGGTGGTGGGGAGGGAAGCGGAGGCGCTGGACGCGGCGCGCCGCCCGGCGGTCCCACCTCGCCCGGCGTGCCCCGCGCCCGTGCCTTCGGCCGGCCGGGCGCGGGCCGGGCCCGCGTCCGGCGCTTCGTCGTACCGGACTGCTGGAAGCGGAACGTACGACCACCGCTCCCGCCGCGCCATGTGAGGGGCAGCCAGGACGGCGGCGCGCGGCGTGGTCGGCGCGCCCATGGTGCCGGCGCGGCCGCTGTGACATACGACGGGCCGCGCGGTCCCGGCGCGGCCGCGCCCGGGTGTGCCGGGCGGGGCCGCGGGCCGGCCGCCCTCGGCGTCGTGCGGCCGCCGTCCGGCCGTCGTCGCATGGTGGCGGCGCCCATCCCCTGGTGCGCAAATGTGTCGGTGATCCACGTGTCTCACCTGGGGCTTCCTACCTACGGTGTTCGACCATGGACAGTGCCAACACGCCCCAGCATCCCGGGACCGGTGCCGCCGCGGCCGGACCGGCCGCCACCCGGTTCCTCGCCGGCCGCAAGGCCCTGGTCACCGGTGCGGCCGGCGGGATCGGCCGGGCCTGCGCGGAGCGCTTCGCCGCGGCCGGTGCCGAGGTCTATGTGGTGGACCGGGCCGCCGAGGCCGCCAAGGAGGTGGCCGGGGCGATCGGCGGCATCGCCGTGGTGGCCGACCTCTCCGAGGCCGAGGCCGTCGACGCGTTGCCGGACGACGCGGACATCGTGGTCAACAACGCGGGTCTGCAACACGTCGCGCCGCTCCACGAGTTCCCCCCGGATCGCTTCACGCTGATCCAGCGGGTCATGGTGGAGGCGCCGTTCCGCATCCTGCGGCGCACCCTGCCCCACATGTACGCGGGGGCGTGGGGCCGGGTGGTCAACATCTCCTCGGTGCACGGCCTGCGGGCCAGCCCCTACAAGTCCGCGTACGTCGCGGCGAAGCACGCCCTGGAGGGGCTGAGCAAGGTGGTCGCCCTGGAGGGCGCCGAGCACGGTGTCACCAGCAACTGCCTCAACCCCGGCTACGTCCGTACCCCCCTGGTGGAGAAGCAGATCGCCGACCAGGCGCGCGCCCACGGCATCCCGGCGGCGGACGTGATGGACCAGGTGTTCCTGGAGCGCACCGCGATCAAGCGGCTGATCGAGCCGGTGGAGGTCGCCGAGGCCGCCCTGTGGCTGTGCACGCGGCACAGCGCCGGTCTGACCGGCAGCTCGATCCCCCTGGACGGCGGCTGGACCGCGCACTGACGCCCCGTCGACGGGGCGTGTCCGACGTCACCGGTTCGGGCCGTCGGCCGGTTCCGGCCGTGGGAAGCGGACTTGTGCGGGTATCCGAGGCCGGTGACCGGGACGCGGCGCCGCCGGCGTCCCGTCGGCGAGAGGAGAGACGGCGCATGGCGACCGACGCGCACTCCGCGAGGATCACGGGGAGGGTCCAGGGGCGGGACATCACCCTGGAAGGGGGCTTGTCGAAGGACGAGATCAGGAGCCGGGTGTGGTGGTGGCGGACGTCCCGCTCCGGGGCCGCCGGGGAACGGGGCGGCCGTGCCCACGAGTACGACGACTCCCACGCGGACGTGATCGCCACCCTGGGCGGCTACTACCGGGTCTGCGGCGATCCGCGTACGCACGAGGCCGAGGAACTGGTGGAGTTGGTGTACTGGGAGCTCAACCCGGCCGACTGACCCCGCCGACCGACCTGCCCGGTCACCGCCGGACGGCTCGGACGCATGGCCCGCGGCGGCGCGGGCAACCGGTGATCACGTCTCGACCAGCGAGAAGGAGATCACCGTGAGCAAGGGACAGTGGATCACAGGCGGCGCCCGCGAGGAACTGGCCGGGGAATTCGCCGGGGAGTACCGGGACGGGCGGTCGATCCGCGCCATAGCCGAGGCGCACGGCCGGTCGTACGGCTTCGTGCACCGCCTGCTCGGTGAGGCGGGCGTGCCGCTGCGGGCCCGGGGCGGCGACGTGCGCACGGGCGCCGGACGGGCGGCACGTTGACGTGCGGGAAGCCGCGGGAGCGGGGCATGTGGCGACACGGCCGGGGCAGACGGGATGGCGGGGGACGTCGTTCCCCCTTCCGGCCGTCATGTCAGGGAGGACTTCGCCGTGTTGCTGCCCGCCGAGAAGGAAGTGCGCGCGCTGCCGGCCCCGGTTCGCCGAGGCCCGCTTCCGCCATGACCTCCAGCCCACCGGCCGTTCGAGCCGTGAGCTGGAGGACACCTCCTGCACGCTGTGCGTGATGACCGGCACCCGGACGGTGGAGGAAGCACTCGCCGCGGCGGACGCGCTCCTGGAACAGCTCCGGGCGAACCGCCGTGCGGCCGCCGGGGCCACCCGGGTACTGGCCGCCTGAAAGAGCCCGGGAATCGCGGAGTTGCCGGCGATCTCGGGCATCCGTACGTCCTGGGTCCCCGTTCCCTGCCCGAAAGAGAGCCAGATGACCATACCGGTGCGCCCGCTGCGGCCTGTGCGCCGAGACCGGCGGTTCGATCTGCGGAAGACCACCTGGTTCTTCGTACTGCTCGCGATCGCCGTCTGCCTCCTGGCGACCGTGGTGCGCCTCGCGGCGGGCGTCGTCGAGCGTCGTCCGCTGTGGGCCGCCGTCCTGGCCGTGCTCGCCGTCGCCGGGGTGCTGCTCTGGCAGCCGGGACGGGGGAGGCTGTCCGCCAGGAGGTGTGCCCGGCGGGCCGCCCGCGCGTTGGAGGCGGGGGCCGAGGCGGCGTCGGACAGCCTGCAGCTCACGGCGGTGGGCCAGGCCGCCGTGCCGGACGCCGGACACGCCGAGGACCGCCTCCCCGCGCAGGTGCCGTCGGCCACGGTCGCCGCGTCCGGCGGCGGCGAGGAGCCCACGATCCTCCTCGACTCCCATGACCCCTACACCGAGTTGGACCCCGACGGATTCGAGCAGGCCATCGCCGAGTTGTGCGTCCGGGAGGGCTGCGGCGAGGTGGAGGTGGTGGGGGGCGCCGGCGATCTGGGGGCGGACGTCGTGGCGGTCACGGCGGAGGGACTGCGCGTGGTCATCCAGTGCAAGCAGTACGGCGACACCAACAAGGTGGGCTCGCAGGACATGCAGCGCTTCGGCGGCACCTGTTTCACCATCCACGAGGCCGACGTCGCGGCGCTCGTCACCACCAGCGAGTTCACCACGCCCGCGCTCGACTACGCGCGGCAGTGCGGCATCGTCTGCGTGGACCGGGACGGCCTGGAGGCGTGGCGCGAGGGGACGGGCCCGAGCCCCTGGGACCCGCGTTAGCCGGGCGGGAGTCACGGCCGGACGGGCTCCGACAGGTCAGCCGCTCAGGTGCCGTTGCAGCCAGTCCGCGGCGGCACGGCGGAACAGCCGGCGGTTGTCGGCGCGGAGGAAATCGTGCCCCTCCTCGCGCAGGGTGAGGAGCTCGGCGGGCACACCGCGCTCGCGGGCCGCCCGTACGAACTGCTCCGACTCCCCCGGCGGCACATTGGTGTCGTGCTCCCCGTGCACCGCGAACACCGGTGCCCGCAGCGCGTCGATGCGGGTCATCGGCGACAGTTCCCGCAGCAGTTCGCGGTCGTGCTCGGGATGGCCGTACTTGTGGGCCGCCGACTGGGCGATCCAGGGTTCGGTGCCCTCGAAGAACGTCGCGAGGTCCGACATCCCGCACACCGCGACGCCGGTGCGGAAGAGGTCCGGATGCCAGACCAGGGAGGCGAAGGTGAGGTAGCCGCCGTACGAACGGCCCATCACCGCGATCCGGGACGGGTCGGCCGGACCGGCCAGTACGGCGTGGGCGGTGCAGTCCGCCACGTCGTCGAGGGCGGCGAACCGGCCCCGCCCCAGGTCCGCGTCGACGAACGACCGGCCGTAGCCGGAGGAGCCGCGCACGTCGGGCGCGAAGATGTCCAGTCCCCGGCCGAGGATCTCGTGGTACAGCGGGTCGAGGACGGGGCGTTCCTGGTCCTCGGGACCGCCGTGCAGATGGATGACGCAGGGCGCCGGTTCGCCGGGCGCGCGCCCCGGCGCGCGGTAGTACCAGCCGTTCAGCGGCAGCCCGTCCCGGGCGGTGGGACGCAGCGGGACCGGTCGGACCGGCGGGCGGCCAGGGGGGACGGCGTCCTCGTCCCGGGAGGACCACGGGGTGCGGACGGGGGTCGCCCCGTCGGGCAGCCACCAGATGCCGGGGCGACGACGGGACCCCGAAAGGGCCAGCGCGAGGCGGGAGCCGGCGTCCGCGACGCGGGTGACGACCTCGTGGGGCAGGGAGACGTGCCGGGACAGGGAGACGTGCCGGGACGACGGACCGGTCCCCCCTTCCGGGCGGGCGTCCGCGTCCGTGCCCGATCCCGTGCCCGTGCCCGCGTCCGTGCCCGTGCCCGTGCCCGTGCCCGCGTCCAGGATCTCCACGTCGCTCATGCCCCGGACGTTCCAGGCGAGCACGGCGGTGGCGCCGTCGCGGGTGTACCGCAGCAGTTCCAGGTCGCTGCCCTCGCGTGCGGCGACCGTCGACCAGCCGAGCGGCCGGCCGTCCGGGTCGAGTTCGGCGGCGAGCAGGACCGCGAACTCCCGGTGGGCGTTGCTGCGCAGCCTGAGGGTGTCCGCTCGGGGGGAGAAGCTGCCGATCCAGGGGTCCCCGTCGGCCACCGGCATCACACAGGTCGTCACATGGTCGGCGGTGCGCAGCACGACCGCCTCGCGCCGGCCGCGCGGTCCCCGGCGCAGCAGCGCGAGCGTGCCGTCGCGGCTGAGGTCGCACACGCGCAGCGTCGCCGCGTCCTTCACGGCGGCGATCAGGACGGGGGCGGTGAGTGCGTCGGGGTCGACGAGGTACGCCGAGAGTCCGTCGCCGAAGCCGGTGGCCGGGAGGGTCCCGCCCGGAGGGCCGATCTGCGTCGTCCGCACCGTGACGGCGGGTGACGGCAGGGCCGGGCCGAGGTCCGTGTGGGGGGCCGGGCCGAGAAGTTCCGTCTCGCCCGCGCGGCCCTGCCAGTGGTCCGGCAGCCGCCCGTCGGAGAGGCCGAGGCCGGTGCCGGGGCCGGAGGGGCCCTCGCCGGCCGTGGCGTCCGAACCGGCGGACGAGGGCGCGGCGGGCGGGCCGGTGGGGACCGCGACGGTGACCGTGACCGCCGAACCGTCGTGCGCCCAGCAGCCCAGGTGGGCGGAGCTGCCCGGTTCGGCGCCGGCCAGGATCTGCCGGTCGCTGCCGTCGGGGCGGACGCACAGCACCCGGGTGTGCTCACCGCCGCCGGGCGCCGTGGTGTAGGCGATCCAGCGGCCGTCGGGCGACCAGGACACCTCCCGTACCGGGTCCGGGCCGTCGTCCAGGAGCCGTACCGGCTCGCCGTCGGCGGGGCCCGTCCAAAGCTGCGGTACGCCGCCCCGGTCGCAGATGAAGGCGAGTCGGGTGCCGGCCGGATCGGCCGAGGGGTACCAGCAGCCGTGCGCGATGAGCCGCGTCACCACGTCGCGGGGCCCGGAGGCGTCCGGCAGCGGGATGCGGGCGGGCGCGGCGAAGGCGGCGGTCAGGCCGTCGGAGGCCGCCGGGGGCGGGTCGGCGGTCCCGTCCGCGATCCCGTCCGTGCGCACGGCCGGGCTCAAGGTGGAGGGCCGTCCGGCACCGGCCGTGCCGGCGTCGGGCGGGCCGTCCGCGGCGGGCTCCGCGACCGGATTCCGGGCGGCCGTGTTCCCGGCGGTCAGATTCCGTGCGTCTGCAGCCATATCTCCAGCAAAGCCACCTGCCAGAGCGCGTTGGCTCCGCGCCTGGTGCGGTGTCGGTCGGGGGCCGCGAGGAGCGCGGCGACGTAGGAGTCCTGGAAGACGCCGCGCCGCTTCGCCTCGGGGGCGTTCAGCGCATCGCGCACCTTTTCCAGCACGGGTCCGGCCATGTGGGTGATGGCCGGGACGGGGAAGTAGCCCTTGGGACGGTCGACCACCTCGGGCGGCAGGAGTTTGCGGCCGGCCTCCTTCAGGACGCCCTTGCCGCCGTCGGCCAGCTTCAGCTCCGGCGGGCACGCGGCCGCGAGTTCCACCAGCTCGTGATCGAGGAACGGCACGCGGGCCTCCAGGCCCCAGTCCATGGTCATGTTGTCGACCCGCTTGACCGGGTCGTCCGCCAGCATGACGTGGGTGTCCAGGCGCAGGGCGGCGTCGAGCGCCGTCTCGGCCCCGGGCACGGCCATGTGCTCCCGCACGAACCGGCCGGAGACGTCTTCCCCGGGCAGCACGTCCGGGCGCAGGATGGCGGCGAGGTCCCCGTGCGGCCGGTCGAAGTAGGTCTCGGCGTACCTCTCCGGCTCCTGCTCGCGGGTGGCGTCGGCCAGGCGCGGGTACCAGTGGTAGCCGGCGAAGACCTCGTCGGCGCCCTGTCCGCTCTGGACGACCTTCACGTTCCGTGAGACCTGCTCGGACAGCAGATGGAAGGCGACCACGTCGTGGCTCATCATGGGCTCGCTCATGGCCGCGACCGCCCCGTCCAGGGCCGCCGGCACACTCCGCGAGGGGACCAGCAGCTGATGGTGATCGGTGGCGAACTCCCGGGCCACCAGGTCGGAGTACCAGAACTCGTCCCCTTCGTCACCGGCCTCCGCCTCGAACCCCACGCTGAACGTCGCCAGGTCCCGCTGCCCCTCCTCGGCCAGCATGGCCACGATCAGACTGGAGTCCAGTCCCCCGGACAGCAGGACCCCGACCGGGACGTCGGCGACCATGCGCCGCTGCACGGCGGTGCGCAGCGCGTCCAGCACCGCGTCCCGCCACTCGGCCGCGTTCATGCCGGTGTGCTCGGGGCGGCGCGTGTACGACGGCTGCCAGTAGCGGTGGTCCCGGTGGGTGCCGTCCGGCTCGACGACCCGCACGGTGGCCGGGGGAAGCTTGCGCACCCCCGCCAGCACGGTGCGGGGCGCGGCCACGGTCGCGTGCCAGCTGAGGTACTGGTGCAGGGCGGCCGGGTCCAGCGAGGTGTCGACGTCACCGGCCGCGAGCAGCGCGGGCAGCGAGGAGGCGAAGCGCAGCCGCCCGGGGGCCCGTGCCAGGTAGAGGGGCTTGATGCCGAGCCGGTCGCGGATCAGGACCAGCCGGCCGGTCCGGTGTTCGACGAGGGCGATCGCGAACATGCCGTGGAAGCGGTCGACACAGGAGGTGCCCCACTGCCGGTACGCCGCGAGCACGACCTCGGTGTCCGAGGTGGAGCGGAACCGGTGGCCGAGGGCGACCAGCTCCGCCCGCAGCTCCCGGTAGTTGTAGATGCAACCGTTGAAGACGCCGGTGACCTCTCCCGAGGTGTCCGTCAGGGGCTGGGCGCCGCGCTCCGAGAGGTCGATGATCTTCAGACGGCGGTGGCCAAGGGCCACGGCGTCCCGCGTCCAGATCCCCTGCCCGTCGGGGCCGCGGGAGGCGAGCCGGTCGCTCATCCGCTCGACGGCCGCCAGGTCGGGCCGCGTGCCGTCGAAGCGCATCTCCCCGCTCAGGCCGCACATCCGCGACCACCTCCCCGGTGCGCGTACGGGTCGCCCGGGGTGCACGGCGGGTGCGGCGGGTGCGGTGAGTGCGGCGGCGAGGTGCGCGGGAGGCCGCGCACCGGCATGTGGCCGGGACTGGTCGACACGGGGATGCCTCTCCTTCGCGACGAGGGGATGTCCGGGTGCTGGCGACGTTCCGCGGGTGCCCTCCGATGTCCTCCCTGTGCGCTTCGGTGGTCGGCGCCCGTGTGCGGGGCCGCCTGGACGGCCGCCGGCTAAGCGGCGGCCTGCCCCGGGGAGGCGACGCGGCGGGCGGGGGCGGTGCGCCGCGGGCGCGGGCGCTCCTCGCCCCGGGTCTCCGCGATCGCCAGATCGGTGCAGGCCAGCAGATCGTCGTGGTGGGCCGTGCGGCGGATGCGGTGGGCGGCGCTGCCGTCCGCGAGTGCGCGCTCGGCGAGGCCGCGGACCGTGGCCCAGTCCCCGGCGGCCTCCAGCGCCGGGCGCACCCGTCCCAGCAGTCCCCGGACGACCTGGTCCGCGGGTGCCTCGCGCCGGGTGGCGGGGTCGAGCAGGGCGCCCTCCAGGCCGGACCGCGCGGCCCGCCAGGCGGCGGCGCGCAGCCACTCGTGCCGGCCCGGACAGGCGGGCGGGTCCGCCGCCTCCAGCCGGGTACGGGCGTCGGTGACCAGGGCGCGGAAGAGGCCGGCGATCAGCACGACCGTCTCCGCGCGCGGGCAGGCGTCGCAGATGCGCAGTTCGAGGGTCTGCTGATGGGCGGAGGGCCGGATGTCGTAGTAGATCATCCCCACGTCGCTGATGACGCCGGAACGGACCAGGCCCCGCACCACCGCGTCGTACTCCGCGGCATCGGCGAAGCAGCCGGGCGGCCCCGCGGTGGGCCAGCGCTGCCAGACCATGGTCCGCCAGCTGGCGTATCCGGTGTCGGCGCTCGCCCAGAAGGGGGAGCTGGCGGACAGGGCCAGCAGCGTGTGCAGCCACGGGGACACCTCGCACATGACGCGTACGGCCAGGTCCCGGTCGGGGACGTCGACGTGGACGTGGGTCCCGCAGATCAGCTGCTCGTCGGCGATCATGCGGTAGTCGTCGACCATACGGCGGTACCGGCGCCCGGGGGTGGGACGGGTGTCGGCGGCGCGGGCCAGCGGCACGGTACCGGCGGCCACGACGGCCAGTCCGTGTGCGCTCGCCGCGGCATCGAGCCGGCGTCTGGCGCTGGTCACATCGTCGTACAGGTCGGCAAGAGACTCATGCACACCACTGTTCGTCTCCACGGCCGCCTGCTGCAACTCGGTCGTGAAGGCGTATCCGGGGAGACCCTCCAGCACGGCAGCGGCCCGAGGGGCGAGCCGGCCCGTCTCCACTTCGACGATGTGGAACTCCTCTTCCACTCCGATACGAACGGTCACGCGCACTCCTAGGTGACGGCCGAACGCCGACAACCGCGCCCGGAAACCGCCCCGCCCCACGGTCCCCCGGAGGCGAGTCGTGCCCCCCGACTTCCCACGAGGCCCATTGCTAAGCGTCGCCCCCGCCGCCGCGTGCCGCCGCGGTGCCGCCGGCACGGGCGCCCGCACGTCCCGCCCGGACGCCCGCACGTCCCGCCCGGACGCTCGTCCTGCCCGCTCGGGCCCCGGGCCGGGGACCCGGGCCTCACGTGGACTCGCCGGCCACCCTGGTCAGGTAGGTGCCGTCTGCTCGGCCTCGGCCTCGGCCTTGTGCCGCAGGACCCACTTCGCGCCGTCCGGTTCCGCCTTTTCGAGCAGGCCGGCCAACGGGACCTTTCGCCAACTCGCGTGTCTGCCGCGAGCTTTGAGGGGCATCCGGACTGCAGGAAGGAGGGGTGCCGGAATGTCGACCGACCTCAAGCGCCCGCCCAGACGCATGCCCGGCTGGGCGAAGGTGGTGGCCGCCTTCGCGCTGGTGCTCGCGCTGCTGTTCGCCGGGATCAGGCTGGCCGTGCTCCCGGGTGTCAAGGACCTGCTCGGCACGCGGTCGCACGACCGCTCGGGTCCCGCTCTCCTCAAGTCCATCAACGACATGAGCCGTTACGACGCGGCCTCGGGCGACTTCCAGGTGGTCGTGGACCTGGAGAAGGACGCCAAGTACCTGCCCTCCGCCATTCGCGGCACCCGCACGCTGTACGTGGGCGCCGGCACCGTGGAGGCGTACGTGGACCTCGGCAAGGTCGGCGACAAGGACGTGACGGTGAACAAGGACCGTACGTCGGCCACGTTGCGGCTCCCGCACGCGCGGCTGGGTGAGCCGGCCCTGGACGCCGACCACTCCTACGCCGTCTCCAAGCAGCGCGGACTGCTCGACCGCCTGGGCGACCTGTTCTCGGACAACCCCGACAGTGAGCACGCCGTGCAGAAGCTCGCCGTGTCCCACATCGGGGAGGCGGCGAAGGGCAGCGGACTGACCGAGCGGGCCGAGACCAACACCACGGACATGCTGGAGGGTCTGCTGCACTCCCTCGGCTTCGAGGACGTACACGTCTCCTACGGGTGACCACTTTCCATTTCAGGGTCGTAGACGACTGGAGGACCGAATGGCCCGCACCGCACTGTTCCCGCGCACAGCCTCTCCCGGCCGTGCGCCACGGACGAGTCGCCTTGCCTGGTTCGGCCGCCGGGGCCGGGACGCGACGGGGTCGCGGGACCGCGCCGCGAAGGCCGGGACGGACGGCGACCGCCTCGCGAAGACGCGGACTCGACGGGGTGGCGGCGTCTTCCGGCGTGTGCGGGCGGGCGGCGCCCGTGAGGCCACCGGGGCGGAGCGCGCCGAAGAGGCGACGCCGGTCCGCCGTCGGCACGTGCTTCCGCTGCCCGTCCGGATGCTGGCGATGCTGTGCGCCTTCGTCCTCATGGTCGCCTTCGCCGTCGTACTGGCCAAGATCACCCTGGAGCCGTCCCCCGCTTCGGTCTCCCTGGTGCACAGCAATCTGCACCCCGGCCGCTCCATCAAGGCCTACCTGGACCAGCCCCAAATGCGCGACACCGTCAAGCAGATCGGCGGCAACATCCTGCTGGGCGTGCCGTTCGGGGTGCTGGTGCCGGTGCTCGCGCCGGGGGCCAGGGGCATCTGGCGGGTGCTGCTGCTGACCGCGACCGTGATGCTGCTGGTGGAGATGGCCCAGGGCGCCCTGGTGACCGGGCGGGCCTTCGACGTGGACGACGTCATCCTCAACACGTCGGGCGCGTTGATCGGATATCTGCTGGTGGGCCGCAAGCTGGGGCGGGTGCACGCTCGGCGGAAGAGCGCCTGACCTGCCCGGAGCCCGTCGCCTGCCGTGCCGTGCGGCGGGAAGGCGCGCGAGCACCGGCGTGGAGCGCGCTCCGGTGCGGCACCGGGAGCAGCCCGGCGACGGCGAACCGCCGCGGGCCCACCGCGGTGCTCCAGGCGCGACCGCGGCGGGCCCCGGCTCCCGCAGGAGGAACCGGACCGGCTGAACCGAGCCCCCCATGACCCTCTATGCCTTGTGCTGCATGGCGCTCCGCGCCGGGTTGCCCTGTTCGGCGGCCTTGGGGTCCTTCTCGTCCGCCTTGGCCCGGACGCCGTCGGCGATGCGCTTGCCGACGGTCTCGTCGATGCTGGACCAGTAGGCGAAGGCCCGTTCGAGGACGGGCTCGGTCACCCCGTTGAGGAGGTGTCCGACCACGTTGTCGACCAGACGGTCCCGGGCGGCGTCGTCCATGACCTCCCGCACCAGGGTTCCGGGCTGCCCCCAGTCGTCGTCCTCGGGGTGGGAGACGTAGGCCGCGCGAGTGATCTCGCCGTCGGCCGTCCAGCTGGGCGGGGACCCGTAACGCTCGGTGTCCGCCGCGGGGCCGCCCTTGGAGTTCGGGGCGTAGACGGGGTCGGTCGTGTTCCGGTACGCCATCGCCCCGTCCTTGGAGTAGCTGTGGACGTCGACGACGGGCGCGTTCACCGGCAGTTGCTGGTAGTTGGCGCCGATGCGGTGGCGGTGGGCGTCCGCGTAGGAGAACAGCCGGGCCAGCAGCATACGGTCCGGGCTCGGTCCGATACCGGGGACGAAGTTGTTGGGCTGGAACGCGGCCTGCTCGATCTGGGCGTGGTTGTCCGTGGGGTTGCGGTCGAGCGTCATACGGCCGACACGGATCAGCGGGTAGTCGGCGTGCGGCCACACCTTGGTGAGGTCGAACGGGTTGAACCGGTAGCCTGCCGCTTCGTCGTACGGCATCACCTGCACGTACAGGGTCCAGCTCGGGTGGTCACCGTCCCGGATGTGCTCGAAGAGGTCCCGCGTGTGGTAGTCCGTGTCGGCCGCGGCCATCTGGTCGGCCTCGTGCTGGGTGAAGAACTCGATCCCCTGGTCGGTCTTGAAGTGGTACTTCACCCAGAACCGCTCGCCGGCGGCGTTGATCCACATGTAGGTGTGGGAGGTGTACCCGTTCATGTGCCGCCATGTCCGCGGGATGCCCCGGTCCCCCATCAGCCAGGTCACCTGGTGGGCCGACTCCGGGGAGAGCGTCCAGAAGTCCCACTGCATGTCGTGGTCGCGCAGGTTGTTGTCCGCGCGGCGCTTCTGGGACCGGATGAAGTGCTGGAACTTCATCGGGTCCTTCACGAAGAACACCGGCGTGTTGTTGCCGACCATGTCGTAGTTGCCCTCGCTGGTGTAGAACTTCACCGCGAAGCCGCGCGGGTCACGCCAGGTGTCCGGGCTGCCGCGCTCACCGGCGACGGTCGAGAAGCGGATGACCAGGTCGGTGCGGGTGCCGGGCTGGAACAGGGCGGCCTTCGTGTACGCGCTGACGTCGTCCGTCACCTCGAAGTGGCCGAAGGCGCCGCTCCCCTTGGCGTGCGGCTGCCGCTCGGGAATCCGCTCCCGGTTGAACTGTGCCATCTGCTCGATCAGATAGGCGTCCTGCAACAGGACCGGTCCTCCGGGGCCCACGGTGAGCGAGTGTTCGTCACTCTCCACCGGTGCGCCGGAATCACTCGTGGTGGCGGGTCGGATCTCCGTCATGGGTCTGCCTTTCGTGATGCGACACCGATGTCGTCGCGGCTGCTCGGACTGGACCTCCCGCCTCCCCCGCGCCACGCGGACACGGGGGAGGCGGAGGAGTTCATTCCGGCACCCTGTTCCCACCGGCCGCGTGTCCCGGAGAGGGCGTGATAAACACGTGTGTCCCGGTAAGTCGGCCATCGGGGTGCGAGCGGGCCGAGAGGAAGCGGTCGCCACGGCGAGCGAACGGCGCGCCCGGCCGGCGCGCGGACGGCCGCGCCTGTGCCGTGGTCGACGCCGGGATCTCCCCGGCGAGCCGCCCCGGAGCGGCGGAGCCGTCATGTCCGTCCGGGTGAGCGGGCGACGGCGTCGGAGGCCGCGGCGGTGGCCACATCGCGGGGATAGGTGCGCAGGGCCAGGACACCCAGCAGTCCCGCGGCGGTGAGCGGGGCCAGGAAGATCAGGAAGGTCCATCTCAGGCCGTGGCTGGAGAACAGGGCGGCCGACGTGTAGCCGAACAGCAGTGGCGCCGACAGCTCTCCCAGGGTGCGCACCGCGGTCCGCGCCGACTCGGACGTTCCCCACAGACCGGACGGGACGACGTCCAGGCGCGCGGCGTCGAGGGGCGGGTTGGTGGCCGTCACCGTGACGGCGCCCAGGAGCAGGAGAGGGGCGGCCACCAGGGGCGAGGTGGCGAGGATCGCCGGTGCGAGTGCCAACGGGGAGACGAGCAGCGACACCACGGGGACGATGACGCGGCCGTTCGGGTGACCGGCTCGGGTCAGCCGGTCGGCCGCGTGACCGCCGAGGTACAGCCCGGCGATGCCGCCCACTCCGACGACCATGGCCAGCGCGGTGGCCACCGACCGGCTGACGTCGTACTGCTGGGTCGCGAAGAGCACGCCGAAGGTGCGTACGCCGGCGAAGAAGAAGTAACCCAGCGACGACGCCGTGATCATGATCAGGACGGTGGGGATCCGCAGGACGTACAGGAACGCCCGTGGCACGGGCATACGGCGTGGATCCTCCCGCAGAACCGCGTCGCGGCGGGGAGCGATTCCCCTCTCGAGAGCCGCCCGTCCGGCCTCGTCGGGGGTGGCGTGCCCGTCGGTCGCGGAGGACGGTTCGCCCGTCCTGCCGTCCGCCTCCTCGTCCGTGACGTGCCGGCCGCCCCGCTGAGGCTCCCGGGTGTGCCACACGTACCACGCCAGCAGGAGCGCGGGGGCGGCGGGCCACGCGATCGACACCCGCCACGACGCGACGGAGGTGAGCGCGGTTGTCACGACGAGACCGACGCCTGTGCCCACGAACTCGCCCATCAGGACATAGGCGTAGAGCTGGGCCCGTCGGGAGACGGGGAAGAAGTCGCCGACGAGGGAGGCGATCGTCGGCCCGGTCGTCGCCGTCACCGCTCCGAGCGCGGCCCGGGTCACGACGAGCCAGACGAAGGAGGGCGCGGCCGCGGACAGCCCGGTCGCGACGGCCCACAGCAGAATGCTGCCGCCGAGGAGGCGGACGCGTACGACCCGGTCGGTCAGCACTCCGACGGGCAGCGTGCAGACCGCGCCGGACAGGGAGGTGACCGAGGCGAGCAGACCGAGGCTGGTGTGGCCGATCCCGAAGGCGTGTTCCAGGCTGCGCGCGTTGACCGCCAAGGTGCCCTTGTCGGCTCCGTCCAGGCTGACCACGGCCGCGAGCAGTGTGATGGGTGCCAGGTACCTCGTGCCTCCGACCCGGTTCCCGGCCCAGGCGGTCAGCCGGCCGGCGACGGACCGTCCGGTGCGGCCGGACCGTCGTCCGTGCGGCATGACGTCACCGTTCCTCGTCGCGGCGGGCGGTGTCGGATCCCTTCGCGTGCCTTCGCGTACCTTCGCGGCCCATCGCGGCCCATCGCGCGTTCGATGTCCCGCCGGGTCTGTCCGATCACGATTCTGCGCCGCGCGGCACCGTCCGGCAGATCGACCCGCCCGCCCGCGGGCCCGGGGGTGCCCCCTCGGACGAACGCCGCGGCGCTGCCTGTCCTCGCGTTCAGCCCTCGCTGTCGACCCCGGAGGGGCCGTGGAGGGTCTTGGCCAGAACAGGGGCGAGGACCAGGACGAGGGCCAGGTCGGTCAGCATGCCGTACAGCGGTGGACCGGGACGGGTGATTCCGGAGGTGATCAGCAGTGCGGTGGCGGCGGCCGGCGGATGATGCGCGTCGACCAGATGGAGGAAGAAGACGGTCAGCCCCACCGCCAGGGCCTGGGCGACGCTCTGCCGGGCGGTGTCGCCGTGCCGGCTCACGACCGACGGGTGATCCCACAGTCCGAAGGCCGCCAGGCAGGCGAGGCCGCTCGCCACCGCCGACGCATGGCCCGTCAGGCGTTGCGCAGACGGGCGCTGATGTGGTCGGAGTGGAGGAGCAGGTACGCCGTCGGGCCCAGGGTCGTGGTCAGCGTCACCCAGCCGATGAGCGGGCCGGTCGCGCCGACACCGCACAGCGGCACGGCGGACCGGAGGAACGGGCGGCAGCCCGCGGCGCACCTGCCGCGCATCCCGCCGCCCCGGCCGGTCCGTGGTGCCTCGGGCGCTCCGCGCCAGGTCACGCGGGCGCGCCCGGTGCGGCGACCGGTGCGTACGTGGTGCCGGCCGTCACAGCGGCGTTCCTTCGGGCATGACGTCCAGGCATTTCCCGCCCGGGGACGCGCCGATCCACACGTGCCCCGAACCGCTTCCGGACAGCAACCGGCGCCGTCATGGCTTCGCGTCGGCCACGGGCATCCCTCCCGTCACGGCCGGGCCGTGACGACGACCGCGTAGCCGCCGACCCCGAGGAGTTCGCCGCCGGGAATCCGCTGCTCGGTGGTCAGCAGGTGGACGACGCGGCCGGATCGTGCGTCGAATTCCACGTCGACGACGGTGCCCTTGCAAAGACCCGTCTCGGTCAGCACCGGCTTTCCCAGGGGGTCGTGCGCCGCGTGCGCGGGATCCCCGGGACCGATGTCCTTCTCGTCCCTGATCCGGCCCGCCTCTTCGACGGCGACGGCGTCCGGGCCGAACGACCGGACGTCCTTCCAGTCGAGGGTGTGGTGTCCGCGGCCCCGGGTCCTCAGCCGCAGCCCGGCGACACGGGCGGGCGTCGGCGTGACGGTGCACGCGGAGACCGTCCCGATCGTCTCCGCTGTCGTGAGGTCCATGACCGCCGTGCCCTGGGCGCTGCTGAACAACATCGCTCACCCCTCCTTCGGAGCACGGCGAAGGCTGCCGCGCAGGTTCTCGGCGGCCTCCTCGAACGTTCCCAGGTCAGCCGCTTCGTACCGTGCGGTCTCGTCCGGGACGAGCACCCTCTCGTCGGAGACGGTGACGGGACCGGCCACCGGCAGCAGCACGCGGCGCTGCTCGGCCGTGGAGATCTCGTAACCCGCCACCACCGGCGCCCGGCCCATCGCGACGACCGCGTCCGTGATGTCGCCCAGGCGCCGGCCGCCGCAGGTCGTCAGCGCGACACCCAGCACATCGCCCCCGGTCCGGTCGCCGTCGCCCGGCCGGGCGGCCGTGTCGTCCTCCTCCAGCGCGCTGTCCGCGCGCACCATGACGGCGTCCGGCCCCAGACCGTGCACGTTGTCCCACAGCAGCGCACGGTGGAGCGGGCCCGCGAGGAGCCCGCGCCCGGCCAGGGTGAAGCATCGGATACTGCCCGTCGAGGAGTCGAACACCAGGTCCTTCACCTGACCGATGGCCTCCCCAGCCAGAGTGACCACGGGTTTCTTGATGATCTCACTGGCCCGCATGTACACGGTCACGAGTGCCGTCCTCCTCCGGCCCGCGGCCCGGGGCCCTGGGCGATGACTCCGCCGGAGCGGCGCCGTGCCTGGACGGAGAGGAGGCAGACGGCCAGGGCCGCGGCCGCCGCGAGAGCGATGACGAGCCAGATCCACCATTCCATCTCCGCACCCCTTCTTGCCGTTGTTCCCTCCATGTACCCCCGGGCCGGGTATGCATCCCGGGCGCCTCGCCGTACCCTTCGCCCCGCTGGCTGGGCGCCCCGGGGGCCGCCCACCAGGGCGCCGGATCCGCCTCGGGCCCCGGCGGTCGCCCGCGGCGCCGTCACCGGGGCGGTGCTCAGGAGGCGGCGCCGCCGACGACCGCGGCCAGTTCGTCGGCCGACTCGGTGGTCAGGCGGTAGAAGCCCTGGAGGCTGACCGCGCGTTCGAGACGGCCGTCGACCACGTACTTCAGACCGCGGGTCCGGCCCCGGCGGTTACGCCAGGTCAGCCTCTCCAGCAGTACGCCGGGGACCGGTACGTCGAAACGTACGGGTGTGGCGTCCACGTGCACCGGCATGGCACCGCAGCCGCCGGCGCCGAGCATCGACCAGTCGCCGTGCCCGGGAAGCGCCTGCCCCTCCCCCGTTCCGGGCCCCGTGCCGCAGCACTCGCGCCGCCCCATGTCGATCACCCGCATCCGGCTCACCACGAACACCTCACGCCGGTTGACGTGCAGCGCGTACACATCGTCCCCGCCGCGCGCGCCCGTCCACGCGGGCAGGGAGGAGTGAACACCGCTGAAGGCGACCGGCGGGCGCTCGCCCACACGGCCCGCTCTGCGCAGGTCGCGGCACGTGTCATGGGTCCACAGGACGGTGAAGGCATCAGACATGCGGTGATCCTACGAACGGGCACTGACAGTCTTCCGCCGAGGACCGCGCTCCTGCCGCCGTTCGCGCGTCCGAGGTCCCCGACGGCCCGCGGCCGGGCGGCACCTGCCGACGGGTCAGATCCATGGCGGCAGCACCGGCAGGCCGTCGGGCGCGTCGAGGCGGGCGCCGTCGTCGCGGCCGCTGAGCCAGGCGAGCAGTTCCGTCCGCGCTCCGCGGACCACGGGCCCGCCGCCGCCGAACCGGGCGAACTCCACGCCCTCGGCGTCGGTCAGGGTGCAGGCGGGCATCTTCTCGGCCTCGGCGTGAGAACCGACGGCATCGTCCAGGACGATGCCGACCGCGGCCGCCGGGATGTCGGCGACCTCGTGACCGACGTCCAGGTCGACCAGGTGCAGGACGGGTTCGCGCAGCCGGATGACGAGGATGCGGCGCGGGGTGCAGGTCCCTGGGCGCTGGGCGCGGGTCCAGCCGGGCAGCCGGGACGGGGCGGCTACGGCTGCGTCGCTCAGCGTGGCGGCCGCGGTGAGTAACCGCTCGGCGGCACGGCCGAGTTCGCGGAAGACCGCGGGAGTGGGATCGATCTCCTTCAACGGGCCCCTCCCAGGGGGCGTACCGGCGTGGTGACCCGGACAACGCCGTTCAGGTGGCCCGAGGGGGACCGGATACAGTGCGCGGGACGCAGCCTGGCCAGGGAGGGGAAGCGTGACCGACACCAGCGACATCCGGCCCGCCGAGAGTGCGGCGGTGCAGCAGCCGCCGCGGCGGCTGCTGCACCGCCTGATGCGCCGCATACCCCTGATCGCCCCCGTGCTGTTGTGGGCCGTGCCCTGCTGGGTGCTCCTGTACACCGGCCAGCACTGGCCACCGCCCGTCGCGCCGGCCGGCACCGCCCTGTTCGTCCTCGGCCTCGTCGGGATGCCGCTCGCGATGACGCACGGCCACGGCCGGCGCCGGCGGGACCGGGCCGCGATCGTCGGTGACACCCTGCTGGGCACCAGCTGGGTCCTGTTCGCCTGGTCCGTTCTGCTGGGCGTCGTGCTGCGGCTCGCCCTGACCGTCGCCGGCGTCGGTGAGAGCGAGGACCGGGCCCGAATCGTCACCTGGGCCGTCCTAGGCGTGAGCGCCGTACTGCTCGGCTGGGGATACGCCGAGGCCCGCCGTGTGCCACGGGTGCGCCGGCTCGACGTGCGACTCCCGCGGCTGGGCACCGGGTTGGACGGCCTCCGCGTCGCCCTCATCACCGATACCCACTACGGCCCCCTCGACCGCGCCCGCTGGTCGGCACGGGTGTGCGAGACCGTGAACACCCTGGAAGCCGACCTGGTCTGCCACACCGGCGACATCGCGGACGGTACGGCCGAACGCCGCCGCGCCCAGGCCGCACCGCTCGGTACCGTGCGGGCCACCCGGGCCCGGGTGTACGTCACCGGCAACCACGAGTACTACAGCGAGGCCCAGGGCTGGGTCGACCTGATGGACGAGCTGGGCTGGGAGCCGCTGCGCAACCGCCACCTGCTGCTCGAACGCGGCGGCGACACCCTCGTGGTCGCCGGCGTGGACGACGTCACCGCCGAGTCCTCCGGTCTGGCGGGCCACCGCGCCCATCTCGCCGGAGCGTTGGACGGCGCCGACCCCGACCTGCCCGTCCTGCTCCTGGCGCACCAGCCGAAGTTCGTCGACCGGGCGGCAGCCGCCGGCATCGACCTCCAGCTCTCCGGCCACACTCACGGCGGCCAGATCTGGCCCTTCCACCACCTGGTCCGCATCGACCAGCCGGCCCTCGCCGGCCTCAGCCGCCACGGCGCCCGCACCCTCCTCTACACCAGCCGCGGCACCGGTTTCTGGGGCCCGCCGTTCCGTGTCTTCGCGCCCAGCGAGATCACCCTGCTCGTGTTGCGCTCCCCGCACCCGCCCACCTCGCCGTAGCACCAGGCGGACGGCGCCCGCCCTCGGCCCCCCGTCGGCACACGCCGGGCGTGCGGTCTCCTGCCGCGTGCCGCGCCCGGACACGCCGTCGGCCCGCCGCGGCACGGCTCAGCCGGCCGCGTAGACGTCCTGGACGTAGCGTCCGCCGGCGATCAGCGAGTCGAGCCACGCGGCGGCGTCGGCGGCGTCGGCACCGGGCGTGCGTTCCGTGTAGATGGCGCGGAAGGCGTCGCACACGCCCGGGGCCATCCGGCTGCCGTCACCGCAGACGTAGACCTTGGCCCCGGCGCCGAGCAGCTGCCACACCTCGTCGGCCTCGGCCGCGATGCGGTGCTGGACGAACATCCGGCCGTCGACGGGCGCCTCGCTGAAGGCCGGACGCATCCGCACCACGCCGGCGAGTTCGGCGGAGCGCAGCTCCTCGCCGTGCAGGTAGTCGGCGTCGGGGGCATCGCAGCCGAAGTAGCAGAGCGCCGGGGCGAGTTCGCCGCCCTGCGCCGCGTGGGCGAGCCGGTCGGCGATGGCGCCCCGGAAGGGGGCGAGACCGGTGCCGGCCGCGATCATGATCACCGGGGTCGCGGCGTCGGGGTCGATCCGGAAGGCCTCCCGGCACGGCTGGATCCGGGCGTACACGGTGTCTCCGGGGCGCACGGCGTTCAGGTATCCCGAACCGGTGCCGCGGAAGGTGCCGCGACCCGAGCGCGCGGGGGCCTGGAGGAGGGACACCATCAGGTCGACGTGGTGCGGGTCGCCGGCGGGCGAGGAGGACACCGAGTAGTGGCGCGGGCGGACCGGCGGCAGCAGGTCCAACAGCACCGGCCAGGTCAGGGACTCGCCGAGGGCGGGGTGATCCTCGATGACGTCGAGGAGGCCGCGGTGGTCGGCGGCGAGGGCCTCGGCGTCGTCGGCCAGGGCCCGCAGGGCCTTACGCTCGGGCGGGCAGGGGTTGAGCTCGGCCAGGACGGTCAGCTGGGCGGCGGTCGGGCGGTCCTGCAGTTCGACGTACCGGGTGAGCAGTTCGCGCACGGTGACCGGGCGGTCGACGGCGATGCCGTCGCGGCGCGGGCGGCGCGCGGCGATGTTGAGGACGGTGTCCGGGTTCACCCGCAGGACACGGACGGCACGTTCGACGAGGGCCGGGGCGTTGGCCGGGAGCACGGTGAAGTGGTCCGCGGTGCGATAGGTCGCCCCCTGGGGCAGGGCCAGGCGCACGAAGCGCTTGGCGCGCGGGTGGCCGGGCCGGGTGAGGCTGCCGGTCTCGGTGACGGTCATGGCCGTCATGCCGTGCCGCGTGGCGAGCGCGTCCAGAGCGTCCCCGGTGACCTCGGTGACGGTGTACCCCGGTGCCTCGGAGGCCGCCTCGGCAGCGGCACCGACGGTGGCCGGGTCGCCGTACTCTTCGAGGAGAGCGGTGCGCAGGGTGCCGGTGAACGTCCTGACCGCGCCGGCCAGGTCACCGGCGGCGTCGCCTTCGGCGCGCTCGGTCAGCCGGGTGCCGCCGAGGGCTGCGAGCCGGTCGTCGACGAGGGTGGGGACGCGCTGGTAGGTGGCCGACCAGTTGCGGTCGCCGACGCCGAGGACGGCGTAGGTGACGCCGTCGGCGGCACCGGGTCCGGCGCTCTCCAGCCACTGGACGAAGGCGGCCGCGTCGTCGGTGGGCTGCCCGTTGTACGAGGCGGCGACGATGACGACGGGCCGGTCGGTGGGCAGGGCGCCGGCGTGGGCGTCGAGCGGGGCCACGACGGTGTCGCAGCCGATCTCGGCGGCGGTGTCGGCCAGTTGGTTCGAGAAGTCGCGGCAGGTGCCGTAGTTGGAGCCGTGCAGCAGCAGGAGTCCGGTGCCCTGCCGGACCCGGGTGGGCAGACCGCCGCTGTCCGCCGGCGTCTCGTCGGCGGACGCGGCGGAGAACGCGGGCAGGGCCGCGCGGGCGGCGTCGCGGTCGGCCGCGGTGCGCGGGGCGAGGGTAAGGGTGAAGCCCTCGGGCTTGATGGTGAGGGCCTGCTTGAGGTTCAGGCTGTAGTCGGCGTGGTCGAGCAGCCGGTAGCGGTGGACCAGCAGGGCGAGCAGCAGGGTGGCCTCGTGCAGGGCGAACTGCCGTCCGATGCAGGCGCGTTCGCCGGTGCCGAACGGCTTGAAGGCGTGCGGGGAGCGGGCCGCCTCCGCTTCGGGGGTGAAGCGGGCGGGGTCGAACAGTTCGGGGTTGTCGCCCCAGGCCGGGTCCCGGTGCAGCATGGGCGTCACCACGGCCGCCCACTGCCCTGCCCGCATCGGGATGCCGCCCAGGTGGGTGTCGTGGCGCGCCCGTCGCGCGAACTGGGGAGCCGGCGGGAACATGCGGAGCGTCTCGTTGAGCACCTGGCGGGTGTACCGCAGGCGGCCGATGTCCTCGAAGGCCGGCTCGGGGTCCTTCTCGTCGCCCCACAGTCCGTCCACCTCACGCTGCACCATGCGCAGCACGGCCGGGTGCTTGACCAGGTTGTACAGCGCGAAGGACATCGTGCCGGAGGTGGTCTCGTGGCCGGCGATCAGGAAGGTGATGACCTGGTCGCGGATGTTCTCCAGGTCGAGGGTGGTGCCGTCGCAGGGGTGGGTGGCGTTCAGCATGAGGCCCAGGAGGTCTTCGTCCTCGGGGGCCGCCGCGCCCGGAGCGGTGCGCGCCGCGATCACGTCGTCCACGACGGAGGCCAGGAAGTCCGCGTCGGCGCGGAACGCCTCGTCGGCCTCCGTGTGGTCGGCGCCCGGTTCGCGGCTGAGCTTGGTCATCGACCAGCGCAGGGCGCGCACCAGGGCCTCGACGAAGGGGTGCGGCTCAGCGCGGTCGAAGGACTCGAAGTCGAATCCGAAGCCGGCCAGTCCGATGGTGTCCAGGGTCATCCGGGTCATGTCGTCGGACACGTCGACCGGCGTACCGGCAGCGGACCGGGCGTCCCAGGATGCGATCAGCCGCCGTGCCGCCTTCAGCATCACCGGGTGGTAGGCACGCATCGAGCCGAGCGCGAAGGCGGGCATCAGGATGTCGTGCGCCTTGGCCCAGTTGGGTTCGTCGTCGTACGCGGTGAACAGGCCGTCATGGGTGAACTCGCGCACGTTCTCCAGCGCGGGCCCGATAGCCTTCCCGAACCGTCGCTCGTCGGAGAGTTCGGTGACCAGTTCCAGGCTGCTGACGAGGAGGGTGTCCTGACCGTGCAGGCGCTGGACGAGGACGGGACCGTGCCGCCGGACCAGGTCCATGGTCCTCAGGATCGGTGTGCCGGTCGGAGCGTCCGAGACGTCGACGACCGGAGTTCCGTCGTGGCTGTCGGGCTGCGGCGCGAGCAGGGTCGCGGACATGGAGCGAACCGCCTTCCGTACATCGGGAGATACCGGAACGGCCCACGAGAGGCGATCCCATCGGTCACCTCCACAGTGACCCCCGGAGCGGGACGGACCCCGGCCCGATGCTAAACATTTGTGTAGTACGACGTGCCGTGTCAGGCTTGCAATGCGGGCCAGGGTGCGCAGTGCCCCGACGGCGTACGACGGAGGAGCGTCGCATGGACCTCCGGGCGAGCGGGCCGCCGAGCGATTCGCCGGCCGCGGAAGCCTGGCGACGGCAGGCGATCACCTGGCGTAATCGCCTCCTTCTCCTGCTCGACCATCTGCCCTTGCCGGTCGCGCTCTGCGACGCCGATGGCGTCATCTTCCTGGCGAATCCGGCGATGGCCGCGGAGTGGGGGATGCTGTCGGGGCAGTTGGTGGGCCGTAACGCCCTGGACTTCTTCCACCCCCGCGCCGGCACCCGGCTCCGGCCGATCTCGGAGGCCGTACGACTGCGCCGCCGGGCCCGGTACCCCGTCGAGGTGACCTGGTTCGCCTCCGGTGGTGTCGAGCGGTACGGCGAGATGGACATCGACCCGGTCAGTGACACCCCGGACGCGCCGCCGGCGCTGATGCTGCTGCTGAGGGTCGGGGGCGAACGGGTCGCATCACCCACCGTGGAGGGGGCGGAACGGACGCGGGTGAGCGAGGTCGAAGCGCGGATCCTCGCGCTGACGGCGGCCGGCGACACGACCGCGCGGATCGCCAAGGCGGTCGGCCTGACCGTGGACGGGATCAACTACCACCTGACGCGGCTGTCCCGGCGTTGGGGCGTACGCGGGAAGACCGCGCTGGTCGCCCGCGCCTATGCGCTGGGGGTCCTCGACCCCGCGGCCTGGCCTCCGGCCCCGGCCGGGCCCTGAGGATCAGGCCCGGCACCCGGCCGGCCGCCCTCTGGGACACTGGACCTCACTTACGGAGAGGAACCACCGCGCGTGGACGAGGACTGGTTGTCACCGAAGGCCCGGCTCGCCGAGGCCTCCGTGCCGGGCGGGTTCGACCTGTCGGTCTGTGTGCGCGAGCGGATCCACCTGCTCGGCGGAGTCCAGTCCTACGGGACGTTGCTGGCCGTCGACCCGGACACCGGGCTCGTCGACACGGCCGCCGAGAACGCCGCCGCGCTGCTGGGTGTGCCCGCCCGGGACCTGGTGGGCGGCCCGGTCACCCGTGTGCTCGCCGCGGCCGACTGGCAGGCGGCACTGGAGACGGCGGGCACGGACGGCGCGTCCGCCGTCGGCTTCCCCGTCCCCGCGGGGCCGGACGGTCACCGCTCGCTCTTCGACGTCTCCGTGCACCGTCGCGACACCCTGGTCCTGGTGGAGTTCGAGCCGCACGACCCGGAGCGGGCGGCGCGCTCGGGCGGCTTCTACGAACGGGCCCGGCGCGCCCTGAACCGGCTGCGCTCCGCCACCACCGTGGCGGACTGCTGCCAGGCGGCCGTCGCCGAGGTGCGCGCCCTGACCGGCTTCGAACGCGTCGTCGCCTACCGCTTCGACGGGTTCGACGGCCCCGGCGAGGTGCTCGCCGAGTCCGTGGCGGACGGCTGGGAGCCCTGGCTCGGCCTGTGGTTCCCCGCCACCGACATCCCCCCGCAGGCCCGCCGCCTGTACGAGGAGAACTGGATCCGCGCCATCGCCGACGTGGACGACGCCACGGCGCGCCTGGTCCCGCCGGTGCGCGAGGCGACGGACACCCCGCTGGACCTCTCCGGTGCCGCGCTGCGCACCGTCTCGGAGTTCCACCTGGAGTACCTGCGCAACATCGGCGTGCGCTCCTCCATGTCCGTGTCGCTGCTCAAGGACGGGCGGCTGTGGGGCCTGATCGCCTGCCACGGCGCCGCTCCCGCCCCGGTCGCGCCGGCCGTGCGCTCGGCCTGCGAACTGTTCGGCGCCGCGTTCTCCATGCAACTGGCCGCCATCGAGGAACGCGAACGCGCCGACGCCCTGGAGCGGGCCGGCCGGGACGCCGCCGGGCTCGCCGCGCTGCTGGACGTCGACGTCGACGCCTCCTTGCTGCGGCACGAGGGTCTGGTCCGGCGCCTGGTGGACGCCGACGGGGTGCTGCTGGTGCGCGGCGACCGGGTGTCGGCGGCGGGTCTGCCCGTGCCGCCGGGGCTGATCCGTGCGCTCGCCGGGCGCGCGGCCGCCTCGTCGGCGGGCGTCTGGTCCACGGACCGGATGCCGGAGCTGCTCTCGGAGGAGGGCGCCGATCGCGCGGCGGCCGGCCGGGTGGCCGGGGTACTGCTGGTACCGCTCGGCGACGAGGGGGACTTCCTGGCCTGGGTCCGCGCGGAACGCGCCCTGCCCCGGGAGTGGGCGGCGGACCCGTCCCGGCCGGTGATGGTCGGCCCGCGGGGCGAACGGCTCACGCCGAGAGGCTCCGGCGCGGTCTTCCGGTCCGTCGTACGCGGCCGCAGCCGTCCCTGGGGCCGGCGGACCGAGGCGGCCGCGGCCGAGATGCGCCGGCTCCTGACCGCACTGGTGCTCCGGCACGCGGAGGAACTGGGCGCGCTCAACGCCGAACTGCGCCTGACCAACCTGGACCTCGACTCCTTCGCCCACGTCACGGCGCACGACCTCAAGGAACCGCTGCGGGGCATCGCCAACGCCGCCACGTTCACGCTGGAGGACGCGGGCGACCGGCTCGACGCCACCAGCGTGCGCCGGCTGCGGACCATGCGCCGGCTCGCCGCCCGCATGGACGACCTGCTCAACTCCCTCCTCCACTATGCCCGGATGGGCCGGGGCGGCCTGCGGCGCGCGGAGGTCCCGCTGGACGAGGTGGTCGACTCGGCACTGGAGGTGGCCGGACCCCGGCTGGCCGAGGAGAACGTACGGGTGCTGCGCCCCCGGTGCCTGCCCGCGGTCGACGCCGACCCGGACCGGGTCTACGAGATCCTGGTGAACCTCCTGGTAAACGCGGCCAAATACGCCTCCGACCGGCCGGACCGCACCGTGCAGATCGCCGTGGAGCGGCACACGCCCCCGGGGGCGTCGGAAGCGGTGGCGGCCGTCGTGGTCCGGGACAACGGGATCGGCATCCCGGCCGACCGCCAGCAGGAGGTGTTCGACCTCTTCCGGCGCCTGCACGGCCCCGGTGAGCGCGGCGGCGGCACCGGTGTGGGCCTCGCCGTCGTCCAGCGCATCGTGGACCGGCACGGCGGCCGCCTGTGGCTCACCAGCGCCCCGGGCGAGGGCACCGCCTTCTACTTCACGCTCGGCGGGACCGACCCCTCGCCGGAGGGCGGCTGACGCCTGGTCTGCTGCCAGTAGTCGACGGCGCCCTTCAGGACGGTCCGGAACAGCTCGAAGTTGAGCGGCTTGTAGATGTAGCTGTCCGCGCCGGCCGCGTAGCAGGCGTCGACCTCGGCGGGCGCCGTGGACGAGGTGAACACCACGACGGCCACCTCCGCCAGCTCGGGCCGGGACCGGATCGTCTGCAGCAGGCTGTGCCCGCCGAGGCCGGGCATGTTGAGGTCCAGGAGGATGATGCCGGGCACCTCGTCGGCGGCCAGCAGCCGGTCCACCAGGCCCTTTCCGTCCGCGACGATCTCCAGGCGCAGGAGGGGATGGGTCCGGGAGAGCGCCCGCTCGATCGCCTCCGCGTCCTCCTCGGAGTCCTCGACAACCAGCAGCCGGCCCATGTCGAGCCGCCTTCCGGGCACGTGGTCCCGCGTCACATCGATCCCTTCACCCTCGCGATCAGCACGGCGGTGTCGTCGTCGCCCCGTGCGCGGAACTCCGCGACCGCCGCGACCAGTTCCGCCGCAGCGGCCTCTCCGGAGGCGGCGAACTTCCCGACCGCGGCGGGCGCCTGCTCCTCGAACTGCGTCCCGTCCTGGGACCGCGCCTCGGTCAGCCCGTCCGTGAAGAGCACCAGCGCGTCGCCCTCCGCCAGCCGGAACCGGGCCGCTTCGTAATGGGCCTCCGGGACGACGCCCAGCAGCAGTCCCCGCGCGGGCATCTCCGCCACCTGTCCGCCCGCGCGCCGTACGAGGGGCCACGGATGCCCGGCCCCGGCGATCTCGGCGTCCCAGCCGTCGTCCGCCGGAACCAGCCGTACCACCAGCGCGGTGACGAACCGCGAGGCGCCCTCGCCGGTCAGCGCCCGGTTGAGACGGGTCAGGGCGGCCGCGGGCGCCACCCCGTCCTCCAGCAGGGTGCGCAGCGTGTGCCTGGCCAGAGCGGTGAAGGCGGCGGCCTCCGCCCCGCGCCCGCACACGTCACCGATCACCAGGGCCACCGTGTCCCCCGAGACCACCACGTCGTAGAAGTCCCCGCCGACGTCCAGGCTGGTGTCGCCGACGTGGTAGGCGGCGCTCAGGTCCACTCCGGCGACCTTCGGCAGGGCGCGCGGCAGCAGGTGCCGCTGGAGCATCTGCACGTGCCGGCGGCGCTGTTCGTACAGCGTGGTCGTGTCGATGGCGAGGGCGGCGCGGCCCGCGAGGTCGTCGAGCATCCGCAGGTCCCCGATGCTGGTGTCGGTCCCCTCGTAGAGGAACGTCAGGGTGCCCAGGACGCGGCCCCGCGCGCGCAGCGGGCTGATGCTGAGGGCCCGCACCGTGCCACCGGGTCCGGCCGCGGCCGGACCGAAGGGGCCGCCGGCCAGGTCCTCGCCCCGCAGCACGTATCCCTCACGGCCCTCCGCCGCACTCGTCAGCACCGACTTCATCCACGCGTCGCCCTGGGCCGTCCGCGTCAGCCATGCCTGCGCCGGCGCCGCGACGTGTGCCGTCGCGACCGGTACCAGCCGCCCGTCGTCACCGAACAGGTGGACCACGCAGCCCTCGGCGACGGCGGGGACGGCCAGCCGCGCCACGCGGTGCAGGGTCTCGCGCGCATCGAGGCTGGCGTCCATCTGGAGCGAAGCCTCGGCCAGGAACGCGTCACGTACCCGGCTCCGCTCGTGCGCCCGGATCTCCAGGATGCGCTCGTTGCCCGCCAGCAGGATCTCCGCGACCTGGGTCAGCCGCTCCCCCAGGATCTCGGCCTCCTCGGCGGCGGGCCGCCGGGCCAGCCCCAGCCACAGGGCGGCGTTGTCGCCGACGGCGAGCGGGAACACGCACTCCACGGCCCACCGCGCGCCGGCGTCGCCCAGCGGCCGGCCCGCGAGGGCCGGGTAACCGGTACCCGCCGCGCCGAGGTCGAGCAGCCGGACGCGGGGCGCGGCGTCCGCGGCGACGGTGTCCGGGCACGCGGAGCCGCCGGGCCACCGCTCGCCGGACGGCAGCCAGGTCGCGACCCCGCCGCCGCCACGGAGCCCCCGCCGCAGGTAGAGGGGGCCCCGGTCGTCCCACCGGGCGCCCACGACGGCCTCCACGCCGGGCAGCGCCAGCAGGGAGCCGTAGACCTGGTCCGCGATCCCCGTGACGTCCCGGACCTCTGCCGTGGCCGCGCGCCACAGCAGATGGAGCGTCCGCGGCCAGTCCACCGGCGGACCGGCGGTCCCGCCCTCGTCCCTACTCACCACTCACCCGGAATCCCCATGGGGGAAATGGTAAGAGGGGTGGCAAGACACCGGTCGCCGCAGGTCACCCCCGGTTGCGACCGGTCGCTCCGCGGCGGCCCGCGGCGTCGGGACCGGCCGGCACCTGCCGCAGCCCCGGTCGCTCGGCCGCATGGAGGATCACCACGTCCGGCCGCCGGATCCGTGTGCTCGGCCGGCCGGCGGTCTCGGTAGCCTGACCAGTCGCCGCATGGAGTGCCCATGCGTCCGGCCGGTCCGTGTGACGGCCGCCGGCGGAAGGTGATGAGGCTGCGATGAGTGAACTGACGAAGCCGGAGGTCGACGTTCCGGAGGGTGACGCTCCTGCCGAGCTGACCATCCGGGACCTGGTGGTCGGGGAGGGACCCGAGGTGAAGCCGGGCATGGTGGTCAGGGTCCACTATGTCGGTGTGACCTTCGAGTCCGGGAAGGAGTTCGATGCCTCCTGGGACCGGGGCCTGCCGTTCAAGTTCGCCCTTGGCGGCGGCAAGGCCATCAAGGGCTGGGACCGGGGGGTGAGGGGGATGAGGGTCGGCGGTCGGCGCGAGATCATCGTTCCCCCGCGTCTCGGCTACGGCAATCAGTCGCCTTCGCCGTTGATCCCGGCGGGCTCGACCCTGGTCTTCGTGGTGGACCTGCTGGCCGCGTATTCCAGCACGACCGGGTGGAGCGACGCCTGAGGGCCTGCCCCCTCTCCGGCCACCCGCGCCCGCCGGCCGACGGGACCGGCACGGCTTGCGAAGGCCACCCTCCCGGCTCCCCGGCAGGGCGATCAGGAACCGGAGCGGGCGGCCACCTGACCGCGGAACCGAGACGAGGTACCGGCCGCCCGTCGCCCCGACCACGTCTTCCGGCGGGTCGTCGCCGACTGCTCCGATGGTCGGAGTCTGACGGTGTCGCCCTTTGGGGGCGGACAGACTGTCCATGACGGCGTAGATCGGGGCGTCGACCGGGCGGCCCACGCGGATCGACCTGTGGGACTACGATGCGGCTCTACACGTACGGGACGGGCGGGAGTGGCATGTCTTTTCCCATGACTCTGGGCCTTGTTCTCATACTGTTCGGATTCTTTGCCCTGTTGGCCCAGTCGGGCAATCTCGTGGAGTACCGCCTCATGCGGAACCTCAAGCACCACGGCGTCGACGGGCAAGCGGTCTACAAGTTCTACGAATACGTGACCAATTCACATCGTGCCTTCTTCGACGTCTGCCTGCCGCAGGGGGAGCCGCCGGCCCGATTCCATGAGTACATGCAGGCGTTGCCCGGTCCCGAGGACACGGTCGTGCCGGTCGTGTACGACAGCACGAAGCCTCAGCGCGCGAGGTTGGGAACCCGCGAGGACCTCGATTTCGGCAAGGAGCGCCCTGTCGTGCTCCTCATGGGAGGCACCGGCCTCGTACTGCTCGGCGTCGGGACAACGCTCTGCCTCGTCGGCGCGGTGACGTGACACACCGGACTCGCCGACCGTCACCCGGCCTCCGAGGGTGAACATCGTCGCCGGAAGGCACTCGTCCCGCTCGCGCCGAGCCCCCGAACCGCTCTTCGCCGGGTCGGCATGGTGGCCACACGCATAGTCGGCCCCCGAACTATGTCGCCCCACCACATGTGCCCCTGACCTGCATCTTCCTACCGTGTGCCGACACGTACCCGTCCCCACCGCACACGAGGAAGTGGCGCACATGGCCGCAGCAAACACCGCTCCCCCGCCCTCCACCGGGCTCGGCAGGATCGTCGCCGCCAGCCTGATCGGCACCACCGTCGAGTGGTACGACTACTTTCTCTACGGTTCGGCCGCCGCCCTCGTGTTCGGGCGGGTGTTCTTCCCGGACTCGGATCCGCTCACCGGGACGCTGCTGTCCTTCCTCACGTACGCGATCGGATTCGTGGCCCGTCCCGTCGGTGCCGTGGTCTTCGGGCATTACGGCGACCGGCTCGGGCGCAAGCGGCTCCTGGTGATCAGCCTGCTGATGATGGGGCTGTCCACCGCGCTGATCGGCTGTGTGCCCGGGTATCGCACGATCGGTGTCGCGGCTCCCCTCCTGCTGACCACCCTGCGGCTGATCCAGGGCTTCGCGCTCGGGGGTGAGTGGGGCGGTGCGGTGCTGCTGGTGTCCGAGCACGGGGACGCCAGGCGCCGCGGGTTCTGGGCGTCCTGGCCGCAGGGCGGCGCGCCGGCCGGCAACCTGGTCGCCGTCGGCGTGCTGTCCCTGATGACCACCGTGCTGAGCGACGACGCCTTCGATTCCTGGGGCTGGCGGGTGCCGTTCCTGCTCTCTGCCGTACTGGTCATGATCGGCCTGTGGATCCGGCTGTCCGTCGACGAATCCCCGCTGTTCAAGGAGGCGTTGGCCGCGGCCGAGCGGCGCGAGGCGCGGGAGCGGGCCGAACGGCCGCCGCTCGTCGCGGTGGTACGCGACCACTGGCGGGACATCCTGGTCGCGATGGGTGCCCGGATGGCCGAGAACATCTCCTACTACGTCATCACCGCCTTCGTGCTCACGTACTGCGTCGAGCACCTCAAGATAGACAAGCAGACGTCCCTGAACGCGGTGCTGATCGGTTCCGCCGTGCAGTTCTGCCTGATCCCGCTGTTCGGCGCCCTCTCCGACCGGATCGGGCGCAAGCCCGTCTACCTGGTGGGCGCGGTCGGTGTCGGGCTGTGGTCGTGGGCCTTCTTCGCGCTGCTGGACACCAGGTCGTTCCCCGCGCTGGTGCTGGCCGTCACCGTCGGGTTGGTCTTCCACAGTGCCATGTACGCACCCCAGGCGGCGTTCTTCTCGGAGCTGTTCGCCACCCGGATGCGTTACACCGGCGCGTCCATCGGGGCCCAGCTCTCCTCGGTGGCGGCCGGTGCCCCCGCCCCGCTGATCGCCACCGCGCTGCTCGGCTCCTACGGGAACTCCACTCCGATCTCGGTGTACGTCGGCCTGGCCGCGCTGATCACCGTCGTCGCCGTCCTCGCCGCCCGCGAGACGCGCGGGAGGGATCTGGCCACGATCGAGCCGGGCGACGGGTCCGCGGCACCGGCCGGCGCGGACCGGCGGACGGCCGCGTCCACCTGAGCGCCGCCCGTCCGCACACGAACACCGCCCGTCCGTCCACCCGGCGGTAGCGTCAGACCGAGAACGGCCCGGTCCCGCTCCCGGGCCGTTCTCCCGTCAAGTGCCCCCGACTCCAAAACGGTTGCCCATGTCGCACAGACCCACCTCCGCCGCCCCGCACCTGCGCCGGCTCTTCGAGCTCCTCGCCGCGGGCGCCCCGGCCGAAGAACTGGGCGCCGTCGTCGCCGACGCGCGCCGCGACGGTGTCGACGCCCCGGACCTCGCCGAGGTGGAACGAGCCACCGAGGCGGCGTCGCGGGTGCGGAACACGCTGCGGCAGCACCGGCGCCGGGAGACGGAGCTGACCGCGCTCTTCGACACCGCCGGCGACCTGGCGGCGCTGCGCGACCTCGACGCCGTACTGCGTTCCATCGTGCGGCGGGCCAGGATGCTCCTGGGCACCGACACGGCGTACCTCACGCTGGCCGACGAGGAGGCCGGGGACACCTATATGCGGGTCACCGACGGCTCGGTGTCGGAGCTGTTCCAGAACCTGCGCCTCCAGTTGGGCGAGGGGCTCGGCGGGCTGGTCGCGCAGACCGCCCGGCCCTACGCCTCCCCGGACTACCGCACCGACGGCCGTTTCCTGCACACCGGCAGCATCGACGCCGGGGTCCTCGACGAGGGGCTGGTCGCGATACTCGGGGTGCCGCTGCTGCTGGGTTCGGGAAGCGGCGGTCAGGTCATCGGGGCGCTCTTCGCCGCGGACCGCACGCCCCGCACCTTCGCCCCGGAGGAGGTCGCCCTGCTGTGCTCGCTGGCCGACCACGCGGCCATCGCCATCGACACCGCCCGGACGATGGCCGACGCGCGGCTCGCGCTGGCCGAACTGGCCGAGGCCAACGCCGTGATCCGGGAGCACTCGGCGGCCATGCAGCGGGCCGCCGAGTCCCATGACCGGCTCACCGATCTGGTGCTGCGCGGCGGGGACGTGTCGGATGTGGCCGCGGCCGTGGCCGGTCTGCTGAAGGGCGATGTCGCGGTGCACGACGGCTCCGGGTGGCCGCTCACCGAGGCCGGCGGACCCGGCGGCGCGTCCGCCGGCGGCAGGGAGGATCCCGCCGGTGCCGAGCAGGCGGCCGCGCTGGTCGCGGCGGCGGAGAGTTCGCGCGCGACCGCCCACGCGGTCTTCCGGGACGGGCGCTGGGTCTGCGCCGTGCTGGCCGGACAGGAACTGCTGGGCTGTCTCGTCCTGTACGGGCGGCCGGAGCTCGACGACCCCGACCGGCGGCTGTTCGAGCGGAGCAGCGTCGTCACCTCACTGCTGCTCCTGCTGCGGCGTTCGGTCGCGGAGACCGAGAACCGGGTCCGCGGCGACCTGGTCACCGATCTACTCACCGCGCCCGACCGCGACCCGGCCGGCCTGGTGGCGCGCGGCCGCCGTCTCGGCATCGACCTCGACCGTCCCCACTTCCTGCTGGTCGCCCGCACCGGCGAAACGGCCCGGGAGCGCCTCGCCGACGCCACGGTGCAATACCTGTTCGGGTGCGGCGGAGTCAGCGCGGTGCACGAGGGCGCCGTCGTGCTGCTGCTCCCCTCAGACGGCGCCGGGCCGGGTGCGGCGGCCCGTGCCGCCGCGGGCCAGCTCGGGCGGCTGGCCGGCGCGCCGGTCACGGTCGCCGGTGCCGGGCCGGCGGCCGGGCCGCGGGCGATCGCCGACGCGCATGCCGAGGGCGTGCGCTGTCTGCGGGCCATGCATGTGCTCGGCCGGGACGGGGGCGGGGCGTGTGCCGCCGAACTCGGTTTCGTGGGCGTGCTGCTGGGTGACCAGCACGACGTGGACGGCTTCGTCGCCGCGACCCTGGGACCGCTGCTGGAGTACGACGCCCAGCGCGGTACCCAGCTGGTCCGCACCCTGCGTGCCTACTTCGGCTGCGGCGCGAGCCTCACCCGGGCCAAGGAGGAACTGCATGTCCACGTGAACACGGTCGTGCAGCGGCTGGACCGCGTCCACGCCCTGCTCGGCCCCGGCTGGAACACCCCCGAGCAGACACTGGAACTCCAGCTCGCCCTGCGTCTGCACCTGTTGTCGGGTGGCTGACCGCCGCCCGGGGCGGCACGGACCGCTTCCCGCCGCGCCCCGGGAGGCCGAAGTCACCGAGTGGCGGGGGATCTTGACCGCAGCCGGGCGGGCAGCCGCGCCACTCCGCCGGGCAGCAGGTAGATCACCGCGACGAAGAGCGCCCCGAGCAGGAACAGCGGCTGGGAGAGCGGCACCCGGATCACCGGGGGCAGGGCGGCCACCGCACCCGAGCCGGCCAGGTCGCCGAGGCGCTGGTCGGCCCAGGTGTAGAGGATTCCGCCGATCATGGGGCCCCAGCGGGTGCCCGACCCGCCGAGGACCACCATCACCAGCAGGGACAGCGTGAAGTCCGAGGTGGTGGTCCGCGGGGTGGCGCCGCCGGTCAGCAGCAGGTACACGATGCCGCCGAGCGCGGCCAGGGTGCCGGCCAGCACGAAGGCGACCAGCTTGAAGCCGTAGGGGCGCAGGCCCAGCACCTCCACCCGGCGCTCGTTCTCCTTGATGCCCGCCCAGACCCGGCCGGTGGGCGAGCGCACTGCCCACCCCACGACGGCCAGGGTCACCACGAGGTAGGCCAGCGCGATCCAGTACAGGTCGGCGGTGTGCTCGATGCCGACCAGTGAGGCGGGCAGCCGGCCGGCCGGGGCGGCTCGGCCCTCCTCGCCGCCCGTGACGCCTCCGGGGTCGCGCTGCACGAGGAGCGAGGCAGCCTGCGCGAAGGCCAGGGTGACCATGGAGAACCCGATGCCGCCGACCCGCAGGCTCACCGCGCCCAGGAGGGCGGACAGCGCCACTCCGGCGAGCAGGCCGAGGAGCGCGGACGCGGTGAAGGACAGGCCCGCCTCCAGCATCAGGATGTCGGTGACGTAGGTGCCCGCGGCGAAGTAGAGCGCATGCCCGAAGGAGAGCAGGCCGGTGCGGCCGAGGAGCAGGTCGTAGCCGGTGGCCAGGCCGCCGGACAGGAGGCACAGGGCGAGGAGCTGGAGGTTGCCGGGGCCGCCGATCGGCCCGTCGAGCAGGCCCGGCAGCGGCAGCGCGCTGTAGGGCACGGCGAACAGCGCGAGCAGCACGGGGGCCGGCCACCAGCGGGTGGCGCGCCGCAGCCGCTCGGAGCGGGTCGCGGGGCACGGGTGCGTGGTGCGGGCCCGGTCGTGCGGCTGGGTGGCGAGGGTCATGCGAGCCTCCCGGTGAGCCCTCGCGGCCGGATGAGCAGCAGGGCGGCGAGCAGGACGACGACGGCGACGTCGCCGAGTCCCGCGGTGGTGTAGTAGTTGGCGAACTGCTGGACGAGGCCCACGGCCACGGAGGCCAGCGCGGCGCCGGTGAGCGAGCCCATGCCGCCCGTGACGACGACCACGAAGGCGAAGATCAGAAGAGAGGTGCCCTGCCCGGGGTCGACGGAGCCGAAGTAGAGGCCGCCGAGGGCGCCGCCCAGGGCCGCCGCCGCGCCCCCGATGGCGAAGACCAGGGTGAACGCCTTGCGCACGTCGATGCCGAGCGCGGTGACCATCGCCCGGTCCTCCACGCCCGCGCGGACGACGAGTCCGTGCCGGGTGCGGCCGAGGAACGCCTTCAGCGCGGCCAGCACCAGCACGGCGGCCGCGATCAGCACCGGGCGGTTCAGCGGCACTTCGGCGCCCAGCAGGCCGAAGGTGCCGGACAGGGCCTTCGGTCCGGCGAGGGGCCGGGGGTCGGCGCCCCAGATCGCGGAGAGCAGGGCCGGTACGGCCAGGCCCACACCGACGGTGGCGAGGATCTGCTCGCGGGGGCGGGTGTAGAGCGGGCGGATGACGGCGACTTCGAGCAGTACGGCGGCGACGGTGCCCACCGCGGTACCGAACACGGCGGCGAGCACGAACCCGGCCCCGCCGGGCCCGGCGCCGGGGAGGCGGCCGGAGGCGGCCCACCAGGTGCCGTAGGCGCCGACGGACAGCAGCGCGCCGTGGGCGAAGTTGAGGACGTCCATCAGGCCGAAGATCAGCGACAGGCCGGAGGCGATGAGGAAGTACAGGGCGCCCAGGCCGAGTCCGGTGAAGGTGAGCAGTACGACGGTGGCCATCAGGTGTCCGCCTCCGTGGTCGGGTCGGCGGGGCGCGCCGCGGTGGGAACGGGCGGGCCGGTCCTCGCGGGGTCCCGCCGGCCGACGCCGAGCAGCCGGCGGGCCGCCTCGGCGTCGGCGAGCAGGTCGAGGGCGGGTCCCTGGTGCGCGGTGCGGCCGTCGGCGAGCACGACGCAGTGGCGGGCGAGGCGTCGTACGACGGCGAGGTTCTGCTCCACCAGCAGGACCGGCACGGCCTCGGCGGCGCGCTCCAGCGCTCTGGCGACCTCGGTGACCACCTTGGGCGCCAGGCCCTTGGTGGGTTCGTCGGCGATGATCAGCCGGTTGCCGTTGAGCAGGGTCCGGGCGATGGCGAGCATCTGCTGCTGGCCGCCGGACAGGGTGCCGGCGGCCTGCCGGGCGCGCCGTCGCAGCTCCGGGAAGAGCTCGTGCACCAGGTCGTAGGCCGGTTCCCCCGCCTCGGAGCGCTCGGCGAGGCGCAGGTTCTCGGCCACGGTGAGGGCGGCGAAGACGCCGCGGTCCTCGGGGGCGTAGCCGATGCCGCGGCGCACCAGGGCGTGGGTGGCCAGCCGCACCGTCTCCTCGCCCGCCAGCAGGACGCTGCCGGTGCGCGGGACCAGGCCGAGGACGCCGCGCACGGTGGTGGTCTTGCCGGCTCCGTTGCGGCCCAGCAGGGCGGTGGTGCCACGGGCGGCCACCTCCAGGTCGACGCCGTGCAGGATGTGCCGGCCCCCGATCACGACCCGCAGGTCGCGCACGGCCAGCAGGGGTGCCGGGGCGGGGCTCACAGCTCCTCCCCGAGGTAGGCCTGCTGGACGGTGGGATCGGCCATGACGGCTTTCGGGGTGTCCAGCGCCAGCAGGGTGCCGTGGTGCATCACGGCGAGGCGGTCGGCCAGGTCCAGCAGTATGTCCATGTGGTGCTCGACCATGAGCACGGTGCGCCCCTCCTCCCTGTGCAGGGAGCGGATGAGCTCGGTCAGGGCGGGCACCTCTTCGGCGCTCACGCCCGCCATCGGTTCGTCCAGCAGCATCAGCCGGGGCTCGCCGACGAGCAGGACGGCGAGTTCCAGCTTGCGTTTCTCGCCGTGCGAGAGGACGTCGGCGCGGGTACCGGCGCGGTGCGTGAGCTGGGTGCGGTCCAGTACGCGTTCGACGCGCTCGGGGTAGGTGTCGGCGCGGCGCCAGACCCGGTACGAACCGCCGTCGGCGGCCTGGGCTGCGAGCCCCACGTGGTCGGCGACCGTCATGCCGGGCCAGAGGCTGGAGGTCTGGAAGGTACGCCCCAGGCCGCGCCGGGCGCGGGCGTGGGCGGCCTGTGCGGTGATGTCCCGGCCGTCCAGTTCGACGGTGCCCCTGGTCGCCGGGTTGAGGCCGCTGATCAGGTTGAACAGTGAGGTCTTGCCCGCGCCGTTGGGGCCGATGAACGCCAGGAACTCGCCTTCCCGGACGTCGAGGGAGACGGCGTCGACGATGGTCGCGCCGCCGATCGTCCAGCCGAGGTCGCGCAGCCGGAGCACAGGTGCCGGGCGGGCGGCGGCCGTTCCGGTGCCGCCCGCCTCCCCGGCGCCCGGCGACGTCGTGTTCGTGGGGGACATGTGCTCAGCCCGCCGTCGGCGCGACCGGGGGCGCGGCCGCCGTCATCGGCACGGTGGCGATCAGCTCGGGCCGGGCGGCGCTGCCGGTGCCCTTGAGGCGGGCCGTGAACATCGGCTGGAGCAGGGCGTGGTCGCGGGCGCGGATCCGTTCCTCGCCCTTCGGCCCGTCGAAGCTCCATCCCTCCAGTGCCCTGGCCATGGCGGTGGTGTCGGTGGCGCTGCCGGACTCGATCGCGTGCACGATCATCTGGGCGGCGGTGAAGCCGTCCGGGCTGAACAGGTCGGGGGTTCCGCCGGCCTTCTCGATGCCGTCCAGCATGGCCTTCTCCACCGGGTTCCCGCCCCCGGCGCCCGGGAAGTAGTGCGCGAGGAAGGCGATCTTGTTTCCGGCCGGGCCGAAGACCGGGTAGGAGGCGGTGCCCGCGAGTCCGGTGACGACCTTGCTCGCGTCGAGCACGCCCTGCTGGTCGAGCGCGGTCCACAGGGCGGGGGCGTTGCCGCCCGCCCAGGCGACGAACACCAGGTCCGGTCCGCCTGCCCTGGTCTGGCGGGCGAAGGGGGTGAGGTCGGTGGCGCTCGGCGGGGCCAGCACGGAGCCGACGTGCGCGCCCTTCTTGCCGAGGACCGCCTTCACCGCGGCCACGTTGGCCTGCCCGAACGCGGAGTTCTGGGCGAGCACGGTGACCTTCTTGCCCTCGGGGTCGCCGAGGAGGGTGCCGGCGGCGAGGATGTCCTGGTAGGACTGCCGTCCCGAACGGAAGGTGTAGGCGTTGACGCCGGTGACCGCGTCGGTGGCGGCGGGACCGCTGACGTAGAGCACCTTGTTCTGCGCGGCCAGCGGGGCCATCTGGAGTGCCACGCCGGAGTCGGTGGTGCCCGCGAGGATCCTGCAGCCCGTGCCGATGAGGGACTTGGCCGCGGCGACCGCCTTGGCCGCATCGCCCGTGTCGTCCCGTTCGGTGACCTCGATCCGGTGGCCGCCGGCCTTGTCCGTGCCGTGCGTCACATAGGCGAGGCCCGCCTTGAAGCCCTGCTCGTACTGCTTGCCGTAGGCGGCGAGGGGTCCGCTGCGGGAGTAGACGAGGCCCACCTCGACCGGGGCGGACCCGCTGTCCGCGCCGGCGGACGTGGTGCCGGCGGTGCCGGCCGAGGAGCAGCCCGCGATCAGGGCGCCGACGGCGGCGGCGAGGGCGAGCGCGCGAACGGATCCGCCGCGGAAGGTCTCGGTGACGCTGGAAGGCATGATGGGGCCGCTCCTGACGGGGTGTCGCCCGTCCCTCGCGCGGGTCCCGCCGCGCCTGTCCGGGGCGGCGGCCGCGTACGCGGGGACGGGAGCGCGGTGCGTGGTTGCCGGAACCCTAGGAGCGCCCGGCGACGGACGGCATGGCGCCGGACACCGCTCTTGCGGGCGCGGTCATGGCGGCGGCGCACATGGCCGGTCCGTCCCGCCGGGCGAGCCCGCGCGGGGGGACCGTCCCGCCGGGCGAGCCCGCGCGGGGGGACCGTCGCGCGGGCGTCCGGATGCGTGTGCATACAGTGTGGGCAGGTGCTTCGGACGGCAGGCATCACACGGTGTTGTCACTCGTTCGGGGCGCGAAGGTCTCGCGCGGGTGTTGTCGGACCAAGGAGGCCAATCGGTGACCGCGTATCAGGAGACGCCCGCGAAACGCGGGGCGACCGCTTCGGAAGGGGAGGCCGGGAGCCGCCCGGACGCCCCCGAAGACCCGTACGCCCACCACGACCCGCGCGAGCCGGAGGACGCGTGCGCGGTCGAGGAGCGCAACCAGCGGCTGGCGCACGCCGGCATCGCGCGCGCCGAGGATCTCCTCGTCGCCCGCTACCGGCTCTCGTCCCGGCAGGAGGCGTTCGACCTGCTGCGCCGCACCTCCCAGCGGTTCAACATCAAGCTGCACACGCTCGCCGACGTCGCGGCGCAGGCGCCCGCCCCGGCACCGGACGCCCGTAGCTGGATGCCGGGCCGTCCACGCGGCACGGCGCCCGCCCTGCCCGCCCTCAGCGGCGAGGGGCAGCCGGCCGGCCACGGCGCGGTCCTGATGGGCGCGCTGCACCGCGCCCTGCACGTCACCGGCGCCCGGATGGGCAATGTGCAGCTGGTGGAGAACGGGATGCTGCGGTTGGAGAAGCACACCGGCCTCAACAAGCGTTTCACCGACTACTTCGCCTTCGTCGAGGCTTCGACGACAGCGTGCGCGCGGGCCGCCCGGGAGGCGCGCCAGCTGACCGTCAAGGACATAGCCGCCTCCGACACCTTCGACGAGGGCTCCCGGCAGGCGATCCTCCAGACCGGCAGCCGCGCCTGCCACAGCGTCCCGCTGGTCAGCCCCAACGGCGCGGTGGTCGGCATGATCTCCTCCCACCATGAGAGCACCCTCGGCGACCTCACCGAGACCCAGCTGAACGCCCTGCACGACCTCGGCGGACAGGTCGCCCGCTGGCTGATCTGGCACCGGGGTACCGTCTCCGGCGCCCTCAACCACCTCCACGCCCTCGCCACCAGCCGCCGCTGAGGAAGCCGCCGCGCGCTTCGTCCGCGGCGGACGGCGGACGGCACGCACGGCCGCCGAGGTGTCGGACGGGGTCCCCGGGGCACCGGCGGAGTATGAATGCACTGTCATGGGCACGGTCATGGGCACCGAGAGGGCGCGGCGAGGCACGCCGGGCGGCGGACGGTAGGGCGATGTCCGTGGCGGCCCGGTCCGGATTCGCCGCCCGCGGACTGATCCACTTCCTGATGGGCGTCATCGCGTTGCGGATCGCATTCGGCGGCGGCGGACAGCAGGCCGACCGGGGCGGCGCGCTGGAGGAACTGGCCGGCCGGCCCTTCGGGGTGGCGTTGCTCTGGATCGTCGGCGTGGCCCTCGCCGGCATGGCGCTGTGGCGGCTGTCGGGGGCGGTGTTCGCCAAGGAGGGACAACGGGCGGGCAAGCCGTCGAAGCGGCTGGGGGCCGCGGCGCAGTGCGTCTTCTACGCCTTCCTGTCCTTCTCGGTGCTTGCCTACGCGGTCGGCAGCCGGGGCAGCGGCAGCGGGTCCTCGGACCGGAACACCCAGGACGTCACGGCCACGGCCCTGGGATGGCCGGGCGGGCAGTGGCTCGTGGGCGTCGGCGGCGCCGCCGTGGTGGGCATCGGTGTGTGGATGTCGGTCCGGGCCCTGCGCAAGGAGTTCCGGAAGGACCTGCGGACCGAGGCCATGTCGCCCACGGCCAGGCGGGTCACGGACTTCTTCGGTGTGGTCGGCGGCACCGCGCGCGGTGTCGTCTTCGCGGTGGCGGGCGGGTTCGCCGTCGTCGCGGCCGCCCGGCACCGGCCCGGCGAGGCGAAGGGCGTGGACGACACGCTGCGCTCCTTCCGCGATCTGCCGGCCGGCCCCTGGCTCCTGGCCCTCGTCGCGCTGGGCCTGGCGGCGTTCGGGGTCTTCTCGTGGTGCCGCGCGCGGTGGCAGCGGTTGTGACCGGGCGGCCGGGCCGTCCTTCGGTGACGGCTCAGCCGGCCATCACGGAAGCGCCGGGCGTCTCCGGGTGGCCGTCGGCGCGCTGCCGGGGCGCCGGGTCCGCACGCACGGCCGGCCCGCTCCCGGTCCGGCGTCCCCGGGGTCCGCGAGGGGGAACCGGGCGATGATCCTCTTGCCCGACGGCTCGGGCCGCGTCTCGAACGACTCGGCGACGGCCAGGACGATCTCCAGCCCGTGCTGCCCCACCCGGCGGGGTTCAGCGGCCCGGACCACCGGCGGCACGGGGGTGGAGTCCCACACCGAGATCTCGATCCGGGGGCGCTCGGTCCCGGAACCGGTGATCCGCAGTTCCATGCGGATCGGACCGGGGGCGTACTTGCACGCGTTGGTGACCATCTCGCTGACGACGAGCGGAGTGAGGTCGAGGGCGCGCGCGCAGACCGCGACTCCGTGTTCGGCCTGTGCGCGGTTCAGGAACCGTACCGCCCGGTGCCGTGCCGCGGCGATGCATCCGAAGTCTCCGTCGAACTCCGCGACGGAGACCATCGGTTCGGGGGACACGGGCCGCCGGCCACCGGTACGCGGACCGGGCGCCGTGCGGATCGTTGACGCTGCGTTCACCTGGCCGCCCATACCCCCGGCCGCGGACTCCATGCCAAGAAGTTCCTGCGGCGTTTCTCACACGGCGGCCGCAGCACCAGCCGCGGGTCCCTTGTCCGGCGGGGCGAGCCGGCTGCGCCGCGGACGTCCCGGCAGGGGACCCGGCACGGCAGCGCGGCTGGGCGCCCGCTCGGAGCAGCTGCGCCCTCCGGTCGACGACCGGGTCCGGCTCGGCACGGCGCGCGGCCGTGTCCGGGGGCGGCTGTTACGGTCGGGCTGCTCTTTACGGTTCCGTGGGCCGACGCGCCCTGGAGGGTGGGCCGCACCGCGCCCGCATGGTTCAGGGAGGCGGAGTATGCGGGTCGGTCTCCATGCTCTGGGCATCGGGAACGGTGCTCGTCCGGAGGTGATCCGGGCGGTCGCCCAGGCGGCCGAGACCCATGGACTCAGCCGGCTCTGGGCGGGCGAGCACGTCGTCCTGGTCGATGCGCCGCTCTCGCGGTACCCCTACTCGGACGACGGCAGGATCGCCGTCCCGGCCGACGCCGACTGGCTCGATCCGCTGCTGGCGCTGAGTTTCGCGGCGGCCGTGACGAAGGAGATCGGGCTCGCCACCGGAGTGCTGCTGCTGCCGGAGCACAATCCAGTGGTGGTCGCCAAACAGACGGCGACCCTGGACGTCCTGTCGGCCGGGCGGCTCACCCTGGGCATCGGCATCGGCTGGTCCGAGGACGAATTCGACGCCCTCGGAGTCCCGTTCACCGCGCGCGGGCGTCGGACGGAGGAGTACCTCGCCGCCATGCGGACCCTGTGGCGCGACGACGTGGCCACGTTCGAGGGGGAATTCACGCGCTTCCACGGCGTACGCGTCAACCCCAGACCGGTGCGCGGGCGCGGGATTCCGGTCGTCATGGGCGGCAACGGCACGAGGGCGCTGCGCAGGGCGGCGACGATCGCGGACGGGTGGTACGGGTTCAACCTCTCGGTCGCCGAGGCCATGGAGCGTGTGCCCCTCCTGGCCGAGCACGGCCCCGGGCCGAACGGCTCCGTGCGCAGGCCGATCGTGGCGGTGGCGCTGACCGACGCGACCCCGGCGGAGCTGCCCGAACTGGCCCGTGCCGGGGTGACCGAGGTCGTCATCGCCGGGGCACCGCCCTCGACACCGGACGAAGCCGGGAAGTGGGTGGCGGATATCGCCGAACGCTGGGTGAGGCCGGCCGCCGCCCAAAGGCCGTGACAGAGGTCGCTGTCAGCTGAGCGGGCCCCGCCCCCGCGCCACCGGCCGCGGCGGCCGTTCGCCGGACGCGGCTACGGCTGCGGCAGGTGGCGCCGGCTCCGCCGCGCCCGTGGCCTCGCGGCGAAGGCCGCCCGCGAAGGCACCGCCCACGGTCCCGGCCGGGAGCCGGTCCGGCGAGGCGGCACACCTCTAGTTCCGGCGTCGGGCCAGCGCGATGCCGCCGGCGCCGATCGCGCAGGCGATGCCCGCCACGAGATACGCCAAGTGGTAGCCGCCGAGCCGGTCGTCGGTGGTCGCCGCGAGAAGGACCAGGGCGGCGACGCCCGCGCTGGAGCCGATCTGCTGGGCGACGACGTTGACCGCGCCGGCGACGGCGTGCCGGTCCGGGGGGACGTCGGAGAGGCCGGAGGTGGTCATGGCGGGGAAGTTCAGACCCTGGCCGAAGCCGCTGACCACCAGGCCGGGCAGCACGTGCAGCAGGTAGTCGCCGTGCGGCGGGGTGGTCGTCCACAGGACCGTTCCCGCGCCGATCAGGAGCAGGCCGGTGACCATCAGGACGCGCGGGCCGTACCTGGCCAGCAGCCGTCCGGTGGCGAAGTTGGCGGTGAGGAAGACCGTCAGGGACATCGGGACCAGGGAGAGGCCGGATTCGACCGGTGAGTAGCCCAGCATGCCCTGGAGGTACAGCGGCGCGAAGAACACGATCGCGACGGACGCCGTGTACTGGAGGAACGCCGCCGCGGTGGCGAGCCGTACGGAGGAGATCCGGAACAGGCCCAGCGGCAACAGCGGTCCGGGGGTGCGGTGTTCGTGTACGGCGAAGCCCACCAGGAAGACCACCGCCGCGGCGATGAGCACCCAGGCCCACGCCCCGCCGAGGCTCACGCCGATGACGAGCAGCGCCAGCCCGAGGGTGCCGGACATGGCACCGGCCATGTCCAACGGGACCCTGGTGCCCGCCCCGTCGGGCAGCCCGGACCGGGTGACGGCGAGCACGACCGCGCCGAGCAGCACCGAGAACCACAGCACCGACCGCCAGCCGAGGAACTCGGTCAGGACGCCGCCCAGCAGCATCCCGCCGCTGAAGCTGGCCGCGCCGACCGCCGCGTAGACGCCCAGCGCGCGGCCCCTGCTCGGGCCCTCGGGGAACACCTCGGTCAGCAGGGCCAGTGCCGCCGGGCCGGACAGGGCCGCGCCGATCCCCTGGGCCGCCCGCGCGCCGAGCAGCACCGCGCCGTCCGGCGCCAGCGCTCCGGCCAGCGCGGCCACGGTGAACAGCGCGACCCCGGCCTCGAAGATCCGGCGCCGGCCGAACACATCGGCCAGTCGGCCGCCCACCAGCAGGAATCCGGCGAAGGTGACGGAGTAGGCGGTCATGACCCACTGGAGCGTGGTGTCACGCAGGTCGAAGCGTGCCCCGACGGACGGCAGGGCCGCGTTCAGGACGGCCATGCCGCTGAGATCCAGCGCGAGCGCCCCGGCCAGCACCCCGAGCGCCAGGCCCGGCCGGTGCGACAAGGCCCGTCCCTGTGCTGATGTGTCGAGCATCGCGGTGCCGCTTCCTCTCCCCGGGACACGAACCCCCTAAGACGATCACCATGCCCCACCCAGGTCAATCTCTCGTATTCCAAGTGGCTTGAAACAAGGCTCAGTTCATACGGCGAGGGAATCGCGCAAGCCGGCGAACCAGCCACCAGGGAGTCAATTCTTGCCAGTGCGGGTTCCGGCCAGCAGGCACTCTTGCCCCACCAATCACCGGATGGCAGGCTGACATATGCCGATCGGGGCGAGCACCCCGTCATGCGATCCGTCCGGGGTAAAACGGACCGTGACTCCCGTCGGCGGTGGCCAGCCTGGGCGAGGGGTTTCGCGTGCGCGTCTCCATGGTCCGGGCAACTGACCGTGAGCTGATTCTGTCGGGATGACTCAACGAGGGCGGTTCAGTGCAGTCATTGGGTATTCGGCAGCTCCGCCTTCTCGCACGGGGCCGCACGATCCGTCGAGCGTGAGCCGATAACCGTCCGCTGACCAGGGACGTTCGGTCGCTCGGACATTCCTCCAACTCCTTCTTCATCAGCACCTCTTGGCTGAATTCGCGTGTGTGGTGACGCGCCGGAGTGCTTCGGCGCGGCTGAACGAACCTCCGTGTCCGTGAACCATCTCCCGCTTTCGGGCCGGCCGGCCCATTCCATCCGCCTTGCCGAGGAGGCGAAATGCCCCAAGAGCGCGGGGCGCGCGATGTGCGCGCCGTCACAGATTTTCTACTTTCTCGCTTCGTGGAACTGCTGGACGTTTCCAGGGACGCGGTGGATCGCTGGACACCGATGCATCAGTACGGTCTGGATTCCGCCAAGGCGGCCACGCTTGCCGCCGCGTTGTCCGAATTCCTCGGCGGGCCGGTTCCGGTCACCTGGATGTGGCAATATCCGACCGTCGACGAGCTGTCCCGGGCCTTGGCCGAGGGCCCGCCCGCAGCGCCGGAGGCCGCCGCCCCCGGACGTGATCGGCGTGGGCCCTCGTACGAGCCCGTCGCGATCGTGGGCATCGGCTGCCGGTTCCCCGGCGGTCCCGATCCCTCCTCGTTCTGGCGGCTGCTGGCCGAGGGGCGCGATGCCGTGGGGCCGGTGCCGGCCGCGCGGCGCGAACTGCTGGGCGACTCGGCGCGCTGGGGCGGGTTCATCGACGGCATCGACCGGTTCGACCCGCTGTTCTTCGGCATCTCACCCCGGGAAGCCGTCCAGATGGACCCGCAGCAGCGCCTGATCCTGGAGCTGGCCTGGGAAGCACTGGAGGACGCGGGTGTCCCGCCGCTCGGCCTCATCGGCAGCGACACCGGCGTGTTCATGGCCTCCTGCTGGGGCGACTACGCGGCGCTCGCGCACTACCGGGGCCCCGGCAGCCAGATCACCCCGCACACCGCCACCGGCATGCACGACGGGATCATCGCCAACCGCGTCTCCTACGTCCTCGGCCTCCAGGGCCCGAGCATGGCCATCGACGCCGCCTGCGCCGGATCGCTGGTCTCGGTGCACCTGGGCTGCCAGTCGATCTGGATGGGCGAGAGCGAGCTGGTGCTGGCCGGCGGGGTGAACCTGAGCTTCGTCTCCGACTACTACACGGCCATGGACCAGATGGGCGCGCTCGCCCCGGACGGCCGCTGCAAGACGTTCGACGCGCGCGCCGACGGCTACGTCCGCGGCGAGGGCGCCGGGGTCGTCGTCCTCGCCCCGCTCAGTGTGGCGCTGGAACGCGAGCTGCCGGTGTACTGCCTGATCAAGGGCAGTTCGGCCAACAACGACGGACTGAGCAACGGCATGACCGCGCCCAGTCCACAGGCGCAGGAGCTGATGCTGCGCACCGCGTACCGGCGGGCCGGGATCGCGCCGTCCCTGGTGGACTACATCGAGTGCCACGGCTCCGCGACGCCGCTCGGCGACCCGATCGAGGCCAACGCCATCGGCGCGGTCCTCGGCGGCGACCGCCCGTCGCCGCTGCGGCTGGGGTCCGTCAAGTCCAACGTCGGGCATCTGGAGGCGGCGGCCGGCATCGTCGGCCTGGTCAAACTGGCGCTGTCCATCCGCAACGGGGTGCTGCCGGCGAGCCTGCACTACACCGCCCCGAACCCGCGGATCCTGTTCGACGAGTACGGGCTCGCCGTGCAGGACCGGCTGACCTCGTGGCCGCGCCGGTCGGACGCGCGCCGCGGCGGCGTCAGCTCGTTCGGGTTCGGCGGCGCGATCTGCCACGTCGCCGTGGAGGAACTGCCCCGCGCCGAGGGCAGACTCCTGCTGCTGGCCGAGGACTCCCCCGAGGCACTGGCCGACCGGGCCCGGGGACTGCGGGACGAGCGCGATCTGCGGGAGGTCTGCGGGCGCGCGCCGGGCGAGGGAGGGTTCCGGCTCGCGGCGGCCGCGCGCGACATGGGTGAACTCCGTGCCCAGCTGGACGCGTTCGCCGCCGGTACGACGGCCCCGGGGCTCAGCACCGGCGAGGCGGGCGGGCGCAGGCCGCGGGTGGCATTCCTGTTCTCGGGCAACGGCTCCCAATGGGTGGGCATGGGGCGGCAGCTGCTCGCCGGCATGCCCGTGTTCCGGCGGTCCATGATGCGCTCGGACCGGCGGATGCGGGAGCTGCTGGGCTTCTCCCTGGTGGACCGGCTCCTCGCCGCCGACGGGCGCTTGGACGACATGGACGTCTTCCAGCCGCTGCTGTTCTGCATGCAGGTCGCACTGGCCGACGCCTGGCGCTCGCTGGGGGTGGAGCCGGATGCCGTCGTGGGCCAGAGCGTCGGTGAGTTCGCCGCCTCGCACATCGCCGGGGCGCTCGACTTCGAGGACGCCGCGCGGCTGGCCGCCTGCCACGGCAGGCTCCTCCAGCAGCTGGCCGTCGGCCGCGGCGAGGGCATCGTGGTCACGACCGACGCGGCCGCCGTGCGACCGTACCTGACCGGGCAGCTCACCGTGTCCGGCCACAACGGCCCGGACTCCACGCTGGTCACCGGCACCCCTCCGGAGATCGACGCGCTCGTCCAGCGGCTGACCGAGGAGGGGGTCACGACCCATCGGGTACGGATGGGCCACGCGCCCCACTCACCGCTGGTCGATCACGTCCTCGCCCCGCTGCGGGCCGAACTCGCCGGCATCACGCCCCGAACGGCCCGGGTCCCGATGATCTCGACGGTCACCGGCGAACGTGTCGACGGCGCCGAACTCGGTCCCGACTACTGGGCGGACAACCTGCGCCGGGAGATCCAGGTGGTGGGCGCCCTGAACGCACTGCGCGCCTACGACATCGACGCCGTCGTCGAGCTCTCCCCCCATCCGCTCCTGCTCAAGTCCGCGTCACAGCTCCTCGACGCGACCACCCTGCCCTCGCTGCGGCGCGGCGCCGACGAGGCCCAGACCCTGCTGGGTTCCCTCGGCGCGCTGTACACCGCCGGTCACCCCGTCACGGCGGGCCCGTTCCTCACGGGTGACCGGGGACGCCATGTCGCGCCGGCCCAGGGTGCCCCGGCGGGTGACGAGGCCCTGCGCCTCGTGCCGGTGTCCGCGCACTCCGCGGCCGCGCTCGCCGACACCTGCCGTGCCCTGTCCAACCATGTCGAACGCGACGCGGGCCTGCGGGTTTCCGATCTCGCCTACACCCTCGCGACCCGGCGCACCCACCAGAACCACCGGGTGGCGCTGCTCGCCGGCAGCCGTCAGGACGTGCTGGACGGGCTCGCCCGGGTCGCCGCGGGGCGGCCGCACCCCGATGTCCTCACCGGCACGGTGTCCGGCGGCGCCGACCGGCGCGTGGCGCTGGTGTTCTCCGGCGGCGGGACGCAGTGGGTCGGCATGGGACGTGAGTTGATGCGCACGCACGCCGGGTTCCGCACCTGGATGGGGGCCTGCGACACCGCCGTGCGCGCGGCCGGCGGCTGCTCGGTGCTCGAACAGCTGGACGCCCCCGAGGCCGAGTCCCGGTTCGAGGAGATGGACTTCCAGCAGCCGGTCCTGTTCGCCCTCCAGGTCTCGCTGGCGCGGGTCTGGCTGGGGCTCGGCGTCCGGCCGGACGCCGTCGTCGGGCACAGTCTGGGCGAGGTCGCCGCGGCCTGCGTCGCGGGAGCGCTGTCGCTGGAGGACGCCGCGCGGGTCGTCGTGGCCCGGTCGCATCTGCTCGAACGCGAGGCGGCCCCCGGTGCCATGATCTCGGTCGACCTGCCGGAGGAGGAGCTGCTGCCGTGGCTCGTGCCGTACGCCGAGCACGCGGCCGTCGCCGTCGTCAACAGCCCGACCAGCGCGGCGGTCTCGGGCTCGCCGGAGGCGGTCCGGGCCCTGGAGGCGGACCTGCGGGCGGCCGGCGTCTCGACCAGGAACATCCGGGTGGAACGGCCGGTGCACAGCCCCGGCATGGACCCGCTGACCGGGCCGCTGCGTGAACTCATCGACGGCATCAGCCCATTGGCGGGGAGCATCGACCTCCACTCCACGGCACTGGCCGGGGCCGTGAACCCGGTCGTGGACGTCGACTACTGGGTGCACAACCTGCGCGACCAGGTCCGGTTCGCCGAGACGGTCGGCGCGCTGGTGGCGGACGGCATCGGCACCTTCGTGGAGATCGGCCCGCACGAGACGCTGCGCGGCGCGGTCGAGGAGATCGCGCTGACCCGGGGTGCCCGGGTGCACGCGGTCAACTCCCTGCGGCGCGGCGAGAGCGACCTGCGCTGTCTGCTGGAGGCGGCCGCCTCGCTGCACGTCAGGGGCGTGCCGCTGACCTTCGACCCGCTGTTCGCCGACGACGTCGAGGTCGTGGAAACCCCGCTCGTGCAGTGGCAGAAGGAGCGCTACTGGCTGGACGCGGCGCCTCGCGTCGACGGCTCCGTGGCCGCTGCGGTCGTACCGGCCGTGCCGGCCGCCCCGGCTGCGGCGTCCGCGGCGGCGGTGCCGTCCGTCGCGGCGGTGGAGGCCGCGGCCGAACCGGTGGGTACGACCGTGCCGGGCAGGTCGGTGGAGGAGCTGGTCCTCGGTGAGATCGCCGATGTGCTGGGCGTGCCGGAGGACCGGTTCGACGCGGGGTCGAGCCTGCGCGACTTCGGGCTCGACTCGATGCTGGCGATCCGCCTGGTCAACCGGGTGCAGTCGCTGTTCGGGCAGCGGGTGTCGCCGGTGGTCTTCCTGGACGGGCGGCCCGTCTCCGAGATCGTCGGCCATCTCGGTGAGGTGGTCGGCGGGGGGAGCGCGGGCGCTGCGGCCGGGCCCGCACCGGTCCCGAAGGCGCCGCCCGCACGGGCCCCGCACGCGTCGCCCCCGCCCGTGCCGGCCGCCCCCGTCCCGGCCCCGTCCGCGGCACCACCGGCCCCGCCCACCCCCGGTCCCTCCCCCGCTCCCCCCGCTCCTCTCGG
>NZ_LBDA02000039.1 GCF_000980885.2 Streptomyces malaysiense | reverse complement strand
GCGGCGGCGACGAGTGCCACATGGCGTTCCACTTCCCGGTCATGCCGCGCATCTTCATGGCCGTGCGGCGCGAGTCCCGCCACCCCGTCTCCGAGATCCTCGCCAAGACGCCCGCGATCCCCTCGGGCTGCCAGTGGGGCATCTTCCTGCGCAACCACGACGAGCTGACCCTGGAGATGGTCACCGACGAGGAGCGCGACTACATGTGGGCCGAGTACGCCAAGGACCCGCGGATGCGCGCCAACATCGGCATCCGCCGCCGCCTCGCGCCGCTGCTGGACAACGACCGCAACCAGATCGAGCTGTTCACCGCCCTGCTGCTGTCCCTGCCCGGCTCGCCGATCCTGTACTACGGCGACGAGATCGGCATGGGCGACAACATCTGGCTCGGTGACCGCGACGCCGTCCGCACCCCCATGCAGTGGACACCCGACCGCAACGCCGGCTTCTCGTCGAGCGACCCGGGACGGCTCTCCCTCCCCACGATCATGGACCCGGTCTACGGCTACCAGGTCACCAATGTCGAGGCGTCGATGTCCTCGCCGTCCTCGCTGCTGCACTGGACCCGGCGCATGATCGAGATCCGCAAGCAGAACCCCGCCTTCGGACTCGGCTCGTACGACGAACTCCAGTCCACCAACCCGGCGGTGCTCGCCTTCCTGCGCGAGTACGAGGACGACCTGGTGCTGTGCGTGCACAACTTCTCCCGCTTCGCCCAGCCCACCGAGCTGGACCTGCGGGCCTACGACGGACGCCATCCGGTGGAACTGATCGGCGGGGTGCGCTTCCCCGCCATCGGTGAGCTGCCCTATCTCCTCACCCTCCAGGGCCACGGCTTCTACTGGTTCCGGCTCACCCGAGTCGCATCCCGCATCGGCCGCCGCCGCTGAGCGCACGGCGCCGAGGAAAGGACGCGTCACCATGCCGAAGACCATCACCCTCCGGCCGAGAACCGCGGCCGGAGCCGACGGCCTCCTCGCCTCGCTCGGCGGGCTGCTGCGCGAGTGGCTGCCGCGCCAGCGCTGGTTCGCGGGCAAGGACCGGCCCGTGACCGATCTGTCGGTGCTCAGTGTGACCGAGCTGTTCCCCGGGTGTCTGCATCTGCTGGTGCACGCCTCGCACGCGCCGGTACCGGCTCCCGGCGGCACTCCGCCGCCGGGAGACTGCTACCAGCTGCTGCTCGGCGTGCGCGAGCAGCTCGCGCCGCGCCTGGAACGGGCGTTCATCGGACGGGCCACCGCGGGCCCGCTGGCCGGACTCGCCGTGTACGACGCCCTCTACGACCCGCGCTCCGCGAGCCTGCTCCTGGAGCGGCTGCGCCGGCCGGGCGGCGCGGGCCCGCTGCGCTTCGAGGCGGACGCCACCGCCCCGCTGCCCGGCGGCCTGCCGCCCCGGCTGCTGGACGCCGAGCAGTCCAACACCTCTCTGGTGTACGGCGACGCGTACATCCTCAAGCTCTTCCGCCGCATCCAGCCGGGCGTCAACCCCGACCTGGAGGTGTCGGCGGCGCTCGCCGCGCAGGGCTGTACCCGGGTACCCGCGCCGGTCGCCTGGTTCACCACCAGCGCACCGCGCCCGGCCACGCTCGGCGTGCTCCAGCCGTTCCTGCCCGACGCCACCGACGGCTGGACGCTGGCGCTGGGCGCGCTCGCCGCGGGCGACGACTTCACGGCCGAGGCCCGTGAACTGGGCCGTGCCACGGCCGAGGTGCACCTCGCCCTGGCCGAGGCGTTCGGACCGGCCGGGCCGGGCCAGACCGGGCGGCCGGCCGAGGCCATGTGCGCCCGTCTGGAGGCGGCCGCGCACGCCGTACCCGGCCTGAAGCCGTTCGTACCCGGTCTGCGGGCCGCGTTCGGGGCGCTCGCCACGTGCGACACCGGGCCGCCCGCCCAGCGCATCCACGGCGATCTGCACCTCGGGCAGGTGCTGCGGGCCGGTCGCGACTGGTTCGTCATCGACTTCGAGGGCGAGCCGTCCAGGCCGCTGACCGAGCGGCGGGCCCCGCAGTCCCCGGTGCGGGACGTGGCGGGGATGCTGCGCTCCTTCGACTACGCGGCCCGGCAGCGCCGCCCCTGGCGACCCGAGTGGGCGCGCCGCTGCCGGGAGGCGTTCTGCGCGGGCTACGCGGCCCGCGCGGGCTGGGATCCACGGAAGAAGCACGCGCTGCTGCGCGCGCACGAGACGGACAGGGCGGTGTACGAGGTGCTGTACGAGGCGAGACACCGGCCGGACTGGCTGCCGGTACCGATGGCGGCGATCAAGCGGCTCGCGGTGTGGGGAGGCTGAGGACATGGCACTGCGCGACTCATCGGCGCCCGAGACCGCGGGCCCGGGACAGGCCGCGGCCACCGCTCCGGCTCCCGCCGAGCGCGACCGGCTGCTGGCCGGGGCGCACCACGATCCGCACGCCCTGCTGGGCGCCCACCCGGTGCCCGGCGGCACCCTGTTCCGGGCGCTGCGCCCGAACGCGCGGGCGGTGAGCGTCCTGGTCGACGGGATGGCCAACCCGCTCGTCTCCGAGGGCGGCGGGCTGTTCGCGGCCGTGCTGCCCTACCCGGAGATCCCGCCGTACACGCTGCTGGTGACGTACGACGAGGAGGAGCGGGAGGTGCACGACCCCTACCGCTTCCTGCCCGCCCTGGGCGAGCTGGACCTGCACCTGATCCGCGAGGGCCGGCACGAGCAGCTGTGGCAGGCGCTCGGCGCCGAGCCGATGACCCATGAGGGCGTGGCCGGCACCCGGTTCACCGTGTGGGCGCCCAATGCCCAGGGGGTGCGGGTGGCCGGGGACTTCACGTACTGGGACGGCACGCAGTACCCGATGCGCTCGCTCGGCGCGTCGGGGGTGTGGGAGCTGTTCCTGCCCGGGATCGGCGAGGGCGACCGGTACAAGTTCGAGATCACCTCCCGCCACGGGCACCGGTTCCTGAAGGCGGACCCGATGGCCAGGCGCACCGAGGTCCCGCCGGACACCGCGTCGGTGGTGACCGTCTCGCACTACGCGTGGGGTGACGCGCGGTGGATGGCGCACCGCGGCGACACCCCGGTGCACGAGGCACCGTTCTCCGTGTACGAGGTGCATCTTCCGTCCTGGCGACCCGGCCTGACATATCGTCAGCTGGCGGACGAACTGACGGCGTACGTCGTGGAGATGGGCTTCACCCATGTGGAGCTGATGCCGGTGGCCGGGCATCCGTTCAGCGGCTCCTGGGGCTACCAGGTCACCTCGTACTACGCGCCCACGCCGCGGCTCGGCTCGCCGGACGACTTCCGGTACCTGGTGGACGCGCTGCACCGGGCGGGCATCGGCGTGATCATGGACTGGGTGCCGGCGCACTTCCCCAAGGACGACTGGGCACTGGCCCGGTTCGACGGGGATCCGCTGTACGAACCCGGGAACGCGACGCGAGCCGAGCACCCCGACTGGGGGACGTACGAGTTCGACTACGGCCGCACCGAGGTGCGCAACTTCCTGGTGGCCAACGCCGTCTACTGGTGCGAGGAGTTCCACATCGACGGCCTGCGGGTGGACGCCGTCGCCTCCATGCTCTACCTCGACTACTCCCGGGACTCCGGGCAGTGGGAGCCGAACGTGTTCGGCGGGCGCGAGGACCTGGACGCGGTGGCGTTCCTCCAGGAGATGAACGCCACGGTCTACCGGCGCTGCCCGGGTGTGGTGACCATCGCCGAGGAGTCCACCGCCTGGGACGGGGTGACCCGGCCGACCGACAGCGGCGGACTCGGGTTCGGGCTGAAGTGGAACATGGGCTGGATGCACGACTCGCTCCAGTACATCCAGAAGGACCCCGTGCACCGCAAGTACCACCACAACGAGATGACCTTCTCGATGGTGTACGCCTACAGCGAGAACTACGTGCTGCCCATCTCGCACGACGAGGTGGTGCACGGCAAGCGGGCACTGGTGTCGAAGATGCCCGGCGACTGGTGGCAGCGGCGCGCCAACCACCGCGCCTATCTGGGCTTCATGTGGGCCCATCCGGGCAAGCAGCTGCTCTTCATGGGACAGGAGTTCGCGCAGGGCGCCGAGTGGGCGCAGGAGCAGGGGCCCGAGTGGTGGCTGCTGGCCGACGACTACCACTCCGCCGGGGACCACCGGGGCGTGCGGGCGCTGGTGCGGGACCTGAACGCGCTGTACCGGGCCACCCCCGCGCTGTGGCAGCGCGACACCGATCCGGGCGGCTTCCGCTGGGTGCTCGGCGACGCGGCGGAGGACAACGTCTTCGCGTTCCTGCGCTACGCCGCGGACGGCACCCCGCTGCTCGCGGTGTCGAACCTCTCGCCGGTGGTCCGGGAGGACTACCGGCTGCCGGTCCCCGAGGAGGTGCCGGCCTGGCGGGAGCTGCTGAACACCGACGACGCCGGGTACGGGGGCGGCGGGATCCCGGTCGGCGCGCCGGGGGCGCTGGAGCCGGCCGACGGCGGGCTGCGGCTCACGCTGCCGCCGCTGGCCACGGTCTTCCTGGGCCCGCTGCGCTGAACACGAGGGTGTCGGAGGCCGTCACCGGGGCAGTCGGGGTCGTGAGGACCCCCGGCTGCCCCTGGTCGCAGGGAGAAGGGCGGCACCGAGTGCGCACGGTCGGAGTGGAGGAGGAGCTCCTTCTGGTCGATCCCGACAGCGGCGACCCGAAGGCGCTGGCGGCGGCCGTCCTCGCGCGGGCCGCCCAGGACGATCCCGGGCAGGACGTGTTCGAGAAGGAACTGTTCGGGCAGATGCTGGAGTTCGCCACCCGTCCGCGGGCGGACATGGCGGACCTCGGCGACGAGATCGTGCGCTGCCGCAAGGAGGCGGCCCGGCACGCCGGGCAGATCGGCTGCGCGGTCGCCGCGCTGGCCACCTCGCCGCTGCCGGTGAGCCCCTCCCTCACCGTGCACGAGCGCTACCGGTGGCTGGCCGAACGGTACGGCGCCGGCGCCCGGGACCAGCTGGTCTGCGGCTGCCATGTACATGTGTCGGTGGAGTCCGACGACGAGGGCGTGGCGGTCCTGGACCGGCTGCGGCCCTGGCTCCCGGTGCTCACCGCGATCAGCGCCAACTCCCCCTTCTGGCAAGGCCATGACAGCGGTTACGAGAGCTACCGCAGCCGGGTGTGGTCGCGCTGGCCGTCGGCCGGACCGACCGAGCTGTTCGGCTCACCCGCGCGCTACCACCGGCGGGTGGCGGACATGGTGGCCACCGGGGTGATCCTGGACGAGGGGATGGCGTACTTCGACGCACGGCTCTCGGCGCGCTATCCGACGGTCGAGGTGCGGGTCGCGGACGTCTGCCTGTGCGCGGACACCGCGCTGCTCGTCGCGACGCTCACCCGTGGCCTGGTGGAGACGGCGGCCCGGGACTGGCGCTCGGGCCGGCCGGCGCCGGACCACAGCGTGAGCCTGCTCTCGCTCGCCTCCTGGCAGGCGGCGCGCCAGGGACTCGGCGGAGAACTGCTCGACCCCGTGACCCTGCGGCCCCGGCCGGCCGCGCGGGTGCTGTACTCGCTGCTCGATCTGGTCGGGGACGCGCTCGACGGCAGCGGGGACGCGGACCGCGCCGCGAAGGGTGTCGAGGACCTGCTCCGGCACGGGAACGGCGCACGCGAACAGCGGCGGACGGTGGAGCGCGGCGGCACCCTGCGGGACGTCGTCACGGAGTGCGTGCGGCGCACGCAGGGGTGAGCGCGCCCCGCGGGCCGGGACGGGCCGGGCCTGGCGGGTGACGGGTCCGGACCGATCAGTGGATCAGAGTCAGGGCGTACACCAGGAAGAACGCCGCGAAGAACACGACGAGGGCCAGGATCAGCGCCAGCGGCGCCTTGGCCCAGCCGCGCTGTGTCGCGCCCGGCTCGCGGACCGCGGCCTGGGGCAGGCTGCTCTCCGCGGGCGGGGTCTCGCCGGGCGGCACCGAGCCGCCGGGTTCGAGTCCGGTGGTGTGTTCGGGGTCCGGATCGGGGCTCACATGGCTCATGTCCGCGCTCATGCCCCCCGAGTCCCCACCGTGCGCCCACCTCACCGGTCGTCCCGGCGGTCCGTCCACCCGGCCGACAGGGCGGTGTGCCGCTCCGTGCGCCCCAGGGTCTACGGTGTCCTGCGGAGCCGTTCGCGCCGCGCGACGGGCTGTTCGCAGCCGGTGAAGTCGTGCCATGAGGCGATCAGAGGGACGGATATCCGGCCCGGCTGTGGGAACCCGCAGCGCAGCGAGAGATCAGCGACGACGACCGTCCTGGCCGCACGGGGCAGCACAGGGGCCCCTCGTGGCCGAGGCCGGGGGATGCGGAGATGACGACGGAGCCGCGTGGGGACGAGACACCGCCTTCGGAGGAGACGTACGAGCGTGAGTTCTCCTTCGCGGGTGAGCTGCGCAACGTGACGGAGGCGCGGCTCGCCGCGGAGGACTTCCTGGGCGCACTGGCCCGGGTCGCGCCGCCCGGCGAGCACGAGTACTGGGACGACATCCTGCTGGTGGTGACCGAACTGGCGGCGAACGTCATCCAGTACGCGCCCGGCCCGTTCGACCTGCGGATGCGGCGCACCTTCGACGGAGTGCACGTGATGATGCGCGACACCAGCACCACCAGGCCGGAGCCCCGGCCCTTCCATCCGCGCACGGGCGGCGGCGGCATCGGCTGGCACCTGGTGCACACGCTGTGCAGCCAGGTCAGCGTGGTGGTGCACGACGAGGGCAAGGACATCCACGTGTTCCTGCCCTGGTGAGGGGCGCGAGGTGTGACCCGGCGTGGACCGGTTACTCCACCGCGTGCCGCACCCGACTGGCGCAGCGGCCCGGGTCGCGGTGGTATCGGAGTTGGTGCGCAGCGCTCCGGGGTAGGCGAACGGCGTCGAGTCGGTTCGCCGCCCGGAACCGCAGGAAGGGATGGACACCGTGACACGACCCAGGATCCTTGTGGTCGGCGCAGGCTTCGCCGGAGTCGAGTGCGTCCGCCGCCTGGAGCGCAAACTCGCCCCCGACGAGGCCGACGTCACCCTGGTGACGCCCCTCTCCTACCAGCTCTACCTGCCACTGCTGCCCCAGGTCGCCTCCGGTGTGCTGACACCGCAGTCGATCGCGCTCTCCCTGCGCCGCAGCAGGCGGTACCGCACCCGGATCCTGCCGGGCGGCGCGATCGGCGTGGACCTGGAGGCGAAGGTCTGCGTCGTGCGCACCATCACCGACAAGATCGTCAACGAGCCGTACGACTACATCGTGCTGGCCCCGGGCAGCGTGACCCGTACCTTCGACATCCCGGGCCTGACCGAGCACGCCTTCGGCATGAAGACGCTCGCCGAGGCCGCGTACATCCGCGACCACGTCATCTCCCAGCTCGACCTCGCCGACGCCAGCGACGACCCGGCCGAACGGGCCGCGCGGCTCCAGTTCGTGGTGGTCGGCGGCGGATACGCCGGCACCGAGACCGCCGCCTGCCTCCAGCGGCTCACGCATGCCGCGGTACGGCGCTATCCGCGCCTGGACCCTGGGCTGATCCGGTGGCACCTGATCGACATCGCGCCCAAGCTGATGCCGGAACTGGGCGAGAAGCTCGGCCGCAGCGCGCAGCAGATCCTGCGGCGGCGCGGCATCGACGTGTCCCTCGGGGTGTCGATCGAAAAGGCCGGTGCGGAGGAGGTCACCTTCACCGACGGCCGGGTGGTGCCGACGCACACCCTGATCTGGACCGCGGGTGTGGTGGCCAGTCCGCTGATCGCCACGCTGGGCGCGGAGACCGTCCGCGGCCGGCTCCTCGTCGATCCCGAGCTGACCGTGCCGGGAAAGGACGGGGTGTTCGCGCTCGGCGACTCGGCCGCCGTGCCGGATCTCGCCAAGGGTCACGAGGGCGCGGTCTGCCCGCCGACCGCGCAGCACGCCTCGCGCCAGGGCAAGCGGGTCGCCGAGAACGTCATCGCGACCCTGCGCGGCGAGCCGCTCCAGCCGTACCACCACAGGGATCTCGGCCTGGTCGTGGACCTCGGCGGCAAGGACGCGGTGTCCAAGCCGCTCGGCGTCGAGCTGCGCGGGGTGCCGGCGCAGGCGGTGGCCCGCGGCTACCACTGGTCGGCGCTGCGCACGGGGGTGGCCAAGGCCCGGGTGATGACCAACTGGACCCTGAACGCGCTGGCCGGCGACGATTTCGTGCGCACCGGCTTCCAGGCGCGCAAGCCCGCCCGGCTGAAGGACTTCGAGTTCACGGACTCGTACATGACGCCGGAGCAGGTACGGGCCCGGGTGGAGGGCCGCGTCAACAGCCCCTGACATGACGCGTATCGCCGAGGACCGCCGATCACCTCACGTGCGATCGGCGGTCCTCTCGGGTGATCGGGAGACGTCGTACGCGCCGGTGGCCGCGACCCCGGCGGAGGGCGGGTGGCCCGGACCCACGTGCGATGCTTGAGCAAAGATCGATTTCTGGCACGGGTCCGCGGACCCGGGAGAGCACGGCGGCGTGAGGGCAGCGGGACGGTCGGGGCGGGTACGGATCAGGGACCGGGTCGCGGCATGGGATCCCGGGCTGATCAGACTGGCCGCGGGGTTGCGCACGGTCGTCTCGATCGCCCTGACCCTGGCCGTGCTCGCCGCGCTGCGCGCCCCGGTGCCGCTGCTGGTCGCCGGGGCCATCGCGGCGATGGTCGCGACGTTCGCGATCACCGAGAAGCAACCCCGCGGGCAGGCCCTCACGCTCGCGTTCGGACTGCTGGTGGCGCTCGCCTCGGTCACCCTGGGCACGCTGCTGAGCCAGTACGTCGTCGCGGGTGACCTGTTCTTCGTCGCGCTCATGTTCAGCGCGGTCTACAGCCGCCGGTTCGGCGACCGCGGCCACGGGCTCGGGCTGATCGCATTCCAGACGTACTTCCTCTCCCTGTTCGTGCACGCGACCCCGGCCCTGCTGCCGAAGCTGTACGGCGTCGTCGCGGTCGCGTTCGGCTCTGCCGCCCTGGCCCGGTTCGTACTGCTGCCGCAGACTCCGGCGGGCCTCCTGAACCGGCTGCGGCAGGCGTTCCGGGCCCGGCTCGCGCAGCTGATCGACACCCAGATCGAACTGCTGGACGCGGGGCCGGAGGACGTGGAGAAGGTCCTGGAGGAGCTGCGCACCGGCACCGCGCGGCTGCACGAGACGGCGCTGCTGATCCAGGGCCGGCTGGAGGACGGCACCTCGGACGAGGCGGTCGCCCGGCTGCTCCAGCGCCGCGTCGCGGACGCCGAGGTCGCCGCCGAGCGGCTCGGCCTGCTGCTGCTCACGGCGCGTAGCGCCGAGCGCACCGACACCCTCACCCTGCATCTGCCGGGTGCCCAGCTGCCCTCGGGCGGCGAGCTGCCGGTGCGCGACGAGGCCGGGGCCGAGCTGCGCCGGGATCTCAAGGCGCTGCGGCTGCTGGCGCTGCGCCCGGCAGGCGAGGCCGTGGGGATCGCGCTCGCACATGTGCGCAACCGGCTGCTCGGCTATCGCGAGGAGGAGAACCTGCCCCAGGCCGCCCCGGCCGTGCAGGACGTCTTCCGCGGTCTCGGCGAGACGGCACGCGCCGCGCTGGGCCTGCGGCTGGCGCTCGACGGGCCGCAGGACGACTCCGAGGACTCCCCCGCCACCGCCCGCTCCCGCGAGGAGCTGGAGGCGGAGGACGCCGCGATCGAGGTCAGCGAGGAGACGGAGCCCGGGGGGACGGAGCCGGTCGGGCTGCGCAGGCCCACCACCCGGGCCGCCGTCCAGATCGCCGTCGGTTCCTCGCTGGCCATCCTCGGCGGGGAGCTGCTGTCCAGCCAGCGCTGGTACTGGGCGGTGCTGACCTGCTGGATCGTGTTCATCAACACCGCGTCCACCGGCGAGATCCTGGTCAAGGGCTACCGGCGGCTGCTCGGTACGGTGCTCGGCGTGATCGCCGGTATCGGGCTCGCCGCTCTGGTCGGGCACCACACCTGGACGGCGTTCGCGCTGGTGCTGCTGCTGGTGTTCGCGATGTTCTACAGCGCGCCCCTGTCGTACACGCTGATGTCGTTCTTCGTGACGGCCGCGCTGGGACTGCTGTACACGCTGCTCAACACCTACACCGCGGCCGTGCTGGTGCTGCGGATCGAGGAGACGGCGCTGGGCGCGGCCTGCGCGGTGATCGCGGCCGCGGTGGTGCTGCCGATCCGCACGGACCGCCGTACGAACGAGCTGCTGGTCAAGGTCCTCGACCGGCTCGCGGAGGTCACCCGGGCCGCGGTCGACCAGCTCAGCGGGGGTTCGGCCGGCGATCTGGTGGAGCAGGCGCGGGAGTTGGACCAGGCGCTGGCCGATCTGCGCGCCGCCACCCAGCCGCTGACGCATCCGATCACCCCGATGCGGGCACGGCGGAACACCGCCCGCTACGTGGTGGCGCTGCTGGAGACCTGCGCCTACCACGGGCGCTCCCTGGCGGCGACGGCGGAACTGCTGCCCACGCACCCCTCGATCGCGGCGGACCCCCGGCTGCGCGGGGCGGGCGCGCGGATCGTGCGGAACATCGAGACGATCGCCGCACGGGTGGCGGACCCCGGTACGGACGGGGAGATCGAGACCGGTCCCAGCATCGCCTCGATGCTGGAGCCGGGAACCCCGCGCACACCACGCTACGGCCGCGTCACCGACCGGGTACTGCGCCACCTGCAACGCCTCGACGAAGCGGTCTCAGGTCTCGCCCGCCCGCTGGGACTCCGACCGGAGACACCACCGGCGAAGACGCGGTGACGGACCGGCGGGCGGTCACGCGGCGCCGCCGGGACGGCGGCCCACGGCCTCGTCGCGGACGCGGGCGCAGCTGCGGCTGATCAGCCGGGAGACGTGCATCTGGGAGATGCCGAGCTGGTCGGCGATGCGGCTCTGCGTCATGTCCTCGAAGAAGCGCATGTAGAGGATGGCCCGTTCACGCTCGGGCAGTCGGCGCAGGCCAGCCTTGACGGCCTCGCGGTCGACCACGACGTCGTACGACGTATCGGTGGCCCCGAGGGTGTCGGCGAGGCTGTAGCCGTCGTCCCCGCCCGCCAGTTCGGCGTCCAGCGACAGCGTGCTGAAGCTCTCCAGCGCCTCCAGGCCCGCGGCGACCTCGTCCTCGGTGAGCCCGGTGTGCGCGGCGATGGCGGCGGCCGTGGGTTCGGGGCTGCCCGGGTTCTGGGTCAGCTCCCTGCGGGCCACGCGCACCCGGTTGCGCAGTTCCTGCACCCGGCGGGGCACCCGCAGCGCCCACATCCGGTCCCGGAAGTGGCGCTTGACCTCGCCGGTGATGGTCGGCACGGCGTAGCTCTCGAAGGCGCCGCGCGAGGGGTCGTATCGGTCGACGGCCTTGACCAGGCCCAGCGCCGCCACCTGGCGCAGATCCTCCACGGACTCGCCGCGGTCGCGGAACCGGCCGGCGATGCGGTGCGCCATGGGGAGCCAGGCGGCGACCAGTTCGTCGCGTACGGCGTCCCGCTCGGGGCCCTCGTCCAGGTCCGCGAGCCGGGCGAACTGTTCCGCGGTCTCCGGGGCGTCGTCATGGCTCCGGCGTGCGGTGTGGGAGGTGGGGTCGGGGGTGCCGGGTCGGCCCGTCGACATGTCGGTCAGCATGCGGAATCGCTCCTGAACGTGGTGTCGGGGCGCGCCCGGAAGTGGGGTTCCGGTCGAGGCCCGAACGGTGCTTGTCAGGGTTCGCCGCGGGAATGCCGGGGCCCGCCGGAGGGGGCCCCAGCGGTCGAGCACCCGCTGGGCATGCGCCTCCGGTCCGAAGCACGAGATTCCGTCTGCCCCCCGCCCGGGTGGGCAAACACCCTTGCCGGTAGGAATCCGGTGCGCCCGGTGAAGACCGAGGTCAGAGGGCCGCGCGGGCGACAAGTGGGAGTGCCGGAATCAGGTCGGGCGCGGCGCGCGACGCCCTTCTGGACGCGGCGCGCACCGGTTTGACGGCCGCACCGCCCCGCGCTCCCCCGGGCCGGCTCACGCCAGCGGGACCACCGCGGTGACGCGTTTGCCGCCGCACGGGAGTTCGCTGACCCGGACGTCGCGGGCGAGGTGGCAGACGATCGGCCAGCCCCGCCCGTGGCGCTGGGAGTGGCCGGGCGGGGACGCCGGCGCGACCGGGAGTTCGGCGCTGCGGTCGCTCACCGAGACGCGGACCCCGGCGGAGTCGACGTCGACGTCGAAACCGGTGATGCCGCCGCCGTGCAGGATCGCGTTGGTGGTGAGCTCGGAGGTGACCAGGAGGACGTCGTCCATGGCCCCCGGACCGAGCGACTGGTGACGGGCCCGGCAGCGTTCGGCGACGACGCGCCGCACGGTGTGGCGGGCGTCGGCCGGACGGCACGGCGGCCGGCCCGGGGCCTCGTCGACGGATATGGCGTACGTGTCCGGCATCCCTTCCCTCCCTGGACGGTGCCGATGTCGCGCTCTCTCCCCTTTCGGCTGACCCTCGGCGGCGTCCTCAAACACCGCGTGCGCGGAAGTCATCACCGCGCCGGGACGGGGTACCCGCGCCCCATGACCGATGTCGTGGACGCGGACGAGCTGTTGCGGCGCATCCGGCGGGGCCGGGACCGGGCAGCCGAGGAGCAGGCACGCTGGGCGGACCGCGCGGAGGGGCTCGTGACGACCGAGCCGGACCGCGCGCGGGACGCCGCGGCCACCGCGCGGGCGTACGAGGCCGTGCTGCGGGTGCTGGACGAGATCGTGCGGCCGGGCGCGCGGCCGGCGGGGCATCCGGTGGAGGGGGGCGGCGTGAGACGGGTCACCTAGGGAGCCGTCCGGTTGCCGGAACCGACAGCGAATGGTTTATCGTTCATACATACGTGATGGCGGCGTGGGCCCGGAGCCCGCCGTGTCACCCTCAGCGGCCCTGGCTGGCTTCCCCCGTCCAGCCAGGGCTTTTCTCTGCCCGGACGGCGGCCGGTCAGAAAATCCGCCTCCTTCGAGGTGCCCTGCCCGCCGCCAGCGGCTGAAATGGGTGTACGCAACGCACCGGCCCACACACGAGGCACCGCAGCACCCGAACCGCCGCCGGCGAGGAGCCCGCGCCATGACCAAAGCGATAAAACTGCTGACCGCCCTGCCCCAGGCGCAGCGCGAACGCCTGATGGAGCTGGCCGAGGAGGTGTCCTTCCCGGAGGACAGCCGCATCTTCGAGGCGGGCGGCACGGCCGACCGGTTCTGGGTGATCCGCTCGGGCGCGGTCCACCTGGACCAGCAGGTCACCTCGCGGCAGCGGGTGACCGTGGCCACGCTCGGCGCGGGCGACCTGCTCGGCTGGTCCTGGCTCTTCCCGCCGTACCAGTGGGACTTCGGCGCGGTGGCCTTCAGCAACGTACGGGCCTACGAGTTCGACGGGCCCTCCGCGCTCGCGCTGTGCGTGGAGGACCCGCTGCTCGGGCTGTCCCTGGTGCGCTCGGTGGCCGAGATCCTGGCCCATCGCCTGGAGACCACCCGGGGCAAACTGATGGACCAGTACGCGCTGGGCCGCCGCACCCCGCTGTAGGCCGGCCGCGGCCCCCGCGCCCGCTCAGATCCGGTAGCGCCGCAGCGCGGGCACCGCCGCGGCCAGGGCCAGCATCAGCACGACGACCAGGGCGCCGCCGCCCGCCACGGCCGCGCGCGGGCCGAACACGGCGCCGGCGGTGCCGTGCAGCACGTCCGCGAGGCGGGGGCCGCCGGCCACCACGACCGTGAAGACGCCCTGCATCCGGCCGCGCATCTCGTCGGTCGCGGCGGACAGCAGGATCGCGCCGCGGAACACCATCGAGACCATGTCGGCGACACCGGCCGCGGCGAGGAAGACGAGCGCGGTCCAGAGATCGCCGCTGAGACCGAAGCCGGCGATGGCCACGCCCCAGGCGACGACGGCCCAGACGACCATCCAGCCGTGCCGCCGGGCGCGGGAGAACGCGCCCGAGCACAGACCGCCGAACACCGCGCCGACCGGGATGCCGGCGAACAGCACACCGAGCGCGAGACCCTCGCCCCAGGAGTGGTACGTCTGCGCGGCCAGCTGCGGGAACAGGGCGCGGGGCATGCCGAACACCATGGCGACGATGTCCGCGAGGAAGGACAGCAGCAGCACCTTGTGCCGGGATATGTAGCGGAAACCGTCGGCTATCTCGCGCACCCCGGCGCGGCGCCTGGGGGCGTCGCCGAGCGGGGGCAGCGCGGGCAGCCGGAACACGGCCCACACGGTGACGCACAGCGCGAGGGCGTCGACGAGGTACAGCTCGGGCAGGCCGATGACCGGGATGAGCACACCGGCGAGCAGCGGACCCGCCACCAGTCCGGTCTGCATCACGGTGGAGCCGAGCGCGTTGGCCGCGGGCAGTTCCCCGGCCGGGACCAGCCGGGCGATGGAGGCGCTGCGGGCCGGGGAGTTGAGGCCGAAGAACGCCTGCTGGAGCGCGAGCAGCACCATGAGGACCACGACGGAGTCCAGTTCGGTGGCGGCCTGCGCCCAGAACAGCAGCGAGGTGACCGCGATCCCGATGTTGGTCCCCAGCAGCAGCTTGCGCCGGTCCACGGTGTCCGCGACCGCGCCGCCCCACAGCGCGAACAGCACCATGGGCACGAGCCCGGCGAGGCTGGCGTAGCCGACCCAGGCGGAGGAGTGCGTGATGTCGTAGATCTGCTTGGGTACGGCGACGGCGGTGAGCTGACTGCCGACGGAGGTCACGATGGTCGAGGACCACAGGCGCCGGTAGGCGGGGATGCGCAGCGGGCGGGTGTCCATCGCCCAGCGGCGCCAGCCGCGATGGGGCGGGGGGTCGGCCGCCGGCGCGTCGTCGCCGGTCTCGGTACTGCTCTCGCTGGTGTTCACGGACGTCCTGGTTGCTCGTTACATCTTTTCGGTTCGAGAGCCTAACCTTCTCATCGCACCGGCGGGCCGACGTCCCGGTCCGGGAGACCGGTCTCAGCCTTCGAGGAGCAGCGAGCCGCCCAGGACGAGCATGGTGAGGGCGACCAGGCCGTCCAGGAGCCGCCAGGCGCCGGGCCGGGCCAGGTGGCGGCCGAGCAGCCGGGCGCCGAAGCCGAGCGCGGTGAACCAGCACAGGCTGGCGAGCGCGGCCCCGAGCCCGAACGTCCAGCGCAGCGGGCCGCGGTCGGCCGCGAGCGAGCCCAGCAGGAAGACGGTGTCCAGGTAGACGTGCGGATTGAGCCAGGTCATCGCGAGACAGGTGAGTACGGCCCGGCGCGGGGACCCGGCCGCCTCGCCCTCAGCGGTCAGCCCGGTACCGGTGGGCCGTACGACGCGGCGGGCGGCCAGCACGCCGTAGCAGAGCAGGAAGACGCCGCCGACGACGCCGACCGCCCTGACCACGCCCGGCCAGGCCACCACGACCGCGCCGACGCCGCCCACGCCGAGCGCGATGAGCACCGCGTCGGACAGGGCGCAGATGCCGACGACGGCGGGCACGGCGTCCCGGCGCACCCCCTGGCGCAGGACGAAGGCGTTCTGGGCGCCGATGGCGACGATCAGGGACAGTCCGGTGCCGAAGCCGGCGACCGCGGCGGTCAGGGCGGTGTGGTTCATGGGACGAAGCTAAGGACACCCACTGCCTCAAGTACAGCTAAAGATTCTTACGTATCATTAGTGCTTGTGATGGACCTTCCTCTGGATCAGGTGCGGACCCTGCTCGCGGTGGTGGACGAGGGCACCTTCGACGCGGCGGCCGCCGCCCTGCACGTGACGCCGTCGGCGGTGAGCCAGCGGGTCAAGGCCCTCGAACAGCGCACCGGGCGGGTCCTGCTGCAGCGCACCAAGCCGGTACGGCCCACGGAGTCCGGCGCGGTGCTGGTGCGCTACGCCCGTCAGCTCGCCCGGCTGGAGCGGGACGCGTGGGGCGAGCTGGGACTCAGCGGCGCCGGGGAGCCCGTCCGGGTGTCGGTCGCGGTGAACGCGGACTCGCTGGCGACCTGGTTCCTGCCCGCCCTGAACCGGGTGCCGGGACTCTGCTTCGAGCTGCACCGCGAGGACGAGGCCCATACGGCGGTGCTGCTGCGCGAGGGCCTGGTGATGGCGGCGGTGACCTCCTCCTCCGACCCGGTGCCCGGCTGTACGGCGCGTCCGCTCGGCCGGATGCGCTACCTCCCGGTCGCGGAACCGGAGTTCGCCCGCACCAGGGTCGCCGGGCGCCCCCTGCCGGACGCCCTCGCCACGGCGCCCGTGGTGGTCTTCGACCGCAAGGACGACTTCCAGGACGGCTACGTCCGCCGGCTGGGCGGCACCTCCGCCGCCCCGCTGCGCCATCACGTGCCCACCTCGGAGGGCTTCCTCGACGCGGTCGCCGCGGGCCTCGGCTGGGGCATGGTCCCGGAGGTACAGGCCCACCCGCTGCTGGCCGACGGCCGGCTGTCCCCGCTCGCACCCGGCGAGTGGATGGACGTCACCCTGTACTGGCAGCAGTGGAAGCTCGACTCCCCCGCGCTGGCGGCGCTGGCCGAGGCGGTGACGGCGACGGCGGCGAAAGCGCTGCGGGGTTGAGCCCCGGGCGGCCGGCGCCGGCGAGGAGTGGCCGAAGTTCACACATCCCGTGTCGATCCCGTGTCCGTCCCGCTCACGGCCGTTTCACGGCGCCGTGGCCGGTGACCCGCGTCCGGAGAACGACGTCGGCAGAGAACACGGACGACTCCCGACTCGACCCAGGAGGCTTCCATGGAGAACTGGCGCGAACACGCCGCGTGCCGCTACGAGGACCCCGATCTGTTCTTCCCCATCGGCAATACCGGGCCCGCGCAGGTGCAGGCCGAGCAGGCCAAGGTGGTGTGCCGGCGGTGCCCGGTCCAGCAGCGGTGTCTCGACTGGGCGTTGGACACCGGTCAGGGCATCGGTGTCTGGGGCGGTACCACCGAGCTGGAACGCCGCAGGCTGCGCCGCCGGGCCCGCTCCCGCCCGCGCTCGGGCTGAACCGGGCCCCGGGTGCTACGGCTTCCCGGCCGGCTCCTCCCCCGGTGCCCGCGTCGCGGGCAGCCGGAGGGTGAACACCGCGCCCGCGCCGGGCTCGCTCGTGGCATGCGCCGTACCCCCGTGCGCGGCGAGCAGGTGGCGGACGATCGGCAGGCCGAGGCCGCTGCCTCCGGTGCGGCGGCTGCGGGACTTCTCGGCGCGCCAGAACCGTTCGAAGACGTGCGGGAGGTCCTCGGCGGCGATGCCGGAGCCGGTGTCCGCGACGGTGAGCACGGCGTCGGTGCCCTCCCGGCCGGCCTCCAGGGTGACCGCGCCGCCGGCCGGGGTGTGCCGCAGCGCGTTGGAGACGAGGTTGCCGAGCACCTGCCGCATCCGCACCGGGTCCGCGTCCAGCCACACGGCGGGGTCGGCCCCGGCCACCAGCGCGACCCCGGCCGCGTCGGCGGCCACCCGGTGGGCGGCGGCGACCTGGTCGAACAGTTCACCGGCGGACAGCGGTTCGCGGTGCAGGCGCAGGGTGCCCGCGTCGGCGGCGGCCAGGTCCTGGAGGTCGTCGATGATCCGCTGGAGCACGAGCGCCTCCTCGTGCACGGAGTCCAGCAGGCCCGGATCGGGGTCGACGACGCCGTCGCGCATCACCTCCAGCCAGCCGCGGATGTTGGTGAGCGGGCTGCGCAGTTCGTGCGCGATGTCGCTGACCATGGCCTTGCGCTGGGCCTCCAGGCGTTCGCGGCGCTCGGTGAGTTCGTTGAACGCCTCCGCGAGGGTGCCGGTCTCGTCCCGGGTGGTGACCGGCACCCTGACATGCCGCTCGGGCGGTGCCTGGGCGGCCGCGGTCAGCGCGCGCAGGGGCCGTACCAGCCGGATGGCGACGGCGGCGGTCACCGCGACGGTGACGGCGAGGACCAGTCCGGCCGCGGAGACCACCTTGGACTTGTTCGCCGGTGACATGTCGAAGCGGGAGGGGTTCTGGTCTCCGATGCCGAGGAACAGGTCGGCGGCCGGGGCGACATAGGGTTCCAGCTGGGCGCGGCGCGCGCTGAGCACACAGCTCTGGGCCGAGCGCACGGTGGCGTCCTTGTCCCTGCCCGCGAGCTTGGTGAGCAGGGGGCCGCCGCCGAAGTGGTCCTTGGCCCGGGGGTCGAAGGCGAGGAACAGCGGGCCGTCGCCGACCTCCAGGCCGGCCTGTCGCAGACAGGGGCGGGCGAGCCCGGACAACGTGTCCAGGGCCCGGGTCTCGGTGGGCGTGGGGGCGTCGAGCCCGTCGGTCCCGCACGCCGCCACCCCGTAGCGGGACGGATCGGAGCCGTCGGCGCCGGTGAGTACGGGGCGTCCGCTGGGCGTGCGCTGCACGGTGGTCCGCAGGCCGTAGCGGGCGTAGCACTGCCTGCCCCGGGTGGCCAGCGACTCCAGCTCGGCACGTTCCTCCGCGGACAGCCGGTAGGGGCCGACGGCGCGCGGGTCGATGCCGCTGAGCTGGGCACCGGCCTCGCTGTAGGTGTCGGTGCGCAGCGGGTCGACGCTCGCGGCCGGCCGGGGCGGCAGTGGGGTGCCGCGCGGCGCCGAGTCGGCGACGAGGGTGCGGTCGGGGCTGGTGAGCGCGATCCGCCGGCCGGTCCGCGCCGCCAGGTCCCGCACGGACCGCTGGACCCCGGACCAGTCGGAGTGCGTGGCCGCGTACCCGCTGAGCTGGGCCAGGATGCTGTTGTCGGCGGCGAGGTCCTGGCCCTGTTCCTCCTTGAGGGCGCTGGTGGTGGTGGTCACCGCGAGCCAGGCGGTGGCCGCCACCGAGCAGACGGCGATCAGGGCGGAGACGGACAGCAGCCGGACCAGGAGCCGTTTGCGCAGCGGTATCCGGCGCCGGGCGCCCCGGCCCGGACTCCCCCGCCCGGCAGCGGACTTCACAGCCGGCCGCTGAGCTTGTACCCGACGCCGAACACGGTGAGCAGCCGTACCGGACGCCGGGAGTCGGCCTCTATCTTGCGGCGCAGGTTCATGATGTGGACGTCGACGGCCCGTTCGGTGGAGGACCGGTCGATCCCCCGGGTGCACCGCAGGAGTTGGCGCCGGGTGAACACCCGTTCCGGCTCGGCCGCCATCGCCAGCAGGATCTGGAACTCGGCCGGGGTGACGTCCACCGGCGCGCCGTCGCAGCGCACCTCGTGCCGTACCGGGTCGACGCTGAGCCCGGCGGCCCGCACCGCCGGGTCGTCGCCGCGGACTCCGGTGCCCCGCCCGCTGCGCCGCAGCACCGTGCGGATGCGGGCCATCAGCTCGCGCGGGCTGTACGGCTTGGTGAGGTAGTCGTCGGCGCCGAGTCCGAGGCCGAGCAGCAGGTCGTCCTCGCCGGAGCGGGCGGTGAGCATCACCACGGGGACGTCCAGCTCACCGTCGTCGCCGCGCAGTTCGCGGCAGACGCCGAAGCCGTCCAGGACCGGCAGCATCAGGTCGAGGACGAGCAGGTCGGGCCGCAGCCGGCGGGCGGTGACGAGCGCGGTGGCACCGTCGTGCACCACCGTCGCGGTGTGTCCCTCGGCCAGCAGGGAGCGGCGGATCAGTTCGGCCTGCTTCTCGTCGTCCTCGGCGACCAGTACATGTGCGCACACGGTTGGGGATCCTAGGCGGCCCGGCGGCTCAGACCGCCAGCCAGTCGGCGTATCCCATCGCGACGACCGGGCGCCGGGCCGGGTCGAGGGTGCGCAGCAGGTCCTTCATGTGCGCCTTGGCGACGCTGACGCAGCCGTGGGTGGGGCCGCCGTGGTCGACGTGCAGCCAGACCCCTCCGCCGCGCTTGGGGCCGAGGGGGCGGGTCCAGTCCAGCGGGGAGGTGCCGGGCTTGCGGTTGTAGTCGATGGCGATGACGTAGTCGAAGGAGCCGTCGAGGGGTTCGCCCTCGAAGCCGGTGCCGGGCGAGTGGAATCCGGCGGACTCGTGGTACGGCAGTCTGCTGCCGGGGTCGGGCAGCAGCCCCCCGGCGTCGGAGAGGGTGTACACGCCGAGCGGAGAGCGCAGGTCGCCCAGCATGTGGTGGGAGCTCCAGCCCTTGAGCGCGTTGTGCGCGGGCCAGCTCGGGCCCGCCTGCCAGCCGTCGGCGGTGCGCTGGTGCAGGACGACCGTGCACTGCGGGGAGTCGGGGCCGCGCCCGGTGGCGACGACGGCCTGGGTGCACTGCTCCGGTATCGCCGCGGTCCGGGTGGGGCCGAGCCCGGGTATGCCGTGCGGGGCCTGTTCGGCCTGCGAGGTGGTGCCGGTCACGGGCGCGGGCCGGGTGGGCCGCGCCCGCTGTCCGGCCTCCCCGCCGCTCCCGCCGCAGCCGGTGAGGAGCAGCGGGGAGGCGAGGAGGGGAAGAGCGGTTCTGCGGTTGATCATGCTGTCGAGCTTGGCCGACGGTTATGTGGAATTGGTAAGAGCTCAGGTCTTGTTCGGCTTGCCCTTCGTGAACAGCCAGATGTGGAAGAGGGAGTCCAGCGGTCTGCCGGACTTCTGCTCGGCGAGCCGGACGAACTGCGCGGTGGTGCCGTGTCCGTCCCGGTGCCCGGCGGCCCAGGCGCGCAGGATGGCGAAGAACGTGCGGTCGCCGACCGCCTCGCGCAGTTCGTGCAGGGCCATGGCGCCGCGGTCGTAGACGGGCGTGCCGAAGATGTTCCCGCCGCTGCCGGGGTCGCCGGGCGGGTAGGCCCACAGTCCGTCGCCGGCGGGGCGGGCGTAGAGCCGGTCGAAGGTCTTCTGCGCGCTCGCGCCGCCGTGCTGCTCGGTGTAGAGCCACTCCGCGTAGGTGGCGAAGCCCTCGTTGAGCCAGATGTCCTTCCAGGAGGTCAGCGACACCGAGTCGCCGAACCACTGGTGGGCGCTCTCGTGCACCAGGGTGAGGATGTCGGGCGCCGAGTCGTAGAGCGGGCGGGTCTGCGTCTCCAGGGCGTAGCCGACCTTCGCGTGGTCCACGATGGATCCGGCGGACTTGAACGGGTAGGGCCCGAACAGCCTGCTCTCCCACTCCAGGACCGAGGGCAGCCGCTTGAGCACGGGGGCCGCGGCCTTGGCCTCGCGGGGGTCGACGGCGTCGTAGACCCGGATGCCGTCACGGGTGGTGTAGCGCGTGACCTGGAAGGTGCCGATGGTGGCGGTGGCCAGGTAGGCGGCCATGGGCCGGGTCTCACGCCAGTGGAAGGTGGTCTCGCCCTTGGCGGTGCGCTGTCGGAGCAGGTCCCCGTTGGCGACGGCGGTGCGGCCCTCGGGGACGGTGATGGTGAAGTCGTACGAGGACTTGTCCTTGGGGTGGGCGTTCGCCGGGAACCAGGTCATGGCGCCCTGGGGCTCGCCCGCGACGAACGCGCCGTCGTCGGTGGGGATCCAGCCGTCCGCCGAGCCGTCGGGGTCGGTGACCGGCTCGGGGGTGCCGTGGTAGGTGACGGTGACCTCGAAGTCCTGGCCCGCGCGCAGGGCGCGGCGCGGGGTGACCACCAGTTCCTGCCCGGAGCGCTCGACGCCCGCCGCGGTGCGGTCGACCTCGACCCCGCCGACCGTCAGCCCCTTGAAGTCCAGGTCGAAGCGGGTGAGCGCCTGGGTGGCGCGGGCGGTGAGGACGGCGGTGCCCTCCAGGCGGCCGTCGCCCTGGTAGCGCAGCGTCAGGCCGTAGTGGCGCACGTGGTACCCGCCGTTGCCGCTGAGCGGGAAGTAGGGGTCGCCCGCGCCGGCCGCGCCGGTGGTGCCCGCGCCGGTCCCCGCGGCGGCGCCGAGGAGCGCGGTCACGGCGACGGGCACGGTGGCGGGCACCACCCAGCGGCGGAGAACCGTGGGACGACGGCGTGCGGGCTGTCTGCGGGGTGACGTCACGTGCGCTCCTCGTGAGGTGGTCGGCCGGCCCACAGACTAGAGGCGGCGGTGCCTCCGGGTCTCCCGTCTCGTTCCGGCCACCTGGTGGCCGGAACGCCGCCCGGCCGCGGGCGCCGACCGGCGGCCCGGCCGCCCGCGCGGTACGCTCGCCGCACGTGGGGGCCGTGCTGAGGGAAGGGCCCGCTGGTGAGCGTGCGCGTGCGCCGGATCCATGAACCGCCCCGGCCCGATGACGGGCTGCGGGTGCTGGTCGACCGGCTCTGGCCGCGTGGCGTGGCGAAGGAGGCCGCGCGCGTGGACGAGTGGCCCAAGGGGCTCACCCCCTCCACGGAGCTGCGCACCTGGTTCCACGGCGGCGCCTCGTACGAGGAGTTCCGCGCCCGGTACGAGGCGGAGCTGGGCGCCCCGGAGGCCGCCGGGCTGCTCGACGGCCTGCGGGAGTCGGTCCGCGAGGGCCCGGTGACACTGCTGACGGCGACGAGGACCCCGGAGCGCAGCCACGCCCAGGTGCTCCTGGAGCTGCTCGGGGGCTGAGGTCAGCCGGTGTGCCGGGCGGCGTGCCGGCCGGCGGCGCGGCCCGAGAAGAGGCAGCCGCCGAGGAAGGTGCCCTCCAGGGAGTTGTAGCCGTGCACCCCGCCGCCGCCGAACCCGGCCACCTCGCCGGCCGCGTACAGCCCCTCGATCGGCGCCCCGTCGGCACCGAGGGCGCGTGAGTCGAGGTCGGTCTGGATGCCGCCGAGCGTCTTGCGGGTCAGCACACGCATCCGTACACCGATCAGCGGGCCCGCGGCCGGGTCCAGGAGGCGGTGCGGCGCGGCCACCCGGCCGAGCCGGTCGCCGAGGTAGCGGCGGGCGTTGCGGATGCCCTGGACCTGGGAGTCCTTGCTGTACGGGTTGGCCATCTGGAGGTCGCGGGCCGTTATCTGGCGGCGTACCCCGGCCGCGTCCAGCAGCGGCTGCCCGACCAGACCGTTCATCTTCTCGACCAGCCGCTCCAGGCTGTCCGCGGTGACGAAGTCGGCGCCCTTGTCGAGGAACGCCCGCACCGGTGCGGGCGCGCCCTTGCCGACGAGCCGGCTGCGCACCACGGCCCGGCGGTCCTTGGCGGTGATGTCGGGGTTCTGCTCGGAGCCGGAGAGCGCGAACTCCTTCTCGATGATCTTCCGGGTGAGGATGAACCAGGAGTGGTCGTAGCCCGCGATGTCCTCGGTGGTGCGCAGGTACTTGAGCGTGCCGAGGGTGTCGTAGCCGGGCAGGCAGGGGTCGGGCAGCCGGCGGCCGAGGGCGTCCAGCCAGATGGAGGAGGGGCCGGGCAGGATGCGGATGCCGTGGCCGGGCCAGACGGGGTCCCAGTTCTGCAGCCCCTCGGTGTAGTGCCACATCCGGTCGCGGTTGACCAGGCGGACGCCGGCCGCCGCGCTGATGTCGAGCATGCGGCCGTCCACATGGGCGGGGACGCCGGTGACCATCTCGGCGGGGGGCGTGCCGAGCCGTGCGGGCCAGTAGCGGCGCACGATGTCGTGGTCGGCGCCGATGCCGCCGGTGGTGACGACGACGGCCTGGGCGGTGAGTTCGAAGTCGCCGGCGCGCTCTCGGCTGGAGGCGACACCGCGCGGGGCGTCGTCGGGGGCGAGCACCGTGCCGCGCACGCCCCGGGCGGTGCCGTTCTCGACGACCAGTTCGTCCACCTGGTGGCGGTGGTGGAAGGTCAGCAGTCCGTCCCGGGCGGCCTGCCGGGCGTACCGGACGAAGGGCTCGACCACTCCGGTGCCGGTGCCCCAGGCGATGTGGAAGCGGGGCACGGAGTTGCCGTGCCCGTCGGCCCTGAGGTCTCCGCGCTCGGCCCAGCCGACGGTGGGCAGCAGTTCGATGCCGTGGCCCTGGAGCCAGGACCGCTTCTCGCCGGCCGCGAACTCCACGTAGGCGCGGGCCCAGCGCACCGCCCAGGAGTCCTCGTCCTCGGTCCGGTCGAACCGCGCGCTGCCGCGCCAGTCGCTCCAGGCCAGTTCGAAGGAGTCCTTGATGCCGATGCGGCGCTGTTCGGGCGAGTCCACGAGGAAGAGGCCGCCGAAGGACCAGTACGCCTGGCCGCCGAGGTTGGCGGCGTTCTCCTGGTCGACCAGGGCCACCCGGCGTCCCTGGCGGTTGAGTTCATGGGCCGCGACCAGGCCGGCGAGGCCCGCTCCGACGACGATGACGTCCGCGTCCATGGCGTGGGGTTTCCTTCCTCAGTGCGTTGTCGAGGGGGTGGCCGGCGCGGCGCCGCCGTCCGTGAGCAGCGCGGTGAGCAGCTGCTTGAGCCAGATCCGGGCGTGCTCGACGTCCTTGTCCAGCAGCAGCTGGGTGGTGACGCCGTCGTAGGCGGCGACCACGGCGTGCGCGGCGCCGGCCGTGTCGCCGAGCACGGCGGGGAGTCCGGTGCGGCCCCGGGCCCGGAAGAGTCGCTCCGCGACGGCCTCGCGGAGCCGGGCGCGGTGGCCGAGGAGGACGCGGGCGACCTGAGGGTCACGGGCCGCGTGCACCAGGAAGTCGGTCTTCACCAGCAGCCAGTCCACGTCGAGCAGCAGCACCTCGGTGACCCGGTCCACGGCGGCCGGCACGTCGAGGCCGGGGCCGTCCTCGGCGAGGGCGGACGCGACCTGGGCGGCGATGAGGTCGGCGCGCTCCTGGTACAGGGCGAAGAACAGCTCGTCCAGGGTGGCGAAGTTCGAGTAGAAGGCGCCCCGGCTGTACCCGGCCGCCTCGCAGACCTCCTCGATGGAGACGTGTCCGAACCCCTTGGCCGCGAACACCCCGAACGCGGCGTCGAGCAGCCGGGCGCGGGTCTCCGCCCGGCGCCGGGTGACGCGTTTCGCGGTCTCCCGCATGGCGGCACCCCCTTTCGATACACGAATGTATCGGATACACCGTCGCATCAGAAGAGCCCCTGTGCCGGCGATTTTATGGGAACGCATTTTCGAATAAGAGGTACGCTGGCCCCATGGCCACGCACCTCCAGGGCTCCCTGTTCGACCAGACCGACGAGCTGCGCCTGGGCCCCCTGCGCGGGCTGCGCCGGACCGTGCTCGGCGCCGGCGCCTGGATCGACGCGCTGCCCGGCTGGCTGACCGGCGCCGACGCCCTGTTCGAACGGCTCGCGGCGGAGGTCCCCTGGCGCGCGGAGCGCCGGAAGATGTACGACAACGTCGTCGCCGTACCCCGGCTGCTGGCCTTCTACGGCACCGCGGACCCCCTCCCCCACCCCGTCCTGGACGAGGCCCGTGCCGCCCTGTCCCGGCACTACGCGCACGAGCTGGGCGAGCCGTTCACCACCGCCGGGCTCTGCTACTACCGCGACGGCCGGGACAGCGTGGCCTGGCACGGCGACCGGACCGGGAAGGGCGCCCGCGAGGACACCATGGTCGCGATCCTCTCCGTGGGCGAGCCCCGCGATCTGCTGCTGCGCCCGGCCGGCGGGGGCGGCGGGACGGTACGGCGGCCGCTCGGGCACGGCGACCTGATCGTGATGGGCGGCTCCTGCCAGCGCACCTGGGAGCACTGCGTGCCCAAGACGGCACGGGCCACCGGACCGCGGATCAGCGTCCAGTTCCGTCCGCACGGCGTGCGCTGAGCCCGCCGCCCCCTTGCGCCGCACGGTGGCGGATCTGATTGGCTGTCCTCGCGACGATCACTGGCACTCGGGCGCGGAGAGACCATGCGGGCAGAAGTACATCAAGTCGCCGACGGCACTTACCTGGTGCACGGCAACAACGTCAACTGGGTGATCCTCAAGGACGGGGACGACCTCACCCTGATCGACACCGGGTACCCCGGGGACCGGCCGGGGATCCTGGAGTCCCTGGCGGCGGTGGGCGGTTCACCGGAGGCGGTCTCCGCCGTACTGATCACCCACGCGCACAACGACCACCTGGGCTCGGCCGAGTACCTGCGCTCCACCTACGGCACGCCGGTCTACCTGCACCCGGCCGAAGTACCGCACGCCCGGCGGGACTTCCTGCACCAGGCCACCCTCGGCGACGTCGTCCGCAACGTCTGGCGGCCGGGCATGCTGCCCTGGGCCGCGCACGTCATCAAGGTGGGCGGCATGGAGCACAACCCGGTCACCGCGCCCGAGCCGTTCCCGGCCGCGGGCGCGCTCGACCTGCCGGGCCGCCCGGTGCCCGTGCACACCCCCGGCCACACCGACGGACACTGCGTCTACCACCTGCCCGGGGCCGGCATCGTGGTCTCCGGCGACGCCCTGGTCAGCGGGCACGCCGTCTCCTGGACCAAGGGGCCGCAACTGCTGCCCGGCTTCTTCGACCACGACCGCGACCGGGTCGTGGCCTCCCTCGACCTGATCGCCGGCCTCGACGGCGACACCCTGCTGCCCGGTCACGGCCCGGTCCACCGGGGCGCGATGCGTGCCGCCGCCGAACAGGCCCGGGACCGGGCCACCCGCGGGTCCGGTACGAAAAAGGCGAGGTGACGCCGGTCAGTCGTGCGGGACCACCGCGACCGGGCAGTCGGCGTGGTGCAGCACCCCGTGCGCGACCGAGCCGATACGGGCGCCCACGGCGGTGCGCCGGGCCCGGCGGCCGACGACCATCAGCTGGGCGCGGCCGACGAGCGAGAGCAGCACCTGCCCCGCGCTGCCCATCTCCACCTGCTCGGCCACGGGCACCCCGGGGAACCGCTCGCGCCAGGGCCGCAGCGCGTCGGCCAGCGCCTGCTTCTCGCACGGTTCCAGACCCCCGGCCTCGTCCAGCAGCCTGAGCGAGCCGGGGCTGTAGGCGAAGACCGGCGGCAGGGTCCAGGCCCGTACGGCGCGCACCGTGGCACCCCGGGCCGCCGCCGTCTCGAAGGCGAAGCGCAGCGCGGCCGCGCTGTCCTCGGCGTCGCCGTGCTGGCCGACCACCACCTCGCGCCCGGCGGCCTCCAGGGCGGGGCGGTCGCCGGCGCGCACCAGCACCACGGGCCGGGTGGCCTCGGCGATCACCTGCCGGCCCACCGAGCCCAGCAGGAAGCCGACGACCGGCCCGTGCCCGCGCGAACCCAGCACCAGCATCTCCGCGTCCCGGGCCGCGCGGCCCAGCGTCCCGACGGCGTCCTCCTCGACCACGTCCACGCTCACCGTGAGCTTCGGATGCCGCCCGGCGACCTGGCGCACCGCCTCCGCGACGCCCTCCTCGGCCCACTCCCGCTGGGTGTCCCGGCCGGCCCCGGCGATCTTCTCGGCGTGGTGCCACGCGTGCAGGACCCGCAGGGGCAGCCCCCGGCGTACGGCCTCCCTGGCCGCCCAGTCCAGCGCGGCCAGGCTCTCCCGCGTACCGTCGAGCCCTGCCGTGATCGCCCGTGTCATCCGTGGCCTCCTCGTCGTGCCGAGCGTGCGTTCATGCCACCGGTCCCCACTATCGGACACCGTGCGCCCCGGCCGGGCCCCGGCCCTGCGCGTCGCGGGGCGGAACCGGACACCGGGGCGAAGCCGGGCGATCGAACATACGATGGGCGCGTACCGGTGCGCTGGTGCACGTGCCGCCGCGCCGGGGGATTCCGACGCTCGGGGTGGGAGATCCATGACACAGGCCGCGCCCGGCACCCAGGCCCCGACGACACCGGCCGCAGACGCGACCCGGACCGTCATCCTGACCGTGGACGACGACCCGGGGGTCTCCCGTGCCGTCGCCCGTGATCTGAGACGCCGCTACGGAGCGTCGTACCGGATCGTGCGCGCCGAGTCCGGGCCGTCCGCGCTGGAGGCGCTGCGCGAGCTGAAGCTGCGCGGCGATCCGGTGGCGGTGATCCTGGCCGACTACCGGATGCCGCTGATGAACGGCATCGAGTTCCTGGAGCAGGCGCTGGACGTGTACCCGGGGGCGCGGCGGGTGCTGCTGACCGCCTACGCGGACACGAACGCGGCGATCGACGCGATCAACGTCGTGGACCTGGACCACTATCTGCTCAAGCCGTGGGATCCGCCGGAGGAGAAGCTCTATCCGGTGCTGGACGATCTCCTGGCGGCGTGGCGCGCCGGCGACCACAAGCCGGTGCCGAGCACCAAGGTGGTGGGGCACCGCTGGTCGGCGCCGTCCTCGGCGGTGCGGGAGTTCCTGGCCCGCAACCAGGTGCCGTACCGCTGGTACTCGGTGGACGAGCCGGAGGGGCAGCGACTGCTGGCGGCGGCCGGGCAGGACGGGCGGCGGCTGCCGGTGGTGGTCACCCCGGACGGTTCGGTGCTGGTCGAGCCCGAGCCGCCCGAACTGGCCGCGCGGGTGGGCCTGGCGACGACACCGACGGCCGACTTCTACGACCTGGTGGTGATCGGCGGCGGGCCGGCCGGGCTCGGCGCGGCCGTGTACGGGGCCTCGGAGGGGCTGCGCACGGTGCTCGTGGAACGTTCGGCGACCGGCGGGCAGGCCGGGCAGAGTTCCCGCATCGAGAACTACCTGGGCTTCCCGGACGGTGTCTCCGGTGCCCAGCTCACCGGCCGGGCGCGGCGGCAGGCGGCCCGGTTCGGTGCCGAGATCCTGACCGCGCGCGAGGTGACGGCCCTGGAGACGTGCGGCGCCGCCCGGGTCGTGCGGTTCGCGGACGGTACGGCGATCGCCGCGCACGGTGTGATCCTGGCGACCGGCGTGCAGTACCGGCAGCTGGCGGCCGAGGGCTGCGCGGACCTGACCGGATGCGGGGTGTACTACGGCTCGGCGCTGACCGAGGCGGCCGGCTGCCAGGGCCAGGACGTCTACATCGTCGGCGGTGCCAACTCGGCGGGCCAGGCGGCGCTGTACCTCGCCCGGGGCGCGAAGTCGGTGACCCTGCTGGTGCGCGGCGCGGATCTGTCGGCGTCGATGTCGTACTACCTGGTCCAGCAGATCACCGAGGCACCGAACATCGAGGTGCGCTGCCGCACGGTGGTGGACGCGGCCCACGGCTCGGGGCACCTGGAGCGGCTGACGCTGCGTCACACGGAGACCGGGGAGACCGAACAGGTCGACGCCCAGTGGATGTTCGTGTTCATCGGCGCGGCGCCACTGACCGACTGGCTCGGCGACAGCGTGCTGCGCGACGAGCGCGGTTTCATCCTGGCCGGACCGGATCTGACCGCTGACGGGCGGCCACCGGCCGGCTGGGAGCTGGACCGGCCGCCGTACCACCTGGAGACCAGCGTGCCCGGGGTGTTCGTGGCGGGCGACGCCCGTGCCGAGTCCGCGAAGCGCGTCGCGTCCGCCGTCGGCGAGGGCGCGATGGCCGTCATGCTCGTCCACCGGTACCTGGAGCAGTCATGAGCGGGCAGATCGTGCCGTGCAGCCCGAAGGAGATCCGGTCGCTCTTCCTCTTCGAGAAGCTCCGCCCCGAGCAGTTGGGGCGGCTGTGCGCCGAGGGGCGGGTGGAACTGTTCCAGCCGGGCCCGGTGTACACCGAGGGCGACCCGGCGACCTGCTTCTTCGTGATGGTCGAGGGTACGGCGGTGATCTCGCGCCGGGTCGGCGGGGACGACGTGGAGGTCGTCCGGACCTCGCAGCGCGGGGTGTACGGCGGCGCGATGCAGGCGTATCTGGGCGACCGGGTGCGGCAGGTGTACACCAACTCGCTGCGGGTGACCGAGCCGACGCGGTTCTTCGTGCTGCCGGCCGACCTGTTCGCGGAGGTGATGCACGAGTGGTTCCCGATGGCCGTGCACCTGCTGGAGGGCCTGTTCTTCGGCTCGAAGAACACCCAGGCGGCCATCGGGCAGCGGGAGCGGCTGCTGGCGCTCGGCTCGCTGTCGGCGGGGCTCACCCATGAGCTGAACAACCCGGCGGCCGCGGCCGTGCGGGCCACGGCCACGCTGCGGGAGCGGGTGGCCAGGATGCGGCACAAGCTGGCCGTGATCGCCGAGGGGCCGTTCTCCCGGGACGCGCTCGCGAGCCTGGTGGAGATCCAGGAGCGCACGGCCGAGCGGGTCTCGAAGGCCCCGGCGCTCAGTCCGCTGGAGGCCGCCGACCGGGAGGACCTGCTCGGGGACTGGCTGGCGGACCACGGCATGGACAACGGCTGGCAGCTGGCACCGACCTTCGTCCAGGCGGGACTCGACGTCGACTGGCTGGAGCAGGTCGCGGCGGCCGTGGACGAGGAGATCCTGCCGGGTGCGATGGGCTGGCTCAACTACACGGTCGAGACCGAGCTGCTGATGACCGAGATCGAGGAGTCCACCACCCGTATCTCGCATCTGGTGGACGCGGCCGGGCAGTACTCGCAGCTGGACCGGGCGCCGTACCGCGCGGTGGACGTGCACGAACTCCTGGAGAGCACGCTGCTGATGCTGTCGGCCAAGATCGGCTCCGGCGTCCGGGTGGTCAGGGAGTACGACCGGACGCTCCCGCCGGTGCCCGCCTATCCGGCGGAGCTGAACCAGGTGTGGACCAACCTCATCGACAACGCGGTCTCCGCGATGCGGGGTCAGGGCGGCGAGGGCACCCTGACGGTGCGCACCGCGCGCGACCACGACCGGGTGCTGGTGGAGTTCCGTGACACCGGGCCCGGTGTCCCGGCGGAGATCAGGGACCGGGTCTTCGACCCGTTCTTCACCACCAAGCCGGTCGGCGAGGGCACCGGGCTCGGTCTGGACATCTCCTGGCGGATCGTCGTCGACAAACACCACGGCACCCTGCGGCTCGACTCCGAGCCCGGCGACACCCGCTTCCAGGTGCTGCTGCCGCTGACCGCCGAACAGCCCGAGCCGGCCGGCCCCGACGGTCCGGCCGGCTCACCCGAGGAGCGAACGGAGGACGCAGTATGAGCGACGTCGAGGGCATCGAACCGAACGTCCCGCCGAGCGGCACCGGTTGCGCGGAGTGCGAGGCGGCGGGCGGGTGGTGGTTCCACCTGCGGCGCTGCGCCCAGTGCGGGCACATCGGCTGCTGCGACGACTCGCCCGCGAAGCACGCCACCGCGCACTACCGGGCCACCGGGCATCCGGTGATCCGCAGCTTCGAGCCGGACGAGGTGTGGTTCTGGAACTTCGACACCGGGGAACTGTTCGCGGAGGGGCCCGAACTGGCGCCTCCGACCGGGCATCCCGCCGATCAGCCGGTGCCGGGCCCCGCCGGGCGGGTACCGGAGGACTGGGCGCGGACCCTGGGGTGAGCCGCGGCACCCGAGCCCCGGCGCCTGCGCGTCAGCGCGTGCGCCTCAGCACGTGAGCGTCAGTCCCGCCGCGCGCAGTCGAGCCGCTTCAGGTCGACGGCGCCGGCGAGGGCGCGCATGCCACGGTCACCGGGGTGCAGATGGTCGCCGCCGTCGTACCGCGGCCGCAGGCGCTCGGGGTCGCGGGGGTCGCGCAGCGCGCGGTCGAAGTCGGCGACGGCGTCGAACTCCCCGCGCGTGCGCAGGTAGCGGTTGACCTCGCGGCGTACGGCCTCCGCGGCGCGGTCCCACTCCGGCCGGCCCTTGAACGGGCTGATGGTGGCGGCCACCACGCACAGACGGGCCGCGTGCGCCCGGTGGAGCAGTTCCCGGTATCCGGCGATCAGTCCGGCCGCCGTGACGCCGGTGTGGGCCTTGATGTCGTTGACGCCCGCCCACAGGACGACGGTGCGCACCCCGGGCTGGGACAGCACGTCCCGGTCCAGGCGGTGCGGGATGCTCTGCCCGGCGCCGTCCCCGGTGCCGTCCGTGAGCAGCTGGTCGCCGGATATGCCCTCGTCGGCCACGCCCTGCACCGCGCCGTGGGCCGCGTGCAGCCGCCGGGCCAGGTAGTCGGGCCAGCGGCGGTTGCGGTCGGCGGTGGACTGCCAGCCGTCGGTGAGGGAGTCGCCGAGCGCGGCCACGGCACCGGTGGCCGGGCGGTCGGGGCGTACGGCGACGGCGTCGACGTACCACCAGGCGCTGGTGGTACGCGCCCAGTGGGCGCCGCCGTCCTCGGCGGTGAGGTCGCCGCCGAGTCCCGTGTACGACGTCTGGAGCGCCAGCTCATGGCCGGTGGCCGGGCCGCCGGCATCCGGGGTGCGCAGGCTCACCGCGAGATCGGCGCCGGCGGGCACCCGGCCGGGCAGCGGGTCGCTCCAGGCCACGGAGCCGGCGGGGATGGTGACGCGGCGGGCACCGCCGAAGGCCAGGGCGTGGTTTCCGCCGGGACGCAGGGCGGCACCCCGGGCGCGCAGGCCCGCGTAGACGTGATCGAGGGTCAGCGGGCGGTCGCCGAACGCGTTGGTGAACCGGATCCGCGGCGCGCCGCCGCCGACACTGGTGTGCACGATCATCCGGTACTGCGCGCCCGCGACACCCTCGCCCATGCGTTCGGCGCCGGCCGCCCAGGTCAGCACGCCGGAGGGCGGGCCCGGGGCGCCGGGTGGGTGGAGGGCCGGGCGGGACGGCCCGGCCTGGCAGGCGGCGAGCGTCAGCAGGGCGGCGGCGACGCAGCAGCGCCCGAACCGGCCGCTCACGAGGCGCCCGGCCCGTCGGAACCCGGCCGGATCCCCGCGGCCGTACCCGCGTGTCCCACGCAGCTCATGGTCCCGCCGCGGGACCGGGTCCGCACCCCGGTGGGCGGTCATCCGCTCCCTCCCCGGTCGGCTGACCGCCGTCCGTGGCGCCGGCCGCGTCGGTGGGTACGGTTCCCCGCACGGGTGCGGACATGCGGATGCCCCGCGCGAGGCGGGGCATCCGGTCGGGCGCGAAGACGTCAGTGCTTGGCGGCCGGCGTGTTCGCGGCGGTCACGTTGACCGCCGCCCACGCCTGGTTCACCGTCTTGTACTCGGTGCTGTTCGCGCCGTACAGGTCCTTGGCCGCCTGGAGCGTCGCGAGGCGCGCTCCGTGGAAGTCGGTCGTGGAGACCATGTAGCGGGTCAGCGCGCGGTAGAAGATGGCCGTCGCCTTGGTGCGGCTGATGCCCTTCACCTTGGACTTGTTGTACGTCGGCGAGTTGTACGCCACGCCGTTGATCGTCTTCTTGCCGCTGCCCTCCGCGAGGAGGTAGTAGGCGTGCGACGAGACACCGGAACCGGCGTGCACCTCGGTGTAGTAGGTGTCCGGCGTCCAGTAGTCGATCGTGCCCTCGAGCTTGTCCAGCGAGGGGTGGTCCAGGCGGCGCAGGAACTTCTGCGAAAGGCCCAGCTTCTCGCCGATCAGGTAGTCGGGCTTGTCCTGCCTGTTGTTGGCGTAGAACTCGACGTTGGAGCCGAAGATGTCCGCCAGCGACTCGTTGAGCGCGCCCGGCTCGCCGTACTGGTTGCCGTTCGCGTCGACGTAGGTCGGCTCCAGCTTGGCCGTCGCGTCCACCACGCCGTGGGTCAGCTCGTGGCCGGTGACGTCGAGGACGACCAGCGGCTTCTTGAAGGTCTTCCCGTCACCGTCGCCGTACAGCATGCAGTTGCAGGTCGGGTCCCAGAAGGCGTTGGCGACCTTGTTGCCCCAGTGCACCAGGCCGTGGGCGGCCTTGCCGTTGTCGGCGATGCCCTTGCGGCCGAAGGTCTTCTTGTAGAAGTCCAGCGTCTTGGTGATGCCGTACTGGGCGTCGGCGGCGGCACTGGCGCGGTTGGCGGTCGTGCCGTTGCCCCAGACGTTCCTGGTGGCGGTGAACTTCGTGCCGGCGCCGAAGCTCTCCGTGGTCCTGCCCTTGGCGTCGCGCACCTCGGTGCCGTACCGGCTCGGGTCGGCGAGCTGGTAGTGGCCGCGCGAGGTCTGCGTGGTGGTGAGACCGACGCTGCCGTCGTAGAGGGTCTTGCCCGTGCCGCTCGCGGCGGACGGGAAGGCCGTCTTGGCGCCGGTGGGGGCGTCGGCCCGGCCCAGCGCGGCGGCGCGGGCGTCACCCGTGGTCGGGGTGGCCGTCACGCCGCGCTTCTGGAGGCTCTTGACGAGCTTCGGCGACAGGAACTGGTCGCTGTCGGGCGTGTTGCTGCGCACCTTGCCGGTGACGGCGTCGACCACGACGGTGCTGGTGCCGTCCTGGTCGGCCACGGTCACCTGGTAGGCGAGCGCGGAGGCGCCGTCGCGGGCGTCCACGACGAGCCGGGCGGTGCCCGCCTCTCCCTTGGCCGCCCGCGCGGCCTTGGCGGCGGCCTGACCCGCGGTCAGCCTGGCCTTGGTGGCGGCGGCCGGCTTGACGGCCTGGGCGGCGGCGCGGGTCACACCCGTGTAGGCGAGCTTGTGGTCGAGGTGGACCACGAGGTCGCCGCCGAGCACCGGCATGCCGTCGTGGGTGCGCTCGAAGCGGACGTGCCGGGCGCCCTCGGGGTCCAGCATGACGTCCTGGGCCCGGAGTTCGTCACCCGTGGAGACGCCGGTCGCGGACGCGTGCGCGAAGGCCGCGGCGCGGGCCGCGCTCACCACGGCGCCGGAGCTGGTGACGGACGCGACGGAGCGCGCCTCCCCCGTCGAGGGACCCGCGAAGGCCGTACCGGCCAGGCCCGTGGCGGCGGTCGCCACCGTGACCGCGACCGCCACTGAGCGTATGTGGGGTTTACGCAATCTGATCAGGGTTCCTTCTGTGAAGGGCGGCGGGTCGTCAACCGCCCTGGGGCATGGCGCCCTTCGGCACCAGGGGGCTGGTCGGGCCCCGAGGGCTCACCCTTACGGATCAGTCATGTGCACGTAAACCAGGAATGATCTATTTCGCGATCTTCTAGGGCAATCCTTTGCAAATCAGCGCCAGAGAGTGATCAGCGAATGACCAACTGTGTGTCGGCTGTGGAGACGTGGCCTCGATCCCCTAGGTTCCCAGGCCGGAATGTGACCGATGTCGCATCAACAGTCGTACGGATGGGAGTGGATGCCCGATGGTGTCAGCCACGGTGAGCAGGGGGGCGGTCCTCGGAGCGGTCGCGCTGTCGCTGCTCGCGGTCCCGGCGCGGGCCGCGAACGGGGAGCCGCGGTCGCCCGGGGCGGTGAGGCCCGCCGGGGCGGCGGCGCCGCGGGCGGTGAAGTCCGCCGCGGCGGACGGGCTCGCGGCGCCCGACACGGCGGGCCTGACCGCGGTGCTGCGGTCGGCGGTCGCCCAGGGCGCGCCGGGCGCGCTGGCCCGGATCGACGACCACGGCACCACGTACCGGACGACGTACGGGTACGCCGACCGCGGCACCCGGCGTGCCATGGACGCCGGGGACCGGTTCCGCGTCGGCAGCGTCACCAAGTCCTTCTCCGCGGTCGTCCTGCTGCAACTCGCCGACGAGCACCGGCTGGAGCTGGACGCGCCGGTGAACCGCTATCTGCCGGGGCTGCTGCCGGACGACCGGATCACGGTGCGCCAGGTGCTCGGCCATCGCAGCGGGCTGTACGACTTCACGTACGACATGTTCGCCGACAGCGTCCCGGGGTTCGAGGCGGTCCGCCACAAGGTGTTCACCTACCGCGAGCTGGTGGCGCTGTCCCTGAAGCACCCGCGTACCAACGCGCCCGGCGCGGCGTACTCGTACTCGAACACCAACTTCGTCGTCGCCGGCATGCTCATCGAGAAGATCACCGGGCACTCCGTGCGGACCGCGTACGAGAACCGGATCTTCGGGCCGCTGAACCTCCAGGACACGTTCTACGTCCACCCCGACACCGCGATCCCCGGCGCCCACGCGCACGGGTACCTCACCCCCGACAGGGCGGGCGACCCGCTGGTGGACGCCACCGAGCAGACCGTGTCGTGGGCGCAGAGCGCCGGCGCGATCATCTCCAGCGCCCGGGACCTCGACACGTTCTACGGCGCGCTGCTCGGCGGCAGGCTGATGTCCGCGGCGCGGCTGGCCGAGATGGAGAGGATGAACCAGGTCGACGCGACCACCGCGTACGGGCTCGGGCTGCGGCGCCGCGATCTGCCGTGCGGGGTCTCGGTGTACGGGCACACGGGAACGGTGCAGGGGTACTACACCTACGCGTTCGCGACGAAGGACGGCGGCCGGAGCATGACGGCCGTCGCCAACACGTCCAACAACGGCGAGGTGCTCAACACGCTCGCGGGGGCGCTGGATTCGGCGTTCTGCGGGAAGCAGGGCAAGCGGTGGCCCCCGGCGGCGGGCAAGGAGTAGGCCGGCGTCCGGATCTTGGCAGAAGGCGCGGCCCCGGGCCAGGATGCCCGTATGAAGGGTGATCTCTTTTCCGGCCGGCACCTGGTGCGGGCGGCCACCGGGCCCGGGATGTCCGTCGAGAACGCCGAGTGCCTCAGGTACGCGGTGGACGGCGAGATGTACGCCCGGCGGGGCTCGGTGGTCGCCCACCGCGGTGAGCTGCGGTTCGAGCGCGGGGGCCAGGGCGTCGGGGGCATGCTCAAGCGCGCGGTCACCGGGGAGGGGCTGCCCTTGACGGTGGTGCACGGGCAGGGCGAGGTCTGGCTCGCGCACGGGGCGCTGAACTGCTTCGTGGTGGAGCTGGAGCCCGGCGACCGGTTCACCGTGGGCGCCCGGCACGTACTGTGCTTCGACCCGTCGCTGTCGTACGGGATCCGGACGGTCAAGGGCTCGGGCGTCACCGCGGGCGGCCTGTTCAGCAGCGTGTTCAGCGGCAGCGGCCGACTCGGCCTGCTCTGCGAGGGCGATCCGCTGGTCATACCGGTCTCGGCGGAGCAGCCGGTGTACGCCGGCCCGGACTCGGTGATCGGCTGGAGCGAGTCACTGGAGACCTCGCTGCACCGCTCGCGGTCGCGGGGGCCGGTGCTGCGCGGCGGCTCCGGCGAGGCCGTACGGCTGATGCTCCGGGGCGAGGGCGTGGTCGTCGTACGGCCGAGCCGGCTGACCCGGCGCGATCCGCAGCAGCACTGAACGGGAAGGGTGGCACACCTTGATCGGCATCCTGGAGATCGAAGCCGCGGCCGAGCTGATCGCCCCGCACGTGGTGCGGACGCCGACCGTGGCGAGCCCCGGGCTCGGCGCGCTGCTCGGCGCCCCGGTCACGGTCAAGCTCGAACTGCTCCAGCGCACCGGCTCGTTCAAGGCGCGCGGGGCGGCGGCGAAGCTGCTGTCGCTGAGCGGGGCGGAACGGGCGGCGGGCGTGGTCGCGGTCAGCGGCGGCAACCACGGGATCGCGCTGGCCGTGATGGCGGCGGCCCTCGGTGTGAGGGCGACCGTGGTGATGCCCCGCACGGCGCCCGCGCGTTCGCTCGCGCTCGCCGAGGAGGCCGGAGCGTCGCTGCGGCTGACCGACGGCATGGACGGCGCCTTCGAGCTGGGAACGCGGCTCGCGGACGAGGGGCTGACCCTGGTCCACCCGTTCGACGACCCCGTCGTGATCGCCGGGCAGGGCACGGTCGGCCTCGAACTGGCCGAGGACGCCGACGAGGAGCTGACGGACGTCGTCGTCAGCATCGGCGGAGGCGGGCTGATCTCGGGCGTCGCGGCGGCCCTGCGGGCCCGGCGCCCCGGAGTGCGGGTGTGGGGCGTGGAGACGGCCGGCGCCGAGGCGATGTCGGCCGCGCTGAAGGCCGGCGGCCCGGTGCCGGTCCCGCTGTCCTCCCTGGTCACCACGCTGAGCGCGCCCACGGTCTGCCGGCTGACCTACGACCACACCGCCAAGCTGGTCGAGGACGTCCTGGTGGTCCCCGACCACGAGGCCGTCCGCGGCTGCCTGGACCTCTGCACGCACGCCAAACTCTGGGCGGAACCGGCCGCGGGCTGCCTGCTCCCGGCGGCCCGCGAAGTGCTCTCCCGCGTCGGCCCGGACGCCCGTCTGGGCCTGGTGGTGTGCGGCGGCAACACGACGCCGGCGGAGGTGACGGGCTGGGCGGAGCGGTTCGGGCTGGGGTAGGGGCGGGTCCGCGCGGGCCGCCCCGGTGCGGATCGGCGGCGGGCACCCGGCCGGAGTTCCCCCACGGGTCGGCGAAGGCCCCGCCGCCCGCGCTCCGGGGGGGGCGTCCGGCCGAGGGGGGCTCGACGGGGCGAACGGGGGTACCAGGGGTACCAGTACGCCGATCGTCCCGGGAGGTTCGCAGCGTGAACACCTTCGTGCACAAGACCCTGGTGGTGCAGCTCCACGCCCCCGGTACCGGCCGCTTCCCGGTCTTCGCCCATCTCGGCTACGACGCCGACGACCCGTACGCCGTCACCGCCGCCTTCGCCCACGAAGGCCATGTGCTGGCCCACTGGCGCCTCGACCGGGAGATGCTCGCCGAGGGCCTGACCCGGCCGGCCGGCGTCGGCGACGTACGGCTGCGGCCCGCCGGCACCGGGATGTGGCACGAGCTGCGCCTGGAGTTCCTCGGGGACTCGCGCCCGGACGGCGGGCGGCAGCGCGCGGTGGTGTACGCCTGGGCGCCGGCCGTGGCCGCCTTCCTGCGCGAGACCCGGGAGATCGTGCCGCCGGGCCGGGAACGGGCTCCCGTGGACGAGCTGCTGGCGGACATCCTCGCCACGGGATGAGCGGCTTACGTCACTGGACGTCCGTCAGCGGGCGGCGGTACACGAGGCCCGGCAGGCCGGACAGCCGGGTCTCGCCGACCACGGTGAAGCCGGTGCGCGCCAGCACGGCCCGCGAGGCCAGGTTCTCCACCCTGCTCGCGGCCCTCAGGAAGGTCAGGCCGTACGTGCGGGCGGCCCGCGCGCACAGCTCCCGTACGGCCCAGGTCGCCAGGCCCCGGCCCGCGGCGCGCTCGGCGATCCGGTAGCCGAGGTCGGCGCCGCCGTCCGCCACGTCCACGAGGTTGATCCGGCCGAGGATCTCCCCGTCCGGGCCGGCCAGGACGTGGAAGCGGCTCACGCCCGTCTCCTGTTCGGCGAGCAGCGCCCGGTGCCGCTCGGCGAACCGGGCGAAGTACTCGTCGCCCCGGTCGGGCACGGACGCGGCGAAGTACGCCCGGTTCGCCCGCTCGAAGGCGAGCAGCGCGGGGGCGTGGTCGGGGCGCAGCGGTTGCAGCTCGGGCATGGCGGGACCCTACGCGCCCCGCGCGCGGGGGCGTTACCGGTTTTCCGTGCCGACGGTGTGCCGGCGCCGGGCCCACAGCGGGAGGCCGAACCAGCACACCAGGTACCAGGCGACGACGGCCGCGACCAGCCAGGGCACATAACCGTCGTGCGTGGCCACCCGCAGGATGAGCAGCAGGGCCGAGGTCATGGTGGCCAGCAGCAGCACCAGACCGACGAAGGTCAGCCGGGCGGCGATCCGCACCGCCCGGGGCTTGACCCGGCGCCCGGAGACCAGGCGGTGCAGCGAGACCGGTCCGATGAGGGCGCCGGTGGTACAGGCGCCGAGCACCACGGTGACGATGTAGATGTGCTGGTCCGCTCGGGGCAGCAGGGTGTACTTCGGGTAGAAGACGACGGTCAGCAGGAAGCCGAACAGGATCTGCACGCCCGTCTGGGCGACGCGGACCTCCTGGATGAGTTCACCCCACATCCGGTCGGCCCGCTCCTCCTCGGTCTCGTCGCGCCCCCTGCGGCGGTCGTCCTCGGTCATGCGATCCAGGTAACCGGTCGGCCGTTCCTTCAAACGGTGCGTGTCCGCGTGGCTACCAGCGGTCCTCGACCTGCTCCGCGATCCGCCGCTCGTACAGGTCCCGGATCGCGGTGAACGTCCGCGGCGGCAGCGGCGGCAGCTTCGCGGCGGCCGCGTTGGCGCGGGCCTGCCCGGGGTCGCGGGCGCCGGGGATGACCGTGGTGACGCCCTCCTGCTCGATGATCCAGCGCAGCGCCAGCTGGGCCGGGGTGTAGCCCTCGGGGGCGAGCGCGGCGAACTCGGCGGCCGCCTCCACACCGGTGCCGTAGTCGACGCCGGAGAAGGTCTCACCCTGGTCGAACGCCTCGCCGTGCCGGTTGAAGGTGCGGTGGTCGTCCGCCGCGAAGACGGTGTCCTCGGTGTACTTGCCGGACAGCAGTCCGGAGGCGAGCGGCACCCGGGCGATGACGCCGACTCCGGCCGCGCGGGCGGCGGGCAGCACCTCGCGCAGCGGCTTCATCCGGAACGGGTTGAGGACGATCTGGACGCCGGCCACGTTCGGCCGGGCGATCGCGGCCAGCGCCTGCGCGCAGGTCTCCACGCTGACGCCGTACGCGGCGATGCGCTCCTCCTCGACCAGGGTGTCCAGCGCGTCCCACACCGCGTCGCCGGAGTAGACCGGGTCGGGCGGGCAGTGCAGCTGCACCAGGTCGATCCGGTCGACACCGAGGTTGCGCCGCGAACGGTCGTTCCAGGCGCGGAAGTTGTCGAGGACGTAGTTCTCGGGGAGCTGCTCGACGCGGCGGCCCATCTTGGTGGCCACCAGCACGTGCAGATCGGGGCGGCCGCCCAGGAAGGCGGCGATGGCCCGCTCGCTGCGTCCGTCGCCGTAGACGTCCGCGGTGTCGAAGAAGGTGACCCCGGACTCGGCCGCGGCCTCCAGGACGGCCGACGCGTCCTTGTCGGCCACGTCGCCCCAGTCCGCGCCCAGCTGCCAGGTGCCGAGTCCGACCACCGACGCCCACTGACCCGACCTGCCGATCGCACGTTCGTCCATGCGGGCAGTCTGTCACCCGGCGCCCTCCCGGCCGGGAACCGCCGGGTCGCTCGGGGCGGCGGCTCGCTCAGGCCCCGGCCGTACGGCACTCCGGATGGCCCCAGCCCTGAGCGTTCTTGGCGATGGACTCGCCCGCCGCGTAGGAACGCCCGCACAGGCAGCGTCCGGGGAACTTCGCCTTGATGGTGCGCGCCGAGGAGGACGAGGCGCCCCCGGTGCGGCGGGCCGTCTTCTTGCGCGGGGCGCCCGACCCCGGTGTGTCGGGCGAGGGCGGGGGCACCGGCGAGCCCAGCTCGCTGCCCGCCGGCTGCTGCACGACGGCGGCCTGGCTGGCCGCGCGGTCGGCGAAGTCGTTGAGCGGGTCGCCGTCGACCTGGTGGGCCGGGACGTAGCGGAACTCCACGGACCGGCCCTCCAGGAGCGCGTCGATGCCGACCACCAGCTCCTGGTTGGCGACCGGCTTGCCCCCGGACGTCTTCCAGCCGTTGCGCTTCCAGCCGGGCAGCCAGGTGGTGACGGCCTTCATCGCGTACTGGGAGTCCATCCGGATCTCCAGCTCGACGGAGGGGTCGACGGAACTCAGCAGCCGCTCCAGGGCGGTGAGTTCGGCGACGTTGTTGGTGGCCCGGCCGAGCGGGCCCGCCTCCCAGCGAGCGGGCGTCCGCTCGTCCTCGGCCGAGACCACCCATGCCCATCCGGCCGGTCCGGGGTTCCCCTTCGAAGCCCCGTCGCACGCGGCCACCACTCGTTCACGCATGCGCACGATCATCCCACGACGGCACGGGTGCCCCGGCCGGGCAGGCGGGGCCCCGCTCAGGCGTCCTCGATCCGCGGCATCTCGCCCGCGGTGGTGGTGATGTCGATCACCGAGAAGTCGGCGCCCTGCGGATCGCCGATCGTCGCGAACCGGCCGAAGGGGCTGCTCATCGGCCCGAAGCGGACGGTGCCGCCGAGCCGGGTCGCCGTGGCGACGGCCTCGTCGCAGTCGGCGACGGTGAAGTAGACGTTGATGTACGAGGGCGCCTCGGGCGGGAAGTCGTCGGTCATCCGCATCCGCCCGAGCACGGTGTCCTCGCCGACGTCGAACATCCGGAAGTCCACCGCGTCGTCCACGATGTCCTTCGCGCGGTACGGGAAGACGGCGCGGAAGAACGCGTCCGCCTTCTCGGGTTCGCGGGTGAACACCTCGGCCCAGCAGTAGGCGCCCGGCACGGCCGTCCGTTCGAAGCCCTCGTGGGTGCCCGCCTGCCACACCCCGAACACGGCCCCGCTGGGCTCGCGGGCCAGGCACATGGTGCCGATGTCGCCGACCCGCATCGGCTCCATCAGCACGTCTCCGCCGTGCTGGCGTACCTTCTCGGCCGTGGCGGCGGCGTCCGGCGAGGCGAAGTACAGGCACCACCGCGACTGGCCCTCCTGGCCGGGCATGGGCGGGACGACGGCGGCGACGGCCTTGCCGTCGACGGATGCCTGCGTGTAGTGGCCGTACTCCGCCGTGGAGTCGCCGAAGGTCCAGCCGAGGACCTCGCCGTAGAACTTCTTGGCGCCCTCCAGGTCGGTGAACATCGCATCGGCCCAGCAGGGCGTCCCCTCGGGTTGTACGGCCATGCTCGCCGCCCTCCTGGAGTCGTCGCGGCCCCCGCCTGCTCACGCTAGCCAGCCCCCGGCCGGGCCGCGCGCCGAGCGGGGCGCTGCCGGACACTGGGGAGGGGCCGTCTGCGGAAGGGCTTGGGCGATGACGATGCGGGCGTGGTCGGTGGTGGCGCCGGGACCGGTCGAGGGCGAGCCGTTGAGGTCGGTGGAGCGGCCGGTGCCCACACCGGGGCCGGACGAGCTGCTGGTGCGGGTGCGGGCGTGCGGGGTGTGCCGGACCGATCTGCATGTCACCGAGGGCGAGCTGCCGGTGCACCGGGCCGGGGTGACACCCGGGCACGAGGTGGTCGGCGAGGTGGCCGGGCTCGGCTCGCAGGTCTTCGGCTTCGCGCCGGGCGACCGGGTGGGTGTGGCGTGGCTGCGCCGCACGGACGGGGTGTGCGCCTACTGCGCGCGGGGTGCCGAGAACCTGTGCCCGCGCTCCCGCTACACGGGCTGGGACGCGGACGGTGGCTACGCCGAGTACACGACGGTGCCGGCCGCCTTCGCCTACCGGCTGCCCGGGACGCTGGACGACGTGTCGGCGGCGCCGCTGCTGTGCGCCGGGATCATCGGGTTCCGCGCGCTGCGCCGCGCCGCGCTGCCGCGGGGCGGGCGCCTGGGCCTGTACGGCTTCGGGGGCAGCGCCCATCTGTGCGCGCAGGTCGCGCTCGCCGAGGGCGCCACCGTGCATGTGATCACCCGGGACGAGGTCTCGCGCCGGCTCGCCCTGGAGCTGGGCGCGGCCTCCGCGCGGGACCTGGACGAGCAGCCGCCGGAGCCGCTGGACGCGGCGGTCCTCTTCGCGCCGGTCGGCGATCTGGTCCCGGTCGCGCTGCGCGCCCTGGACCGGGGCGGGGTGCTGGCGGTGGCGGGCATCCACCTCAGCGACGTACCGGCACTGCGCTACGAGACGGACCTGTTCTACGAGAAGGAGTTGCGCAGCGTCACCGCCAACACCCGTGCGGACGGGCGGGAGTTCCTCACCCTGGCCGCCCGCTACGGTGTGCGCGCGACCACCCACCCCTATCCGCTCGGCCGGGCCCCCGAGGCCCTGCGCGACCTGAAGGCGGGCCGCTTCGACGGCGCGGCGGTGCTGGTGCCCGAGCACTGAAATCCCCTCGACGGCGAGGGGTCCGGGGCGCTCGGACGGCTGCCGTGAACACACAGAGGATGCACGCGGACGAGCTGGGGCTCGACGCCCCGCTGGTCCGGCGCCTGATCACCCGTCGCTTTCCGCACTGGTCCGCGCTGCCGGTGCGGCGGCTGGCGTCCAGCGGCACCGAGAACGCCATGTTCCGGCTGGGCACCGAGCTGGTGGTACGGCTCCCCCGGCGTCCCGGGGCGGTCCCGGACCTGGTGCACGAGGGGCGCTGGCTGCCCGTGCTGGGACCGCGGCTCCCGGTGGCCGTGCCCGAGCCGGTGGGCACGGGTGAGGCGGACGAGGACTTTCCGTGGCCGTGGTCCGTCTACCGATGGCTCGCGGGGACCAGTCCGGTGGCCGGAGCCGTGGCCCGGCCGGAGCCGCTGGCCGAGGAGCTGGGGCTGTTCGTACGGGCGCTGCGCCGCGTCGCGGCGCACGGTGCGCCGACCGGCTACCGGGGCGGGCCCCTGCGCGAGCGGGACGAGCCCACCCGCGCGGCCGTCGCCGAGCTGGGGGACCGGGTGGACGCGGGGGCGGTCACGGAGCTGTGGGAGCGGGCGCTGGCCGCCCCGGCGCACGACGGGCCGCCGCGCTGGGCCCATGGCGATCTGTCCCCCGGCAACGTGCTGGTCGACGGTGGCCGGCTCGGCGCGGTCATCGACTTCGGCTGCGCGGGGGTGGGCGATCCGGCGGTGGACCTCGTGCCGGCGTGGAACCTGCTGCCCGCCTCGGTGCGGGGCGTCTTCCGGGAGGCGGCGGGCGCGGACGACGCCGAATGGGCGCGGGGGCGGGGCTGGGCGCTGTCGGTCGCGCTGATCCAGCTGCCGTACTACTGGGACACCAACCCGGCCCTGGCTCAGAACTCACGGCATGTGATCGCCGGGATCCTCGCCGAGGCCGGGTACGGGCGGCCGCCGGGTCACTCGCCCGCGTAGGCCCTCTCCAGGGCGGCGACGTCCAGCTTGCCCATGCTCATCATGGCGCGGGCCACGCGGGCGGACCTCTCCGGGTCCGGGTCGCTCATCAGGGCGAGCAGCCGGTCGTAGACGACCTGCCAGGAGAGCCCGTACCGGTCCTTGAGCCAGCTGCACGAGCCGCCCTCGCCGCCGTTCTCGGTGAGCCGGTTCCAGTAGTGGTCGATCTCCTGCTGGTCGGAGCAGAGGATCTGGAAGGAGACCGACTCGTCGAAGGTGAACTGGGGGCCGCCGTTGAGCGCCATGAACCGCTGGCCGTTGGCCGTGAACTCGACGGCCAGCACGGAGCCCGCCGGGCCGGGTCCGGCGTCGGTGTGCCGGCTGACGCGGTCCACTCGGGAGTTCTTGAAGATCGACACGTAGTAGTGCGCGGCCTCCTCCGCCTGGCCGTCGAACCAGAGGCATGTGGTGAAACCGTCGGTGGTCATGAGCACCTCCTGGATGGGGGAAACGCGTTCGGGGTGCAGACCGGCGCACGGCCCGGAACTCATCGGTGCGGCTGTCCGAGGTCCCGCACCCGCCCAGCATCCGGTGCGTGACCCGCACGCGCGACACGAGCGGCACGGGCGAGGCGGGTACCGGCGCGGCCGCGGCCCGCGCCGCGCCACCGGGCCGGGGCCCGGTCCGGCGGACGGATTCGGCCGATGCGGTTCTTCCGGGGCGGGCGGAGCCCGGACCCGCCGGTCGGGGGTGTGCGGGCGTCCTTCCGGGGAGCACGTGGGGAGACGGCGGCGCCGCCGAGGAGTGGTGACGGCCCGAGATTCCGGGGAGAACGGCGATTTCAAGCCAGTGCCGAAGAAGGCGAGCATGCACCGGGTGACCAGGGGTACCCGCGCCGTGAGCGCCCCCACCGGCTGGAATGAGCTGCCGGATCCGGGGAACACGCGGAGAACACAACAGCGCAGGGACCGGACGCAGAGGCCGAAAAGGGCAGCCGTCGAACCGTGACTTTCGTGGGAGAGGTAATGGATACCGCCGGGATGCGGTCGCAGACAGTGGTCGTCGAGAGGACCGAGCAGGACGGGCCGGACACGGGCACCCTGCCCGGCATCGCGGAGCCGGCCGCCGTGGCCCCGCGGGACGCGCGCCGGCTGTCCCGCCAGTTCTTCCGCCGGCTGACCGAGCTGGAGGAGGGGACCCACGAGTACCAGTACGCGCGCAACACCCTCATCGAGATGAACATGTCGCTCGTACGCTTCGCGGCCGGCCGTTTCCGGGGCCGCGGCGACGACATGGAGGACATCGTCCAGACCGGCATGATCGGGCTGATCAAGGCGATCGACCGGTTCGAGCTGTCCCGGGAGGTGGAGTTCACCTCCTTCGCGCTGCCGTACATCGTCGGTGAGATCAAGCGGTTCTTCCGCGACACCACCTGGGCGGTGCACGTCCCGCGGCGGCTCCAGGAGCTGCGGGTGGAACTGGCCAAGGCGCGCGAGGAGCTGTCCAGCCGCCTCGACCGTGATCCGACGGTCGCCGAGCTGGCCACCTTGATGAACCTCTCCGAGGAGCAGGTGCTGGAGGGCCAGCTCGCCGCCAACGGCTACAACTCCTCCTCGCTGGACGCCGCGCTCACGGGTGACGGCCCCGAGGACGGCGAGGCGGTGCTCGCCGACTTCATCGGTGTGGAGGAGGAGGGGCTGCGCCTGGTGGAGGACTTCCACGCGCTGGCGCCGCTGATGGCGGAGCTGAGCGAGCGGGACCGGCAGATCATCCACCTGCGGTTCGTGGAGGAGGCCACCCAGGCGGAGATCGGGGAACGGCTCGGCTGCTCCCAGATGCACGTCTCACGGCTGATCAAGCGGATCATCACCCGGCTGCGCCAGGGGATGCTGGGCGAGCTGGGCTGCGCCTGAGCCGAACGGGCCGAGAGGGTCCCTGCGCACGCTGAACGCCCGGCACCGGGACGGTCCGGGCGTTCAGCGGGTCAACGCGAAACGGGCGATCACCCGTTTGCCGACCGGGACGCGTTCCACGGCGATGTCGGTGGCGAGCGCGTGCACGATCTCCAGGCCGTGCCGCCCGACGCGCCGCGGATTCTTCGGGAAGAGCTGGGGCAGCGCCGTACTGCTGTCGCAGACGGACACCGTGACGGCGGTGTCCGTGCCCTCCAGCTCCAGGATGTAGGGGCCGTCGCTGTGCCGGTCGGCGTTGGTGACCAGCTCGCTCACCAGCAGGAGCAGCTCGCCGTCCGCGGCGCGGTCGATGCGGGCGCACCACTCCGTGCGCAGCTGTTCCAGGAACTGGGCCGCGAAGGCCCGCGCCTCGGCGATGCAACCGGGTTCACCGGTGAAGTGCGTCGCGCGTCTCAGCGGCTCGACGGGTACGTCGAAGCCGGTCGGTATCACTGCCCCGCCCAGATGCTCGGTCATGCTGTCTCTCTCGCGGGCCCCGGGCCCGGTCCGTTCGGCCGTATTCGCACCCGTCCTCCTACCCCGAGCCGCGCCCCGCAGTCCAGGCGTTCGCCCACCGCGCACAGTGGCGAGCGTCACTTTCCCGGCCTGGGTGCGGCGCGGACGGACCACCCGGCGGGCGGGGTGCCCGGACGCTGCCTAGCGTGGCAGGCGTGAGCCCCCTGACCGTCTCCGCGCGGCCCGCCGCCCGGCACAGCTGGCCCCAGGCGCTGGCCGTGGTGCTGACCGGGCTCGCGGTGATGGTGCTGGTCGCCGCGGCCGGGCTGTGGGCGGCGGGTGCGGCGGGACTGCCGGACGGCGCGTTCCCCCGGGTGCTGGCCGCGACCGTGGTGACGGCGGTCGGCGGCAGCATCCGGCTCGCAGGCGACGCCGGCCCCCTGGCCAGGACCGAGGCAGGGATCACCGTACTCCCCCTGTCGGTGGCGCTGGCCGGTGCCCTGGTGGTCGGCGCGGGCTTCCTGCGCCCGCTGCGGCACCGGACGGTCACCTCGGCCGGGGAGGCGGCCCTGTGGGCCGCCCGGGTCGCCGTCCTGTGGGTGGCGGCGCTGACCGGGCTCGCCCTCGCGGCCCGGGAGACGTTCGCCGTGGACGTGGGCAGCGGGACGCTCGCCGATCTGACCTCTCTGTTCGCGGCGGAGCCGCGGGTCGGATTCGCCGCGGACGTGCCGCCGACCGTGCTGTTCGCGCTGCTGTGGCTGGCCGGGGTGCTGGTGGTGGCGCTGCTGGTCGCACGCCGGGTGCCGCTGCCGGGACGGCTGACGCGGTGGCGGGAGCGGGCGCGTCCCGTCTCCCGCGCGATGGTGGAGCTGCTGCTCACCGCGGTCGCCGTGGGCCTCGTGGTCGCGCTGGTCACGGCGGCCACCCGGGGGAACGCGCGTACGACCTTAGCGCTGATCCTGCTCGGCCTGCCCAACCTGGTCTGGCCCGCGCTGACCGTCGGTCTCGGCGCGACCTGGAACGGCCGGGTGGACGGCCCCTTCGGGCTGCCCGTCCCGCACATCCTGGACGTGCTGCTGCGCACTCCCGACGTCTCCACGGTGGATCTGGGCACGCTGACGGAGTACGACGGCCGGATGGCATGGCTGCCGGTGGCGGCCGGGGTGCTGCTGCTCGCGGTCGCCGTCCGGGCGGCGCTGCGCTCACCGCCCCGGACCCCACCGTGGCTGCTCGCCGTACGCCTCGCCGTCGCGCTCGCCCTCACCATGCTCGCGATCTGCCTGCTGTGCCGGATCTCCGCGCACTACGGGCTGTCCCTGCTCGGCATCGGGGACCTGGGCGGCGGGCTGTCCGGGGAGCTGCTGCTGCGGCCGCGGACCTGGCGGACGGTGGGCCTGGGCGCGCTGTGGGGGCTGGTCGCCGGGTTCCTCGGCGGGCTGCTCGCCCTGCCGGTGCGCCGCAAGCGGCGGTCAGCCGATGGGCACCACGAGCGCGGGAACGGTGCGCTGCATCCGTAGGGCGTCGACGGACTCGGCGAGCAGTTCGTACTCGGTGGTGTCGTCGTTGGCGGCGATCCGCACCAGCCGCCCCTCCGCCAGTTCCTCGGCCACGCGCTGCTGCCCGCCGTCGTCCGCGCACCAGGCGCGCAGCAGCGTGGGTACGTCGGCGACCGTCTCCGCGACCGGCACCAGCGACCCCGCCGGAAAGGGGGCGGCCTCCGGACTGGGGTCGAGCCGCTCGGCGATCCAGGACGCGCGGTCGCGCAGCCACCACAGAGCCAGTGCCAGGGTCGGCGCGCGGTAGGTGCCGAGCGGTACGCCGATGCGCCGGCCGCCGCACACCCCGTATGCCGTGACATGGCACAGGAATTCGTCGTGCACGTATCACTCCCCCGTCGCCTCGTCCGGTGTGCCGGGCGGACCTCGCTCTCCGTGCGGCTCCGTGCGGTGAAGTGCCCCTCGATGTTCGAGTATCGCCACGGCCGAAACACTGTCACCACGACTTTCCGGCCACTCTGTTGGCATATTCCCCATCCTTTTTGGTCGCATTGATGGGGTCCCGCCGGGCGGTGCGGGCATGACCCCGGAGGTAATCGACCCACCGGGCACCCCTCGGGCATGGTGGTTCCACCGGGTCGGCGAAACCCCGATCCGGGGTCCGACCAGCACAGACGACTCCGATGGAGGCTGATTCACGATGTCCGTGAACACCGAACGCTACGAGAGTGCCGCCGCGCGTTACTTCGAGGCCTGGAACGCCACCGGGCCGGAGGCGCTGCGCAAGGCGGTCGCCGCCGCCTGGGCCGCGGACGGCTCCTACACCGACCCGCTCGCCGACGTCCGCGGGCACGAGGGCGTGGCGGCCGTGATCGCCGCGGCCCACGAGCAGTTCCCGGGGTTCGTCTTCCGCCCGCTCGGCACGGTGGACGGGCACCACGACACCGCCCGCTTCGGCTGGGAGCTGGTGAACGAGGCCGACGGGTCGGCGCCGGTCGCCGGGTTCGACGTCGTCACGCTGGACGGCGAGGGCCGTATCCGCCAGGTCCTGGGGTTCCTGGACCGGGTCCCCGCGGGTGCGTGACGGCACGCGGCCCGGCTTCCCCGCCCCGGACGGGGAGGAAGCCGGGCCGCGTGCGGGGGCCGGCGCCGTGGTGCGGTGTCACGGCCGTACGATCGCGTCGATCCGCTTCAGCTCCTCCGGGTCGAAGTCCAGGCCGCGCAGGGCGCCGACGCTGTCCTCCAGCTGGCGGGCGCTGCTCGCGCCGACCAGCGCGGAGGTGACCCTGCCGCCGCGCAGCACCCAGGCGAGGGCCAGCTGGGCGAGGCTCTGGCCGCGTGAGACGGCGATCTCCTGGAGCGCGCGCAGCCGTCCGACGAGGTCCTCGGTGACCGCTTCGGGCTTGAGGAAGGGGCTGTCGCCGGCGGCGCGGGAGCCCTCCGGGACGCCCTTCAGGTAGCGGCCGGTGAGCAGCCCCTGCTCCAGCGGGGAGTAGACGACGGAGCCGACCCCCAGTTCGTCCAGGGCGTCGAGCACGCCCTCGTCCTCGGGGCGCCGGTCGAGCATCGAGTAGCGCGGCTGGTGGACGAGGAGCGGGGTGCCGAGGCCGGCGAGAACGCGGGCGGCCTCGCGGGTCTGATCGGCCGAGTAGTTGGAGATGCCGACGTAGAGCGCCTTGCCCTGCTGGACCGCCGTGTGCAGGGCGCCCATCGTCTCCTCCAGCGGAGTGTCCGGGTCGGGGCGGTGGGAGTAGAAGATGTCGACGTGGTCGAGCCCCATCCGCCGCAGGCTCTGGTCGAGCGAGGCGAGCAGGTACTTGCGCGAGCCCCATTCACCGTACGGGCCGGGCCACATGAGGTAGCCGGCCTTGGTGGAGATGACCAGCTCGTCGCGGTACGGCGCGAGGTCCGCGGCGAGGGCGGCGCCGAGCGCGGATTCGGCGGCGCCGGGCGGCGGGCCGTAGTTGTTGGCCAGGTCGAAATGGGTGACGCCGAGGTCGAAGGCGCGGCGCAGGATGGCGCGCTGGGTCTCCACGGGCCGGTCGGGACCGAAGTTGTGCCACAGGCCGAGCGACAGCGCGGGGAGCCTTAGGCCGCTGCGTCCGGTGCGCCGGTAGGGCATCTCGGCGTAACGGTCGGGGGATGCGGTGTACAACGCGACTCCAGGGGGTGGGCACGGATCTTCCGGCCCAGGATTCCCCCGGCCGCATACGGCGGTCCAATGGGAGAATCGAATGGAATTGAGCGACTAGGCTGCTCAATCATGGAACTGCGCCATCTCCAGCACTTCGTCGCGGTCGCCGAGGACCAGCACTTCACCCGGGCCGCCGAGCGGCTGATGGTCTCCCAGTCGGGCCTGTCCGCGTCCATCCGGGCGCTGGAACGGGAGCTGCGGGCGCCGCTGTTCGTGCGCACCACGCGACGGGTGACGCTGACGGAGGCGGGGCGGGCACTGCTGGTGGAGGCCGAGCGGGTCCTCGCACAGGTGCGCGCGGCGCACGAGGCGGTCGCGGCGGTGCAGGGAGTGCTGCGCGGCACGCTGGCGCTGGGCACCGAGCAGTGCATCGCCGGGGTGCACGTGGCCCGGCTGCTGGCGGCGTTCCGGGGCCGCCACCCGGACGTGGAGATCCGGCTGCGCCAGGCGGGCTCGAACGCGCTGGCGGAGGAGGTCGCGGCGGGGCGCCTCGACCTCGCCTTCGCGTACCGCACCCGGGCCGACGGCGACCAGCTCCGCTCGGTCTCGCTGACCAGTGAGCCGATGACCGTGCTGTGCCATCCCCGGCACCGGTTCGCCGCGCCCGGGGCGCCGCTGTGCCCGGCCGACCTGGCCGGGGAGGTGTTCGTCGACTTCCACCCGGACTGGGGCCCGCGCCGCGCGACCGATGCCGCCTTCGCCGCGGCGGGGGTGCGGCGCACCGTCGCGCTGGAGGTCAACGACGTGCACTCACTGCTGGACCTGGTGGACGAGAACCTGGGCGTCGCGGTCGTCCCCCGGCACTTCCGGCACAAGCGGCCCACGCTGACCGCGCTGCCGCTCAGGGAGCCGGGCGAGGCCGCGTACGAGACGGTGGCCCTGCTGCCGCCCGAGCGCTCCACCAGCCCCGCGGCCCGCGCCCTCGTCGCGCTCCTGGAGACGGAGGGCCTGGCGCCGTACCGGTCTTCCTGAATTCCGGACGCGACCACGCCGTCCGTCTGTGATGGTGGACGGTATGCATGCCAAGGACATCCTCATCGACGGCTACGGCCGCATCCGGGAAGAAGTCCACGACACCGTCGGCGGCCTCGGACCGGACGAGTTGCACCAGCGCCCGGCCCCCGGCGCCAACACCGTCGCCTGGCTGGTCTGGCATCTCACGCGGGTGCAGGACGACCACGTCGCCGACGCCTTCGGCCTCGACCAGGTGTGGCTCTCCGACGGCTGGGAGGAGCGGTTCGGCCTGGATCTGCCGCGCGCCGACACCGGCTACGGGCACACCCCGGCCGAGGTCGCGAAGGTGCGGGTGACGGACGCCGGCCTGCTGACCGGGTACTACGACGCGGTGCACGAGCAGACGCTGGGCGCGCTGCGCTCACTGGCCGCCAAGGACCTCGAAGGAGTCGTGGACGAGCGCTGGGACCCGCCGGTCACGCTCGGCGTGCGCCTGGTGAGCGTCCTGTCCGACGATCTCCAGCACGTCGGACAGGCCGCCTACCTCAAGGGACTGGTTCAGAGCGCGGCGGCGTAGCCGGGCAGGACCACGTCCTCGATGAGGGCCTTGCGCTCGTCGAACGGGATGAACGCGCTCTTGACCGCGTTGACCGTGACCGTCCGCAGGTCCTCGACGCCCCAGCCGGCCTGCTCGACCAGCAGCGCCATCTCCCGGGTCATCGTGGTGCCCGACACCAGGCGGTTGTCGGTGTTCAGGGTGACCCGGAAGCCGAGGTCCTTCATCGCGGTGATCGGGTGCTCGGCGATCGAGGTGGCGCAGCCGGTCTGGAGGTTGGAGGTGGGGCACATCTCCAGGGCGATACGGCGGTCGCGCACCCAGGAGGCGAGCCGGCCGAGCTTGCCGTCCACGATGTCCTCGGTCAGCCGCACGCCGTGCCCGATGCGCTGGGCGCCGCACACCTGGACCGCCTGGTGGATGCTCGGCAGGCCGTGCGCCTCGCCGGCGTGGATGGTGAAGGGCACGCTCTCGCGGCGCAGGTGCTCGAAGGCGGCCAGGTGGTCGGCGGGCGGGAAGCCGTCCTCGGCGCCGGCGATGTCGAAGCCGACGACTCCGGCGTCCCGGTAGGCGACGGCCAGGTCGGCGGCCTCGGCGACGCGGTCGAACATCCGCATGCCGCAGAGCAGGGTGCCGACGCGCACCGGGGTGCCCGCGGCGGCGGCCTTCGCCATGCCGGCGGCCAGGCCCTCCTGCACGCTCTCCACGACCTCGGGGAGGCTCAGCCCGCCCCGGGTGTTCAGCTCGGGGGCGTAGCGGACCTCGCCGTAGACCACGCCGTCGGCGGCGAGGTCGAGGACGTACTCCTCGGCGGTGCGCAGCAGGCCCTCGCGGGTCTGCATCACGGCGAGGGTGTGCTCGAAGGTGGCGATGTAGCGCACCAGGTCACCGGAGTTGGCGGCCTCGACGTACCAGGCGGCCAGCTCGTCCGGGTCCGTGGTGGGCAGCTGGTGCCCGACCTCGGCGGCCAGCTCCACGAGGGTGGCGGGGCGCAGGCCGCCGTCGAGGTGGTCGTGCAGCACGACCTTGGGGAGGCGGCGGAGAGTGTCGGTGTCGATGCGGGGGGCGGTCATGACAGGGCGTTCCTCAGCAGGTTGTACCGGGGTCGATCAGGCGGCCGACGGTGCCGACGGGGGTGGTTAGCCGGTGAGGTTATACGTAAAACCGGATGCTTGTCTACGCGCGTTGCTGCGGAGTGACCTGGGAGTTGCCGGAGAGTTGTCCGCGCGCGTCACCGGGGCGTCGGGCGGATGCCGCGTCGGGGGCCGCCGGGGCGTTCGGGAGAGGGCGCCCCGGCGGGTTCGCGCCAGGTCGGCCGGGTTCGCGCCGGCACGCCCCCGGCCGGCCGCGTCAGGGCGCCGTCTCGCCCTGCGCCACCTCCACCCGGTGGTGGAAGTCCACCAGCCCGGCCGCGGAGGCCGCACCGGACAGCGCGGTGCACGCGATGAGCAGCGCTGCGACGGCCCGGCCCGCGCGGGGCCGGCCGGGCACACCCAGGAGTGCCTGGACCCGCTGCGGTACCGGGCCCGTGGTCGCCGCGGCCGCGAAGTCGGGCCGCGGGGTGCCGGGGGTCTGCCCGGCGAGGGCGGCTCGGGCGATGGCCCGCGCGGTCAGCCGCCGGTCCCCCACCCGCGCGGCGGCCGCCTCGTCGGCGGCCCGCTCGGCGGCGAGCCGGATGGCCGTACGGACCGACCGCAGCGCGGGGTGGCAGTGCGCGGCGAGTTCGGCGGCGGCGAGGAAGTAGTGGTGGCCGCCCTCGTTGTGCGCCCGCTCGTGCGCGAACAGCGCCTCTCGCTCGGGCCCGTCGAGGCTGCGCAGCATGGCGGTGGTGACGACGATGCGGTGCGGACGGCCGGGCAGCGCGTAGGCGTCGGGGCGGGACGAGTCCACCACGCACAGATCACCGGCGGCGGGCCGGCGCCCGGCCTCGGTGCGGGCGACGCGGAAGGCCCGGCTCTGGCGCAGTACCGAGCGCACGAGGGTCCAGCAGCAGACGGCGAGGACACCGACCGAGGTGGCGGCGGCCGGCACCACGACCAGGGCCGGGGCGGTGTGCAGCGGGTGGATGAACTCGCCGAACGCGGCGAACAGGGGCAGCCTCAGCAGCCCGATCAGCACGAAGGCGCCGAGCGCGGCCAGCGAGCAGCCGGCGAGGACCACCGCGCAGCCCGTGACGGCCCACAGCGCGGCGGCCGGGGCCAGCCGGACGAGGGCCCGCCGGGCCAGCACCGGCAGGGCGCAGGGCAGCAGCAGGGGCAGCAGGAGCAGGGCGGTCATCGGCCGGGGACCCTCATCAGCCGTCGGATTCGAGCAGATCCCGCAGGATACGCTCGTCGTCCGGGTTGAGCTGGGCGACGAAGCGGGCGAGCACGGTCTGCCGGTCGCTGTCCCGGTCCAGCTCGGTGTGCATCCGGCGGGCGGTGAGGCCGTGGGCGTCCTGGACCTCCCGGACGGGGAAGTACACGAAGCCGCGGCCCCTGCGTTGCCGCTCGACGACGCCCTTGTCGTGCAGGCGGCTGAGGATCGTCGTCACCGTCGTACGCGCCAGGTCCGTGCCCAGGCCGGACTGGACCTGACCGGGGGTCAGGGGCCCGTCGGCGGCCCAGAGCGCGGCCATGACGCTCGCCTCTAGTCCACCGGCCGGCCGCCGTTCGTCCTTGCCGTCGGTCATGGAAACGTCCTCACCCTCCTCGTCGTCCGTCTGCGGACCGTCTACACGATGGTAGTCACAAGCCACGTCTCCCTCCCGCCGGCGCATCGCCCGCGGCCACGACGACACCTCCGGCCGACCCCTTCGGCATCACCACATACATGACAAAGCTCGCTACCGCTACACATAAACCGCGAACAAGCGCAAAATGGGAAGTGCGGTGCTCGCTGAACACCGCACCCATAAGCGGTCTGGCCTGCGCATTCGAAGGAGACGAAAGTCATGGCCAACGTCTCGCACAGGGGTGATATGTCGACCCACCCCGATGTCACCGAAATGCGGGAACGCTACGCCCGCATGCTCGGCGGTCGTGATGTGGCGCTCGTGGACGGGCCGGTGTTCCTGCTCGGCCTGTACTGCGCGGCGTCGCCCTGGATCGTGCACTACTCCGCCAGCCAGCCGGCGCTCATGACCCACAACCTGATCATGGGTATCGCGATCGGGCTGCTGGCGCTGGGATTCACCAGGGCCCCCGAGCGGATGTACGGCCTCAGCTGGGCGATGTGCGCCTTGGGCGTATGGATGATCATCGCCCCGTGGATCGTGGGGAGCGCCCCGGACGCCGGTGTGATCATCAACAACGTCGTGATCGGCGCACTGGCCCTCCTCCTCGGAATCGTCTGTGCCGCGACATCGGCGAAGGCCACGAAGAGCACGCCCAGGCCCTAGCGGGGAAGGAAGAACGACGAGAACGCGCGAGGAAGGAGCGGATCGTCGAGAACGAGAAAGAGAAGAAGAACACGGAAGGAAGAAGGACGGAGGGCCGGTGCGCCCAGCGGACCGGCCCTCCCCCTCGCCCTCGTGCGCTTCTCCTCCGGGCCCGCTCAGCCGCTCACGGTGAAGCTCAGCCACAGGTCCGCGGGCAGTGACGGCCGTCCCGGCACCGCCCGCTCGGCAAGGCTCCACGCGCCCGGCGCGACCTCCTGCGCGACCCGGTGCCAGAAGGCCGCCCCGCCCGCGTTGTCCCGCTGGAAGGCCACCTCCCAGCGCCCCGGATGCCGCCGCAGCACCTCCCGTACGGCCCTCAGCCCGACTCCCCCGCGCCGGGCGCCCCGCACCACGAAGAAGCTGTTCAGCACGCGCACCGGCCCGTCGAGCCCCCGTACGAAGGCGAAGCCGGCGAGACGGTCCCCGCGGGTCAGCAGGTAGGCCGCCCAGCCGTCGCCGGCGAACGCGGCCTCCAGCCGCTCGCTGCGGAACGTGCCGTCGGCCGCGGGCAGTCCGCCCTGATGCTCGGACATGTCGTGGCGGAACATCAGCCACAGCCGCTCGACGGCGGCCCGGTCGTCGTCGGTGGCGGGACGGACACGGACGTCCGCGGGCGGGGATCCGGCCGCGGAACGGGCCGTCGGTCCGGCCGTGGACTCGGTCAAGGTGGTCAGGGTCTCGTTCACGTTCTCGGTCATGAACGAGAGCCTCCCCGGCGGACTTCCGTCCGGGCCGGGGAGGCTCATCACGCTGTTCTGATCTTAGCCCACCGGGACTCACACCGTCTCGGTGTCCCGTCCGACCTGGCACTCCTCGTCGGTCTCCTTCGCCCCGAACGGCCAGACCCGCTCCCGCCGTGCCCAGACCAGGAAGGCCGCGCAGCCGAGGACCAGCCAGGCCAGGGACCACTCGACGGGATGGCGGCCCGGCGAGTTGCGGTCGGCGCAGGCGTAGATCACACACCAGCCGGCGAAGGCCACGAGGGACGGCAGCGGGTAGAGCCACATGCGGTAGGGGCGGGGCAGATCGGGCCGCCGGGAGCGCAGCACCGTCAGGGCGACGATCTGGGCCAGCGCCTGCACGATCACCATGACGGTGGTGAGCAGCTGGATCAGGGTCGCGAGATCGGTGTGCCGGCCGACGAGGAAGCCGGCCGCGGTGATCACGCCCATGGTCGCCAGCCCCAGCGTCGGGAAGCGGTGCCGGGGGTGCAGCCGGGCGTACGGCCGGAAGAAGACCCGGTCGCGCGCGGCGTCGTACGGCACCCGGGAGCCGCCCAGCAGGCCGGTGAAGACGGAGGCGAAGGCGGTGATCAGGATGAGCACGGTGACCGTGTCGGCGGCGCCCCTGCCCCAGGTCCGCTCCAGGACGGCCGAGGCCACCGAGGTGGACGCGATGTCGCCCGGATCGCTCATCCGGTGCCAGTCGACCACGCCGAGCGTGCCGATCTGGAGCATCAGGTAGATCGCCATGATGCCGAGGATCGAGTAGACGACGGAGCGCGGCAGGACGCGGCCGGGGTCCTTGATCTCGGCGCCCATGTAGGCGGTGGTGTTGTAGCCGAGGTAGTCGTAGACGCCGATGGTGAGGCCCGCGGCGAAGCCGGTCCAGAAGCGGCCGCCGGTCAGGTCGAAGGCGCCCGCCGGGTAGGTGAAGGCCAGAAGCGGGCTGAAGTCCGTCGCGGCGGCGGCGATCACCAGGACCACCGAGGCGATCATCACGGTCCACATCACGGCCGTGATCCGCGCGATGTGCTCGATTCCGCGCCACAGCAGGAGCACGACCAGGGCGATGACACCGAGGCCGGCGACGTCGCCGGCCGGGCCGCCGAGGCCGGGGGCGAGATAGCCGAGGTACTGGACGAAACCGACGACGCCCGTGGACATGATCAGCGGCACGAACAGCATCGCCGTCCACACGAACAGGAACGGCATCAGCCTGCCGGTGCGGTACCGGAAGGCCTGGCGCAGATAGACGTAACTGCCGCCGGAGCCGGGCAGCGCGGCACCCAGCTCGGCCCAGACCAGCCCGTCGCACAGCGCCAGCACCGCGCCCGCGACGAATCCGACGACCGCCTGGGGCCCGCCGAACGCGGCGACCATCAGCGGGATGGTGACGAACGGGCCGATGCCGCACATCTGGCTCATGTTGATGGCCGTGGCCTGGAACAGCCCGACCCGGCGGACGAAGCCGCCCGGGGGCGGCGGGCTACCGGACATGGGGACTCCTGGAGGCGTCGGGGAGGAGACCTTACGAGGATCCGCGCGCCGGGTGGAGGCGGTTGACGGGCATTCAGCGGACGCCGTGGCGACGGTCGTTGACAGCCCCGTGGCGGCGACCTAGCTTAAGCCCGGTTAGTAAAGTTTCCTAACTTTACGAGCCTGGAGACCGTCTGTGTTCCCTCGCCCCGCCCCCGGCCATCGGCTGGCCACGGCCACCGGACTCCTCGCCCTGCTGGGCTACCTGACCACCGGCGCCTGGACCGACCCGCACGCCCCCGCGCCGCCGCTGCGGCCGGTCGCGGAGCTGAAGGCACCCGCCCGGATCACCCAGGTGTCCTCGGCCGCCGGAACCACCACCCCGCTCGCCGGCTTCGCCATCCAGTCCACGGCGAAGGTGAAGGACTCACCGGCGGCCGTCTCCTCCCCCGGCTACGCGGCGCGCGGCTGGTACCCGGCGGGCCCGCGCTCCACGGTGCTGGCCGCGCTGCTCGCCGTCGGCGCGTACGACGACCCCTTCCGCTCCACCAACCTGGCGAAGATCCCGAAGGCCGACTTCGAGGTGCCCTGGTGGTACCGCTCCGACTTCACCGTCGCCGACACCGCGCGGCGCACCCTGCTCGACTTCAGCGGGGTCGTCTCCGCGGCCGACGTCTATGTCAACGGCCGCCAGGTGGCCCCCGCGCGGGACGTGACCGGCGCCTACACCCATCACGAGCTGGACGTCTCCGCCCTGGTGCGCCCCGGCGTCAACACCGTCGCCTTCCGTGTCCGGCCCAACGATCCGGGCAAGGACCTGACCGTCGGCTGGCTGGACTGGCTCCAGCCGCCGCCCGACCGGAACATGGGCATCGTCCGGGACGTCCTGGTGCGCCGGGGCGGCCCGGTGGCGCTGCGCGACGCGCACGTGGTCACGAAGCTGGCGGTGCCGTCCCTCGCCACCGCCGACCTCACGGTCAGGGCGCGGGCCCGCAACGACTCCGGCACGGCGGTCACCGCCGAGGTCACCGGAGCCATCGGCGCGACGCGCTTCGGCGGGACGGTCCGGCTCGCCGCGCACGAGACGCGGACCGTCACCTTCTCCCCCGCCGAGGTGCCCGCGCTGCGCCTGACCGCGCCGAAGGTGTGGTGGCCGGCGGGGATGGGCGGACAGCCGCTGTACGACCTCGATCTGACCGCGCGCGTGTCGGGCACGGTCTCGGACACCGCGCACGAGTCCTTCGGCGTCCGCGACGTCCAGGCGCCGCTGAACGCGGCCGGGGCCCGACAGTACCGGATCAACGGCCGCCCGCTGCTGATCAAGGGCGGCGGCTGGTCGCCGGACGAGTTCCTGCGCTGGGACCGTCGTTACGCGGAGGACCGGCTGCGGTACGCCGTCGACCTCGGACTGAACACCCTGCGCCTGGAGGGCCACTTGGAGCCGGACGAGTTCTTCCGGCTGGCCGACCGGCTCGGGGTGCTCACACTGCCGGGCTGGGAGTGCTGCACCAAGTGGGAGGGGCAGGTCAACGGCACGGAGAACGGGGAGAAGTGGACCCCGGCCGACTATCCGGTGGCGAAGGCGTCCATGGCCGCCGAGGCCGCCCGGCTGCGGGACCACCCGAGCGTGATCTCCTTCCTGATCGGCAGCGACTTCGCGCCCGACGCGACGATCGAGAAGAACTACCTGGACGCCCTGCGCGCCGCCGACTGGAACCTCCCGGTCGTCTCGTCCGCCTCCGACAGGTCCTCGCCCGTGCTGGGACCTTCGGGCATGAAGATGACCGGCCCCTACGACTGGGTGCCGCCGGCGTACTGGTACGCCAAGCGCGAGGGCGGGGCCACCGGCTTCAACTCCGAGACCAGCGCCGGCCCGAGCATCCCCACCCTGGACACCCTGCGCCGGATGCTCACCCCGGCCGAGCTCGACAGCCTCTGGCGGGACCCCGGGGCCAGGCAGTACCACCGCTCGCCGTCCGCCACCTTCGGCACCCTGTCGCTCTACGACGCCGCGCTCGCCGCCCGCTACGGCACCCCCACCGGCCTCGCCGACTACGTCCGCAAGGCCCAGCTGGCCCAGTACGAGAACGTGCGGGCCCAGTTCGAGGCGTACGGCCGCAACGCGACGGACCCCGAGAAGCCGGCCACCGGGGTGATCCACTGGATGTTCAACAGCGGATGGACGTCCCTGCACTGGCAGCTGACGGACCGCTATCTCGACCAGGGCGGCGCCTACTTCGGCGCGAAGAAGGCCAACGAGCCGCTGCACATCCAGTACGGGTACGACGACCGCTCGGTGACCGTGGTGAACAACCGGCACACGGCCCAGCGGGGTCTCACCGCGCGGGCCACGCTCTTCGACCCGGACGGCACCCTGCGGTACGACGGGGCGGCCGCCGGGTTGTCGGTGGCCGGGGACGGGGCCCACACGACCGCGCTGACCCTGCCCGGCTCGGTGCCCGGACTGGCCCGGACGTACCTGCTGCGGCTGGTGCTGACCGACGCGGGCGGCCGGGAGGTGAGCCGGAACGTGTACTGGCTCTCCAGCGAGCAGGACACACTCGACTGGCCGCGCACCACCTGGTGGTACACCCCGACGACCGGCTACGCCGACCTGACCGGGCTGGCCTCGATGGCGCCGGTCCCGGTGGCGGCGACGGCCACCACCCGCTCGGAGGGCGGCACTTCGACCACCACGGTGACCCTGCGCAACACCACGGACGGGCGGACGCCCTCGCTGCTGACGGATGTGCATCTGGTCGACGGGCGCGGGGCGCCGGTGCTGCCGGTGCGCTGGTCGGACGACGAGGTCGGACTGTGGCCGGGCGAGTCGGTGACGCTGACCGCCGTCTACCGGACGGCCGATCTGCACGGCACGGCCCCGCGGGTGCGCGTCTCCGGGTGGAACACCGCGGAGCGGACGGTGCCGGCGACATGACGAGGGGGGCGGGCCCCGCCGGACCCACCCCCCTCGCGTGCGCGGGCGCTCAGCTCACGTCGAGCGCGGTGTCGTCCACGACGAACGAGGTCTGGTACTTGGAGCCCTCGGTGCCGGTGAACCGGAGGGTGATGTTCTGCCCGGCGTAGCCGCTGAGGTCGAAGCTGCGCTGGGTGTAGCCGGAGGCGGCGTTGAGGTTCGAGTACGTCGCCAGGGTGCCGAGGACCGTGCCGGAGCTGTTCAGCACCTGCACCTTGAGGGTGTCGTAGGCGGTGGTGGTCGAGGTCTCGGCCGTGTCGATGTGCAGGTAGAAGCTCAGCTTGGCCGAGGTGCAGCCCGCCGGGACGGCCACCGACTGGGACAGTGTGTCGGTGGTCGCCGTGCCGTAGCCGTCGAGCCAGGCGTAGTACGAACCCGAGTGGGGCGACTCGGCCGCGGCGTTGGTGATGACCTGGCTGGAGGCGCTCCAGGTCGTGTTGCCCGACTCGAAGCCGCTGTTGCCGAGCAGCTGGCCGGCGGTGCAGGTGCCGGTGCCGCCGCCACCCGTGCCACCGCCACCCCCACCGCTGGTGCCGCCGTCACCGGCGAGCCACGCGGTGGCGTTCAGGGCGAGTGCGGCGTTGGTGGCGCCGGAGTCGTTCCAGCCGTCGTACAGGGTGTTGCCGGAACTGCCGGTGCCGTCGTCGATCGGGGAGCTGTCGCCCCAGAAGGCGACGCGGCCGGCGCCGAAGGTGCTGGTCAGGAAGAAGGCACCGGTGTTGCCCGAGTAGCCGCTGCGGTAGACCAGGCCCTTGACCGCCGAGTTGTCGGCGGGCTTGAGGGTGGCGGTCGTGCCGTCGGCGATCAGGCTGTTGGTGACCTTGCCGAAGGAGCCGTTCAGCACCGGGTCGGTGCTGTCGCTGATCGCCGCCGGGTAGCCGGACTTGATGTCCAGCGAGTCGATGGAGAAGCCGAACGGGTCGGTGTTGTCGACACCGTTGTTCGTCATCAGGTCGTTGAGGATCTCGACCGCGTCGTTGCCGTCGTTGTTGCGGTCGGCACCGGTGTGGTCGGAGATCATGAACAGACCGCCGCCGTTCTTCACGAAGTTCATGATCGCCTTCTTCTCGGCGGTCGTGAACAACGTGTTGGGCTCCGGCAGGACCAGCGTGTCGAAGTTCGACAGGTCCTGGGCGGACGAACCGCCGTAGGTCAGGCTCTGGCCGGAAGGCAGTGTCTTCAGGCTGTAGTCGCCGGTCTTCTGAAGCGCCACCCCCCAGGAGGAGAGCGCGCCGGTCCAGTCCGTCTCGGACTGCGGGTCGGAGTTCTGGCCGAGCGGGTCGGGCTGGCTGGTGGAGATGACCCAGTCGGCGTTGCCGGCCGTCTCGGCGTGGGCGTTGTCGAACAGGACGCGGTGGGTGGTCGCCGCCTGTGCGGGGGCGCTCGCACCGACCTGGACGGCCGCTCCGGTCAGGAGCAGGCCGAATCCGGCGAGCGCGGTGGTGACTCTGCGTCGGGATCTCAGGGATCCGGGCATCCGGCGAACCTCCGTTGTGGGGTGTGGGGTGGGGAGAAGGAGTTGCGGCGCCAAGTCTGCGCGCGTAGAACCTGCTTGAGGGTTCTACACGCGTCGATGGCTTGAAAGGTACATGGCATGAAGCCCGGATGAACAGAAAGACCCGGCAATAAAGCGGGCCGGACTGCACGCGCCCGCAGCGGGCACCTTCTCCAGGGACGGGATTACGCCGTGAAGAGGGGTGGAGATGGAGATTTCAGGCATCATCAGCGCGATCGTCATCGGCCTGATCATCGGTGTGCTCGGCCGGCTGGTCGTGCCGGGACGGCAGCACATCGGGGTGCTGTGGACCATCGTCGTCGGCATCGTGGCCGCGCTGATCGGCTCCGCGATCGCGGCGGGGATCGGGGTCGCCGACACCAAGGGGCCCGACTGGATCGAGTGGCTCATCCAGATCGCCCTGGCGGCGGTGGGGATCAGCGCACTCGATCGAGCGAGGGCACGTCGTTGACCTACCGTCAACTTCCCTTGGTCTCGTAGAGATACGGGGTCGTGACGCTCAGCGCGAGGAAGCCGAGCCGTTCCAGGATGGGGCGGCTCATGGGTGAGGCGTCGACCTGGAGGTAGCGGCAGCCGCGAGCGGCGGCGATCCGGGCGCGGTGGGCGACGAGGGCGCGGTACAGGCCCCGGCCCCGCCACGGCTCCGCGGTGCCGCCGCCCCACAGGCCGGCGAACGGGGTACCGGGCACCAGTTCCATCCGGGCGGCGCTGACGGTTTCCGTCCCGGCCAGCGCGACGACGGCCACCAACGCGTCCGGATCGGCGGCCAGCCGGTCGAGCAGCCGCCGGCGCATCCGGGTGCCGTCCGTGCCGAACGCCTTCTCGTGCGCCTCGACGAACAGGTCGACGCCCGCCTCGTCCACGACCTCCGTCAGCCGTACCCCCTCGGGGAGCCGGGCGTCCAGGTCGAGCCGGTCGATCTCACCGACCATCAGCGTCTCGGCCGGCTCGGCCCGGAACCCGGCCGCGGTGAGCCGGGAGCCGAGGTCGGCGGGCCGGTCGTGACTGTGGAGCTTCCACTCGAAGTCGTGGCCGAGGGCGGTGAAGGCGGCGATCTGCTCCTGGATGGCCGCGTCCGCGTCCGCCTCGTCGAGGCCGGACCAGAGGACGCCGTTCCAGCCGTGCGCGTCGGCGAGTTGCCGCACCACCTCCCCGACGCGTTCGACGCGGGCGCCGGGCCCGTCGGGGACGGCGTGTTCGCGCAGGTCACGGTCGTACTGGGCGAGGATAAGAGTCTTGTCCATGGCGGCCCACCCGATCACGCGGGACGGGGGCGCGGCAACGCGAATACCCGCTCAGCCCAGTTCGAGGGTGGTCACGCCGAAGACGCGGCCCTGGGCGTGGGCACGGACGGGTCCGGTGTACATGCGCGCCGTCTCGAAGGAGGGCGCAAGTCCGGCGGCCTCGGCGAGGGCGACGCCTGCGGCATTGGGCTCGGGCACGTCGATGGCGAGTTCACGTCCGGCGGCCTCAGCGGCCAGCGCGGCGAACAGGGCGCGGGCGTCCTCGGCGGTGTCGGCGAAGAGCGGGCCGACGCGCAGGCTGTCGTGGCCGGGGCGGATCACGCCGTAACCGGTGAGGCGCCCGTCATGGTGGCGTACGACGGCGCGGTGGCCCGGGGTGGTGAGCCACCGGGCGAGGAAGCGCGGCCGGTCGGCGGGGTAGCAGGCACTGTCGTAGGCGGTGATCGCGGCGAGGTCGGCGGCCCCGGCCGGGCGGACTCCACCGGGGGTGTCCCCCGTGAGGGCGGTGCCGGTGAACCGGACGGTGCGGTAGGCGAGCTGGAAGCCGGACTGGCGGTAGTTGTCCTGCTGGGCCACGACTCCGTCGAGGCCGACGGCGCGGGTGCCGGCATGGGCCAGGGCGGTCTTCCAGGTGGTGAGGCCGTGTCCGTGGCCGCGCAGCTCGGGGCGGACGAGGTAGCAGCCGAGGAAGGCGTAGTCCGCGCCGTAGTTGACGACGGAGACGGCCGAGACCGGTTCCCCCTCGATCCGGCCGAGGAAGAAGCCCTCGGGGTCCTGGGCGAAGAACGCGGGTCCGTCGGCGAGTCCCGGGTTCCAGCCCTCCGCCGCCGCCCACCCGCTGATCACCGGCCAGTCGTCGAGGCCGGCCCGGGTGACGACGAGGTCGTGGGGGGCGGGAGAAATCATCGGTGCGCTCCGTCGGGTCGGGGGCCGGCCACCGTACCGGACGGCCCGTCCGCAGCATCCTCGCGGATCAACGGCCTTCGCACCACGGGGAGATCAGCCTGTCGGCACCGGCCGCGGGGTGGCGAGCGCACGCGCCGACGGGACCGCGGGGGCGAGGGCGACCGGGTGCGGTGGCCGGACGGCCAGGCCCGGTGGACGTACCGGACACCGGGGGTGGCCGCGGCCGTCACGAGGGCCGCGGGCAGGACGCCCGCCGGACGCGCGGACAGCAGCGGGACGGCGACCGGGGGCCGAGGGCGGTCGGCGCGACGAAGAAGACCTGGAACGGGGGCGCGGAGGAAAAGTACGCGTGCGGCCGGTGCCGGGCGAGGCCGATGGCGCGCGCGGGCGGTGGCGTGCGCGTCGGTGCCTTCGGGGTCCGTCGCCGGGCCACCGTACTTCCGGGGCTGCGAGGGGTCGGGGTGCCGCTGTGCGGGCGTTCGCCGCGAGGCTCCACCGGGCCGGCGTCCGGTCGTATGCCGGACGGTGGGGGCCCGGTGGCCGGTGGAGGCCTGGGACAGGGTGGGGGTCAGCGCGTACGGGTCGGGTGGAAGCGGCGGTAGAGGACGGTGCCCGCGAGCAGCAGCGCCGCGCTGCCGGCCGCCGCCGGACCGGTCAGGTCCGTACCGGTGTGGGCCAGCGAGGCGGTCACCGGCTCCGGCGCGGGCCGCGGGGTGTGCGGGACGGCCGGGTGGGACTTGACGGGGGCCGGTGGCGTCGGGGTGGGCGCCACCGGCGGGCTCGGGGTCTCACCGCCGCCGTTGACGGAGGTGTTGCCCATGACCGGGTTGAGCAGCCCCACCACATTGACGCTGTCGCCGCTGACGTTCGCCGGCAGGTCGACGGGGAGCTGGACACCGTTGCCCGAGATCACTCCCGGGGAGTGCTGGGCGGTGCCGTTGGCCGCGGCCCCGCCGGAGTTGGCCGATCCACCGGTGCCGGCACCGGTCTCGTTCGCGCACGCGTTGCCCATGGCCGGGTTGAGCAGCCCCACCACGTCGACCGTGTTGCCGCACACGTTCACCGGGACGTCCACCGGCAGCTGGATGCTGTTGCCGGAGATCACGCCGGGCGAGCCGGCCGCGACACCGTCGGCACTCGCGCCGTCGGCCGCGAACGCGGCGGACACCGGCCACGCCAGGGCCATCGCACCGGAGGCGGCGACGGTGGCGATCACACCGTTTCGGGTAGCCCGTCTCATTGGTTCCTGCCTTCCAGACAAGTTCGCGGGCAGTCACCCGCATCAGGTAAAACGCGGGTGAACCAGTCGAGTTATGGCCGAACGGGCTTTCACCCCATCGAGTGGCAGGATTGATGAAACGATTGTAAGGACGATGAATGATCACCAATCGGGCGCGGAGCATACGGCACCCGATGGGGTTCCGCCCGCCCGGAGGCGGGCCGAACGGGGCCCACTTATGGTGAGCGGAAGGGCGCCGTCCCGGTCCGCTGCGGGCGCCTCGGGAGGCTATCGATGCTGGCCAAGCTGTGCACGCGGTCCGCGGTGCGGCGCTGTGCGGGTACCGGAGTCCTCGCCCTGGCGCTGCTCGGCTCCGTGCTGCCCACACCCGCTGCCGCGGGTCCGGTGACGGTGGCGGGCCGCCCCGACCTGTCCCGGTTCTACCGGCAGAAGGTGGCCTGGGGCGCCTGCCCGGGTCCGGGCGCGCCGCGGGACATGCAGTGCGGCAAGGTGACGGTCCCGCTCGACTACGCCCGGCCCGGCACCGGGACGCTCGACCTCGCGCTGGGCCGCTATCGCGGCACCGGCGGGTCCCACCACTCGGTGCTGCTGAACTTCGGCGGCCCGGGTGGCGCGGGCGTTACCGAACTGGCATACGGCGGACAGGAGTTCATGGATCTGGCCGGCGGCTACGACGTGGTCACCTTCGACCCGCGCGGCGTCGGCCGCTCCTCCCCCGTCAGCTGCGGCGACGGCGGCGACCAGGCCGCGGCCGTCAGCGGCGCGGCCGCCGACCTCGACCATCCCCAGGCGCTGCTGCGGCAGTTGCGGCAGAGTGCCGAGGCGTGCGCGCGCAGCTCCGGTGACGTGCTCCCGTACATAGGGACCGTGAACGCCGCCCGGGACCTGGACGTGATCCGCCAGGCCCTCGGCGAGCGCAAGCTCAACTACCTGGGCTTCTCCTACGGGACGCGGCTCGGCTCGGTGTACGCGGCGCAGTTCCCGCACAACGTGGGACGGATGGCGCTGGACGGCGTGGACACCCTGACCGAGTCGCTCGCCGAGCAGGGCATCGACGGCGCGCGCGGGCAGCAGACCGCGCTGGACGACTTCCTGGACTGGTGCGCGGCGCACGCCGGCTGCCCGTTCGGGCGGGACCGGCGCGCGGCCGGTGACGCGGTGGTCCGGCTGGTGCGCTCGCTGGACCGGCGGCCGGTCACGACCGACGGCGGCGACCCGTTCTCCGGGCAGGACCTGGTGGCCGCCATCGTGCAGGCCCTCTACAGCAAGGACCTGTGGCCGTCGCTGCGGCGGGCGCTGGGCTCCCTGACCCGGGACGGCGATCCCCGGGGCGTCATGGGCTTCGCCGCCGGGGGCGCCGGGCCGGTCCGGGGCCGCCCGGCACCCGGGCACGACGGGCTGGTCGCCCCCGAGGACGTACCGGCCGACAACCTCCAGGCCGCCCTGATGGCGGTCAACTGCGCGGACGACCCCGACCGGCCCTCCGCGGCCCGGATCGCCGGGGATCTGAAGCGGCTGCGGGCCGCGTACGACGAGGCGTCCCCCGTCTTCGGCCGCTACCGGCTCACCCAGGTGCTGATGTGCTACGGCCGCCCCAAGGGCACCGATTTCATCCGCGCCCGGGTGAAGGACGTCGACACCCCGCGGATGCTGCTCGTCGGCACCCGCGGCGACCCGGCGACGCCGTACCCGTGGGCCGTCCGGACCGCGCAGCGGCTCGGCCCGGCGGCGGTCGTCCTCGACAACAGGGGCGACGGGCACACCGGCTACGGCTCCTCCGTGTGCGTGCACCGCACGGTGGACGACTTCCTCCTCCACGGCTCCCTGCCCGCGTACGGCAGCTCCTGCCCGGCGGACGGGAAGGAGTGGAGGGTCTTCCCGAACCGCATCGACCGATGACGTCACCGGCCGCCGACCGGCGTCCGTGACCGCGACCGGAGGGACACCATCATGCGCATGCGCGCCGCCATCGCCGTACCCCTCGCCTCGGCCGCCGTGGCGGCCCTGTGGCTCGCCGCGCCGCCGGGACAGGCCGCCGTCCGGGCCCCACGGGTGGCCCCGTGCGTCCAGGGGGAGCTGGCGCTGCGGGCGGCGGCCGTGCCGCACCGGCCCACGGTGGTGCGCGTCAGCGTCACCAACCGCAGCGGGCGGACCTGCGCCGTCGACCGGGTGCCGCTGGTGACCTTCGGCGGACTGGACGGGGCCGCGCTGCCGGTGCCGGGCAACGCCACCGGCCGGCTGCGGCTCGCGCCGGGCGCGACCGTCCACGCCGATGTGCGCACCGTCGTGCGCGCGGCGGACCCGCAGGCCCGCCGGGCGTCGTCGGTCACGGTCGGCGACTGGGCGGGCCGCTGGGGCCGTGTCTTCGCCCCCGCCCGGCTCGGCACCGGCGTCCAGGTGCCGGTGTGGGAGCCGGTGACGACGTCCTGGCAGCCCTCGGCGGCGGCCGCGGACCGGGCGCTCGGACTGGGCGCGGGGACCCGGACGAGCCCGAAGCCGGCCCCGTCCGGCCCGACGCCCGGTCCGACGCCGGCCCCGACCGCGTCGAGCCCGACCGCGTCGAGCCCGACCGGGCGGAGCCCGCACCGGCCGGACCGGGCGGGCCCGAGCACGGTGGGCCCGGCGCCGACGAGCCCGAGCGCGAGCGGCGCGACGCCGACGAGCCCGGCCGCGACCGGCCCGAGTCCCGGCGTCAGCCCCAGCTCGAGCCCGAGCTGAGAGCCCCGCTCGGCGGACCGGACCGCTCAGCCGAGGACGAGCCGCGGCGCGTACAGGTCCAGCCACTGCGCGAGGTCCAGGGTGCGTTCCAGGCCGCGCCGGGCCGCCTGGTCGGACACCGGGGCCTCGCGTTCGGCGGCCTGCCGTACGCGGTCCCGGTCCACCAGGTCGAAGACGCGGTGCGAGGGCCTGGCGAGCAGGTCCTTGGCCTGCTCCTGGAGGGCGCGGGCGTAGCGCGGGTCCTGGGTGGACGGGTAGGGGCTCTTGACCCTGTCGTAGACGCTCCGCGGCAGGACGTCCTTCGCCGCCTCGCGCAGCAGGCTCTTCTCCCGGCCGTCGAAGGACTTCAGGGCCCAGGGGGTGTTGTACACGTACTCGACCAGGCGGTGGTCGCAGAACGGCACCCGTACCTCCAGGCCGGTGGCCATGCTCATCCGGTCCTTGCGGTCGAGCAGGACGCGCACGAACCGGGTGAGGTGCAGATGGCACATCCGCCGCATCCGGTACTCGAAGTCGCTCTCGCCGGCGAGGCGTTCGATGCCCGCGACGGCCGTCCGGTAGCCGTCGGCCGTGTATCCGTCGAGGTCGAGTTTCGTGACCAGGTCGGCGCGCAGGACGTCGGAGTCGTCGCCGAAGTGGCGGCCGAAGCGCACCAGCCAGGGGAAGGCGTCGGCGCTGCGGGCGTCCTCGTCGAAGAACTGGAGGTAGCCGCCGAAGACCTCGTCGGCGGACTCGCCGGACAGGGCGACCGTGGACTGCCGTCGGATGGCGCGGAAGAGGAGCAGCAGTGAGGCGTCCATGTCGCCGAAGCCGGCCGGCAGGTCGCGGGCCCGGATGACGGTTTCGCGCACGGCGGGGTCGGCGAGGGCCTCGGCGTCGAGCACGATGTCCTGGTGTTCGGTGCCGGAGCGCAGGGCGACGTCGTGCACGAAGGGGGTGTCGGGGGTGCCGCGCAGTTCGTCGGCGACGAAGTTCTCGGTCTGGCCGACGAAGTCGACGGCGAAGGAGCGCACCGTCTCGCCCCGCTCGGCGAGCTGCCGGGCGGCGATCGCGGTCATGGCGGAGGAGTCGAGACCGCCGGAGAGCAGGGTGCAGCGGGGCACGTCGGCGACGAGCTGGCGACGCACGATGTCGTCCAGGAGGGTGCGCACACGGGCGACGGTGGTGTCGCGGTCGTCCTCGTGCGGGCGGGTCTCCAGGCGCCAGTAGACGCGGGTGGAGAGCCCGGCACGGCCGACGGTGACGACCGTGCCGGGCTCCACCTCGCGCATGCCGTCCCAGACGGCGTGCCCGGGGGTCTTGATCATCACGAGCAGTTCGCGCAGGCCGTCGAGGGTCACCCGGGGGCGGGCCAGCGGGTTGGCGAGGATCGCCTTGGGCTCGGAGCCGAACAGGACGCCGTCGGGTGTGCGGTAGTAGTAGAACGGCTTGATGCCCATGCGGTCGCGGATCATCACGAGTTCGTCGCGGCGGCCGTCCCACACGGCGAACGCGTACATTCCGTTGAGGCGTTCGGCGAGCGCGCCGCCCCATTCGAGGTAGGCGCGCAGGACCACCTCGGTGTCGGAGCCGGTGGTGAACCGGTGGCCGCGGCCAGTCAGTTCGCGGCGCAGTTCGGTGAAGTTGTAGGTCTCCCCGGAGTAGACCAGCGCGACGGTGCCCTCGGGGGTCGTGAGGGACATCGGCTGGCGGCCGCCGGGCAGGTCGATGACGGCGAGCCGGCGGTGACCCAGGGCGGCGGGTCCCTCGGCCCAGGTGCCGCGGTCGTCCGGGCCGCGGCAGGCCATCGTCTCGGTCATCGCATGCAATGTGGTGGCCTCGGCGCTCAGGTCACGATCGAAGGAAACCCATCCGGTGATGCCGCACATGCGCTGCCTCCTGCCCTCCGGCCGACCGCCGGTGCCGCGCTCATCTGTGCTTTCCTGTGGGCCGCGGCGTCGGCCGACGAACCAGTTGTATCGAGCACCTATATGGTGAGCGTCCGCCCGCGCCCGGCCCCGGTCAACGCGGACGCAACACGGCCGCGGCCGTCCGCCAGGCGGTTTCGGCCGCGCTTTGCCTCCGCGGGATCCGGGAATCGCGAGGCCGGAGCGCCACAGGCGCCGGGAACCGGCCACGGGCAAAAATTTCCCCAAGCGAGGCGCGTCGCAGGGCGCCGCGACCGGCAGCCCTTCGGTGCTCCGGCGGGCCGGCCACCGGGGCGCCGCGACCGCCTCCCGGCCCGCTGCCACAAGTCCGGAATACCCCGAATGCCGTACCTGTGAATCGGCCCTATGGTGCTGTCATGGAGCACGCACTGAGTCCCGCAACCCTTGCCGAACTGCGGCGTCCGCGGCCCTATCCGGCGGTGTCGGTGCTGACCCCGACGCACCGCCGCGGATCCGGCAACGACCAGGATCCGGTCCGGCTGCGCAATGTGCTGGCCGAGGCCCGCAAGCGCCTGGAGGCCGATCCGGCGGTGACCCGGGAACGGCGGGCGGACGTGGACGCCCAGCTCGACCGGGCTCTCGCCGAGGTCGATCTCGCGCACGCCGAGGACGGCCTGGTGATCTTCGCCGCGCCCGGCGAGCACCAGGTCTGGTCGCTGGCCCGCAGCGTCCCCGAGCGCGTGGTGCTCGCGGACACCTTCATCACCCGCAACCTGGTCGCCGCGCAGGCGGCGGAGCGGCCCTTCTGGGTGCTGTCGGTCTCGGCCGACCAGGTCACTCTGTGGAGCGGCGGCCCGGACCGGGTGGTGGAGGACCACACCGGGGGCTTCCCGCTGACCCGCAGCCGGACGAACTTCGACGCCGAACGGCAGGAGCGCGTCGGCGATCTGCCGAGCACCTTCCGTGACGAGGGCACCCGCCAGTTCCTGCGCGAGGCGGACAACGCGATGGCCGCCGTCCTGCGCGAGCAGCCGCGCCCGCTGTACGTCACCGGCGACCGGGCGGCGCTCTCCCTGCTGGACGAGGCCGGCACGGTCTCCAGGGGCGCGGTGCACGTGGGGCACGGCGGGCTAGCCCACTCGGGTCCCGAAGCCGTCTGGCAGGCCATCCGGCCGGTCCTGGAGGCGGAGGAGTCCAAGGGCGCCCACTCCATCGTCGAGGAACTGATCTCGGCGCGCGGCCACCGCACCTTCGCCGCGGGCCTGGACGAGCTGTGGCTCAGCGCCCGGGAGGGCCGGGTGCGGCTGCTCGCCGTGGAGGAGGGCTTCCGGGCCGTGGTCCGCGACGACGGCGACCACCTGGTGCCGGCCGAGCCCGGCGATCTGGACGCCCGCGACGACATCGTCGACGAGATCGTCGAGCAGTGCCTGGAGACCGGCGCCGACGTCCGCTTCGTGCCCGACGGCACGCTGGGCGAGGAGGACGGGATCGCGGGGGTGCTGCGGTTCTGACCCGCCCCCGCGGCCCCCTGAGTACGCGCTCCCCCGCCGACGTACGCTACGCGTGATCGTCGACGTGAGGGAGCGCGCATGGGTGAGCCGCTGGGTGTGGCGGTGCTGGGAGCCGGGAACATGGGGGCCGACCATGTGCGGCGCCTGGACCGGGTGATCAGCGGTGCCCGGGTCGCGGCCGTCGCCGACCCCGACGCCGAGCGGGCCAAGGCCGCCGCCGCGGGCCTCGCCGGGGTGGCCGTGCACACGGAGCCCGGGGCCGCGCTGGACGCGCCGGGCGTCGGCGCCGTGCTGATCGCCTCCCCCGGCCCGGCGCACGAGGCCGCGCTGCTGGCCGCGTTCGCGCGGAACCTGCCGGTGCTGTGCGAGAAGCCGATGGTGCCGGACCCCGCCGGGGCCCTGCGGGTCGTGGCGGCCGAGGCGCGGCTCGGGCGGCGGCTGGCGCAGATCGGGTTCATGCGCCGGTACGACGCCGAGTACCTGCGCCTGAAGGCGCTGCTGGACGGGGGCTCGCTCGGCCGGCCGCTGATGCTGCACTGCGTCCACCGCAATGTCTCCTCGCCGCCCGGGTTCACCAGCGCCGAGCTGATCAACAGCTCGGTCTCGCACGAGATCGACGCGGCCCGCTGGCTGCTGGGCGAGGAGCTGACGGCGGTGACGGTGCGGCGTCCGGTGTCCTCCGGCGGCGCGCCCGCGGGGCTGGTCGACCCGCAGTTCGTGCTGTTCGAGAGCGAGCGGGGCGTCCTGGTGGACGTCGAGGTGTTCGTCAACTGCGGCTTCGGCTACCAGGTGCGCTGCGAGGCGGTGTGCGAGGCGGGCAGCGCGCGCGTCGGCGAGGAGCACGCCATGGTGGTCACCCGGGCGGACGGCGCCCGGCGGGAGGTGGCCCGGGACTACCTCGTGCGCTTCGCCGACGCCTACGACCGCGAGGTGCAGGACTGGGTGGACGCCACCCGGGCGGGCCGGGTGACCGGGCCGAGCGCCTGGGACGGCTATGCCGCCTCGCTCGTCGCCGAGGCGGGGGTCCGGGCGCTGGAGAGCGGCGGCCGGGTGGCCGTCGAACCGGCCCCGCGCCCGGACCTGTACGCCGCGGTCAGCCGCTGACGCTGGCGGCGCCCGTCTCCAGGTGCCCGGTGAACCGGCGCGACCAGGCCGGGTCGCAGTCCACGGTGATCGTGAAGTCGTACCAGCCGTCGCTGTACGCGACGGCGTTGAAGAAGTCCTCCGCCGAGGCACCGGCGGCGACGGTGTACGTCCAGGGGCCGTCGCCGCGGTAGTGGTTGGAGGTGATGGTGAACTTCACCGGCACGGAACCGGAGTTGGCCATCCTGAAGTAGACGGCGAGCTTCCCGGTCCCCGGCTCCACGGCGTAACGGGTGCTCACCTCGGCGGACCTGCCCGCCTTGGTGGCGTCGCCCTGGAAGCGGCGCAGGAAGCGGTTGGGGCCGATCATCGACAGGTCGTACTTGCCGTCGCCGTAGCCCGAACCGATGTTGAAGAAGTCGGTGGCGGTGCCGCCCGCGTCCACCGTGTACTGCCAGGGGGTGGTGTCCCGGTAGGCGTTGGGGTGGATGGAGAAGTGGGCCGCGCGGGAGGCGGGACCGCCCTGGTTGGTCATGACGAACCAGGCGAGCGTCTTGCCGCCCGCGTCGAACTCCAGGCGGTCCAGGTAGCCGCCCGGCTGGTACGGCAGCGCGCGGGCCGGACGGGTGCCGGGCTCCTGCGCGGGCAGCGCGTTGTCGGTCGGCACCGGATTGGGCAGCGCGGCGCAGTTGCCGATGCCGATGACGCTGGTCGCGGGCAGCGTGACCGGGCCCCCCACCGGGTGCGCGAAGTCGAACACGCCGGTGAGGTCGCCGCTCACCTTGCGCCGCCAGTCGCTGATGTTGGGGCACTTCGCGGGGGTGCCGAGGGCGGCCGTCCAGGTCTCCAGGAAGCGCAGCACCGAGGTGTGCTCGAAAACCTCGGAGGAGACCCAGCCACCGCGCGTCCAGGGCGAGATGACGATCATCGGCACCCGGAAGCCGAAGCCGAACGGCACCCCGTCGAGGAACTCGCCGGCCGTGCCGGAGGGCGGGGACGGCGGGGGAACGTGGTCGAAGTAGCCGTCGTTCTCGTCGTAGTTGAGGAACATGACGGTGGAGTCGAAGACGTCCTCGTCGGCGGCGAGGGCCTGGTAGACGAGGTTGACGAAGTGGGCGCCGTCGCCGGGCGGGGCGTAGGGGTGCTCGGAGAAGGCCTGGTTGGCCACCACCCAGGAGACCTGCGGGAGGGTGCCCGCCCGCACGTCGGCCCTGATGGCGGCGGCGATGTCGTCCGGGGTGGAGCCGGTCACCTTCGGCACCGAGGACATGCCGCGCTCGTACAGCGGGTCGCCGGCCTTGGCGGCGGCGAACCTGCTGAAGTAGGCGCAGGCGTTGTCGCCGTAGTTGTCGGAGGCGTTCTGGTAGACCTTCCAGCTCACCCCGGCGGCCTGGAGGGACTCGGCGTAGGTCTGCCAGGTGAGGCCGGACTCGTCGCCGCCGTCGTTGCTGGAGGCGTCGACCTTGCCGCTCCACAGATAGGTGCGGTTCGGTCCGGTGGCGCTCAGCGTGGAGCAGAAGTAGGCGTCGCAGACGGTGTAGTTGTCGGCGAGCGCGTAGTGGAACGGGATGTCGGAGCGGTCCAGGTAGCCGAGCGAGCGGACGTTGCCGACTCCCAGGACCCAGTTGTCCAGGCGGCCCTTGTTCCAGGCGGAGTGCTGCGAGGACCAGGAGTGCGGCAGGTCGCCGTTGCACTGCGCGAGGGTCTCGCCGTCCTTGCCGAACACCGACGGGGTGGAGCTCAGCTTCCACGGGTACTGCCGGGAGAGCAGGTTCGGCTGGTCGAAGACGGAGTGGTTGCCGCCGAGGGTGATGCCGCTGCGGTCGTCGAAGCCGCGCACGCCCTTGAGGCGGCCGAAGTAGTGGTCGAAGCTGCGGTTCTCCTGCATCAGGATCACCACGTGCTTGACGTCCTTGATCGTGCCGGTCGCCGTGGTGGCGGCCGCCGCGGTCGTGCGCGTGGTGGCGCCCAGCGCCACTCCCGCCGCCACGGATGCGCCCAGCCCCACGAAGCCCCTTCGGCTGATCGGTGTCATTCGTCCGTCCTCGGTCACGGGAGTGCCCCTGCGGCACACCGCGGGCCAGGGTGCCCGCGCCGTTCGTCGGGGTCCATACCCGTGCGGTGAGGCGAAGGTGAACAATATTCAAAACCGGCCGGGGCACGCCGGGACAACTCGGGCGGACGCCTCACACCCCTCCGAACAGCGCGTTCAGCCCCCGCTCCACCACCGCGGCCATGTCCTCCTGGCCGGCCGCGACCACCTCGTAGGTGCGCACCAGGAAGCGGCGCAGGGTGGAGGTGGGGAACTGGAGCAGGGCGAGGCCGAAGGGCGAGTGGAACTCCAGTACGGTCCGGGTGCGGCCGTGGGGCCAGATCTGCACGTCGCCGTGTCCGGCCGGGGTGCGCAGCCCCTGGTCCAGCAGCGAGCGCGCGAAGGTCCAGCTGACGTCCTCGCCCTCCAGCGCCGCCTCGGCCGGGAAGTCGACGAAGACGGCGAGCGGATCGCCCGTGGTGTAGCGCAGGGTGGCCGTGAGGGGGATCTCCTGGTCCTCGGCGGTCACGAGCCAGGCGAGGGCGGGCAGTTCGATGGTGGTCTCCATGCCTTTATGGAGTCCGGAGAGGCCCTTCGCATGGCGCCAGATCCGGTCAGAGTTCGACAGGTACCGGCCGGTCCGAACGACGGGGAACGCAAGGCCGTCGAACGAATGGCCGAGCACTTGGTCCGGGGGCCTCGACGCAGGACCACCTTGTCCGTCAACTCCCGTAGATCGTCTACGACTTACCGTCCGATCGGGCACTCCGGGAACGCTCGGGGACCGCTTCGGGAAGACTCTGGCATATGCCGGAAGCACCACCGTATCGTGTGTTGCCAAATCCCTTACGGGGCGTCCCGCGCTGTGCGAAAGTCGTCAGGGTCCCCCGTCCCGCCAGGCCCTGCCGTCCCCCTCGTTCGGAGTGCGAAATGCCGTCACCGGTCTCCGCGGACCGCCCAGCCGCCCAGCCGTCCGGGCACGACCCGGTCGAGGCGTTGATCACGCAGGCGCGGCGGCTCAAGGGCGACGTGGACGCGGTACGGCGGGACGTCCGCCGCGACGACACGGACCCCGAGGAACGCTGGCAGCGCGCCCTGTACGACCTGGCGCTGCACCAACTGGACGACGTGGACGCGCATCTGGCCCAACTGCGCGACGGACGCGCGCCCCTGCCCCCGGCCGCGGAGCCCCCGGAGCCCGCCGGGCCGCAGACCGCCCGCGCGGCACCCGTCGGCACCCCGCGCGGCGCGCTGCTCAGCCGGGTGGGCAGCGCGGAGTGGAACCTGCTGACGGACGAGGCGTCGTGGTCCGGGGAGCTGTACCGGATCCTCGGCCATGACCCGGAGCTGCCCGCCCTCACCCTGGACGAGCTGCCCTCACTGGTGGAGGAGGAGGACCGTCCGAAGCTCACCGCGATGGTCACGGACTGCCTGATCGACGGCCGCCCGATCGACGGCGAGTTCCGGGTGCGCCGCCCCGACGGTTCCGTGCGCAGCGTGCACATGATGGGCGAGCCGGTGCTCGGCGCCGACGGCGGCACGGTCTCCATGTGGGCCGTGCTGCGCGACGTCAGCACGCTGCACCGCAGCCGGCACACCGTGCGCGAGACACAGGACTCGCTCCGCCGGCACCGTCAGCGGGAGCAGACCGAGCACCGGGTCGCCACCGAACTCCAGGAGGCCGTGCTGCCGCCGTGGCGCGGCTCCCTGCGCCCCCCGCACCAGGGCCCGCGGACCCTGGACCTGGCCGCGCACCGGCTGCCCGCGGACGGCGGGACACCGATCGGCGGGGAGTGGTACGACGCCCTGGAACTGGCCGACGGCGAGACCCTGCTCAGTGTCGGCGACCTCACCGGGCACGGGGTGGCCGTCGCCTCCGGGATGGCGACCCTGCTCGGCGCGGTGCGCGGGATGGCCATGGCCGGCACCCAGCCCGGCCAACTACTCAGCCTGCTCGACCAGTTGCTCGACGCCACGGTGCAGCCCGCCCTCGGCAGCGCCGTCTGCGCCCGCTACCGGCCCGCCACCCGGACCCTGGTCTGGGGGCAGGCGGGACACCCCGCCCCGCTGCTGTACCGCGACGGGACGGGGTGCGTGCTCGACGCCCCCGAGGGTGTGCTGCTCGGCGCGACCGCGGGCGCCGTCTACGGACAGGCCGAGGTGATCCTCGAACCGGGCGACCTGCTCCTGCTGCACACCGAGGGGCTGGTTCCCGGGCACGGCCGGACGGCGGCCGCGGACCGGCTGCTGGGCCTCGCCCCGCGGTTCGACGACGCCCGGGACGCGCGGGACTGCGTACGGGCGCTCGTGGAGGAGTTCGGCGGGGCCGGGCGGGTGGACGACGCGTGCGTGCTCGTCGCCAGGGTCACGGCGTGAGCCGGTGCCGGCGCACCTGACCGCACGTCGGACGTGCCGGCCGGAATGAGGGAACGCGACGCGCGGCCCCCTACGCCTGCGCGCTGTCGGCGCCCTTGCTCCTCGGCTTGGGCAGGGCGAGCCTGATCTCCTCCCGCAGTTCATGGATCTTCGGGTACCCGGCGTACTCCGCGGTGAGCCGGTACATCTGGCGCAGCCGGTCCCAGGTGCGGCGTGAGGAGTTCGCTCCCATCGACATCAGGGCGAGCCGCGCGTAGCGGTCGGCCTGTTCCGGATCGTCGGCGATGAAGCAGGCCGACGCCATGGAGAGATGGTCGAAGATCTTCGATCGCTCCCTGCCGTCGACGCGCAGCGCCAGGGCCTTGTCCGCGAAGTGCTGGGCGTGCACGGCCGCGTCCGGGTCGAACTCGGCCAGCGTGCGGTAGGCCAGGGCCTGCATGCCGTACAGGTCCTCGGCCTTGAAGGTCTGCATCCAGTCGAGAGGCGCGCCGTCGCCCCGGTCGGCGACGAACAGGTCCTCCGCCTGCCCGAGGGTGCGGCGCATCGCCTGGCCCTTGCCCATCGCCGCCTGCGCCCAGGCCTCGATGGTGTGGAACATCGCCTTCGTGCGCGGCTGGAGGCGCTCGCCCCCGCCGGACTGGGCGAGCTTCATCAGGTCCAGCGCGTCGTCGGGCCGGCCCAGATGGACCATCTGGCGGGCCGCCCGGGACAGCGCTTCCCCGGCGCGCGGCCGGTCACCGCCCTCCCGGGCGGCGTGTGCCGCGATGACGAAGTACTTCTGCGCCGTGGGCTCCAGGCCGACGTCATGGGACATCCAGCCCGCGAGGACGGCCAGATTGGCGGCGACGCCCCACAGGCGCCGCTGGAGGTGGGCGGGATGCCGGTAGGCGAGCATGCCGCCCACCTCGTTGAGCTGGCCCACCACCGCCTTGCGCTGGAGGCCGCCGCCGCGGGCCGCGTCCCAGGCCCGGAACACCTCGACGGAGCGCTCCAGCTCCGCGACCTCCTCCGAGCCGATGGGGGCGGCCTCGTAACGGTCGAAACCGGCGGGACCGGGGTGCAGGGGGTCGTCGAGGGCGGGGCTGTCGGCCCTGAGGACCGGGTCGGTGTGCAGCCAGTCGTGCATGGCGCTGCTGAGTGTGGATCCCGCGGCGAGCGCGGCACCCGCGCCCACCAAGCCGCGTCGGTTGAGCATGAGGTCCATTCCCGTGAATTCGGTGAGGACCGCGGCGGTCCGCTCGGGCGCCCACGGCACTCCGTCGGGATGTTCCTCGATCCCGTCGCCCTGCCGTTTCCCTGCCCGCCCGTGGCGCACCAGACCGAGGTCCTCGATGGTCACGACACGGCCGAGACGCTCGGTGAACAGGGCCGCCAGCACCCGCGGCACGGGATCGCGCGGGATCTCTCCCATGTCGATCCAGCGCCGCACCCGGGAGGTGTCGGTCGCCAGTTGGGGGTGGCCCATGGCCGCCGCCTGCCTGTTGACCAGCCTCGCGAGTTCGCCCTTCGACCAGCCGGCCAGGCCGAACAGATCGGAAAGGCGGGTGTTGGGTCGTCCGCTCACGTCAAGCCCCCAGGTTCTCGGCTGAGTTGACAGTAGCCCCGTGAGAGTTGCCGGGCGACTATTCGCCAGGGTTCGCCAGGGTGCGCCAGATGGTGTGCCAGGGGTCATCGGGTGTCAGGTAGGAAAGCGCCACCCCGACCCGGTCTCACCGGGGACATTCCCCAGGGTGCACCCGGGGACCGGGCCGGGTTGACGCGAGGACCTCACAGGCAGGCACCGCAGGCAACGAAGGGATCTGTATCTCCCATGTACGCGGCATCGTCCTCCGTGTCCGCCCCGCTTCGGCCGTTGCGCCCCCGCCCGGCGGGCGGCGGACCGTACCTCGACCCGGCGGCGCGTCCGGGCGGCTCCGTGCTGGGCGCGCCCCGCCCCCGGCGGGTCCCGGGGCAGCCCGTCCCGCCGCTCAGCGGGAGACTGGACCTGTCCGGCCCCCAGGGCGCCCCACTGCGCACCGCGATCGCCGCGGTGCAGCGGATCTGCCCGGAGTTCGCGCCGGTCCAGGTACTGCGGCGCAGCGCGCGCTCCGTACTCTTCGTGGGCACCACCGGGCGCAGCACGGCCGTCGCCAAGTGCCTGCTGGACCACGCCCCGGCATGGGCGGAGCGGAGTCGCCACGAAATAGCCGTATACCGCTCGTTCGTCCGGCACCGGCCCCCGGTAAGGGCGCCCCGGCTGATCGCGGCGGATCCGGACAACTGCACCCTGGTGATCGAGCGGATGCCCGGCCGGGTGGCGGCGCTTCAACGGCATCCGATGGAGGCGCCGCCCCGCGCCGACATCCGCGCGGCCCTGGGCGCGATCTGCCGGGTGAACGCCTGGCGGCCGCCGGCCGGTCTGTTCGACATGCCCCTGGACTATGCCGAACAGATGTCCCGCTACCACGAGTCGGGGCTGCTCACCGACCGGGACCTCGACGACCTCCAGAAGCTGCTGCACGGCATCGCGCAGGAGGTGGGGCGGGGCGCCATGCTCCAGTTCTGCCACGGCGACGCCCTGCTGTCGAACATCCTGGTGTCCCCGGCGGGTCCGGTGCTGGTGGACTGGGAGCACGCCGGCTGGTACCTGCCGGGCCACGACCTGGCCACGCTGTGGCTGGTGCTCGGTCAGGCCCCGGCGGCGCGGCGGCAGATCAGCCAGATCGCCCAGTCGGCGGGCCCGGCCTCCCGGGACGCCTTCCTGGTCAACCTGATGCTGCTGCTGACCCGCGAGATCCGGCGGTACGAGACGGCCGTCCAGCGCTCGATGCAGGACCCGCCCCCGGCGGCCCCCGGCATGCCCCACCCGGGTGCCGTGCCCTCGGGCGAGGAGCAGCGGCTGCTGCTGCGACGGCTGCACGACGACTGCCAGATGGCCCGCAAGGCGGTGCGTGCGGCGGTCGGCACGCGCTGAAGGGGCGAGGGCCCGCGGTGCGCCAGGAGTGGCGGCGCGCCGCGGGCCTTCGTGTGTACGGGTGCGGCCGCGCGGGGGAATCGTTTCGGCCGTTCGGCGGCGAGCACCTGACCCCGGTACGGCCGCCGCACCCGAGGCCGGTACGCCCGCGACCAGCGACGCGGCACCACTGGTCTACGCCACTGACGCCCCGCAGGCCCGCCCACCGCCGCTGCGAAACTCGCCGAAACCCTTCGTGACGTGGGAAATCTCCCTGGTGATTGCATTATTGACGGATCGTCGGCCAGCCGATACCACTGACCCAGTTCGGCGCCGCACGCCCCGCCACGCCCGCCCGTCACAGGAGGCCGCATTGCGAGGTTCCGCCCCTGATTCCCCGTCCACGCCCGGCCACAGACATCTGCGGCGGGCCGCCGTACCGCTCGCCGCGGCGGCCCTGCTGCTGCCGCTGTTCGGCGCGGCCCCCGCCCAGAGCGCCCCGGACTCCTCCCCCGGCCGGCTGCAGTCGGCGTTCGCCTCCGCGTCCGCCGAGTACCACGTGCCGCAGAGCGTCCTGCTGGCCGTCTCCTACCTCCAGTCCCGCTGGGACTACCACGGCGGCGCGCCCAGCGTCTCCGGCGGCTACGGCCCGATGCACCTCACGGACGCCCGTACCGCGATCGCCGGCACGGAGCACTTCGCCGACGGCACCGAGGACGCCCGCGGGGACAGCTCCCGCCCCGCACCGCACCCCGAAACGAAGGTGCCGGCCGAGTCCGCGCTGCCGGCCCGGCTGAAGACCCTCTCCAAAGCGGCGAGGCTGACCGGCATCCCGGCCACGAAGCTGCGCACCGACCCGGCCGCGAACGTGTCCGGCGGCGCCGCCCTGCTGGCCGCCGAGCAACGGCGGCTGGGCGAGCCGCTGAGTGCGGACCCGGCCGAATGGTACGGCGCGGTGGCCCGGTTCTCCGGCGCCGACGACACGGCGACCGCGGCGTCGTACGCCGACGACGTCTACGACGTGCTGCGCACGGGCGAGCGGCGTACCACGGACGCCGGGCAGCGGGTCGCCCTGGCCGCCGAGCCGGGTCTCGCCCCGGACACCGCTCAGCTGTCGCGGACCGGTCTGCGCACCGTCCGGGACGACGGCGCCGAGTGCCCGAAGTCGGTGTCCTGCGAGTGGCTCCCGGCGGCGTACGCCCAGTTCGGCGACGACGACTACGGCAACCACGACCTCGGCGACCGCCCCGCGTCGCAGCAGATCAAGTACATCGTCATCCATGACACCGAGGGCACCTGGGACGGGGTGCTGAACCTGATCCAGGACCCGACCTATGTGTCCTGGAACTACACCATCCGCTCCACCGACGGGCTGATCGCCCAGCACGTCAAGGCGAAGGACGTGGCCTGGCACGCGGGCAACTGGGACGTCAACGCGCGCTCGATCGGGATCGAGCACGAGGCCTTTCTCGCCGAGCCGGACGCCTGGTTCACCGAGGCGATGTACCGGTCCTCGGCACGTCTGGTGAAGTACCTGTCCACGCGGTACGGCATTCCGCTGGACCGGCAGCACATCCTGGGCCACGACAACGTGCCGGGACCGACCGCGTCCACCATCCCCGGCATGCACACCGACCCGGGGCCTTACTGGGACTGGGCGCACTACTTCCAGCTGCTCGGCCACCCGTTCAAGAAGACCGCGGGCAGGCAGGGCGGCCTGGTGACGATCAGGCCGGACTACGCCGCCAACCAGCCGGCCTACACGGGCTGCGCCACGGCTGGCGAGCCCTGCGCGGCGCACGGCTCCAGCGAGGTCCGGCTGTACTCGGACCATGATGTGAACGCGCCGCTGATCACGGACGTCGGGCGCGGTACGACACCGACGATCGACGTCAACGACGTGTCCTCGCGGGCCTCCACCGGCCAGCAGTACGCGGTCGCCGATCACTGGGGCGACTGGACGGCCATCTGGTACCTCGGTCAGAAGGCGTGGTTCCAGAACCCGGCGAAGCACCCGGCGGCCGTCTCCGCGAAGGGACTGGTGATCACGCCGAAGGAGGGTCTGACCAGCATCCCGGTGTACGGCCGTGCCTACCCGGAGAAGTCCGCCTATCCGGCGGGGGTGCCCGCCCCGTCGGTCGTGCCGCTGCCGTACACCGTCCCCGCCGGGCAGAAGTACGTGGTCGGTGACGAGATGCCGGGCGAGTACTACTACTCGGTCACCTTCACCCCGGACTCGCACCAGGTGGTGCGGGGCGACGACCTGTACTACGAGATCCAGTACGGTCACCGGGTCGAGTTCGTCCGGGCGGCGGACGTGACCGTGGAGAACTCGGCGAGCTGACCGCTCCCGGGCCTCAGCCCTGCTGGAAGAGCTCCGCCGGGAGCGGCTTCAGCAGGGCGTACAGGTCGTCGGTGATGGGCCGGTCCCAGGCGGCGATGGTCACGAGGACGCCGTCGCTGCGGTCGAACTGCACGCAGGAGATCCGGCTCTCGGAGAGCTTCAGCCGGCGCACGATGAGGAGGTTGTCGCCCTGGAGCACCGGGGTGTCCTCGGTGCCGACGACGGTGACCTCCTCGTCGTTCTCCAGCGCCAGCAGCAGCTGGCCCACCTCGAAGGGGATCTCCTCCCCGGCCACCTCGCGGGCCGGGGAGCCCTGCGGCAGATTGCCGATGATCATCGCGGGGCCGCGGCCGCCGAAGAGGTCGTAGCGCAGGAAGACACCCTGACAAGTGCCGTCGGGCGCGGGCAGCAGACCCGCACCGAGGTTGCCCGGCCAGTCGCCCGGGTCCATGGCCAGCACGTCGAAGTCGGGCCCGGCGGGATTGGCGCTGCGGCGGCGGAGGAACGACATGCCGCCATGGTACGTGCCCCGGCAGGGCTGAGTGACCTGCGGGCACCCGGTGGTGGGGCGGGCGGAGGCAGGCCCCGGCGGGGTGGGGAAGGGGGTGCGGGGCCGTCGGTGGAGGGGGCCCGACGGGGGCGGCCGATCACACGGGACCCGCTGACGTGCCGGACCGCCTCCGGCGACACGGGACCGGACCGGGGGCGAACCGCGCGGCACCCGCTCCCGGTCGCGCGGCTCCCCGGTGACCAGCGGCAGTCCGGTCCGCGCCGCGATCACCGTGCCCACGCCCGGGGCCGGCCCGGACGGCGGCACCAGCGGACCGTCCGCCGGCCGGGCCCGCACCCCGGTGACGGACGCCCCGGAGAACCGGTCGGGCAGCTCGCCGAGCCGGTCCCGGGGTTCCCCGGCGTCGCGCTGTCCCGGCCGAGCGCCCGGCGCACCCCGTCCGTGAAGCCCACCGAACGCCCGAGGCCGGTGTCGGTCCGTGCGGGGAACGGCGACTCCGGCACCCCGGACCGCTCGGCGACGACCGGCGGCCGGCGGGCAGCGGCGTCACCCCGCCGCGGCCCGCCCGGATCGTCCGGGTCGCGGCGGCCGCGGCCCCCGGCGGATCTCCCCCGGCACCGGCATCCGCCTCCCCTCACCCGTCCGCCCGCACGCCCCCCTCGCCCGGCGCCGGCGCGAGCACCGCGACCGGGGCGGCCGCGTGCAGCAGGACGGCCTGGGTCACGGAGCCCATCATCCGGGCCGGGGCGAGCAGGCGTCGGCGGTGACGGCCGACGACGACGAGTTCGGCGTCGCGGGAGGCGGCCACCAGGTTGCCCGCCGCGTCGCCCGGCAGGACCTCCGAGTCGGCGCGGACGCTCGGGTGGCGCTCGCGGTGCGGGGCGAGGAAGCCCTCGGCGAGCGCCCGGGTCTCGTTCGCGATGGCCTCCTCGTCGGGCATGGGCGGCACCAGCTGGCCCGGCGCCGACCAGGTCTGAAGGGGCCACGGATAGGCGGCGACCGCCTGGACCCGGGCGCCGCGCAGGGCCGCCTCGGTGAAGGCGAAGGCGAGCGTGGCCTCGTCGGGGCTGTCCACGTTCAGTCCGACCACCACCCGGGGTCCGGGCTCGGCCGGGCCCTCGCCGTGCACCTCGCGGCCGGGCGGGGGTACGACGACCACCGGGCACTCGGCGTCCCGCGCGGCGGCCAGGCTGGTGGAGCCGAGCAGCAGGCTGGCGAAGCCGCCGCGGCCCCGGGAGCCGAGCACCATCAGCTGGGCGTCGGCGCCGAGTTCGGGCAGCACCGCGCTGGGCGCGCCCTCCAGCGCGATGTACTCCACGGTCTCGGGCGCGTGGTCCGCGAGCCGGGCGCGCACCTCGTCGAGGACGGGGTCGCCCTCCTCCTCGGGCGGCCCGGCCACCAGGACGTCGGTCTGACCCCAGGCGGCGTACTGGCGGACGTGCACCGCCCGCAGCGGTGCCGCACGGCGACGGGCGGCGTCCGCCGCCCACTCCAGCGCGCGCAGACTGTCCTCGGAACCGTCCACCGCGGCGATCACCGGCGCAGCGCTCATGCTTCCTCACCTCCGGAACACGACCTTCTCGCTTGCTGGGGCCAGCCTCCATCAGGCATCGGCCCCGGCGGGGCGCTGTGGGTCACGTGTCCGGAAAACGGCGCGCAACACCCCCGGTTCAGATCAGGCCGGGTGCGGACCGTCCTCAGGTGAGGTCGAACTCCCCCTCCCGCGCGCCGGAGACGAATGCGCCCCACTCCGCGGGGGTGAAGATCAGGGAGGGGCTCTCCGGCCGCTCGCTGTTGCGCATCGCGATGAAGCCCTCGACGAAGGCGATCTGGACATCGCCCCTGCCTCGGCTGCTGGACCGCCACTCGGCCTCGCTGAGGTCCAGATCCGGCTTGTCCCAGCCCTTGAGCGGCTTGTGCTGGGTGGTGCTCTCGGCCACGTCCGTGCTCCTCCCGGTGTCGTCGTCCGCGGGTCAGCCTAGCGACCGCTCCCGGTGCCCAACAGCCCACGTGGGGAGGAGGTTCAGCGCTCCGGTGGCTCGGCGCCGACCAGCCACATGGCGAAGAACTGCGATCCGCCGCCGTACGCGTGCCCGAGTGCCTTCCTGGCCCCCGGCACCTGGTGTTCCCCGGCCTGGCCGCGCACCTGGAGGGCGGCCTCGGCGAAGCGGAGCATGCCGGAGGCGCCGATGGGGTTCGTGGACAGCACTCCGCCCGACATGTTGACGGGGAGGTCGCCGTCGAGCGCGGTCACCCCGGCCTCGGTGAGCTTCCAGCCCTCGCCCTCCTCGGCGAAGCCCAGGTTCTCCAGCCACATGGGCTCGTACCAGGAGAACGGCACGTACATCTCGACGGCGTCGATGTCCCGGCGCGGGTCGGTGATCCCGGCCTGCCGGTAGACGTCGGCGGCGCAGTCCCGGCCGGCCCGCGGGGAGACGAAGTCCTTGCCCGCGAACAGCGTGGGCTCGCTGCGCATGGCGCCGCCGAGCAGCCAGGCGGGTGGCCGGGGCGCGCGGGCGGCTCCGGCGCGGCCGGTGAGGACCATGGCGCAGGCGCCGTCGGAGGAGGGGCAGGTCTCGGAGTAGCGGACGGGGTCCCAGAGCATGGGCGCGGCCATCACCTTCTCCAGGGTGATGTCGTGTTCGTGCAGGTGGGCGTAGGGGTTCTTGAGGGCGTTGCGCCGGTCCTTGTGGGCGACCAGCGCACCGACGGTGTCCGGGGCGCCGCTGCGCCGCATGTAGGCGCGCACGTGCGGGGCGAAGAATCCGCCGGCCCCGGCGAGCAGGGGCTGCTGGAAGGGGATGGGCAGGGACAGTCCCCACATGGCGTTGGACTCGGACTGCTTCTCGAAGGCGACGGTGAGGACGGTGCCGTGCAGCCGGGCGGCCACGAGGTTCGCGGCGACCAGGGCGGTGGAGCCGCCGACCGAGCCCGCGGTGTGCACCCGCAGCACGGGTTTGCCCGCGGCGCCGAGCGCGTCGGCGAGATACAGCTCCGGCATCATCACGCCCTCGAAGAAGTCGGGCGCCTTGCCGATGACCACGGCTTCGATGTCGGCCCAGCCCAGCTCGGCGTCGTCCAGGGCGCGTTGGGCCGCCTCCCGGACGAGCCCGGCGAGCGAGACGTCGCGGCGGGCGGCCGCGTGCTTGCTCTGGCCGATGCCGACGACGGCCACGGGCTCCTTGCTCATCGTGGATCCCCTTCGAGTACGGCGACCAGGTTCTGCTGGAGGCAGGGGCCGGAGGTGGCGTGCGCGAGGGCGCGGTCGGAGGCACCGCGGTGGACGCGGGCGGCGGCCTCGCCGATGCGGATGAGTCCGGCGGCCATGACGGGGTTGGCGGCGAGGGCCCCGCCGGAGGGGTTGACGCACACCTCGTCACCGAGGCGCAGCGCCTTGCGCAGGACCACCTCCTGGGAGCTGAAGGGAGCGTGCAACTCGGCGGTGTCCACGGGCCGTTCGAAGGCGCCGGCCCGCTCGGCGGCGAGCCGCGCGGAGGGCGAGTCGGTCAGGTCGCGGGCGCCGAGGGAGTGGGGCTCGATGCGGTGGTCCAGGCCCCGGATCCAGGCGGGCCGCGCGCACAGCTCCCGGGCCCGGTCGCCGGCGGCGAGGATCACCGCGGCGGCGCCGTCGCCGATGGGCGGGCAGTCGCCGGTGCGCAGGGGTCGTACGAGGTGGTCGCCGCGCGGCACCGGGCCGGCCAGCTGGGCGTGCGGGTTGGCGGTGGCGTCGGCGCGGCTGCGGGCGCCGATGGCGGCGAGGGCGTGTTCGTCGGTGTCCCCGGCGTCGAGCAGGGCCTGCGCCTGGAGCGCGGCGAGGGCCACGGAGTCGGGCCACAGCGGGGCGAGGTAGTAGGGGTCGAGCTGGCGGGTGAGCACGTCGCGCAGCGGGCCGGGCGAGGACTTGCCGTACGCGTAGACGAGGGCGGTGTCGGCCTCCCCGGTGAGCAGTCTGGACCAGGCCTCGTACAGGGCGAAGGCGCCGTCCATCTCCACGTGGGACTCGGAGACCGGCGGCCAGGCGCCCACCCCGTCGAGGGTCATGGTGAAGGAGAAGGCGCGCCCGGCGAGGTAGTCGCTGGAGCCGGAGCAGGTGAAGTCGATGTCGGCGGTTCTCAGGCCGGTTCGCGCGAGGACCTCGTGCAGGACCGGCATCAGCATCTCGACCTCGGACAGTTCGTCCGTGGTGCGCCGGTGGTCGCTCTGCGCGAAGGCGACGACCGCGATCTGCCGGGTCACAGCAGCTCCTTGTAGGTGTCGTAGTCGGCGTCGGGTTCGCCGGTGGGCCGGTAGTGGTCGGGGTGCCGGGCGCCGTCGGTCCACACCGGTTCCACGCGCAGGCCCATGCGCACGTGGTCGTAGGGGATGCCGCCGATCCGGGCGTGCAGGGCGAGGTCGGCGCCGTCGAGGGCGATGTGCGCGTAGACGTAGGGCACTTCGATGTCGAGGTTGCGTGCCTTGATGTTGACGACGCAGAAGGTGGTGACGGTGCCGCGCGGGCCCACCTCGACGTGTTCGCCGGTGGCGACGCCGCAGGTGGGGCAGGCGCCGCGGGGCGGGACGTAGACCTTGCGACAGGAGGGGCAGCGTTCGCCGACGATCTTGCGCCGGGCCAGGGATTCGAGGTGGTCGGACTGTGCGCGGCCGGGCGTGTAGGTGTAGTCGAGCCGGGCGGGGGCGACGATGCCGGTGACCGGGTTCTCGAACTCTCCGGTGTGCGCCGCGGGTTGCTCCGGGGGGCCGTCGTACGGCTCGAAGCAGGCGATGTCGGTGATGGCGCCGGTGCGCTCGGCCGCCCAGCGGACGCGTACCCGCATGCCGGTGCGGACGTCGTCGGGGCCGGGGGCGTCGAGGGCGTGCAGCAGGGCGGTGTCGGCGCCGTCGAGGCGGACGAGGACCCAGGCGAAGGGGCGGGCGAGGGGCTGGCCGGTTCGGGGGGCGTGGTTCCAGGCCCAGGTGGTGACCGTGCCGGTCGCGGCGACGGGTACCAGGTCGTGGAGTTCCGCGGCGGTGTCGGGGTCGTACTCGGCGGGCGGCACGAGGACCCGTCCGGCGGTGGTGCGCGCCCCGAGGACGACGCCTTCGCGCAGGCCGGTGAAGAAGGCGCGCTGGACGGGACCGAGGGAGCGGGTGAAGGGGAATTCGACGACGAGTGGCGCTTTGAGGACGTCGGGCATCGGGGCTCCTCGGGTCGGGCGCGTCGGTCGAGGACATGGGGCGTCGGGGCTCCGCCGGTCAGGCGCGCCGGTAGTCGGGGGGCCGTTTCTCCGCGAAGGCGCGGGCGCCCTCCCTGGCGTCGGCGGTGGCGAAGATCGGCCGGCCGCGGGCGAGTTCGGCGGCGAGGCCCTCGGTCTCGGTCATCTCGGCGCTCTCGTACACGGACGCCTTCACGGCCTCGACGGCGAGCGGGCCGCACGCGTTGATCCGCTCGGCGATCTCCAGCGCTTCGCCGAGGGCGGTGCCGTCGGGCACGACATGCCCGATCAGGCCGATGTCCGCGGCCTCCCGGGCGCTGTAGGGGCGGCCGGTGAGCAGCATCTCCAGGGCGTGGGTGCGCGGGATCTGGCGTTGCAGGCGGACGGTGGAGCCGCCGATCGGGAAGAGTCCGCGCCGTACCTCGAACAGGCCGAAGGTGGCGGACTCGCCCGCGACCCGGATGTCGGTGCCCTGGAGGATCTCGGTGCCGCCCGCGACGCAGTGGCCCTCGACGGCGGCGATCACCGGTTTGCGGGGGCGGTGGTGGCGCAGCATCGCCTTCCAGTGCAGGTCGGGGTCGTCCTTCAGCCGGTCGTGGTGCGCCTGGCCCCGCATGCCGTCGCCGGCCAGCGCCTTCAGGTCCATGCCGGAGCAGAAGGAGCCGCCGGAACCGGTGAGCACGATGGAGCGGACGGTGTCGTCCGCGTCGGCCTCCAGCCAGCCGTCGTAGAGGCCGACGAGCATCGGCAGCGACAGCGCGTTCCTGGCTTCGGGCCGGTCGAGCGTGAGCACCAGGGTGGCGCCCTCGCGCCGCACGGTGAGGTGTTCCGTCCCGCCCATGGGCCTCTCCCCTCGGTTCGGTGAGAACGAGAACAGGTTGCAGGAGACGGCCGGGCACTTCAAGGCTTTTCTGACGAGCAGTCAGTTTCTTTTGCTCCTGGGCCTTCCCAGTTCCGGCGGGCTTTGCTCTGCTGATGGCCGGACGGACCGACGGGGTCAGGAGGAGCGGTGGAGTACAACCTTGCCGACCTGTTCGAGTCGGTGGTCGACGCGGTGCCGGACCGCGAGGCGCTCGTGTATCTCGACCATCCCGGCACGGGGGCGGAACGCCGGCTGACGTACGCCGGGCTGGACGCGGCGGCCAACCGGCTCGCGCATCACCTCGCCGACAGCGGGATCCGCCCCGGGGAGCATCTGGGCCTGCATCTGTACAACGGCGTCGAGTACGTACAGACGGTGCTGGCCTGCCTGAAGGCGCGGATCGTTCCGGTGAACGTCAACTACCGCTATGTGGAAGAGGAGTTGGTGTACCTCTACCGGGACGCGGATCTGGTGGCGCTGGTCTACGACGCGGAGTTCGAGGACCGGGTGGCCGCGGCGGCGCCGCGCGCGCCGGGGCTGCGGCGGCTGCTGCGGGTGGGACCGGGTCCGGCGGGGATCGGCGGGGCGGCGGACTTCGCGCGCGCCGAGGCGTCCGGTTCGCCGCGGCGCGGCTTCGAAGGCCGGTCGGGCGACGACCAGTTCATCATCTACACCGGTGGCACGACCGGTATGCCGAAGGGTGTGATGTGGCGTCAGGAGGACCTGTTCTTCGCGGGCCTGGGCGGCGGGGCGCCGACGGGTGAGCCGGTGAAGGCGCCCGAGGAGCTGGCCGAGCGGGTCGCCGCGGGCGGCGCCGGCATCACTTTCTTCCCCACTCCCCCGCTCATGCACGGCACCTCGACGCTCACCGCCTTCATCGGCTTCAACTTCGGGCAACGCGTCGTGCTGCACCGCAGGTTCGCGCCCGAGGAGGTGCTGCGCACGGTCGAGCGGGAGAAGGTCACCAGCATGTCCGTGGTCGGCGACGCGATGCTGCGCCCGCTGATCGACGCGCTGAACGGACCCATGAAGGGCACCGACTGCTCGGCCCTGTTCAGCGTCTCCTCCTCCGGCGCGATCATGTCGGAGACGGTGCGCCGGCAGTTCGCCGCGCTCGTGCCGAACGCGGTGCTGCTGAACAACTTCGGTTCCTCCGAGTCCGGTTTCAACGGCACGGCGACGGAGGACTCCGGGCCCGAGCGCGGCTTCCGGCTGCGGGTCAACTCCCGTACCCGGGTGGTCGATCCGGTGACCCGTGAGCCGGTCGCCCCGGGCGGGACCGGGCGTGTCGCGCAGTGCGGTCATGTCCCGCTCGGCTACTACAACGACCCGCGGAAGACCGCCGAGACCTTCTTCGAGCGGGACGGGCTGCGCTGGGTGCTGCTCGGCGACATGGCCACCGTCGGCACGGACGGCGTCCTCACCGTGCTCGGCCGGGGCTCCCAGTGCATCAACACCGGCGGCGAGAAGGTCTACCCCGAGGAGGTCGAGCAAGCCCTCAAGGCGCATCCGGACGTGTACGACGCCCTGGTCGCCGGGGTGCCGGACGCCACCTGGGGCAACCACGTGGCGGCCGTGGTGCAGCTCCGCACGGGCGCGCCCCGCCTCTCCCTGTCCGATCTGCGGAGCCACTGCCGCACCCGGCTGGCCGGATACAAGATCCCCCGCCAGCTCGTCCTCGCCGAGGCGATCCGCCGCTCGCCGAGCGGCAAGGCGGACTACCGCTGGGCGCGGGAGGTGGCTCAGGCGGCGGCCGGGAGCCGGCTCACCGGTCGAGAAACCCGGCGACCCGCCTCCTGAACTCCTCCGGATCGTCCAGCCACGGATAGTGGGCGGCGCCCGGCTGGACACTGACCTCGGCGTTCGGGAAGCAGGCGGCCACCCGGCGGGCGAGGTCCGGGCGGGGCCCACCGTCGAGTGCGCCCGCGTACACGAGGACCGGGGCCGCGAGTTCGGCGAGGGCGGCGCGGGTCGCGGCCGGGGTGAAGGCGCCCTCGGCGAAGTACCGGCCGGCGGCCTCGTCGTCGGTCTGTGCCGGCTCCGCCTCCGCGTGGGCCCGCGCGGTGTCGTCCCAGCGGCCGTGGAAGAAGGGCAGGAACCTGTCGTCGAAGCCCCCCTCGCCCGCGAGCCAGGCACGGAAGGGAGGGTACGCCTCCGGGAACCACGGCTCGTGCGCCCGGGGCCCGGCCGCGGCGAGCCGGTCCTCGGCCGTGGCCCGCAGGCCGAGGGCGGACGGATTCGGGGTGATCAGCAGCAGGCGCCCGATCCGCTGGGGGTGGCGGGCCGCGTAGAGCATGGCCAGGGCCGCACCGGCGGAGTGGGCGAGCAGGTCGAGACGGTCGAGGCCGAGGTGGTCGCGCCAGGCCTCCACGTCCTCGGTCATGCGGTCGCAGCGGTACGTCGCCGGGTCGGCCGGCACCGCCGAGTCGCCGGTGCCCCGCAGGTCCAGCAGGGCCAGGCGGCGGTGCGCGGTCAGCCCGCCGAGGTCCCCCAGATAGGCGGAGGCGCGCATGGGGCCGCCCGGCAGGACGGCGAGGGGTTCGCCCTCGCCCCGCAGGTGGTAGGCGAGCCGGGTGGCGTCGGCCGTGGTGAAGGTCGGCATGGGCATGAGAATCCCGCTCCGGCGCGCCCGGCCGCAAGGCATTTCCGCAGGCGGCACGACAAATCTCCGCAGCCCCCTTGTCCGAAACCCCTCTGGCCTGAATTACTGGCCCCGAACAGTTCGACCGAATGATCGGTCGTCCGGAATGTCATGGTGAGGAGACGTGCCGATGGCGGACGCGCGGGAGCTGCTGGACGCGGGCGAACGGCTCGGCCCCGAGGAACTGCGGGCACTTCAGCTGGAGCGGCTGCGCGCCTCGCTGCGGCACGCCTACGAGCAGGTGCCGTTCTACCGGGAGTCCTTCGACAAGGCGGGGATCCGCCCGGAGGACTGCCGTTCGCTGGAGGATCTCGCCCGGTTCCCCTTCACCACCAAGGCGGACCTGCGGGAGAACTACCCGTTCGGGATGTTCGCGGTGCCCAGGGAGCGCATCCGCCGGCTGCACGCCTCCAGCGGCACCACCGGCCGCCCGACGGTGGTCGGCTACACCGGGAACGACCTGTCCATGTGGGCCGACATGGTCGCCCGCTCCATCCGGGCGGCGGGCGGGCGCCCCGGTGACGTGGTGCACGTGGCCTACGGGTACGGGCTGTTCACCGGCGGGCTCGGTGCCCACTACGGCGCGGAGCGGCTCGGCTGTACGGTCGTCCCCGCGTCCGGTGGCATGACGGCGCGGCAGGTGCAGCTGATCCAGGACCTGGAACCGGCCGTGATCATGGTGACGCCCTCGTACATGCTGACGCTGCTCGACGAGTTCGAGCGGCAGGGCGTGGACCCGCGTACGACCTCGCTGCGGGTGGGGATCTTCGGGGCCGAGCCGTGGACGGAGCAGATGCGGCGGGAGATCGAGGAGCGGTTCGCGATCGACGCCGTCGACATCTACGGGCTGTCGGAGGTGGTCGGGCCCGGAGTGGCGCAGGAGTGCGTGGAGACCAAGGACGGGCTGACCGTGTGGGAGGACCACTTCTATCCGGAGGTGATCGATCCCGTCACCGGTGAGGTGCTGCCGGAGGGTGAGCGGGGCGAGCTGGTGTTCACCTCGCTGACCAAGGAGGCCATGCCGATCGTCCGGTACCGGACCCGGGACCTGACCCGGCTGCTGCCCGGCACCGCGCGGGTGTTCCGGCGGATGGAGAAGGTCTCCGGGCGCAGCGACGATCTGGTGATCCTGCGCGGGGTGAACCTGTTCCCCACCCAGATCGAGGAGATCGTGCTGCGCACGCCGGGGGTGGCCCCGCACTTCCAGCTGCGGCTGACCCGTGAGGGCCGGATGGACTCGCTCACCGTGCGGGCCGAGGCGCGCCCGGGTGCCACGCCCGAGACGCGGGAGGCGGCGGCCCGGTCCATCGTGGCGGCGGTGAAGAACGGCATCGGGGTGTCGGTGGACGTGGAGATCGTGGAGCCGGAGTCGCTGGAGCGCTCGGTCGGCAAGATCCGCCGGATCGTGGACCTGCGGCCGCGCGACACCGGACAGGGGTGAGCGGCGGAACGGACGGACGCCGCCGCCCACGGCCGGCGGACGCCCGGCCTCACCCCTTCGCGAAGCGGTCCCGCAGCTCCCGCTTGAGGATCTTCCCGCTGGCGTTGCGCGGCAGCGCGTCCACGAACAGCACCCGCTTGGGCGCCTTGAAGGAGGGCAGCGCCTCCCGTACGTGCGCGACGAGTTGTTCCTCGGTCACCTCGCCGCGCCGTACGACGACCGCCGTGACGGCCTCGATCCAGCGGGTGTCGGGCAGGCCGACCACGGCGGCCTCGGCGACCGCCTCATGGGTGTAGAGGGCCTCCTCGACCTGCCGTGAAGCGACCAGCACACCACCGGAGTTGATGACGTCCTTCACCCGGTCCACGATGGTGAGGCAGCCCTCGGCGTCCCGGACCGCGAGGTCGCCGGAGCGGAACCATCCGTCGCGGAACGCCTCCGCGGTCTCCGCGGGCTTGTCCCAGTAGCCCTCGCACAGCTGCGGCGAACGGTAGACGATCTCGCCCGTCGTGCCGTCGGGCACCTCCCGGCCCTCCTCGTCCACGACCCTGGCCTCCACGAACAGCACGGGCCGCCCGCAGGAGGCCGGCCGCTCCTCGTGCTCGGCCGGGCCGAGGACCGCGGCGAGGGGGCCGATCTCGCTCTGCCCGAAGCAGTTGTAGAGGGCGAGGTCCGGCAGGCGCTCGCGCAGCCGCTCCAGGACGGGCACGGGCATGACGGAGGCGCCGTAGTACGCCTTGCGGAGCCCGTCGAGGTCGCGGGTGGCGAAGTCGGGCCGGTTCGCCAGCGCGATCCACACGGTGGGCGGCGCGAACACACTGTCCACGCGGCCGGACTCGATCAGGTCGAACAGGAGGTCGCCGTCCGGCGCGTCCAGGACGACGCTGGTGGCGCCGACCGCGAGGTAGGGCAGCAGGAAGACGTGCAGCTGCGCCGAGTGGTAGAGCGGCAGCGCGTGCGCGGGGCGGTCGTCCGCGCGCAGGTCCAGGGCCGTGATCGCGCTCACGTACTCGTGCACCAGGGCCCGGTGGGTCATCATCGCGCCCTTGGGCAGCGCGGTCGTGCCGGAGGTGTAGAGCAGCTGCACCAGGTCCTCGGAGCGCGGCCCCGGTCCGTCGTACGGCCGGGTGTCCGCGAGCCGGGCGAGGAACGAGTCCCCGGTGTCCCGCAGCGGCAGCGACCGCACCCCCTCCGGGAGCCGGTCCAGGAGGCCGGGGTCGGCGAGCACCAGGGCGCTGCCGGACTGCCCGACGAGGTAGGCAAGGTCGTCGCCGGTGAGGTGGTTGTCGACCGGGACGTGGACCAGGCCCGCGCGGGCGCAGCCGAGGAAGGCGATCAGGTAGGCGTCCGAGTTGTGGCCGAAGGCGCCGACCCGGTCGCCGGGGGCGAGCCCTTCGGCGAGCAGCAGCGCGGCCGCGCGGGAGACCGCGTCGTCCAGTTCGCCGTACGTCCAGGCGCGCTCGCCGTACTCCAGCGCGATCCGTGCGGGGGTGCGGCGGGCGCTGCGCCGCAACATCGCGTCGACCGTGCTGCCGCCCTGTCCGGCGGCCGTGCCGCCCTGTCCCTCGCTCATGACCGCAGATCCTGCGGCCGGGGGGCGCGCGGGTCAAGGACCGCGGCAGGACCGGATCGCCACCGGGCGCCCGCCCGCCGGGAGGGCGCCGGGTCAGACCGGCCGGGTGCGCCCCTGCCAGTAGGGGTCGCGCAGCCGCCGCTTGTAGAGCTTGCCGTTGGGGTCGCGGGGCAGTTCGGCGACGAAGTCGACGCTTCGGGGCCGCTTGAACCCGGCGAGCCGGTGGGCGCAGTGGTCGAGGATCGACGCGGCCAGCTCCGGACCCGGCTGGTGCCCGGGGGCCGGTTCCACGACGGCCTTCACCTCCTCGCCCCAGTCGTCGTGCGGGATCCCGAAGGCGGCGGCGTCGGCGACGGCGGGGTGGGCGAGCAGCACCGACTCGATCTCGGCCGGGTAGACGTTGACCCCGCCCGAGATGATCATGTCGATCTTGCGGTCGCGGAGGAAGAGGCAGCCGTCCTCGTCCAGGTAGCCGAGGTCGCCGACGGTGAAGAGGTCGCCGACGCGGTTCCGGCGGGTCTTGTCCTCGTCCTTGTGGTAGGCGAAGCCGCCGGTGTTCATCTTCATGTAGACCGTGCCCAGCCGGCCGGGCGGCAGCCGGTTGCCGTCGTCGTCGAGGACCGCGAGTTCGCTGATCGGCCAGGCCCTGCCGACCGTGCCGGGCTTCTTCAGCCAGTCGTCGGCGGTGGCGAAGGCGCCGCCGCCCTCGCTGGCCGCGTAGTACTCCTCCACGCAGGTCCCCCACCAGTCGATCATGGCCCGTTTGACGTGCTCCGGGCAGGGCGCGGCGCCATGGATGGCGTGCCGCATGCTGGAGACGTCGTAGCGGGCCCTGGTCTCCTCGGGAAGGGCCAGCAGGCGGTGGAACTGGGTCGGGACCATGTGGGTGTGGGTGCACCGGTGGATGTCGATCAGGCGCAGCATCTCCTCGGGGGTCCACTTGTCCATCACCACCAGCCGGTGGCCGATGTGCAGGGACGCGCCCGCGAACTGGAGGACGGCCGTGTGGTAGAGCGGCGAGCAGACCAGGTGCACGTTGCCGTCGTACGGCGTGATGCCGAAGATGCCGAGGAAGCCGCCCAGGTAGGCCTCCTCGGGGGCCTTGCCGGGCAGCGGGCGGCGGATGCCGCGCGGGCGTCCGGTCGTACCGGAGGTGTAGTTCATGACCCAGCCGAGTTCGCGGCCCGTCGGCGCGGAGTCCGGCTGCCCGTCCAGAAGCCGGGTGTACGGCCGGAAGCCCGGGGCGGTCCCGACCGCGTACCGTGCCTCGTCCGGGAGGCCGGCCTCGTCGGCGGCGGCGCGTGCGGCGTCGGCGTGGCGCTCGTGCGCGATGAGCACCTTGGCGCCGGAGTCGGCGACGATCCAGGCGATCTCCGGGCCGACCAGGTGGTGGTTGACCGGGACGAGGTAGAGCCCGGCCTGGGTGGCGGCGAGGTAGGCGGTGAGGAACTCGACGCCGTTGGGGAGTACGACGGCGAAGGCGTCGCCGCGTTCCAGGCCCGCCGCGCGCAGCCCGTGGACCAGCCGGTCGGCGGCGGCGCGGAGCCGGCCGGCGGTCCACTCCTCGCCGTCGGGGGCGATCAGGACGGTGCGGCCGGGGTCCTGGGCGGCCTGGGCCCAGAAGCCGGGGGGAGGCGTCATCGGTGCGCTCATGATGTGCCGCTCCTTCTGGCGATGCGGTTGATGCGGTCCACGGCCCGCTCGAAACCGCGGGTGAGGTCGTCCAGGACGGTCTGGACGTCGCGCTCGCTGGTCATCCGGCCGACGATCTGCCCGACGGGCGTGCCCAGCAGGGGTTCGACCTCGTGCCTCTGGATGCGGGAGACCGCCTCGGCGACCAGCAGGCCCTGGAGCGGCATGGGCAGCGGGCCGGGTCCCGCCGGGTCGTCCCAGGCGTCGGTCCAGGCGGTGCGCAGCTGGCGGGCGGGTTTTCCGGTCAGGGCGCGGGAGCGGACGGTGTCCCCGGACCCGGCGGCGAGCAGTTTGCGGGTCAGGGCGGGCGAGTGCAGTTCGGCCTCGGTGGTGGTCAGCCAGAGGGAGCCCAGCCAGACCCCCTGGGCACCGAGGGCGAGGGCGGCGGCGATCTGCGCTCCGCTGCCGATGCCGCCGGCCGCGAGCACGGGCAGCGGGGCAACGGCCTCCACGACCTCCGGGGTGAGCACCATGGTGGCGATCTCCCCGGTGTGCCCGCCGGCCTCGTAGCCCTGGGCCACCACGATGTCGATGCCCGCGTCCCGGTGCCGCCGGGCGTGCCGGGCGCTGCCCGCGAGCGCGGCGACCGGCACGCCCCGCTCGTGGGCGCGGGCGACCACGTCGGCGGGCGGTGGGCCGAGGGCGTTGGCGAGCAGCCGGATCGGGTAGTCGAAGGCGACGTCCAGCTGGCTCCGGGCGACCTGTTCCATCCAGCCGGTGATCCGCCAGCCGGCCGCCTCGCCCGCGGGCAGTTCGGGGACCCGGTGCGCGGCGAGGGTGTCGCGCACGAACCGCCGGTGCTCCTCGGGGATCATCGCCTCGACGTCGGCCTCGGTGACGCCCTCGACCTTGCGGGCGGGCATGACGACGTCCAGGCCGTAGGGGCGGCCGGCGGTGTGCGCGTCGAGCCAGTCGAGATCGCGTCTGAGGTCGTCGGGGGCGGTGTAGCGGACGGCGCCGAGCACGCCGAAGCCGCCGGCGCGGCTGATGGCCGCGGCGACGGCGGGGAACGGCGTGAAGCCGAAGACGGCGTGCTCGATGCCCAGTTGGTCGCTCAGCTCCGTCTGCATGGGCGCAGGATGCCGCACCGGCCCGCACGACGGAAGACTCTTCTGACGTACTGTCAGTTTCGGTTCGCTAGCGGTCCTGCTCCAGCACCGCCATCGCCGCGTTGTGCCCGGGTACGCCGCTCACCCCTCCCCCGCGCACCGCTCCCGCCCCGCACAACAGGACCCGCGGGTGCGAGGTCTCCACGCCCCAGCGGCCGGTGTCCGGCTGGGAGTGCGGCCAGGACAGGGCGCGGTGGAAGATGTTGCCGCCGGGCAGCCGCAGGTCCCGTTCCAGGTCGAGCGGGGTCTTCGCCTCGATGCAGGGGCGGCCGTCGGCGTCGGTGGCCAGGCAGCCGGCGAGGGGCTCGGCGAGGTGGGCGTCGAGCTGGGCGAGGGTCGCGGCCAGCAGTTCCTCGCGGGCGGCGTCGTTGTCGCGGTCGAAGAGCCGGGCCGGGGTGTGCAGGCCGAAGAGGGTGAGGGTCTGGTAGCCGCGCCCGGCGAGTCCGGGGCCGAGGATGGTGGGATCGGTCAGGGAGTGGCAGTAGATCTCGGAGGGCGGTGCGGCGGGCAGCCGGCCGGCGGCGGCCTGGGCGTGGGCGGTGGCCAACTGGCCGTAGCCCTCGGCGATGTGGAAGGTGCCGGCGAACGCCTCGCGGGGGTCGACGTCGGGGTCGCGGAGCCTCGGCAGCCGGGTGAGCAGCATGTTCACCTTGAGCTGGGCACCCTCGGCGGGTTCCGGGGGCGTGTCCCCGGTGAGGGCGGCCAGCTCCTGCGGCGAGGCGTTGACCAGGACGTGCCGGGCGGCGGCGACGCCCTCGCCGTCGGCGGTGCGGTAGGCGACCTCGGCGCCGTGCTCGTCGCCGGTGACACGGACCGCCTCGTGCCCGGTCACGATCTCCGCGCCCGCCGCACGGGCGGCCGCCGCGAGGGCGTCGGTGAGGGCGCCCATGCCGCCCACGGGCACGTCCCAGGCGCCGGTGCCGCCGCCGATGACGTGGTAGAGGAAGCAGCGGTTCTGGGCCAGCGAGGGGTCGTGGGCGTCGGCGAAGGTGCCGATCAGGGCATCGGTGAGGACCACGCCCCGGACCAGGTCGTCCTCGAAGTACTCCTCGACGGCGGCCCCGATCGGCTCCTCGAACAGGGCCCGCCAGGCACTCTCGTCGTCGATGCGGCGGCGCAGCTCGTCCCGGGTGGGCAGCGGCTCGGTGAGGGTCGGGAAGACGCGTTCGGCGACGCGCCCGGTCATGCCGTAGAAGCGCTGCCAGGCGGCGTACTCGCGCTCGCCGCCGGTCAGCCTGGCGAAGGCGTCCCGGGTGCGCGCCTCGCCGCCGCCGACGAGGAGTCCGGTGGGGCGGCCCGCGCGTTCCACGGGGGTGTACGAGGAGATGGTGCGCGGGCGCAGCCGGAAGTCCAGCCCGAGGTCGGCCACGATCTTCCCCGGCAGCAGGCTGACCAGGTAGGAGTAGCGCGAGAGCCGCGCCTCCACCCCGGCGAACGGCCTGCTGGACACGGCGGCCCCACCGGTGTGGCCGAGCCGCTCCAGCACCAGCACGGAGCGCCCGGCCCGAGCCAGATAGGCGGCGGCGACCAGACCGTTGTGACCTGCTCCGACGATGACGGCGTCGTACGCACGGGTTCCCTGGTTCACGGACATGATCCTTCGTAACACGGGGTGATCCGGCGGGGCCAGGGGGCGGCCGGGGTCATTCCTCGGGATCGGGCCGGCTCAGAGCGCCCGGCACGGTCCGGCCCAGGGACCCCGGGGGACCTTGTGCGGGGCCGGGCACGCGGCTGGGCCCAGGCGGGACACGGCGCGCAGGATGTGCTTCGGGGGTCGCTGCCAGCGCAGGTGGGGCGGGATGCGGCGCAGCACGGTGCCGGTGGCGCGCAGGCGCCGGGTGACGGCGGCGGGGTCGGGGGCGGGTCTGCCGTACAGGTCGTGGGCGTACGGGGGCAGCGCGGCGTAGGCGAGGGCCGCCACCCGCCACCAGAGCAGGTCGCGCGCGGGGACCAGCAGGGGCGGCACCGGCGGGCGCCGGAGGAAGTCGTCGATCTCCCGGGCCTCGGGGCCCGCCGTGAGGTGGGGGCGCATCTCCGCGAAGTACGCGGCCAGCTCGGCACGGCTCGCCGGGACTTGCTCCGGGTCGAGACCCACCAGGCGGGCGCTGACGCGGCGTTCGGCGATGTAGCGGTCGGCCTGGGCGTCGGTGAGCGGGTAGCCGGAGCGGCGCAGCACGCGCAGATATGAGTCGGCCTCCGCGCAGTGCACCCAGAGCAGCAGCCCGGGTTCGCCGACCCCGTACCGCTCGCCGGTCGCGGGGTCGGTGGCGGTGAGCCTCCGGTGGATGCCGCGGACCCGGGCACCGGCACGCTCGGCGGCCCGCGTCGTGCCGTACGTCGTGACGCCGACGAAGTCCGCGGTGCGCCCGAGGCGGCCCCACGCGTCCCGCCGGAAGTCGGAGTTCTGGAGCACGCCGCGCACCGCGCGCGGGAGCAGGGCCTGGAGGTAGAGGGCGCGGACGCCGGCCACCCACATCATGGGGTCGCCGTGCAGCTGCCAGGTCACGGAGCGCGGGGTGTAGAGACCGGGATCGCCCATGCCCGCCAGTATGGCCGCCTCGGCTTGCAAGAATCAGCAGCAAGTTTCATCAAGTTCTTGCAGACGCACTCGGACACCTGTTTAACTCAGGCCCTGTTGATCGCAGTTGACGGCCAGCCGGTGGTGAATCCGGCCGATTCGAGGAGTGTCGTGACGGCGCAGACATCCGCCGCCGAATCCGGGGTCCGCGGCGATGACAACGGGTTCACCCTCCGCGCCCCGGACGGAACCTCGTACCGCGTCGATCTCACCCGCGAGGTGCTCTCCCCCGCCAACCCGCTGCTGGCCGAGTGCTGCGAGGGGCGCCGCGTGGTGGCCTTCACCGGGCCGACCGTCGACCGGCTGTACGGGCGCCGGCTGCGCGCCTACCTGGCGGCGCGGTTCGCCCCCGGCACCTGGAGCGTGCACGTCCTGGCCGGCGGCGAGGACGGCAAGCGCATGGAGACCGTCGAGGAGATCTGCGCGCTGGCCAAGTCGGCCGGCCTGGACCGGGGCGGTGTGATGCTCGCCGTGGGCGGGGGCGTCACCTGCGACCTGGTCGGCTTCGCGGCGGCGATCTACTGCCGCGGCGTGCGCTACGTGAAGGTCAACACCACCCTGGTCGGCCAGGTCGACGTGGGCGTCGGCGTCAAGACCGGTGTCAACGCCCTGGGCACCAAGAACATGCTCGGGGCCTACCATCCGCCGCACGCCTCCCTCAACGACCCGGCGTTCCTGCGGACGTTGGCACCCCGGGACATCCGCTGCGGCCTCGGCGAGACGGCCAAGATGGCGATCATCAAGGACGCCCTGCTGTTCCGGACCCTGGAGGAGTGCCCGCAGGTCTTCCAGCGGCCCTGCGCCGCCCCGGCGGCGCTCGCGGAGGAGGGGCTCGGGCGGCGCGGTGTCGAGGACTACGTGCTGCGCACCTCGATGCGGCTCATGATGGAGGAGCTGTGCCCGAACCTGCGCGAGCACGACCTGGCCCGGCTGGTCGACTTCGGGCACACCTTCGGGCCGGTCATGGAGACGGCCAGCGGGTACCGGATCGCGCACGGCGAGTCCGTCGCCGTCGACATGGCACTCTCCAGTGAACTCGCCCGTGTGCTGGGCCTGCTGGACGCCGGGGACTGCGAGCGGATCGTCGCCCTGATCGGCGCGCTCGGACTGCCCGTGTTCGACGCGGAGACCTGCACACCCGAACTGATGGACCGGGCCCTGAAGGCGTCCTGGGAGCGCCGGGGCCGCCGGCTGCACCTCGTGGTGCCCGACGGGATCGGCTCGGCGGTCTTCGTGGACGACCTGGACGACATCCCCGGCGCCGCGCTCCAGGAGGCGCTGGACGCCCTGGCCGCCCGCGCCGGGGACACCTCGCCCGCCGCGCCGCTCACCGCCGCGTGCTGACCCGGCCCGACGCCGACTCCCCTCACCCGCGACCCTCTTGGAGCCGTACCGCGATGAGTCCTGCCCTGCCGGAGCCGGGGGCCCCGAGGCCCGAACCCGTCCGCACCCGGGTCACCAACCTGTACGAGGGGCTGCTGCGTGACGTGACCGGCGACCACGGCGGCACCGGCACGATCCGCGCCCACCGCGCCTACCCCGGCGCCGGGGCCGGGGCGCCGGTCGCGTTCATCGACCTGGTCGTGCTGCCCCCGGGCACCTCCATCGGTCCGCACCAGCACGCGGACGACGAGGAGACGTACGTGATCCTGTCCGGACGGGGCCGGATGACCCTGGACGGCGAGGAGTTCACCGTGCGCGCCGGTGACGTGGTCCCCAACCGCCCCCACGGTGAGCACGGGCTGGCCAACGACGGCGACGAGGACATCACCCTGCTGGTCTTCGAGGTCGGTCCGCTGGGCGGTGCCGGATGACCGGCCCGCACCAACGGGAGCTGCTGGAGCGGGAGTCGGCGCATCTGGCACCCGGCGCCTCGGAGGAGTCGGCGCTGGGCCGCCGGGTCTTCACGGAGGGCCGCGGCGCCGTCCTCACCGACCTGGACGGCAACCAGTACATCGACCTCGCGGCCGGCGCCCTCACCCAGTCGCTCGGCCACTGCCACCCCGAGGTCGTCGCCGCGCTCACCGAACAGGCCGGCCGGCTGTGGAACGTGCACGACTTCGCCACCGCCGACCGCGCCGCGCTGTGCGAGCTGCTCGCCGCGCTGCTGCCGGAGGAGCTGGACACCTACGCCTTCTTCTCCACCGGAGCGGAGGCGGTGGAGGCCGCGCTGCGGGCCGTGCAGGCCGTCGCCGAACCGGGCCGCAACCGGATCGGGGCACTGCGCCACGGCTTCCACGGCAAGACCCAGGGCGCCAGGATGCTGGTCCACTGGGACATCGGCCACCAGGCGTTCGCGGGCAACAGCGTGCTGGGCTACTCCCCGTACTGCTACCGCTGCCCGCTGGAGCTGGAGTACCCCTCCTGCGGGGTGCGCTGCGCGTCGCTGGTGCGCCGGCACATCACGGAGAAGCCGAACATCTCGGCGCTGGTCTTCGAGCCGGTGCTCGGCGCGGCCGGGGTGATCGTGCCGCCGCCCGGATACTGGGCGCAGATCGCCGACAGCTGCCGGGAGAACGGGGTGCTGCTGGTCGCCGACGAGGTGCTCACCGGCGGCGGCCGCACCGGTACCTTCCTGGCCGGTGAGCGGTTCGGCATCGAACCCGATCTCGTGACCCTCGCCAAGGGACTCGCCTCGGGATTCCCGTTCGCCGCGCTGGCCGGACGGTCCGCGGTGCTGCGGCATCCCGAGACGGGCCGAGCCGGGTCCACCGCGTCGACGTACGCGAACAATCCGCTCGGCATCGCCGCGGCCAAGGCCACGCTGGAGGTCGTACGACGGGACACCCTGCTCGCCCGGGTGACCGAGCTGGGTGCCCTGCTGGAGGAACGGCTGGCCGAACTGCACGCCAGGCACCAGGTGCTGGGCGAGGTGCGCGGGCTCGGGCTCCTGCACGGGCTGGAGTTCGTGCGCGACCGTACGAGCCGCGCGCCCGCCCCGGAGATCGCCCAGGCCGTGTACCGGCACGCGCTGGACCTCGGACTGCGCACCGCGATCGGCGGTCATGTGCTGCGCCTGGCACCGCCGTTCACGATCGACCGCCCGCTCCTCGAAGAGGGCCTGGCGCTGCTCGACCGCGCCCTGGAGCGCGCCACGGAGGACGCCCGGTGATCGTCGCGGAGAACCTGGTCAAGGAGTTCAGGGTCGCCGAGCGGCGGCCCGGTCTGCTGGGCAGCCTCAGCACCCTGTTCAGCCGGGAGCACCGGCTGGTGCGGGCGGTGTCCGGGGTGTCCTTCGAGATCCCGGCCGGGACGAAGGCCGCGTACATCGGCGCGAACGGCGCGGGCAAGTCGACCACGGTGAAGATGCTCACCGGGATCATGACCCCGACCTCGGGCCGCGCCCTGGTCGCGGGCCTGGAGCCGTACCGGGAGCGGCGGCGCAACGCCGCCAACATCGGCGTGGTGTTCGGGCAGCGCAGCCAGCTGTGGTGGGACCTGCCGGTGCCGGACTCGTTCCGCATCCTGCGCCGCGTCCACGAGATCCCGGACGCCGTCTACCGGCGCAACATGGCCCTGTTCCAGGAGCTGCTGGACCTCGACGCGCTGGGCAACACCCCGGTCCGGCAGCTCAGCCTGGGCCAGCGGATGCGGGCCGAGGTCGCGGCGAGCCTGGTGCACGACCCCAAGGTGGTCTTCCTGGACGAGCCGACGGTCGGTCTCGACCTGGTGCTCAAGGAGGCCGTGCGCAGGCTGGTCAACCACGTCAGCGCCGAACTCGGCACCACCGTGCTGCTCACCAGCCACGACATGGGCGACATCACCGCCATCTGCGACCGGGTCCTGGTCGTCAACCACGGCGAGGTCGTGCACCGCGGGACCATGCACGAGCTGCTGCGCACCGCCGACACCAGAGCGGTCGTCTTCGAGCACCACGGCACCGCCGACGAGGCGATCGCCCTGATCGAGAAGGGGCTTGACGGGGCGTCGGCGGCACCGGCCGAGGACGGCCGGGTCAAGGTGGAGTACCCGGTGGCCCGTTGGACCGCCCGCCAGGTGATGGGCTTCCTGCTCGACCACTTCGACGTCACCGACTGCGTCGCCCCCGAACCCGACCTGGAGATGGTGCTGCGGCGCATCTACGCCGGCCGGGCGGCCGCGTGAACGCCCCCGCCCTGCGCCGCTACGCCCCGTTCGCGGCCTCCAGCCTCCAGTCGCTGCTCCAGTACCGCTCCACCTTCCTGATCAATGCCCTGACCGCCACCACCGCCGTCGGCGTCCAGGTCTTCCTGTGGCGCGCGGTGTACGCCGGCCGGCCGGGCGGGCTGCCCGGCGGCTACGACCTGCCGCGCCTGACGACGTACGTGCTGCTCGCCCAGGTGCTCGGCCTGACGCAGGCCAGCAGGGTGGACGAGGAGGTCTCCGGGGAGGTCCAGCGCGGGGACATCGCGGTCTCGCTGCTGCGCCCGGTCAGCTATCCGCTGTCCCGGTTCGCCACCGGGCTGCCGGTCTCGCTCACCAACGCCGCACTGGTCGCCGTACCCGTCGTCGCGCTGTACGCGCTGCTGCTGCCGCTGACCACTCCGACCTGGGGCGGCATGCTGCTCTTCGCGTTCTCCGCCGCCCTGTCCCTGGTCATCGGTTTCGGGGTGAACCTGCTGGTCGGGCTCGCCGGGTTCGTCACCACCAACATCTGGGGCGTGCGCGTCGTCAAGGACAGCGTGGTCGCGTTCTTCGCCGGACAGGTGGTGCCGCTCTCGCTGATGCCGGGGCCGCTCGCGGCCGTGGCCCGGGTGCTGCCGTTCCAGGGCATGGTCGACGGCCCGCTGCGGCTGCTGCTCGGCCGCTACGACGGGGCGGCCGGCGCGGCCGGGATCCTCGCGGTGCAGTTCGGCTGGGCGCTCGCGCTGTGCGCGCTGGCCGCGCTGGCGTGGCGCGGCGCCGTGCGACGGGTGGAGGTGCTGGGCGGATGAGCTCACCGGGGCCCCTCGCGACGGCCGCCCGCTACGCGCGGCTGACCTGGCACCTCAGCGCCGTCAGCGTGCACCGGCTGACCGAGTACCGGATGGACTTCCTGCTCGGCGCGGGCGGTCTGGTGCTGCGGGTGGTGTGCCAGGCCGCCGTGGTCGGCATGGTGTTCCGGCAGACCCCCCGGATCGCCGGCTGGAACTACCACGAGGTGCTGTTCCTGCTCGGTTTCTCGCTGCTGCCGCGCGGCCTGGACCGGATGTTCACGGACCAGCTGTGGGTCATGGCCCGCAAGCTGGTGCGCAACGGCGACTTCTTCCGCTATCTGATCCGCCCGGTGCATCCGCTCTTCGCGCTGCTGTCCGAGCGGTTCCTGTACCCGGACGGCTTCGGCGAGCTGTTCACCGGCGCCGCCCTGACCTGGTACGCGGCCGACCGGCTCGACCTGCGCCTCAGCGCCGTGCAGTGGCTGCTGCTGCCGCTGCTCGTGCTGTGCGGGACGCTGATCCTCGCCTCGGTCAAGACGCTGTTCGCGTCTCTGGCGTTCTGGACGACGAACAGCTTCCCGGCCCTGTACGCGGCCAACCAGCTGGGCGACTTCTCCGGTTACCCGCTCGACCTGTACCACCCCTCCCTGCGGTGGCTGCTGACCTGGCTGCTGCCCTACGCCTTCACCGCCTACGTCCCCGCGACCTGTCTGCTCTTCGGGCGCACCGGGATGCTGCCCTGGCTGTTCGCCGTGACCGCGGCCGCGGTGACGCTCGCCCTGGTCGTCTGGCACCGGGGCGTCGACCGCTACGAGATGACCGGGAGCTGACCCATGGACACCCTGTTGCCCGGCGCCCCCGCGCCCGCGACCGCCGGACTGCTGCGCGACGCCCCCTGGATGGACGAGGCCGGGCGCCGGGGCCCCTTCGAGCTGTACGACCAGGCGGTGCTCGGCGAGGTCCGGCTGCTGCTCGTCGGGGCGGGCGCCACCCGCTGGTTCGTCCCGGTCCTCGACACCGAGCCGGGGCGGCCGGCAGCCGGTACGAGGGCGTTCGACCTCGCGGTGGTCGACGCGCTGCGCGCGGGGCTGCGGCTGCCGACCGCGCGCGGCAACGTGATCGAGTTCCGGGGCGCGCCCGCCGTCTACCGGGGTCCGCTGCCCTTCGACCCGGGCTGGTGCTCCAACGCGCTGTCGCTGATCGACCTGGGCGGCACCGCGCACACCCACAAGAGCTACCGGCGGATCGGCACCGGCAACCGGGAGGCCGAGCTGCTGCGCCTGATGGCGGACGGCGGGCGCACCCAGCGGCCGGTCGGCGACTACACGTACGTGGACACGGCGACCGGGGCGCGCGAGCCGCTGGGGGTGCTGTACCGGTTCGCGGAGGGCGAGGGGCTCAACGTGCCCCTGCGGGCGGGGATCCGGGCGTTGTGGCCCCTGCTGGCGGACGGGGTGGAGCCGGACACTGCCGTCGGCGCCTCCCAGCGGGACCTGGTCGCGCCGCTGCGGGAGACCGGGCGGTTCCTGCGCGACTTCCACCGGGAGCTGGCCGAACGGCTGGGCCCGCACCCGGAGTTCCCGGCCCAGGCGGTGCTCGACGAGAGCGGCGAACGGCTCGCCCGGCTCACCCCGCGGATCCTCGCCGACACCCGCTACCCGGTGGCGGTGCGCGAGGCGGCGGCGACCGGGCTGTCCCGCGAGCTGACCCGCGTGTCCGGGCTGCCGGCGCGGCCCTGGCCCACCGGTCCGTGCCACGGCGACCTGCACCTGTCCCATGTGCTGCGCGCCGAACGGGCGGACGGTGGCTGGGAGTTGTGCGTGATCGACCTGTCCACTCCGCGCGCCGACCCGGCCGACCCGGCCACCGCGCAGTCGCCGTGGCAGGACCTGGCCGCCCTCACCCGGGGGCTGGAGATCTTCACCGCCGACGAGTTCTCCGACCACGCGGCCGGCGCCCTCGGCACGGATCCGGAGGACACCTGCCGCACCGCGCTGCTCCAGGCGGCCGGCGCCCGCCCCGACACGCCCGGCTGGAGCGAGGAGCGGCTGGCCGGTCTCGCCCGGCTGCGGCGGGCGGCGGGGCGGTGGGCCGCGCGGGCCGGGAACCTGCTGGCCGACGCGGGCCCGGACCGGGACAGCCATCCGGCCTGGCGACTGCTGAGGCTGCGCCGGCTGATCCACGAGCTCGACTACGCCTACGCCCACGACCGCGCCTACCACGCGGCGATCAACCTGCGGCACGCCGTGGAGACCAGCCGTCTCCCGGCCGGCGGATGAGGACACCCGTGCACATCATCGAGACCTACTTCGAGTGCGGGGGCTTCGACCACCGCTTCCTCCAGGGCGGCATCTCCGTCTACCTCTGGAACCTCTCCCGGTCCTTCGCCGACGCGGGCCACCGCGTCTCGGTCGTCACCCCGGCCCACGGCCGCCTGGCCGAACTGCGGGCCTCCTACGACCTGGAGACCCTGGACCACGAGGACACCTACGAACTGCCGCTCGTCCTGGACCCGGACACCTGGGGCGAACGCTTCCCGGGCGAGGTGGGCATCCCGCTCACCACCACCGCGCACCGGCTGCGCCTGGCCGGCGTCGACCTGTACTTCCTGTCCAACCGGCTGCTGGACGCGCTCCCCGACCGCTTCTACCCGCCCTACGACAGCAAGGGCCACGACCTGGTCTTCTTCAAGCCGCTCGCCTACCAGGTCGACACGATCCGCTTCGTACGCGCCCGGTTCGGCGACGAGAAGGCACTGGTGCACGCCCATGAGCCGTACTACCACTACCTGATGCCCGCGGCCTTCCGCGCCGATCCCTCGAAGCTGGTCGTCGGGACCGTGCAGAGCAACATGCCGATCACCAAGAAGGTGTACCGGCCCGAGGTCGAACGGCTCCTGGAGTTCCTGGACACGCCGCTCGCCCTTCCCGACGAGCGGCCGCCCCCCGTGTCGGTGCAGAGCGCCTACCAGCAACGCACCCATCTTCACTACGAGTACGGCCCCGGCCACATCGGCGTCTACGACCTGGTCGCCGACCACGCCGACCTGGTGGACTTCCTCTCGCCGGGCCACCTGGAGTTCTACACCGACTTCGCCGGTACCCCCTTCGAGGAGCCGTTCCGCCAGCTGCCCGTGCACGAGACGGTGCGGCGCAACGCGCACAAGAGCTTCGTCGGGGGCTGTGCGATCGGCGACCGCTGGACCGCGCCGGAGCGGCCGGCCGTGGACCGCGCGGCCGTCCTCGGCGCACTCGGACTGGACCCGGCGCTGCCCACGTTCTTCCACAACGCCCGCTACGCCCTCCATCACAAGGGGCAGTTGGAGCTGTTCCGCGCGGTCGACAGGGTCCTCGCCGAGGGCCTGGCGGCCAACTTCGTGCTGCGCTGCCTCAGCGACGACGGGATCGGTCATCCGTTCATCCGCGAGGTGGCCGAGCGCCACGGGGACCGGATCCACCTGGAGTGCGAACGGGTCGCCGAGGAACGGATCATGGCCTACGCGGCCTCCTCGGACTTCTGCCTCTTCCCGTCCAAGTTCGAGATGGACACGTTCCTGATCGCGCAGGGCGAGGCGATGGCCGTCGGCGCCGTCCCGATCGCCACCGCCCAGCTGGGCATGGCCCACTTCGGCCATGCCGCCGATCCGCTGGGCACCCCGGGGGCCACCGGTTTCGCCGTCAACCGCTCCTTCTCCGAGGACGACTCGCTCCTCGCCGACGCGCTGGCCCGCCGCATCGAGGAGGCCGCCGCCCTGCTCCGCGAGCACCCCCGGGAGTACGCACGTCTGCGCTCCAACTCCATGGCGACCGCACGGTGGTTCACCTGGGCGAACACGGCGCGCCGGCATCTGGACGCCTTCACGCCGCTGTGGCAGGGGGAGCAGCCCACCCGGGACCTCGGGCTGCTCCTCAGGCACGGCTGGTTCGACCTGCTGCCCGAGGAGGCGTACGCCTCGCACCCCGACGCGATCGCCGAGGCCGCGGCCCGGCTCGGGGACGCCGACACCTACGCCCGCTGCCGCCCCCTGGACGCCGAGGCGCGCCGCGCCCTGTTCGACGCGGCCTGGGCGCGCGCCGACTTCGCACGGTGTGCCCGCGCCGCCGGCGACGACCCGGGGCTGCGGGCCCGCCTGGGCGCCCGCCACCGGCTCGCGGACGGCCGGCTCACCTACCGGCTGCCGCATGCCGCCCGCGTCGAGGCCGTCCTGTGGGCCGAGCCCGCGGGCGCCGGACGCCGGGGAACGGTGGTGCACCGGGCGGCCACCACCGGGCCGGGCGAGTTCACCCTGGCCCTGCACGAACTGCCTTACACCGGAGGAGAATTGAACCTGCTGCTGACCCTGGCCGACGGGCGCTCCGCCTGGGACGTGGTGCGCCATGGCTGACGGGGTGCGCGCCGCGCTGCTCGCGGGCGGCGAGGGCCGCCGGATGGGGCCGCTGGGGCACGGCCGGCTCAAGCCGCTGGTGCCGTTCGGGGGTGCCGCCCGGCTGATCGACTTCTCGCTCGCCAACGCCGAGGCCTCCGGGCTCGGCGAGGTGCTGCTGCTGTCCCAGTACGCGGAGCGGCAGTTGATGGACGACCTGTACCGCACGTGGTGGCGCCCCGGCTTCCGGGTGCACTTCGGGCCGTACGACCGCGGGTACCGCGAGGGCACCGGCCATCTGCCCGCGCCGCCCGGCGGCACCCCCGAGCGGGGCACCGCCGACGCGCTGATCCGCAAGGCGCCGTACCTGTTCGGGCCCGGCACCTCGGAGGTGCTGGTGCTGCACGCGGACCATGTGTACCGCTTCGACTACGGGCCGCTGATCGCCGCCCACCGGCGTTCCGGCGCCGCGCTCACCGTGGCCTACCAGCGGATCGAGCGGGCCTGGGTCCATCTGTTCGGCATGGTCGACTTCGATGCCGCGGGACGGCTGACGGCGTTCGTGGAGAAGCCCGCCGAGCCGACGAGCGATCTGGTTTTCGCGGCGTTCTGCGTCTTCGACGCGGCCCGGCTCCACCACTATCTGGAGCGGCTGGACGGCACCGACTGGCAGCACGACATCAGCCGGGACGTCATCCCGGCGATGCTGGCGGGCGGCGAGCTGATCCTCGGCCACGAGGTGCCGGGACACTGGGAGGACATCGGCACCGTCGACCGCTACCACCGGGCGCATCTGGCGCTCGTCTCGGAACGGCCCCCGCTGACGGTCGGTCAACTGCCGTGCACGATACGGCCCGGGGTACCGCGCGAGGTCGTCGGCTCCGCGCCCGGGGTGATCCGCAGCCTGGTCCCGGCCGATCTCGTCAACGGGGGTCTGCTGGAGCACAGCGTCGCCTTCCCCGGCGCCCGGATCGGTGCCGGAGCGCGGGTACGGCGCAGTGTGCTGCTGCCGAGTTCCGAGGTGCCGGACGGCGCCGACATCGATTCCGCGATCGTCCTGGAGGACGGCACCGTGCAGTCCGTCGCGGCCGCCTCCCCCCGAGGAGGAGCCGGTGTCTGAACCCGCCTGCACGGTGGTCGATCTGGGCGGCACCACCCTGCGCACCGCCCGCTACGACCTCACCACCGGCGCCCTGTCCGATGTGCGCCGCACGCCCACCGAGGGTCTCGACCGGCATCCCGGCGCGCCCGTCGCGGTCCTCCAGGAACGCGTGCGCGAGCAGCTCGCCGTGCTGTGCGCCGAGGCGGTGCGGCGGCACGGCAGCGGCGCGCTGGCGGTCGCCTTCGCCGGCCCCGTCACCGCCGACGGCCGGGCGCTGGCCGCGCCCACCATCTGGGGCGGGCCCGGCGAGCCACTGCCGGTGCGGCAGTCGCTGGAGGACCGCCTCGGCCTGCCCGTGGTCGTCGTCAACGATCTGACGGCCGCCGCGTGGCGCTATGTCCACGGCCCCGACGAGCCGCCGTTCTGCCTGATCACGGTGAGCTCCGGGATCGGCAGCAAGGTGTACCGGGCGGGCGAGGTGCTGCTCGACGCGGAGGGCCACGGCGGCGAACTCGGCCACTGGCCCTGCGATCCCTCGCCCGGCGCGCCCCGCTGCGACTGCGGCGGGCGGGGCCACCTCGGCGGCATCGCCTCCGGGCGCGGCACCCTCGCCGCCGCGCGCCGCGCCGCCCACGCCGACCCCCTCGGCTACGCCCGCTCGGCCCTCGCCGCCGCCGCGCCCGATCCGGACCGGCTGGACAACCCTGCCCTGGCCGCCGCGATCCGGGGCGGCGACCCGTTCGCGACGGACGTCCTGCGCTCGGTCCTCCCCCATCTCGCCTCCGCGATCATCTCCGTGTTCACCTCCATCGGCATCCGCCGGTACATCCTGATGGGCGGCTTCGCCCTCGCCGTCGGGCCCCGCTACGTCCAGCTCCTCGACGCGGAGCTGGAGCGGCTCGGCTGCTTCGGTCTGGACGCCGACGGCATCCGGCGCATGGTGACGCTCGGCGCCCCGGACGACGACCACGGACTGATCGGCGCCGGCCGGCTGCTGGCGGCGCGGGGCGTGGGACTCGGGGCGGTGACCACGGTATGAGCACGACCACGCTGATCGTCGGCAGCGGCTTCGTCGGACGCGCCGTGGCCGCGCGGCTGGCCGCCGGTGGCGGCACCCCCGTCCTCGCCTCCCGCACCCCACCGCCGCGGGACACCGCGCCCTGGGTGCGGCTCGACGCCACCGACGCGGCCGCCTGCGCCCGCGCCGTCGACGAGGTGCGGCCCGACCGGCTCGTGCTGGTGCACGGCCCCTCGGACGTGACCTGGTGCGAGGCCGACCCCGGGCGGGCCCTCGCGCTGCACAGCGCCGCGGCCCGCCATCTGACGGCGGCCGCGCGGGGCCGCCGTACCGTGCTGATCTCCACGGACAACGTCTTCGACGGCAGCCGCCCCGACAACGACGAGACCACCCCGACAGCCCCCGCGAACGCCTACGGCAGGGCCAAGCTCGCCGCCGAGCGGATCGTCGGCGCGGCCCCCGACGCCACCGTGCTGCGGGTGAGCCTGGTCTACGGCTGGGAGCCCGCGGACTGTGCCAAGTGGCTGAACTTCTTCGCCGCCTGCGCCCACCGGCTGCGCGCGGGCGAGCGGGTGGAGGCGCCCCGCGACCAGTGGACGACGCCGGTGGCCGTCGAGGACGTCGCCGCGGTGACCGCCGCCGTGCTGGAGCCCGGGGCGCCCGGGTTGCTGCACCTCGGCGGCCCGGACCGGGTCTCGCGGGCCGAGTGGGCGGAGGCGATCGCGGACGGTCTGGGCGTGCCCCGGTCGCGGGTGACCAGGGTGCCCCGGGCGGCGGGACGGTACGCGAGCCGGCCCACGCACACCTGTCTGACCAGCACCCTGCTGGACGAGGTGCTCGGCCGGCACGGGCTGCGCGTGCGCGGTGTCGCCGAGGGGGTCCGCGACCTGCTGGAGGCCGCGCCGTGATCCGTACCGTGCGTTCCCGCGAGGTCTACCGCAACGCCTGGATGAGCGTCCGGGAGGACGACGTCCGGCGCCCCGACGGCAGCGAGGGCGTGTACGGCGTCGTGGACAAGCCGGACTACGCCCTGGTGATCCCCCGGGACGACGACGGTGCCCTGCATCTGGTCGAGCAGTACCGCTACCCGGTCGCGGGCCGCTACTGGGAGTTCCCGCAGGGCTCCTGGCCCGCCGGGCACACGGGAGCGCCGCCGCTCGAACTGGCCCGCGCCGAACTGCGCGAGGAGACCGGGCTGCGGGCCGCCCGGATGACGTACCTGGGCCTGGTGCACGTCGCCTACGGCTACGCCAGCCAGGGCTGCAACGTCTTCCTCGCCGAGGAGTTGACACCGGGCCCGCCCGAACGCGAGGCCACCGAGGCCGACATGCGCCAGCGCCGGGCGGCCCCGGCCGACTGGCGCGACCTCGTCCGCGCCGGACGGATCACGGACGCGGCGACCCTGGCCGCGTACACCCTGCTGGCACTGCACCGGGGCGGGGCCGGATGACGCCCCGGTACACGGTCGTCGCCACCGATCTCGACGGCACCCTGCTGCGCGGCGACCTCACCGTCTCGCCGCGTACCAGGGCGGCGCTCGCACGGGCCGTCGCCCGCGGCGCCCGGCACCTGGTGGTGACGGGCCGTCCGGCCGCGGGCTGCCGGGACCTGCTGGCGCCGCTCGGCTACCGGGGGCTCGCCGTCTGCGGGCAGGGGGCGCAGCTGTACGACGTCGGCGCCGACCGCCTGCTGTCCTCGGCGACCCTCGACCGGGGCGTCGTACGGGCGCTGGTGGCACGGCTCGCCGAGGTGGCGGGCCCGCTGGCGCTCGGAGTGGTGACCGCGGGGCTGGCCGGGGAGTTCCTGGTCACGCCGGGTTTCGGCGAGCGGGTGCGGCACGGCTGGCGGCTGGTCGAGGACACGGAGGGGCTGTGGACGCGGCCCGTGGAGAAGGTCCTCATCCGCAGCCGGACGCTGGACGACGACGGCCTCGCCGCGCTGGCGCGCTCCGTGTGCGCCGGGCTGGTCGGGGTCACCCACTCCGGCGAGGGCATGGTCGAGCTGCTGCCCGACGGGGTGGACAAGGCGAGCGGACTCGCCGCGGCCGGACACCGGCTGGGGTTCGGCGCCGCCGACACGGTCGCGTTCGGGGACATGCCCAACGACATCCCGATGCTCGCCTGGGCCGGGCACGGCGTCGCGATGGGCAACGCCCACCCCGAACTCAGGCGCCACGCCGACGAGATCGCGCCCGGCAACGAGGAGGACGGTGTCGCGGTGGTCCTTGAACGCCTGTTCCCTCGAACGCCCGCCCCTTGACCGGCCCGACCACTGATGCAACTTGCTGAAAATTGCAGCAAGTTATTGCCAGAGATGTGGGCGACTGCTTGACTCACCAACCCGAGCGACGCGAGAGAAACGAGCCGACTGCCATGACCACCGAGACCGACGTCCTCGTCCTGGGCGGCGCGGGAGTGGACACCGTCGTCCACGTGCCGAAGCTGCCGATCCCCTACGCCGACAGCTACATGATCCGGCCGGGCATCGTGACCCGCGCCGGGCAGAGCGGAGACTTCGTCGCGCTCGGGGTCAGCGCCCTGGGCCTGCGCGCCCACCACATCGACCTGGTCGGCGCCGACCAGGAGGGCGACCTGGTGCGCGCGCTGCACCGGGACCGGGGCATCCCGCTCACCGACGTGCCCTCCGCCGCCGGCACCAAGCGCGCGGTCAACCTGGTCGGTCCGGACGGGCGCCGGCTGTCCCTCTACGACGACACCCGCAGCCAGGAGTCGGACCGGCTGCCCGAGGACACCCTGCGCGCCCTCGCCGCGACGAGCAGGCACGCGCACGTGGTCATCACCCACCCGTGCTCGTACGCCCTGCCGGTGCTGCGCGAGGCCGGGCTGAGCATCTCGACGGACCTGCACAACTGGGACGGCGTCAACCCGTACCACGAGCCCTTCGCGCTCGCCGCCGACCTGGTCTTCCTCTCCACCACCGCGCTGGCCGACCCGGAGCACACCATGCGGGACATCGCGGCGCGCGGCCGGGCCCGGATCGTCGTGGCCACCGCGGGCGCGGAGGGCGCCTACCTGCTCGCCGACGGGGAGCTGGCCCATGTGCCCGCCGTCGACCCGCCCGAGCCCGTCGTGGACTCCAACGGCGCGGGCGACGCCTTCGCCGCCGCCTTCCTGCTGGGCCGGCTGGACGGCCTGGACCCGCTGCGCTGCGCCCGCTACGGCGTGATCGCGGGCGCCCACGCCTGCACCGTGCCCTCGACGCGGGCCGACGCCATCTCGCGGGAGCAGCTCCTCGCCCGCGTCGCAGCGGCGGACGCCGGCGAACAGGCCGCCGAGGCGATCGGATGAGTCCTTTCACGGGCCACCACGACGTGCTGGTGCTCGGCGGCGGGGTGGCGGGCTGTGTGCTCGCCGCCCGGCTCAGCGAGGACCCCGCCCGCACGGTCTGCCTGGTGGAGGCAGGCCCCGACCACGGTACCGACCCGGACGCCTGGCCGCGCTCGCTGCGTGACGCGCACGCCCTGCCCCGCGACCACATGTGGGAGCGGGGGGTCGCCGTGCACCGGCTGCGCGCCCGGGTCCTCGGCGGCTCCTCCTGCGTCAACGGCTGCTGGCACACCTGGGGTTCGGACGCCGACCACGAGGAGTGGACCCGGGCCGGCGGCCCCCGCTGGTCGGCCGCCGCCATGGCGCCGTACCGGGAGCGGGCCGTGGCGGCCATGCGGCTGCGGCCGGTACCCGGGCGTGAGTTCAGCGTCTGGGCGCGCGCGGCGCTCGCGGGTGCCCGCGAACTCGGGTACCAGGACGTGGACATGGGCGTACCGGGCGCACCCGGCTGCGGCACCCCGCTGCTCAACGCGCTCGACGGGCTGCGCTGGAACGCGGCCTTCGGCTATCTCGGCCCGGCCCGCTCCCGCGCCAACCTCACCGTCCTCGGCGACACGACGGCGGACCGGCTGGTGCTCGACGGCGGCCGGGTCGTGGGCGCCGAGGTCGTCGCGGACGGGCGGCGCGAGACCCTGACCGCCGACACCTACGTCCTCGCCTGCGGCACCTTCGGCTCACCCGGGCTGCTGCTGCGCAGCGGCATCGGACCGGCGGACGAGCTGCGCGGGGCGGGTGTGCGGGCCGAGGTGGACCTGCCCGGCGTCGGCGCCAACCTGTCGGACCAGCCCGGCGTGTTCGTCCCCCGCGCCCCCGCCCCGGACCTCGACGTGGCGCTGGCCGCCCAGGAGGAGGAGGGCGAGCTGTACGTCAGCCGGATGCTGATCCGGGCGGCCAGCACGTGCTGCCCGGCGGACGGCTGGGACCTGCACATCCTGCCCTCCGCCGGGGACCCGCTCTTCGGCAGCCTGCCGCCGGGCCGGTACGAGGCCGGGATCGCGGCCTTCCTGATGAAGCCCGCCTCCCGCGGCCGGGTCCGGCTGCGCTCGGCCGACCCCGCCGAACCCCTCGACATCGATCCCGGGTTCCTCGGCGACCCGGACGGCCATGACGTGGCGGTGCTGCGGGAGGGACTGGAGATCGCGGAACGGCTCGCGGCCACCTCGGCGCTCGCCCCGCTGGCCGGCGCCGCGAGCGCCGTCCCCCCGTCCGAGCTGACCGACGCCGGGCTGCGCGCCCGGCTCGGCACCTACTGGCACCCCGTCGGCACCTGTGCCATGGGCCCCGCGGCCGACCCGCTGGCGGTCACCGACGGCGAGGGCCGGGTGCACGGCGTGGCCAACCTGCGCGTCGCCGACGCCTCCGTGCTCCCCTCCGTGCCCGCGGCCAACACCCAGCTCCCGGTGCTCGCCGCGGCCGAACTCCTCGCCGACGCCCTGAAGGAGGCGGCCAGTTGACGACCGTACCCACCGATCCCGCCGGACGCGCTCCCGAGGCACGGCTGATCTACGGCTGCATGGGGCTCGGCGGCGGCTGGGACCGTACGCCGTACACCGCCGGGGACGTCGACCGGGCGCAGGCCGCCGTGGAGACCGCGCTGGAGTGCGGGATCACCGTGTTCGACCTCGCGGACATCTACCGGTTCGGTACGTCGGAGGCCGTGTTCGGCGAGGTCCTGGCCCGGACACCGGGGCTGCGGGAGCGGATCACCGTGCAGACCAAGTGCGGGATCCGGCTCGCCGAGGGGAAGCGGCCGGGCCACTACGACCTGCGCGGGGAATCGATACTCCGGCGGGTCGAGGAGAGCCTCGCCCGGCTGCGCACCGAGGTGATCGACACCCTGCTGCTGCACCGCCCCGACCCGCTGACCGGCCCCGAGGAGATCGCCGCCGCCCTGCGCGAGCTGCACCGGCAAGGGCTGGTGCGCCGCTTCGGCGTCTCCAACATGGGCGCCGCACAGATCGCACACCTCCAGTCCCGCCTGGAACTGCCGCTGGTGGCGAACCAGTTGGAGATGAGCCTCGCCCGGCGCGACTGGGTCGAGGCGGGCGTGCTGCTCAACACCTCGGCGGCCACCTCCAACGGCTTCCCCGAGGGCACCCTCGAAGCGTGCGCCGACCGGGGCGTCCAGCTCCAGGCGTGGGGCGCCCTGGCCGCCGGCCGGTACACCGGAGACGCCGACTCCCCCACCGCCGGGCTGCTGCGCCGGCTGGCCCGGAGCAAGGACACCACCCCCGAGACGGTCCTGCTGTGGTGGCTGGCCCGCCATCCCGCCGGCATCGTCCCGGTCATCGGCACCAGCCGCCCCGACCGGATCCGCGCCTGCCGGGACGCGGCACTGCGCGCACCGGACCTCACGCACGAGGAGTGGTACGAGCTGTGGATCACGGCGCGGGGCACCCCGCTGCCCTGACGAACCGGCACCCAGGGGCCCGGCTCCACCGCCCCCGGGACTCCCCCGACAGGGACCTCTCGCCCGCTCTCCCCCGCCGTACCGACCGACGGAGAACCGACCGTGACCGCGAGCACCACCACCGACCGGGGCCGGCTGACCTCGGCCCGCTTCTACATCACCTTCCGCTGCAACTCGCTCTGCGGCTACTGCAACGTCTGGCAGGACGACAAGTTCAAGGGCTATGAGGAACTCACCCTGGAGCGGGGCCGCCGGATCCTGGACGAGCTGTACGAACTCGGGGTGCGCTACGTCGACTTCACCGGCGGCGAGCCGGTTCTGCATCCGCACATCGACGGCGTCGTGCAGTACGCCAAGTCGCTCGGCATGGCCGTGGAGATAACCAGCAACGGCATCCGCTTCGCGCAGCACATCGAGGCGATCGTGCCGCACGTCGACACCATGAACGTCTCCCTGGACACCCTGCGGCCCGACCGGTACCGGCGGATCCGGGGGGTGCCCACGCTGGACCGGGCCCTCGACGTCATCCGGAAGGTCATCGCCACCGGCAGCGGCAACCTCAAGCTGATCTGCGTGGTGACCCGGGAGAACGTGGACGAGATACCCGACCTGCTGCGCTTCGCCCACGAGAACCGGACCACCGTGTACTTCTCCGGGATGTTCGAGTACTTCGACGAGCAGGACACCGTGCGCGACACCAACCGCACGGCCCGCAAACTGAAGCTGATCGAACAGAACGGCCGGCCGCTCGCCGACGCCACGGCGGGCCGCGCCGGGCGGATGGACGAGTCGGAGCCGACCGGCGGCCCGATCGCCGAAGAGCTGATACGGCTGCTGCACCAGCCGTTCGCGCTGGTCAACCTGCACTTCCGCAAGTACATGGAGACCCTGGACCCGACCGCGCCCACCGACTGCTACGCCAACAAGCGAATCCTGACCGTCGGCCCCGACGGGCGCCTCGTCCTGCCCTGCTACCACGCCTTCGACAACTCGGTCGCCTGGGACCGCGCGCTGCGCGAACTGGTCGAGGACCCCGAGTTCCTGCGGGTGCGGGACGAGGAGGTCGGCCACCGCTCGGAGTGCCGCGGCTGCACCGTCTTCCCCTACATCGGGCTGTCGTTCAGCCACCGCTTCGACAAGGTCTTCCTCTACCAGGCGCTGTCGGAGGAGATCGCCAAGCTCAAACGGCGCTTCACCGACCCGCTCTTCCCGCGCCTGCCGCTCGACCTCGGCCGACTCCACTCCCGCTACTCGGAGTTGGAGCACCTGATCGACCAGGTGCTGCCCGCGCCCCGGCCCCCGGCGTCCGCCGACCACTTCTACCGCTTCGAGGTCGCCGGCACCTCGGTGCGCTCCGAGTTCGCCGCCGGGGAGCTGAGCGTCGCCGAGCTGATCGGGGACTACGCGCACGGGGAGTGCTGGGGCATCCAGCGTTCCCCGCACACCTGGGTCCGCCTCGTCTACCGCGAGCTGGTGCCGGCCCTGCGCGAACTGCTCCCGCGGCAGGCCTACGAGTCGGTGGTGGCCGAGCTGTACGAGGTCCAGCTCGCCTGGTGGTACGCCTACCTGACGCGCTACTACCGGGGCACCGGGCACCTCGACGGCACGGCGGCCGAGGAGACCGTCGCCGGGTTCCTCGCCCGTACCGGCGCCCTGCTGCCCGACGTACCCGCCGCGACCCGGGTCCGCGAGGTGCTGCTGCACGCGGGCTGCGTCCTGGGCCTGCCCCCCGGGACCCTGGCCCCGCTGGCCGTACGCACCCCCTTCCCGGAGGCCGCCCTCATCGCCAAGCATCTGTTGCTGATCGCTCCGGACACCGAACTCCCGCGCTACGCCGACCTGTTGCCGGACGAGGCCGCCGGGCACCTGCGCCGCGCACCGCTCGTCCCGGCCGTCGAGGACCCGGCCCCGCTGGACCCAAAGACGGCTCGCCTCCTGGGCCAGGCCCCCCTCCCGGCCACCATCGACGAGGCCACGGCAAAGAAGCTGATCGCCGCGGTGACCGCCCTCGCCCCCGAGGACCGGGAAGGTCTCGCCGCCCGCCTGCTCGACCATGAACTGCGCACCCCGGGCGCCGTGCGCCGCCGGGGCGCGGAACTGAGGTCGCGCGGGACGGCCAGCGGCTCGGGCGGGCAGCGGTGAGCAGGTGAGCCGGCGGGGGCCGAGGGCCGGGTCAGGCGCCGGGGAACAGCGGCCAGCCCGCCATGAGGCCCCCGTCCAGGGTGAGGGTCTGGCCGGTGATGTACGCCGCCCGGCCGGACCCGAGGAAGAGCACGGCGTCGGCCACCTCCTCCGGGGTGCCCGGCCGGTGCATGGGCAGCACGGAGTTCACCGCCTCGCGCGTCCCTTCGTCCCCGGTGACCCGCTCGTACATCCCGGTCCGGGTGAAACCGGGAGCGATGGCGTTCACCCGGACGCCGTGGGCCGCGCCTTCGAGGGCGGCCGCCTTGGTGATGCCGATGACGGCGTGCTTGCTGCCGGCGTAGACGGCGATCTCCGGGTACCCCATCCGCCCGTACACGCTGCTGACGTTGACGATGCTGCCGCCGCCGCGCTCCCGCATGACGCGGAACTCGTGCTTGAGGCACAGCAGGGTTCCCTTGACGTTGGTGTCGAAGGCGGCCGCGTAGTCGTCGGCCGTGACGGCGGTGATCGGGGCGGACCGCCCCTCGGTGCCGGCGTTGTTGAGGGCGACGTCGATCCGGCCGAAGCGGTCGACGGCCTGGTCGACGAGGTCGCGGACGTCGTCCTCCACGCGCACGTCGGCCCGCACGAACAGGGCCCGGCCGCCCAGCGCTTCGAGTTCCCCGGTGAGTTCCTTGCCGGGGTCCGGGCGCCGGCCCGAGACCACGACGTCGGCGCCCTGCCGGGCGTAGGCCACGGCGGTGGCACGCCCGATTCCGCTGAGCGCGCCGGTGATGACGACCACGGGAGCCGACATGGCGTGAGTCCTCTCTGGGCTTGTGGGTGCCGGTGGCGGGCGGTGAGCCCCGGCGAAGCGTAGAGGCACGCGAGGGACAAATCACGCATATCCCGCCGTCGGCTGACCCGGACGGCGCACAGACGCGCCACCGGGATCCCGCATCCTGCCCACGCGGCGCTTTCGCCGGACGCGTGGTCTTCCGGTTCCCAGCCACCGTGACAGGCAGGCGCAGACCCCCGCCGAGGCCGCCTCGGCCGCTCGACGCCGTCCTCGCCGAGCAGGTCGGGCAGGACCGGACGCCCACCCCGTGGACCGGCGCCGGACGGGCCCGCGGAAAACCCGTTGGACGCACTGCCCGGCTCGGGCATGATCTGCTCCGTGGACAGCTACCTGGAGACCGAGCGCCTGACCCTGCGCCGATTCACCGCCGACGACGCCGATCTGCTGATCGAGCTGGACAGCGACCCGGCGGTGATGCGCTACCTGTCCGGGGGTGAGGCGACCGAGCCGGAGATCGTCCGCGAACGCCATCTGCCGTCCATCATCGCCGGTTACGAGAAGTGGGACGGCGATCTGGGGCTGTTCGCAGCGTACGAGAGGGAGGGCGGGGCGTTCGTCGGCTGGTTCTGCCTGCGGCCCGAGCCGGACGGACCGCGGGACCGGACCGAGCTGGGCTACCGGCTGCGGCAGCCGTCCTGGGGCCGGGGCTACGCCACCGAGGGCTCGCGGGCGCTGCTGCGCAAGGGGTTCACCGGGCTCGGAGTGCGCATGGTCTGGGCGGAGACGATGAGCGTGAACCGCGGGTCGCGCAATGTCATGGAGAAGCTCGGCATGACGCTCACGGACACCATCCCCACTCCCCCCGACATGGAGATGGTGGAGGGTGCCGAGCACGGGGGCGTGCGGTACGAGATCACCAAGGAGCAGTGGGCGCGATGCTGACCCTTCACGCGGCGCACCCGCCGAGGCCGTAGGCGGATTCGACAACCGCTGGAACTCGCGTGTGGACCACGGGATGTCCGTCGCCGCCGGCGGTGACCGCGAGTCCGCGATCGCGGCCATCGGGCCCGCCTTCCGGTCTTCCTTGTCCCGCACGCGGACGCGCAGTCGGTCGTGGAAACTCGGCGAACAGACCCGTCACCTGCCAGCGGCGGGCGAAAGCGTGCACGCAGATACGGCGGGAAATCCGGGGGCAGATCGGCCCTCTTCGCGCCGTTGTCGACCCCGTGGCGGACCGCATCCAGCATCACGCGGCGGCAGTGGCTCTCCGATCGGCCACCCGGTCCTTCAAGCCACGCGGGCACCGGCGGCTCTCCCGCCGGTCCGCCGCGTTGCCGAACCCTGTGGGCGAGGCAGTCACACGACAGCAGGCTGGAATCCGATCCGCCGGACGCCCACGACCAGCGGGAATTCCATCGCCCTCACCGCCTTCCTGCGCGGCCACCGCGAGCACCCCCCTATGACTACCGGTGCGCCGCCCAGGTGCCGCCGCGACATGCGGACCGGCCCTCGGAGCGGCTCGTCGGCCCGGGTTGCGCCGTGCCGGATTGCGGCGATGGTGGAGTCATACGGCCGGGAAGGAGAGGGTGAGGGGGCCGCTGCGCGCGTCTCGGACATGGAGGAGGCGATCTGAAGCGCCGGAGACCCCGCACATCGTGGGTGATGTGACGACCGTGACGGTGGTGACCGTGGGACGCGACGCGCCGTTCGAGGAGATCGTCGAGACCATGAAGCAGTGGAAGGTCAGCGCCCTGCCGGTCCTGGAGGGCGAGGGGCGCGTCGTCGGCGTGGTCTCCGAAGCCGATCTGCTGGCCAAGGAGGAGTTCCGCGACAGCGTGCCGAGCCTCTACGAGCAGCGCCGGCGCATGTCCGACCTCGCCAAGGCGGGAGCGGTGACCGCCGGGGAACTCATGAGCACCCCCCTCACGGTGCGCCCCGGCGCCAAAGGCATCATCAGCCGTGGCGACCTGCTGAAGGTGTTCCTCCGGTCCGACGAGAGCATCGAGGAGGAGGTCCGCCGCACGGTGGTGTCCCACCTCTTCCCCGCCCTCAGCCACACCATCCACGTGAACGTGCACGAGGGCGTCGTCACCCTCCGCGGCAGGATCCAGGACACCGCGCTCATCTCGGTGGCCGTGCGCCTCGTCCTCGCCGTAGAGGGGGGTTGTGGACGCCGAACCCCATCTGACCGGTGCGTCCGAGGATCCGGCCGGGCCGGCAAGCCCACGGTGACAGGTCCGCCGACGGCGGACACCGATGGCGCGGGAGGGATGTCCGTCCCCACGGTCGCTCGCCGCAGGTTCGGACTCGGGCGCGGTCCGAAAGGCGCTCGCATCTTCGATGACCTCCTAGTTCGCGGGACGACCGCCGGGCCGTCGGGTGTCGACACCGCGATGCGCCCCACACCGTGGGGGGAAAGCCGGGAGCGGCATTCGTCGGGACCGAGATACCGCGGCTGGGGCGCAAAAGCACGCCCCCCTGCCCGGGCGGCAGATCGATACCGGCGCCGCGCCTCCGCGCTGGTGCCCAGCGCCGCCAGGCCCGGACCGGCCGTTCTTCGAGGTACGCCAGATAGCGCGTCCGGCCCGGGAAACACGAGAGTCACCTCCTGCGTGTCCGACCAGCGCGCTCCGTAGGGAGCCGAAGGGCCCGGTCATTCACCGGACCCGCGGCACGGCCACCCAGCAGACGGGTCGTAGCCGACGCCCCGTCGCGATGCGGTCCGGGAGGGGCTCGGCGATTCTGAAGACGTGGGCCAGGTGTCGGGAGGAGCGCCATATGCCGAGGGAGATGATCCGCAAGGACGCTGCACCCCGTGTGACGCCGCGCCTCACCGACTACGACCAGGCTCGCTCCGGTTTCACCTGGTCGCGGGCACGTGGCGCGCTGGCTGGTCTGCCCGCCGGCGGTCTGAACATGGCGTACGAGGCGGTCGACAGACATGCGGGTCCGGAGCGCGCGGACAAGCCCGCCCTGAAGTGCGTCTCCCGCGACGACACCGTCTCGACCGTCACCTACGGCGAACTGGCTCGTCGTACGTCCCGCTTCGCGAACGTCCTGCGGTCGCTCGGCGTCGGCCATGGCGACCGCGTGTTCACCCTGCTCGGTCGCTGCCCCGAGCTCTACACCGCGGTGCTGGGCACGCTGAAGAACACCAGCGTGCTGTGCCCGCTCTTCTCCGCCTTCGGTCCCGACCCGGTGGAGCAGCGACTGCGCCTGGGCGACGCCAAGGTCCTGGTCACCACCGCGGCCCTCTATCACCGCAAGGTGGCCGAGCGCCGGACATCGCTGCCCGGGCTGGAACACGTCGTGATCGTCGGGCCCGGCGCCGGGGACCTGCCCGGCACGGTCTCCTTCGACGAGCTGATGTCCGCTGCCCCGGACACCTTCACGATCCCGCCGACCTCGCCCGAGGACATGGCCCTGGTGCACTTCACCAGTGGCACCACCGGCACTCCCAAGGGCGCGATCCATGTCCACGAAGCGGTGGTCGCCCATTACGCAACGGCCGCGTACGCGCTGGATCTGCACCCCGAGGACGTGTACTGGTGCACCGCCGACCCCGGCTGGGTGACCGGCATGTCGTACGGCATCATCGCCCCCCTCGTCCACGGCGTGACGGTGGTCGTCGACGAGGGCGACTACGAAGCCCGGCGTTGGTACCGCGTGCTCGGCGAGCAGAAGGTCACCGTCTGGTACACCGCGCCCACCGCCCTGCGGATGCTCATGCGCGTGACCCCACGCGAGGGCCCGTACGACCTGCCGCGCTCCTACGACCTGTCGGCCCTGCGCTTCATCGCCTCCGTCGGCGAACCTCTCAACCCCGAGGCCGTGGTCTGGGGCCAGGATGTGCTGGGACTGCCGGTGCACGACAACTGGTGGCAGACCGAGACCGGCTGCATCATGATCGCGAACTTCGCTGCCTGCGACATCCGGCCCGGCTCGATGGGACGCCCCCTGCCCGGCGTTGAAGCCGCGGTACTGCAACAGGGCGAGGACGGACGGGCCCTGGTGATCGACGGCAAGGTGCGGGAGGTGGAAAGCCCTGACGCCGACGGCGAGTTGGCGCTGCGTCCGGGCTGGCCGTCGATGTTCCGCGGCTATCTGCACGACAAGGAGCGGTACGAGGCCGCGTTCGCCGACGGCTGGTACCTGACCGGCGACCTGGTCCGGCGGGATGCGGACGGCTGGTACTGGTTCGTGGGGCGTGCCGACGACGTCATCAAGTCGGCGGGGCACCTCATCGGCCCGTTCGAGGTGGAGAGCGCGCTGATGGAGCACGCGGCCGTCGCGGAGGCCGGAGTGATCGGCCGGCCCGACCCCGTCGCCGGGAACGTGGTGAAGGCGTTCGTCTCGCTGCGCCCCGGCATCGAGCCGTCTGCCGGTCTGGAACGGGAGTTGCTGGCCTTCGCCCGCAGGCGGCTGGGCCCCGCCGTCGCGCCCAGGGAGATCGCGTTCGACGAGAACCTACCCAAGACCCGCAGCGGCAAGGTCATGCGCCGACTGCTGCGTGCACGTGAACTCGGCCTACCTGTCGGGGACCTGTCCACCTTGGAGGGATCCGCATGAGTCTGGCGCGCCCCGCACGCACCCGGAAGGCCACGGCTGCCCCGAAGCCTGCGAAGAAGACCGCGAGAAACAGACAGGGCCCGAGGACCGCGCCTCCTGCCGACCGGTCGGCTGCCCAGCACCGAGCGAACCTGCTGGAGTCGCTGCTGCGCATCCGACGCTTCGAGGAACGCTGCGTCGAGCTGTACAGCGCCGCGAAGATCCGCGGCTTCGTCCACCTCTACATCGGCGAAGAGGCCGTCGCCGTCGGGATCAACCAGGCACTGACATCCGAGGACGCGGTCGTCTCCACCTACCGCGAGCACGGCCACGCGCTGGCCCGCGGCATCGCAGCCGAGGCCGTCATGGCCGAGATGTACGGCAAGGCCACCGGTTGCAGCGGAGGGCGGGGCGGGTCCATGCACCTGTTCGACGCGAGCCGCCGCTTCTACGGCGGCAGCGCGATCGTCGCCGGCGGGCTCCCGCTGGCCGCGGGTCTCGCCCTCGCTGACCGCATGCGCGGACAGAACCGTGTCACCTGCTGTTTCTTCGGCGACGGTGCCTTCGCCGAGGGTGAGTTTCACGAGACGGCAAACCTTGCCGCCCTGTGGAATCTGCCACTGCTGCTCGCCTGCGAGAACAACCTCTACGCCATGGGCACGGCCCTCACCCGGGAGCACGCGCAGACCGATCTGGCGATGCGCGCCGCCTCCTACGGCATGCCCGCCTGGGCCGTGGACGGCATGGACGTGGAGGCCGTCGAGCAGGCTTCACGACGGGCCGTCGAGGGGATCCGGACCGGCACCGGGCCGCACTTCCTGGAACTTCGCACGTACCGCTTCCGCGCCCACTCGATGTACGACCCGGACCGCTACCGCGGCAAAGCGGAGATCGAACAGTGGAAGGACCGAGACCCGGTCAACCGGCTCATGGAACGCATGCGGGAGAACGGCGAGCCCGTCGACGAGGAGCTCGCACGGATCGAGCAGAAGATCACCGAGGAGATCGACCACGCCGTCGAAGCGGCCGAAAAGGCGCCCGAGGAGCCGGTCGAGAACCTTCTCCGCCATGTCACCAGTGCTTCGACGGGGCCGGTGAGCTGACCATGGGAGCCGACGGGACGGAAAAATCGAAGACAACCTACCGAGAGGCGATGCGCGAGGCGATCCGTGAGGCCCTGCGCTCCGACGACCGCGTCTTTCTCATGGGCGAGGACGTGGGCCGCTACGGCGGATGCTTCGGCGTGAGCCTCGGCCTGCTGGAGGAGTTCGGCCCCGAACGCATCCGCGACACCCCCCTGTCGGAGTCCACGTTCGTGGGCGCCGGCATCGGCGCGGCCCTGGCCGGGATGCGGCCCATCGTTGAGATCATGACCGTCAACTTCAGTCTGCTGGCACTGGACCAGATCCTCAACAACGCCGCAACCCTGCTGCACATGTCCGGAGGACAACTGCCCGTACCGATCGTCATCCGGATGACCACGGGTGCCGGACGGCAGCTCGCCGCCCAGCACTCGCACAGCCTTGAGGGTTGGTACGCCCACATCCCCGGCATCCGTGTCCTCGCCCCCGCCACCATCGAGGACGCCCGCCACATGTTGGCTCCTGCGCTCGCCGACCCCGATCCGGTGCTGATCTTCGAGCACGGAAGCCTGTACAACCTCTCTGGCGAGCTCCGCCCGCCCACGCGCCCCGTGGACCTGGACCACGCCGCGATCCGCAGACCCGGCACGGACATCTCCCTCATCACATATGGGGGTTCGCTGCCCAAAGCCCTCGCCGCGGCGGACGAACTGGCCGCCGAGGGCGTCGAAGCCGAGGTGATCGACCTGCGCGCGCTCCGGCCTCTGGACGACGCGGCCATCGCCGCCTCCGTGACTCGTACCCACCGTGCGGTGGTCATCGATGAGGCCTGGCGTACCGGAAGTCTCGCCGCGGAGGTGTGCGCCCGCATTGCCGAGCGGTCGTTCTACGAACTGGACGCACCCGTCGAGCGGGTGTGCAGCGCCGAGGTGCCCATTCCCTACGCCCGGCGGCTGGAGGAAGCCGCTCTGCCGCAGACCGCCGACATCGTCGCGGCCGCACACCGGGCGGTGGACTGAGCCATGGCCGAGTTCACCATGCCCTCCCTGGGCGCCGACATGGACAAGGGCACGCTCCAGGAGTGGCTCGTACAGCCCGGTGAGCTGGTCCGCAAGGGCGATCCGGTGGCCGTCATCGAAACCGCGAAGTCCTCGATCGAGGTGGAGTGCTTCGCGACCGGCAGGATGGGAGAGCTGCTCATCGAGCCAGGCACGACGGTGCCGGTCGGCACGCCGCTCGCGCTGATCGAACCGGCGGCGGAGGGTGCCGGAAAACCCGAGAAGGCCGAGGAGAAACCGCCGGTACGGCCCGCGCCGGCCCCGGTATCCGCGCCGCCCGCGGCCCAGGACCGCGGGCACGTCGAGGCAGGCCCCTTGGTCCGACACCTCGCGGAGCGGACTGGCGTCGATCTGGCAGCCGTCCAGGGGTCCGGGCACGGAGGGCGTCTCACCCGAACCGACGTCGAGCAGGCAGCGGCCGCCACGACGGCGGCTGGGCAGGCGCGTGTACGGGCCACCCCACTTGCCCGTCGGCTCGCCGCCGAACGGGGCGTCGACCTGGCCGCGGTGACCGGCACCGGCAGGGATTCCGCCATCCGTGCCGCGGACGTGCGCAAGGCAGCCCCCGGCCCCACGGCCGCGGGCCCGCGGCACCTCACCGTCCCGGTGCGTCCTTCACACCCTCCGGAGGACCGGACGGCAGCCAGGCGTCAGGCGATCGCCGGCCTGATGACCCGCGCCAACCGGGACATCCCGCACTACTACCTGTCCACCACGATCGACATGGCCCCAGCGATGGGCTGGCTCCACGAACACAACCGGCGCAGCCCTGTCGCCGAGCGGATACTCCCTGCGGCCCTGCTGCTCAAGGCAGCCGCCCTGGCAGCCCGAGAGGTGCCCGAGCTCAACGGCTTCTGGACCGATGACCACTACACCGCCGGCGAGGGCGTACACCTCGGCGTAGCGGTGTCCCTGCGCCGCGGAGGTCTCGTCGCCCCCGCCCTGCACGACGCGGACACCCTCGAGCTCCGGCAGCTGATGAACGGCCTGAAGGACCTGGTCGCGCGTGCCCGCACGGGCAGGCTGCGCAGCTCCGAAGTGTCCGACCCCACGATCACGGTCACCAATCTCGGTGATCAGGGCGTGGAAACGGTCTTCGGCGTCATCTACCCGCCACAAGTCGCTCTGGTCGGCTTCGGGCGGATTGTCGACCGGCCGTGCGCCGTCGACGGCCTGCTGGGCGTACGGCCCGTCGTCACGGCCACCCTGTCGGCAGACCACAGAGCAACGGACGGCGCCGTCGGGGCCCACTACCTCACGGCCGTCGACCACCTCCTGCACACCCCGGAGCAACTGTGAACCGGACCGATGCACTCGACGTGGTCAAGGAGTCGATCGTCCAGGTCGTCCCCGACGCCGACTTGGCAGGGCTGGGGCTCGACGACGCCTTCCGCGACGCCCTCGAGATGGACTCCCTGGACTTCCTCGGCTTCATCGAGACCCTCAGCGAACGCACCGGCCTCCGCATCGACGACGAGGACACCCCCTACCTCACCACGCTCTCAGGCAGCGCCGACTTCCTCGTCGCCCGCACCAAGTGACCTGCCGTCCCCGCCGTGACGACGCGGAGCGTCCCGTGGATTCCCGGGGCACCGGAGCGTCCCTTGACCCCCATGAGCACCCCCGCGTGGTGGCGCGGCGCAACGGGGTGGTCGTCACGACCGGCGCTTGACCCTCAGTGCCGGCAACCCCGTGCCGGCGGCGCACCGGGAGCGCCTGCCCGGGCGGGCACGGCAAGCGGGGTTCCGGCTGAACCGGATCACCGCAGGGTACCGCTCGCTTCGCAGCTGCTGCCGGTCTACCGCCCCTGGTAGAGCCGGTCGAGGTCGACGAGCACGACATGTCCGTTGACCTCGGCCGCGCGGAGCGCGGAGGTGAAGCCGACTCCGCTGTAGCAGGCAGGTCGGGTGTGGGTGACGTCCTCACCGTGGGCGGCGAGGAGGTCGAGGAGGTGACGGAGCTGTTCCAGGTGGTGCAGGTCCATGACCTGGTCCCAGCGCGCCACCCCCACGGACAGCAGGGCCGAGGAATGTGTGTCGGTCGGGCCACGTACGACTACCTCCGCTTGTGCATCGCGGCCGGCGCTGCGCGCCGGGTCGGGGAGTGAGCCGTGGGCGGCCGTCGCGGGGTGCGCGCCGAAGACGGTCGGGGCGGCGAAGTCCATGACCCAGTCCCGGCAGATCTGGGCGAAATGGGGGCCGACCACCGCGGAGTCGAAGACGGGGCGCATGCGCCGCCAGACCTCGCCGGCGTCCTGCTGCTCCAGTGCCGAGCGGTAGGACCAGACGGCCGCATGTTCGAAGGCCAGCAGCGGCTCGGTGATGCGCAACCGGATCAGGTTCGGGCGGAAGGCGTCGGGCTCGCCATGCAGCAGACCGTTGTCCCGCAGCAGAGCCAGACAGCGAGCGGCGTCGGTGAGCGGAGCGCCGAGGCGCTCCGCGATCTCGCCCTGTGTCGAGCAGCCCGAGGCGACGGCGGCGAGGGCGGAGTGGCACAGGGCACGGTCCCAGTGGTCGGTTTCCTCCTGCAGCAGGTGATGTGCCTCCAGGAACAAGGGTGTCCGGGGGTTGAGCACGGTTCTGCACACCCAGGCGTCGAAGCCGCCCGGACCGCCGGGCGGGCGTTCCCCGACGTAGCCCCAGTAGGCGGGCGTTCCGCCCACGACGGCATGGACCAGCAGGGCGAGGCGGGGGTCGTCGATGTTCCACAGCCGCGCGGCCTGTCGGAAGTCCAGCGGACGTAGGGTGAGTTCCAGGTCGGTCAGCCCGCGCAGCGGTGAGGCCGCGCTGAACAGCCGGTGCATCACCGGCAGGGCGCTGCCGCTCAGCACCAGGCGCGCACGGTTGTCAAAGTCCGTCTCGCGCAGACGCCGGTAGGCACTGTGGATGACGGAGGGCAGCGGGGGACTCTGCCTCACGAGCTCGGGGAATTCGTCGATGACGATCGGGACGGGACGCCGGTCTCCCAGCGCGAGCAAAGCGTCGACGGCGTCCTCCCAGCCCCGCCAGGGGCTCGGCGGGGATGTGCCCGTGTACTGGGACAGTTCGTCGGCAAGCCGACGCAAAGACTCGGCCTCAGCCGCCGGCTGCGCTCCGAAGTAGAAGCCGCCCAGGGCTGCGGTGAGTGCCTTCAGGAGGTACGTCTTGCCCTGCCGCAGCCGTCCCGACATCACACCGAGGCCGGGTCCGGGCCGGGTGTCACCGGCGAACGCGACGAGTGCGTCCCACTCGGCGTCGCGGTCGAAAACCGTCTTCGGCTTCGCGGGACGAGAAACCTCAGACGGCGACACGACTACTCCCCTCGCTCGACAGCACTCCTGCCACCAGTACAACGTCCATCACCGGACATCGCGACATGAACGGCCCCGTACGGACACAGCAGGTCAGGCCCTGATGGCGCCTCTTCCGCCTGCCTGCCTCCTCTCAGCCCGTCAGTCCTTGTCCGCTGTGCGAAAGCCAGACATCGCTGCAGCGGCCTGCCACACCGCAGACGTCCATGCGCGCGTCTGTACGATCCGTGCGCGAGCCGGACCTGATCCGCGATGCACCCGACTTGTCGCCTGCGTCGTCGGCTGCGTTCCCGGGCGCCGAACGAGCCGGTCGCCATTGACGCGCACCGGCCATGCGGTGGCGGTCGGTCCTACGCGACCATGTCGTCGACGGTGTAGTCGATCAGCGGCCTGACGGTGACGACCCCGTCCACGCCGATGGCGAGTCGTTCGGCGATCTGTGCGGTGCTGCGATTCTCGACCGCCCCGCGCAGGGTGACGACACCGTCGTGGACATAGACCTGCACCTCCGTGCCGCCCAGCCGCAGCATCCCTTTCAGGACGTCGTCGCGGATCTCCTCGCGGATCTCGTCGTCCGGGCGCAGGAAGACGCGCAGCAGGTCCGAGCGGCTGACGATGCCGATGATGCGGTCGGTCTCGTCCACGACCAGCAGCCGCCTGACCCGGTGGCGGTCCATCGTCCGGACCGCCTGGGCGACCGGCCAGTCGGCGTGAGCGGTGATCACGGGTGTGGTCATCAGCCCGGCGGCGGTCTCCGCGCGTGCCTTGGCCCTCTCGTGCTCGCCGTACTTCTCGGATCGCTCGGCCTGCTTGCGGAGCAGGTCGGCTTCGGAGACCAGTCCTACGGGCGCACCACGCGTGTCGGCCACGGGCACGGCGCTGATGCCATGGGCGGTCAGGACGGAGGTGATCTCTTTGAACGGGGTGTCAGGGCCGACGGTGACGACATCGCGTGTCATCACTTCGCTGACGGTGCTGTGCTGGGCGGACATCGTGACAGTTCCTTCCCGCGTGCGACGCGCACCGCGCGGACGCCGGCTCGCGTCCCCCTGCCTTCCACTGTGCTCCTTGCGTGTCCGGCCGCTTCCCGAGCCGATGGTCCCGAATCTGGGCGACGTTCAGACATTCGGGGGGAACACGAGGGACGCCACCTGACCGGCGGCGTCATCCTGGACTCATTCCGAGGAATCTCCCTGTCCTCACTGAGCGTTCCTCGTGTTCGCGCGCGAAGGCTCCTATGGGTTGCGGTGGACGGCACCGAAGGCCGAAGCCATGTCAGCCGTCAGTTCCTGGATCAGTCCCCAGAAGCGGCCGCCGAAGGAGAGCCTCCCGATGAGTCGCCCCTCGGCCACCACGAGAGGTGACGCACCTGAGCCGCACGTATTTACCAGGCTGTGCACGTTGCCCGAATTCAGGCGGCCACGCAGACGGCCTCGACGAAGTGGCCCACCTTTTCTTCCGGCAGGCGGCGCGCAAGGTCCGCCTCGCTGATCATGCCTACGAGGCGGTGGTTCTCGATGACCGGCAGCCGCCGGATCTTGTGCTGCTCCATGACCTGGAGGACACGGTCGCTGTCCGTGTCCGCGTCGACAGTGATCGGCTTGCCCTGTTCGAGCTGGCCTGCGGTCACGGTCCGGGGGTCCTTGCCCTTGGCGAGGCACTTCAACACGATGTCCCGGTCGGTGATGATCCCGTGGAGGCGGTCGTCCTCCCCGCAGATCGGCAGGGCGCCGACGTCCAGTTCCTTCATCTTGCGCGCCGCGTCCTCCAGCGTCTGGCTTTCCTGGATACAGGTGGCGCCGGTGTGCATGATGTCCCGCGCAGTGGTCATGGTTTCTACCTTTCTGATGTGGGCTCATGCCCGGTACGGGTTCTCGAATTCCCTCCGCATTCCGGCAGGCAATCGGCAGCCGAGAGGCGTCATCTGCAGACGCGAAGGCTGACTTCTTCAACGGTGGAGTTGCAGCGCCGGCACGGTGCGCCCGCACGGGCAGCGGTTGCGCCACGGCGGCTTCTCCTTTTCCCCGCCCAGAACTCCATGCTAGGGCGGGCGGGGCCGGTTGGCAGCCGCACCACCGCACGGCACCGGCATACCCGGAGATGACAGGCGTGGACCGCTCGCTGCGGGCTACGCCGAACAGCCTCGATCATCTGCGGCACGCGCAGCGCCGTGGTGCTCGGGCGCCGGGCACGCCGGGGCGATCCGACCTGGAAGTGAGGGAAGGGCCGTTGACCGAGGGCTCCGCGATGGACTCCTCACCTCCTCGGAGCGGCACCCATCAGCCAGGTCACCGTACGGCTGACGTCAGACAACGACAGGATCCCGACGAGTCTGCCCTGATCCATCACCAGGACGCGGTGCTCGGCCCCGGTCTCCATGCGGGGCAGCAGATCCGCCAGTGAGTCGTCCGGACCAGCGACGGCGGTCCGCGACAGCGGCACCATCATCGCGCCCACCGTCACTGTCCCGGTCTGTTCAGGCGGCACCCGCCTGGCGCCGTCCAGCGTCACCAGCCCGACCGTCGCCCCGTCCACACTGCTCACCGGGAACGCCGAATGCCGGTACCGGTACCGCGGATCGGCCAGCAGATCCGCGACCGTCAGGGTGGCGGGCACCGTGAGCGGGTCCCTTGTCATGGCGTCCCGCACAGAGACACCGGCAAGCACACCGCGCAACTGCGCCTGCCGCCCCTCAGCGGTGGCCGCCGCGATGAGGAACCAGCCGATGAGAGCCAGCCAAAGGCCACCGAGCCCGCCTCCTCTCATGAACACCACAAGCCCAAGCGCGATGAGCAGCCAGCCAAGGCCGCGTCCGGCCGCGGTGGCCCCGGCGGTCGCCCGCAGCCGGTCTCCTGTACGCCACCACAGGAAGGCACGCAACAGCCGCCCTCCGTCGAGCGGAGCGGCGGGAAGGGCGTTGAAGACGGCAAGCAGCAGGTTGATGCCCGCAAGCCAGGCCGCGACTTCGACCAGGAGTCTGGGCGCCGACACCAGGGCGAGCAGCCAGGTGCCCAGTAGGAAGAGTCCGCCCAGCAGGAGGCTGACCAGTGGGCCGACACCCGCGATCCGCAGTTCCGCCGCCGGACTGGACGCCTCCGACTTCAGCCGCGCCACCCCGCCAAGCAGCCACAGCACGATGTCGTCCACAACCACCCCGTTGCGCCGCGCCACCACGGCGTGCGCCAGTTCGTGGGCGAGCAGAGAGGCGAAGAAGACCACGGCGGTCCCGAGGCCCGCCGCCCAGTACACCAGCGGGGTACGGCCCGGATACACCTGGGGGAAGTGGCCCTGCGCGAGACCGAACGCGATGATGCCGAAGATGAGCAGCACGCTCCAGTGGACCCCGATCCGGACCCCCGCGATCCGTCCCAGCGTAAAGGTTGCCCGCACAGCGCCTCCCTGCTCGAGCTCGCCCCCGGACGTACCGGTGGTGGGCGCTCCCCGGTCAACGCCGGGGGCGCCGGCTGCGATGTCTTTCGTGTGAGTGGTGCGAGCCCGCAGACGAGGCCCCCACATGAGAGGGGCGGAAACGACACCCTTCGATCACCCGGCCGCGTCCTCGCTCCGTCCATCCTCGCTCAGGAAAGCCCGCCCGTCCCGAACCGCCGGGTTCATCCCGGTCCCTCACCATGGTCGGGCCGTGATCTTGGCAGCGGCGCCCGGCCTCCTCGGACTGACCTCGCCGGGCCTCGCCTCGAACGCGTGCGGAGCGGGCGCTGCCGATGACGGCCCTGGCGAGCATCCACTGGACGCGCTCGTCGGACGGGCCCGGGCGGCTTCCCCCGAGGTTACCGGCATGCGGGTGACGACGGACTGTTTCAGCATGGAAGACGTGCCAAGGCGTTCTTGGTGCGGAGTGGTGGTGCGAATTGGATCTTTCGCTACGGCGTCGGGCCCGCGTGTCGTGGCCGTTCTCCCCCTGGTGCCAAGACCGCATGACGGCCTCCGACCACTACGAGCCGACTCCTGCCCGACAGGCGGTGTGCCGGGTACGAAGGAGCACGACCGGCGCACCGCCACCATGAGCACGGCCGAGGCGCCGTCGACAGGGGCCCAGTCCCTCTGGCCCGAGGTGAGGACCAGGTTCCAGGAAGACGCACGCCGCCGGAGCCCTTGACCTGTGCCGCGACGCGTTGACCCGTCAGCAGGCGCTCAGCTACCGGCGGCACTGGACGGAGCAAGACGGAAGAGTTCATCGCTTCAGGGCGGGCGGCCCGCGATATCCCGGGCCGTCAGGCAAGCCGGGCGGACGCCGGGGGCCTTCCGCGCGGAGCACGGCCGTCGACGGTCCTCGGATCCTGGGACGCGCCGGCGGCGAACGATCGAGGGTTTCACACGCGAGGCCGCGTCGGCCATGCCCCGTTCGGCCGGGCGGTGACCGGGCGGCACGGGGCCGAGTGGCCCTCCTCCGCTCCTCCGCGTGCGGCAACAGTCCCTGGGTGGCCCCATCCGGCCCATGACAGGGCGCACCTGTCCGGGGAACGTGGAAGAGCCCGGCGAGCTTCGGCCGCGGGCTCCGTCGGTCCCCCTGCGATCAGCACGGCCGTGCGGTGAGGGGCAGTACATGTAATCTTCCCGCCCACGTCGGGCAGCGTGAGCCGGGGTGAAGGCGAATCGCGCTCCGCGGGCATCAGTCCGGTTCCGTGCGGGGGCGGTGGAAGACCGGGGCCTGTCCGGTGCCCCACGGGCGTACAGCGGTCAGCGCCTGTGCGACGGCGGACTCCAGCGCGCCGCTGGTGTCGACTGGGACGGCTTCGGGCCACGGAGCTTCCCCGCCGGCCATGGCCGCGGCGATCTCGGGGCCGGCGTCGGATGGGCCGGAGGTGCGCGTGCTCAGCCGGGCCGCCGAGACATCGCCCGGCACATGGCAGTGCAGCGCGACCAGATCCGCACTGGCGCGTTCGGCCACACGCGCGGCGCCTTCCCGCTGTGCGGCACCGGACCAGGTGGCGTCGAGGACGACCGATTCGCCGGAGGCGAGCAGCACGGCCGCCCGGTCGAGCAGGGCGGCGTACGTCCTTGCCGTCCACTCGGGCGTGTACAGCCCCTCGCCGTATCCGGCCGCCGCGGACTGCTCCGCCGGGATCCCCGCCAGTTCCTTGCGGACGCGGTCGCTGCTGAGCAGGGTGACCCGCAGCCGGTCGGCCAGGGCGCCGGACAGCGTCGACTTCCCGCTGCCCGGCGGTCCGCCGACGAGGATGAGGCCGACCGCTGAGGTGCGCAGGTGGCGCAGCGCCAGGGAAGCGAGCCGCCGCGACGCCGCCGCGGCTTCCGGGGCACCCTGGCGGGACCGGATCACCGAGACCTTGGCGCGGACGAAGGCGCGGTAGGCGACGTAGTGATGCCATAGCGAAGGAGGCGCGGAGTCCCCCGAGTACTCGCTGTACCGGGCGAGGAAATACGCCGCGGCCTCCGGGGCACCGAGCCGTTCGAGGTCCATGGCGAGGAAGGCGGCGTCGTCCAGGCCGTCGACATAGCGGAGACGGTCGTCGAACTCCAGACAGTCGAGGACGCGGGGGCCGTCGTCGAGGCAGAAGACGTCCTCGGCGAGGAGGTCGCCGTGGCCGTCGACCACCCGACCCTGTTCGATGCGGGCCTCGAACAGCCGCTGGCGACCGGCGAGATAGCGGCGCACCAGCCGCTCGATCTGCGTCAGGTCGTCGGCCACGCCCCCCTCCGCGGCCAGCGCGTGAACCTGTGCGAAGCTCGCCTCCCACCGTGCCGACAGGGCGTCTCGCGTGCCCTGTTCGTCCACGTCACGGCCGCGGGGTGCCGCCGCGTGCCATGCGGCCAGGTTCCGGGCGACGGTTCGCAGGACGTCGTCCACGGCGGTTCCCGCCCGGACGAGGCGGGAGAGGCGGCGGTCCTCCGGCATGCGGCGCATCACCACGAGTGGTTCGGGCGCTTGCGCCTCGGGGCCGCGGAATTCGCCCAGTCCCACGTAGACATCGGGGGCGAAGCGGCGGTTGAGGGTTGTCTCCCGCTCGCACGCGGCCCGGCGCGCCGCGACCGTGGTGTAGTCCAGGAATCCGAGATCGACCGGCTTCTTCGTCTTGTAGGCCCGGTCGCCGACGAAGAACAGCGTCGCGGTGTGGGTCTCGCACACGGCCGCGCGTGCCGGCGGGGCGCCGTCGTGCCGGGCTCCCGGCCGAACCGCGGACGTGTCGGCCCGAGGCACGCCGGGGCCGGGCTCAGTCATCGGGGACGACGGCGACCGGGTGGCGCCCGACACGGTTCGCGGCCGCCTGGGGACTCTCCTGCTCCACGGGCTCGGCGCGCACCCGCGCCACGGTCCGCTCCGGCCCCGCGTGCGGCAGCCGCGGGGCGGGGCTGCGCCTTTCGGCTCGTCCGGGGCGCGACGTGCGGCGACCACGCGCTCGGGCGGGCCGTCGAGGCCCACGGTGACGGCTGACTGCACGGCGGCGGCCTCCGTATCGTAAGAAGCTGGAAGGGCGGGGAGGAGCCCGGATGTGTGGACGGGTCCCGGATGTCGCCCGTACACCAGGCGCGATTCGTTCTCTGTCTTCCGAGGATCCCCCGGTCCTCTTCCCAGCGCATGCGGACGAACGAACCGGTCGGCGCGCGAGGGCGGGGATCACCGGGAATACCGGCCGCCGCGCTCCAAACGGGGTCCCCCGTTCCACGGAGCGCGGTGAGGGGGCCGCTTCATACGCTCGAAGTGAATGCTCGCGGAGCCGGTGTGCGTCCGCTCACTCGGTCGTCACCGAGGCGACCGCAGGGAAAGGGGAGCGCGCGTGAGAAGGAAGCCCCCGTGCCGACGGCCCTGGGCGAGCCGTACCGGGACCGGGACCGCGCTCCTCCCCCGTCGCGCTCGAAGGTGACGGCGGATGCCAGAGCCAGGATCGGGGGTCCGGGTCGGCGGCCCTTCACCGGCGTTCCGTTTCCGGCCGGGCCGGCTCTGGTGGCTGGCCTCGGGGCTGGTCCTCGCGGCCGCGGCCGTGGTCGCGCTCTCCCGGCGGCACGAGCTCGCGGAGGCGTATCACCTGATCGCCCGTGTCCGGTTGCCGGGTGTCGCGGCCGCGGTGGCACTCGAAGCGGCGTCGGTCGTGTGTTTCGCCGCCGGGCCGCGCTGGCTGCTGCGGGCGGGTGGGGTGCGGTGGAGCCTGCGCGGGATGACCTGCGCCACGGTGGCCGCGAACGCGTTGGCGGGCACGCTGCCGGGCGGCGCGGCGTTCTCGGCGGCGTGGCTGTCGCAGTACATGTCCCGTCGCGGCGCGGGCCAGCCGCTGGCTCTCGCTGTCCTGGTCGCCGCCGGCATGGCCTCGGCCCTGAGCCTGTTTCTACTGCTCGTCCTCGGCCTGGTCGTCATGGGGCCGAGCGGCCCTGGCACCTTCGTACGGCCGGTGGTCGAGGTGCTCCTGCTGGCTTCCGCCGTCGGGCTGGTGCTTCTGGGCCTCTCCCGCTGGGCGGTTTTCCGGCATGTCCTGTGCCGTGTCTGGACGTACGCGGGCACGCGGTACGGGCGAGTCCGGCGGCTGGAATCGGATCTGAACGGTCTGGTCGGCCAGGCTCGCCGTGTGCGACCGGGACTGCTTCCGTGGCTCTGGCCGATCCTGTTCGCCCTTCTGAACTGGACGTTCGATGCGGCGTGCCTGGCAGCCGGGATGTGGGCTCTGGGCATCGGGGTGCCGTGGCGCGGTCTCCTCTTCTGCTACGCACTCACGCAGCTGGCGGGCAGCCTGCGCCTGACGCCCGGGAGTCTGGGCATCGCCGAAGCGACCCTCTCGGTGCTGCTCGCCCTGCACGGTCTGGCACCCGGTCAGGCGATCGCAGCGGCGTTCCTCTACCGCATCGTCAGCTACTGGGCGCTGCAGCCGATCGGATGGGCCTGCTGGATCGGCCTGAGCCTCGGCCGGACCCGCTCGGCAGGGGAGGGAAAGCCCCCGCCCCACTGCCGGATCCGGCACTGAGCGGCCCATGGGCGCCCGGTCGGCTGGGGAGCCGTCCACTGCGACGACAGCCCGGCCGGCCACCGGCTCCGGGACAGCGGCCCCTGGACTGCGTGGACCGGGACACCCGTTCCCAGGCCGGCACACCGTCTGCGGTCATCGGGGTGGAGTGTGCGAACTCGGTGGTGGATGCCCGGGGGACGGCGATGCGTCGGCGTCAGGGGCATCGTCTCTTCCGTCTCCGTCCGCGCGGCCCCGGACCTGGCGCAGGGCGTCGAGGACGACGGAGCCGTCGACGGTCTCGTGGGCGACCAGTTGTCCGGCCAGGTGTTCCAGGGCCGGCCGGTGGTCGCGCAGCAGCGTGATCGCCCGTTGCTCGGCCTGGCGCAGCAGTTGGGCGACTTCCTCGTCCACCATGCGCTGGGTCTGCTCCGAGTACGGCGGCGGGCCGGGCTCCTCGGTGGTCTCGCCGAGGAGACGCGGATGGGAGGATGCGTAGCCGATCGGGCCGAGTTCGCGGGAGAGGCCGAACTCGCGGACCATGCGGGTGGCGATCTGGGTGGCTCCGGCCAGGTCGTTGGCGGCTCCCGTCGATCCCTCGCCCAAGACCACGAGTTCGGCCGCGCGCCCGCCCAGGCGTACGGCCAGCAGGTCGGTGAGGTAGCTCTCGCTGTACAGGTGGCGTTCCGCTTCGGGAAGTTGCTCGGTGACGCCGAGGGTGACGCCGGCGGGCAGGATGGTGACCTTCGCCACCGGATCGGCGTGCTTGCACAGCGCCGCGACCAGGGCGTGCCCGGATTCGTGGACGGCGACCGAGCGGCGCTCCTCGGGCAGCAACGCGTTGGAGGACTCCCGGCGCCCCAGGAGCACACGATCGCGGGCGGCGTCGAGGTCGTGCGGCTCGATCCGGGTGCGGTCGCCGCGTACGGCGTTGATGGCACCCTCGTTGACCAGGTTGGCGAGGTCCGCGCCGGAGAAGCCGGGCGTGGCGCGCGCCACGGCATCCATGTCGACATCCGGAGCCAGGGTCTTGTCACGGGCGTGGACGGCGAGGATCGCGGCCCGCTCGGCCTGGTTGGGCAGCGGCACGGTGACCTGCCGGTCGAAACGTCCGGGGCGCAGCAGGGCCGGGTCGAGGGCGTCGGGGCGGTTGGTGGCGGCCAGGACGACGATGCCGCTGGACTGGTCGAAGCCGTCCATCTCGGACAGCAGCTGGTTCAGGGTCTGCTCGCGTTCGTCGTTGCCGCCCAGCCGGGCCCCGCCGGCGCGCCGTGACCCGAGCGCGTCGATCTCGTCGATGAAGATGATCGACGGGGCGCGTTTGCGGGCCTGCTCGAACAGGTCGCGCACCCGGGAGGCACCGACCCCGACGAACATCTCCACGAACGCCGAGCCGGTCACCGACAGGAACGGCACGTCCGCCTCGCCCGCGACCGCCCGCGCGAAAAGCGTCTTACCGGTACCGGGCGGCCCCACCATGATCACGCCACGGGGCCCCTTGGCACCTGCGGCGGTGTACCGGCCAGGGTTGCGCAGGAAGTCGACGACCTCGCTGATCTCCTGCTTGACCCCGTCATAGCCGGCGATGTCGCCGAACCCGGTGGTGGGCCGCTCCGCCTCGATGATCTTCGCACGCGAGCGTCCGATGGCGCTCAGTCCGCCGGTCACCGACCCCGCGGCCCGTCGCCCCATCCACACGAGGAAGCCGATCAGCAACAGGAACGGCAGGAACGAGAAGAGCACGGACAACCACGCCGAACCGCCGCCGCTGCTCTGGCTGGCCTTGATCTGCACATGGTGTGACGTCAGCTGCTGCTGGAGCTGGGCGCCGGTGCCCAGTGCGGTGGGGACCTGAGTGGTGAACTTCGTGCCGTCCGCCAGAGTGCCGCTGATCGCGCCTCTGTCGTTGATGTCGACCGTCCGCACCTGGCTGGCGCCCACTTTGCCGACGAAGTCGCTGTAGGAGAGCGATGTCGCGTGTGGCCCGGAGCGGGCGCGGGCGAGCAGCAGGACGACGACGAAAGTCATCAGGATCCACCAGAAGATCCACCGTCCGCCGAGCGGCTGCGGTTGCCGGGACGGAGGTGGAGACGGTTCGCGCGGCGACCCCGGCTTCGCGGGGGGCGTCAGATGCCGGTGCGGCATCCGCACTCGTGTGATCACCACACGCCCTTCTGTCGGCATGTACCCCGCTCACCAGCTTCCACCGGGTCCTCCCCGGGCGACAGGGGTCGAATGGCCCCGGCGGGAGCCGGTTCGGCCGGGGGCAGGAACGGCATCTCTCCGGATTGCCGGTCTGCCGATGGGAGAGGAGCGAGACCGACTAGCGTCGGTCCGACCCTCGTGGGCGGGTCCGGAGGTCGAGGACGGTACCGATGACGTCCTTGATGATTTTGTCGATACGGCCGACCGCCTCGAGTACGGCCTGTCGGCGGTCCACGTCGAGGCGCCCGGCGACGCTGTGCAGGTCGAGGCCCATGGCGTAGAGATCCCGGACGGTGCGATCGAGCAGGTCGGCTCCGATGCGGTCACGGTCCTTGAGGAGGCTCAACCGCTCGTCGTCCGCACGGTGTACCGGTCATGCGCCGGGCGAGCGCCGCCTGGACGGCGAAGGAGGCGAGGAGTTCCACCCCTGTTCCGCCGAAGAGCCTGCGGCTCGGCGCCCGCGCGACGGACAGCGCGCCCACGGGTGCGTCGCGATCGGCGAGCGGAACGGCCATGGCCGGCCTCGGACTCGTCTCGGTCGGCGGATGCGCGCCCCGGTGTACACATCCATGCGGGCGTCGCCGGTGATCTGGGGCGTCCTGTGGCGTAGGCGCGGCCGGCCAGGCCGCCCCGGTCAGATCACGCGCGCAGGTCACCAGCTGCCGCAACGCCTCGGCCGGCTCGTTCTGGTCGGTGACCAGCGTGACCGCGCGCAGCAACGCGCGCGTCCGGCCCTGGGTGCGTCGTACCTCGTGCCTGGTGGCCAGGAGGTTCTCCACCGCGTGTTCGAGCTGGAGGCAGGCGGGGTCGGGACAGTAGCGAGGCGCCGGGTCCGGCGCGGCGGGAGACCGTGCCGACGGGTCCGGTCTGCCCGGTTCCTTCTCAGTAGCAGCCATGACACATGCTCCAGATCGGGCGGGCGGCCACGGTCCGGCCCTGCCGCCGGCCCGCCGCGACGGACGGCGGGGCGGCCGGCGGAGACGGGCACGGCCATCAGCAGGACGACGCGTCGGCCGGGGGCGGTTCCGCCGGTCGCTGGGCACGTTCAGCGGCGGCGACGTTGTCTTTGACCAGGAGAAAGCTGTCGGGAGTCACCGAGAGCGAGTCGATACCGGCATCGACCAGGAAGCGGGCGAAACCGGGGTCGTCGCTGGGGCGCTGGCCGCACAGGCCCACCTTGCGGCCCCTGAGATGGGCGGCGCGGATCAAGGACCGGATGCTGGTGGTGACGGCCGGGTCACGCTCATCGAACAGTGCGCGCAGTTGTTCGGAATCACGGTCGACACCGAGGGTGAGCTGGGTCAGGTCATTGCTGCCGACGGAGAACCCGTCGAAGCGGTCGCCGAACTCTGCGGCGAGGATGATGTTCGAGGGGATCTCCGCCATCACGTACACCTCCAGATCGTTGCGGCCGCGGACCAGGCCGTGGGCCGCCATGGCCTCCAGGACCCGGTCGGCCTCCCCGAGAGTGCGGCAGAAGGGGATCATCACGACCGTGTTGGTGAGCCCCATCCCGTCGCGGACCCGGCGCAGTGCCCGGCACTCCAGGCCGAAACCCTCGCGGTAGCCCTCGCTGTAGTAGCGACTGGCACCTCGCCAACCCAGCATGGGGTTGTGCTCGGCGGGCTCGAACTGTCCGCCGCCGATGAGTCTGGCGTACTCGTTGGTCTTGAAGTCGCTCATCCGCACGATCACCGGCCTGGGCCACCAGGCGGCGGCGATGCGCGCTATGCCGAAGGCCAGCCGCTCGACGAAGTACTCCGTCTTGTCGGAGTAGCTACGGGTCAGCTCGGCGATCCGGCCACGGTCGGCCTCGTCGGTTAATTCGTCGAAGTGCACCAGCGCCATGGGATGGATCTTGATATGCGCATTGACGACGAACTCCGTCCGGGCGAGCCCGACGCCGTCGGCGGGCAGCCGCCACCACCGGAACGCGGCCGAGGGGTTGGCGATGTTGAGCATCACCCTGGTCGTCGTGGCAGGCACCTCGGCCAGGTCGACGTCCTGCTCGTCGTAGTCGAGGAGCCCGTCGTAGACCACGCCTTCCTCACCCTCCGCGCAGCAGACGGTGATCTCCCTGCCGTCGTCGAGCGCGCGGGTGGCATCGGTGGTGCCGACGACGGCGGCCACACCGAGTTCCCGGCTGACGATGGCCGCATGTGAGGTGCGTCCGCCGTGGTCGGTGACGATGGCCGCCGCTCGCTTCATGATCGGTTCCCAGTCCGGGTCGGTCGTCTCGGTGACGAGCACGGCACCGTCCCGGAACCGTCCGATGTCGGCGGCGCTCCGCAGCCTGCACACCGCTCCGGCGGCGATGGCGTCGCCGACCGCCAGGCCGGTCGTCAGTCGTGCGCCGTGTTCCCTCAGCCGGAAGGAGCGCAGGGTGGCAGCCTGCTTTCGGGCCTGTACGGTCTCTTGCCGGGCCTGCACGATACACAGCTCACCGGTGTCGCCGTCCTTGGCCCACTCGATATCCATCGGGTGCCCGTAGTGATCCTCGATGAGCACGCCCCATCTCGCCAGCCGCAGGATCTCCACGTCGTCGAGCACGGGCGCCGCCTGCTCCTCCTCGGTGGTCGCCACGGTGACCGTGGGCTGCCGCGGGCCGTCGCCGTAGACGACCTTGATGTGCTTTCCGCCGACCGTCCTGGAGATCACCGGATCGGCGCCGGCATCGGCGAGGAGCGGCTTGAACACCTGGTACTCGTCCGGGTCGACCCGGCCGCCCACCACGGACTCCCCCAAGCCGAACGCCGCGTTGACGAGCACCACCCGGGGAAACCCGCTGTCGGTGTCGAGGGTGAACATCACGCCCGCTCCGGCACGGTCGGAGCGGACCATCTGCTGCACGCCGACCGACAGGGCCACCTTCAGATGGTCGAAGCCGTGGTGTTCCCGGTAGCTGATGGCCCGGTCGGTGAACAGGGACGTGTAGCAGCGCTTGCAGGCCGCCAGCAGTGCCTCCTCGCCCGTGATGTTGAGAAAGCTCTCCTGCTGCCCGGCGAAGCTGGCCTCGGGAAGGTCCTCGGCGGTGGCGCTGCTGCGCACCGCGACGTCCGGGTCGGCCCGCCGCAGGCGGTCGCCCAGCTCGCGGTATCTGCGGCGTAGGGCGTCGGCCAGGTCGGGCGGGAACCGGGCGTCCAGGAACAGTCGCCGGATCGCTTCGCCGACCTCTGCCAGGTCAGCGCCGCGGTGCAGCGCCTCGATCCGCTCCGACACGCGGGGGCCCAGGTCATTGGCGGTGAGGAAGTACCGGTACGCGTACGCGGTGGTCGCGAAGCCGCTCGGGATCCGTACGCCGCGCGGCGCCAGTTCGCGGAGCATCTCCCCGAGTGAGGCGTTCTTGCCGCCGACCTCGGCGATGTCCGCCATCGAGAAGTCCTCCAGCCACCTGGCCAGGTCCTGCTCAGTCATCGCGCTCTCCTTCCCGTGTCGGGCACCGGTCGTTCGTGGCGGATCCCGGCTGCCGACGCGTCAGGGCGCCGGGGCGTCGGGGCGTCGGCCTCCGCGACGAGTACCGTGAGCCGGGCAACCTCAATCGAGTCGGAGGGCGGGGCGGGCCGGTGGTCCCGGTGAACGCCGGCGCCCGGGCCATGGGCTTGTGACCGGCCGGTCCGGCACGCTCAAGGCCGCCGGCCTGGCCCGGCGCCCGTCGCCGTGCGATCGGCGGCCGGCCCGGCGACTTTCGGAGACGTGAGGCGACTTTCGGAGACGTGAGCCAGGTGAGCGCAGGAGCGCACCGTGCACGGGGAGACGCGCGCCATGAAGCGCTCCGGCCGTACCCTCCCCCGAGGCGGAGCCGATCAGGGCAGCCCCCCGACAGCGATCACGGCCACAGAACGTGATCACGCTGGACCGCGCCGGAAGGAACCGCCCGGACCCCGATTGCCGGTCGACCGAGCCGACCGAGCGGTACGGATCGTGCCGTAAGCGCTGACCAGAAGACCGCGGAAGACCAGGATCACACCCGAGGCCACGACGTGAACCCCTCGGTGCGGGGCGAACTTGGCGATTGCCACCCCAAGGCCCGCCACCGCGACGCCCGTGCGCGGCCACGCCAGACAGGTACGTTCGTGGGCGAGGTGCTCCGAGGCATGGCCACTCGGCATCGGTGTGGCACCGTCCGGTTTCTTCCCGCCCTTCCCGCCGTCCGTCGGCGCGGTCGCCCACTTGTACCCGTCGAACGCCGGGTCACATCGCCCCGGCGACCACCGGGTTGGGAGAACGCGTGGGACGCCCACGGCGCCTATGCGCCGTTCCTTCGCACGCACCCCTCCCGACTCCCGCCGAGCATCCGGGCGAACAATCTGCAGTCGGGATTCCGGCACGGCCCGGGCCCCATACCGGCACCCACACGCCCAGGGTCTTGTACCGCCGGACGACCTCCGCCACGGAGCACCCGCAGACGGGGCAGACGTGTTCTTCACCGTCCATTGCTTCAGCCTAGGGTCAGTTGGGCATCCTCGCCCGCTGTCCGCAGCCCAGCGACCGCACGCTCTTCCGATGGCCGACGTGTCGGGCAGAGCACTAGCGCCGCACTCTCGGCATCCCCAGCCCGATCCAGGAGATGATCTCGCGCTGGATCTCGTTGTTGCCGCCGCCGAAGGTGAAGATGACGGCCGAGCGGTAGCCGCGTTCGAGTTCGCCGTGCAGGACGGCACCCGCCGAGCCCTCCTTGAGGGGGCCCGCGGCGGCGGTGATCTCCATGAGGGCGGCGTAGGCGTCGCGGCGGGCCTCGGAGCCGTAGACCTTGACGGCGGAGGCGTCCTGCGGGGTGAGGGTGCCGTCCTCCACGGCGGTGACCATCTGCCAGTTGAGAAGTTTCAGGGCCTCCAGCCGGGTGTGGGTGCGGGCGAGCAGCCGGCGCACCCAGCCGAGGTCGAGCACCCGGCGGCCGTCGGCCAGTTCGGTCCGTGCCGCCCACCGCTGGACGTCGTGCAGGGCGCGGACGGCCATCGTGCCGTGCGCCGCGAGGGTGACGCGTTCGTGGTTGAGCTGGTTGGTGATCAGCCGCCAGCCCTGGTTCTCGGCGCCGACGCGGCGGGAGACGGGGACACGGACGTTCTCGTAGTAACTGGCCGTGGTGTCGTGGGAGGCCAGGGTGTTGATGACCGTGCAGGAGTAACCGGGGTCGGAGGTAGGCACCAGCAGCATGGTGATGCCCTGGTGCGGCGGGGCGTCCGGATCGGTGCGCACGGCGAGCCACACCCAGTCCGCGGTGTCGCCGTTCGTCGTCCAGATCTTCTGCCCGTCGACGACGTAGGTGTCCCCGTCGCGCACGGCCCTGGTCCGCAGCGCGGCCAGATCGGTGCCCGCCTCCGGCTCGCTGTAGCCGATCGCGAAGTCGATCTCGCCGGAGAGCACGCGCGGGAGGAAGTACGCCTTCTGCTCCTCGGTGCCGAACTTCATGAGGGTCGGCCCGACCGTGTTCAGCGCCATCAGCGGCAGCGGCACGCCGGCCTGCGCGGCCTCGTCGAAGAAGATGAACTGTTCCATCGCCGACATGCCCCGGCCGCCGTACTCCTCGGGCCAGCCGACGCCCAGCCAGCCGTCGGTGCCGAGCGTGCGGATCGTCTCGCGGTAGAAGCGCTTGCGGGCGGCCGGGTCGGCGTACCGGGCGTAGGCGTTGTCCGGGACCAGGCGGGCGAAGTAGGCGCGCAGTTCGGCGCGCAGTCGCTGCTGCTCGGGCGTGTGATCGAGGTGCACGGCGCCTCCAGGCTCCCCACGGGCGGTCCTGACGGCGCACACCGTAGAACGTGTTCCAGAAATTGGGAAGCGTCAGGCCAGCGCCTCCAGGAAGTCGACGCAGGCGCCGGCGCAGGACCGGCAGGCCATCGCGGCCGACTCGGCGCCCGGGTGCCCCTCGAAGGCACGGGCGCATTCGAGGCAGATCCGGCGGCACCAGTCCACCCGGCCCCGCAGCCCCTCCTCGTCCTGCCTGGTCTCCTCGCACAGCAGCCGGCAGGTGGCGTCGCACACCTCCGCGCACATGATCCCCAGCCTGCGCACCCGCTCCTGGCACTCCGGGCCGCCCGGATCGACCATGCTGACCCGCACCGAGCAGGCGCGGGCGCACTCCGAGCACGCCTGGGCGCAGCTGAAGCGGTCCTCCAGGAACCGGTAGAGCTGCTGCGGGGAAGCCTGCTGGGTCACAGCGTGCGGGTTGCCCCGAGGAACCGGGACAAACCCGGCTCATGACGGTTATGGTCGCGTTTGTTCCGTTTGCTCGGTTCATCCGACTATCGGAGGGGTATCCCTCTCCTATGAACACCGCATCGATGCAGCTGGCCGCGCCGAGCGGCCTCATAGGCCTCGTGCTCTTCGTCGTGGCCATGGGGGTGCTGGCACTGCTCGCCGGCGGCTTCTGGCTGACCTCCCGCGTCAAGTCCAGCGAGTCCGCTCGCCCACGCCCGGAGGAGCAGCCCAAGCTGCCGCCGGAGGGCGCGGTGCACGAGATCCGGGAGAACCGGGACTACCAGGAGGTCCCCAAGACACCCAAGGGCGGCCGCCCGCTCACCCCGTACGAACTGAGCAACATGGACTCCAAGACCAGCGAGGACCAGAAGCGTCCGCGCTGGAGCAGCGGGTCCAGCGGGTCCTTCGGAGGCGGGGGACTCGGCGCTCACTGACGATCGGTGACCGTGGCCCGCGCCGGGCCGCGCGCCGCCGCCCCCGTGCGGGACGGCGTGCGGGCGCCCGGCGTGGGCCACATGCCGCCTGTCCGGGCGCGTCCGGGTGCCCGGCGCCCGCGGGGCCCGGCCGCGCTCATGACCCGGGGGCCGGGACCCGGGGCCGGGGCTCGGCCGCGCTCATATTGCGCAGGTCAGTCGGCGATGCAGGTGGTGCAGGGGGTACCAGGCCCGGCCACGCCGCGGTGTCGGCGGCGAGCAGGCCGAGGGTCTCGGCCTGGGCGGGGTCGGCCCACGCCCACGGGCGATCGCCTCGGCCTCACCCCCGTCGCGGCCGCATCCGTCGCCGCCGGCGGGGGTCGCGGTCCGTGAGGGCGGGGATGCGCGGCGCGGGCACGGGCGGCGGGCGGGGAACCGAGTCGGGCCGTCGGGCGGGCGGGCCACCGCGACGGCGCAGGCGAGGGCCCGCAGCGGCACGTCGAACCGCCGGGAGGTCCGCCGCGGCGCCCGGAGGGCGCTGTCGGCCCCGGGCGGGACGTAGCGGGCCATGAGCACACCCTGGGCCGTCCCGATCGCCGGAGCCGCGCGGAGCCGGGGGCGCAGCGCGCGGACCTCCTGGCGCAGATCCTGGCACGACGGCCCGCGGCGGATCGGCCATCGGTGAGCGCCAGACGGGCGGCTCCGCCACCCCGGCGGGGGCGCGGTCCAGTTCGCGCACGGCCTCGCGGACGCCCGGCCGGACCCGCACGACGATCAGATCGGGGCGGTCCGCCTGTTCCGGGTGGCCGCGCGGCCCCTCCGCCCGGGGGCGGGCGCCGCACTCGTCCAGGGTGCCGGACACGCGCGACAGCACCGCGCCCCCGGCGGGCAGGCCCTCCACGACGCAGGACTCGATCGCCAGGGGAGCCGGCGCGCCCGGCCGCGGCGGAGGGACGGGCACACGGCCGCCAGGGTGCGGGCGCGGGCCGTACCTGGCGAATCCACGGCGCGAGGCTCAGCGCCGGGAGCCCGACCGCTCCCCCGCCCTCCCCCTGCGGCGCGCCAGCCTGCACAGCAGCCGGAGCGCCTGGAAGAGGGTGAGCGGCCACAGCACCGCGAAGCACCACAGCAGCCCGGGGTCCGCGGTGCTGATGCCCATGACCACGCAGAACGCGGACGCGAGGGTCAGCAGCAACACACCCGTCGGCAGCCAGATCCGCCGGTGCGCCCGCTCCCCCCGTTCCCGGTGGGCCCCGCCGCCCATCCGGCGGGCGAAGCCCCGGTCCTGCCGAAGGTGCGCCTCGATGTCCATCAGGGCCAGCCGCTCGCGCGGTGACAGCCGGGTCTTCTCGGGTCCGTCCCACATCTCGTCCACGGCGACGGCACCTCCTGCGCGGTCGGCGGCATCCGGTTCTCCGAGTTCCCCGCGCCCGAGCACCGAAGCGCGGGCACGGTGCGTAGCCCATACGTCACTCAAGACGACGGAATCGGAGACCGCGCCGTGCATTCATGCCGCGGTAGCCAGAGATTCACCCCTTGCCCGCCGTACACGGGTGAATCTCAAGTGGTCATCAACACCCCTCGCAGCAGAGGAAAGTGAGTGTCAGTTGTCGCAATCCACGCCGATCGGCCATTTCAAAAGCCAAGCAAAATTTCCCAGTTGGCGCCCCGGGGCTGAGATGTGTTCACCCGGCCCGCCCTTCCCGTGCTTATCATCTGCCCAGTAGTGGATCACTGCCCTCCACATCACCAAGCATCAATCCGCGCCCACGCAGGAGTGGTTGACCAGCCATGTCCGCGTGAGCGCTTCAGAAAGGTCCGTGCCATTGAGCACCGTGGTGGCCAGACGCTCACCGCGCGCCGAGGGTCCGCAGCTCCCCGAGGGACAGGTCGAGCTGGCGGAGCCGCCGGTTCTGGGGGAGCCGGCGAACGCCGATTTCGGATCGGCGCTGATGTACCTGCCCATGGCGCTGGGCACCGGAGCCATGGTGCTGATGTTCTCCATGCGCAGCGCCGGACCGACCACGTACATGATGTCCGGGATGATGGGCATCGCCATGGTCAGCATGACGCTGACCCAGATCGGCCGGGCCGGTGCCGAACGCCGGCGCAGGATGCGGGCCGAGCGGCGTGACTACCTGCGCTATCTCGCGCAGAAGCGTCGGCAGGCCCGGCAGGCCGCCGAGCAGCAGCGGGCCGCCCTGCTGTGGGACAACCCGGATCCGGGACGGCTGTGGGCGCTGGTGATGGGCACCCGGCTGTGGGAACGCCGCCCGGCGCACGAGGACTTCGCCCGCGTCCGTATCGGACAGGGGGTACGCCGCGCCGCGCTGGAGTTCCTGCCACCGCAGACCAAGCCGGTGGAGGACCTGGAGCCGCTGACCGCGATCTCGCTGCGCCGGTTCACCAGGGCGCACCAGACGGTGCCACGGCTGCCGATCCCCGTCGCTCTCCGGCGTTTCACCAGCGTGGAGTTGGCCGGTGAGCCGGAGCTCGCGCTCGGGCTGCTGCGGGCCATGGTGGCGCAGCTCGCCGCCTTCCACTCCCCCGACGAGCTGCGGATCGCCCTGCTGGGCGGGGCCTCGGCGCGGGCCGAGTGGGACTGGCTCAAGTGGCTGCCGCACAACGCGCACCCGCACGAGGAGGACGACGCCGGTCAGGTGCGGCTCGCCGCCGAGGACCACGACGCGCTGATGGAACTGCTCGGCACCGAGGTGCGGGACCGGCCCGACCACGACCCGGATGCCTCGCCGAGCGTGGCCGAGCCGTTCGTGGTGATCGTGGCGCAGGGCGTACGGATGCCGGAGACGTCGCGGCTCACGCACGGCGGGCTGCGCAACGTGGTCCTGCTGGACGCGACGGGTGCGATGACCGGCGGTCCGAAGGTGCTGCGGCTCACCACCCGCGGAACCGGTGTCGAATTCCCGGCGGGCGACGACACGGTGACCGCCGAGGCCGACGCACTGAGCCGCACCGAGGCGGACACGCTGGCCCGGCTGCTGGCGCCGATGCGCACCAGCGGCAGCGTGGACCTGGTGGACCGGCCGCTGGACTCGGACTTCGACCTCACCTCGCTGCTGGGCATCCGGGACCCGCGCGGCTTCGACGTGGCCGCCAAGTGGCGCCCGCGCGTCACCCAGTCCGCCCGTCTCCTGGTGCCGTTGGGCGTCACGGAGGAGGGCGAGGTGGTCGAGCTGGACATCAAGGAGTCGGCGCAGGGCGGCATGGGCCCGCACGGCCTGCTGATCGGTGCCACCGGCTCCGGCAAGAGCGAACTGCTGCGCACGCTGGTGATGGGCCTGGTCGCCACGCACTCCTCGGAGATCCTCAACCTGGTGCTGGTCGACTTCAAGGGCGGCGCGACCTTCCTGGGCATGGACCGGCTGCCGCACACCTCGGCGGTCATCACCAATCTGGCCGACGAGATCCATCTCGTGGACCGCATGCGCGACTCCATCAACGGCGAGATGATCCGCCGCCAGGAACTGCTGCGCGAGTCCGGGTACTCCTCGCTGTTCGACTACGAGAAGGCGCGGGGCGCCGGGGCGAACCTGACACCGTTGCCGTCGCTGCTGATCATCGTGGACGAGTTCTCCGAGCTGCTCGCCGGCAAGCCGGAGTTCGTGGACCTGTTCGTCTCCATCGGCCGCCTCGGGCGCAGCCTCGGGGTGCATCTGCTGCTGGCCTCCCAGCGGCTGGACGAGAGCCGTATCCACAAGGTCGAGGGCCATCTGTCGTACCGGATCGCGCTGCGGACGTTCTCCGCCATGGAGTCGCGCAGTGTCATCGGCGTGTCGCACGCCTACGAGCTGCCGTCGGCGCCGGGCAACGGCTATCTGAAGGTGGACACCACCAACCTGGTCCGCTTCAAGGCCGCTTACGTCTCCGGCGCGGCCCCTGAACCGGTGGGCGAGGCGGAGCGGTCCGCGCAGCCGGCCGCCGCCGGGCAGGAGGTCACCCCGTTCGGGCTGGAGCGGCAGGGCACGCTGATGTCCGAGCGCGTCGCCGAGCAGCAGGCCCTGGAGTCCGCCCGGGAGGCGTCGGCCGCCGCCGCACGTGAGGCGGCCGCGAAGGCGTCGGGCGGTGAGCAGAACGAGGAGAGTCTCCTGGAGGTGCTGATCGGGCGCCTGGAGGAGAGCGGGCCGCCGGCCCGGCAGGTGTGGCTGCCGCCGCTGACCGAGTCCCCGAGCCTGGACCAGCTGCTGCCGGGCATCGTGCCCGACCCGGCGCGCGGCATGAGCGCGGCGGACCATCCCTCACTCGGCTCGCTGCGGGTGCCGCTCGGCATCGTGGACCGGCCCTTCGAGCAGCTGCGCGAGCTGCTGGTCGCCGACCTCTCCGGGGCCGACGGCCACATCGGCGTGGCCGGCGCCCCGCAGACCGGCAAGTCGACCCTGCTGCGCACCCTGATGCTGTCCCTGGCGCTGACCCACACCCCGGAGGAAGTCCAGTTCTACTGCCTGGACTTCGGCGGTGGAGGTCTGGTCTCCACCGCCGGGCTGCCGCACGTCGGCTCGGTCGCCACCCGCCTCGAACGCGACCGCGTCCTGCGCACGGTCGCCGAGCTGAGCCGGCTGCTGGAGAAGCGCGAGGAGGAGTTCACCTCACGCGGCCTGGAGTCGATGGCGGCCTACCGCGGGCTGCGGGCCACGGGTGAGATCGACGACCCCTACGGCGATGTGTTCCTTGTGGTCGACGGCTGGGGCACACTGCGCCAGGACTACGAGGAACTGGAGCCCCGGGTCATCGAGATGGCCGCGCGCGGGCTGTCGTTCGGTCTGCACGTGATCGGTTCCGCGGTGCGCTGGTCGGAGTTCCGGCCCCGGCTGCGCGACCTGCTGGGCACCAAGTTCGAGCTGCGGCTGGGCGATTCGATGGAGTCCGAGGTCGGCTCCCGGACCGCGGCGGCCGTACCGCATCAGGCCGGGCGCGGTCTGACCGCGGCCGCCCACCACTTCCTGTCCGCGCTGCCCCGCCTGGACGGCTCGGGCGGGACCGGCGATCTGACGACGGCCACCAAGGCGGCCGTCGCGGAGATCGACACCTTCTGGACGGGCCGCCCCGCACCCGGCGTCCGGCTGCTGCCGACCCGCCTCGCGGTGACCGATCTCCCCTCGCCCGAGGGCGACTTCAAGGTCTGCCTCGGCTGGGACGAGCAGCGGCTCGAACCGGTCTGGCACGACTTCACCGCCAACCCGCATCTGATGGTCTTCGGCGACGGCGAGACCGGCAAGACCAACGCGCTGCGCCTGATGATCCGCGCCATCACCTCCCGCTACACCCCCGGGGAGGCGCGCATCATGGTCGCCGACCCGGGGCGGGGACTCCTCAACTCGGTTCCCGAGGCGTACCGGGTCGGCTACGTCGTGGACGGCGACGCGCTCTCCCAACTGGCCACCAGTGCCTCGGTGTCGGTGGGCAAGCGGGTGCCGGGCCCGGACATCAGCCCGGAGCAGCTCGGCCGCCGCGACTGGTGGGAGGGGCCGCTGCTGTTCGTCCTCATCGACGACTACGACCTGTTCTCCGGGGCCCCGGGTGCCCCCTCCCCGATGGCGCCCCTCGTGCCCCTGCTCGCGCAGGGCCTGCACATCGGCATGCATCTGGTCGTCGCCCGCAGCACCTCCGGATCGATCCGCGCCATGATGGACCCGGTGCTGCGCCGGCTGTGGGAGCTGGGCAATCCCGGCCTGCTCTTCTCCTACCCCAAGGAGGAGGGCAAGTTCCTCGGCGAGGCCAAGCCGCGCACGCTGCCCGCGGGCCGGGCGCAGCTCGTCACCCGGCGTTCGGTACGGCTCGTGCAGACCGGGCTGGTGCCGTCGTGAACGACCTCAGCCCACTCTCCCCCGCCCCCTCAACCTCCCCCTCCCCAGGAGCAGTCCGATGACCACAGCCCCCGCGGTCACCGCACCCGCCTCGGAGGTCTGCCGGGTCACGGTGGTGGGTCCCACCGGCCGGGCCGACCTGGCGATCCCGCTCACCACACCGGTCTCCGCGCTGCTGCCGGTACTGGTGCGTCATGTGACGGCACAGGCGGCCGACCGCGGTACGCCCTGGGTGCTGCAACGGCTCGGCGAGGAACCGTTCGACGCCGACGCCACCCCCGCGAGCGCGCACCTGCGCCATGGCGAGGTGCTCCATCTGCGGCCCGCCGACGAGCCGTTGCCCGCGCTGCACTTCGACGACGTCTCCGACGGGGTCGCGCACGTCGTGGCCGCGTTGCCCGGCGGCTGGCGCCCCGCGCTGACCCGGGGCCTGGCCCTCGCCCTGGCGGTGCTGACGCTGCCCGCGGTGGCGTGGGCGCTGCTGGGGTTCGGTCCGGGGCTCGCGGCCTCGGCCGGCGCCGGGGTGATCGCCGTGGTGCTGGCCGCCGGCTGCGTGGCCGCCGACCGGCTCGCCGCCGAGAAGGGCGCCGTGCTGGTGGCCGGTCTCGGCGCGCTCGCGTTCGGCGCGCTGGCCGGGCTGACGTTCCGCCAGGGGCCGCACGGCGGGTTCGCGCCGGGGCTGCCCGGGGTGCTGGCCGCGGCGGGCGGTGTCGTGGTGGTGGCCGTGGCGCTGCTGGCGCTGCGCCCGGTGCCGCCGGTGATCCCCGGCACCGCGCTGGGCACCGCGCTCGCCGCCGCCGTGGGGACCGGGCTGATGCGCGCCACCCACTGGCACGGCGCTCAGGCGGTCGCCGTGGTCGCGGTCGCCCTGTTCGTGCTCGGCCACTTCGGCCCCCGGCTCGCGCTGCGCACCGCCCGGCTGCGGGTGCCCCGGCTCCCGCACGACGCGGCGGAGTTGCAGGAGGACATCGAGCCGGAGCCGCAGGAGCGGGTGGAACGCAAGGTCAAGTCGGCGGGCTCCTTCCTGGACACCCTCAGCGTGTCCTCCGCGCTCGTCTACACGGCCGGCTTCTGGTACATGACCCGCGAGGGCGGCTGGATCGGCTGGCTGCTGCCGCTGGTCTTCGCGGGCGCGGTGCTGCTGCGGGCACGCGGTCTGAACCGGTCCGCGCAGCGTGTGCCGACCGTGCTCGCCGGGGCCGCCGGTCTGGTCACGGTGGCGCTCACCCGGTTCGCCGCGGCGGGCGACGGCGCCCGGGTGATGGTGGTGGCCGTACTGATCGCCGCGGTCCTCGCCCTGTTGGTGGCCGCGTGGCGGCTGCCCGGCGGCCGGCTGCTGCCGGTGTGGGGGCACGGCGGCGATCTGCTGGAGACGGCCACCGCGATCGCTCTCCTGCCGCTGCTGCTCCAGGTTCTGCACGCGTACGCCTACTTCCGCGCCCTGACGAGCTGAGAGGGGCCGAAGCGTGCAGACCCGACGCGATCACATGCAGGCGTACCAGTTCGCCATGGGCCGGCTGGCGACCGCCCTCGTCACCGGCGACCCCGGCCGCGGCGACAGCCCCACCAAGCGGGCCGCGCTGGGCAGTTTCCTCGGCGCGGGACTCGTCGTCCTGCTGTCCCTGGGGTTCCTGGCCTACGGCAAGCTGTCGCCGGTGACCACGGCGGCCTGGCGCGAGCCCGGCTCGATCGTCGTGGAGAAGGAGACCGGCACCCGCTACCTCTTCCTCGACGGCCGGCTGCGCCCGGTGCGCAACTACGCCTCGGCACTGCTGCTGACCGGCAAGGCCGCCGCCGTACGCACCGTCACGGCCGAGGCGCTGAGCGGGGTCCCGCACGGCGCGCCGGTCGGCATCGACGGCGCGCCCGACTCCCTGCCCACCCCGGCCACCCTGCTGGCCGGTTCCTGGACCGACTGCCTGCGCCCGGATCTGCCGTCCGGCCATCTGGTCGACTTCGCGCCGGGCGCGCACGCGGGCGCCTTCCCCGCCGGACGGCAGTTGCTGCTGAAGTCCGCGGGCGGCCGGCGGTTCGTGCTGTGGCGGGGCACCAAGTACCCGGTGCCGGCGCAGTCCGCGCTGATCGCGCTCGGCCTCGACGGCGACCGGCCGGTGGCCGCGTCCGCCGCCTGGCTGGCCGCCGTACCGACCGGGGCGGCGCTCGCCCCGGCGAAGCTCGACCGGATGGGCGCGGCGGCCGGACGGATCGCCGGACGGCCCGTCACCGTGGGCCAGTTGTTCTCCATGAGTGCGGCGGGCGCGCGGCACACGTACGTCATGACCGTCGACGGGGTGACCCAGGTCAGCGCCTCCGAGGCCGCGTTGCTCGCGGCCCGGCCCGGCGCGCCGGCCACCCGCGAGGTGTCGGTGACCGACATCGCCTCCGCCCGGGTCGCCGCCGAACACTCCTTGGACAGCGGGGTGCCGGACGTGCTCGGCGCCCCGGCCGTCGACACCTCCGGGCAGGCGGTGTGCCTGCGGGAGAGCACGCGGGGCGCCCGCCTGAACGCGGCTGTCGTCGTGGAGGGCGGCCCGGCGGCCACCGGGGAGCAGCGGGTGCTGGTGCCGCCGTCGCACGGTGTGTACGCCGTGGACCAGCGGGGGGTCACGGCCCGGGTGGCGAACCCGCACACCTTCCTGATCACCGATCAGGGCATCGTCTACCCGCTGGGCTCCTCCGCCGCGCGGTCCCTCGGCATCGGCGGCGCCGCGGCGACCGCGCTGCCGGAGAGCCTGCTGGTGGCGCTCCCGCACGGACCGGTGCTCGACCGCTCGGCGGCGGCGCTGACGGTGAAGGCGGGGCAGGACGCGACGACGCTCCCTCCTTCGGCCGACTCCGCTCAACAGCAGGGCACTTCGGGTGCCGGCGAAACCTCGGGCAAGGCCCCGGTCCCGGCGGTGTCAGCCGATCCGTCCGCCACCGGCTCCGCCGCACGGGTGGGGTGAGCGGATGCGCAGAGGACCGGGCACCGGCCGGACGGGCGGGACGGCGTTGCAGTGCCGGGCCGAGGGCCGGGCACTGCTGGTGCACCCCAAGGGCGAACCCGATCCGCACGCCGCCGCGTTCGCCGCGGGGCTCGCCGCCGACCCCCAGCACACCCTGGCCGTGGTGGATCTCCCCCACGGGTCGCTGGAGGGCTCGGCGGACGCGGTGGCGCGGCTGCTGGCGGGCCGGGGCGAGAGCCTGCGCCTGGTCTTCGGCCGCGGCACGCCCCAGGAGTCGCGGCGCGCCGCGCAGCGGATCGCGGACCGGCTCGGCCGGCTGGTGCTCGCCCCGGACGGCGCGGTGCTGCCGACCGACGGGGGCGGTCTGTTCATCCCGAGCGAGCACGGCGCGGGCTGGCTGCGGTTCCGGCCCGGCCGTGCGGCGGAGCGCGACTCGCGCCGATTCCCCAAGCCGCGCTGGGAGTTCTCCACCTTCGACCGCCCCTGGACGACCAGCGGCAACGGCATCGCCGAGCCGGCGCCCTGCGGGGTGTGGGTGCGCAGTCCGCACGACCATCCGGCCGCCGGGAGCGGCCGGCGCCTGGTGGACCGGCTGCCGAGCCATCCCGACATCCTCACCGTGATCCTCGGCAGCCCCGGCGGGACGCCGGTGACCCTGGCGGACGTGACCCGCCTGTGGGAGACGGTCCTGCCGTCCGCGCGTTCCTGGGTGCGCTTCCTGCACCTCGGTCCCGTCGTGCTGCCCGAGGGCGCCGAGGCGCTGGGCCAGGAACTCGCCGACGCGCTCGGCCAGCAGGTGGTGCTGTACGCGGGCGTGCCGGTCGAGTCGCGGGACGGCCTCGCCTCGCCCGAGGTGGCGGCGGTGCGGCCGGACGGCACGCTCGGTCACCGGCCCTTCGTCAGCGAGCTGATGTACTTCCCGCGCACCGGGGGCGTCCCCGCCCCGCCCGCCCTGTTCGGCCTGCGCCGGCCCCTGTTCGGGGTGCCGGAGATCACCACCGGTGTGTACGAGTACGCCGCCGACGCGGTGCTCGAAGTGGTGCAGAGCGGGCTGTGGATGCGCCCGCCGGCCGAGCCCGCGGACGGCGACGCGGTGCGTCGCGTACCGGCCGCGCCCGGCCGTGCCGCGATCCTGTACGACCGCGGGACCCCGGAGGCGGCCGAGCGGATGCGCTCGCTCGCCGAGGACATGCTGTGGCGGCTGGACCCCGAGTGCCGCGAGGGCTTCACCGTCGCCCCGGCCGACGAGCCGGGCCGCGTGGCGGTGCCGGCGGACGACGCCCACCTGTGGTCCTCGCAGGACGCCACGGCGACCGGCCCGCGGGCGATCGCCACCGGGGCCTTCCGAGGGCGGACCCGGAACGCCGAGGTGGCGCCCTGGGGTTCGCGGAGCCCGGCCGCGACCGCGGCGGCAGGACACGCGTTCGTACGGGCCGAGGGGCCGGACACGGCTTCGGCGCTCGCGCGACTGGATGTCGACGGGACGACCGTCCGGGTACGGGGGAGCGCGGCGGCGGTACCGCACAGACCGCACAGGGCGGCACCCCCCGCGGCCAGGACCGGGGCCGCGGCGCCGCGGGCCGGGTTGCCGAGGGTCGAGTCCGGCGACGACGTCCCCGTGACCGGTGGGCCCTCGGCGGCCGGCCGGCCCGAGCGGGAGACCGACGCCACCGCGTCGGCCGCCACCGCGACCGGGGGCGCGCCCCTGCCCGAGCCCGGACCGCGGGCGCCGCGGCCCGGTGCGGAGCCGCGGGAGGCGCCGCGCACCGGGCCGGACCCGATGTCCGGGGCGCCGGCCGCCGACGGGCCGGCAGCGACGGCCGCGGGCCAGGGCCCGGTGCCGGCGACGCCCGGTCCCGTCGAGCCGGTGCCCGCGTCGCCCCGTCCCGCCGGGCCCGCGCGCCTTCCGCTGCCCGACCTTCCGGCCGTGTCCGAGCCGGGGCACCCGGGTGAGCCGCCGAAGGAGAACCCGCGCCCCGCGGACGAGCCCGGCGGCAGGGGTTCGGACCGCCCGGCGCGGACCGGCGTACCCATGCGGCGGCCCGCCCCGGGGGCGGAGCAGAGGCCCGCGCCGGAGCCGCGGCCGCAGCCGGTGAGCCCGGTCCCGCGCACTCCCGGCAGTTACGGCACCGGTGCGGCCGTACCGCCCGCCCCTGCGGCCGAGAAACCGGAGCTGCCGCCGCAGCCCGCGGTGGCTCCGGCGGCTCCCGACCGCGCCTCCCGGCCGGTCGCGGCAAAGCCCGCCGCCCGGCCCGCGCCGTCGATCCGGCTGGAGTCCGACTCCCCGGCCGCCGCTCCCGTGGCGCCCGCCGACCCCGGTCGGGCCGACGGGCCGGCGCCGTCCGCTCCCGCACCGGCCGCGCCCGGCGGTCCCGGGCCCCGGACGACCGCTCCCGCGGCGGTCCCCGGCGTCCGCGTGCAGCCCGCTCCCAAGGCGTCCGCCTGCGCCGTACCCCCCGAGCGGGGCACCGAGAAGGAGCGGGACTGGGTGCGGCGGACGCTCAGCACGCAGTACAACGCGGTCGCGGGCACGGTGTCCCGGGTGATGTCGGAATCGCCGGGACTGCGCGGCGGCGCCCGCGGCGAGGCGGCGGACGCGCTCACCGACCTGGTGGCCGTACGGCTGTTCCTGTCCGGGGACGGTGCGCGGGTCAACGCCGCCGTACGCGCCGCCGCGGTCGGTCCGCACGTGCCGTTGGCCCGCTGTGTGGCGGCCGGGCTGCGCAGGCTGCCGTCCTACCGGGGCGCGGCGCTGCTGCGGGCCCGCGCGAGCGCGGCGGAGCGGGCGTGGTTCCGGGAGGGCCGGCTGGTGACGGAGTGGGCGTTCTGCACGGCGTACGGCGCCCCGCGGCCCGGCCCGCACGGCGCCACCGACTTCCTCATCTGGTCGATCACCGCCCGCCGTACCAATCTGATCGACCCCGCCGAGCCGGACCGGGTGGTCTTCCTGCCCGGCACCACGTTCAAGGTGCTGCGCCCCGCGGAGGGCGAAGGCCCGGTGCTGCTGCGGGAGTTGTCGCCCTCGGAGATCGCCTCCGACGGGAAGGTGGACGTCCAGCGGGTGCCGTTGGACGAGATCGCCCTGGACGGTCTCGACCGCGCGGCCGCCGCGTTGCGCGCCGACGACGCGGCGGGCCGGGACGAGCGGGGTGACAACGACGGCCTCGGGACACCCCCGGGCCTGATCGGTGGGGCACCGGTGACACGGCAACGCCCGCGCGGCTCCGGCGGCGGCGAAGGCGACAGCGGCGACCTGAGTGCGCCTGACGAGGGAGCGAATCTGTGACCCGGCCCGTGCTTCTGGTGTCCCCCGACCGCCCCGGGGCCTACCGTGCCATCGCCGACGCCCTGGCGGACGCCACCGACGGCGCGCTGATCACCGTCGCGCCGGGGCGTTACGACGAGAGCCTGTACATCGACCGCGCGGTGACGCTGGCCGCCGAGGGCACCGGCGGCACGGTGGAGATCGCGGCGGCCTCGGGCAGCACCCTCGTCCTGGACGCGGAGGCGGTGCGGCTCACCGGCCTCCAGCTCTCCGGCAGCGACCGCGACGCCCCGGTGCTCGACGTGCGCCGGGGGCAGGCCGCGCTGGACGGCTGCCGGATCACCGGCGAGGCCTGGGCGGCCGTGCTGGCCTGGCAGGACGGTGTGGTCGCGCTGCGGGGCTGCCAGGTCACCAACGCGCGGGGCGCGGGCATCGTGATCACCTCCGGCGGCGCCAACGCCGTGGAGGGCACGCACATCCAGGAGGTCGGCTCCTCGGCGGTCGTGGTGGCCGAGCACGGCCGGCTCACCCTGCGCGACTGCCGGCTCGACCGGGCCCGGGGCAACGGGATCTGCGTCAACGGGCACGCGACGGCGGTGGTGGAGGCCACCCGGATCAGCGGCAGCGGCAAGCCGGCCCTCGCCGTGGAGCAGAACGCGCGCGCCACGCTCACCGGTGTCGAGGTGAGCGGCAGCGCGGCCCTGGACGCGTATCTGACCAGTGCGGCCGAAGTCGTCCTCACCCGCTGCTCGTTCACCGGTTCCGGTGGTCAGGCGGTCCGGATCGGCGAGGGCGGCGCGCCGGTACTGCGCGAGTGCCTCGTCGCCGGGGCCCGGCGCGAGGGCATCCATGTCTCGGCCGGCGCCGGGCCCCGTCTGGAGGACTGCCGGATCACCGGCACCCCGACCGGGCTGCTGGTGGAGGCGGGCGGGCACGCCGAGGGCACGGGGCTGACCGTCGAAGGGGCGGCTACGGCGGCCGTGCACGCGGCGGACGGTGCGGTGGTGCTGGACCGGCTGACGGCCGGCGCCGGGGGCACCGCGTTGCGCGGTGTCGGGGCCGAGGCTCGGCTGACCGTCAGCAACGCCGAGTTGGCGACGGGTGTCGAGCTGTCCGAGGGCGCCTCGGCGGCACTGTCCGCGCTGCGGCTGCGCTCCGGTGGCGGCACGGGCCTCGCCCTCGCCTCGGGTGCCCGCGCCGAGGTCACCGGTTCGGCGTTCACCGGCTGCTCGACGCTCGTCGGGGCGGAGGCGGAACTCAGCGCCGAGGACAGCGAGTTCACCGGGGCGGACGGCGACGGCATCCGGATCAGCGCGGGCGGTTCCCTCACCGCGGTCGGCTGCCGGGTCAACGGGGCGCGCGGCCACGGCGTGAACGTCCAGGCGTCCTCGCGGGCCGAACTGACCAACTGCACGGTCTTCGACAACGGCGGCGACGGCGTGCGCTGCAACACCGACGAAGCGGTGCGCGTGCACGACTGCGAGATCCGCGACAACGGCGGCGTCCCGGTGCGCCAGCTCAAGACGGGCCGGGTCTCGGTGGAACGCGTGGACACCGGCGGCGACGCGTCCGGCCGCACGGCCGACAGCGCGGGCGGCACCGGCGGCACCGGCGCGGCGGCCGGCGACGCGGCGACCCGGCAGGCCGCGCACACCGGCACCGGACCCCTCGCGGAGCTGGAGGGACTGGTCGGCCTGGAGAGCGTGAAGCTGGAGGTCACCGGGCTGATCAACCTGAACAAGATGGCGCAGCGTCGTCAGGAGATGGGCCTGCCGATGCCGCCCATGAGCCGGCACCTGGTCTTCGCGGGGCCGCCCGGCACCGGCAAGACCACGGTGGCCCGGCTCTACGGCGCGGTCCTCGCGGAACTGGGCATCCTCAGCCAGGGCCACATCGTCGAGGTGGCCCGCGCCGATCTGGTGGCCCAGATCATCGGCGGTACGGCCATCAAGACCACGGAGGTCTTCAACAAGGCGCTCGGCGGCGTGCTGTTCATCGACGAGGCGTACACGCTCACCAACCAGTCCCGCGGCAACGGTCCCGACTTCGGGCAGGAGGCCGTCGACACGCTGATGAAGCTGATGGAGGACCATCGCGACGAGGTCGTGGTGATCGTCGCCGGGTACTCCGCGCAGATGGAGCAGTTCCTCGCCTCCAACCCGGGCATGGCCTCCCGCTTCGCCCGCACCGTGGAGTTCCCCAACTACAGCGCCGAGGAACTGGTCACCATCGTGCGGGGCCTGTGCGCCAAGCACTACTACGAGCTGTCGGGCTCGGCGCTGGAGGCCCTGGACCGCTACTTCCAGGACGTGCCCAAGGGCGCCACCTTCGGCAACGGACGGGTGGCCCGCCAGGTCTTCGAGGAGATGATCAGCAGGCAGGCGTCCCGGCTCGCCGCCGAACCCCCGGGCGACGACACGGAGTTGTCCCGCCTCGACGGCGCGGACGTCATCACGGTGCCGGGCGGCGCGGCGGAGGCCCCGGGCGGCGGCCCGGCGGCCGCGGCGAGCGGGCCGGCCGACCGGACCGATGGCCGAGGCGCCCAGGACCGGCAGCCCGCGGGCCCGGCCCGCGGACCCGTCACGGCGCCCGCCGCCGCACCCCACCAGTCGTCCGGCCTGCGGAAGCTGGCCGCGATGACCGGACTCGACACGGCCCGCACCGCCCTGGCCACCCGGGTGGCGGCGCTCGCCGGCGCCCGGGGCGAGCCCGGCCGGGCGGTGTCCGCGCAGGCCAACATCGTGCTGGAGGGGCCGCAGGGCAGTGGCCGGCGGGCGCTGGCCCGGTCCTACGCGCGGTGTCTGACCGAGGCGGGCCTGCTGACCTCGGGCACCGTGCACGAGGTGAGGCTCTCCGCGCTCCCGGCACGCTTCCCGAAGCAGCCCGCCCACCGGCTGGCCGCGGCCCTTGAGGAGACCGAGGGCGGGGTGCTGGTGGTGCGGCTCGACGACGCCCTCGGCCGCCGTTCGCCCGCCGAGCGCGCGGCGGTGCTCGACGGACTGGCCCGGCTGGCGGGCACCCCCTGCGACACTGTGCTCGCACTGTGCGGCTCGGCCGCCGAGCTGCGCGCCCTGGTGAGCGAACGTGCCGACATCGCAGGGGAGTTCGCCGAATATCTCCGGCTCGACCCGTACACCGTGGAGCAGGCCATCGAGCTGGTACGCCGCCGGCTGTGGGCCTTCGGCTTCCGACTGGCCGACGACGCGGGCGAGATGCTGGCCGCCGCCTTCCTTGCCTCGCCGCCGCGCGGGGGCGCCTGGGAGGCGCACCGGCTGGCGGAGCGGCTCGCCGCGTCCGCCCGCACCCGTACCGTCTCCGCGAGCGATCTCCCCGGACCCGCGGCCCCCGGCGCGGCAGCGGGTCCGGGCCACGCGGGCCCGGGGGGCGCGGCGGCGGGCTCGGCGGCCGGACCCGCGCCCGCGGCGAACGGTGCGCCGGCGCCCGAGGCCGGGCGGACGGCCGTACCCGCCGATCCGCAGCCGCGCGCGGACGGCGCGCACCCGCTCCACCCCGACCCGGCCACGGCGGCGCGCCCGGCGGACGCCCCGCACGGCGGGGCCGGCCGGCCGGACACCACGGAGCCCCCGCCCCGGGCGAGGCCCCTGGTGCAGACATGAGAGACGTCCGCCCCCCGCCGCCGCGCACGGCCTCGTGCGCGGCGGCGGACGGCGGGTGAACCCCCCACCATCCGGCGCCGATGCGCACCCCCCATGGGTGTGACATCGCTGTCAGCGGCCGAGGCCGGCGCCGCCGTTCGAGAGAGGACCACACGATGGCACTGACGTCAGTCGAACTACAGGGAATGACCGCGGCCCAGGGCAGCTTCCAGACCGCCCTGGACGAGACCACCGGCTCGTACGCGCAGATGGACGGCCAGATCGAGGGCCTGCGGGCGAGCTGGAGCGGCGAGGCCGCGAACATCTACCACACGGCCATGCAGGACTGGCTGACCGACTTCGACAAGGTCAACCAGGCGCTGCGCACCATGCTGGAGAAACTGGCGCAGAACACCCACGTCTACGCCAACACCCACGAGCACACCCAGCAGCAGGCGCAGCAGGTCGCGCAGCAGATCGGCTCGGGCAGCGTCGGCCTGCCGGGCTTCCCCGTCTGACCGGTCCCCGGCCGACACACCCCTTCGTACTCGCATCCGTTCCCAGGGAGCCGGACAGCAGATGACCACGTACACCGTCCAGATGGAGCAGGTCGACTACATCGTCGGCGAGATGAACTCCATCACGCAGCGCATCAACCAGACCCTCACCGAGCTGGACAACGCGGCGAAGATGCACCTCAGCGAGTGGACCAGCGACGCCCAGCAGACCTACCAGCAGGTCAAGGCGCAGTGGGACGCCGCCGCCGCGGACATGACCCAGAAGGCCGCCTCCGCCACGCAGATGCTCGGTGAGATAAACGAGTACTACTCCAGTGGCGAGCGCCAGGGCGTTCGGCTCTGGGGGTGACCCGGGGTGACTGACGGCATCTCAGCCTCGTCGAATTCCAACGGCAACTCGAATTCGAACTCGACCGGCGATCCGCAGCAGTACGACGGCGGGACGACGATCGGCCACGGGCACGGAACGGTGACCCAGGGCACGACCTTCAGCCCTCCCGACGTACCGGGCGGCTCGGGCGATCCGGGCAGTGGCACCAGCGTGGACACGCCGTCGATGCTGTTGTTCGCGGACAACATCGACAAGCTGATCCAGCCCACGCGGGACGCCGCGACCGAGCTGGGGAAGGTGCAGGCCGAGCCGGGCGCGTTCTACCACGCGAACCGGATCCGGGCGAAGGTCAACGGTCCGAACGCCGACTCCGGGCTCAAGGAGTCGTACATCAGGGTGTTCCAGGACCTGGCCCGGGGCCTGGGTGATCTGCGCGACGGGGTCGAGCAGTTGGCGCAGCACTACACCACTCTGGAAGACGCCGGGCGGATGAAGGCGACGGATCTGCAGAACGCCATGCAGAGCACGAGCAGCGACTTCACCAGCCTGGTGACCGACGCCGGCGGATCCGGCGGCGGAGCAAGTTGACGGGTGGTCCCCACCGCTCCCAGTGCGTCATGACGGCGACGGGAGCGGCGGGGACCCTGACAGGGGCGCGAGCGGGAGACTGGGGCACAGATGGCCAGCCCGGACTACAACACCGGTGGGTTCAGCGACAGCGGGGACGGCATCTTCGCCGATCCCGGCAACGATCCGGGGTCGATCGACGACTACAACTCGTGGGACTGGAAGCAGATCATGGCGGCCATCAACGGCATGTCCGCCGGTACCGGCTCCGAGGCCAACCAGGAGCGCGCCAAGGGCATCTCCGACCCCCGGTCGCTGATGGACGCGGCGGGCCACTTCCTGGACGCGCAGGTGGTGCTCACCGGCATCGCCAAGAGCCTCGCCGACCAGGCGAACGCGCTGGCCGGGGAGAACGGCCCGTGGAAGGGGGCCGCGGCGGACGCCTTCTGCGACATGATCAACACCTTCTCGCGGCAGGTGAAGGCGACCGCCGACGTGCTCTCCGGAGGCGAGGCGGGCAATTCGGTGCCGCAGCAGCTCGCGGACAACTCGGTCAATCTGCACAACGCCCAGGTGAAGATCGCCGACATCGACACCTGGTACGCCAACCAGGCCGTCAAGATGGGCGTGCGGCCCATGGACAACGGTCTGATCCCGATCCACGAGAAGCCCCAGCTGGTCGAGTGGATGACCAGGGACATGCGCGGGGTCCTCAAGAGCCTCGCGGGCGAGTACCAGGTCACCATCGACTCGGTGCACACCCCGCCGCCGGTGACCAGTCCCACGAACGGTCCGGACGTGCCGGACAACGTCCCGGACGTGTCCGACCCGAATCTGACCGACCCGAGCCTGCCCGGGGTGAACGCTCCGGACCCGCGGGCGTTCTCGGCCCCCGACACCTCGGGCCTCCCGAACCCGGACATGCCGGGCCTGGACCCGATGATCGCGCCGGCCACGCCCTCGCCGTACTCCGGCGGCACGAGCGTGGACGGCAACGCCACGGGTCCGGACGGACTTCCGGACGGCGCGTTCGGCAACGACACCCTCGATCCGAGCGCTCTCGACCAGGCGCTCAACCCGTCCGCGTTCCCGGGCGGCACCAACCTGGACGGCGGCCTGCCGGTGCTGTCGCCCACCGCGTACCCGGGCGGGTCGGGCACCGGCGACGGGAAGCTCCCCTCACTGGCCGGCAACCTCTCCGAGGACCCGGCCAGTTGGTCGGACACCGGCGGCCTTCCCGAGGGCTTCCCCGGCGACACGAGTGTCGGCGGCACCGGTGGCCTGAACGCGGGGGAAGGACTCGGCCACGTCTCCCCCGAGCGGTTCCCCGGCGGCCTCAGCACGGAGACCGGGCTGCCGGAAGGACTCAACTCGCCGTCGCTCCTGGACGACGCGCTCGAGTCGCCGTCCCTGGACGGCCTGTCTGCGGGAGACCAGGGCCTCGGCGCGGGCGGCATGCCGACGATGCCGGGCACGGGCGCGGGCGGCATGCCCCAGAGCGCCCCACTCGACACCAGCGACGCCCGGGGCCTCCTCGACAGCGAGGCCGCACCCTGGACCGGCGACCCGAGCGTGGCCGACGAGATCGGCGGCAGGGGCGCCGAGGCGGGCGGCGACGGCCTCGGGCTGCCACTGGACGAGGCGGAGGCCGCGGGCCCTCCCGGCGGGCTCTCCACCGAGGAGGGCCTCACCGGTGCCGACGCGGGCGGCATGCCCAAGATGCCCCGCACCGGTGCGGGCGGTATGCCCCAGAGCGCCCCACTCGACACCAGCGACGCCCGGGGCCTCCTCGACAGCGAGGCCGCACCCTGGACCGGCGACCCCGAGGTGGGTGAGGAGATGGGCGGTACCGGCGCGCTCGCGGGCGGCGAGGGGCTCGGGCTGCCGCTGGACGAGGAGGCGGAGGCACTTCCCGGCGCGCTCGCCGCCGAGGAGGCCGACGAGGGCGGGGAGGACGCGGCCGGGGGGATGAACGGCATGAAGGGCATGCCCACGACCCCCGACCCGGAAGAGGGCGAACCGGCCGCGCACGACACGACCGAGCCGAGCGACGCCTCGGGGCTGCTGGAGCCCGAGAGCGAGCCGTGGGCCGATGAGCCCGGGGTGCCGGAGGAGATCACCGGGGGTGCCGGAGCGGGAGGCGAGGGTCTCGCCCTGCCGGATCCCACCGAGGGCGTGGTGATCGGCTCGGACGGGCTGCCCCTCGCACCGCGGCCGGCGGCGGCTCCCGCGGAGCCCCTCGCCGGGGCCGGGGGGCCGAGTGCCGTCGTGACGGGCGAGGCCGGGCCGGCGATTCCCGGCGCGGGCGCCACATTCGCGGGGACGCGGGAGGAGCGGTCGGACGCCTCCGGTCTGCTGACTCCCGGCACGCGGGCATGGACGCCGGAGGCGGAGGCCGACGGCGGGCGTCCGGTCGTGGCGGCCCGGGAGGGCGTGGGCGAGGACACGCCGCCCGCCACACCGCTCGGAGCGGCGACCGGCGCCGCGGCGGTGGCCGGGGCGGTCCTCGGCGCGGGCGCGGCCGGCCCGGCGGAGGTGTCCCCCGATCGGCGGCATCGGCACCGGGAGGACGAAGCGGCGGCGCTGGTCGTGCTGCCGGCGGGCGGCGACGCCACCGCCGCGCCGGTCGACACGGACGATCCCGCCGGACCGGACCGGCCCGGACTCCCCGATGATCACGTGGCGTTGGCGCCGGTCGCCGGTGCCGACGCGGAGGACACGGCGGCCTGGGACAGCGCGGGGGCCTCGTTCGTACCGCTGCTGTGGTCCGTGCCGGCCGGGGACGAGGAGGAGGTCCTCGCGCCCGGCTGTGCGACGGAGGACCCCGGTACCTGGTCCGGCGAGGCCGGTGCCACGGCGGAGGAGCCGGCCGGTCCCTGGCTCTCCACCTGGCGCCCCAACCGGTCCGGGCCCACCGGGCCCGGCGAAGTGGTCGTCCCGGCCGTCCCGCTGCGCTCGTTCGCCGGCGACCCCTCGGAACTCACCGCCGAACTGCCTCCGCAGGACCCGGCACTGGACGAGGCGGAGGCGGAGGATGAGTCGGCGCAGCCGTCCCGGGGCATCGCGGACCTGCTGGTCCAGGAGGGCGACACCTGGGGCACGGCGGCCTCCGACGGCTCCGGGGCGGTGCTGTGACCACGTCCGGCACCCGGCGGACGTCCGCCACCCGGCGCCGCCCCGCCGCCGCACCATCGCACGACGCAAGGAGACACGGATGAGCAGCCCCTACGACCAGGAGATAGAGGACCTGCTGGCGCTGTACCGCAAGCAGCGCACCGAGGCCGTCGAGACGCGGCGCCGGATCAGCGAGATGACCGGTACGGCGACCGCGCCCCGGCAGACCGTCAAGGCGACCGTCAGCGCGCAGGGCGAGGTCACCGCGATCGACTTCCCCACCGGCGCCTACCACCGGATGGCGCCCAAGGAACTCTCCGAGGCGCTCCTGTCCACGATCCGCCAGGCCCGTGCCAACGCCCTGGAGGCCGTCGCGGAGGTCGGCTCGCACGGACTGCCGGCAGGGGTGCGGCTCACCGACCTGATCGAGGGCAGGGTCGACGCCACGGAACTGCTCGCCGAGGAGCCGGCCATGCCCGACGAGGTACGCGAGTACATCGCCCGGGGACGGCCGGACGTACGACGCGGTGCCGGCCGATGACGCCCGGCAGCGCGCCCCGCCACGACCACCGGACCCAGGGACGGCCAAGGCCACGCGGCCGAGGCGCTCGCGGACCGGGGTGGCCGCGCCACGCCACCGGCCCCGGCGGACCCGCTGGACCTGCTGCGCGCCCGCCCGCTGACGACCAGCGACTACGAGGTGACCGGCGCCGGACCCGGCACGACGCTGTTCGAGGAGCCGACCGGTATGCGGTAGACCGGCTTCGACTACGACCGGAGACCGTGCACCGGCTGGCCGCCGAGGTGGCGTGGGCGTCGGTGGCGAACACGCGTGCGGGTCTCCCGCCGCCCCGGGTCGTGGTCGTCGGCCATGCCGAGGGGACGCGCGGCGGCCTGCCCCACTTCGGCGAGTCGCTGCGCCGGGGCCAGGCGCGCGCGGACGGGGTGGCCGAGGTGTTCCGCCCGGCGCTCGCGGTCCACCTGGCCCGGCTCCAGGCCGACGGGCGGAGCGTCACGCGCCTGGCGGACATCGAGGTCACCACCCGATCCGAGGGCAACGCACCGCCCGGCGGGGCGCCCACGGACCCGGACGGGGACCCGGCGGCCGGGCGCAGGCGGGCGTTCGTCGTGGTCGAGCTGCCCCGGCCGGGGGGAGGTGACGCGCAGTGAGCACGCCGGTTCCGCGCCACGACGCGCCCCGTCGGGGCCGGTTCGGGCGGTTCGCCGCCGGGCAGAATGCCGCAGCGCACATGACCTTCGCGGCCACAAGGTCGATACTGAGGTGCAAGGCTCCGACCACCTATCTGGTCCCACCCGGCCTGAGCAGGGAGAACGCCGGTCAGGGACCACCTGCTGAGCTTCTGGGAGACGGGCATGAAGATGTTGATCAACGTGCCGGAGACCGTCGTGGCGGACGCGCTGCGCGGGATGGCCGCCGCGTATCCGGATCTGACGGTGGACGTGGAGAACCGGGTGATCATCCGCCGGGACGCACCGGTGCACGGACAGGTCGCCCTGGTCTCCGGTGGCGGGTCGGGGCACGAACCGCTGCACGGCGGGTTCGTCGGTCCCGGCATGCTGTCCGCCGCCTGTCCGGGTGAGGTGTTCACCTCGCCGGTGCCGGACCAGATGCTGCGCGCGGCGGCCGCCGTTGACAGCGGCGCCGGGGTGCTGTTCGTGGTGAAGAACTACACCGGTGACGTGCTCAACTTCGACATGGCGGCGGAGCTGGCCGAGGACGAGGGCATACAGGTCGCCAAGGTGCTGGTGAACGACGACGTGGCGGTCACCGACAGCCTCTTCACGGCCGGCCGGCGCGGCACCGGGGCGACGCTGTTCGTGGAGAAGATCGCGGGCGCGGCCGCGGCCGAGGGCCGGCCGCTGGAGCAGGTGGAGGCGATGGCCCGCCGGGTCAACGAGAACTCACGCAGCTTCGGCGTGGCGCTGAGCGCCGTCACCACCCCGGCGAAGGGCAGCCCCACCTTCGATCTGCCGGACGGCGAGCTGGAGTTGGGCATCGGCATCCACGGCGAGCCGGGCCGGGAGCGGCGGCCGATGATGACCTCCGGGGAGATAGCGGACTTCGCGGTGCACGCGATCCTGGAGGACATGCCCCCGCACAACCCGGTGCTCGTGCTGGTCAACGGCATGGGCGCCACTCCGCTGCTGGAACTGTACGGCTTCAACGCCGAGGTGCAGCGGGTGCTGGCCGAGCGCGGGGTCGCCGTGGTCCGCACCCTGGTCGGCAACTACGTCACTTCCCTGGACATGGCGGGCGCCTCCGTGACGCTGTGCCAGGTCGACGAGGAGATGCTCGGGTTGTGGGACGCGCCGGTGCGCACCCCGGCGTTGCGCTGGGGGATGTGATACGGCGGTACACGTCTCAACGCCCTTACTATGCTTGGAGGTCCAGTGCTCGACGCCGACTTCTTCCGCCGTTGGATGACGGCGACCGCCGCGTCCGTCGACCGCGAGGCGGAAAGGCTCACCGCCCTCGACGCGGCCATCGGGGACGCCGACCACGGCAGCAACATGCGGCGCGGTTTCGCGGCCGTGCAGGCGGAGCTGGACAAGGAGACGCCGGGCACCCCGGGCGCCGTGCTGATGCTCGCCGGGCGCCTGTTGATCTCGACGGTCGGCGGCGCCTCGGGACCGCTCTACGGCACGTTGCTGCGCCGGACGGGCAAGGCGCTCGGGGAGGTCCCGGAGGTCACCGAGGCGCAGTTCGCCGAGGCGCTGCGGACGGGGGTGCAGGGGGTGATGAAGCTCGGCGGTGCGGCGGCGGGCGACAAGACCATGGTCGACGCGCTGCTGCCGGCCGTGGACGCGCTCGGCGACGGCTTCGCCGCCGCCCGGACCGCCGCCGAGCAGGGCGCGGAGGCGACCGTCCCGCTGCTGGCCCGCAGGGGCCGGGCGAGTTACCTGGGCGAGCGCAGCATCGGGCACCAGGACCCGGGGGCGACGTCCTCGGCGCTGCTGGTGGCCGCGCTGGCCGAGACCGCGGAGGGCTGAGGTGAGCGAGGAGAAACGGGTCGGGATCGTGCTGGTGTCGCACAGCGCGGAGGTGGCCGCCGCGGTCGCGGCGCTGGCCAAGGGGCTCGCGGGCGGGGCCGACTCGGTCGCGGTGGCTCCGGCGGGCGGTACGGAGGGCGGCGGGCTCGGCACCAGTGCCGAGCTGATCTCCGCCGCGGCGGCCTCGGTCGACCGGGGTGCCGGGGTGGCGGTCCTCACCGACCTCGGCAGCGCCGTACTGACGGTGAAGGCGCTGCTCGCCGAGGACGAACTGCCGGACGACACCCGGCTGGTGGACGCCCCGTTCCTCGAAGGGGCGGTGGCCGCGGTGGTGACGGCCTCCACGGGCGCGGACCTGGCCGCGGTGGAGGCCGCGGCGACGGAGGCGTACGACTACCGCAAGGTGTGAGCGGCCCCCGGGGCACGCGGGTGCGGCTGGTCAGTTGTCGGTCACGAACCGCCGGGCCAGCCGCTCCCCCGTCGCCACCGCCGCCTGGTGGTCCTCGATGGGGTCCGCCTCGGAGTCCTGGAAGACGATGTAGGTGACTCCGGAGGGCACCCCGCCGTCGCTGGGTCCCGCGGGGATGCCGAGGCCCCGCGCGGTGGCGTAGGACGCCTCGCCGATGAGGTCGCTCGGACCGGTGTCGCCGACGACCGCGTACTGCACCCGGTCCTGGTAGACGACGGCGGCGACGGAACCGCCCCGCAATCCGCTCGCGGCGGGGTTCCAGCGGCTGCTCGCGGCCGGTACGACGATGTAGGGCAGGGTCTCCGCGCTCAGCGGCAGCCCGTCGGACTGCGCATAGGCGGTGCTGGGCGAGTACAGCGGGTCCGCCAGGGCGTTGCAGTGGGCCGAGGCCTGGCCGTCGCAGTCGATGTCGAGGTCGGCCTTCCAGAAGACGGCGCCCCGGGCGCCGCAGACTGGCACGGTCGCGGGGCTGTCCTCGTCGGTGCGGTAGCGGCCGCTGGAGATCTCCGCGCAGGTGCCGACCCTGGCCAGCAGGTCGGCGGCGGTCACGGAGCCCTCGGCGCGGTCCGGGGCGCTCCCGGCCGCCGCGCGGGGCGGGGCGGTGGCGGTCCTGTCCCGGCTCGGGGTGGTGGCGCCCCGCTCGGGGCGCGCGACGGCAGGAACGTCTCTGCCGATGGCGGCCGGGGCGGCGCCGGCGCCCTCGCCGTGAGCGGCGGGGCGCGCCTCGGGCGGAAGGGCCGCGGCGGCGCCGGGCAGCGTGGCGGGGGCGATCAGGGCGACGCCGGCCGCGGCCAGCGTCATTGTCGGGACACGCACACGCACGATGAGGAACCCTCTCCTCGGGGACATGTCGAGGCCACTGTGTTCCGCGGCCCGGACACCCGCCCGGCCGGACCACCCCGAAGCGACCGGATGGAGCACGCTTCTGACAACCCATGAGGGAATATTTTCGGCATTTGGTGCACAAAGCGCATAAACGGGAGTCGGCACCCAGGGGCAGCGGGGACCGGGGAGCCCGGACCGGCTCGACCCGGCCCCCCCGGCCGCCCGCGCCGGCGCGGATCCGGCGACGACAGCGTTCCGCGCCACGGGCTGAACTTCCCTTCCAGTGAAGGGGAGTTCAGCCGTAGAGAGCATCAGCATACGTAACTTCCGGAGCGCTCCGCCGCGGCCCCTTGCCGCAGGCGCACCGGCCGGGCCATATTGGTCCGGACCATTGCCGGGGCGTCGATGCCGAACCCGTCATCGAATGCCGGACAGCCGTGGAGGCAGAACCGTGCGACGTGTTCCCCTTCCGCTCGTGCCGGTCGCCGGAGCCCTGCTGCTCCTCGCGTCCTGCGGACCGGGCCGGCCCGGCGACGGCGACGAGGGCCGGATGCCGGGCGCCCCGACCGGGGTCACCGCCCGGGCCGGCAGCGCCGGCACCGTGCACGTGATGTGGAACGCGGTCCCCGACGACCGCCCCGGCATCCGCTCCTACGAGGTCTACCGGGGCGGCACCAAGGCGGCCGAGGTGCCCGGCGCCGAGCGCATGGTGGACGTCATCGGGCTCAGCCCGTCCACGGCGTACGCCTTCACCGTGCGCGCGCGGGACCGGGCCGGGCGCCTGGGACCGCCGAGCCGGACGGTACGGGCCCGCACCCCCGCCCGGGTCGCGGCCGACCACTCGGCCCCGACCCGCCCCGGCACGCCCACCGGGCACCCCGTCGGCAGCCGCGAGGTCCAGCTGGCGTGGGGCGCCGCCCGGGACGACCGTGGCGTGGTGTCGTACGAGATCGCGCAGGGCGGGGTGCCGGTCCACAGCGTCGGCGGGGCGCAGACCTCGACCGTGGTCACCGGGCTGCGCCCCGGCACCCGGTACGTGTTCACGGTTCGGGCCCGCGACGCGGCCGGCAACCTCTCCCCCGCCGGCGCGCCGGTGCGCCTGACCACCCCGGGCACCGACGACGGCCGGGCCACCGCGCCGACCGGCTTCACCGCCGCGACCCACCGCACGGACGGCGCCTACTATCTGGACCTGGCCTGGGACCCGCCGGACACCGACGGGGTGATCACCGAGTACTCGATCCGGCTGGACGGCACCACCACGACCTCGCTGGAGTGGGGCGGCACCCCGCCGCGCGGCCGGGAGCGCTACAGCTTCTACCTGGGCCGCACCGCCGGGGAGGAGCACCGGGTGCGGCTGCGGGCCCGGCTGCCGGACGGCACCTGGGGCGGCTGGTCGGCGGAGCGCACGGTGACCACGGGACACTGACCCGGCCGCCCCCGACCACAGGTCACCGCCCGGCGCATCCCGGCGGACCACGCCCTGCGCCGGGCGTGGGTCGCCGTCACCCGGCCGGGTGCCGTCCGGGTGCGGGGGGCGCCGGGGCCGCGTTGGCTGCTGACCAGGCAGCACGGATGTTCCCCGACCCTGGGCGGCGCATGGGACGTACCGCCGGCCGTGCCGCCGGAGGCCCCGATGCGCAACTCCATATCCGTGCTCCGCTTCGCTCCGACCCTGGCGGCCGCCGCCGTGCTCCCGGCCGCGCTCGCGGCACCCTCGGCAGCGGTCTCCGGCATCTCCGTCAGCACCACGGGATCCAGCGTCTCCGTGGTCACCAGCGCCTGCACCCAGATCAACGGCAGCTGGGGCACGGCGGCCCTGCTCACCAGCAACCAGGCGAACTTCGCGCAGGGCCGGCAGGTGGCGCTGTCGGGCACCACGATCAGCCAGTCCGCGGGCTGGTCCAAGGTGAGCCCCGGTACGTACACCGTGGTGGTGGTCTGCTCCAGCGGCAGCACGGCGGGCAGCCAGTCGGTGATCGTGTCCGCCGGGTCCACGCCGACGCTCGCGGCGACCTCACGGCCGGGGAGGACCACGACGACCACCAGCCCCGCGCCCAACCGGGGGGTGAACGGCGGACTCGGCGGCACCGCCCGCGACTACGGCCCGCTGACGCTCGGCCTCGGCGCGGCGCTGGTGGGCGCGGGGGTCGTCACGACCGGGTGGTGTCTGCGCCGCCGCACCGAGCCGTACCGGTCCTGAGGGCCGCTCAGTCCCCTGCGGGAGGGGGACCGGACCCGGCCGGCCCGGCGTCCGGCAGCTCCGCGAACTCCGCGAGGGCGTGGGTGAGCCACCGGGTCCAGAAGGTCTCCAGGTCGATGCCGGCCCGCAGCACCAGGTGGCGCAGCCGGTCCTCGGGGGCGTCCCGGTCCGGCGGGAAGTCGCGCTCCTCGATCTGCTCGTACTCGGCCAACTGCCGCCGGTGCAGCTCCAGATGGCGACGCAGGTCCGCCTCCAGACCGGCCGTGCCGACCACCGCCGAGGCACGCAGCCGCAGCAGGAGGGTGTCCCGCAGCGGCTTGGGGTCCTGTCCGGCGGCGGCCCAGCGGGCCAGCTCGGCGCGGCCCGCGGGCAGGACCTCGTAGCTCTTCTTCTGCCCGCGGGACGGCTGCGCGGCCGGCAGCGCCCGGATGAGCCCCTCGCCCTCCAGCTTCCCCAGCTCGCGATAGATCTGCTGGTGCGTCGCGGACCAGAAGTAGCCGATCGACTTGTCGAACCGGCGGGTCAGCTCCAGCCCCGACGAGGGCTTTTCCAGCAGGGCGGTGAGGATCGCGTGCGGGAGTGACATGGGCTCATCCTAGGGATTGCCCACAGGGGACCTACAGCGCCGCCGCCACCTCGGTGCCCTGCTTGATGGCCCGCTTGGCGTCCAGCTCGGCCGCCACGTCCGCGCCGCCGATCAGATGGGCGCTGCGACCGGCGGCGACCAGCGCCTCGTACAGGTCGCGGCGCGGTTCCTGGCCGGTGCACAGGACGACGGTGTCGACCTCCAGGACGGTGCTCTCCTCACCGACGGTGATGTGCAGTCCCGCGTCGTCGATCCGGTCGTAGCGCACGCCCGGGACCATGGTGACGCCGCGGTGCTTCAGCTCGGTGCGGTGGATCCAGCCGGTGGTCTTGCCGAGCCCGGCACCGACCTTGGTGGTCTTGCGCTGGAGCAGATGGACCTGGCGCGGCGGGACCGGGCGGCGCGGCTCGGTGAGGCCGCCGGGCGCGGTGTACTCCATGTCGACGCCCCAGTTGCGGAAGTACGTCCGCGGGTCCTCGCTCGCCTTGTCGCCGCCGTCGGTGAGGAACTCGGCGACGTCGAAGCCGATGCCGCCGGCGCCCAGCACCGCGACGCGCTCGCCGACGGGGGCGTTGTCGCGCAGCACGTCGAGGTAGCCGAGCACCCGGGGGTGGTCGACGCCCGGGATGTCGGGGGTGCGCGGGGTGACACCGGTGGCGACGACCACCTCGTCGTAGCCGGCCAGGTCCTCGGCGCCCACCCAGGTGTCGAGGCGTACGGCGACCCCGTGGGCGTCGAGCTGGTGGCGGAAGTAGCGCAGGGTCTCGTCGAACTCCTGCTTGCCGGGGACCCTGCGGGCGACGTTGAGCTGCCCGCCGATCTCGCTCGCGGCGTCGAACAGGGTGACCTCGTGGCCGCGTTCGGCGGCGCTGACGGCGCAGGCGAGACCGGCGGGGCCGGCGCCGACGACCGCGACGCGCTTCTTCGTGCGGGTCGGGGAGAGCACCAGCTCGGTCTCGTGGCAGGCGCGCGGATTGACCAGGCAGGAGGTGAGCTTGCCGCCGAAGGTGTGGTCCAGACAGGCCTGGTTGCAGCCGATGCAGGTGTTGATCGCCTCGGGGGTGCCGGCGGCGGCCTTGGCGACGAAGTCGGGGTCGGCGAGCATGGGCCGGGCCATGGAGACCATGTCGGCGTATCCGTCGGCCAGCAGTTCCTCCGCCAGCTCGGGGGTGTTGATGCGGTTGGTGGTCACCAGGGGGATCGCCACCTCGCCCATCAGCTTCTTGGTGACCCAGGTGTAGGCGCCGCGCGGCACCGAGGTGGCGATGGTGGGGATGCGGGCCTCGTGCCAGCCGATGCCGGTGTTGATGATGGTGGCGCCCGCCGTCTCGACGGCCTTGGCGAGGGTGACGACCTCGGCGTGCGAGGAGCCGCCGGGGACGAGGTCCAGCATGGACAGCCGGTAGACGATGACGAAGTCCTCGCCGACGGCCTCGCGGACCCGCCGCACGATCTCGACCGGGAAGCGCATCCGGTTCTCGTAGGAGCCGCCCCAGCGGTCGGTGCGCCGGTTGGTGCGGGCGGCGATGAACTCGTTGATCAGGTAGCCCTCGGAGCCCATGATCTCGACCCCGTCGTATCCGGCGTGCCGGGCGAGGCGGGCGGCTCGCACATAGTCCTCGACGGTCCGCTCGACATCGGCGTCGGACAGCTCGCGGGGCACGAAGGGGCTGATCGGCGCCTGGAGGGGGCTCGGGGCGACGAGGTCCTGGTGGTAGGCGTACCGCCCGAAGTGCAGGATCTGCATGGCGATGCGGCCGCCCGCGCCGTGCACGGCCTCGGTGACGACCCGGTGCCGCTCGGCCTCCGCCTCGGTGGTGAGCATGGCCCCGCCCTCGTACGGCCGGCCCTCCTCGTTCGGCGCGATGCCCCCGGTCACGATGAGCCCGACGCCACCGCGCGCCCGTGCGGCGTAGAACGCCGCCATCCGCTCGAACCCGCGCTCGGCCTCCTCCAGGCCCACGTGCATGGATCCCATGAGCACCCGGTTGGGCAGCGTGGTGAATCCCAGGTCGAGCGGGGTCAGCAAGTGGGGGTAGCGGCTCATGTCAGGCCCTCCGTGCACAGGTGCGGTCGCATCCTGTTGTAGAGCACCCGCTCCCATTTATGCAACTAGTTGCACAACGGGGTGGCGGATCACGGAGTCGGCACACGGGCACACGGGCACAATCACAACGGGGCCGATTCGGGCGGGCTCGTCCGCGACCGTCACCGGGAACACGTCGGCCGGGCCCTTCCCCCGGCCGGGCCCGGCACGGTACGCCCCGGCCGGGACGGGCCCGGCCGGGGCGTCGTGCCGGCGGTGTCGCGCCGGCTCAGCGGCTCTCCAGGCGCAGATGCAGATCGCGCTCCTGGTCGCCGGAGGCCGTGCAGGTCTCCTGGACGGTGAAGATGGAGTCCAGGGTGTGACGGAAGCGCTCCACGGCCCAGTAGCCGCCCTGGACGTCCGCCTGGACGGACGAACCGAGGTGGACCGGCGGACAGCCCTGGCGCCGGGTGTCCTCGACCTCGTAGCTGCCGAGCCACACCATCGGGCGGGTTTCGTGGAGCTGCTGGGGCACCTCGTCGCTGCCCCGGTCGGATGCGAAGCACGCGCTCAGCGCCTCGAAGACGAGACGCGCGTCCTCCTTGGAGCATCCGCTGATCTCCACCATGACGGTTTCCGGATGCGACCGGTCCTTGTTCGCCATTGATCGCTCCTTTCGCGGCCGCGCCGCGCTGCGCTGGGTACCCCGCCGCGCCGCGCTCCATCCCCCGCCCAGGAAAGCACCGCCCCCCGCCACCCGCACGCGCTGCGCCGGGTCAGTCCAGGGAGAACTTGTAGGTCTTGCTGTCGGTGAGCACGCAGATGCCCGGCGACACCACGATCACGCGCAGGATGCCGCTGCGCCGGTCGTAGTCGATGCCCTCCACCTCGAAGGTGCCGGAGCAGGCACTGCGCAGCGGCAGCCGGCGCAGGGCCGTGACGTGCCCGGTCACGTCACCGGAGCCGCTCGGCGGGGCCGACAGATCGATCCGGAGCAACGGCTCGGTGATGCCGAAGAGGCTGCCGTCGGAGTCGTCGGAGGAGCAGAGCAGGGTGGTGGGGCCGGAGAAGTCGCAGCCCTGTACGTCGCGGACGGCGTGGTCCAGGCGCACCGTGGCGGCCTGCGGGAGGTTCGCCGAGGGCGAGGTGGCGCGGTTCTCACCCGGTGTCGGGAAGACCAGCAGCCGGTTCATCGTGCCCCACTCGCCGGAGAGCATCCACTGCCCGTCGGGGGTGATCGCGTCCCAGGAGTTGTTCAGGGCCTCACCGGGGCTCAGCTGGTGCACGTACTCCGACCAGGAACCGTCGGGCGCCTCGACGCGGTACATCTTCGCGTTGCCGGAGTCCGCCTGGTAGGGCTCGATGTAATAGCCCTCGTACGACGCGTCCGGGTCGCCGACGTGGTTCCAGCCCCGAAGGTAGTCGCTCAGCGGGATGGTGCCGATACCGGTGTAGCGGTTCGGACTGCCCGCCGGGACCTCGACCGAGGCCAGCCCCTGGCTCTCGGTCAGCGGATCGGCGCGGTCCGAGCCGGTCTCCGTCCAGGTGCCGGCCGCGGAGGCGGGCGCGGGTACGGCGAGGGACAGGGCGGCGGCGAGGGTGACGAGAGCGGTGAGGACTCCGTTGCGGCGTAACCGGGCGGACGCGGGCATGACCAACTCCTCGAACGGGCGGTGGGGACACTCGAACGGCGCACAGTCTGGCGCGGCGCAGATCGTCATGTACAGGCCAATGCAGGAACATGGGCATGAACTCTCCCGGCGGCCCCCGACCGCGCGGTACGGTCCGCGCGAGCGGTCCCGGCGCCCCGGCCGGGCGCCGGCTCGGGCGGACACCCGCCGCCGGGGTGAGAGATGGTGGAGGTTGACGGCGACGGCGTCGGAGAGTCGGATGTGAGCACGACAGGACGTGGGGAACCGGCACGGGGGACGACGTGCCGTGCGGACGGGCGAAGGCGGTGCGTGGCATGAGTGCAGCCGGGGCTCCGGCGGAGGGCGGCGAGCCGGTCCGCGGCCCCGTGCCGCCGGGCGGTCTGCTCGACGTGCTCGCGGTGGCATCGGTGGTCCTGGACACCGACGGCCGTATCGTGCTGTGGAGCCCGCAGGCCGAGGAGCTGTTCGGCTACACGGCGGCGGAGGCGCTCGGCCGGCACGCCGCCCGGCTGATGGTGGACGAACGGCACATGCAGCTGGTCGGCAAGCTCTTCGCCGATGTCATGGCCACCGGGCAGAGCTGGGCCGGCGGCTTCCCGGTCCGGCACAAGGACGGCAGCACCCGTCTGGTGGAGTTCCGCAACATGCGGCTGTTGGACGCCCGCGGCAAGGTGTACGCCCTCGGGCTCGCCGCCGACCGCTCGACCGTACGACGCCTCGAACAGGACGTGGCACTGTCCGAGCGGATGGTCATGCAGTCCCCGGCCGGGCTCGCCGTGTTCGACACGCGACTGCGGTTCGTCTCGGTCAACCCCGCCCTGGAGCGGATCAACGGGCGCCCGGCCGCCGAGCACCTGGGGCGCCGGATGGCCGAGGTGGTGCCGCTGCTGGACACCGCCCGCATGGAGGCCGGCGCCCGCCGGGTGCTGGAGACCGGCACCCCGCTCATCGACGACACCATCGTCGGCCGTACGCCCGCCGACCCGGACACGGACCACTACTGGGCGGTCTCGCTGTACCGGCTGGAGGACGCCGCGGGCCATGTGCTGGGCGTGGCCTGCTCGGTGGCCGACATCACCGAGCAGCACCGGGCCGCCATGGAGGCGGAGGCGGCGCGGCGCCGGCTCGCGCTGATCGCCGACGCCGGGGCACGGATCGGTACGACACTCGAACTGGACCGTACGTCCAGGGAGTTGGCCGAGGTCGCGGTGCCGGAGCTGGCCGACGTGGCCGCCGTGGACCTGCTGGAGGCGGTGGTGGAGGGCCGGCCGAGCACCCTCGGCCCCGCGGACACGGCGGTGCTCCGGGCCCTCGCGCTGCGCCCGGAGGACGGCTCGGACGTCGTACGGGCCGCGGACACGCCCGGCAGGATCGCCCGGTACGGGCCGGACCGCCTGGTCACCCAGTGCGTGCGCACGGGCGAGGCGGTGCTGGTACCGCGGGTGAAGGACGAGGACCTGCCGCGCATCGCCCGCTCCCCGGAGGCTGCCGTGCTGCTGGGGCGGGCGGGGCTGCACTCGTATCTCGCGGTACCGCTCATCGCGCGCGGCGAGGTGCTGGGCGCGCTCGACCTCAAACGGACCGTCAACGCACGGCCGTTCGACGCCGACGACCTGCTGCTCGCCCGGGAACTGGCGGCGCGCGCGGCGGTGCAGATCGACAACGCCCGCTGGTACCAGAACGCCCGCAACACCGCGCTCACCCTCCAGCGCAGCCTGCTGCCGGGCAGGCCGCCGGTGACGACCGCGCTCGAAGTGGCCTCGCGCTATCAGCCGGCGGGCGCCACCAGCGAGGTGGGCGGGGACTGGTTCGACGTGATCCCGCTGGAGGGCGGGCGGACCGCGCTGGTGGTCGGGGACGTCATGGGCAGCGGGATCGGCGCGGCCGCGACGATGGGCCGGCTGCGCACCGCGACCACCACGCTGACCGCGCTCGGTCTGGACCCCGCGGTGCTCCTGGCGCACCTGGACAAGACCACCTCGGCCCTGGACCACTCCATCGCGACCTGTGTGTACGCCGTCCACGACCCGGAGCTGGGGCAGTGCCGCATCGCCAACGCCGGCCATCTGCCCCCGGCCCGCGTCCGCCCCGGCCACCCCCCGGAACTGCTCGACCTGCCGACCGGCGTCCCCCTCGGCGTCGGCGGCGTCTCCTTCTCCACCGTCACCGTCGACTTCGCCCCCGGCGACGAACTGGTCCTCTACACCGACGGGCTGGTCGAGACCCGCCACCACACCCTGGACGAACGACTGGACCTCATGCTGTCCCTGCTGACCGACCCCACCCGCCCCCTGGAGGAGACCTGCGACCTCCTCCTGCGCACGCTCCACCACCCGGACAACCACGACGACGTGGCGCTGCTCATCGCACGGGCGAAGGAATGCTGACGGGGGCGCCGGTGCCCGTGCCTCACCCCGCCGTCGCGTCGGTGAGCCGCTCCCACTCCTCGCTCAGCATCCCGAACAGCACGCTGTCGTACCACCGCCGTCCCACCCGCACACAGGCCCGCTGCCGCCCCTCCTCGACGAACCCGGCCTTGCGGAAGGCGCGGACGGCGCGTTCGTTGCCGCTCCAGGTGTCGAGTTCGACCCGCCGGAACCCGCAGGCCCCGAAGAGGTGCCCCAGCAGCAGCCGCAACGCCTCCGAGCCGTAGCCGCCGCCCCAGTGGTCGCGCTCCCCGATGGTGATGCCGGCCGTGACCCGGCCGGCGAACGGGTTGACGTCGCGGTAGTCCACCATCCCGATCGCCCGGCCGTCGGCCGTGTCCTCCACGATGAATGTGCCTTCGACGCGCGGGTCCTGACGGAGCTGGGCGTCGAGGAAGCGCTCCAGGATCTCCCGGGTGATGGGCCCGAAATGCGGGTCGCCCCCGGTGGCCCAGTGCACCACCTCGGGGTCGTTGCGCCAGCGCAGCTGGGCGTCCAGATCCGTGGCGCGCGGCGCCCGCAGTCGTACAAGTGTTCCTTCGATCATGCGGTGATCATAGGGAGGGTCGTCGCGGAGAGCCGTCCCGTACCCCGATCACCACATGCGCCGACCACTCCCGCGAGACCGCCACGTACGCCCTCAGGCCCGCCTCGGTGAAGGCGGCGACCGCGGCCGGGGCCTGGCGTTCGCTGGTCTCGGACAGCAGCCGGCCGCCGGGGGCGAGCCAGGCGGGGGCCTCGGCGGCGACGCGGCGCAGGACGGCGAGGCCGTCGGGACCGCCGTCGAGGGCGGCGGGCGGCTCGTGCTCGCGGGCCTCGGCGGGGAGCAGCGGGAGTTCGGGGGTCGGGACGTAGGGCACGTTGGCCGTCAGGAGACCGATACGGCCGCGCAGGGCGGCGGGCAGGGCGGCGTAGAGGTCGCCCCGGTGGGCGTGTCCGCCGTAGGGGGCGAGGTTGCGCCGGGCGCAGTGGACGGCGGCCGGGTCGATGTCGGCGGCGTGCACCCGCGCCCCGTCCAGCGCGGCGGCGAGAGCCGCGCCGAGCGCGCCGGAGCCGCAGCACAGGTCCACGACGACGGAGGCGTCCGGGACCTCGGCCAGCGCCCGGTCCACCAGGAACTCGGTACGGCGGCGGGGGACGAACACCCCGGGCTCGACGGCGATGCGCAGCCCGTGGAACTCGGCCCAGCCGAGAACGAGTTCGAGCGGCAGACCGGCCGCGCGGCGGTCCACCATCGAGGCGAGTTCGGCGGCGTCACGGGCGGCGGCGAGTATCAACTCCGCCTCGTCCTCGGCGAACACGCACCCGGCGGCACGCAACGCGGAGACGACGGACACGGGGGAAAGGGAGGAAGGAGTGGGCATGGATGACGGATGCCTTTCGGGAGCGCGAGACCACAGGGCGCTCCCGCGGTCACCGCTGCCGGTGCACCGCGCCGTCACGAGGGGAGAGCACCCCGGCTGACACAGCGGATATGGGTCCCACCTCCTCGCGCTCGGGGCCGCGATCTCCGCGGCCGGACGGTCACCATACCCCACCGGACGCGGCCGGGTTCGGCCTCCTGACGTCGCGAGTTGTACTCTGCAACCGGAATGTGGACCACCGGGGAACGCCGCAGGAGGGAGGTCCCGTGCGCACAGCCGAGTCGGCCGTCGAGACGATCCAGCGGGAGATGACGGTCTTCGCCCGCCGGGCCCGCGCCTCGGCGGGCCGCATGCACCCCGAGCTGTCCCTGGTGTCGTACACCCTGCTCGGCCATCTGGAGGAGAGCGGCGGCTGCCGGGCCACCGATCTCGCGGCGCACTACGCCCTGGACAAGTCCACGGTGAGCCGTCAGGTCGCCGCGCTGGAGCGCGCGGGCCTGATCGAGCGCCGCCCGGACCCGGAGGACCACCGGGTCCAGGAGCTCCGGCTGACCGGGGCCGGACAGGAGATCCTCGCCCAGGTCACCCGGCGCCGCCGGGCCGCCTTCCGGGAGCGGCTCGCCGAGTGGCCCGAGGACGACCTGGTGCGGTTCGCGGCCTATCTGGAGCGGTACAACGCGGGGGTCGAGGGCATCGGCCCCGACTGAGTGCCCCGTCCGGCGCCGCACCCCCGTCGCACAGTTCATATGACCGGACGGCGATCACCCCACCGGCAGTGCCGCCCGCCCCTCCGTCAGCCGCTCCGGGGCCCGCGCCGCCAGGAACGACGTGGTCCGGCGCAGCCGGAAGCCCAGGGACTCGTACAGCCGGATGGCGCCGGTGTTCCTGGCGCCGGTGTGCAGGAACGGGGTGTCGCCGCGCTCCCGGATGCCGTGCGCGACGGCGAGGACCAGCCGGCCGGCCAGGCCCTGGCCCCGCACGGCGGGGTCGGTGCAGACCGCACTGATCTCGGTCCAGCCCGGCGGCCGCAGCCGCTCCCCCGCCATGGCGACCAGTACGCCCCCGCGGCGGATGCCGAGGTAGGTGCCCATCTCGACGGTGCGCGGCAGGAACGGCCCCGGCCGGGTGCGCGCCACCAGGTCGAGCATCTCGGGCACATCGGCCGGGCCGAGGCGGACCGCCTCCGCGTCCGGGGCCGCCGCCAGGCCGTCGTCCACGAGCTGGACGCCGTCCACGTGGAAGGTGATCTCCCAGTCCGCCGGGACGTCCCCGCAGTAGCCGTTCAGCGGGACCTCCACGCCCGCCCCGGCCAGCGCGCCGAGGTCCGCCCAGTCCCGGGCCTCCGGCTCGTCGGGCAGCGCCAGCCACGGGGAGACGTCGACCGGATAACGCAGCACCCGGCCGCGCCGCTCGGCGAAGCGGGCGTGCGGGCCGGCGAGGGAGGCGCGGGCCGGGTTGTCGAGGACGTGCGGATGGGGCCGGGGGCCGACGACGCTCACTCGGCCACCTCGATCACCGCGCCGGAGCCGTACGCCTCGCGCATTCCCGTCCCTCGCCTCTCTCGCGCCGTCCCCGGAGCACCACGGCCGGTACGGATGACCAAGGAGCGGCCCGCGTCCGGTATTCCCGCTTCCCCGTCCTGTTCCCGGAACCGGACGATCCGGCCCCGCCACCGGGCACCGGGCCGGTGACCAGGCATGGGGCACCCGCCGGGGCAGCGTACGGTTGAAGTATGAACGTCACGCGAGGCTTCACGGGCCGCGCGCGCGAGCACGATCCGGGGCTGCCGCCCGGTCAGTACGACGCGCGCGACGACTGGCCCGTCCTGTCCGCCGAGGTCACCCCCGACCTCGCACCCGCCGACTGGACCTTCCGCGTCGACGGTCTGGTCGAGCGTCCGCGCACCTGGGACTGGGACGCGGCGCACGCCCTGCCCGCCTCGGCGTACGAGGGCGACATCCACTGCGTCACCGGGTGGTCCAAGTTCGGGGTGCGGTTCGGCGGGGTCTCGCTCGACGCCTTCCTCGACGTGGCGCGGCCCGCCGCGGCCGCCACCCACGCGGTCGCCCGCTCCCACACCGGCTACACCGCGAACCTGCCGCTGACCGACCTCACCGGCGGCCGGGCCTGGATCGTCTGGGAGTACGGCGGCGAGCCGCTGCCGGCCGAGCACGGCGGCCCGGCGCGGCTGGTGGTGCCCCATCTCTACTTCTGGAAGAGCGCCAAGTGGATCGCGGGCATCACGCTCCTCGACCACGACGAGCCCGGCTTCTGGGAGGGCAACGGCTACCACGCGCGGGGCAACCCCTGGGAAGAGCAGCGGTACGCGGGTGACTGAGACGACGACCACGCCCGGCGGCGCGCCCCGGTTCGCGGTGCCCGGCCGGATCGCCGTGAGCGAGCAGGCCGAGTCGACGTGGCAGACGGCCACCCTGACGGAGATCCGCCGCGAGACCCCGCACGCGGCCACGTTCCGGCTCGCGGTGCCCCGGTGGGCGGGGCACCTGCCCGGCCAGCACCTGATGCTGCGGCTGACCGCCCGGGACGGCTACACCGCGCAGCGCCACTACTCGATCGCCTCCGCGCCCGACGACAGCGGGCACATCGAGCTGACCCTGGACCGGGTGCCGGACGGCGAGGTCTCCGGCTGGTTCCACACCGTGGCCCGGCCCGGTGACACGATCGACGTGCGGGGCCCGCTCAGCGGCTTCTTCGCCTGGCCCGGCGACCGGCCCGCGCTGCTGCTCGGCGCCGGCTCCGGGGTCGTACCGCTGATGTCGATGATCCGGCACCACCGGGCGCGCGGCCTCGCCGTGCCGCTGCGGATGCTGGTGTCGGCGCGCAGCCCCGAGGAGCTGATCTACGCGGCCGAACTGGGCGCGGAGACGACCCGGGTGTTCACGCGCGGCGCCCCCGCCGGGGTGCCGGTGGGCCGGGTGACGGCCGCGCATCTGGCGCCGCTGCTGGCCGAGCGTCCGCCCGACGGGTGGGAGGCGTACGTGTGCGGCTCCAACGGGTTCGCCGAGCACGTCTCCCGGCTGCTGGTCCGCGCGGGTCAGCCGGCGGACCGCATCCGCATCGAACGCTTCGGCTGAGCCGCGCCGCCGGTGCTCAGCGGGGCACCTGGCCCGAACGTGCCCCAAGTGGGCCTGAACTCGCGGCTCATCGGGTGGGCCGGGTGCGCCGTACGGGGTACGAGACGGGTGTGGACGCTTCAGCGCGCACACCGGAGCGGGTGACGGCGCGGGGGCGGGCGGCCGGTCGGCTTCGGCGAGGAGGCGGACATGCGGACCCGGGTGCGTGTGCGTGGCTGGCGCTGGCGGAGCAATCCGCTGCGGCGGCGCTGTGATGTCGTCGAGGCGTGGACGGTGCTGGTCGCGGCCGTGCTGCTGTTCGTGGTGGTGCCCCTGACCGGGGTGGCCGCGGGCCTTCGCGCCCAGGACCGGGACGCGGCGACCGCGGCGGCGCAGCGGGCCGCGCGCCACCGGGTGTCGGCCACGTTGTCGGCGGCCCCGCCCGCCGTCCGGGTCGAGCGCGGGCACCCGCGCGGCGCGGAGATCCACTGGACCGAGCCGGGCAGCGGGACCAGGACCGCCTGGGCACGGGTGCCGGCCGGGGCCCGGACCGGGGACACGGTTCCCGTGTGGGTCGACTCCCGGGGCCGGGTCGTCGCCGCGCCGTCGTCCGGCGCGGCGGTCCTGCAGCACGCGGTGACCGTCGGGGTGTGCGCGGCGGCCTGCGCCGGTGGCGTGGTGTTCCTCGGCTGCGCCGTCGTGCGGCGGATCGCGCTGCGCCACCGGCTCGCCGAGTGGGAGCGGGCGTGGGCCCGCACGGGGCCGAGATGGACCCAGCCGAGGGCGTGAACAACCGCGTCCCGGGCCACGACCGCTGGGCGCACCCGGACAAGACGATCGAGGTGTACGAGTTCGACGACCACGAGGGCGGCGGCCCCTTCCACGACACGGTGAAGACGCGCCGGCTGCCGTCGTGAGCCTGAGATCACCTCTTCCTCGGAGCCCGACCGGTCGGTATGTTCGGGGGGAGCGGTCCGGGACCGGCACGGACCGGGCATTCCCGCGACCACGGAGGGCCCATGTCAGCCACGCACGAAGCCCAGCAGACCCCGCCGGATCCCCGGGCGGCCGGGATCCACGGCTTCTGCGATCCCCGGTTCGGTGCCGTGCGCGAGGCGTTCGAGGAGAACTTCCGCACCCGGCGCGAACTCGGCGCGGCGGTGGCGGTCACCCTCGGCGGGGAGACCGTGGTGGACCTGTGGGGCGGCTGGGCGGACGGGGACCGCACCCGGGCCTGGGGGCGGGACACGCTGGTGAACGTGTGGTCGACCACCAAGGGTCCGGTGGCGCTGTGCGCGCATCTGCTGGCCGACCGGGGGCTGCTCGACCTGGACGCGCCGGTGGCCCGGTACTGGCCCGAGTTCGCGGCGGCCGGCAAGGAGAAGGTGCTGGTACGGCATCTGCTGTCGCACCGCGCCGGGCTGAGCGGACTGCGCGAACCGCACAGCCTCCAGGACCTGTACGACTGGGAGCTGACCACCGCGCGGCTCGCGGCCACGGAGCCCTGGTGGGAGCCGGGCACCCGCTCCGGGTACCACGCGCTGACGTACGGCTTCCTGGTCGGCGAGGTGGTACGGCGGATCAGCGGGCTGAAGCCGGGGGCCTTCCTGAAGCGGGAGGTGACCGGGCCGCTCGGCATCGACTTCAGCGTGGGCCTGCCGGCCGGGGAGTACGGGCGGGCCGCCGAGCTGACGCGCACCCCGGCCTCCCGGGAAGAGGAACGCTCATCCGCGTTCGGGCGCCTGGACCGGCTCACGCTCGCGGCGATGGCCAACCCGGCGATCGGCACGGCCCAGGCGAACACACCAGCGTGGCGGGCGGCGGAGATCCCGGCGGCCAACGGGCACGGCACCGCGCGGGCGGTCGCGGCGCTGTACGGCGTCCTCGCCGGGCGCGGCTCCTTCGGCGGACGGCGGATCCTCACGCCCGGGGCTGCGGAGCGGGTGCGCGAGGGGCAGGGCGGCTGTGTCGACCTGGTCCTCGGGGCGGGCCTCGGCGGCGCGAGCGAGGCGGGGCTCGGCCTGTGGCTCAGTGGACCGCGGGGGGCGTACGGGCCGAATCCGCGGGCGTTCGGCCATGACGGGTTCGGCGGTTCGTGCGGGCTCGCCGATCCGGAGGCGGGGGTGTCGCTGGGCTACGTCATGAACCGGATGGGCCCGCACATCATGGACGACCCCCGGAAGATGGCCCTGATCGACGCCCTGTACAGCGCCCTGTGATCGGCGGACCGGGTTCAACTCCCTTGCTGCGTCGTCGGCTTGGTGGCCACCACCAGCCGGACCCGGGGGCTGCCGTCCGCGCGCCGGCCGAACTCGGGCAGGGCGCGCAGCTCGGTCGTGAACCCGGCACGCGCCAACTCCGCCGACACCGTGCCCAGTCGGAACGTCCGGTAGTACATGACGAACCGCGGCCACCACAGGGCGTTGCGCACCCGCATCACGGCGTCGAAGCCGAGCAGCGTCCAGAACAGGGGGTCGCTCGCGGGGGCCGGCGCCGGCAGCGGGAAGGCGAAGCGGCCGCCGGGCCGCAGCACCGAGTGGACCCGGGCGAACAGCCCCGGCAGCTCACGCGGCAGGAAGTGGCCGAACGCCCCGAAGCTGACGACGAGGTCGAAGGCGGCGGTGAACGGCAGCGCCCGTGCGTCGCCGCGCACCCAGCCGATCGCGGGCCCGTCCGCGGCGCGGACCTGGTGCCGGGCGACGTCCAGCATCCCGGCGCTGAAGTCGACACCCACGGCGGCGCGGCGGCACAACCCGGCGAGCACCCGCACGCCGGCGCCGGTCCCGCAGCACAGGTCGAGCCCGTCGTCGAACGGTCCCAGCGGGGCGAGCGCCCGCGCCACGGCGTCGAGCACCCGGCCGGAGGTGCGGAACGGCGTGCGGTCGAACTTCGGCGCGAGCAGGTCGTATCCGTGCTCGACGGACGACAGCGCCTGGACGGCGAGTTCGCGCAGCGAGGGGCCCTCGGGTCCGAACATGTCCGTCAGCCCGTCAGCTCTCGTACCCATTGATCAGTCTCATCCGCACCGACCCAACCTACAGGGGTGATCCGATGCACGCGTTCCGTTCGGCAGTCGAGGCCGGGGACCTGGACGCCGTGGAGGCGCTGCTGGCCGAGGACGTCGTCTTCACCAGTCCCGTCGTCTTCAAACCGTATACGGGCAAGGCCGTCACCGCCGCGATCCTGCGCGCGGTCTCCCAGGTCTTCGAGGACTTCCGCTACGTCCGCGAGCTCGGCGCCCCGGACTCCCCCGACCACGCTCTGGTCTTCACCGCGCGGGTGGGCGGGCGCGAGCTGACCGGCTGCGACTTCCTGCACGTCGACGCGCAGGGGCTGATCGACGAACTGATGGTCATGGTCCGTCCGCTGTCGGGCGCGCACGCCCTCGCCGAGGCAATGGGAGCGCGGTTCGAACAGATCGCCGAGGAGGCGCAGGCGCGTTCCTGACGCTCCGGGGGCGGCTCGCACCGGGGCCGCCCCTCCCGCCGGTCCGTCCCCCGGGACCAACCCCGCGCACCGGTCTGTTGACGACACCGAGCGCACCGGTATAGTGCGAACAGCGCATGTGCGTGCCCCTCGTACCGGCACCGATGCCGCCGTCTTCTCTCCAGCCCCCCCGGCCGAACCGTTTCCACGGCCCCGGGCTTCTTCTCCGCACCACCTCGTGACCATGGCTCGCGCCGTCGTGTCCGGGGCGTGTTCCCCGCCGCCCGGAGGCAGGTCGTATCCGCCTCCCGTTCGCGGCCGTTCCTCCCTCCCCCGCTCTTCCCCGCTCTTCGTCCGCGAAAGGACACCCCTCCATGACCACCACAGCCGAACATCCCCCGGCCGGGCTCCAGGCCCCGCTCGCCCCGCTCGTCACCGGCGTGCTCGACATCGACGGGCACGGGAAGGGGCACCTGCGGCCCGCCGGTCTCCTCCCCACCCCCGCCGACCCGCAGGTGCCGGCCGCACTGATCCGCGGGTACGGGCTGCGCAAGGGCGACCTCGTCGAGGGCGCCACGGGCGCGCGGCGCACGCTGACCGAGGTCACCCGGGTCGAGGGCCGCGCGCCCGGCGACCCCGCCGCCCGCCGGCACTTCCGCGACCTCACACCGCTGCACCCTCGCCGGCGCCTGCGTCTGGAACACCCGGACGCCGGGCCGGCCGGCCGGGTCGCCGATCTGTTCACACCGGTCGGCAAGGGCCAGCGCGGGCTCCTCGTTGCCCCGCCGAAGAGCGGCAAGACGGTGCTGCTGCGACAGCTGGCCGCGGCCGTCGCCGGGAACCACCCCGAGTGCCGGCTGATGGTGCTGCTGCTGGACGAGCGCCCCGAGGAGGTCACCGAGATGCGCCGCACGGTGCGGGGCGAGGTGTACGCCTCGACCTTCGACCGCGCCGCCAAGGAGCACATCGCCCTCGCCGAACTCGTCGTCGAACGGGCCAAGCGGCTGGTCGAGGCCGGCGAGGACGTCGTCGTGCTGCTGGACTCGCTGACCCGGCTGTGCCGGGCGCACAACAACGCCTCCGGCGCGGGCGGCCGCACTCTCAGCGGCGGCGTCGACGCGGGCGCGCTGCTGGGCCCCAAGCGGTTCTTCGGCGCCGCCCGCGAGGCCGAGGAGGGCGGCTCGCTCACCGTCCTGGCCACCGCCCTGGTGGACACGGGGTCGCGTGCCGACGGCTACTTCTTCGAGGAGCTGAAGAGCACGGGCAACATGGAGCTGCGGCTGGACCGGGAACTGGCCGGGCGGCGCGTCTTCCCCGCCGTGGACCTCGACGGTTCCGGCACCAGGCGCGAGGAACTGCTGCTCACCCCGGCCGAGTTGGGCGCCGTGCACCGGCTGCGCCGCGCCCTGCGCCCGCGCGAGGGCTCCCCGGCGGGCCTGGAGACCCTGCTGGAGCGGATGCGGCGCACCCCCGGCAACGCGGCCTTTCTGCGGCAGGTCCTGCCGACGCTGCCCGCGGCCTGACCCGGGTACGGCAACCGGGTTGCTCCGCTGGCATCCGGGTTGCTCCGTTGGGCCGGACGGCGCGGCCGACGCGCGCACACCACTCCCGTTCGTACGTTGATCATATGATCACCAGATTCAAATATCGGGCTGTCGTACCCGTCTGTTCCCTGTGCGTGGCGGGCCTGCTGGCGTTCTCCCCGGCCCTGACCGGCGCCGCACCGGCCGCCGCCGCCCGGCACCGAAGCGGCGCGCTGCCCCGCGACGGCGAACCCGCGCCCCCCGCGCCCCGGGCGGCCGTCCCGGCCCCAGCCCTGCTCTACCGCTCCGGCGTGCAGGTGCGCCCGCGCCGGGGCGCCCCCGACCTGCCGGACCTCTCCGCCCTGTCCTGGCTGGTCGCCGACACGGGCAGCGGGCAGGTGCTGGCCGCCAGCGAGGCGCACCGGGCGCTGCCGCCGGCCAGCACGCTGAAGACCCTGTTCGCCCTCACCGTGCTGCCGAAACTGCCCAGCGGGATGCAGCACACCGTGCGCTACCAGGAGTTGGCCGACGTCGCCGAGGGCAGCAGCCTGGTCGGGGTCGAGGAGGGTCACAGCTACCGGGTGGCGGACCTGTGGCGGGGGGTCTTCCTCAGCTCCGGAAACGACGCGGTGCACGTGCTCGCCTCGCTGAACGGCGGCTGGAAGACCACCGCCGAGCGAATGCAGACCAATGCCCGTGCCCTGGGCGCCCTGGACACCCGGGTGCTGTCCCCGGACGGCTACGACACCCCCGGCCAGGTGTCCTCCGCCTACGACCTGGCCGTCTTCGGCCGCGAGGGCCTGCGCAACCCCGACTTCGCCGAGTACTGCTCCACCGCGCAGGCCGAGTTCCCCGGTGACGGCGCGCCGTACGCCATCGAGAACACCAACCGGCTGCTCACCGGCGCCGACGGAGTGGCGCCCTACCCGGGCCTGATCGGCGTCAAGAACGGATACACCACCAACGCGGGCAACACCCTCGTGGCCGCCGCCCGGCGGGGCGGGCGCACCCTGGAGGTGACCGTGATGAACCCTCAGGCCGGCAATGGCTTCGAGGTGTACGAGGAGGCGCGCGAACTGCTCGACTGGGGCTTCGCGGCGGACGGTCAGGTGGATCCGGTGGGCTCGCTGGACGGGCTGCGCCCCAAGCCCCGGCCGAGCGCGTCGGCCGCACCCGTGGCCGCGGCCACGTCCGGGACGCCGGACGACGGCTGGTCGGGCACCGCCGTCGGGGCGGGACTCGCCGGGCTGGGCGCGGCCGCGATGGCGCTCGCGCTGCGCGCCAGGGGCAGGGCCCGGGGCAGGGACAGGGCGGCGCGCGGCTGACCGGTCGGCAGACCGAGCAGCAGGCCCAGGGCGATCCAGGTGTAGAGGTTGCCGCCGAGGAAGCCGCCGAGGCCCGAGGCGTCGTCGGACCACAGCCAGACCACGCTGGTGCACAGCACCGCGTGAAGCGCGCCCGCGACGCGCCGGTGCCCGGCGCGTACGAGGACCGCGAAGGAGGGCAGCAGCCACACCAGGTGATGCACCCAGGTGATCGGGCTGACCAGGCAGGCCGCCGTCCCGGTGAGGGCGAAGGCGGCGGTCCAGTCGCGGGACCGCGCCGCCCGGCGGGTCCGCCACGCCCAGACGCACAGGGTCGCCAGCACCGCGAGCGCCCACAGCGGGCGGCCGCTCGCACCGAGCCGGGCCAGCACGCCCTGGAGCGACTGGTTGGAGACGTAGTCCAGGCGGCCCACCCGGCCGGTGTCCCACAGCGCCCGGGTCCAGTAGAACCGGGACGCGGCGGGATCCACCAGGGCGGCGAGCGCGGTCACGGCGGCGGCGACGGCGGTCGCGCGCGCGGCGGCCCGGCGGCGCCCCGCGAGCAGCAGCGTCCCGATGAACAGGCCCGGAGTCAGCTTGACGGCCGCCGCGAGCCCGATCCCGGCGCCTGCCCAGCGGCCCCGGCCGCTCGCCAGCAGCCAGGCGTCGGTGAGGACGAGGGCCAGGAGTACGACATTGACCTGGCCGAAGCTGAAGGTGTCCCGCAGGGGTTCGAACAGCGCGAGCGCGCACAGGGCCAGCGACCAGCGGTACCAGCCGTGCCGCCGCCAGCGGTCGCCGGCCAGGACGCGCAGGACGACGCCGAGGGCCGCCGCGTTCACCACCAGGGAGGCGGCGATCGCCGAGGTGCGGTCCAGCAGGGCCAGGGGCAGCATGAGGACCGCGGCGAACGGCGGATAGGTGAAGCCGTACCGCGTGCCCGGTACCCGGTAGTCGTAGATGAGGCCGCCGTGGTGCACCCAGGTGTGCACGGTGCCGTAGTAGACGCGCAGGTCGAAGAAGCCGCGCAGCAGCGGCACGGTCGCGGTGAACGCGGTCACCGCGGCGGCGAGGGCGAGGACCAGCAGCAGCCTGCCCCGCTCGGTGCGCGGACCCGTCACGCGACGCGCCCCGGGGCCGGGGACACGGCGGGCGCCTGGGCCGCCTGGTGTGCCTGCCACAGGACGACCACGCCGAGCAGCCCGCCGCAGACGGCGAGCACCAGCTCGCCCGCGTCGGCGGGGCCGCCGCCGGGCAGGACGGCGAGGGCGAGCACCCCGGCGAGGGCGGCGGCCCGGTGCCCCACCGGGGTGCTGGGCGCGGCGGCGGCGATCGGGAACAGGCCCCACAGGACGTACCAGGGGCGGATCGCGGGGCCGAACACGGCGAGGGCGAGCAGGCTCAGGCCGAGCGCGTACACCGGTCCGAGGCGCGGCCGCAGCCATATGAACAGGATCGCGAAGGCGGTGGCGACCAGGCCGAGCAGATGCCAGCCGGAGACGGCCGACGGGGCCGGACCGGTGCCGAGGCGGTCCAGCAGGGCGCCGGTGGCCCGGCCGAGCAGGCTGGTCAGCGCCCAGTTCCGCGAGGAGACCGGGGTGCCGAGGGCGCCGAGCCAGCCGTAGCCGGTGCCGGCCGCCACGGTGGCGGCGACCGTGGTCGCGGCGCATACGGCCGCGGTGGTCAGGGCGGCTGGCAGGAGGCGTCGCCCGGCGCGGACCTGGAACGCCACCACGGCGAGCAGTCCGAGCGCGGCCGGTGCCTTGACCAGCGCGGCGAGGGTGACGAGTACGGCGCCCGGAACGGGCCCGCGCCGGGCGGCGACCAGGCCGAGCCCGAGCAGTCCGAGCATCAGCGCGTCGTTGTGGGCACCCGCGACCAGATGCAGCAGCACCAGCGGGTTGAGGGCGCCGAGCCAGAGCGCGGCGGCCGGGTCGGCACCGCTGTGCCGGGCGAGCCGGGGCAGCGCGAACGCCATCAGGGCCACCCCGAGGAGCGCGAGCAGGCGCATGCCGATCAGGCCCGCGGGCAGCTCGCCCCGGGTGAGGCCGGACAGCACGGAGGCGAGGCCCAGGAACGCGGGGCCGTACGGCGCCCCGGTGTGCTGCCACATGGGGGCCACCTGGTCGGCGAGCGGACCGCCGAGGGCCGCGGGGCCCTGGGTGTAGACGTCCATGTGCGCCTCGGCCATGGCGCCCTGCGCGAGGTAGCTGTAGACGTCGCGGCTGAACAGCGGCGGGGCGAGCAGCAACGGGGCGGCCCAGACGGCCAGGACGAGCAGCAGGGCGCGCGGCGCGGGCGGCCGCGGCCCGCGCACCAGACGGCCGAGGAGCACCCAGGCGGCTATCAGCAGCACGACGCCGAAGTACACCGCGACCAGCCCCGTGGCCTCCCGGGCCGAGGCGGGCGCCGGCAGCTCCGCCACCGGCAGGGCACCGGCGCTCTCCCCGCCGAGTGCGAGGAAGGCGGTACCGACCAGTCCGAGCAGCCGGCAGCGGCGCAGGTCGAAGGGGAATGCCATGGCCAACACCGGCTCAGCGTGGCAACGCCGGATGTCCGCGGGACGACGAGGGCCCGTCCGTCCGGGGGCCGAGGCGTGGCCGGGGCGTGGTGGGGGCTCGGCGGGGGGGCGGGCCGGCGTCCGGCGGCTCAGGGGGCCGGTCGTCTCAGAAGACGGACAGGCCGGTCAGAGTGGTGAAGCGGTCCAGGGCCGCCACGCCGGCCACGGAGTTGCCGCGTTCGTCCAGGCCGGGGCTCCAGACGCACAGGGTGCAGCGGCCCGGCACGACGGCGATGATGCCGCCGCCGACGCCGCTCTTGCCGGGCAGGCCGACCCGGTAGGCGAAGTCGCCCGCCGCGTCGTACGTGCCGCAGGTCAGCATCACCGCGTTGACCTGCTTGGCCTGGCTGCGGCTGAGCAGCCGGCTGCCGTCGGCGCGGATGCCGTGCCGGGCGAGGAAGCCGGTGGCGAGGGCGAGGTCGGCGCAGGAGGCGGCGATCGAGCACTGCCGGAAGTACTGGTCGAGCAGGGCCGGCACCTCGTTGTCGATGTTGCCGTAGGACGCCATGAAATGGGCGAGCGCGGCGTTGCGGTCGCCGTGCGCGGTCTCGGAGGCGGCGACCTCCTGGTCGAAGTCCAGCGCGAGGTTTCCGCTCTCGGCGCGCAGGAAGTCCAGCAGTTCGCCGGCCGCGTCCCCGGTACGGGTCTGGAGGCGGTCGGTGACCACGAGCGCGCCCGCGTTGATGAAGGGGTTGCGCGGGATGCCGTTCTCGTACTCCAGCTGGACCAGGGAGTTGAACGGGTTGCCGGAGGGCTCGCGGCCGACGTGCTCCCACAGTTCGTCGCCCTCGCGGGCCAGGTCCAGGGCGAGGGTGAACACCTTGGTGATGGACTGCGCGGAGAACGGCTGCCGCCACTCCCCCACCCCGTACACGGTGCCGTCCAGCTCGGCGACGGCCATGCCGAAGGTCCGGGGGTCGCACGCGGCCAGCGCCGGGATGTAGTCGGCGGCGCGGCCGCGGCCCGGCGTGCGTTCCAGTTCCTCGGCTATGCGCTCCAGGACCGGCAGGAAGGTGGGGGACGACGTCGTTGTCATGATCACCATTGTGCCTCCGTACCGTTCCCGGAGCCCACTCGCCCCTGCTTCTGAATCCCTGGTAACCGCAGGTCAGGCGGCCGGTGCCCCGCTGCCCGCGATGATCTCGGGGCGCAGCAGCCCAGCCAGCGTCCCGGCGGGCAGCAGACCCTTCTCCAGGACCAGTTCGGCGACCCCGCGCCCGGTGGCCAGGGCCTCCTTGGCGATCTCGGTGGCCGCCGTGTAGCCGATGTGCGGGTTGAGCGCGGTGACCAGTCCGATGGAGTTCTCCACGCTCGCGCGCAGCCGCTCGGTGTTGGCGGTGATGCCGTCGACGCAGCGCTCGGCCAGCGTCAGGCAAGCCCGCTCCAGGTGGGTGACGGACTCCGACAGGGAGTGCAGGATGACCGGTTCGAAGGCGTTGAGCTGGAGCTGGCCGGCCTCGGCGGCCATGGTGATGGCGACGTCGTTGCCGATGACCTCGAAGGCGACCTGGTTGACCACCTCGGGGATGACCGGGTTGACCTTGCCCGGCATGATCGACGAACCGGCCTGCACCGGCGGCAGGTTGATCTCGCCGAGCCCGGCGCGCGGACCGGAGGACAGCAGCCGCAGGTCGTTGCAGCTCTTGGAGAGCTTGACCGCGATCCGCTTGAGCACACCGGACATCTGCACGAAGGCGCCGCAGTCCTGGGTGGCCTCGACCAGGTTGGCGGCGGTGACCAGCGGCAGCCCGGTGATCGCGGACAGATGCCGGCGGGCCGCCTCGGCGTATCCGGACGGAGCGTTGATCCCGGTACCGATCGCCGTGGCGCCCAGGTTGATCTCGTGGATCAGCTCGACGGCCTCGGCGAGACGGCTGCGGTCCTCGTCGATCATGACGGCGAACGCGGAGAACTCCTGACCGAGCGTCATCGGTACCGCGTCCTGCAGCTGTGTGCGGCCCATCTTGAGCACGTCGCGGAACTGGACGGACTTGCCCGCGAAGGAGTCCTGGAGCACCGCCATCGCCCTGAGCAGTCCACGGACCGCGAAGACCGTCGCTATCTTGACGGCGGTCGGGTAGACGTCATTGGTCGACTGGCTCAGGTTGACGTCCTCGTTGGGGTGTACGTACGTGTACTCGCCCTTGGCGCGGCCGAGGAGTTCCAGCGCCCGGTTGGCCACGACCTCGTTGGCGTTCATGTTGGTCGAGGTGCCGGCCCCGCCCTGGATGACGTCCACGACGAACTGCTCGTGCAGCTCGCCCCGCCGGATCTCCCGGCAGGCGGTGACGATCGCGCGGGCCTTCTCCGGTGCCAGCAGACCGAGTTCCTCGTTGGCGAGCGCGGCGGCCTCCTTCACGGCGGCCAGCGCGTCGATCAGATGCGGGTACGCCGAGATCGGCATGCCGGTGATGGGGAAGTTCTCGGTCGCCCGCAGGGTGTGGATGCCCCAGTAGGCGTCGGCGGGCACGTCCCGATCGCCGAGGAGGTCGTGTTCGCGCCGGGTGGTGGTCATGAGAGGTGATCCGCTTTCTGGGCGTCGGGAGGGGAAACGTCGGCGAGGGGTGGTCTCAGGCGGGATCGGGCTCGCCCACCACGCGCACGGCCCCCACCGGGACCCCGCCGCCGAGGAGCGCCTGCCCCGCGAAGCCGGTCAGCAGCGCCGGGTCCACCCCGGCCCGCTCAAGGGCCCGCGCCGCGACCGGTATGCGCGCGCGGTCCGCCCCGTCCGCTATCTTCACGGCCACCGCCCGCCCGTCCGGCAGCGCGGCGACCTGGACGCCCTCGAAGCCGTCCTTGGCGAGCAGCCCCGGCACGGCCCGCATCAGCGCGGCGACATCGCGGCTCGCGCCGGACGCCATCTCCGCGTGGTCCCGCATCGCGTCGGCGACCTTCGCCTCCGCCGTGCCGGGCGCCGCCGAGGCGATCCGGGACAGCGCGCGGGCGAGCCCGTGCAGGGAGACGGCGAACAGGGGCGCGCCGCAGCCGTCCACGGTGACGTGTGCGACCCGCTGCCCGGTGAGGTCCTCGACGGTCTCCCGGATCGCCCGCTGCAAGGGGTGCGCGGGGTCCAGGTAGTCCGGCAGGGACCAGTCGTTGAGCCGCGCGGTCCACAGCATCGCCGCGTGCTTGCCGGAGCAGTTCTGCGCGAGCCGGGAGGGCGCCCGTCCGGCGCGCACCCAGGTGTCGCGGACGGCGGGGTCGAAGGGCATGTCGGGGACGTTGCGCAGGTCGTCCTCGGCGAGTCCGCCCAGTTCGAGGATGCGCCGGGTACCGGCGAGGTGGCGCTCCTCGCCGGAGTGGCTCGCGGCGGCCAGGGACAGCAGTTCGCCGTCCAGCGGCAGCCCGGCCCGCACCATGGCGACGGCCTGGAGGGGTTTGACGGCCGAACGCGGGTAGAAGGCGGCCTCGATGTCGCCGATCCGGTGCTGGACGGTGCCGTCGGCGCCGAGGACGACGACGGAGCCGTAGTGGATGCCCTCGACCACGCCGCCGCGGACGAGGTGGGCGACCGGGGCGTGGCCGGGTGCGCGGACGACGGGCGCGTCGGCGGGGAAGTGTATGTCCATTTCTGCCTGCATCAAGGAGTCGGGGCGGCCGGTCCGCGGGTCACGCGGCGGCGCGCCGGTCGGGGGCGCGGGGTGCGGGGCGCACGGGCGGGCACGGGCGGTACGGACCGCGCCCGTTGCCGTGGCGGCCGGCGGCGAAGGGGCACGGTGGTGCGTCCGGTGCCGGCCTCGGGGTGTCCGGGGGGTCAGGGGTGGGCGGCGCTCATGCCTCGGGCGCGCCGTGCGCGGCCGGGTCCGGCCGTCTGGGGCGCACGATGTCGGTGAGGGTGCGTTCGACGCGGTCCAGGTGGTGGCTCATGGCCGCCAGGGCGTCGTGCTCGGAGCCGTCGGTGAGCGCCTCCACGATGGCGCGGTGCTCACGGTCGGACTGCTCGCGGCGGCCGCCGAGCTCGTTGAGGAAGGCGGACTGGCGCGCCAGGGCGTCGCGGATCTCCTCGATGACCCGGCGGAAGACCGGGTTCTGGGCGGCCTCGGCCACGGTGAGGTGGAAGAGGGTGTCCATCGCGACCCACGCGATGGTGTCCGTCTCCCGCTCCATGCGGTCCAGCAGGTGGGCCAGCCGGTCCAGGTGGTCGGGGCTGCGGCGCAGGGCCGCGTACCCGGCGACCGGGATCTCGATGTGCCGGCGGACCTCCATCAGGTCGCTGGCCGCGTAGTCGCCGAAGGTGGGGTCCTCCACGGCGTCGGCGACGACGAAGGTGCCCTTGCCGGTCCGGGAGACCGTGAGGCCCATCGCCTGGAGCGCGCGCAGCGCCTCGCGCAGCACGGGCCGGGAGACCTCGAGGGTGCGGCCCAGCTCGGCCTCGGAGGGCAGCTTGTCGCCGATGGCGTAGTCGCCGCGTTCGATGGCGCCGCGGAGGTGGCCGAGGACCGCTTCCATCGCGCTCACGCGCCGCGGGCCGGTACCACCTGTCTGGCTGTCTGACAGGTTCACGGGCCGATCCTGCGCGCTGCCCGCCCGCTCTGTCAAGACGGCCGCGTCGGACCCGCGGCCGGACCGCCCGGGGCACCGCGGAACGCGCACGGGGTGCGGCGCCCGCGCTCGGGCCGCCGCACCCCGTGGGATGGCCGGGAGATCACGGCTCAGGCGTTGAGCACACCGGTGCCGAGCAGGCCCAGCAGGCCCACGCCGATGATGACGCGGTAGATCACGAAGGCGTTGAAGGAGTGCTTGGCGACGAACTTCAGCAGCCAGGCGATCGAGGCGTAGGCCACGACGAAGGAGACGACGGTGCCGACGGCCAGCGGGGCGGCGCCCACGCCCGCGCCCAGGGCGTCCTTCAGCTCGTAGATGCCGGCGCCGGTCAGCGCGGGGATGCCGAGGAAGAAGGAGAGGCGGGTCGCGGCGACGCGGTCCAGGTCCAGGACGAGCGCGGTGGACATGGTGGCGCCGGAGCGGGAGAAGCCGGGGAAGAGCAGGGCGAGGATCTGGGAGCAGCCCACCCACATCGCGTCCTTGAAGGACGTGTCGTCCTCACCGCGCTTGTGGCGGCCCATCTGGTCGGCGCACCACATCACGCCGGAGCCGACGATCAGCGAACCGGCCACCACCCACAGCGAGGCCAGCGGCCCTTCGATGAGCGGCTTCGCGGCAAGGCCCACCACGACGATCGGGATGGTCGCGGCGATCACCCACCAGGCGAACTTGTAGTCGTGGTGGTAGCGCTCCTCGCGGTTGGTCAGGCCGCGGAACCAGGCGGAGACGATCCGCTTGATGTCCTTGAAGAAGTACACGAGCACGGCGGCGATGGCGCCGACCTGGATGACCGCGGAGAACCCGACGACGGACTTGTCGTCGACGGGGATGCTCATGAGCCCCTCGGCGATCTTGAGGTGGCCGGTGGAGGACACGGGGAGGAACTCGGTCACCCCCTCGACGACTCCGAGGACGACGGCCTGACCGACAGAGATGGCGCTCATGGGATCCAGTTCTGAGGAGAGTAGGTCGACAGTGTTCGGCAGCGTGGTTCGACAGCGTGGTGGACAGTACTCGCCGCGCCCGGCGGGCCGCCGAGCGCCCGGTTCTACACGGTGCCGGCGAGCCGGTACCCGGCGAAGGCCGAGCACGTGGTCAGCGCCCCGCACAGACCGGTACCGAGCAGGAGTTGCGTGCGGGCCCCCGCGGCCCCGGTGGCGACGGCGCCGGTGACCGGCCCGAGGATCAGGCTGCCGACGACGTTCACCACACAGGTGCCCCACAGGAAGACCGAGTCGTGCCGGGACTGGACGGCGCGGTCGGTGAGACAGCGCGCGGGGGCGCCGACCACGGCTTTGGCCACCACGAGCAGCCAGTTCACGACGGTTCCCCGCCTTCCGGCCCGGCCGTCGCGGGGTCCGGTCCGGGCGCGCGGCCGACGTACCGCACGACCTCGCACTCGTCCAGCGTCACCAGGCCCTCGCGCACCAGTTCGTCCAGCTCGGGCAAGAAGGCCCGTACGCGCTCCTCGGTGTCCACGACGACCACCGCGACCGGCAGGTCCTCGCTGAGGGAGAGCAGGCGGGAGGTGTGGATGCGGGAGGAGGCGCCGTAGCCCTCGATGCCCCGGAAGACGCTGGCTCCCGCGAGCCCGGCGGCGTGCGCGCGGTGCACGATCTCGCTGTAGAGGGGCTTGTGGTGCCAGGTGTCGTCCTCACCGATGTAGACGGTCAGCCGCAGCGCGCGGCCGGTGAGCGAGGTCATGCCCGTTCCCTCCTGGTCAGCACCCCGCGGACGGTGGCCGAGGCGAGCCACACCGCCGCGAGGGCCGCGCAGGGTGTCGCCACCAGATAGACGAGGCCGATCCCGGGGCGGCCGGCCTCGACCAGGCGGCGGACGTCGACGGCGTAGGTGGAGAAGGTGGTGAAGCCGCCGAGCACACCGGTGCCGAAGAAGGGGCGGACGAGGCGGTGGGCGGCCCACACCTCGGTGAGGAACACCATGAACACGCCCATCACGGCGCAGCCCGCGAGGTTGGTCCAGAAGGTCGTCCAGGGGAAGCCGTCGGGCACGGTGGGCCCGACGAGTCCGAGCCCGTAGCGGGCGCAGGCACCGAGGGCGCCGCCGGCCGCGACCACGGCGACGACGGGGCCCTGGGCACGCCACCGCGTCCGCCGGCGCGGTGCGAGGCGGGCGCGAAGGGTGCCGGCTTCGGGGGTTGTCATCGTTCTCGCGTCTCCTGCTCGGCCGGCCCCCGGTGGGTGATCACGGCCGGGCACCACACTACCGCCGCATCGGCCGCCCCCGGCCACGTCGTGGCCCTTCCACCGAACCGTTCACCCAGTCTTCTTCTCCCGGCGGGTTCGCGGGCCGCAGGGGATGTAGCGGTGGCGCGGATCGCGCGCCGCGCACCGCGCCGCGCACCGCGAGGGCGCGCCCCGGCGGCATGGTGCGCCCTCGCCCATGACGGGGCCGAACCGGTCAGGATTCGAGAAGCCGTGGCGGCCTCCCCCGGCCTAGCGTGGGAGCACCGACGGGGAGCCCGTCGGACCCCGTACCCCTGGCCCTCGGCCTCTCAAGGAGTGAGTCACATGACCGCCGGCGTGCAGACGATCATCTACCCCGTCAAGGACCCGGAGCGGGCCAAGGCCCTGTTCGGCGCGCTGCTGGGCGTCGAGCCGTACGCCGACGAGCCGTACTACATCGGCTTCAGGGCCGGGGGCCAGGACATCGGCCTCGACCCGAACGGGCACGCACAGGGCCTGGCCGGGCCGGTGCCGTTCTGGCACGTCACCGATCTGCGGGAGCGGCTGGCGGCACTGGTGGCGGCGGGCGCGGAGATCGTCCAGGACGCCCGGGACGTCGGCAACGGGCGGCTCGTGGCCTCCGTGAAGGACGCCGACGGCAACATGGTGGGGCTGCTCCAGGATCCCGTCTCCGAAAAGTAGTTGCACACTCAACGAGTGGCTGGATCGGTGCTACGGTGCCGGTATGGCAGTGAGAACGGCCGATGCCCGGCTCGAGGAACGCTGGCGGGACATCCTCGCCGTGCACGCGCGCACGATGTGTGAGATCGACCGCGCGCTGCACCCCTACGGGCTGGGCGCCAGCGACTTCGAGGTGCTGGACATCCTGGCCGCCGAGTCGCCCCGGGACGGTGACCACTGCCGGGTGCAGAACCTGGTCGGGCGGGTGCACCTGAGCCAGAGCGCCCTGTCCCGGCTGATCGGCCGGCTGGAGAAGGACGGCCTGGTGGAGCGCTCGGTGTGCGCCGAGGACCGCCGCGGCGTCTGGGTCGCCCTCACCACCAAGGGCCGCGGCCTGCACACCGAGGTGCTGCCGGTGCAACGGGCCGTGCTGGAGCGGATGCTGACCGAGCGGGAGGACGCGGGCCGCCCGTTCGAGTCGGGCCCGGCCCGCGGCTGAGGCGCCGCCGCCCGGAGCCGGTCCGGTCCGGTCCGGTCCGGTCCGCGGGAAGGGTCCCGGCTAGACGCCCTCCGGCGGATCTTCCGGACGCCGGTCCCTCGGGCGGCGCGGCGGGATCGGGGTCGTCGGGAAGTCACGGGGGCCGGTCCACAGGGACGGTACGGCGTCGCACCGGCGGCACAGTTCGTAGGCGACGGCCTCGTAGTTGACCCGCCAGCCCCGGAAGTGCGGCCACGCCTCCTCGGGGGTGCGCTCGGCACGGAAGCCGGCCGAGTCCAGCATCGCCACGGCCGCGTCGAACTCGGCGTAGCTGAGCCGGATGGGGGCGCTCGGCGAGGGGTCTTCCTCGAAGGGGGCGCGCACCGCGCGGGCGATGTCGCGCAGCGCGCTGAACCCGGCCCGCAGCACCAGGCGGGCCTCCGGCGGCGCGGTCTTCGGGTCCAGGGCCAGCTGGAGCGCCGCCGCGTCCATCACGGCGACCAGTCCCACCAGCCAGCTGCGGTAGGGGCGCGGGGAGCGGAACGTCAGCAGCACCGGGTAGGTGGAGTGACTCTCGCCCATGTCCGAGGCCAGCCGCTCCCAGGCCCGGTACAGCTCCGGCAGCGCGGTCTCGGTGTCGACCAGCCACTGCCGGGCCAGGATCTCCGGGCCCCAGGAGGGCTCGCCCGCCCTGGCCTGGAGGAGAGTGACCTCCACCTCGCGGCGGTTGTAGGCGGCGTAGAGCGTGGGCAGGTAGGCGATCTGGAGGGCGATCAGGACCGGGCCGGTGGCCGCGGCGACGAAGTCGAGGACCGAGAGCTTCCACCGGGCGCCGCTGGCGAAGCCGAGCGTGAACAGGCTGGATCCGGCCTCGCGGAAGGCGGTGCTCCAGGTCAGTGAGGACACCGCGGTCAGGAGCAGGCCGAACCCGAGCAGGGCGCCGAGGAGCCAGCTGGCGAGCATGCCGACCAGCATGAGGGGCGCCAGCCAGGTCTGGGCGCGGTCGATGGCCTCGTAGTCACCGTGGGGGGTGGCCAGCCGCAGGAGCCTGCGCAGCAGCCACCACAGGCGGAACACCAGCGTGGAGTAGAGGCCCCGCGGGACGACGAGGGTGCGCAGGATGCTGCTCAGCACGGCGAGGAGCAGCAGGGCGCCCGCCGTGCCGGCGATGTATTCCATGGGGGTATTTTGCCGCCCCTGCGGTACGGAGATCGTTCCGGGGGCGGTCGCGGGCGGTCCCGCGGCCGGGCACGTCCGCCCGGCGAAGCCCTGGACCGGCGCCGCCCCGCCTCCGTCGGGCGCCCCGGCTCAGCGGGCCAGCAGGGTGCGTACTCCCTGGGACGTCAGCGTGAGCGCGTGCTCCGAGCTGCCGTCTATCGCCAGGGAGATCTCCTCGTCGGGCCACTGCGAGGCCAGCGCGCCCAGCGGGATGAGGCGGTAGCGGGAGACGAAGGGCAGGAGCTCGGCCATCTCGTTCTCCGTGGTGAAGACGGGGACGACCGGGTCCCCTCCGGGCTGTTCCAGGATGGGCAGGGCCACCGTCGTGGCGTCGGCGCCCTCGCCGTCGAGCGCGTCGTCCGGCACGGGGACGAGCACGTCGCTGTGGGCGAGGGTGTCCAGGGCCCCCTGGTCCTCGGCGTTGGCGACCAGGGCGTCCAGCGCCTGCTGGGCCGGCGTCGGAAGGGCGTCGTGTGCGGGTGTCTCCATGGCAGATCCCCAGGTAGCGGTGGTCGTACGGGCCACCCGGGCGAACCGTCCGGGCGGGCTCCCGCCTCGCGTACCCGGTGCGGACCCGGGACATGCGTCCGAACCGGAAGAGGCGGGGCGCGGGGACACGGACTCGGACGTACGTGCGAAACGGCGGATGTGCGGGGTGCGGTGGGCGGGCCTCGGATCACGGGGACGGGCTCAGGCCCTGAGGATCTCCTCGCCCGGCGCCGGGCTGGGGGCCAGGGCCTCCTGGGCACGCACCCGGCGCCGGCCGAGGAGCAGGGTGCCGAGGAAGGAGAGGGCGAGGGCGATCACGACGCCCAGGTTGGCGTACGCCCACGCGCCGGTACGGCCGCCGAGGCCCAGCGGTCCGAGGAGGTAGCCCTGCCAGCCCAGCCAGTGCGCGGCGGTGTTGGTGACCAGGCCCCAGCCGACGGCCGTGGCGGCGAGGGTGAGCAGCGGGGGCACCAGCGGGACGTCGCCGTAGCGGCCGTGGGGGCGGAACAGGTCGCCGTCGTCGTAGTTGCGGCGGCGCAGCGCGAGGTCGGCCAGCATGACTCCGGACCAGGCGGCGACGGGCACGCCGAGCGTGGTCAGGAAGCCCATGAACTGGGCGAGGAAGCCGCCTGCGAAGAACACGATGTAGATCGACCCGGCGATCATCAGGCAGCCGTCCCAGAGCGCGGCCAGGTAGCGGGGCACGCGCAGTCCGGCGGAGAGCAGGGCGAGGCCGGAGGAGTAGATGTCGAGGACGGCGCCGCCGACCAGGCTGAGCACGGCGACCACGGCGAACGGCACCAGGAACCAGGTGGGCAGGATCGTGGTCAGGGCGCCGATCGGGTCGTCCGCGATGGCTCGGCTCAGCTGCGGCGAGGACCCGGCCAGCAGCACGCCGAAGACCAGCAGCAGCACGGGTGCCAGCGAGCCGCCGAAGGTGGTCCAGCCGATCACGCCCCGGCTGGAGGAGTCGCGCGGCAGATAGCGGGAGTAGTCGGCGGCGGCGTTGATCCAGCCGAGGCCGAAGCCCGCCATCATGAAGACCAGTGCGCCGATCATCTGCTGCGCGGAACCGCCCGGCACCGCCTTGACGGCGTCCCAGTCGACCTGGTGCGCGACGAGGCCGACGTAGACGAGGGTCAGCACACCGGTGACCACGGTGATGGCCGTCTGGAGCCGCATGATCAGGTCGAAGCCCATGACACCGGCGACGACGGTCAGGGCCGCCACCACCATCAGGGCGACCACCTTGGTCTCGGTGCCGCCGCCCCAGCCGAGGCTGGTGAAGACGGTCGCGGTGGCCAGGGTGGCGAGCGAGATGAGCGCGGTCTCCCAGCCCACGGTGAGCATCCAGGAGACCACCGACGGCAGCCGGTTGCCGCGCACCCCGTAGGCGGCGCGGCTGAGCACCATGGTGGGCGCCGAGCCGCGCTTCCCGGCGACCGAGACGAAGCCGCAGAGCAGGAACGAGACGACGATGCCGATCGAGCCCGCGACGAGTGCCTGCCAGAAGGAGATGCCGAAGCCGAACGCGAAGGCGCCGTAGCTGAGCCCGAGCACGGAGACGTTCGCGCCGAACCAGGGCCAGAACAGCATGCGCGGGGTACCCCTGCGGTCCGCGTCCCCGATCACGTCGAGCCCGTGCGTCTCCAGCTGGATCGGGCGGGCGGCGGCTCTGTCGCCGGTGATGCCGAGGGGGTCGTGCGGGTGCGTCATCACGGCCTACCTGTCTGACGTGTCGAGATCACGCTAGGTCGGCACCGCGGGGGCCGCAACGCAGGCGGGCACTCGGGATCCTGGTCAGTGGCGGCCCTCCTCGGCGTCCTGCTCGGGGGTCTCCTCGGCGGGTCCCTCCGCCTGGGACGGAGTGGTGCGGGTCGGCTGTGCCGCCCCGACGTCCTGGGGCTCCCGCTCGCCCTCGGCCTGGGAAGGGGTGGTGTACTCGCTCATCGGGGCCTCCCCCGCGGTCCGTACGTCTGTGGGCACGTCCCGGGTACCCGCCCGGCGGGGAGGTCATGAGGGGTCGGGCGGGTGAACCGGTCCGGCCGCGCGCACGGCGGGTCCCGGCCGCCGGGGAGAGGTACGCCGGTGCCGCCCGGCGGCGTGGCGCGCGCGTGCGCCGTGCCGTCCCCGGCGAGGATGACGCTCGGCAGGAGCCGACTCGAAGGCGGGTGGTGCGGGTATGGCGGTGAACCGTGTCGGCCTGGTCGTGCACGGCGGGCGCGCCGAGGCGCAGGCGGCCGCCGGGGCGGTGCGCGAGTGGTGCGAGGAGCACGCGGTGGTGTGCACCGACATCGACGTCTGGCAGGAGGGCGCCCGGCACAGCGCCCGCGCGGAGGTCGACGCGGCGGGCGACCCCGACCTGATCGTCACGCTCGGCGGCGACGGCACCTTTCTGCGCGGCGCCCGGCTCGCGGCGGAGAACGACGCCCTGGTGCTCGGTGTGGACCTCGGGCGGGTCGGCTTCCTGACCGAGGTGCCGGTCCCCGCCGTACGGGCGGCCCTGGACGCGGTGTACGAGGAGCGGATCACCGTGGAGAGCCGGATGCTGCTCACCATGCGGGCTTCCTGCCGGCTGGAGGTGCCCGCGCAGATGGAGGCGCTGACGCGGTACGGGCGGGGGCCGATGCTGCCGCCGCCCCGGGTGCGGACGGACTGTGCGGCGGGCGGCGACTGGGGTGTCGCGATGAACGTCACCGCGCTCAACGACGTCGTCCTGGAGAAGCTGGCCCGGGACCGGCAGGTGTCGGTCGCGGTGTATCTGGCCGGCCGGCTGCTCGCCTGCTACTCGGCGGACGCGCTGCTGGTCGCCACGCCCACGGGTTCCACCGCCTACAGCTTCGCCGCCGGGGGGCCGGTGGTCTCGCCGCGCGCCGAGGCGCTGGTCTTCACGCCGGTGGCCCCGCACATGGTGTTCGACCGCTCGGTCGTGGCCGCCCCGGACGAGCCCGTCGCCCTGCGGGTGCTGGAACGCTCGGGCCAGGCCGCGGTCAGCGTCGACGGCCAGTTGCGCGGGGTGCTGGGACCCGGGGACTGGATCGGCGTGTACGCCGCGCCCCGCCGGCTGAAGGCGGTACGGCTGGGTCCGATGGACTTCTACGGCCGGCTGCGTGAGCGCATGAACCTCACCGACGCGCCGGCCGCGCTCGCCGACGGCCGGGCGGCCCCCTTGTGGCCGGTGAACTCGCCGCGCCCGGCCGACCTCGCCCATCTGGCGCTGCCGGGCGCACCGGAGGTCACGGCCGGTCCCCCTCCTGGAGGTACACCCCCCGCGGTGTGACCCGGGCGGTGCGCTCGGAGCCGCCGACGATCCGGATCCGGCTGTCGACGGCCGGTCCAACCGTCGTCCGGGACGACCCGGAGGCCGCCGTACATCTCCGATAGGGGGAACGGCATTCCGGGTGGGCGGGTTCGGTCGGTACGGCCACCACCGGGCAGGCGGAGCGCGTGCCGCTCGACCGGGCTGGTGCCGCCCCCAGGGCCGAACGGTGCCGGATCAGCCGGTCCGAGTCGCCCTGGAGCAGGGTGCCCGGTTCCGGCGGCAGCGGCCGGCGGAGGACCGGGCGCGGGGGTGCGGCGAGATGGTGGTGGCCGCCGGGCGGCGATGCCGACGGCCCGTTCCCCGTCCGTGGTCCGCGGCGTCCGCGCGGCCCGGTGGGCCGGCGGCCGCCCGACCGGGCCGGCGCCCCGCCAGGCCGGCCCGGTGCAGCGGGGTGTGTCCGCCACGGCCTGCCGGCCGGGCGCAGCCGGCCCACTCCGGCCGCTCGGCCAGGATCTCCGTCACGGTTCGCCGGTCACCGTCGCGGGCGGCGTCCGCGAGCCGGTCGCGTTCCTTCGCGAACCGGGGCGCGAGCGCCGCCCGGAGGGTCACGCCGTCCCACCGCAGGCCGGGGCGTTCCACCACGGCGCCGACTGTACGGCGCGCGTGGTTCAGCCGAACAGGCCCTGGTCGCCTTCCTTCCGCACCACGCACAGCGCCCAGATGGTGAACGCGGCGAGGGCGATCATCACGATCGACCAGACGGGGGAGTACGGCAGGGACAGGAAGTTGGCGATGATGATCAGCGCGGCGATCACCACGCCGGTCGCCCGCGCCCACGTCGACACCTTCATGAGTCCCAGGCCGACGATGACGGCCACGGCACCCAGGACGAGGTGCACCCAGCCCCAACCGGTGAGGCTGAACTGGAAGACGTAGCTGCGGGTGGCGAGGAAGACGTCGTCCCGGGCGATCCCCATGATGCCGCGGAAGATGTCCAGGACGCCGGTGAGCAGCAGCATCACCGCGGCGAACGCGGTCAGGCCGGTGGCCCACAGTTCCTTGGTGGTGGGCTCGTGCCTGGTGCCGGCGCCGGTGCCGGCACCAGGGCCGCTGCCGGGGCCGGTGTTGTGGTGTGCTTGGGGTGCGGTCATCGTGCCACCTCGATTCTCTCCGGTGTGCGGTAGGTCGGTGCGGGGCGGTTCAGTGCGGGGTGGTGGAGGAGACGGTTCCCGAGCGGCCGGATCCGGTGGATTCCGGCCCCGTACCCCCGGATGCGCCCGTGGACGGTCCGTGGGCGGCGAACACCATGTCCTTCGCCTTGCGGAACTCCTCCTCGGTGATGTCGCCGCGGGCCTTCATCTCGGACAGCCGGGCGAGTTCGTCGGCGCTGGAGGTGCCGCCCCGGGCGGTCTCGCGGATGTAGCTGTCGAGCGCGTTCTGCTGGGCGCGGGCCTGCTCGACCTCGCGGCGGCCCATGCCCTTGCCGCGGGCGATCAGATAGACGAAGACGCCCAGGAACGGCAGCACGACGACGCACACCAGCCAGGCGGCCTTGGCCAGTCCGCCCAGGGAGTCGTCGCGGAAGATGTCCATGACCACCCGGAAGAGCAGCACGAACCACATGATCCACAGGAAGAACACCAGCATGGACCAGAAGACGCTCAGCGCCGGATAGTCGTACGCGAGGTAGGTCTCGCTCATGTCGCTCCCTCCGTCCCGGGACCGCGCCCGGTAGTCGGTCGTCCACCGTCCTCAGGCTGCGCTCCGGCGGGAGAGGGACGCTTCACCCTGCGCGGGTGAACGGCGGCCGGCTCCGGGGCCCGGGGGGCTCCGGGGCGCGGTCGCCGCCGAGGTGCGGCCCCGTCGGGAACGTGCTCCGGTCCGGGGACGGGCCGTGGGGGCCGTGCGGACCCGGGTCGCGCGAGGGAGGTCATGGCTCCTCCGTCCCGTGCCCGAGGCCGCTCCCGGCCGGCCGACGGGGCCTTGTGCGGGGACCTCACACGGACAGCGTCGCCCCTGGTGGCCCGTACGGGATCACCCCTGGCGGGTGATCCCGTACGGGGGCCGGGGCGCTGAGGTGGGTAGCGGGCGCAGGCGTCCTGCCTGCGGCGAAGCGGCGGAAGAGACACACGATGACCGATCCAGCGAGGCGCGCACCGTCGGATGACACCTGGCGTCCCCTGTACAGCGGGTCGGAACGCCGGGCCGCGGCCGCGTCCTTCGCCCGCACGACGGCCATCGTGACCGCCCTGATCGTCGCCTACTACCTGGTGCCGCTGGACGCCCGCACCACCCTGGAGACGGTCCTCCTGCTGCTGTGCGGGCTGCTCGCGGTCGTGCTGGTCTTCGGCTGGGAGGCGTGGATGATCATGAACGCGCCGTACCCGCGGCTGAAGGCGGTGGAGGCGCTGGTCGCCACGGTCGGCCTCTATCTGGTCGTCTTCGCCAGCGTCTACCACATCATCGAACACGACTCCCCCGGCTCCTTCTCCGAGCCGCTGACCAGGACCGACTCCCTGTACTTCACGCTGACCACGTTCACCACCGTGGGGTACGGCGACATCACCGCGCGCTCGGAGGTGGGCCGGGTGACGGTGATGTGCCAGATGGCGTGCGGCCTGCTGCTGGTGGGTGTGGCCGTACGGCTGCTCGCGGCGGCGGTGAACGCGGGGCTCGCCAAGAAGGGGCGGGAACCCTAGGAGTTCCCCCGTCCCGGGAGGCCGGGGACTCGCGCGGGGGACCCCTGGCTCACTGCGGCGCCTGACGCATCTCCAGGACCCGCAGGCCGAGGGACTGGCAGCGGGCCAGCAGGCCGTACAGGTGCGCCTCGTCCAGGACACGGCCGAACAGGATGGTGTGGCCGGACACCACCACGTGGTCCAGCTCGGGGAACGCCTTGGCCAGCGTCTCCGTCAGCTCGCCGTCGACGCGAATCTCGTAGCGCATGAGGTGCCTTCCCCGCGTGCCGCGGACGGGCGTACCCGGCCCTCCTCCTGCGATCCTGCGCCCCGGTCCGGCTCCGGGCCTCACCCGCCGCAGGTGATGTGAGCCCGCGCCGTCACAGCAGGCCCAGTTCGCGGGCGCGGTGCACGGCGTCGTGCCGGCGGTTCACCCCCAGCTTGCGGTAGGCGCTCTTGAGGTGGGTCTTGACCGTGTTGACGGAGACGAAGAGGTCGGCGGCGATCTCCTCGGTGGACATCATCTCCGCGAGCCGGACCAGCACATCCCGTTCACGGGCGCTCAACTCCTCGACCATCGGCGGTGGTTCGGGCACGGTCGCGGCGGTGTACGGGGTACCGGCACCGGGCAGGAGCCAGCCCTCGGCGAGCGGGCGCAGCGCCGGGGTGGCGAGCAGCGGCCGCAGCCAGGGCCCCGCCTCCTTGAAGGGGCTCCGCAGCCGGTCCCGCCGGGCCTCGCGCAGCGCCTGCGCCACGAGCCGGCGCCGGGCCTCCCGGTCGCCCTCGATCCCGGCGAGCTCCGCCCTGAGCAGGGCCGTCCGTACGGCGATCAGGGGGCCGGGCGCGTGCCGCGGGTGTATCCGGTCGAGCAGGTCCAGGGCGTGCGAGGGGCAGCCCGCCGCCAGCTCCGCCCGTGCCGCGCCCAGCAGGCACAGCGGGTCCTCGCCGGGCAGCTCCCTCAGCAGCTTGACGGCCAGCTCCGGTCGCCCGTCGGCGAGATGGGCACCGGCGGCCACCAGTGCCGCGTGGGCCTCGGCCCAGGGGGACGGCTCCTCGGCGGCGACGGTCCGGTCGGCCGCCTCGAGAGCGCCCTCGATGTCGCCCCGGGCCAGCAGGAGGCGCGCGGTGACCAGGGCGTGCAGCGCCCTGGTCACCGGGTCGCGCACCGGTTGCCGGGCGTCGTCCCCGTCCGGCGGCGCCGCCAGGAGCGTCTCGGCCCGGTCCAGCTCGTCGCGGTCCGTGGCGACGGCGGCCAGGACGAGGGTGGCCGGGCCGACCCCGGGGAGGGTGCGGGGGTCCGCGTGGCCGGCGGCGAGCGCGGCGAGGGCCTTGCGTTCGGCGCGGCCGGGGCGGCCGTCGAGGTGGTCGAGCAGGGCGAGGTGGGCGAGGCACTCCTCGCGGACCTGGGCCGTCGAGGGGCGTCCCGGTGCCGCCGGGGTACGTGTCCTGACCGGGGAGGCCGGTTCCGGGGCCGGCACCTGTGCCGATGCCGTCGGCGTGGCGCGGCCGCGGTCCGTCACCGCCGTCAGGGCCGCGCGCGCCTCCGTGAACCGTCCGGCCCACAGGCGGGCCGCGCCGAGATGGGCGCGCAGCAGGGCGGTCAGTTCCGGGTGCCGGTCCAGCAGCCGGCCGGGGACCTCCTGCTTCAGCTCCTCGGCGTGGCGGGCGGCCGCCTCGGCGCGCGAGGGAGAACCGGTCAGCCGGGCGGCGAGGACCCGCAGGAGGGTGCAGCCGAGGCGGGCGGCGGCCTGCTCCGCCGGGGCGTCCCCGGCGCCCGGGGCCGGTTGACGCGGCTGTCCGCCCGGCTCGTCCCGCTCGGGGACGGGGCCGTGCGGCTCCTGAGCGGGCCGACTCGCGGTGCCGTCCAGCTCGCGCGCGGCCCGTTCCAGGTGCGGCAGGCCCCGGTCGAGGTCGCCCGCGGACAACTCGCGGGCGGCGCGGACGAGGTCGGTGGCCGGGGTCCGCGGCTCGGGTCCCATGGCGGAGAAGAGCGCGGCGAGGGGCTCGGCGCGGGGGCCGCTGAGGAGTTCGCCGAGGGCGAGATCACCGACGAGGGCATCGGCGGCGGCCGCCCAGTCGCCCGCGGCGGCGGCGTGCTCCAGGGTCTCGCCGAGCGGCCCGTGGCGGCGCAGCCAGGCCGCCGCCCGGCGGTGCAGCTCGGTCTCCAGGCCGGGGTGGCGGGCCCGCAGATGGGCGCGCAGGATCTCCCGGAACAGCGGGTGGAGCCGGAACCAGGAGTGCCCGAGGTCCTCCACGAAGGCGTTCTCGCGGTGCAGCGCGGTGAGGATCAGCTCGGCGTCGGCCCGCCCGGTGAGCGCGTCGGCGAGGGCGGGGCAGAACCGGTCGAGGACGCTGATCCGCAGCAGCAGGTCCTGGGTCTCGGCGCGCTGGCGTCTGAGCACCTCGGCGATCAGGTAGTCGCCGATGGTGGTGCGGTCGGCCTCGAACTCCCTCAGGTACGACCGCGGGTCGCGCTCCCCCTGCGCGGCCAGGGCGCTGAGCCGCAGCCCCGCCGCCCAGCCCCGGGTGCGGGCCAGCAGCGCGCCGATCTCGTCGGGCGGCAGCCGCATTCCGTGCAGGGCCAGCAGGTCGCCGGCCTCCTCGAAGGTGAAGGCCAGTTCGTCGTTGCGGATCTCGGTGACGGCGCCGGCCGCCCGGTAGCGGTGCAGCGGCAGCAGCGGCTCGGTGCGGGTGACGAGGACCAGGCGGATGCCGGTGTCCGCGTGCCGGAGCACGAACTCCAGCTGGTCGGCGATCTCCGGGTCGGTGACGCGGTCGTACTCGTCGATGACGGCGGTCACCGGTGCCTCGCGGGCGCTGAGCTCCGCCGCCAGCCGGGTGAGCAGCGCGTCGTCCACGCGGCCGGCCTCGGCGGGCAGCCCGACCTCGGCGGAGAGGGTCACCCCGGCCAGCCGCAGGGCCTGGAGCAGGTAGGCCCAGAAGGTGCCGCGGCCCTTGTCGGCCATCTGCGCGGTGAGCCAGGCGACGCGCCTGCCCCGGGTCGCGGCCCAGTCGGCGACCAGCAGCGTCTTGCCCGCCCCCGCCGCCCCGCCGACCACGGTCAGCGGGGTGCGCGGGGCCAGGTCCAGGTGTCCGAGCAACCGGTCGCGGCGCAGGTAGGTCACCGGGAGGGTGGGGATCGCGAACCGTGTCCGCAGGAACGGATCCCCACAGGGATCGGCGGGCCCGTGGGGGTCCGCTCCGGTCTCGTCCGGCACACCCATGGTGGTCACCACCATCGTCGTCGGGTCGCGGTCGGCGCGCTCCGCTCCTCTCCCCAGGATCTCCCTTGGGGGACGGCGCGCCACACGAGCCGGTGGCCGCCGGTGCGGTGCGGGTCAGTCCGCGGCGGACGAGGCGCGGCGCGGCAGCCTCCAGTTCGACCGCGGGAAGTGGCAGGTGTAGCCGTTGGGGTAGCGCTCCAGGTAGTCCTGGTGCTCGGGCTCCGCCTCCCAGAAGTCGCCGACCGGCGCCAGCTCGGTGACGACCTTGCCGGGCCACAGTCCGCTGGCCTCGACGTCCGCGATGGTGTCGACGGCGGTGCGGTGCTGCTCCTCGCCGTCGTAGAAGATCGCGGAGCGGTAGCTGCGCCCGATGTCGTTGCCCTGGCGGTCCCGGGTCGTCGGGTCGTGGATCTGGAAGAAGAACTCCAGGACGTCGCGGTAGCTGGTGACCGCGGGGTCGTACAGGATCTCGATGGCCTCGGCGTGGTCGCCGTGGTCGCGGTAGGTGGCGTTCGGGGTGTCGCCGCCGCTGTAGCCCACCCGGGTGGAGACCACGCCCGGCTGCTTGCGGACCAGGTCCTGCATGCCCCAGAAACAACCGCCCGCCAGTACGGCTCGCTCGGTTCCCGCTGTCATCGGTCGCTCCCTGTTTCGTCCGGCCCCGCACCCCTGTTGACGTGCCGGGGGCACGGTCGTCCAGCCTAGTACCGCCCGCGCGCGAGGGGCGAAGGGCCACCGGTCGCGCGCGGGCGGCGCGGTCAGGCGCGCACGCGGGGCAGCAGCCGGTCGAGGCTGCGCGGTATCCACCAGTTGGCCCTGCCCAGCAGGAACATCGCGGACGGCACCAGGACCAGCCGGACCACCGTGGCGTCCACGATCACGCTGATCGCGAGGCCCAGGGCGAGCATCTTGACGACCACGGTCGGCGAGGCGGTGAAGGACAGGAACACGGCGGTCATGATGAGGGCCGCGGCGGAGATCACCCGGGCGGTGGCGGACAGCCCCTCCCCGACGGCGAGCCGGTTGTCGCCGCCGCGGTGCCATACCTCGGCGATCCGCGACAGCAGGAAGATCTCGTAGTCCATGGACAGCCCGAACACGATCGCGAACATCATCATCGGGACGTACGACTCGATGGGCACCGGCTCCGACAGACCGAGCAGCGCGTCGCCCCAGCCCCACTGGAAGACGGCGACGAGGACGCCGTAGGACGCGGCCGTGGTGAGCAGGTTGAGGACGACGGCCTTCAGGGGGATCACCAGGCTCCGGAAGACGACCAGGAGCAGCAGGAAGGCGAGGACCAGCACGATCCCGATGACGAGCGGGAGCCGCCGGCCGATGGTTTCGCGGAAGTCGGCCTGCCCGGCCACGGTGCCGGTCAGGTAGGCCCGTGCGCCGGTGCCGTGCAGGGCCTCGGGCAGGGTCCGGCCGGAGAGGGTGTCCAGCAGGGTGCCGGTGGCGGCGTCCTGGGGGCCGGTGGCCGGGGTGAGCGTGGTGACGAGGATCCTGCCGTCGGGGCTGGGCCGTACGGGGGTGAAGGCGGCGACCCCGTGGGTGGCCTTGAGCGCGTCGGTCACGTCGTCGGTGATCCGGTCGGCTGGGGTGTGCGCCCGGCTCAGGTCGATCACGGTGACGACCGGGCCGTTCGCACCCTTGCCGAAGCCGGGTCCGTCGGCGGCCGCGATCCAGTCGTAGGCCGTTCGGGTGCTGCTGCCGGGCTTGTCCGCGCCCGCGTCCACGTGACCGAGGCGCAGGGACAGCAGCGGTACGGCGCAGACGGCGAGGACGGCGGTGCCGGCGACGAGGAAGAGCCAGGGGCGCCGGGCGACGAGCGCGGCGTAGCGGTTGCCGCCCGGACGTTCGCCGGCGCCTTCGGCGACGGGGGCGCGGCGCAGCCGGACCCGGTCGATCCGGGTGCCGATCAGGCCCAGGGCGGCCGGGACCAGGGTGAGGGCGGCGGCCGCTGTGACGACGACGGCGAAGGTGGCCGCGAGTCCGATCCGGCCGATGAAGCTCAGTCCGCACGCGTAGAGGCTGAGCATGGCGACAGCGACGGTGAGGGCGGCGATCAGCACCGCTCGCCCGCTGGTGCGGGCCGTTCGGGCGGCGGCGGTCACGGGGTCGTGGCCGTCGATCAGGTCCTGCCGGAAACGGGTGGTCAGGAACAGGGCGTAGTCGATGCCCACACCGAGGCCGATCATGCCGGCGAGGGTCGTGGCGGAGGTGGCGAAGGAGACGGCACCGGCGACCACGCCGACCACGCCGAGCCCGACGCCGACGCTGATCAGCGCGGTGACCAGGGGCAGCAGCGCGGCCAGGACGCTGCCGAAGGCGAGCAGCAGGATGACGAGGGCGGTGACGACACCGACGCTCTCGCTCAGCTTGTCGTCCGCGGGCTGCCGGACGACCTGGTCGAGGTCGCCGCCGTAGGCGACGCCGAGGCCCGCCGCGCGGGCGGGGGCGGTCGCCGCGTCGAGCCGGTCGGTGTAGCCGTGGCCGAGGTTCTTCAGCTGCTCGTCGAAGGTGACGGTGGTCTCGGCGGTACGCCCGTCCGTGCTGGTCACGGGCGCTGCGACGGACCTGACATGGGGCAGTCCGCGCAGGTCGGCGAGGGTGCGGTCGAGCGCGGAGCGCTGGTCGGCCACGGTGCCCGCCCCGGTGTGGAAGACGACCTTGCCGTTGGGCCGGCCCGCCTGCGGCAGGGAGCGGGCGAGCAGGTCGGCGCCCGTGTGGGAGGCGGTGCCGGGCAGGCTGACCTGGTCGCTGAAGACGGGTCCGACGAGGTGCCGGCCGGCGAGGGCGGCGACGAGGATCAGCAGCCAGGCGGCGATGACGGTCAGGGGGTGCCGGGCGCAGCGGCCGCCCAGGCGGCCGAGGAGGCCGAGGCCGGCCGGGTCCTGGCCGCTCTCGGGGGCGCTCTCGGGGGCGGATCCGGGGGCGCCTTCCGAGGCGGGCGGCCGCGGTTCGGGCGGCGCCGAGGGGTGTGGGGTGGATCTGGGCACCGGGGTCTCCAAAGCTGTCCGGGTGGAGCGGAAAAGTGTCAGGACTGACACGAACTCTAGAGAGAGACTGTCACGCATGACAATTGGCATCTCTGACAGTTTATGGAAGGTTTGCGGACGCGATCACACCGCGGAGGTGGCACGCGTGCCGATTGACAGTCGCGACACCAGGGCGGGAGGCTTCGGCCATGCCTAGTGAGACCACCCCCGCCGGACTGCGCGAACGCAAGAAGGAGGAGACGCGCCGCCTGCTGCTGGAAGGGGCCGCGCGGCTGTTCCGGGAGCGCGGTTTCGAGGGCACCACGGTCGCCGACATCGCCGCGTACGCGAACGTCTCCGTGCGCACGTTCTTCCGCTACTTCGAGAGCAAGGAGGAGGTGCTGCTGCCGGACGGCGTGCAGGTCTTCGCGTACGTGGAGCAGGCCCTGGCCGCGCGGCCGGCGGACGAGGAGCCCCTGGAGGCGGTGTGCGCCGCGCTGCTGGAGGCGGCCAAGCCGTTCTCGGCGTCCACGCTGACCGCCCTGACCCGTCCGCTCGGGGACGTGGAGAACGTGATCACGGCCCGGCTCGTGCAGGCCTTCGCCGACTTCGAGGAGCGGCTCGCGGTGCTGGTGCGGCAGCGGCTGCCGCGGGACGCCGCGGACGCCGATCTGCGGGCGGCCGTGATCGCGGGCGCCGCGCTCTCCGCGGTACGCGCGGTGCTGCGCACCCGTCGGGCGAACCGGGCGTCGGGCATCGAGGACACGGAACCGGCGCCGCTGCGCCGGGCGTTCGGGATGCTGCGGGAGATCGGCGGCCGGGAGGGGGCGTCGAGGGCGGCCGGCGACACCGGCGAACGGGCTTGACCGCGGGCACCGGTGACGGACGTGACCACGGGCACCGGCGAACGGGCCCGACCGCCGGTCCGGTGAACGGAGCCGGCCACCGGTCCGGCTGACCGGCCGTACGGCCGCCCGCGGGACAGGGGCTGCCCACCGGCGGGGTCGCCCGGCCGCCGCGCCCACCGGCGCCCAGCCCGCGCAACGGCGTCGGCGAAGCCCCGCGCCGGGCCCCTGGGCGGTCCCCCCGCCCAGGTATGCCGTACGGGCGGGGTCACATCCTCGTGCCGAAGTCCTGCGTCCACCAGGGGCCGCCCGTGCCCTTGTGCACGCCGACGCCGATGTTCTTGAAGGCGCAGTTGAGGATGTTGGCGCGGTGGCCGGGGCTGTTCATCCAGGCGTCCATCACGGAGGCCGGGGTCTGCTGGCCCATGGCTATGTTCTCGCCGTACGTGGACCACCGGTAGCCGGCGGCGGTGATGCGCTGTCCGGGATCCACGCCGTCCGGGTTGACGTGGTCGAAGAAGTTCCGCGCGGCCATGTCGTCGGAGTGCGCCTGGGCCGCCTGCTGGAGCTGCGGGTCCTCGGTCAGCGGAGAGCAACCGGCGCTCGCGCGCTGCTGGTTGACCAGTGCCACCACCTGGCTGACGGTGTCACCGGCCGGTGCCGGCGCGGTGGTGCGCACCGGGGCCCGCGGGGTGCTCGGGCGCGGCGACGGCGTGCTCTTCCTCGTGGGGGTCGGAGTCGGGCTCGGACTCCTGGTGGCCTTCTTCTTCGGTTTCCTCGGCTTCTCGGACTTGGAGGCGGACGGCGAGGGCGACGCCGAGGTGGGTACGGCGCTCGGCGCGGAGAGGTCCACCGCGGAGGCGTCCGCGCTCCGGTCGGCGGCCGTGTCACCGGAACCGGACCGGGCGTCCACGCCGAAGTACCAGAGTCCGCCGCCCGCGACACACGCCACGACGACGCCGGCGACGACCCGGCGCCGCATCCGCCTGCGCCGGCGGGACGCGCCGCGTCCGCCCGAACGGCCCCGCGCGGCCCGCCTTCCGCCCCCGGAACCGGAAACCGAACCCGTGCCCGCGCCCGACCCGCCGGACCCGGCCGGGGGATCGAACGGGGAGGCGGCCGCGACCGGGGCCATCCCGCCGGAGGCGGAGCGCAGCGCGGCGAGCAGCGCGGGCGCCGCGGCGACCAGCGCGAGTCCGGCCAGCAGCCCCTCCGCCGGCATCAGCCCGCTCCACAGGCCCGAGCAGAGCGGGCAGCCGCGGGCGTGCCGGGCGATGCGCTTGCGCCACAGCGCCGACGGCTTGCCGTCCCAGGCGGCCAGCACGCCCCGCAGTTCCTCGCAGCGCGGCCGCGCGTCGAGCGCCCGCACCACCACCCGGGCCGCCTCCAGCTGGGCCTTCATCCGCTGCACGCGGACCGCGGTGTGCTCCGGCGTCAGCTCCAGGGCGGCGGCGACCTCGGCGCGGGTCAGCTCGCCCGCGCACTCCAGCCACCACAGCGACAGCAGTCCCCGGTCGTCGGGCTCCAGCCAGCGTGTGGCGTGCGCGGTCTCCTGGCGCTGCCCCGACAGCTGGAGCTGCACCACCGTCAGGTCCACGAAGTCGGCGCCCGGATCGGCCAGGTCGTGCGCCTCCTCCACGGCTGCGGGCACGGACCGGCGGTCCTGCCAGTGGTCGCGGACCTGGTTCATCGCGATCGCGACGAGCCAGGAGCGGAAGCGCTCGGGGGCGCGCAGCCCGCCCAGGCCGTCGAGGGCGCGCAGCATCGTCTCCTGCACCACGTCGTCGACATCCACCGAGCCGTTCAGCGCCCGCCCCACGATGTTGTAGACCAGCGGCAGATAGGCGCTGACCAGGGCGTCCTGGGCCGCCGCGTCGCCCTCGCGGGCCGCGATCACCAGGGCCGCCGTCTCCGCCGCGTCCGTGTGCCGTGTGCTCATCAGATGTTTCCCGTCCTCGACGCCGAACGATTGTTCCCGATGACTGGGAGACCGTTCGAGGCGGCCCGGATAACAGTTGTCGGGGACCGATTTCCGGCCGCTTCCGGCGGCGGTTCGCGACCGGGGGCGCGAGGGCCCCGCGCGGGCCGACCCGGGGCGGGGATCGGCGGGTTCACAGGTTCGAAGTTGGTCTAGTCCTCTTGACGGGCCGGATCGGCGGCGGTTTGGTATGTACCAACACCCCCGCCGTGCACGGCGACCTCACCCCACCACCCCACGCCCTAGAGGCATCCCCGAGAGGGGCAAATGTCATGCGCCTGGCAAGATTGAGCGGACTCGCCGCATCCGCCTGCGCGTTCGCGCTCGCGGCCACCGGCGCGGCCGTCGCCCTCGCCCCCGCGAGCAGCGCGGCGACGGCCGACGCAGCGGGCGGCAGCGTGTACTCCGTCGCTCCCTACGTCGACATGTCGAACGGTCAGGAGGGCCTGCTCGACACCGCGATCACCGGGCACCAACTCAAGGCGTACACCGCCGCCTTCGTCCTCGGCGAGGGCTGCGACCAGGTCTGGGGCGACACGCTCCCCATCGGCGACGACTCCTACACCGACCCCGAGATCGCCCGCGCCAGGTCCGAGGGCGCCTCGGTGATCATCTCCTCGGGCGGCGCCAGCGGTCTGCCGCTCGCCTGGACCTGCACCACCCAGAGCAGCATCGACGCCGGATACCAGGCCCTCATCGACGACTACGGCGTCACCCGGCTGGACTTCGACATCGAGGGCGCCGCCGTCGCGGACACCGCCGCCGCGGCCCGCCAGATGCAGGCGATGAAGGACCTCGAGGCGGCCAACCCGAGCCTCCAGTTCTCCGTCACCCTGCCGGTGCTGACGAGCGGGCTTACCAATGACGGCGTCAACATCCTCAAGGCCGCCAGGAACGCGGGCGTCAGGATAGACGTGGTCAACATCATGACCATGGACTACTACGCCGGTACGGGCGCCGAGATGGGCCAGGGCGCGATCGACGCCGCCAAGGCCACGCTGGCGCAGATGCAGTCCGTCGACTCCGGGTACGGCTACGCCGACCTCGGCATCACCCCGATGATCGGCAAGAACGACGACGGCTCCACGTTCACCCTGGCCGACGCCCGGACCGTCGAGAACTTCGCCGCGCAGAACGGCGTGGGACGGCTCGCCTTCTGGTCGGTCGACCGGGACCAGCCGTGCGGCGGCAGCGCCAACTCCCTCCCCACGTGCAGTGAGATCAGCCAGAGCAGCCTGGCGTTCACGGACGCGTTCGTGCCGTACGAGGGCAGCTCGGGCGGCGGGGGCGGGGGCGGTACGAGCAGCGACTTCTCACTGTCCCTCTCCCCCGGCTCCGCCTCGGTCGCCCAGGGCGGTTCCGCGACCGCGAGCGTCGCCACCGCCACCACCTCGGGCAGCGCCGAGTCCGTGGCCCTCACCGCCTCCGGCGCGCCCTCCGGCGTCACCGTCTCCTTCAGCCCGGCGTCGGTGACCTCCGGCAGCGCCTCCACCCTGACGGCGGCCGTCGGGTCGTCCGCGGCCGCGGGCACCTACCCGATCACGGTCACCGGGACGGGCACCGGCGGCACCCACAGCGCGACCTACACGCTCACGGTCACCGGCAGCGGGGGCGGGGGCGGCGGGGGTTCGCTGGCCAACGCCGGGTTCGAGACCGGCAGCCTCGGACCCTGGACCTGCACCGGCGGCAGCACGCTGGTCACGGCCCCGGTCCACTCGGGCGGCCACGCCCTCCAGGTCACCCCCGACGCCGGGAGCACCGGCGAGTGCGACCAGACCGTCACCCTGTCACCGAACCACAGCTACACGCTCACCGGCTGGGTCCAGGGCCCCTACGCCTACCTCGGCGTCAGCGGCGGCGCCACCGCGAGCACCTGGTCGAACGGTTCGAGCTGGAACCAGCTGAAGGTCTCCTTCACGACCGGCGGCAGCGGCACCGTCACGGTGTACGTCCACGGGTGGTACGGCCAGGGCGACGTGTACGCCGACGATCTCGCCCTCGGCTGAGCGCCCTCCCCGCGGTTCGTCCCGTACATCGGTCCCCTAAGGGGACCCCAGCCGCGCGCCCGGCACCTGCCCGCAGGTGCCGGGCGCGCGGTGATGCGTGAGCCTGGAGGGGTGTCTGGTGCTCTCGCCGGCCGGATCCCGGCGCCGTACGCCGCCCCGGCGCGCCGGGCGATCCAGGTGACGCTGGTCGCCGCGGCCGGCTTCTATCTCTTCCGCTACGGCCTCGACCGCCCCGTCGCCGCCACGTACGCACTGTTCGCCGCGGTGGCGCTGGGCGGGCTCTCCAGGATCCCGGGCACCGGGAGGCAGCGCGCCGCGGTGGTGCTGCGGCTGATCCCGGTGGGCTGGCTGCTGGTGATCGTCGGGACGTATCTGTCGGTGCGGACCTGGAGCGCCGTCGCCGGCATGCTGGTCGTCGGCTTCACGCTGGCCTTCTCCGCCGTCGGCGGCCCCCGCCCGGCGGGGGCCGCGCCGGGTCTGCAGCTCCTGTACATCCTGCCGTCGTTCCCGCCCTACGATCCCGCCCAGCTCGGCGACCGGCTGCTCGGCACGACCACCGGCATGGCCCTGCTCGCCCTCGCCGAGACCCTGCTCTTCCGCGAGCCGACCCCCGCGCCGTACCGGTCGCGCGCCGCCCACGCCGCCGCCGTCGCGGCCCGCTGCGCCGCCCTGCTCATCGCCCCGCCGTACGCCCTCTCCCGGACCGAGATCCGCAGCGCCCGCGAGACCGGCCACCAGCTGCGCCCCCTGGTCGTGCCCGAGGCGGACCGCCCGGCGGGGCCGAGCCTGCGGGACCGCGCCCTGGCCCACACGGGTCTGGCGACCCGGACGCTGCTGAGCAGGCTGCCCCGGCTGTCGGCCACGTCGGGGGCCGGTGTCCGGCCGTCGGCCACGCCCTGCCGCCCGCCCGACGCCGTCGTGACCGCCGTACTCGAAGCGGTCGCACGGCTGGCCACCGCCACCGTGGGCTGTCTCCGGGCGGGTACCTCTCCCCTGGCCGCGTACCAGGAGCTGGCCGCGGCCCGCGCCGTGCTGGCCGCCCGGTCCACGGTCCACCCCCGGGAGGGCAGCACACCGGCACCGGACGTGCTGCGCCGGCACGCGGCCGTACTGGAGATCGCCGATGCCGCGCTGGCCATGGGGGCGGCGGCCGATCTCGCGGCGCACGGCCGGCGGGCCTCGGTGACAGGGCCGCCGGAACGCTTCTGGTACGCCGCCGCCCCGCCCCCGGCGCTGTGGTGGCACCGGGTGCGCGGGCATGCCGGACGACGCTCGGTGTTCTTCCAGAACGCGGTGCGCATCGCCCTGGCACTGACCGCGGCCCGGCTGGTTGCGGGCGTGGACACGCTGCCCCACGGCTTCTGGGCGACGCTGGCGACGCTCACCCTGACCCGCACCACCATGGACGAGACGTGGAGCACCATCCGGTCCGCGCTCGCCGGCACGCTGGCCGGCGCCCTGGTGGCCGGCGGCACGCTGGCCCTGTTCAGCACGCACACCAACGTCTACGCCGCGCTGCTCCCCCTGTGGATGCTGTTCGCCTTCACGGTCGGGCCGGTCAAGGGCATCGGCTGGGCGCAGGGCCTCTTCACGGTGCTCGTGGCCCTGGTCTTCGCCCAGCTCGCGCCGCCGACCTGGCATCTGGCGGAGGTACGGCTCCTGGACGTGCTGGTCGGCAGCGCGATCGGCGCGGTGTTCGGGCTGCTGGCCTGGCCGCGCGGTGCCCATGACGAGTTGCGGTACGCGGCGGCGGAGCTGCTGCGCAGGGCCGCGGAGATCGTGGTGGCGACGAGTGCCTCGGTGGCCCTGGAGGGGCCGCTGCGGCAGCGGGGGCAGGCGACCGTCCCGGCGGTGATGCCGGGGCACCGTTCGCTCCAGCACGCGGTGATCCTGGCGGAGTCCGCGTACGGGCAGTTCCAGAGCGAGCCGACGCCGTTCGGCGACCGGGGACGCGGGGCGGTGCTGCCCGGGGTGGACTGGCAGGCGGCCCTGATGGCCGGGCACCACACCCTGTGGGGCTCGGAACGGCTGCTGGAGCCGCCGTGCACCGGCCTCGGACCCGGCGCCGCCGCGGTCAGCGGTCTCGGGGACCGGGTGGCCGGGCGCATGCTCCTGGTCTCGGCGGCCCTGGACCCCGGCTGCGACACCCCTACGGGCCCGGTGCCCCGCCTCGCCCGGTCCCTGGCGGGCGCCGACGCGGAGCCGCCGGGGGCGCCCCGCCTCTACTACGCCACGGTGTCCTGGCTGGACTCCCTCATGGCCGATCTGTCGAGGATCGCGCGCGGGGGCGGGGAACCCGGAGCGGACGAGGACGGAGCGGGTGAGGGCCGGGCGGGTGGTGCCGAGAGCGGGCCCCAGGGCGCCGGGGGCGGCCCCGCCGCCCGTGCCCCCGGGCCCGACGGCCCCGGGGGCACGGGCGGCGGTCCCCGGGACGGACCGGCAGGGCCCGGACCGGTTCTCCCGTAGTACCCCCCTCCGAGTCGCTGCGGATCGCGCGTCCACGGGTAGGCGTGAGGTGAGGCCCGGACCGGTCTCACCGCGTACGGCGCCCACCCGGGTGCGTGCCCTGCCGGACCCGGGTGGCGGACACGACGGCGCCCGCCGGGCGGGCCGGCGGAAGGAGGGAGTGGGATGAGCGGAGGGACGCGGCGGCCGGACCCGGACCGCCCCGCAGCCGCGCGGGCGGAGCCCGGGGCGGACCACGCCACCGAGCCGCGGGCGGACCCGGCCACGCGACCGCGGCCCGACCGGTCCGCACGCCCCCAGGCGGACCCGGCCGTGGAATCCCGCGCCGACCACGCCGCGGCGCCCGAGGCCGGACTGGGCCCGTCTCCGCGCCCCCGGCCGGACCCCACCGCGGCGCCCCCGGCGGGCCGGGCCGACCGGGCCGTCCCGTCCCGGGCGGGCACGGAACCCGAGGCGGAGCAGCCGACCAGTCTCTTCGACCTGCTCGGCGTCGCCGCCGTACTCCTGGAGGCCGACGGCCGGATCGACATGTGGAGCCCCCAGGCCGAGGAGCTGTTCGGGTACGACCGTGCGGAGGCCGTCGGGCAGTACGCGGCCCTTCTGCTGCTGCTCCCCGAGCACCGGGACGCGGCGATCCAGCTGTTCGCCGAGGTGATGGAGACCGGCCGGGGCTGGGCGGGGGCGTTCCCGGTGCGGCACAAGGACGGCGGCACCAGGATCGTCGAGTTCCGCAACATGCGGCTGACCGACCATCTCGGCGATCACTACGCGCTGGGGCTGGCCGCCGACCGCTCCACCCTGCGCCGGGTGGAACGCGACGCCGCGCTGTCCGCCCGGCTGGTCACCCAGGCCCCGGTCGGGCTGGCCGTCCTCGACACCGAGCTGCGGTACGTGGCCGTCAATCCCGCCTTCGCGTCCATGCACGGCCTGTCCGAGGCAGGCCATGTGGGCCGACGCCCCGGCGAGCTGTTCCCCGGCGCCGCGTTCCAGTCGCTGGAGGCGTCCATGCGCGGAGTGCTGGACACCGGTGTCCCTCTCGTGAACCAGCAGGTGGTGGGGCGCACCGCCGCCGACCCGGGCAGTGATCACGCGTGGATGACGTCGCTGTACCGGCTGGAGGACCACCAGGGGCACACACTGGGCGTCGCCACCGTCGCGGTGGAGGTCACCGAGCGCTATCGCGCCGCTCAGGAGGCCGAGCGGGCCCAGCGGCGGCTGCGGCTGATCGCCCGCGGCTCGGCGCGCATCGGCACCACCCTGGAGGTGGAGCGCACGGCGCGGGAACTGGCCGACGTGCTGGTGCCCGACCTCGCCGACATGGCCGCGGTGGACCTGCTGGACAGCATGCTGCGCACGGGCCGGACGGACCCGGGTGAGGGACCGCCGCTGTTCCGCGCGCTGGCCGTGAAGACCGCCTACCCGACCGACGCGGCCGGGGCGCTGGTGCCGCCCGGCCGGCTCACCGTCTACCACGCCGGCCATCCCGCGGCCCAGAGCGTGCGCACGGGGCGTCCCGTGCTGATCACCCATCTGGACAGCGGCGAGGTCGGCCGCGTGGCCGCCGATCCCGAGGCCGCCCGGCTGCTGGCCCGCGCCGGGGTGCACACCGACATGGCCGTCCCGCTGATCGCCCGCGGGCAGTGCATCGGCGTCATGGGCCTGGCCCGCGCCCGCAACCCCGCGCCCTTCGACTCCGATGATCTGGAGCTGGCCTGCGAACTCGCCTCGCGCGCCGCGCTGAGCATCGACAACGCCGTCCTGCACCAGCACACCCGCAGCACCGCCGAGGCCCTCCAGCGCAGCCTGCTGCCCCGGCTCTCGCCCTACCACCCGGGCCTGGAGATCGCCGCCCGCTACCGGCCCGCGCAGGCGATCGGCGAGGTCGGCGGCGACTGGTACGACGTCATCCCGCTGGACGGCGACCGCACCGCCCTCGCGGTGGGCGACGTGATGGGCAGCGGGATCGCGGCCGCGGCCACCATGGGCCGGCTGCGCACCGCCACCTCCACCCTGGCCGATCTCGACCTCGACCCGGCGCACGTGCTCACCCACCTCGACCGGATCACCCTCGGCCTCGACCCGTACATCGCCACCTGCGTGTATGCCGTGCACGATCCCCGGCCGGCCCGGCTGGAGGTGGCGTCCGCCGGACATCTGCCGCCGGTCCTGATCCCCTCCGACGGCCCGCCCCGGCTCCTGGACCTGCCGACCGGCACCCCGCTGGGGGTCGGCGGGGTGCCCTTCGAGTCCACGACGCTCGGACTGCGGCCCGGCGACCAGCTGGTCCTCTACACCGACGGCCTGGTGGAGACCCGCGACGACCCGATCGACGCCCGCCTGGACGAACTGCTCCGCCTGCTCTCCGCGCCCTCCCCCTCCCCGGAGGACACCTGCGACCGCCTGCTGCGGGAACTGCGCCACCCGGCGGGCCACGACGATGTCGCCCTCCTCATCGCCCGGGTGCTGCCGCTGGAGACCTAGCCACCCGTGCCCCTGCCCCCCGCGCCACCCGGACGCAGGGGTGCGAGAAAGTCGCCGAGGGCGGCCGCCACGGCGCCGGGGGCCTCCAGGGGGAGGAGATGGCCGGCGGCGGGGACGGTGGTGAGGGTCGCGTGCGGGATGTGCGGCAGGAGGTGCTCGCGCAGGACGTCCGGCGGTTCCACCACGTCGTCCGCCCCGGTCAGGACGGTCACCGGGACCGCGATGCCGCGCACGGCGCGGGTGATGTCCCGCGCGATGCCGCGCAGCGGCCACTCCCGCCGCGCCTCGGCCCCGGCGGCGAGGCTGTCACGCGCCGCGGCGGCGCGCGCCCCCGCGGGCAGCGGCGCGGCGGTCAGGACGTGGTCGAGGACGTGCCCCGCGGACTCGGGCGTGTCGTACGCGTGGGACAGCCCCCGCCGGTACTCCTCCGTCACCGAGGCCGGCGGCTCGGGCGGTGCGGGCGCGACGAGGACCACTCCTCGCAGTCCGGCCGGCCCGCGGGCGGCGAGGAGCTGGCTCACCTTGCCGCCCATCGAGTGTCCGACGAGGACGAACGGACCCGGTACGCACACGTCCACCACGCACGCGAGATCGTCGGCGAGCCGGTCCAGGTGGTAGGGCCCTGGAAGCTCCCGGGAGACGCCCCAGCCGCGCTGGTCGAAGCGGACCGTCGGCCGACCGGGCGGAAGGCGGCCGATCACCTCGTCCCAGGTGCCGGCGCTGCCGCCCCAGTAGTGGACGAACACCAGCGCCGGTCCGGCGCCGCCCCGGCCCCCGACCCGTACCTCCAGGGACCCTCCCGGCACCGCCACCGCAATTGTGTTCTCCATCGTCGTCCTCCCTCTCGCCCGGCCGCGTGAGCCGACCGGCAGCGCGCGGCCGAAGCCTCGAACAAGTAGCCTGACCTGCTGACCAGGCGCGCTTCGACCGTACGGCCGGTGAGCTCCGCTGCCTGGTGGAAAGGAACCCGGTGCTTGTGGAAAGCGGACACGGTGCCGTACGGCAGCTGCGCTATCTCCCCGGCGTCGGCTCGGTCCACGGTGTGGAGGTCATCGACTTCGCCGGGCTGCGCCGCATGGACGGCCGGCGCCGCCGCGTGCTCCCCCAGCGCCCCGGCTTCCACGTCCTCGCCCTGATCGCCTCCGGCACCGGCGGCCACGAGGCCGACTTCCGCGCCCACCGGCTGGCGCGGGGCAGCGTCGTGTGGATCCGGCCCGGCATGGTGCACCGCTGGAGCGACGTCGATTCCTGCGACGGCCCGCTGATCCTCTTCCGGCCCGGCTTCCTCGCCGGATTCACCGCGGCGGAGGCCGCCGCCCCGGCGTGCTGGCAGCTGGACCGGCAGCGGCTGCCCCTCGCGCTGCTGGCAGCCGAACACCTGGGCCGGGAACACGAGGCGTCCGCGCGCGACCCCCGCCTGGGGTCCCCCGCGCTGCTCTCCCACCTGCTGGCGGCACTGGTCCTGCGGGCGCTTCCCGACCCGCCCGCCCGCACCGGCGCGGCCCCGGCCGCAGACCACCGCGCGGACGTCTTCCACGCGTACCGGGCGGCCGTCGAGGAGCGTTTCACCGAGTGGCACAGGGTGGCGGACTACGCCCGTGCGCTGGGCTACGACGTGCGCACCCTCACCCGGGCCACCCGCGCCGCCACCGGCACGGGCGCCAAGACCTTCCTCGACCAGCGCGTCCTGCTGGAGGCCCAGCGGCTCCTCGCCCACACCGACCTGCCGGTCGCGGGCTGCGCCCGGCGGCTCGGCTTCCGCGACGCCGGCAACTTCAGCACGTTCTTCCGCCGCCAGACCGCCACCCCGCCGGCCACCTGGCGCGCCGCCTACGGCACAGCCGCCACCGGCGGGAGCTGAACGCGCCGCGACCGTTCCCGGGCGGTCAGGCCTCCAGGGCCGCGGTCATCGTGTCGAGGTCGGCCAGGAGCGCCGCCAGCCGACGCGCCGGGATGTTCTCGATCATGCGCTCCTCGATGGCGTACACGGCGCCGCGCGCGGCCCGCAGCCGCCGCTGCCCGGCCGCCGTGAGGTGGACGGGCAGGGCCCGGCCGTGGTCGGTGCTGGTCGCCTGAGTGATCAGGCCGGCTTCCTTCAGGCCGCGCAGGACGACGTTGGCCGACTGCCGGGTGACGAAGGTGCCGCGGGCGAGATCGGCATTGGACAAGCCGGGCCGTTCGTCGAGGAGTTCCAGGCAGGAGTACTGCGGGACGGTGAGACCGTGGTCGCGCAGCGCCTTGTCCATGGCTCCGCGCAGCGCGGCCGAGGCCTTCTTGAGGCGGTATCCCACGTGCTCGGTGACGTCCCGCGCCGGATGGGGCGCGGGGACGGGCGCTCGATCTTCCATGTCAGCATTTTGACATACGAGGAGCCGGACCCTACTGTCCACATGTCAAAGTACTGACATACGCATGCCGACCGACCACCCTTTGGAGTCACCATGACCGCCACCGTCGAAGGCCCTGATTTCATCGCCCTCCAGGTGAGGGACGTACCGGCCGCGGCCGCGTTCTTCGAGGAGCGGCTCGGGCTGCGGCGCGCACCGGGCGCACCGCCGAACGCGGTCGTCTTCGCCACCGGCACGATCCCGTTCGCCGTCCGCGAGCCGCTGCCCGGCGTCGATCTGGACGGCACCGGCCGCCCCGGCCTCGGTGTCGCCCTGTGGCTGCGCACCACCGACGCCCCGGCACTGCGCGAGCGACTCGTCGCGGCGGGTACGGACGACGTCACCCCGCTCCAGCCGACCCCGTTCGGCCCGTCCTTCTCCTTCACCGGACCCGAGGGATACCGGCTCACCGTCCACGGAGACTGACCGACATCCGCAAAGACCGGCCAAGAGGCCCCGGCCGGCGGGCCGCTCGCGCCCCCGGCCCGCCGCGAGCGCCCGGTGGGCGCCCCGGTGCGCGGCCGGGGGCGCCCGGCGGATCACCGCCCGCGCGCCAGCAGGTCGAGCACCTGAGGACGCACCACCGCCCACGCGGCGGCGGGCAGTTCGCCGAGGGCGGTCGCGCGCAGGGACCCGAGGGTCTCCTCGGGGTCGGCGCTTCGCACGGCGGCGCCCGCGAGCACCTCGTAACCGTCCCGTACGGCGACCCGGACGCCGCACCCCGCGCCGTCGCCCGCGTGCAGGGCCGAGGCCACGACGAGGGGCGGCGGGCCGCCCGCGTCGGCGGGGAGTTTGCGGTAGGCGCAGGCGATCGGGGCGGACCAGCGGAGGCTGAGCAACAGGGGCCGTTTCGCGACGACTTCGGCCAGGTCCGTCTCGCGGACGCCGTCGGACTCCAGCACCGTGGCCCGCGCGCCGAGGACCAGCGCGGCCGGCAGCAGGCAGCGCAGCGTGCTGCCCACGAGGTTGCCGCCGACCGTCGCCGTGCGGCGGACCGCCCCGGTGCCCACCGTGCCGGCCGCGAAGCGCAGGACGTCCGGCACCCGGCCGTCGATCCGCCCGAGCAGCACGGCGGCGCCCAGCGTCTCGGGGCCGATGACGTTGGCCTGCGGCAACCGCCTCAGGGACATGGCCAGTTCGGGGAATCCCTCGCGCTGCCAGGTGGCCCACACCAGCGTCGCCCCGCCGACCGGGACGGCCCCCTCGGCGAGGCACTCCTGCGCTTCGGACACGGACGTGGGCAGACGCAACAGCATGGCGACCGACCTGCCTTCCTCGGGGGGAGAGCAGTCTGCTCGCGCACGCGGGGGCGCGTACAGGGCTCACACGGGCACGGCCGCCCGCTCGTTCCGGTCCACGGGAAGCCGGCCGGCTCCGGAACGCGGGTCCGAGGGCGGGACCACCGGCCCCGGTCCCCGGGTCGGCCGGCCCTGGGGGCGAGGACGGCGCGCGGGAGACGCTGGGTGCGCTGCACCGAGCGATCAGCCCGCAACGATCAGAAGGAGTGGAGCACATGACCGCCAGGCACACCGGCGTCCGCGCCCCCGAGACCGCCGTCGCCGTCCGCGTCCGGGCCGACAGCGGGATGTCCGAGGAGGAACTCGCCTATCTGCGGGAGAAGACGGACGCCGTGCTCGGCCGGCCGGGCCTGCCGCCCGTGAGCGGCGAGATCCGGGTCGTCAGGGCGGCCGCCGGTCAGGAGGGGCAGCCCTGGACCGCCGCCGCCGAGATCCGGGTGGGCCACTACCTCGTCGTCGTCCACGCCCGGGAGCGCAGCGCCCGTGAGCTCGCCGACCGCCTCCAGGACCGTCTGCGCGGCCGCACCGACCGGGTCGCCCACCGCGCGCACCGCGCCCGCGGGACGGCGACGCCGCCGCCGTGGCGGGGCGGCGGGGCGTCGTGAACGGCCGATAGGCCGGAGCGCGCCGCCCGTTCACCGACGGGAGAGTCCGGGGGCGCCGCGTCGTACCGGCCCGACCGGTACGACGCGGCGCCCCGCCGCCGGCCCGTCAGGCCCTCAAGACGCCCAGGCGATGGGGTACTCGGGCCGGGCCCGGCCGGCGACGCGGCGCCCCCGGACCCCGAGCGCCCCACCCGGACCGACCCGGGTGGGGCGCGCCGCCGTTTCCGTCCCACGTCCTCAGCCGTGGGGCACGACCGCCACCGGCGCCGTCGCGTGGTGCAGCACCGCGTGCGCCACCGGACCGATGTGCGCGCCGAACGAGGCCGGGCGGCGGCGCCGGCCGACGACCACGAGTGCGGCACCCTGCGACGCCTCGACCAGTCGCAGGGCGGCGCTCCCGTACCCGCACTCCTCGGTGACCTCGACGTCGGGGTACTTCTGCCGCCACGGCTTGAGCACCTCGGTGAGCGCGGCCTTCTCCTGGAGCGACCACTCCTGGTCGAAGGTGGGGTCGGCGGCGAATCCGTAGACGTAATAAGGGGGCATGGACCAGGTGCGCACGGCCCGTACCGACGTTCCGCGCCGCTCGGCCTCCTCGAAGGCGAACGCGAACACCGTGTCGTCCGGCGCGGTGGTGTCGACGCCGAGGACGACCGGGCCCTGGGCGGCGTCGCCGTCGGGCTTCCAGCCGGACCGCACGAGGACCACCGGGCGACCGGCCCGCGCGACCACCGAGAAGCCGACGGAGCCGACGAGGTAGCCGCCGACCCGGCCGAGACCCCGCGAACCCAGCACCAGCAGCTCGGACTCCTCGGCGGCCGCAGCGAGCAGCTCGCCCGGGAAGCCGTCGCGGTGCTCGGACAGCACCTCCAGGCCGGGGTGGCGCTGCCGCAGTTCCCCGGCCGTCTCGCGCGGGATCCGCTCGGTCCAGTGCCGCCGGGTCGCCGCGCCGATGACCGGATCCTGTGCCATGGAGTCCGTGGCCGGCTCCCACACGTGCACCAGGCGCAGCGGCAGACCGCGCAGTCGCGCCTCCCCCGCCGCCCACTCGGCGGCGGTACGGCTCTCTGGGGAGCCGTCGAGGCCCACGGTGACGGTGCGGGACATGACGTCCACCTCCTGTTGTCGGACACCCCGTTCGGGATCGCCCCGAGTCTCCTCGGGGCGGCACCGCGACGGGCAGGGCCCGCAGGGCCCTTGTGCGGGGCCGACCGGCCCTGGGACGGGCATCATGGCCGAGGTGACCGCTTGTGCTCGACCGGGACCGGTCCTGTACGGGTTCGTCCGCCGTGGGGATGCGTTCCGGCCAGGACGCGACAAGTCGGGGCGGTGGAAGGCTGGTTGCGCTGGGATGTCCGTAGCATCACGAGCGACATGGCGGGGTAGATATGAATGCTTGCGTGGACGAGCCGGCCTGTGCGGCGGACCCCACGGTCCCCCAGCGGTGCCGGTACGGAGCCCCCTTGGCGCAGGGCGGCCCGTCGACGGCCGAGGAGCGGTTCCGGGGACTGCTGGAGGCGGCGCCGGACGCCATGGTGATCGTCGACGACACCGGTGAGATCCGGCTGGTCAACGCCCAGACCGAGGCCCTGTTCGGATACCGTCGCGAGGAACTGCTGGGCCGTCCCGTCGAGTTACTCGTCCCGCACCGCTTCCGCGACCACCACACCCGGCATCGCGACGGCTACGCGGCCAACCGCCAGGTGCGGCCGATGGGCGCGGGGCTCGAACTGCACGGACTGCGCAAGGACGGCAGCGAGTTCCCCGTCGAGATCAGCCTGAGCCCGATGGAGACGGCGGACGGGCTGCTGGTCTCCGCCGCGGTGCGCGACGTCAGCGACCGCAAGGCGGCCGAGGCCCGGATCAACGAACTCGCCGCGCTCGTGGAGTCCTCCCAGGACGCCATCCTCGCCAAGACACTCGCCGGTGAGATCACGTACTGGAACGCGGCCGCCACCGAGCTGTACGGCTACACCGCCGAGGAGGTCATGGGCCGGCACGTCTCCATGCTCGCCCCCACCGAACTCCAGGACGACATCTGGGCGCTGCTCGAACGCCTGCGCCACGGGGAGAAGGTGGAGCACTTCGAGACCCTGCGGGTCACCAAGGACGGCTCGCTGCTGGACGTCGACGTGACGCTGTGGCCCACCAGGGACACCGCGGGCAAGGTCGTCGGGGCGTGCGCGATCGTCCGGGACATCAGCGACCGCAAGCGGGCGGAGGCGGAACTGAAGGCCCTGCTGGAGCAGCAGCGGCACATCGCCCTCACGCTGCAGCGCAGCCTGATGGGCACGCCTCCCGCGCTGCCCGGTCTGGACACCGCGAGCCGCTACCGGCCCGCCACCCAGGGCGCCGGTGTCGGCGGCGACTGGTTCGACCTGATACCGCTGGGCGCCGGCCGGGTCGGCGTCCTCATCGGCGACGTGATGGGCCGCGGGCTGGAGGCGGCCGCCGTGATGGGCCAGCTGCGCTCGGCCGCGCACGCGCTGGCCAAGACGGGCATGCAGCCCCGCCAGTTGATGCAGGCCCTGGACACCGTGGTCGGCGACCTGGACGTGCCCGACCAGTTGGTCACCTGCTGCTATCTGGTCATCGCCCCGGACGCGGGCACCGTGACCGTGTGCTCCGCCGGACATCTGCCGACCCTCGTCGTGGGTCCCTGGGAGGGCGTCCGGGCGCTGCCCGCGCCGGTCAACGCGCCGCTGGGGGTGGGCGGTGTGCTGTACGAGCAGGCGTGCTCCGACATCGCGCCGGGCGCCACGCTCGTGCTGTACACCGACGGTCTGATCGAGACGCCGGGCAGTGACATCGAATCGCGGCTCGGTGAACTCACCGCAGTCCTGGACACGTTCTTCCCGCACTCCGCCAGCCTGGAGGCGACGGCCGACCATGTGCTGGCCGAGCTGCTGCCGGACGCCGACGGGCATGACGACGACGTGACGCTGCTGTTCGCGCAGCTCCCGGCGGCGCCGCTGGCCGCCGTCACCACCGATCTGCCCGCCGCCCCCGCCTCGGTCCCCGAGGGCCGGGCCTTCCTGCGCCGGACGCTGGCCTCGTGGGAGTGTCCGGCACCGGCCGACGACGCGCTCCTGCTGCTGTCGGAGACCCTCACCAACGCGGTACAGCACGCCGAGGGCCCGGTGGGACTGCGGCTGTGCCGTACGGCCACGGATCTCACCGTCGAGGTCAGCGACCGCAGCCCGCAGCTGCCCCAGCCCCGGCACGCCGCCGGGGACGAGGAGTCCGGGCGTGGCCTGTTCCTGGTCCGCACCCTCGCCGACGGCTGGGGGGTGCGGCCGACCGACGAGGGCAAGACGACCTGGTTCACGCTGAAGCTGTGAACACCCGGGTGGTGGCGACGGGCGGCCCGGGGCGGCCGTCGCCGAATGAGCGGCGGACCGCGCCGGTCCGAGCCATGGAGCCATGACCGCGCGGACCGGACGGGGCGGGCCACCGAGGCAGTGACAAGGGCCGACCGGCCCTATCCCGGCCGATTCCGCGCGGGGACGATGGGCGGGTGCTCCAGAACGACGGCTTTCGCCCGCTCGACCGGGGGACCTGCCTGCGCCTGCTGGCCGGGGTGCCGGTCGGGCGGGTCGTGTACACCAGGCAGGCGCTGCCCGCGGTCCTCCCCGTCAACTTCTGCCTCGACGCGGACTCGTCAGTGCTGCTGCGCACCTCGGCGGGCTCGGACCTCGTGGGCGCCATCGACGGTGCCGTGGTCGCCTTCGAGGCGGACGAGTTCGACGCGGCGACCCGCTCCGGCTGGAGCGTGGTCGTCACCGGCCGCGCCACGCTGCTGTCCGGGACCGACGGCCGTGAACTCCGCGACGGCCCGGACTCCTGGATGCCGTCCCGCGACGACGTGCTCGTGCGGATCGACTCCGAGGTGGTCACCGGGCGTGAGCTGACCGGCGCCTGAAGATGCTCGGTGGGCCGTCCGGCCACAGTCCGAGGACCAGGGACGTACCGGTGACGAAAGACGCCTGGGGGCCGCACAGGCGGGCCACCGCCTCGGCGGCCTCCTCCGGTTCGATCAGGCGGCGCGCGCTGTCCTTCAGCGGCAACTCCGTCAGCACCGCGTGGAAGACGTCCGGCGGGAACCCCTTTATGGGGCGCATCAGTTGCAGCCCCGCGTCGTTGAACGGCGGGGGCGTCCCGGCCGCTCCGGCGGACGCCGTCCCCGGCTCAGCCGAACGCCGCCGGCTCGAACCAGGTGGGCTCCTCGGCCATGGCCCGCTTGATCCGGGAGCGCGCGAACTCGTTCAGCTCGGGCAGCGCGTCCACCTCGAACCAGCCGACGTCCAGGGACTCGTCGTCGTTGACCCGGGCCTCGCCGCCCACCGCCCGGCAGCGGAAGGTGATGTCCATGTACTGGCAGACGTCCCCGTTGCCGTACCTGACCGGCTGGAGCGCCTGGACCAGGACGACCCGCTCGGGCAGGCACCGCACCGCCGTCTCCTCGAAGACCTCCCGCGCCGCGCAGTCCGCGGGCTGCTCGCCCGGCTCCGGGATGCCGCCGACAACCGACCACTCCCGGGTGTCGGTGCGCCGGCCGAGCAGCACCCTGCCCGCGTCGTCGAAGACGATCGCCGTGACCCCCGGCAGCCAGAGCAGCTGGTGGCCGGCCGAGGCACGCAGGGTGCGGATGAAGTCAGGAGTAGCCATGGGAGCGACCCTAACCGGCCGGTCCCCCACTGCCCGGCCGGTCCCCCGCTGTCCGGCCGGTCCGGGCCGGGGGGGGGCGACCGGCGGCCGGGTACGACGGCCGGCCGAGGGCGGCGGGGCAAAAGCGGCGGCCGGACGCCTACGCGGCGCCGGCGCGCCGCGCGCGCAGCCCCGAGCCGACGGCCCAGCCGATGCCGCCCACGGCGACGAGCACGAGCGCCGTCTCCGGCAGGATGCCGAGGTCGGTCGCGGGCGTGGTGGAGGTGCGCAGCGGCACCTTCTGCTCCAGGTAGGCGGGCACGAACATGCCGGTCCTCTGGGTGATCCTCCCGTCCGGCATGATGATCGCGCTGACGCCGCTGGTCACCGGGACGGTCACCGCGCGGCTGTGCTCGACGGCCCGGATCCGGGACATGGCGAGCTGCTGGTAGGTCATCTCGCTGCGGTCGAAGGTCGCGTTGTTGCTCGGCACGGAGATCATCTCGGCGCCGTGGGTCACGGTGTCCCGCACGTCCCAGTCGAAGGCGGCCTCGTAGCAGGTGGCGAGCCCGACCTTGGCGCCGTCCATGCCGAACACACCCGGCTTGGTGCCCCGGCTGAAGTCCTGGCGGAGCATCGTGGTCCAGTCCTTGTTGATGGCCCCGACCAACCCGCGCAGCGGCATGTACTCGCCGAACGGCTGGATCTGCCGTTTGTCGTACGTCTGCGTCGGGCCCTTGGCCGGGTCCCACAGGATCTGCTCGTTGAGCTGCTTGCCGTCCTTGTCCACGACGGCGCCGACGGAGATGGGCACCCCGATGGCCTGCGACGCCTCGTCGATGACGGCGGCGGCGTCCGGGTCCTGGTAGGGGTCGAGGTCGGAGGAGTTCTCCGGCCAGAGCACGAAGTCGGGCCTCGGGACCTTGCCCGCCCTGACGTCGGCGGCGAGCTTGAGGGTCTCTTTCACATGGCGGTCGAGCACGGCGCGGCGCTGGGCGCTGAATTCCAGGCCCGCGCGCGGCACGTTGCCCTGGATCACGGCGACCGTCCTGGTGCCGTCCTCGGGCGCGTCGCTGACCAGGCCGCGCGCGGCGAACGCGCCGGCCACCGGCACGGCCACGCTGAGCAGCGCGGCGGCGGCCGCGGCGCGGCGCACGGTGCGCGCGCGGCGCCGTTCGGCGAGCAGCCGGGCCGCCTCGTACAGGCCGAAGCCGCACAGCACGACCGCGAAGCCCAGCACGGGGGTACCGCCGACCGCGGCGAGCGGCAGGAAGACGCCGTCGGCCTGGCCGAAGGCGATCTTCCCCCAGGGGAAACCCCCGAAGGGCACGCGCGCCCGCAGGGCCTCGCCGGTGATCCAGACCGCCGCGGCCCACACCGGCCAGGCGGGCAGCCGGGACACGGCGGCGACGCCCACGCCCACCAGGGCGACGAAGACGGCCTCCACCGCGACCAGGGCCAGCCACGGCAGGTAGCCGACCTCCACGCCGGTCCACACCAGCAGGGGCAGCAGGAAGCCGAGGCCGAAGAGATAGCCGAGCCCGAGGGCGGCCTTCCAGCCGCGTCCCCGCAGCACCCATCCGAACCCGGCAAACGCGGGCAGGGCCAGCCACCACAGGGGGCGCGGCGGGAAACTGACGTAGAGCAGTACTCCGCACACGGCGGAGACGAGCGCCGGGACCAGGCGCAGCAGCCGGCGGCGCGCCGCGCCGGGCGCGGCGGACGTCCGGAGCCGGTCCGGCTGGTCCACGGAAGTTGCGGTGACGGTCACCCGGGTGAGTGTACGGCCGCTGACCTCGGCGTCGACAGCCGCGGTCGGCAACGGCGCAGCGCCTCGATCCGGCGGTGCGGCCGGTAACCACACGCCGGACCACCGCTCGGCGCCGTACTCCTCGAACCGCTCCGCCTCGGTGATCAGGGGCGGCGGCCGGTCCGGGACCGGCCGGGCGGGGCAGGCTGCCGGGTCCGGCGCGGGACCGGCTATGCGGCCGTCCCCGGGGTGATCGAGCGCAGCCGTGCCCTGATCACCCGTACCGCCGATTCCGCGTTGTCCACGGTGACCGTGAAGGTGTGTCCGTCCCACAGGCTGAGCACAACGCCCTCGCCCCGGCGTACGACGACCGCGGTGCCCTTCTCGGGGCGCCAGCGGTAGCCCCAGCCGCCCCATTGCCGGGGGGTCACCAGGGCGGCGAAGTCGGCGCCCGCCACATGGGAGAGCGGGATGCGCCGGCGCGGCACCCCGACGTGGCCGCAGCGCACCTCGACGTACTCCCGGTCGAGTCTGAGGTCGACGTGGACGAAGGCGAGGGTGCCGAAGATGACCAGCAGCCCGGCCGCGATGCAGCCGACCACGGACATCGTCAGCGCGGCGATCCCGGACGTCCACGCGGAGTCCACGGCCAGCTTGATCCCCAGGGCCAGGCAGGCCGCCCCGGCCGGTGCCAGCAGCCACTGCACCCGGTTGGTGGCGCGTCCGGTCCAGACCTCGGGGGTGAGATCGTCCTCGGTACGGGGCTGGTCCCTCATGACTACGAGACTACTCAGGATCGCCCGCGCGGGTACCGCCTCCCGGCCCGCACCTGCCGCCGTGCGGCCCCGGACGACGGGAGGGCGGTGATCAGCGGCGGTCGGCGAACGGTCCGACCGCGGGCAGCAGCCGTCCCTCGGCGTAGTGCAGCGCCGTGGCGGGCAGCCCGCCCTCGCGGCCGCTGAGCAGCACCGTGAGGCCGCCCTCGGCGGGCGCCTGGGGGGCGGGAAGTTCACCCAGCCGGCGCAGCGCCTGCGCGGCCACCGCGCCGGCGGAGCCGTGCAGGGCCAGCGGGGCCGCGCCGGGGCGCTGCACGGCGGCGCGGATGCGCTCGGCGACCAGCTCGTAGTGGGTGCAGCCCAGGACGACGGTCGTCACCTCGTCCGGGGTCAGTGCGGCCGCCGCGGCGACGGCGTCCTCGATCGCCGTCTCGTCGGCGTGCTCGATGGCTTCGGCGAGACCCCAGCAGGGCACCTCGGTCACCGGCACGCCGTCCGCGAAGTCCGCGATGAGCCCGCGCTGGTAGGCGCTGCCGGTGGTGGCGGGGGTCGCCCAGATCGCGAAGGGGCCGCCGCCGGCCGCGGCCGGCTTGATCGCCGGGACGGTGCCGATCACCGGGATGCCGGGCTCGAACCGGGCGCGCAGCGCGGGCAGGGCGTGCACGCTGGCCGTGTTGCAGCCGACGATCAGCGCGTCGGGCCGGCGGGCCGCGGCGGCCTCGGCGACGTCCAGCGCGCGCCCGGTGAGGTCCTCGGGCGTGCGCGGCCCCCAGGGCATGCCGTCGGGGTCCAGGGAGAGAACGAGATCCGCGTCGGGCCGCAGGCGTCGTACCGCGGCCGTGGCCGCGAGCAAACCGATTCCGGAGTCCATGAGCGCGATCTTCACCCGGCCACGATAGACGATCCGCTCATGTGAACGGCCCGGGTGGGGCAGACTGCGCCCGTGAGCGCCTTCCTGTGGATCACCGTCGTCTCGCTGGCCGCCTGGTGCTGGCTGCTGCTGTGCCAGGGGTTCTTCTGGCGCACGGACGTCCGGTTGCCGCGGCGCCGGGAACCGGACGCGTGGCCCTCGGTCTGCGTGGTCGTGCCGGCCCGCGACGAGGCCGCCGTACTGCCCGCGAGCCTGCCGTCGCTGCTCGCGCAGGACTATCCGGGGCGGGCCGAGGTGTTCCTGGTGGACGACGGCAGCACGGACGGGACCGGGGAGCTGGCCCGCGCGCTGTCCGGGCGGTACGGCGGGCTGCCGCTCACGGTGGGTTCGCCGGGCGAGCCGCCCGCCGGCTGGACGGGCAAGCTGTGGGCGGTGCGGCACGGCATCGTGCTGGCCGGCGCGCGCGAGCCGGAGTACCTGCTGCTGACGGACGCGGACATCGCGCACGCCCCGGACAGCCTGCGCGAACTGGTCGCGGCGGCGCACGGCGGCGGCTTCGACGTGGTCTCGCAGATGGCCCGGCTGCGGGTGGAGAGCCGCTGGGAGCGGCTGGTGGTCCCGGCGTTCGTCTACTTCTTCGCGCAGCTGTACCCCTTCCGGTGGATCGGCCGCGAGGGTTCGCGCACGGCGGCCGCGGCGGGCGGCTGCGTCCTGCTGCGCGCCGGCACGGCGGAGCGGGCGCGCATCCCGGACGCCATCCGGCACGCGGTCATCGACGACGTCGCCCTCGCCCGCGCGGTCAAGTACGCGGGCGGCCGGGTCTGGCTGGGCCTCGCCGACCGGGTGGACAGCGTGCGGCCCTACCCGCGGCTGCACGACCTGTGGCGGATGGTCTCGCGCAGCGCCTACGCCCAGCTGCGGCACAACCCGCTGCTGCTGCTCGGCACGGTGGCCGGGCTCGCGCTGGTGTACCTGGTGCCGCCGGCGGCCGTGGTCGCGGGCGCGGCGGCCGGCAGCGCTCCGGTGGCCGTCGGCGGCGCGCTGGCGTGGTCGGTGATGGCGGGCACGTACGTACCGATGCTGCGGTACTACCGGCAGCCGCTGTGGCTCGCCCCGCTGCTGCCGTGCACGGCGTTCCTGTATCTGCTGATGACGGTGGACTCGGCCGTGCAGCACCACCGGGGGCGCGGGGCGGCCTGGAAGGGCCGTACGTACGCCCGTCCCGGCGCGGTTGCGGACGAGGGCTGAGTCACTTGCGGCCGGGTGTCCAGTTCATGCCCCAGCCGTAGGCGCGGTCCACGGTCCGCTGCGGGCTCACCCCGCGCTCCGGTACGAGGTACCGGGCCTCGCGCCGGACGACGAGATCGCCGCCCGTGTTGGTGATCAGGGCGAGCGCGCACACCGTGGAGGGGACCGTGCACTCGTCCAGCGAGAAGTCGACGGGGGCGCCGTACTGCGGCTGGAGGGTGACGGTGGCGTGCAGTCCGGCGAAGGAGGACGCGCCCTCGTAGACGGTGACGAAGACGAGGACGCGGCGCAGCTCGCCCAGGCGGTCGAGGTTGACGGTGAGGTTCTCGCCGCTCGCCACCGCTCCGGTGCGGTCGTCGCCGTCGAGATGGATGTACGGCGGCCGGTGCAGCGATCCGAAAGCGTTGCCGAGCGCCTGGACGACCCCCTTGCGGCCGTCCGCCAGCTCGTACAGGGCGCACAGGTCGAGGTCGAGGTCCCCGGTTCCGCCGCCCCGGCGCGCCCCCCGTCCCGAAAGCCGCTCGCGCGTCCGCCAGTTGAGGTTCACGCGCATGACGCCCGTGGTGCCGCCCTGCTTCGCCAGCGAGACGGAGGGGGCGGCCTTGGTGAGGGTGACTTTCGCGGGCCGGACGGGGGGCACGGTGGGTGGAGGGGGCGGCGGTGCGTCGGTCACACGGGCCCAGGCCGGTGGCGGCGGGGCGGCGGGGAGCGCCGGTGCGGGCGGGCGTGCCGCCCGCGGCGGCTCGTGCGCGGTGATGCCGAACGCCGCGGCGAGGCCGTCCGGTCCGCTGTCGTAGCCCTGGCCGACGGCGCGGAACTTCCAGCCGCCCTGGCGGCGGTAGAACTCGCCGAGCAGGAAGGCCGTCTCCACGGTCGCGCCAGGGCTGTCGAAGCGGGCGAGGACCTGGCCGGTTCCCGGGTCGGTCACCTCGATGTACAGATCCGGGACCTGCCCGAAGGTGCCGCCGTCCGCCGAGGCGGCGAGGACGATCCGCTCGATCGCGCCCTCCACGCGCGCGAGGTCGACGGACAGGGTGTCGACGACGATCGCTCCCTCGGTCCGCCCGCCCTCGTGGCGCACCGCGCCCGAGGGGTGGGCCGGCCGGCCGCGGAAGACGAAGTCCGCGTCGGAGCGGACCTTTCCGGCGGCGAGCAGCAGCGCGGAGGCGTCCGCCGCGGGCACTCCGGGCCCCTGGCGCCGGCCCAGTTCGACCCGCAGCACGGTGGCCGGAACCGGTGTGTTCGATCCCTTCGGCATTGACATGTCGCCCCCTCGCCTCCCTGCCCGCGCTGTCCACGGACGTCCGGATCATCCCCCCATGCCCAACCTACGCCCGGCCTCGCCGGACTCCCATGGGTCGCGCGGGCAAAGACGCAGGAAGATCGCCGGTCGACCGCCGGTAACCCGACCGAGAAGTCCGTTCCTTACATGATCTATACGTGAACCGCTGCCCTTTTTCGACAAGTTCGCTCTGATTGAGCGTCCCCGGTCACCGCCGACACGGAAAACAACCCTCTTATCGGTCTCCCCAACCAGCACATCGTGGGCTTAACTTATGTGCCATGACCTCCCCCCGCTCCACCTATGGCGGCGGCTATTACTCCGCCTCCTTCCGGGACACTCCGATCTACGACTCCCTCGTGGCCGAGCGGGGAACCCCGCAGATCGCCCCGATCCGGGTCCCCGCCGCCTACGACATGGGCAGCAGCCTGCCCGCCCTGCCGTCGGCCCTCCCCGCCCTCCCGGCCGCGCCCTCCGCGCAGCCCCCGGCTCCGGGCTACGGCTACCCCCAGCAGCACCAGCCGGCCCCGCTCCAGCAGGCGCCCACCGCGTACATCCCGCAGCAGGCGAGCGCTCCGCGCGGCTACCCCGGCCCGCAGGCCCCGCAGCAGCGGCCGATGGCGCCCGGTACCGGCTACGAGGCGATGCGCCCGGCCGCGCCGCGGCCCGTGCCTCCGTACCAGGACCCGTACAACAACCCTCAGCAGCGGGGCTACTGATCGAGGCGCCCCCGCTGCCGGTGGCACCTGGCACGATGGCGGCATGGAAATCGCCGAAGTGCAGTCGATCCATCTCTACCCGGTCAAGGCATTTCAGGGCCTGGCGGTCGACGCGGCCGCGGTGGAACCCTGGGGGCTGGCCGGCGACCGGCGCTGGGCGCTGATCGACGACGGGGGGAAGGTCGTCACCCAGCGGGAGCAGCCGCGTCTCGCCCTGGCCGCCGCCGAGCCTCTGGCCGGCGGCGGTCTGCGTCTGTCGGCGGCCGGGCGGGCGGCGGCGACCGTCGAGGTGCCCGAGCCCTCGGGCACCGTGCCGGTGAACATCTTCGGGCAGAAGGTGGAGGCGGTGCCGGCCGCGCCGGCGGCGCACGCCTGGTGCAGCGCCTACCTCGGCCAGGACGTACGCCTGGTGCACCTGGACGACCCGGCCACCCGCCGCCCCGTCGACCCGGAGTACGCGCTGCCGGGCGAGACGGTCAGCTTCGCCGACGGCTATCCACTGCTCGTCACCGCGTCGGCCTCCCTCGACGCCCTCAACTCCCTGATATCTCGGGGCCGTCACGCCGCCGAGGGGCCGCTGCCCATGGACCGGTTCCGGCCCGGCGTCGTGGTCCGCGGCACCGAGGCGTGGGCGGAGGACGAGTGGACCCGCCTCTCCATCGGCGAGGTCGTCTTCCGCGTGGCGCGCACCTGCCGGCGCTGCGTGGTGACCACCACCGACCAGGGCACCGCCGCGCGCGGCCGGGAGCCGCTGTACACACTGGCCCGGCATCGCAGGATCGACGGCGGCCTGATCTTCGGGCAGAACGTCGTTCCGCTCACACGCGGGACCGTCCGGGTCGGCGATCCGGTGCGGGTGCTGGAGCGGGGCGGGAGCGGGGCGGGGCCGAACGCGGCCCGGTAGACCTCGGGCCGGTCGCCCGGCAGGACGGGCGGTCCGGCAGGACGGTGATCCGGTGGGCCGGGGCCGGTTTCGGAGATCGGGGAACCATGGCGACGTCGCCGGTCGTTGGGGTGACATGAGAAACGCGTGAGACGTCGCGGCCGTCACCGGCCGCGGGGGACGTGGGGGTGGGGAGATGCGGGCAGTCACGGGCCTGTGGCGCTGGAGACGCAATCCGCTGTGCCGCGCGACCGATCTGGCCGAGGCGTGGGTGGCGCTGGTCGCGCTGGTACTGATCGCCGTGGTGGCGCCCCTGGCCGGCGCGCTGGTCGGCTTCGTCGCCGAGGACTCGCTCCAGCGTGCCGCGCGGGTGGAACAGCACACCCATCATCTGGTCACGGCCACCGTGGTGCGGCCGCTGGGTCGGGCCCCCGAGAGCGATCCCGACTCGGCCGGCGCGCACGAGGTCCGCAGCCGCGTCGTCGCCGACTGGTCCGCGCCGGACGGCACCGCGCACCACGGCCCGGCCCTCGCCGACCTCAAGTCCCCCCACCCCGGGGACCACTTCGGGCTCTGGACGGATCCGCAGGGCCGAATAACGACCCGCCCGCTGGACTCCGTCACGGCGACGGCCCACGCCGTCCTGGCCGGATTCGGCGCGGCCCTGCTGGCCGCGGGCCTGGTCGAGACCGCCCGGCGGCTCACCGTCTGGCGCATGGTCCGCCGCCGGTACGCACGGTGGGAGCGGGCCTGGGACCGGGCGGGTCCGGACTGGGGCAAGGCGGGCACCGGCAGCTGACCGCGGGCAGGCTGTGGTCAACCCACCCCGGGCGCACACGCTACGGTGGACCGGCCGAAGCGCTTTCGGCGGCAACCCGCAGGCGGGCGCACGTCGGGGACACGCACGGACACGGGCACGCGGACGGGCGGCCCCAGGGGCCGGGCACTCTCCCGGACCCGGCGGCGCCGCCCGGTCGGGGCGTCGGCCATCAGTACGACGAGGTGGGGGCAGAGCAACGCCATGGCACAGGGCACGGTCCAGGTGACGCACACCGGTACCTCGCGGTGGCGGCGCCGCACGGGTGAGTACGCATCGCTCGCCGCCGCCCTGGAGGCCGCCGCCGACGGCGACGTCCTCACCATCGCCCCCGGTACCTACCGGGAGAACCTGGTGATCCAGCGGGCGGTGACGCTCCGCGGGCCGGACGGCTCGCCGGGCTCGGTGCGGATCGCTCCGGTGGACGGGGTACCGCTGACCGTGCGGGCCTCGGCCGTGGTGCACGACCTGCATGTGGAGGGCCAGGACGCCGCGGCGCCCGCGCTGCTGGTCGAGGAGGGCACGCCCGAGCTGATGGACGTGCGGATCGTGACCCGCTCGGCCGTCGGTGTGGAGGTGCGCGGCTCGGCGCGTCCGACCGTGCGCCGGCTCACCGTGGACAACCCGGCCGGTATCGGCATCGCCGTACTCGACGGCGGCAGCGGGGTGTTCGAGGAGTGCGAGATCGTGGCGGCCGGACAGGCGGGCGTGGCGGTGCGCGGCGGCGGCCATCCGCGCCTGGACCGCTGCCGGGTGCACCACGCCTCCGGCACCGGGTTCACCGTGACCGGGGAGAACTCCGCGCTGGAGGCGGTCGGTTGCGAGATCTACGAGGTCCGCGGCTGCGGGGTGCAGGTCACCCAGCGGGCCACCGCGCAGCTGACCGACTGCGATGTGCACCGCACCACCGCCGACGGCGTCACGCTGGACACCGACGCGGTGCTCACGCTGGAGGACTGCCGGATCCACGACATCCCGGAGAACGCGGTCGACCTGCGCTCGCGCTCGGTGCTGACGCTGACCCGGACGACGGTCCGGCAGTTCGGGCGCAACGGGCTGTCGGTGTGGGACCCGGGCACCCGGGTGGACGCCAACCAGTGCGAGATCTTCGACAGCACCGGTGACTATCCGGCGGTGTGGGTGAGCGACGGCGCCACCGCGGTGCTGGACTCCTGCCGGGTGCACGACGTGCCGGACGCGCTGTTCGTGCTGGACCGCGGTTCACGCGCGGACGTGGTGGACAGCGATCTGTCCCAGGTGCGCAACACGGCCGTGTCGGTGAGCGACGGCGCGACCGCGCAGCTCGACGACTGCCGGATCAGGGACGCGGCGACCGGCGCCTGGTTCCGGGACCACGGCAGCGGCGGCACCCTCGACAACTGCACCGTGGACGGCACCCAGACCGGTGTGATCGTCACCAAGGGCGCCGACCCGACCATCGAGCGCTGCACCGTCGACTCCCCCGCCGAAGCCGGTTTCTACGTCTCCGCGGGCGGCCGGGGCAGCTTCCTGAACTGCCGGGTCAGCGGGAGCGGCGGCTACGGCTTCCATGTGATCGACGGCTGCCGCACCACGCTGCGCAGGTGCCGCACCGAGCGCTGTGCGCGCGGGGGTTACGAGTTCGCCGAGGGCGGCCCGGACGCCGGGTCCGGTTCGGGGCCGGTCGTGGAAGACTGCACCAGCGACGAGAGCGGCAGCCTGCGGCCCCCGGCGACGCGGCAGACGGCCGTGCAGACGGTGTCGCACTCCCCCGGACTGCTCGGCTCGATCCCCGGGCAGCGCAGCACCGAGCAGGAGCCGCAGGTCGCCGTCGCGGAGCCGGCGGAACCGCCGCGTACGTCGAAGGACGTGCTCGGTGAACTGGACGCGCTGGTGGGCCTGGAGAGCGTCAAGCGCGAGGTGCGGGCGCTGACCGACATGATCGAGGTGGGCCGGCGCCGGCAGCGCGCGGGGCTGAAGGCCGCGTCCGTCAAACGGCATCTGGTCTTCACCGGTTCCCCCGGCACCGGCAAGACGACGGTGGCCCGGCTGTACGGCGAGATCCTCGCCTCCCTCGGCGTGCTGGACAAGGGCCACCTGGTCGAGGTGTCCCGGGTGGACCTGGTCGGCGAGCACATCGGCTCCACCGCGATCCGCACCCAGGAGGCGTTCCAACGGGCCCACGGCGGGGTGCTGTTCATCGACGAGGCGTACGCGCTGTCGCCGCAGGACGCCGGGCGCGACTTCGGCAAGGAGGCGATCGACACGCTGGTGAAGCTGATGGAGGACCAGCGGGACGCGGTGGTGGTGATCGTCGCCGGGTACACGGCGGAGATGGAACGCTTCCTGTCCGTCAACCCCGGCGTGGCCTCGCGCTTCTCCCGCACCATCACCTTCGGCGACTACGGCCCGGAGGAACTGCTGCGGATCGTCGGGCAGCAGGCCGACGAACACGAGTACCGTCTCGCCCCGGGCACCGCCGAGGCCCTGGTCACCTACTTCACCGCCGTCCCGAAGGGCCCTGCCTTCGGCAACGGCCGCACCGCCCGCCAGACCTTCGAGGCCATGGTCGAACGCCACGCGAGCCGGGTCGCCCAGCTCCCCGATCCGACCACCGACGATCTGACCCTGCTGCATCCGGAGGACCTGCCCGAACCGACCTGAGCGCCGCGGGCCCGAAGTGGGCGGGAACGGGCGGCCGTACAGACGCTCCAGCGGTGGCCGTACGTCAGCAGCGCGATCCCCGCCCGCATGGCGGGCGTCCCGGTCCAGGTCGCCATCCGCCAGGTCAGGTCGGGCACCGCGGTCCTTGTAGGCGCGCCGTCCCCAGGTGACGAACGGCAGGAACCCGAGCCCGCCCAGCCATGAGCCCAGCCCCTGGGAGATCCCGGCGGCGATCCGTACGGCGGTCACCGTGCCGCCCGCCGCGCCGGCCGGCGCTCCGCCGCCGAGGACCAGGGTGGTGGCGCGGAGCTCGATGAGCACGGGCGGGGCGCGGTCGGTGAGCGCGGCCATGGCCCGGGTGCGGGCGATGGCGCGGGTCCGCGCCGGGTCCTCGGGCTCACCCGGGTGCTCCCGGCGTACGCGGTCGCGTTCGGCGCGGGCGAGCCGCGCGGTACCGGCGGCCCGGAGCGGGCGGTACCGGTTCCGTCCAGACAGTCGCCCATGCGCTGGGCGACCCCGTCGGACGTCACGCCGCCCGGCGCACAGGCGAGCAGCGCGGTGGCGGGCCGCCGAGACCGTGGATGCCACGCCCGGCACCGGTCCCGGTGCCGGGCGTGGCGGGCTCCGCACCCCCGCGGCCCATCCCCCGCGGCCATCCCCCGCACGACCACCCCGAGCACCACCACCAGCGTCCCTGCGCCGGATCAGCCCGCCGAACGCCGGGTCCGCGGGCAGCCGGGGCGTTCCTGAGCGTGTTCCACACCCCTCCCGTGACGCCGCGCGGCCGGTGTCCGCGCGCGCCGAAGATGTCCGGTTCGGCATGCCACGCACTGCTCGTCACGGAATCTCCCCGATCGGTGCGGCGGCGACCGTGGCGGCGGGCGGTGGCGCACCCCGTGCCGTCCCGTGAAAAGATGGGACGCCCGCGCACCTGAGGACGGGCGGACGCACTGCTCGCGGGCGGGTGCGCGGGGGTGTCGGACGGTTGACGGCGAAAGGACCGGAGCGTACGTGAGCGAGAATCAGCACCTCCTCGCGGAGCAGCGCCGCGCCCTGATCCTGGACGAGGTCCGGCGCCGCGGCGGTGCCCGGGTCAACGAACTGACCCGCAGGCTCGGCGTGTCGGACATGACCGTACGCCGCGACCTGGACGCGCTGGCCCGGCAGGGCGTGCTGGAGAAGGTGCACGGCGGCGCGGTCCCGGTGGTCGAGGCGAGCACCCATGAGCCGGGCTTCGAGGCCAAGTCGGGCCTGGAGCTGTCGGCCAAGGAGGACATCGCGCGGGCCGCCGCCGCCCTGGTCACCCCCGGCACCGCCATCGCCCTGTCCGGCGGTACGACGACCTACGCGCTCGCGCAGCACCTGCTGGAGGTACCGGACCTGACCGTGGTGACGAACTCGGTGCGGGTCGCGGACGTCTTCCACGCGGCACAGCGCACCTCGGGGCAGCGGCAGGGCGCGGCCACGGTGGTACTCACCGGCGGGGTGCGCACCCCGTCCGACTCGCTGGTGGGTCCGGTGGCCGACCAGGCGATCACCGCGCTCCACTTCGATCTGCTCTTCCTCGGCGTGCACGGCATATCGGTCGAGGCCGGCCTGTCCACGCCGAACCTGGCCGAGGCCGAGACCAACCGCCGTCTGGTGCACTCGGCGCGACGCGTGGTGGTGGTCGCCGACCACACCAAGTGGGGCACGGTGGGCCTCAGTTCGTTCGCCGCGCTGAGCCAGGTGGACACCCTCGTGACCGACTCGGGGCTGCCGGGGGAGGCACGCGCCGAGGTCTGCGAGCATCTGCGGCGACTGATCGTGGCCGGGGAGCCGGACATCGAGGACCCGGCCGAGGACGACGAGGAACCGGACGGCGACACCGCCGCGGAACCCGACGACGACGCCGGGGACAACTGACACCTCGTCAACTACGCTGCTGCCAAGGCCCCCCCGTACGGCGGAGGACCAGCGCCCGCCTCCGTGCGGACTTCACGAGGAGGTTGCCGCCATGGCCCAGCGTCTGCGTCCGGTCGGTCCGGACTTCGTCGACCGCGCCCCCGTGCGCCTGGTGTTCGGCCGGGACATGGACGCCGCTCCGGCCCTGGTCTACCGGGCCCTCGCCGAGGACGTGGCGAGCATGCCGCGATGGCTCTCCGCGGTGGTCTCCGCGCGGCCGACGGACGGCGGGCGCGATGTCCGGCTGCGCGGCGGCATCCGCTTCGAGGAGACCGTCCTGGTCGCGGAGAAGCCCGAGCTGTACACGTACCGCGTCGATGTGACCAACACGCCGGGCGCCCGTGCCTGGGTCGAGGAATGGCGGCTGACCCCGGCCGGCACCGGCACCCGCCTGCGGGTGGTCTTCGCGCTCGACGGCACCGCCGCGTTCCGCCTCGGCTGCCGGCTGGCCGCGCCGGGGGTGGGCCGCGCCATCCGGCGGGCGACCGGGGCGCTGGACCGGCGCCTGGCCTGAGGCCCGTTCTCGGATCAGGCCGGCTCGGATCCCGCGGGCCCGGCACGATCCGGACGACAGGCCCCGGATCACCGACTCACCAGGGCACGGGGGTGCCGTCCCAGGAGAAGAACGCGCCGGTCGGCCCGTCGTCCGACAGCAGCGCCGGCCGCACGGCGCCTCGGGCGGCCTCCGCCGGGTCCCCGCCCGCCGCCGCCCGGGGGTTGAGGTCGGTGGCGCGCAGCCCGGGAGCGAGCGCGTTCACCTTGGCCCCGTCCCCGGTCGGCGTCGGGGCGTACAGGACGGTGAGGGCGTTGAGGGCGTCCTTCGAGGACCGGTACGCGGCCGCGCCCGCGCCGGGGGCGAACGGGGGGTTCGGGTTCGTGCTCCAGCTCGGGCCGCCTGCCGCTGAACTGCGACGTCCTACTCGTCCCCGAGGACGACCAGGAGGTCGTCCTGATCACGGCCGACCCGGCTCCCCCTCGGCCAGGGCCCTGCGCCGGCTGGCGGCGGAGCAGGGTCCGCCTCGCGGGGGCCGGTCGCTCAGTCGGGCCAGACCCCGGTGGCCAGCAGCGTCTCGATCGCCGCCGCGTACGGCGCGATGTCCAGGCCCTGCTCCGCGAGCCACGCGTTCGAGTAGTACTTGTCGAGGTAACGGTCGCCCGGGTCGCACAGCAGGGTGACGACACTGCCGGTACGGCCCTCGGCCACCATCTCGGAGACGATCTTCAGGGCGCTCCACAGCCCGGTCCCGGTGGAGCCGCCCGCCTTGCGGCCGATCACCCCTTCCAGGGCCCGTACGGCGGCGACGCTCGCCGCGTCCGGGACCTTCATCATCCGGTCGATCGCGCCGGGCACGAAGCTCGGCTCCATGCGCGGCCGGCCGATCCCCTCGATGCGGGAGCCGCAGTCGCAGGTGACGTCCGGGTCGCCGCCGGTCCAGCCCTCGAAGAAACAGGAGTTGTCCGGATCGGCGACGCAGATCCGGGTGTCGTACTGCATGTAGTGCACATAGCGGGCGAGCGTCGCCGAGGTGCCGCCGGTGCCCGCCGTGGCGACGATCCACGCCGGCTCCGGGAACCGCTCCAACTCCAGCTGACGGAAGATCGATTCGGCGATGTTGTTGTTGCCGCGCCAGTCGGTGGCCCGCTCGGCGTAGGTGAACTGGTCCATGTAGTGGCCACCGGTCTCCACCGCGAGCCGGGCGGACTCCTCGTACATCTTCCGGGAGTCGTCCACGAAGTGGCAGCGGCCGCCGTGGAACTCGATGAGGCGGCACTTCTCGGCGCTGGTCGTACGGGGCATGACCGCGATGAAGGGCACGCCGATCAGCTTGGCGAAGTACGCCTCGGACACCGCCGTGGAGCCGCTGGACGCCTCGATCACCGGGCGGCCGGGGCGGATCCAGCCGTTGCAGAGGCCGTAGAGGAACAGCGAGCGGGCGAGGCGGTGCTTGAGGCTGCCGGTGGGGTGCGTCGACTCGTCCTTCAGGTAGAGGTCGATGCCCCAGCGCTCGGGCAGCGGAAAGCGCAGCAGGTGGGTGTCGGCCGAGCGGTTGGCGTCGGCCTGGACCTTGCGGACGGCCTCTTTCAGCCAGTCGCGGTAGGCGGGATCGGTGCGGTCGACATCGAGGGTGGCGCCGGTCCGGGCCTTGGGGGTGATGCTCACGTCGGGGCTCCTTACGCTCTGCGCCGACGGCGCCTCGGGCGGGCCGGCTCTTTCGAGCATAAGCATCTTTCAGACCGCTTCCCACCTGCATAAACGCATCTTTGGTCGACCCAAAGGGACCCTGGGCCCAGGCGTACGGGGCGCCGGGGCGTGCCGCCGTGCGCGCTCCGGGCCGCTGTCGTGCGCGCCCCCGCGCGCACTGGTGCTCCGTGCCGTGGCGCGGCAGACTGCACGCGTCGGGACCGCGGTCCCGACGC
>NZ_LBDA02000038.1 GCF_000980885.2 Streptomyces malaysiense | reverse complement strand
GCACGACTGCGTGGCCCAGGCGGCCGTGGTCATCGGCGAGATCAGGCCGGGAAACAAGGGCCTCATCGCCTATGTGACACCCCTCGACGGGGCCCGCATCGACATCCCGGGCCTCCGCGCCCACGCCGCCGCGTCGCTCCCCGACCACATGGTCCCGGCGGCCTACGTCCCGCTGGCCGCCCTCCCGCGCACCACCAACGGCAAGCTCGACCGCCGGGCCCTGCCCCAGCCAGGCCCCGACGACCAGTCCGGCACGGGCCGGGGCCCCCGCACCCCCGCCGAAGAGGTCCTGTGCACCCTGTTCGCCGAGGTCCTGGGCCTGCCCTCGGCCTCCGCGGACGACGACTTCTTCCACCGCGGCGGGCACTCCCTGCTCGCCACCCGGCTGATCAGCCGGATCCGCGCCATCTGGAGCACGCACACGACGATCAGCGACCTGTTCCGCCATCCGACACCCGCGCGGCTCGCCGAGCACATCGCGGACGGTCCGGGCGGCGCCGGGGCCAACCCGCTGGAGGCGGTCCTGCGCATCCGCGGCTCGGCCCGGGGCGTGCCGGGCCCGGCGGACGGGGCGGCGCCGCCGCTGTTCTGCGTCCACCCGGTTTCCGGGATCAGCTGGGGATACGCCGGTCTGCTGCGGCACATCGGGGAGGATCACCCCGTCATCGGGCTGCAGTCCCGGCACTTCACCGAGCCCCAGCGCCGGCCCGCCTCCATCGCGGAGATGGCGGACGACTACCTGGCCTCGATCCGCGCGCTCCAGCCGCACGGGCCGTACCACCTGATCGGCTGGTCCTTCGGCGGCATGGTCGCGCACGCCGTCGCCGCCCGGCTGGAGCGGCTGGGTGAGGAGGTACGGCTCCTCGGGCTGCTGGACGCCTATCCGCTGCCGGAGGGCTTCGAACCGCGGCCGATCACCGGCGGGGACGTACTGCACGGCCTGCTCGGCGAGGTGCCGGCGGACGTGTCCGTCCACTGCGCCGACGGGGCGCCTGACGTACGGGAACTCGCACGGCTCGTAAGGGACCGGGCACCCGGGTTCGGCGAGCTCGACGGGCCGGGCGCGGCCGCCGTCGTCGAGGCGACGATCGCCAACCTGGACATCCGGCTGCGCCATGTGCCGGACCTGTCCTTCGGCGGAGACCTGCTCTTCTTCAACGCCATCGGCACACCGGCCCCGTTGACGGCCGCGGAGGCCTGGGCACCGTATGTGCGCGGGCGGATCGAGGAGGTCGGCATCGACTGCCGGCACGCCGAGATGACCGACCCCGAGCCGCTGCGCGCGATCGGAGAGGTCCTGGCCGGCCGACTGCGACCCGCCAGGCGTTAGGACCGCTACCGGCGGCCCCCCGCCCCACCGGCCGGCCACCGACCGACGGCCGACGACCCGTCACCCATCGTCCGCCGCCCGGTCTCCGGGCATCGGTCGGTCGCCGGCCGCGGCCGCGCACCGTGGTGACTGCCCGGGAACTGCCGCCCCAGCCACCGGACCCGGCCGATGCGCTTCCCTAACGTGAACGTGTCCGAACGGCCGACCCGGTACGCAAAGGAGCGGCCCGGCCTCCAGAGGAAGCAAGGGATATGGCTGATCATTCCGGCTGGCGCCTCGGTATCGCTTCGGCTCCCATCCATCACGGCGAGATCCTGCAGGGCGTCTTCCCCCACGAGGGCGGACTCACCAGGGGTCTGGTGACGCTCCCCTGCACCATCTACAAGACACACGCGGCCTTCATGCCGGCGCCCGGTGCCGAACTGTCGGTCTCCCCGGCCTGGAAGACCAAGGCCCTGCGCGCGGCCGAACTCACCATCGCCGCGATCAGCCCGGACGGGGAACACCCCGTGGGCGGTCACCTCGACCTCTCCGGCGACGTCCCGCTGTGCCGCGGCTTCGGTTCCTCGACGAGCGACGTCCTCGCGACCATCTGGGCGGTGAAGGACGCGTTCGTCAGCGCGCTGGCACCCGAGGACGTGGCCCGGCTCGCCGTACAGGCCGAACTGGCCTCCGACTCCCTTATGTTCGAGGAGACGTCGGTACTGTTCGCGCAGCGCGACGGCGAGGTCATCGAGGACTTCGGCTACCGTATGCCGCCGGTGCGCGTCCTCGGTTTCGGCTCGCGGCCGCAGCACAACGGGCAGGGCGTGGACACGCTCGCCTTCCCGCCGGCCAGCTACGGCACCGAGGAGACCAGGAGCTTCGCCGAGCTCCAGGCCATGCTCCGCGACGCCATCCAGACGAAGGACGCGGCCCTCCTGGGAGCGGTGGCCACGGCCAGCACCGAGATCAACCAGCGGCATCTGCCGATACCGGACCTCGACCGGATCCGCCGGATCGTCCGGGAGGTCGGCGCCCTCGGGGTGCAGGCCGCCCACAGCGGTGACATCGCCGGCATCCTCTTCGACCGCGACGACCGCGACGTCGAGGCCCGCACCGAACACGCGAAAGACCTTCTGCACAGCACGGGCATCCACGAGCAGTGGATCTTCACGACGGGTGACTGACATGACGACGACCGTGGTCGCGAGTGCCGCCAAAGTGCACTCGTCCGTAGTGGAAGCCACCGAGCTCCCGCGCATCATCCGACTCACCGACAACCTCTACGGGGCCGCCTTCAGCCTGATGAAGCTGCTGCCCGCCCGCTACATCATCGACCAGGCGGAGGCCGCCGGGACCCTGCTGCCGGGCACCCCGATCATCGAGACCTCCTCCGGTACGTTCGCCCTGGGCCTCGCCATGGTGTGCCGGCTGCGCGGCTACCCCCTCACCATCGTCGGCGACGCGGCGATCGACCGGGAGCTGTACACCCGGCTGACGATGCTCGGCGCGACCGTGGAGATCGTCGAGGACACCGGACAGCCCGGCGGCATCCAGGGCGCCCGCCTCGCCCGGGTGGAGGAACTGCGCCTGCTGCGCCCGGACAGCTTCGTACCGGGCCAGTACGACAACCCCGACAACCCGGCCGCGTACGGCTCGGTCGCCGAACTGATCGGCAACACCATCGGCTCGGTGGACTGCCTGGTCGGTCCGGTCGGTTCGGGCGGCTCCACCGGCGGTCTGGCGGCGGCGCTGCGGCCGGCCGACCCGACCCTGCACCTGGTCGGCGTCGACACCCACGGCTCGATCATCTTCGGTACACCGGACGGCCCCCGGATGCTGCGCGGCCTGGGCAGCAGCATCCACCCGGGCAATGTGCGGCACTCGGCCTACGACGAGGTGCACTGGGTCACCGCGCCCGAGGCGTTCCACGCCACCCATGAACTGTTCCGCACCCACGGCCTGTTCATGGGCCCGACCAGCGGCGCCTCCTTCCAGGTCGCCTCCTGGTGGGCGCGGCGGAACCCCGACAGCACGGTGGTGGCCGTACTGCCGGACGAGGGCTACCGCTACCAGTCGACCGTGTACAACGAGGCCTGGCTGCGCGAGCAGGGCATCACCCCGGCCGCCAACACGGCGGGCCCCGCCCTGGTCGACCACCCGCTGGACGCGCCGGCGACCTGGTCACGGCTGATGTGGGCGCGCCGGCGGTTCGACGACGTGATGGTGCCCGGAGCGAGCGCATGAAAGACCGGCTGCTCCTCCTGATCGAGTCCAACACCACCGGCACCGGCCGCCGGTTCGCACAGCGGGCGGTGGCGGCGGGCATCGAACCGGTGCTGCTCAGCGCGGATCCGGGGCGCTATCCGTACGCCGCCGAGGACGGGCTGCGCACGGTGGTCGTCGACACCGCCGACCCGCCGGCCCTCTGGCCGGCGGTGCGGGAACTGGCCGCGGACGCGGAGATCGCGGGCGTGCTGTCCAGCTCCGAGTACTTCGTGGCCACCGCCGCCGAGGTGGCGGCCCGGCTCGGGCTGCCCGGACCGTCCGCCGACGCCGTGCGGGCCTGCCGTGACAAGGCGTCACAGCGCCGCCTCCTCGCCGGTGCCGGGGTGCCGGTGCCCGGGTTCGCGGAGGCCGGCGAGGTCGCGGAGGCCGTCGGCGCGGCCTCCCGGCTGGGCCTGCCCGTCGTGGTCAAGCCGGTGCAGGGCTCCGGAAGCGTCGGCGTACGGCTGTGCGCGAGCCTCGGGGAGGTCGCCGACCACGCCGGCACCCTGCTGGCGGCCACCGCCAACGAGCGGGGGCTGACCGCGCCCACCCGGATCCTGGTCGAGTCGTATCTGACGGGCCGGGAGTTCTCGGTCGAGGTGGTCGGGCACGAGGCCGTGGCGGTCGTGGCCAAGCATGTCGGTCCGCCACCGGTGTTCGTCGAGACCGGCCACGACCTGCCCGCCGCCCTGCCGGCGCGGCAACGGGACGCCCTGACCGCGTGCGCGGTCGCGGCCGTGCGGGCCCTCGGCCTCGGCTGGGGCGCGGCGCACGTGGAGCTGCGGCTGGACGGGGCGGCGCCCCGGGTGATCGAGGTCAACCCGCGGCCGGCCGGCGGCATGATCCCCGAACTGGTGCGCCACGCCCACGGGATCGACCTGGTCACCGCGCAGGTACGGGCGGCCGCCGGGCTGCCGGTTTCGCTGGAGCGCGACCGGGACGCCGGGGCGTCGATCCGCTTCCTCACCGCCGACGCGGCGGGCACCCTCGGGCCGGCGGCCGCCGTCGAGGAGGCGCTGTCCCGGGCGCGGGCGGTGCCGGGGGTGGTCGACGCCGCGCTGTACCGCGCGCCGGAGGCGCCCGTGGGGCCCGCCGAGGACTTCCGCGGCCGGCTGGGCCATGTGATCACGACCGGACCCTCCGCCGCCGCCTCGGCGCGGGCGGCGCAGGAGGCGGCGGCCGTGCTGGCCCGCGCGCTGCGCCCCTCGGCCGAGCCGTCCGCGGTCCGGTCACCCGCTCGGGGCGACACCGCCTCGGACCGCAAGGAGACCGTATGAGTGCCATCGACGCCATCGACGCGCTCGGCGCCATCACCCGCCGGGCCGAACCTGCCGTTCGCGACGGGGCCGACACCGGCCGGCTGCGGACCACGCTCAACGGCGAGGCGCACCGGATCGTCTACGACCAGTACCTGCCGGGCTCCGGCTCCGGGCAGGACGGCCTGGTCCAGGAGCTGCGCCTGATCAGCGAGGTGGACCTGGCCCATCTGGTCATGCTGGCCGAACGCGGCATCGTGGACACCGGCCGGGTCGCGGTCCTGCTGGACACCATCTCCGGCCTGCGCGACGACGACTTCGCCGCCCTGCGCGGCATGCCCATGCCCCGGGGCGTCTACCTGGCCTACGAGGGCAGGCTGGTGGAGCGGCTCGGCGAGCGGATCGGCGGTGTGCTGCACACCGGACGCTCCCGCAACGACCTCAACGCGACGACAGTGCGGCTGAAGACACGCGGCCCGTACGGCGAACTCCTCGCCCAGGTGGCCGACTTGGCCGACATCCTGCTGGCCGCGGCCGATGTGTACCGCGATGTCACCATGCCCGCGTACACCCACGGCCAGCCCGCCGTGCCGATCACCTACGGGCACTACCTCACCGGTGTGGCCGGCTCGGTGCTGCGCGGTCTGGAGGCGCTGCTGGAGGCGGGCCGGGAGATCGACGTCAACCCGCTCGGGGCCGGTGCCGTCGGCGGCACCTCCGTCCGGATCGACCCGCACCGCACGGCCGAGCTGCTGGGCTTCACCGGTGCGGCACCGAACTCGGTCGACGCGGTCGCCTCCCGCGACTTCGTGCTGCGCCTGCTCGCCGCCTGCTCCACCCTCGGGGTGACGATGGCCCGGGTCGCCCGGGACCTGAGCACCTGGACGTCGGAGGAGTTCGGGCTGCTGCGGATGGCCGACGACCTGGTCGGATCCAGCTCGATGATGCCGCAGAAGCGCAACCCGTTCCTGCTGGAGCACATCCAGGGCCGGTCGAGCGCCGCCCTCGGCAGCTTCGTCGCCGCCTCCTCGGCGATGAGCACGGCCGGCTTCACCAACGCCATCGCGGTGGGCACGGAGTCGGTACGCCACCTGTGGCCGGGCCTGCGCGACACCCTGGACGCGGTCACCCTGCTGCGGCTGGTGGTGGCCGGCGCGGAGCCGGAGCGCGAGCGGATGGAGGAGCGGGCCGCCGGCGGCTTCACCACGGCGACGTATCTGGCGGAGTCCCTGGTGATGGACGGCATGCCGTTCCGCAAGGCCCACCATCTGGTGGGGGAGACGGTGCTGTCGGCCCTGGGCCGGGGTGTCTCGCTGACCGAGGCGGGCCGCGACCGGCCCGAGGTCGCCGCCCTCGCACCGGGGGACGGCTCGTCCTGGCTGGACCCCGCCGACGTCGCCGCCGCCTACGCCTACGGCGGAGGCCCCGGCGCGGACTCCGCCGAGGCGGCCCTCGGCCGGCTCACGGCGGAACTCGAACGGCTGGAGGACGAGGTGGCGGCGCGCAGGACGCGCTGGACGCGCGCGGCCGACCGGCTCGCCGCGACGGTGCGGGCGATGGTCGAGTCGTCATGACCGAAGGGGAAGAGCGGGAGGAGAGGGGCGGGCCGGGGCGCCGGCACGACTTCCGGCTCCTGTGGGGCGGGGAGACCGTCAGCAAATTCGGCAGCAGTGTCTCCGGCGTCGCCATGCCGCTGGTGGCCGTGGTGACCCTGCGCGCCGACACGCTGTGGGTGAGCGTGCTGGCGGCCGCCGCCTGGCTGCCCTGGCTGCTCTTCGGGCTGTCGGCGGGCGCCTGGGTGGACCGGGTGCGCCGGCGCCCGCTGATGATCGCCTGCAACCTGGGTTCGCTGGTGCTGCTGGCCAGTGTCCCCGTCGCCGCCTGGTGCGGCGTCCTCGGCATGGCGCAGCTGCTCGCCGTGGCCCTGCTGACCGGCTGCGCGAGCGTCCTCTTCTCGGTGGCGTACCGCGTCTATCTGCCGACCGTCGTGCCCAGGGAGGAGCTGTCCGCGGCCAACGCGAAGCTCCAGGGCAGCGAGTCGGTGGCGCAGCTGGGCGGTCTGGGCGCCGGCGGTCTGCTGGCGGGGGCCCTCGGCGCGGTGAGCGGGCTGCTGGCCGACGGGGCGACCTTCCTGGTCTCCACGCTGTGCCTGCTCGCCGTCCGCGGCCGGGAACCGCGCGCCGGGAAGCCACAGGCGCGCCCCGGACTGCGCGCCGAGATCCGGGAGGGCCTGCGCTACACCCTGCGCGATCCCTATCTGCGGGTGCTCACGGTCTACGGGTCGGTCACCAACCTGCTGCTGACCGGCTGCCAGGCCATCCTCACCGTCTTCCTGGTGCGTGAACTGGGCGTCGGCGAGGGCGCGGTGGGCTGCCTGCTCGCGGCGGGCGGCGTGGGCGGGTTCCTCGGCGCCCTCGCCGCGGGCCCGACGGCCCGGCGCTTCGGCACGGCCCGCGGCATGCTGCTGTGCAAACTCCTCACCGCGCCCCTGGGGCTGCTGATCCCGTTGGCGGGCGAGGGCGCGCGGTCCCTGCTCCTGGCCCTGGGCCTCGCGGGCCTGTCGGTGGGCGTCGTCTGCGGCAGCGTCATCCAGGGCGCGTTCCGGCAGACGTACTGCCCGCCCGAACTGCTCGGCCGGATCACGGCGAGCTACTCCGTCGCCAACTACGGATCGGTGCCGGTCGGCGCGCTGCTCGGCGGGGCGCTCGGCACGGCCCTCGGGCTGCGGCCGACGCTCTGGCTGCTGACCTCGGGACTCGCGCTCAGCAGCCTGCTGCTGCTGGTGAGACCGCTGGCCGGGCGCCGTGACCTGCCCACCGAGCCGGGGACGGGGAAGCGGGGCGCGACGGAGGCGGCGGCGGTGCCGGTGCGCTCGGCCACGGCCGGCGCGATGTGACGGGCCCCTCGTATGACCGCGTACGTCACCCCCTCCACGGCCGGGAGCAGCCCAGTGGAATCCACCCCCCAGCCCGTACGACGCGGTCTTCCGCCGCCGGGCTCCCCCGACCTGTGGCTGCTCAGGCTGTCCGACGCCTCGGACATCACCCTGAACGCCGCCACGCTGGACGCGTCCGAACGCGAGCGGTCCGCGTCCTTCGCCAGACCCGAGGACCGTGGCCGCTTCACGGCGGCGCACGGCACGTTGCGCGCGGTGCTGGGGTCCTATCTCGGGGTGCCGCCCGCGGAGATCCGCTACGCCCGGGAGACCTGCCCCTGCTGCGGCGGACCCCACGGCCGCCCCGCCCTCCTCGGCTTCCCCGCCGATCTCCACTTCTCGCTGTCGCACCGGAGCGACCTGGTGCTGATCGGCGTCGCGGGAGAGCCGATCGGGGTGGATGTGGAGCTGGTTCCCGACATCGGGGGGAGCGGCGAGCTGGCCCTGATGCTGCACCCCGACGAGCAGCGGGAGGCGTGGGCACTCGACCCGGTCCGGCGCCCGCAGGCCGTCGCCCGGCTGTGGACGCGCAAGGAGGCGTACCTGAAGGGCCTCGGCACCGGCCTCGGCCGCGACCCCGCCATGGACTACATCGGCCTGGGCGCCCCGGACGGCCCGCGCCCCCGGGTCGACTGGCACTTCCGGGACGTCCCGGTGGACCGCGGCTACGTCGCCTCGGTGGCGACGCGCGGACCGATGACCACCACCGCTCCACGCCCGGCCCGCGTCACCGGCCCCGGCACCGGCTGACGCCCGCGGTCTATGCTCACCTCATGCCCGGACCCGGAAGCTCCCGCACCCCGGTGCCTCCGGGGTCCGCTCGTGGAACGCATGGCGCAAGAGGCTGGTGACGTGAGGAGATGCTGAGAGAGGTCACCGCGACCCGCTACATCGAGCCCCTGCGCTCGGGCGGATCGGTCCCCGGGATCGTCGAGGCCGACGACCTGGGCACGTACGTCGTGAAGTTCACCGGTTCGGCACAGGGGCACAAGGCGCTGGTCGCGGAGGTGATCGTCGGGGAGCTGGCCCGCGCGCTCGGGCTGCGCTTCCCCGAGCTGGTCCTCGTGCACTTCGACCCGGCCGTCGCCGCCGCGGAGCCGCACCAGGAGGTGCGCGAGCTGCACAGCGCCAGCGCGGGGGTGAACCTCGGCATGGATCATCTGCCGGGCGCCCGCGACCTCACCCCGGAACTCGCCCGCGACTTCCCGCTGGACCCGCTGGAGGCGGGCCGGGTTGTGTGGCTGGACGCGCTGACCGTCAACGTCGACCGCACCGTGCACAGCTCCAACCTGATGGTGTGGCCCACCCTCGGCACCGTGCCGCCGCGGCTGTGGCTCATCGACCACGGGGCCGCCCTCGTCTTCCACCACCGCTGGGACACCACGGCCCCGGGCAAGCGGTACGACTTCCGCCACCACGCCCTCGGCCAGTACGGCCCCGACGTCCGCGCCGCCGACGCCGAACTCGCCCCGCGCGTCACCCGGGAGCTGCTGCGCGCGATCGTCGCCGAGGTGCCGGACGCCTGGCTGGCCGAGGACGCCGGGTTCGCCACGCCGGACGACGTGCGGGATGCCTACGTCGGCTATCTGCTGGCCCGGGTGCGGCTGTCGGCCGAGTGGCTGCCCACCGAGTTCCCGGGCCGAGAGCAGCTCGCCGCCGAGGAGAGCGCCCGCGCGGCCCGCACCCAGGCGGGCCGCCCGGACTGGCTGAAGCAGGTCCCCGACCTGCACGGGAGGCCGGCCGTGCAACACGACGGAGCGGTCCACCTGCGCTGACGGTTCCGGAGAGACGGCGGGGTGGCCCGGGGCGGGAGCCCCGGGCCACCCGAGACCGGCCGGGGCTCAGCCCCTGAGCTGCTCGTACGCCGGCAGTGTCAGGAAGTCGGCGTAGTCCTCGTCCAGGGACACCCGCAGCAGCAGATCGTGCGCCTCCTGCCAGTGCCCGGCGGCGAACGCCTCCTCACCGATCTCCTCGCGGATGCTGCCGAGTTCCCCGGCGGCGATCTCGCGGGCCAGCTCGGGCGTCGCCTTCTGGCCGTTCTCGAACTCGACGCCGGCGTTGATCCACTGCCAGATCTGGGAGCGGGAGATCTCGGCGGTGGCCGCGTCCTCCATCAGGTTGAAGATGGCGACCGCGCCGAGACCGCGCAGCCACGCCTCGATGTAACGGATGCCCACCTGCACGGCGTTGACCAGGCCGGCGTACGTCGGCTTCGCCTCCAGCGAGTCGACGGCGATCAGGTCGGCGGCCGACACGTGCACGTCCTCGCGCAGCCGGTCCTTCTGGTTCGGCTTGTCGCCGAGGACCCGGTCGAAGGACTCCATGGCGATCGGCACCAGGTCGGGGTGGGCGACCCAGGAGCCGTCGAACCCGTCGTTCGCCTCGCGGTCCTTGTCGGCGCGGACCTTCTCGAAGGCCACCTTGTTGACCTCCGCGTCCCGGCGGGAGGGGATGAAGGCCGCCATGCCGCCGATCGCGTGCGCGCCCCGCTTGTGGCAGGTGCGCACGAGGAGTTCGGTGTAGGCGCGCATGAACGGGGCGGTCATCGTCACCGCGTTGCGGTCCGGCAGGACGAACCTCGGCCCGCCGTCGCGGAAGTTCTTCACGATGGAGAACAGGTAGTCCCAGCGTCCCGCGTTCAATCCCGAGGCGTGGTCGCGCAGTTCGTAGAGGATCTCCTCCATCTCGTAGGCCGCCGTGATGGTCTCGATCAGCACCGTGGCGCGGACGGTGCCCTGCGGGACGCCGACGTAGTCCTGCGCGAAGACGAACACGTCGTTCCACAGGCGTGCTTCGAGGTGCGACTCGGTCTTCGGCAGGTAGAAGTACGGGCCCTTGCCGAGGTCGAGCAGCCGCTGGGCGTTGTGGAAGAAGTACAGGCCGAAGTCCACGAGCGCGCCCGGCACCTGGTCGCCGGCGGCGTCGACGAGGTGCCGCTCGTCCAGGTGCCAGCCGCGCGGGCGCATGACGACGGTCGCCAGCTCCTCGTCGGGCCGCAGCGCGTACGACTTCCCGGAGCCGGGGTCGGTGAAGTCGATGTCCCGGCTGTAGGCGGCGATCAGGTTGAGCTGGCCGAGGACGACGTTCTCCCAGGTGGGCGCGGATGCGTCCTCGAAGTCGGCGAGCCAGACCCGGGCGCCGGAGTTGAGCGCGTTGATGGTCATCTTGCGGTCGGTGGGCCCGGTGATCTCGACGCGCCGGTCGTTCAGCGCGGCCGGGGCCGGGGCGACCCGCCAGGAGTCGTCCGCGCGGATCGCGGCGGTCTCCGGCAGGAAGTCGAGCGTGGAGGTGCGGGCGATCTCGGCGCGGCGCTCGGCCCGGCGGGCCAGGAGTTCGTCACGGCGCGGGGTGAACCGCCGGTGCAGCTCCGCCACGAAGGCGAGCGCCGCATCCGTGAGGACCTCTTCCTGCCGGGGCAGGGGCTCGGCGTCGACGATGGCCAGCGGGGACGGCGCTGGTGCGGACATGAGCTGTCACTTCCTTCAGCGGTGGCACCACGTGCCAAGTGGCACGAAAGGGATGAATCGCGCCCGCTGTGCGGCCGGACGCTTCTGAGCAGTGGATACTAGTTTCCTCATCGTGGAACTTCAATGGTTTGTTGATGTCGAGATTCTCCGGGTCGAGGCAAGCTGACGCCGGGTGCCACCCCGTTCACTCAAGGTGGCTCAGGTCGGCCTCGGTGTCGATGTCGTAGGGCCGCGCCACATCCGCGCACTCCACCAGCCGGACGGCTCCCTCGTGGGCCTTCAGGTAGTCGCGGGCGCCCCGGTCGCCGGTGGCGGCCGCCGCGATCCCCGCCCAGTGGGCCGCCCCGAACAGCACGGGATGCCCGCGCGTCCCGTCGTACGCCGCCGAGACCAGCGCGTTCTCGCCGTCGTACGCCCCGAGGACCCGGGCCACCGCCTCGGGTCCGATGCCCGGCTGGTCGACCAGGCAGACCAGGGCCGCCCGTGCGTCCGTCCGGGCGAGCGCGGCGAGTCCCGCGCGCAGCGAGGAGCCCATGCCCTCGGCCCAGTGCGGGTTGTCCACCAGGGCGCAGCCGTCCAGCTCCGCCCGCTCGCGCACCTCCGTGGCCCGCGCGCCCAGCACGACATGGATCCGCCCGACCCCGGCCGCCCGCAGCACCCCCACCGCGTGCTCGACCAGGGGCCGTCCGTGGTGTTCCAGCAGTGCCTTGGGCCGTCCGCCGAGCCGTCTGCCGCCCCCGGCGGCCAGCACCAGGCCGGCGACCCGCGCGGCGGGCTCCTCGATGTCCGTCATGGCTCCTGCATACCCGACGGCGGCCCGGCTTTCAGGATTCCGTGGGCTGAATTTCGGCATGCCCTGTGGCGCTCGCCGGGCCGGGTGGCGTTTACTGACCCGCGCACGACGGCGTGGCTGCCTGGGGAGGGCTGCTTTGCGGAGCTTGGGGCACAGGCCGGTGACCGGCGGTGAAGGGGACCCGAGGGTGACGGAGCTGCGCCTGGCGGTGACCCGCTTACGCCGCGAACTCGCCGCCCTGCGCACGGACTTCCCGGACCGTGCGATAGCCGAGGACGAACTGGCCGCGCTCGCCGCCATGACCTGCGACGGCTTTCCTGAGATACCCCGGCTGCGCGGCTCCCTGCTTCTCCTCGCGGGCGCCATCGGCTCGATGAGCGCCCTGTCGGGGGCCCTGCGGGACGTCAGGGCCGCGGTGGACCTGTTCGGGGAACCCGCGCGGCGGGGCCAGGGGGCACTGCCCCGTCCGGATCGGCCCTCCGACGCGAACAGCCCCCGCCCCTGAGCCTGTGCGCGGATGCGGCGGTACGACGCGGCCGGCGCCCCGCTCGCCTCCGGCCGGGGCGGTTCCCGGTGTACCGCCCGGCCTCGCGGAGCCGGTCGGTACGGGCGGCGCCGCGGACCGGCTCGCGCGGCCGGGGTCCCTCGCCGGCGGCGCCCCCTCCGGGGCGGCCGGACCGGCCGGGACTACGTGCCGGAACTGGCCAGCGACCGGGACAGCTCGGCCGCGACCTGCTGGAGCACCGGCACGATCTTCTCCGTCGCCTCCTCGGTCACCCGGCCCGCCGGCCCCGAGATGGAGACCGCCGCGGCGGTGGGGGAGTCGGGCACGCAGACGGCGAGGCAGCGCACCCCGATCTCCTGCTCGTTGTCGTCCACGGCGTACCCCTGCCGCCGCACCTCCGCCAGCGCCGCGAGGAACCCCTCCGGCGTGGTGATGGTCCGGTCCGTCGCCGCGGGCATCCCGGTGCGGCCCAGCAGCGCCCGCACCTCGTCGTCCGGCACCGCCGACAGCAGGGCCTTGCCGACGCCCGTGGAGTGCGGCAGCACCCGCCGGCCGACCTCGGTGAACATCCGCATCGAGTGCTTGGACGGCACCTGTGCCACGTACACGATCTCGTCGCCGTCCAGCAGTGCCATGTTCGCGGTCTCGCCGGTCTCCTCCACGAGCTGTGCGAGATACGGCCGTGCCCAGGTGCCGAGCAGCCGGGACGCCGACTCCCCGAGCCGGATCAGCCGGGGGCCGAGCGCGTAGCGCCGGTTGGGCTGCTGGCGCACGTAGCCGCAGGCGACCAGGGTGCGCATCAGCCGGTGGATGGTGGGCAGCGGCAGCCCGCTGGTCGCGGACAGTTCGCTCAGGCCGACCTCGCCGCCCGCGTCCGCCATCCGTTCCAGCAGGTCGAAGGCGCGCTCAAGGGACTGGACCCCGCCACCGCCGGAGGCCTTGGCGGATTCGGGGGTGCTGGCGCTCGACGTCGGCACGGCACGTTCCTTTCGGGGCGGACGGAGGGCAGCAGCCTACCCGGCAGACGGTTGACTCCCCGCTTGTGCGGAGCTACGTTCTGCTTGATGGAATTCTAATTCCGCTTTGTGGAAACGTCCAGGGTGTCATCCCCGGCCCGCCATCGGGTGGACGCCCCTTGACGGCGCCGAACGGGGAGTGAAGACTCCTTCAACAGAACGTTGAAATCCGTTTCATGGCTGTATATCCCGTTCCCCGGGCGCGAAGGCCCGGGTGTCTCGACGGCGGTACGGAAAGGGGTCCGGGTGTCCGACGCTGAACTGGTGCTGCGCTCGACACGCGTCATCACCCCGGAGGGGACACGGGCCGCCACGGTCACCGTGTCCGCCGGGACGATCACGGCCGTGCTGCCGTACGACGCCGAGGTCCCGGTCGGCGCGCGCCTGGTGGACGTCGGCGACGACGTGCTGCTGCCCGGCCTGGTCGACACCCATGTGCACGTCAACGACCCGGGCCGCACCGAGTGGGAGGGCTTCTGGACCGCCACCCGTGCCGCGGCCGCCGGCGGCATCACCACCCTGGTCGACATGCCGCTGAACTCCCTGCCGCCGACCACCACCGTCGAGCATCTGCGGATCAAGCGGGACGTTGCCCGGGACAAGGCGCACATCGACGTCGGGTTCTGGGGCGGGGCCCTGCCCGGCAACGTCAAGGACCTGCGCCCGCTGCACGACGCCGGGGTCTTCGGCTTCAAGGCGTTCCTGTCCCCGTCCGGGGTGGAGGAGTTCCCGCATCTCGATCAGGAACAGCTCGCCCGCTCCCTCGCGGAGATCGCCGGCTTCGGCGGCCTGTTGATCGTGCACGCCGAGGACCCGCACCACCTGGCCGCCGCCCCGCAGCACGGCGGTCCCCGCTACGCCGACTTCCTCGCCTCGCGCCCGCGCGACGCCGAGGACACCGCCATCGCCGCGCTGATCGCGCACGCCCGCCGTCTGGACGCCCGGGTGCACGTGCTGCACCTGTCCTCCAGCGACGCGCTGCCGCTGATCCGCGCCGCCCGCGCCGAGGGCGTCCGGATCACGGTGGAGACCTGCCCGCACTACCTCACCCTCACCGCCGAGGAAGTCCCCGACGGCGCCAGCGAGTTCAAGTGCTGCCCGCCGATCCGCGAGGCCGCCAACCAGGACCTGCTGTGGGAGGCGCTCGCCGACGGCACCATCGACTGTGTCGTCACCGACCACTCGCCCTCCACGGCCGACCTGAAGACCGGTGACTTCGCCACCGCCTGGGGCGGCATCTCCGGCCTCCAGCTCAGCCTCTCCGCCGTGTGGACCGAGGCCCGCGAGCGGGGCCACACCCTGGAGGACGTCGTGCGCTGGATGTCCGCGCGCACCGCCGCCCTGGTCGGACTCGACGCCCGCAAGGGCGCCATCGCACCCGGCCGCGACGCCGACTTCGCGGTCCTCGCCCCCGAGGAGACCTTCACCGTCGACCCGGCCGGCCTCCAGCACCGCAACCGGGTCACCGCGTACGCCGGCCGCACCCTGCACGGCGTCGTCAGGTCCACCTGGCTGCGCGGCGAACGCATCATTTCCGACGGAGAGTTCACCCCGCCGAAGGGCACGCTGCTCGACCGCCCCTGAGCCCTGCCCCGGCCAGGGGCACCCCCGCAGACCCATCCGGCCGACTTCCCGAGAGGAACCACTGATCACCGTGACGGCGACACCAGGTTTTACCGGCGACGCGAACCCCTACGGAGGCGGTGACCCGTACGCGGACTACCGCACCGCCGACTTTCCCTTCACCCAGTACGCCAACCTCGCCGACCGCCGCCTCGGCGCCGGTGTCGTCGCCGCCAACGACGAGTTCTTCGCCCAGCGCGAGAACCTGCTGGTGCCCGAGCGCGCCGAGTTCGACCCCGAGCACTTCGGGCACAAGGGCAAGATCATGGACGGCTGGGAGACCCGCCGCCGGCGCGGTGCCGGCGCCGACGACCCCTGGCCCACCGCCGAGGACCACGACTGGGCCCTGGTCCGCCTCGGCGCCCCCGGGGTGATCCGCGGTGTCGTCGTGGACACCGCCCACTTCCGCGGCAACTACCCGCAGGCCGTCTCCGTCGAGGCCGCCTCGGTCCCCGGCTCGCCCTCGCCCGCCGAACTGCTCGGCGGCGACGTGAAGTGGACCACCCTCGTCCCGCGCACCCCCGTCGGCGGCCACGCCGCGAACGGCTTCCCCGTGTCGCTGGAGCAGCGCTTCACCCACCTGCGCGTCAACCAGCACCCCGACGGCGGCATCGCCCGCCTGCGCGTGTACGGCGAAGTCGCGCCGGATCCCGCGTGGTTGGCGGCGCTCGGCACCTTCGACACGGTCGCCCTGGAGAACGGCGGCAGCGTGGAGGACGCCTCCGACCGCTTCTACTCGCCGGCCACCAACACCATCCAGCCCGGCCGCTCCGGAAAGATGGACGACGGCTGGGAGACCCGGCGCCGCCGCGACCGGGGCCACGACTGGATCCGCTACCGGCTCGTCACCCAGTCCCGCATCGGCGCCGTCGAGATCGACACCGCGTACCTCAAGGGCAACAGCGCCGGCTGGGCATCGGTCTCCGTGCGCGACGGGGAGGACGGCGACTGGCGCGAGATCCTGCCCCGCACCCGCCTACAGCCCGACACCAACCACCGGTTCGTCCTGCCGGAACCGGCCGTCGGCACCCACGCGCGCATCGACATCTACCCCGATGGCGGCATCTCCCGGCTGCGCCTGTACGGCGCCCCGACCGAGGCCGGTGCGGCCCGACTGGCCGCGCGGCACCAGGAACTGGGCGGCTGACACACCGTCACACGGATCGAGGGGCGGGCACCGCGGGGAGGCGGGAGCCCGCCCCTCGTGCTGTCCGCGGTGCGTGCCGCCCGTACAGCGAACCAGCCGCCCACGGGGGATGAAAGGGGCCGAACGGCCCCATCGCACAGGGCCGGACGGCAGCGGGACCGCGGTGCGATACTGCCTCGTCTTCCGGCCGGACCCGCGGCGCCGTGGGCACGAGTGGACCGCCACCGTCTTCTTCCGGCGGTGCACTCGCCCACGCCGTCGCGCGCTCGCGCGGCGCCCCCGACCCGGCGCACCGCGCGGTCCACGCGAAGACGGCGCCGAGAGAGCGCGCCGACGACCGCCGGGTGACGGGGCCGGGCACGGTGGGCGGCGCGCGACGTACCGCAGGGAGAGAGCCAGTTTCGTGAACACCACCAGAAGCGAAGGCCACGACGAGTACCACGCGCTCCTCGCCCGGCGGGACGCGATGCGCCTGCGCCAGCGGCTGCTGTCCCCGTCCGCCCGCCCGGACACCGGCACGGGGCCGTGGCTGGCCGCCGCGCACGGGGCCCAGGGGCAGCCGTACGACGGCGCCGCCGACCAGCGGGTCATCACCCGCCGGCTGCCGCTGGTCACCCCGTTCGGCAAGCTCATCGGGCACCTCTACGACGCCATGTTCGAGCGCCACCCCTATCTGCGCTCGCTCTTCCCCGACTCCATGGAGTTCCAGCGAGTCCATCTCGAACGGGCGCTGTGGTACCTGATCGAGCACCTCGACCGGCCTCGTGAGGTGGCCGACTTCTGCGCCCGGCTCGGCCGCGACCACCGCAAACTCGGCGTCCGGCCGGTGCACTTCGAGGTGTTCGAGCAGGCGCTCGCCGAGGCCCTGCGGCGCAGCGCGGGCGCGCACTGGAGCGAGGAGATGGAGCAGGCGTGGCTGCGCATGCTGCGTTTCGCCGTCGCGGCCATGGTGGACGGGGCCGCCGGCGCGCTGGCCGAACCGCCGTACTGGAACGGCACGGTGACCGCGCACGAGCTGCGCGCCCCGGACCTCGCGGTGCTCCGCGTGCGTCCCGCGGAACCGTTTCCCTACCGGGCCGGGCAGTACACCCGGATCCAGACCCCGCTGCTGCCGCTGACCTGGCGCCCGTACTCGATCGCCTGCGCGCCCGGCCCGGACGGCGAACTGGAGTTCCACGTCCGCCGCACCGCCCCCGGCGGCGTCAGCGACGCGCTGGTCACCCGGACCCGCGCCGGCGATTCGCTCCGCCTCGGCCCCGCCCAGGGTTCCATGGTCCTGGACGGCGATCCCGCGCGGGACGTCCTGGTCGTGGCCGGCGGCACCGGCTGGGCGCCCGCCCGCGCCCTGCTCGAAGAGCTGTCCCGGCGCCCCCTGCACCGCCGCACCCACCTGTTCGTCGGCGCGCGCACCCTGGACGGCCTGTACGACACCGCCGCCCTCGCCCGCCTGGAGAAGAACTGTTCCTGGCTGCGCGTCGTCCCGGTGATCGGCGAGGAGTCCGGCGCCGCCGAGAGCGGTTCGGTGGCCGACGCGGTGGCCCGGCGCGGCGACTGGTCCGGACACACCGCCTACGTCAGCGGGCCGCCCCTGATGGTCACCGCCACGGTGTACGGCCTGACCGGGCTGGCCCAGCCGCCCGACCGCATCCACCACGACCCGGTGGACGGCACCCTGCCCCCGGCCGCGCGACCGTCCCGGGCACAGGCACCGGTGGCGATCACCGGGGGGTGAGCCGCGCCACGCGCGTGCCGTGCCGGAACTCTCACACCCTCCTCCCGCGTTCTTCCTGGCGTGACCCTTCAGCAAGAGATCGTCGGCAACGCCATGCAGATGGCGGTCGTCAACCTGGACCCCGGCCAGACCGTGTACTGCGAGGCCGGGAAGTTCCTGTTCAAGACCACGAACGTGACCATGGAGACCCGGCTGTCCGGCCCCTCCGGGGGCGGCGGGCAGCAGGGCGGCGGGAGCGGCGGCATGGGCGGCCTGCTGCGCCAGGCCATGGGCACCGCCATGCAGGTGGGCCAGCGGATGCTCGCGGGCGAGTCCCTGGCCTTCCAGTACTTCACCGCGCAGGGCGGCCAGGGCACGGTGGGCTTCGCGGGCGTCCTCCCCGGTGAGATGCGTGCGCTGGAACTGGACGGCCGCCGTGCCTGGTTCGCCGAGAAGGACGCCTTCGTGGCCGCCGAGTCCTCGGTGGAGTTCGGCATCGCCTTCGCGGGCGGCCGCACCGGCATGAGCGGCGGCGAGGGGTTCGTCCTGGAGAAGTTCACCGGTCACGGCACGGTGATCATCGCGGGCGCGGGCAACTTCATCGACCTCGACCCGGCGGACTTCGGCGGCCGCATCGAGGTGGACACCGGCTGCGTGGTCGCCTTCGAGGAGGGCATCCGGTACGGCGTCCAGCGCGTGGGCGGCCTCAACCGGCAGGGCGTCATGAACGCCGTCTTCGGCGGTGAGGGACTCTCCCTCGCCACCCTGGAGGGCCAAGGCCGCGTCATACTCCAGTCCCTGACCATCGAGAGCCTGGCCAACGCACTGAAGAAGGCCCAGGGCGGCGACAAGCAGGGTCCGACGGGCGGCCTGTTCTCCACACACGCGGGGTGAGCGCCTGCCGGGGACACCCGGCGGCCGTCCCCGGCCGGCGGGGAGTTCCTCGTGCGGAGGGACGTCACGGAGCGCGGCGCCACGCCGTCGGCCGAGGAGATCGCGGCCGAAGCCGTGCCGGGCCTCCCGCGCGACCAGTTCAAGGCCCTGAGGCCCTGAGGCCCTGAGGCCCTGAGGCCCTGAGCCTCGCGGACGCGGCGGGCCGTCCTCGGTGCGCGGCGTGAGCGCCCCGCACGGGTGCCGCTGCGCCTGTTCGGCCACCTCGGGGACGCCCGGCCGGACCTCCACGACCGGGCGCACGCCGGGCGCCCGGTGACCGCCTCGTGACCTTCCTGCGGGTGTCCCGAGGAGGAAAGTGAACTCGTCGAAAAACAAGGTTACTTGACGGGGAATTCCACAGTGTTGTCGTTGACATGTCCGTGTCTACGCGCGTCATCATGACGTCATGCGAATCCCCCCACGCGCCGCTCGTATCGGCGCCGCAGCCGCAGTCCTGTCCGCACTCCTCGTCGGCGGCACCGTCTCCGCCACCACGGCGGACGCGTCCGTCGTCTCCGCCGCCTCCGTCGGCGGCATCTGCCACAGCGCCCTGCCGCCGCAGGCCGACGACACCCTCGGACTCATCGCCCAGGGCGGCCCCTACCCCTACTCGCAGGACGGCACGGTCTTCTCCAACCGCGAGGGCGTCCTGCCCAGCCAGTCCTCGGGCTACTACCACGAGTACACCGTGGTGACCCCCGGCGCCCCCACCCGCGGCACCCGCCGCATCGTCACCGGTGAGGGCAGCCAGGAGGACTACTACACCTCCGACCACTACGCGACGTTCGACCTGATCGACTTCGGCTGCTGAACCCCCGCCGGCCGACCACTGGTCCGTAGTCGGTCCGCACCGAGCCTCGCCCCGCGGCCCCACCCCCCCACCCGACGGCCGCGGGGCGAGCCGTCTTTGGCCCCCGGCACATCGTTTTCGGCCATCTCCCGCTCCCCGAGGGAATTTCCGCACGGCCGGGCACCAAGCTCGCCCCGTACGCGTTCTCCAGGCACCGGGATGCGCCCGGTCGGCCTCGGGGGAGTCCGGAAGGGGAGTCATGGACCGGCGACAGGCAGTGGATCTGGGGGAGTTCGGGGACGCGTTCCGGCGCGACCCGCATCCGGTGTACGCCATGCTGCGCGAGCGGGGCCCGGTGCACCGGATCCGGATACCCGATGCGGCCGAGGACTACGAGACCTGGCTCGTCGTGGGGTACGAGGAGGCGCGCACCGCCCTCGCCGACCCCCGGCTGGCCAAGGACGGCGCCAAGATCGGCGTGATGTTCGTCGACCAGGCGCTGGTCGGCAGGTACCTGCTGGCCACCGACCCGCCCCAGCACACCCGGCTGCGCAGCCTCGTCACCCGCGCCTTCACCATGCGCCGGATCGAGCAACTGCGCCCGCGCGTGCGGCGGATCACCGACGAACTGCTGGACGAGATGCTGTCACCCGGCGGCGGCCGCGCCGACCTCATCGCCGCCCTCGCCTACCCGCTGCCCCTCACGGTCATCTGCGAACTGCTCGGCGTCCCCGAGATGGACCGCACCGAGTTCCGCAAGATCTCCACCCAGGTGGTCGCCCCGACCGACCCCGAGTCCGAGTCCGAGGCGATCGCCCGGCTCGGCGAGTACCTCACCGAACTGATCGAGGACAAACGCCGCTCCGGGGTCACCGGCGACCTCCTCGGCGAGCTGGTCCGCACCACCGCCGAGGACGGCGACCGGCTCTCGCCCGAGGAACTGCGCGGCATGGCCTTCCTGCTGCTCATCGCCGGCCACGAGACCACGGTCAACCTCATCGGCAACGGCGTCCTCGCCCTGCTCACCCACCCCGATCAACTCGCCGCCCTGCGCGCCGACATGAGTCTGATCGACGGTGTGGTCGAGGAGACGCTGCGCTGGGAGGGCCCGGTGGAGAACGCCACGTTCCGGTACGCCGTCGAGCCGCTGGAGATCGGGGGCGTCCGCATCGAGAAGGGCGAGCACGTGATGGTCGGCCTCACCGCCGCCCAGCGTGACGGCGCCCGCTTCCCCGCGCCCGACCGCTTCGACATCCGCCGCGACGCCCGCGGCCATCTCGCCTTCGGCCACGGCCTCCACTACTGCCTGGGCGCACCGCTGGCCCGCCTGGAGGGCCGCACGGCCATCTCCAGCCTGCTGGAGCGCGCCCCCGGCCTCGCGCTGGACGGCCCGCACGACGAGTGGCTGCCGGGCATGCTCATGCGCGGACTGCGGACCCTGCCGGTGCGCTGGTAGGGGAGCGCCGCCGGGCGGATGGTCGTACGGCTCGCGCGTGACGGTCGTACGACCGCCCCCTGACCGCTCCCGTACGGCACGGCCGCTCAGCCGCCCCCGGCCGCCGCCTCCGTCGGGATCTCCGCCATCGCCACCGCCCGCCGCTCCCGCCGCGACACCTCGCAGGCCTCGGCGATCCGCAGGGCCTGGAGGGCCTCGCGACCGTCGCAGGGGTTGGCGCGTTCGCCGCGCAGCACGTCCACGAAGGCGCACAGCTCGGCCTCGTACGCGGGCGCGAAGCGTTCCAGGAAGCCGGTCCAGGGCTTGTCCGCGGGTGGTGGTCCGGTCGGTTCGGTGGAGGCGAGCGGCGTACGGTCGTCCAGGCCGACCACCACCGTGTCGCGCTCCCCGGCCAGCTCCATGCGGACGTCGTAGCCCGCGCCGTTGGTGCGGGTCGCGGTCGCCGTCGCCAGGGTGCCGTCGTCCAGGGTCAGCAGCGCCGCGCCCGTGCAGACGTCGCCGGCCTCGCGGAACATCGCGGGGCCCGCGTCCGAGCCGGCCGCGCAGACGTCGCTCACCTCCTGGCCCGTCACCCAGCGCAGGATGTCGAAGTCATGGACGAGCGTGTCCCGGAACAGCCCGCCGGACGGCGCCGGCCGGCCGGCCGGGGGAGGGGACTGGTCGCAGGTCAGGGCGCGCACGGTGTGCAGCCGGCCGAGCCGTCCGGCGCGCACCGCCTCGCGCGCCCCGGCGTACCCCGCGTCGAAGCGGCGCTGGAAGCCCATCTGGAGCACCGTTCCGGCCGTCGCCACCTCGGCGAGCGCCTGGAGCGTGCCCGCCAGGTCCGGGGCGACCGGCTTCTCGCAGAAGACCGGCAGTCCCGAGCGTGCCGCCCGGCCGATCAGCTCGGCATGGGCCGCGGTCGCCGTGGTGATCACCACCGCGTCCACGCCCCACCGGAAGATCTCGTCCACCCCCGGCGCCGCCGTCTCGCCCAGCCGCTGTGCGAGCCGCTGCGCCCGCGCCGGATCGGCGTCCGTCAGGATCAGCGAGCCGACCTCGCGGTGACGGCTGAGCGTGTTCGCGTGAAGGGTGCCGATGCGGCCCGTACCGATGACCCCGATGCGCATGGAAACAAAGTGACGGCGCGGCCCGCCCCTGTCAATTCGTATGTCAGGACAATCGGACTTCACGACTTCCCGTCAACTGCGCACGCGGCTACGCTCGGGCCCGTGCCCAAACCACTTGTGGACCCGACCGTCGCGCTCGAACTCCGCGTGGACCGCGGTTCGCCGGTGCCGTTGTACTTCCAGCTGTCCCAGCAGCTGGAGGCCGCGATCGAGCACGGAAGCCTGACCCCCGGGAGCCTGCTGGGCAACGAGATCGAACTGGCCGCGCGGCTCGGCCTGTCCCGGCCCACCGTCCGCCAGGCCATCCAGTCGCTGGTCGACAAGGGGCTGCTGGTGCGCCGCCGGGGCGTCGGCACCCAGGTCGTGCACAGCAGGGTCAAGCGCCCGCTGGAGCTGAGCAGCCTCTACGACGACCTGGCGGCGGCGGGCCGGCGTCCCACCACCACGGTCCTGGTCAACACGGTCGTCCCGGCCTCCGCCGAGATCGCGGCCGCGCTCGGGATCGCCGAGGGCGGCGACGTCCACCGCGTCGAACGGCTCCGGCTCGCGCACGGCGAGCCCATGGCCTACCTGATCAACCATCTGCCGCCCGGACTGCTCGACCTGGACACCGCCCAGCTGGAGGCGACCGGCCTGTACCGGCTGCTGCGCGCCGCCGGCATCACCCTGCACAGCGCCCGCCAGTCGATCGGCGCCCGCGGCGCCACCGCCACCGAGGCCGAGCGGCTCGGCGAGGCCGACGGCGCCCCGCTGCTCACCATGTGCCGCACCACCTACGACGACACCGGCCGCGCGGTCGAGTACGGCGACCACACCTACCGCCCGAGCCGCTACGCCTTCGAGTTCCAGCTGCTCGTACGGCCCTGACCGCACCGGAAGTTCGTCGCATTGTCCGGACAAGGTGACCGGAATCTCCTCCCCGGCCGTCCGCCGGCCGTCCGCGGTGACCGATACTGAAGTGTTTGGGGCTGGTGAGGTCGCCGCCGGGACACACCGACGGTGAGGTCGCCCGCCCCTCACGCACGTCGGAGCAAGGACAGCTGAGAGTCAGCTGGAGACAGCGAGAAGGGCACGGCCTCGTGGCACGGTTTCGGACCTGGGCAGTCATGGCGCTCGCGGGGGCACTCTCGGTGTGCCTCGCGGGGTGCAGCAGCACCGGCGGGAAGCGGGCCGAGGACGCCCGCAAGGCCGCCGTCGCCCAGGGCAGGGCGGCGGTGGACACCCCCCGCTGGACCTTCGCGATGATCACGCACTCCGGAGACGGCGACACCTTCTGGGACATCGTGCAGAGCGGCGCCAAGCAGGCCGCCGTCAAGGACAACATCAACTTCCTGTACTCGCACGACGACGACGCCCAGCAGCAGGCCCAGCTGGTGGACGCGGCGGTCGACAAGAAGGTCGACGGCATCATCGTCACCCTGGCGAAGCCGGACGCCATGAAGGCCGCCGTCCAGCGCGCCGAGAAGGCCGGCATCCCGGTGATCACGGTCAACTCCGGCTCGGAGGAGTCCAAGGCGTTCGGCGCGCTCACCCACATCGGCCAGGACGAGACCATCGCCGGTGAGGCCGTCGGCGACGAACTGAACAAGCGCGGCCGGAAGAAGGCCCTGTGCGTGCTGCACGAGCAGGGCAACGTGGGCCACGAGCAGCGCTGCGACGGCGTCGCCAAGACCTTCGAGGGCAAGCTCCAGAAGCTCTACGTCAACGGCACGAACATGCCCGACGTGCAGTCCGCCATCGAGGCCAAGCTCCAGGCCGACAAGTCCCTGGACAGCGTCGTCACCCTCGGCGCGCCCTACGCCGACACCGCCGTGAAGGCCAGGAACGACGCGGGCAGCAAGGCCGAGGTGGACACCTTCGACCTCAACGCGCAGGTCGCGGCCTCGCTCAAGAACGGCACCCTGGGCTTCGCGGTGGACCAGCAGCCGTACCTCCAGGGGTACGAGGCGGTCGACCTGCTGTGGGCCTACAAGTACAACGGCGACGTCCTCGGCGGCGGCAAGCCGGTGCTGACCGGCCCGCAGATCATCACCAAGGACCAGGCGGCCACGCTGGCGGCGTACACCGAGCGGGGCACCCGATGACCGCAGGACAGGACGCGGTCGAGCGGAAGTCCGTGGAGCCGGCGGTCGACGAGCGGATCCTGCGGACCCCCCTGCCGAAGAAGCTCCTCGCCCGCCCCGAGCTGGGCTCGGTCGTCGGCGCCCTCGCCGTCTTCGTCTTCTTCGCCCTCGTCGCCGACGGCTTCCTGCGCGCCTCCAGCCTCAGCACCGTGCTGTACGCCTCCTCGACCATCGGGATCATGGCCGTACCGGTGGCGCTGCTGATGATCGGCGGCGAGTTCGACCTGTCGGCCGGCGTCCTCGTGACGTCCTCGGCGCTGATCTCCTCGATGTTCAGCTACCAGATGACGGCGAACACCTGGGTCGGCGTCGGCGTGTCCCTCCTGGCCAGCCTCGCCGTCGGCGCCTTCAACGGCTTCATGCTCACCCGCACCAAGCTGCCCAGCTTCATCATCACGCTGGGCACCTTCCTGATGCTGTGCGGCATGAACCTCGGCTTCACCAAGCTGATCGACGGCACGGTCTCCACCAAGACCATCGGCGACATGCAGGGCTTCGCCGGCGCGCACGCCGTCTTCGCCTCCACGGTCACCGTCGGCGGCGTCGGCTTCAAGGTCACCATCCTGTGGTGGCTCGCCCTGGTCGCCCTCGGCTCCTGGATCCTGCTGCGCACCCGCGTCGGCAACTGGATCTTCGCGGTCGGCGGCGACGAGGACGCGGCCCGCGCGGTCGGCGTGCCGGTGGCGAAGACCAAGATCGGCCTCTACATGGGCGTCGCGTTCGGCGCCTGGATCTCCGGCCAGCACCTGCTCTTCTCCTTCGACGCCGTGCAGTCCGGCGAGGGCGTCGGCAACGAGCTGATCTACATCATCGCGGCCGTCATCGGCGGCTGCCTGATCACCGGCGGCTACGGCAGCGCGGTCGGCTCCGCGGTGGGCGCCCTGATCTTCGGCATGACCAGCAAGGGCATCGTCTTCGCCGAGTGGAACCCCGACTGGTTCAAGTTCTTCCTCGGAGCGATGCTGCTCCTCGCGACCCTGCTCAACGCCTGGGTCCGCAAGCGCGCGGAGGCGACGACATGACGGACGGCATCACGGACGGCATGACGGACGAGGCGGCACGGACGACGGCGCCCGCCCTCGTCGAGCTGTCCGGCGTCGGCAAGCACTACGGCAACGTGCGCGCCCTGGACGGCGTGTCCCTCCAGGTGCGCGCGGGCGAGATCACCTGCGTCCTCGGCGACAACGGCGCCGGCAAGTCCACCCTGATCAAGATCATCGCCGGACTGCACCAGCACGACGGCGGCACCCTCGGCATCGAGGGCGAGGAGACCCGCCTCGCCTCCCCGCGCGACGCCCTGGACCGGGGCATCGCCACGGTCTACCAGGACCTGGCCGTCGTGCCCCTGATGCCGGTCTGGCGCAACTTCTTCCTCGGCTCCGAGCCCCGCAAGGGCACCGGCCCCTTCAAGCGCCTCGACACCGCCCTCATGCGCCGCACCACCCGGGAGGCGCTGCTGCGCATGGGCATCGACCTGCGGGACGTCGACCAGCCCATCGGCACCCTCTCCGGCGGCGAACGCCAGTGCGTGGCCATCGCCCGCGCCGTCCACTTCGGCGCCAAGGTGCTCGTCCTGGACGAGCCGACCGCGGCCCTGGGCGTCAAGCAGTCCGGTGTGGTCCTCAAGTACGTCGCCGCGGCCCGCGACGAGGGCCTGGGCGTCGTCCTGATCACCCACAACCCGCACCACGCGTACCTCGTGGGCGACCGGTTCGTGCTGCTGCGCCGCGGCACGATGGTGGGCAATCACACACGGGACGAGATCACCCTGGACGAGCTGACCGCGCAGATGGCCGGCGGCTCCGACCTGGACGCCCTGCGCCACGAACTCCAGCGCGGCTGAGGGACCCGAGGGGCGTCGCGGTCGACCGGGCCACCACCAGGACCGCCCGCCCCTCCCCTTCGCCGATACGGCACCCTTACCGTCGTTGAGGCACAATCGACCAACGATGAGCACCTATCGCGACCTCACGGCCCCCATCGGCTCCCGCCGCGCCCCCGTGCTGCGTACGGCCGGCACCCGGGAGCGGCGGTCCCACCTGACGGCCCCCCGCGTCCCCACCGTCGGCATCGACATCGGAGGCACCAAGGTGATGGCGGGCGTGGTGGACGCCGACGGCAACATCCTGGAGAAGCTCCGCGCGGAGACGCCGGACAAGTCCAAGAGCCCCAAGGTCGTCGAGGACACCATCGTCGAACTGGTCCTGGACCTCTCCGACCGGCACGACGTGCACGCGGTCGGCATCGGCGCCGCGGGCTGGGTCGACGCGGACCGCAACCGCGTCCTGTTCGCCCCCCACCTGTCCTGGCGCAACGAACCGCTGCGCGACCGGCTCAGCGGCCGCCTCTCCGTGCCGGTCCTCGTGGACAACGACGCCAACACCGCCGCCTGGGCCGAGTGGCGCTTCGGCGCCGGACGCGGCGAGGACCACCTGGTGATGATCACACTGGGTACCGGTATCGGCGGCGCGATCCTGGAGGACGGCCAGGTCAAGCGGGGTAAGTTCGGCGTCGCGGGCGAGTTCGGGCATATGCAGGTCGTGCCCGGCGGCCACCGCTGCCCGTGCGGCAACCGCGGCTGCTGGGAGCAGTACAGCTCAGGGAACGCCCTGGTCCGCGAGGCGCGCGAGCTGGCCCAGGCCGACTCGCCGGTCGCCTACGGGATCATCGAGCACGTGAAGGGGAACATCGGCGACATCACCGGGCCGATGATCACCGAGCTGGCCCGCGAGGGCGACGCGATGTGCGTGGAACTGCTCCAGGACATCGGCCAGTGGCTCGGCGTCGGCATCGCCAACCTGGCCGCCGCCCTCGACCCCTCCTGCTTCGTCATCGGCGGCGGCGTCTCGGCCGCCGACGATCTGCTCATCGGCCCCGCCAGGGACGCCTTCAAGCGTCATCTCACCGGCCGCGGCTACCGCCCCGAGGCCCGTATCACCCGCGCCCAGCTCGGCCCCGAGGCCGGCATGGTGGGCGCGGCCGACCTGGCCCGCCTGGTCGCCCGCCGGTTCCGGCGCGCCAAGCGCCGCCGGGTCGAGCGGTACGAGCGCTACGAGCGATACGCCCAGGCCCGCCGCGAACGGGACACCGCATGACCGCCTCCACCTCCCTGCCCCGCCAGGCCGGCGCGCCGGGGCCGGCGCGCCGGCCCCCCGAGGACCCCCGCCACAAGGCCAGGCGCCGGGCGCTCACCCTGCTGATCATCGTGCTGCTCATCGGCGTGCCGGCCGGATACCTGGTGATCTCCGCGAACCAGAGCCGCAACAGCGGCAAGGACAAGGAGGCCAAGTACTCCGCGACCGGCCTCACCCCCGGCTGGCCGTCGAAGGTGCAGCGCCGCCTCTACCAGGTGAACGTCCCGCGCCCCGCCGACCGCATCGCCTCGTACGAGACCAACAACTGGAAGACCAGCCGCCTGTACGTGCAGTTCCGCACCAACCCGGCCGGCCTGGACACCTTTCTCCAGTCCATGGGCTCGCGCCGCGACGAGCTGAAGAAGGGCGACATCGCCGTCGGCGCCCGCGACCGCAAGGTCAGCGGCTGGACCTTCGGCGGCTCCGGCTCCTGGTACGGCCTCACGCACACGCGGAAGAACCCGGCACCCACCCAGGACGTGGTCGTGAACATGGCCGACCCGGACTTCCCGACGGTGTACGTGGTGTCGCGGACCGTGCCGTAGCGGACGGGGCGCGCCCCGCGCGGCGGTGCGCGGCCGGCGATCCCGCCTCGCGGCCGGCCGGGACCGGCCGTCGGGGCCGGTTGTCAGACCCCGCCCGTAGAGTCGGAGACGACTGGTCCGATGTGCGGGCGGGAGGTGGCAGAACGTATGAGCGGTGTGGCGACGACGGCCGAGCGGACGCCGGGACCGCGGACGGCGTCGGGCGGTGACCCCGTGCCCGTGCGCCTGGCCGCGGTGTATCTGCCCGCGCCGCTGCCGCGCGCGGGCCGTATCGCCTTCTGGGACCCCGCCGGCGAGCCCCTGCCCGCCGCGGCCGCCGACCCCGAGGAACTCACGGTCGTGCGGCGGCACGGCGCGGGAGTGCGCCGCCGCCGGGTACCCGCGCTGGGCCTGCCGCTCGCCGAGGCGCTGCCCCTGCTGGTCCGTGCCCGCCGGGACCCCGCCGCGCACCCCGCCACCGCCTGCTGGGGCGCCGCCGCGCTGCACGCGCTGCGGCTCGTCGCCCGGGGGCGGCTGCTGCCCGGTCTCACCTTGAGCGCCCAGGACGCCTGGCGGGCCGGTCCGCTGGAGCCCGGCGACATCGCCCACCTGCGCGCGATCGCCGCCGCCCTGCCCCCGGAGGGGCACGCCGTGCCGCTGCCGGACCCCGGACCGCTGCGGCTGCCCGAGCCGGAGGCACTGGTCCGCTCCTTCCTGGACGCGGTCGCCGACACCCTGCCCCGCACCCCCGCCGCCGCCCACGCCTGCGGCCGCGCCTTCGCCGCGCGCGAGCCCCAGTCCCTGCCGGGGGCGCACGCGTGGGCGGCCGAGGTCGCCGCCGGGATGGACGCGGGCGTACGCGTCTCGCTGCGCCTCGACCTGTCCGCGTACGACGTCTTCGACGCCGGCGCGAGCGCGGGCTCCCGTGCCGCCGGGGCGGCGATCGTGCAGGTCCACAGCCTCGCCGACCCCACCCTCGTGGCCGACGCGGCCGCCCTGTGGGCGGGCGAGGCCGACATCGCCTTCGGCCCCCGCGCCCGGGTGGACGCGGCCCTCGCCGTGCGCCGCGCCGGGCGGGTGTGGCCGCCGCTGGACCGGCTCGCCGAACAGGAGGTGCCCGACGTCCTCGCCCTGTCCGAGGAGGAGCTGGGCGACCTGCTCGGCGTCGCGGCGAGCAGGCTGGCCGCCGCCGGGGTCGCCGTGCACTGGCCCCGGGACCTCGCCCGCGACCTCACCGCCACCGCCGAGGTGCGGCCCGCGCCCGGCTCCGCGACCGACGGCACCGGCTTCTTCGAGAGCGAGGACCTGCTGCGCTTTTGCTGGCAGCTCGCGCTCGGCGGGGACCCGCTGGACGAGGCCGAGATGGACGCCCTCGCCGAGGCCCACCGTCCCGTCGTACGGCTCCGGGACCGCTGGGTGCTCGTCGACCCCGCCCTCGTCCGCAAGGCCCGCAAACGGGAACTGGGCCTGCTCGACCCCCTCGACGCGCTGTCCGTGGCGCTCACCGGCACCGCCGACGTCGACGGCGAGACCGTCCGGGCCGTACCCGTCGGCGCCCTCGCCGCCCTCCGCGACCGCCTCACCGCGGGCCCGCGCCCCGCCGAGGCGCCCCCGGGACTCGCCGCCACCCTGCGCGACTACCAGCTGCGCGGCCTCGCCTGGCTCGACCTGATGACCTCCCTCGGCCTCGGCGGCTGCCTCGCCGACGACATGGGCCTCGGCAAGACCGTCACGCTCATCGCCCTGCACCTGAAGCGGGCGCGCCGCGAACCCACCCTCGTCGTCTGCCCGGCCTCCCTGCTGGGCAACTGGCAGCGGGAGATCAGCCGGTTCGCCCCCGGCGTCCCCGTCCGCCGCTTCCACGGCACGGAGCGCACCCTGGCCGGGCTGGACGGCGGCTTCGTCCTCACCACGTACGGCACGATGCGCTCCGCCGCTGCCCGACTCGCCGAGCAGGCCTGGGGGATGGTCGTCGCGGACGAGGCCCAGCACGTGAAGAACCCCTACTCGGCCACCGCCAGGGCGCTGCGCACCATCGAGGCCCCCGCGCGGGTGGCGCTCACCGGCACCCCGGTGGAGAACAACCTCTCCGAGCTGTGGGCCCTGCTCGACTGGACCACCCCCGGGCTCCTCGGCCCGCTGAAGGCCTTCCGCGCCCGGCACGCCCGCGCGGTGGAGAACGGCGAGGACCAGGAGGCCGTGGACCGGCTCGGCCGCCTCGTCCGGCCCTTCCTGCTGCGACGCAAGAAGTCCGACCCCGGCATCGTCCCGGAGCTGCCGCCGAAGACCGAGACCGATCATCCGGTGCCGCTCACCCGCGAACAGGCCGCGCTGTACGAGGCGGTGGTGCGCGAGTCGATGCTGGCCATCGAGACCGCCGACGGGATCGCCCGCAGGGGTCTCGTCCTGAAGCTGCTCGGCGCGCTGAAGCAGATCTGCGACCACCCCGCGCTCTACCTCAAGGAGGCCGGGGCCACCGACCGGCTGGTCCATCGCTCGGGCAAACTCGCCCTGCTGGACGAGCTGTTGGACACCGTCCTCGCCGAGGACGGCTCGGTGCTGGTCTTCACCCAGTACGTGGGCATGGCCCGGCTGATCACCGCCCATCTGGCCGCCCGCGCGGTCCCGGTGGACCTGCTGCACGGCGGCACCCCGGTGCCGGAACGCGAGCGCATGGTCGACCGCTTCCAGGGCGGGGAGACGCCGGTGCTCGTCCTCTCCCTGAAGGCCGCGGGCACCGGCCTCAACCTCACCCGTGCCGGGCACGTGGTGCACTTCGACCGCTGGTGGAACCCGGCCGTCGAGGAACAGGCCACCGACCGCGCCTACCGCATCGGCCAGACCCAGCCCGTCCAGGTCCACCGCCTGGTCACCGAGGGCACGGTCGAGGACCGGATCGCCGAGATGCTCGCGGCCAAACGGGCCCTGGCCGACGCCGTCCTCGGCTCCGGCGAGGCCGCCCTCACGGAACTGACCGACCGCGAACTCTCCGACCTCGTCTCCCTGCGGAGCACCCCATGACCCCCACCGACCCCGCTCGCCCGGCCGACCTGGCCCGCCAGGCCCTGCGGGCGGCGCGCCGCCGGGCACAGGAGACGGCGGAGCGGACGGCCCGCGGGGACACGGCCGACGTGAGCGAGGGGTTCCAGGAGGCGGACGAGCGGCCCGGCGGGGAGTGGGACGGCGGGGAGCGGCTCGGTCCGGTACCGATGCCGGGGGCGGCGGGCGGTGAGGGGCCGGACGACCGGTCCACGGCGGCCGTGCCGATCGCCGAGGGCAGCGGCGCGGGACGCGATGAGGGGACGGACCCCGGTCCGGGGACGGACCGTGGCGACGGGGCGGAGCCGGCGGACACGCCGGGGCTCGCCGACGCCGCCGCCGGCGCCGTCACCGACGGCCGGGCAAGGGTCCGGGTCCCCGTAGACCCCGGGGGCTCGGGGATCGGGACGGACCCTGACAGCCGTACCGCCGACCGCGCCCCGGGACCCGCGGCTGCCGCGAGGGCCGCTCTGCGAGCCGCCGTCGCCACCGACGGCGCCGAGCACCCGGAACAGCCCACGGAACAACGGGACGGAGCCCGCACGCCGGAAGCCGAACCGCACCCCGGACCCGGAACCCATCACGACGCCACCCCCGGGCCCCGCCCCGGCGACATCGCCCGGGAAGCCCTGCGGGCCGCCCGGCGCGAGGCGCCGCGGGCGGAGGCGGAGGCCGAGCGCGGCGGGCGGCGCGGGTCCGGGCGTTCGCCGGTGGCCGGTAGCGGGGCCCGGGTCGGAGGCGCGTCCGCCGACGCCGCCGCCGGCCCCTCCCGTGCCGCGCGGCTCAAGGCCGCCGGTGAGATGCGGCAGTTCCTCGAGAACGCCTTCCGGATGCCCCCGGAGACGGATGCCGAGCCGGGGGATGATCCCGCGCCCGAGCGGTACGAGGCCGCGCCCACGCTCCCCGAGCACGAGCACGAGCACGAGCACGAGCACGAGTCCGCCGTCCCGCACGCGCCGGCGACCATGGCCACGCCGCACCGCGACGGTGAACACCGGCGTACCTTCCAGGCGTTCGCGCCCCGCGGGGAGCGGACCGGGGACGGGCCCTTCGCCGGTACCTGGTGGGGGAACGCGTGGGTGCGGGCGTTGGAGCGGGGCGCGCTGGACGCCGGGCGGGTGGCGCGTGGCCGGGGGTACGCGGACCAGGGACATGTGGACGCGATCACCGTGACCCCGGGATCGGTCCTCGCCTACGTGCGCGGGAGCCGTCCGCGCCCGTACCGCGTCCAGGTGCGGGTACGGACCCTGGAGGACGCCGAGTGGGAGCGCTTCCTGGACGCCGCCGCCGACCGGCCCGGCCACATCGCCGCGCTGCTCGACAAGGAGCTGCCCCGGTCCCTCGCCGACTGCGGGGTCCCGCTGCTGCCCGTCCCGGGTGACCTCGCCCCGCGGTGCAGCTGCCCCGACTCGGGCCGCCCCTGCAAGCACGCGGCCGCCCTGTGCTACCAGACGGCGCGGCTGCTGGACGCCGACCCCTTCGTCCTGCTGCTCCTGCGCGGCCGGGGCGAGCGGGAGCTGCTCGACGCGCTCTCCCGGCGCAGCGCCGCCCGCGCGGCCCGCGACGGGGAGCGGAGACCCTCGTCCCTGCCCGGTATACGCGCCACCGAGGCGCTCGCCCCGCGCGAGCGCCCTGCACCGCCCCCGCCGGCGCCGGTCCCCGAGCATCCCGGGCAGCCCCCGGCGTATCCCGCGTCGCCCGGCGGCCCGGACCCGTTCGCGCTGGACCAGCTGGCGACCGACGCCGCCGCCCGCGCGCACGCGCTGCTCGGCACCGGACGCGACCCGGTCGGCGAACTGTCCCTGTGGCAGGACGCGGTGCGGCTCGCCGCCGCCCGTCCCGGCTCCGGCCTGACCGTGACGACCCGCGCGCTCTACGCGACGCTGGCCCAGGCCACCGACCGCACCCCGGGCGACCTCGCGCGGGCCGTCGCCGCCTGGCGGCAGGGCGGGGTGGAGGGGCTGGTCGTCCTGGAGGAGCCGTGGGACCCGCCGGCCGGCCGTTTCGACCGGGCCCGGCCGCTGCTGCTCGCCGCCGACCTGCCCGCCTTCCGGCCCTGGCGCAACCGGCTCACCCATCCGCTCGGCCATGTCCAGCTCCGCCTCGGCCGCGACGGACTGTGGTACGTCTACGAGTCCGAGCCCGGCGAGGAGGACTGGTGGCCCCGGGGCACCCCCGACCTCGATCCGGTCGGCGCGCTCACCGGACTCGGCACCCCGGACGGCATCTGACCGAACGCCCCGCTCCCGCGCGGAAGTCGAAAAGGCCGGTGCCGGCAGCGTGGAGCTGCCGGCACCGGCCTTCGGTGCGGGGACCGCGTCGATCAGTGCGATCAGTACGCCGAGTTGACGTTGTCGATCGAACCGTAGCGGTGCGCGGCGTAGTTGGCCGCGGCGGTGATGTTCGCCACCGGGTCGGTGATGTTCTTCGCGGTACCGGCGACGTGGTACGCGTTGAACGTGGGGGAGATCACCTGGAGCAGACCCTTGGACGGAACGCCGTTCTTGGCGTTGATGTCCCAGTTGTTCTGCGCGTTGGGGTTACCACCGGACTCGCGCATGATGTTGCGCTTCAGACCGTCGTAGCTGCCGGGGATGCCCTTGGCCTTCATGATGGCCAGCGACTGCTTGATCCAGCCGTCCAGGTTGTTGCCGGTGCCCGCCTTGCCGGCGGTGGCGGTGTGGGAGGCCTTGACCACAGAGGCGTGCACCTGCGGCATCTCGGCGGCCTGCGCGTTGGCCGGCACCAGGGTCAGGGCCGCGGCCGCGGCTCCCGTGGTGGCGAGGCCGGTGACGGCGAGGCGGGCGATGCGGGTGCGGGTGGTGGCCATGGTCATGCGTGAACTCTTCCTCTGGGGGACAAGGTCGTGCCTGCCGCGAGTCTCGCGGTGGCGGTGGGGCGGTGAGCCCCGCGCTGCGGGTGGGACCGGGCGACTCCGGCGGAGATCCGCTCGGTCCGGCCCGTTGCTTCCCGGCAACGACAGCAATGGTTAGCCGGGGCCGAAGTGCTTGGCAAGGATGTGACGTACTACCTAACTTCGGAGCAATGTCTGCTATGTCCCGATATGGAGATGTCTGGGCAGCTCAGGGCGTTCCCTTTCTACGGCCTGCCCTAGGACGTGATGTGGCTCCTATGGGTGGCGTCACAAGATGGGCCCCCAAAACGGCCCGAAACGGGTCTTATTCGGGCAGGGGGTCGGCGGCCGGGGAAGTCGCGGGGGACGCCTTCGCGGACCGGCCGTGAGGGGACGGTGACGCGGTGTGGGGAAGGCCGAGGCTTCGCCGCGGCATACCCGGCGGCCTCTGGGCTTGACGGAGCCCCCGGCCCAAACTGATGATCTTGCCGGACATCCTGACGATCCCCCTGTCGCTGCCGCGACCCAAGGAGAGGGCACCCCTTCTATGGACACCGCGCCGGACACCGCGCCCACCGCGCCCATCACGCCCACCACGCCCTGGACCATCGCCGTGCTGGGTCCCGGAGGGGTCGGCGGCCTCCTCGCGGCCCTGCTCTCCCGGGCCGGACACCGCGTGATCTGCCTGGCGGGCGAGGACACCGCGCGGACGCTCGCCCGGGACGGCATCCGGGTGTCCAGCCGGCAGCACGGCGACTTCACGGCCCGGGTGGAGGCGGACACCGAGCTTCGCGAGCCCGTGGACCTGTGCCTGGTCACCGTCAAGCACACCGCGCTCGGCGCGGCGCTCGACCGGGTGCCGCCCCGCTTCGCCCGGGGCTTGGTGCTGCCGCTGCTGAACGGCGTCGAGCACGTCGCCGCGCTGCGCGCACGCTATGGCGCCGAACAGGTCGTACCCGCTGTCATCCGGGTCGAGTCCACCCGTACCGCCGCGGGCGTCGTCGAGCACGGCAGCCCCTTCACCGAGATCGACGTGGCCGGCGCGGACGAGGCACGCCTCGCACCGGCCGCCGCCGTGCTGAACGCCGCCGGAGTGAGGACCCGTACGGTCGCGGACGAGAACGCCGCCCTCTGGGCCAAGCTGGCCTTCCTCGCGCCCTTCGCCCTGCTCACGACCCGTTACGGGCTGTCGATCGGCGGCATCCGGGACGAGCACCCCGAGGAACTGGCGGCGCTGGTGGAGGAGACCACCGCGGTGAGCCGGGCCTGCGGGGGGCCGGGTGACGCCGCCCAGGTGCTCGCGCGCTACGAGGCCTTCCCGGCGCGGAGCAAGTCCTCCATGCTGCGGGACGCCGAGGCCGGCCGGGCGCTGGAGCTGGACGCGATCGGCGGCGCCGTGCTGCGGGCGGCCGCGCGGCACGGCATCGATGTGCCGCTCGCCACCCGCCTGGTCGCGGAACTGGCCGACGGCACGACGGCGGCTCCCTCCGTCTGACCGCCCACCCGCGGCGCGGCACGGCTCAGGACGCCTCGTGCTCCCCGGCCGTGCCGCCCCACGCGTCGAGGTGGGCGATCACCGTGTCCGCGAAGGCGTTCGCGGAAGGGGACAGCGCCGACCACTGGCGGGCCGCCCAGCCGACCTTCAGCGGGACCAGTCCGCGCACCGGTATCAGGCGGAGCGGGTCCGGGCGCGAGCTCACCCCGGGGACGGCGGGCACGAGCGCGTGGCCCAGGCCCAGCTCCGCCAGCAGCAGGGCGGTGTCCCAGTCGGTGGCGCCGGTGGGGCCGAGGCCCAGCCGCTCGTCCACCTGCCGCCCGGAACTGGTGCCGGCCGGCGGCCGGATCAGCTGGGTGCGGGAGAGGTCCGCGAGGGACAGGGCGGGCCGCTCGGCGAGGGGATCGTCCCGGTGCACGGCGAGCACCCAGTCCAGGTCGATCACCGGGCGCTGCTCCAGACCGCGGACGTCCGGTGTGATGGTGACCCAGGCCAGTTCCACGAGGCCCTTGCGCAGCGCTTCCAGGCAGCGCTCGCTGGAGCGTTCCGTGTGGAACTCCAGGCGGACGTCGGGAAAGGTGTGCCGGAACTCCTTGACCGAGGCGCCCATGAAATGGCGGATGGTGGTGCTGCCCGTGGCGATCGCCACACTGCCGTGCCGGCCCGTGCGCAGCTCGTCCAGCAGCCGCATGGCGTCGTCGAGCGCGGTGAGCCCCTCCCGCACGGCGCGGTGCAGGATCAGTCCGGCCCCGGTCGGCACCACACCGCGCGGCCGGCGCTCGACCAGCGGCAGACCGGTCTCCTTCTCCAGTCGTCTGATGTGCTGGCTCACCGCGGACTGGGTGCAGTTCATCTCGCGGGCCACCGTGCTGAGGTTGTGCGCCTCGCACACGGCGGCGAACACCTTCAGATCTTCCAGGGTCACCCCGGCATCGTAGGTACTGGATCCAAGGAAACGCTTGGGTTTTCCGGAGAAAACTCCAGGATTGACTGGAGTTCCCGGCCTCTGAGATCTTGGGCGGGCGCGGCGGCAACCTGCCTGTGGCAGTACGAGTCCTGAGCATGCGGGGCCTCGGACGGCTTGTGCCCCGGGCGGGTGCCGACCGTCCAGCGTGCGGAGCCGCCCGGTCCGGGGAGACGATCACCCGTCGCGGACGGCGCCCGCGCGTCCCGCGCCCCGGTCAGCGCGGCCCTGGCCGCTCCTCGGACCAGAGGTCCTCCCGGCTCAGCTCCGAGACCTCGTACTTGCCGAGCGAGCTGAGCAGCATCCGCATCTCCAGCGCCAGGCACTCGACCAGGTTCACCAGACCGCGCTGCGGATCCTCGTCCACGGCCGCGAGCGCGGCCCGGCCGAGGCCCACGGCGCGCGCGCCGAGCGCGAGGCACTTGGTGGCGCGCGCCCCCTCCCAGATCCGCCCGGTGACCAGCAGACAGTGGTCCCGGGGGTCGACCCGGTCGAGGCACTCCGCGAGCGGCAGCCCGACATGGCCGAGGAACGCCTGCGGCGCCCAGCCGGTGCCGCCCTCGGCGCCGTCCACGCCGACCGCGTCCGCCCCGGCCGCCCAAGCGACGGCCGCGGCCTCGCCCACGTCGCGGGCCGGCGGCAGCTTCACCCACACCCGGCAGCGCGGATAGTTGTTCCGCATGAGCCGGATCTGGTTCCGCAGGATCTCGTCGGTGAAGGTGCCCGGACTGCTGCACCGCAGCACCGCGTCGCTGTCGGCGCCGAAGACGTCCATGAGGTCGTACTGCGCGGAGAGCGCCGTGGCCTTCTCCCGCGGTACGAGCGTCATGCCGCCCAGGCCGGGCTTGGCGCCCTGGCCCACCTTCAACTCGAAGGCCAGACGGCCCGATTCGAGCAGCGGCTGCACCGAGGGGTCGCTGTAGACGAGGTTCCAGACCTCGGCGTCGGCGTCCTCGGTGCTCTGCTGGACGACGACACCGCCCTGTCCGTCGGGGACGGCCGCGGCGTACTCCGTGATCCTTTGCAGCAGCGAGCTGGGGGCCGTCCGCTCCATCCGGCCGTAACCGGCGACGGGGACGATGTTCTCGCCAATGACCATAGGGATGCCCAGCCGGCCCGCCTGGCGTGCTACGGCCTGGCCGAGGTCGCCGCTGGCGACCCGGGTCGAGCCGAACGCGGAGACGTAGACCGGCAGCGGAGAGCTGAACCCCCCTATGGTGGCGGTGAGTTCGGCGTCCCCCACTACCGGCTCGCGGCCCAGGTCGATCAGCCGCTCCAGCCGCCGGGGCACGAAGACCGGGGGCACCAGCCGGGTCCGGTCGATCGTGTCCGGGGGAGTGTCCGGCTCCGGGGGCTGCTGCCCGAACATGGTCGTCCCGTAGCCGGCCGCGTCGGGGAACGCCATCGCGGTGCCGCGCCGGGCGCGTTCCGCCACCCGCTGCCGGGGGTATCCCGGGGCGTGCAGATCGGTCATGGCCGCGGGTCCCCCGGGAGCTTCGGGTAGCCCGACGCCTGCCAGGCCGCGTCCAGGCCGCACAGGAACCGGGTGAAGCGCTCCACGCCGAGGCCGAAACCGGCGCTGGACGGGAGCCCCTCGCGGGCGAGCGTCAAGTACCAGTCATACTTCGCGGGGTTCTCACCGGTTTCCCGGATGCGCATGACGAGGTTGCGATAGTCGGATTCGCGTTCGCTTCCGCTCATCATCTCGCCGAAGCCGCCCGGGAAGACGAGGTCGAAGTTGCGCAGCACCCCCGGCTCCGTCGCGCTCTCCTTGTCGTAGAAGCCGCGGGAGCCCTTGGGGTAGTCGGTGATGAAGAAGGGGTGGGTGGCGGCCCGGGAGATGATCTCCTCGCCCTCCCAGTCGACCTCCGCGCCGGCCTCCTGCGCGTGTCCGCGGGCCCGGAGGTCCGCGACGACCTCGGCGTGGGCGCGCCTGCCGTAGGGGCCGGCGAGGATCTGCTTGAAGACCTCCAAGTCACGTCCGAGCAGCGCCAGTTCAGACTGGGCGTGTACGAGGACGTACTCCACCACGTACTTCGTCAGCCGCTCGGCGATGTCCAGGGCGTCCTCGCGGGAGCCCTCGCCGATCTCCACGTCGAGCTGGTGGAACTCCACCAGGTGGCGGTGGGTGACCGCGGTCTCCAGCGGTTCGAGCCGCACGTTCGGGGCCACATGGAAGATCTTGTCGAAGCTGAGAAGGGAAGCCTGCTTGTACAGGATCCCGCTGGTCATCAGCTTGTAGCGGTGCCCGTAATAGTCGATGTCGACCTGCTTGGCACCGCGGGCGCCGGGGTCGGTGACCGGTCCGATCGTGGGCGGCAGCAGCTCCTGGAAGCCCTCGCCGACCAGGAACTCGCGGGCACCGGCGAGGAACTTGCTCTGCACGGCCAAGGTGGCGCGGGTCCTGTCCGACGTCAGGTGGGCGCGTGGGGTGGGCAGTTGGACCCTACCCGTCTCCTGGGACAACCTCGTAACCTTTCATGTCCGTCGGTCGCGTCGGCCGGCCGATCCGGGGCGAATCATTCCGCTCACCTCGGGCTGGACCAACGTTGAGAAATCATTTGCCTTTGCTCTGACCTATTTCGTAAGCGAACGCAAGCCAGCCGCAAACTTTGCGTGTGAGATGAAGCACAGTCCGATCGGTCGTCCGTCGCCCCCGAAGTGAAAGGCGGCGGTTTACTCTCAACGCAAGCGGCGTCGTGATCTTGACGTAACGTCAGGAGACGTGTCAAGGTCGGAAGCAACTCTGGGGCATCGTGGACGGTGCCGTAAACTCCATTCCTGCGGGGGTATGGCAGTGCGAGAAGCGGCTTCTTTGTAATCTTGCACCGTGGCATGAGTTGAGTTTCACAGTTCCTCATTTTTCTCCTTGTTTGGCTGTCGGCTGTCACGACCGAGTCTTTCCAGGTGGGTAGCTATGAACGATCTGAAGTTGCACTGGTGTTCGCCATTGGACAGTGGCCAGCAGAAAGCCACGGACAAGTACCAGGCGGGTGAACTCGACTTTGACGGGATAGTTGATTTCGCCCGTGAGGCGGATGAACTCGGGGTTGATTCCCTGCTCATGGGAATCAGTTACCACATGCCCGATCCCCTTCCGATGATCGGTGCTCTCGTCCGGGAAACCGAACGGGTCAAGTTCATCCTCGCCTACCGTCCTGGACTGGTTTCCCCGACGCTCTTCACCCAGATCGTGAACACCGTCTCCTGGATGTCCGACGGGCGTATCGCGCTGAATCTCGTGGCCGGAATATCGCCCGCCGAACAGGCTTTTTACGGAGACTTTCTCGCGCATGACCAGCGGTACGCCAGATCCGAGGAGTTCCTCGACGTCTGCCACCGTTTCTGGCGCGGTGAGACGCCCCTGACCCACAAGGGCGAGCACTACACCATCGAGGAGGCGCAGCTCGGCCTCGGCTACAAGGGCGGCGGTCGCCCGCACATCTACATCAGCGGCGCCTCCGCGGTCGCCCAGAAGACCGCCGTCAAGTACGCGGACTGCTGGCTGCGTTACGGCGACACCCCGGAGGGCATCGCGGCCGTCACCGGGCCGCTGCTGTCCCAGGGCTGCGAGGTCGGCATCCGGATGCACGTCCTCGCCCGGGAGACCCGCGCCGAGGCGCTGGCCGCGGTCGAGGACATGATGCGCGACCCCGACGAGCAACACCGCGCCTGGGTGAGCGACTTCGTCGGCAAGTCCGACTCCGAGGCCGTCAAGACGTCCTTCCGGCTCGCCGACACGGCCCGCGACGACTGGCTGTCGCCCATGCTGTGGTCCGGCGCCGTCGCCTACCGGGGCGGCCCGGCGCTGTGCGTCGTCGGCAGCTACGCGGAGGTCGCGGAGTACCTCTTCGCCTACAAGGCCGCGGGCGTCAGCGAGTTCATCTTCTCCGGCTGGCCGACGCGCGACGAGATGCGGATCTTCTACACGCATGTCGCCCCGCTGATCCGCGAGCACGAGCGGAACGCGGCGGCGGGTTCGTGATCCTCCGACCCCGTTCCGGCCGCGGCCTGTTCGGCGTTGGCGTGCTGCTCGGCCTGATGGCCGAGCAGGTCGTGATGTTCGCGGTGCCGCTGCTGCTCTTCCAGGACACCAAGCAGGTCTCCACCCTCGGCTTCGCGTTCGCGCTGGAGTGGCTGCCCGGCCTGATCGCCTACCCCTTCGCCGGTCTCATCGCCGACCGGGACGGCGGCGCCCGGCTGTTCTCCGTCGTGACCGGCTCCCGCGCCCTGGTGCTCGCCGTGGTCGTGGCGGTCCTGCTGACCCGGCCCGGCTGGACCACGCCCGCCCTGATGACCAGCGGCGCGGTCCTCTCGGTGCTGGTCGCGCCGACCCGGATGTCCGTCGAGAAGATGGTGCCCCAGCTGGCGGCGGGCGAGGCCATGGCGCGCACCCAGGCGCTGGTGCAGAACATGGAACTGCTCGCGATGGCCCTCGGCCCGGCGCTCGCGACGCTCGCCGCCGCGCTGATCGGCAAGGTGTGGCTGCTGGCCGTGGCCGCCTCCGTGTTCGCCCTCGCCGCCGCCTGCTGGCTGCCGCTGCCCCGCGGCGAGCGGCCGGCCGAACCGGCCACCGCGCGGGGCACCATGCGCGAACTGGGCCTGGGCTGGAAGCTGATGGCCGGCAACCGCCCCGTCCTGCTGCTCGGCATCCTCAACTTCGGCATCAACCTCGTGGTCGCCTCGGTGCTCAGCGCCAACGCGGCGCTGGTGACCGGTGTCTTCGCCGCGCCCGACTGGTCGTTCGCGCTGCTCAACACCTGCGTCGGCGTCGTCGGACTGGTCAACCTGCTGCTGATCCCGCTCGTCCTCAAGCGGTTCGAGGTCCCGCTGCTCGGCGCGCTCGGCTTCGCGGTGCTGTGCGCCGCGCTGCTGCTGATCGGCATCGCCGGCTCGTTCCCGGTCTACGCCGTGCTGTTCGTCGCGGTGCTCACGGGGACGGCGTACTACAACGTCTTCAACCGCACCCAGCGGGTGAAGGTGATCCCCAAGGAGCACCTCGGGAAGGTGATGGGGCCCTTCTACCTGCTCAACCTGCTGTCCTATCCCATCGCGGGACTGCTGGTCGGCAGCGTCGGGGCGACGTACGGGCCGCAGCGGCTCGTGGGCGTGCTCGCCGTCCTGCTCAGCGCCTTCGGCGCCGTCCTCCTGCCCCTGACCATGCGCAGCTTCCGCCGGACGCTCACGGACCGTGAACGACTTCCCGTAGGAGTGCAGTCTTGAGTACGTCCTTCCGGTGCATCGTGAGCACCGTCGAGTCCGATTCCCACATCTGGAACCTGGTCTATCTGCAGAAGCTCCTGGAGGAGCACGGCGGCCTGGTACGCAACCTCGGCAGCTGCACCCCCGTGGCCCAGGTGCTGCGCGGCATCGAGGAGCACCGCCCCGACCTGCTCGTGGTCTCCAGCATCAACGGGCACGGCCACCACGGCGCCCGGGTGCTGATGACCGAGCTCCGGATCCGGGGCGTCGAACTGCCCTGTGTCGTGGGCGGAAAGCTGACCACCTCGGAGTCGGACAACGACCGGGTGCGCGGCGATCTGATCGCCCAGGGCTGGACGGACGTGTTCACCGGCGAGGAAGCCGTGCCCCGCTTCCGGGACTTCCTCCACCGCGGCAAGCAGCACGGCTTCGCCGCCTGGCAGCCGCCGTCCGCCCCCGTACCGCCGTGGGACAACCCGGAACTCGTGATCGCAGGAGCAGTCTGAATGCACATCGTCATCGTCAACCGCTGGCCGCGCTTCTCCGACGGCGTGCGCTGGGACAACGAACTCACGCGCTACGAGGAGTTCATCGACCACGACGCCCACCGGGTCAGCTACGTGGTGGACCCGCTCGGAGCCCAGGGCGTGCTCGCCGATCCCGCGAAGATCGCCGCCCAGGTCCAGGTCGAGGACGTCAACGACTTCGAGGCGCTGCGCGACGCGGTCGCCGAGATCATCCGCCGGGTCGGCCCGGTGGACCAGCTCGTCGCGCTGTCCGAGTTCACCCTGGAGATCGCCGCGCGGGTCCGCCGGGACCTCGGCATCCCCGGTCCGACCCCGGACGAGGTGGCGGTCTACCGCGACAAGGTGCGGATGAAGGAGATCCTCGCCCTCAAGGGCGTCCGGATCCCGCGCTTCGACAGCTGCGAGGCCCCGGAGTCCGCCGTCGAGTTCGCGCGGTCCGCCGGCTACCCGGTGATCCTCAAGCCGGTCGACGGCGCCGCGAGCATCGGCGTGCACCGCGTCGAGGACGAGCGGCAGCTCACCGCGCTGCTGCCCACCCTGGACCTGTCCCGGTACGAGATCGAGGAATTCGTCACCGGGCGCATCTTCCACATCGACGGCTACGCGGACGACAACGCGGAGATCCCCTTCCAGGTCGTCTCCCGCTACGTGAACGACTGCCTGGCCTTCGGGCTCGGTGCCCCGCTCGGCTCGGTCGTGGTCCAGAACAGTGAACTGCGGGACCGCATCGAGGCGTTCAGCCGGGAGTGCGTCCTGGCCCTCGGTATCCGCACCACCCCCTTCCACCTGGAGGTCTTCGTCACGCCCGCCGACGAACTCGTGTTCCTGGAGATCGGCGGCCGGGTGGGCGGCAGCGAGGTGCCGCACCTGCTGAACAAGCTCTTCGGGGTCAACCTCTTCGAGGTCTGGCTGCGTGCCGTGGGCGGCGAGTCCACCACCGGGATCACCACCAAGTCCGGTGACCCGTCCGGTGGCTGGCTGTGCGTGCCGAAGCCGGCGGAGCTGCCCGCACGCGTCACCAAGGCCGTCTCCCCGCGCCCGAACGTGCCCTCGATCTGGCGCGAACTGCTCCCGCCGGTCGGCGAGGTGCTCCAGCCGGGCGGCTCCTACGACGCCCTGCACAGCGGCCGCTTCATCCTCCTGGACGACGACGAGGCCCAGGTGGAGGCCGACATCCACCGCATCATCGACACCTTCGAATTCGAGGCCACGCGGATATGAACCAGCACACGGGGGAACCCGCGAACGAGCGGTACCCGACGCTGCACGCCCAGCTGACCGGTTTCCTCAGCGACGTGGAGCTCGACGGCGTGAAGGCGACCGGGGAGCGGCTCGTGGAGGCCGCTGGCGGCATCGACGCGCTGCCCGACTACAAGGTCATGGTGGCCTACGGCGGCGGCAAGGACAGCACGTACGTCGTCGCGTTCGTGCGCGCGGTGCAGCTGCACCTCGCGCTGAACTTCGGCCGCACCTTCACGCTGCGCGTCGCCAACATGCGGCACGCCGGCGTGCCCCGGGCCGTCATGGAGAACATCGACCGCGTCTACCGGGCGCTCGGCCTGCTCGACGACGACCGGGCGGAGCTGCTCACCGTCGACCACACGCTGGTCCGCCCCTTCCACGTCGACCTGCCGCTGCCCGAGCACCTGGTCGCCATCAACCGCGTCGACGTCCTGATGAACGGCCACCGCGCCGCCGGCGACGGCCGGCCGACCTTCTGCAACAGCTGCAACCTGGCCGTCGCCGACTTCTACGGCCGCGCCGCCTGGTTCGACGGCGGTGTCGACGTGGTGATGACCGGCGACTCCCGGCGCGAGCAACTCCTCTACTCCGCCTGGATCATGCGGCTGGCCAAGGCCTCCGGCGTGGATGTGCAGGAGTGCCGCACGATGGGCTTCAGGGGCATCCTGCTGGCCCTGCGCGGCATCGGCGACACCTACTTCCGCGAGCTGTTCGGCGACGACAGCGAGAGCGAACTCGCCGAACGCGAGGTGTCGACCGGCGACCGCTCGATGCAGCCCCAGTTCATCTCGGTCTACGACCTGGTGAGTTACCGGGTGCACGACCACTGGGACCTCATCGTGGACTTCCTCGGGTTCCAGTTCGACGAACTCGCCTTCAGCTTCAGCGAGTCCGACTGCGCCAACCCCGGACTGATGGCCCATCTGCGTGCACTGCGGGCCGAGTTCGTGCAGGGCCGGACGTACGACGAGGGTCTGGCCGAGTACCTGGAGCTGGCCGAGGAGCTGATGCACAAGAAGGAGATGCCGCAGAACCTCGTCGACCTGGCGCTCGGCCGCTACGACACCGCCGCGAAGCGGGCCCACCGGCGGCGGCTCGCGGACGAGTTCGCGCAGGAGGCGTTCGGACTGTCCGAAGAGGCGCTCGTGGCCATGGTGTTCTCCCCGTTCACCGACCGCGGCGAGCGGCTGGCGGCCTTCCTCGAACGCTGCCACCCCGCCAGGGCGGCCGAGGCGGACCGCATCCACGCGGTGCTCGGCACGGACGGTGCGGCGGACGACGAGACCGCGGCCTGGCTCCAGGACGTCTCCGGCCTCGGCCTCACCCACCTGCGCACCCTCTACGCGAGCGGCCTGGTCGACTTCGGCACCCCGGGGACGATCATCTCCCGCGTCCGGGCCGGCGACCCGCACAAGTACCACGTGGCCACCGTCGACCCGGTCGGCGGAGCCCCCGCCACCGAACTTATCTCAGGGCGGTGAGCGGCCACCTCGACCGGTTCGTGGCCGGCCGCCGGGCCGACCGCACCCTGGTCGTGCAGCCCCGCATGGGCTTCGGCAGGATCGGCGCGATGGCGGCCGGGCTGCGCGAGGTGGCCGCCCTGGACTTCCCCGTGGTCGGGACGATCACCATCGACAGCTACACCCGGGTCGGCGACCACACCACGCCGCTGGAGCGGCTGGCCGCGGACGAGGAGCTGAACGGCTATCCGCTCGTCTCCCACCCCGCGGCCGCCACCCGGCACATGCTGGCCGGCCTGCACAACCCGGAGTTCCCCGTGCAGGTCCGGCACGGCACCGCGCTGCCGCTGGCCGTCTTCCGCCGGCTGGTCGAGGTCGGTCTGGACGCGACCGAGGGCGGTCCCGTCTCCTACTGCCTGCCCTACAGCAGGCTTCCGCTCGCGGACGCGGTGCGCGCCTGGTCGGAGAGCTGCCTGCTGCTGGCGGGGGAGACCGAGCACGGGCACATCGAGAGCTTCGGCGGCTGCCTGCTCGGCCAGCTCTGCCCGCCGTCGCTCCTGGTGGCGACGGCGGTGCTGGAGGGCTGCTTCTTCCATGCCCACGGGCTGCGCCACATGTCCTTCAGCTACGCGCAGGGCACCCTCGCGGCGCAGGACCGCGGGGCGCTGCGGGCGCTGCGCACCCTCGCGTCCGAGCTGCTGGGGGACGTCACCTGGCACGTGGTCCTGTACACGTACATGGGCCTGTTCCCGCGCACCCCGGCGGGCGCCGGCGCGCTCATCGAGGACAGCGCCCGGCTCGCCCGGGACGCGGGCTGCGAGCGGCTGATCGTCAAGACGGTCTCCGAGGCGTGGCAGATCCCGAGCGTCTCGGAGAACCTGTCCGCGCTGCGGCTCGCCGCGGCCGCCGCGCGGGGACCGGCGAGCCCCCGGACCGCCGAGGAGGACGCGTACTACGAGGAGACGCTCGCCGAGGCACGGGCCGTCGTGGAGGCGGTGCTGAACCTCCACACGGACATCGGCACCGCGCTGACCGAGGCGTTCCGGCTCGGACTGCTCGACATCCCCTACTGCCTCCACCCCGACAACAGATCGGCGGCGACCTGCGTCATCGACGAACGCGGCGCGCTGGCCTGGGGGTCCACCGGAAACCTGCCCTTGAACACCCCCACCTCCCGCACGGCCGGCCGGCTCTCCTCCGACGACCTCTACGGGATGCTCGACCACGTGGCGGAGCGCTACGACAGCGCGCCGTCCGAGCCCAGATTGGTTCCCCGCCCATGACTGTCCCGCAACACCCCGCGGACCGGCCCGCCCTGGTCCTGGTCGACGCGTTCTCCACCGGGGCGATGCTGGCCCGGGAGGCGTCCGGGACCCACCGGGTCCTGCACGTGCGCTCCCGAGACCTGGCGTCCGGCACCTTCGGCGCGAGCCTGCCGGGCGAACTCCTCGCCGAGGACCTCACCTACCCCGGCCACGAGACCGAGGTGCTGGCCCATCTGAGGGCCCGGCGGCCCGTGGGCGTCGTCGCCGCGAGCGAGTTCGGCGTCGAGGTGGCCGACGAACTGGCCCACCGGCTCGGGCTGCGCGGCAACGACCCCGTGCTGTCCGCCGCCCGCCGGGACAAGTCCCTGATGATGGACGCCCTCTGTCGGGCGGGCGTGCCCACGGCCCGGCAGTGCCGCTCCGGCGACGCCGCCGAACTCCTCGACTGGTGGCGCCGCCGTCCGGACATCGCGCGCCTGGTGGTCAAGCCGCTGGACAGCGCCGGTTCCGACGACGTCTACACCTGCGACAGCGAGCAGGAGGTCCGGGACGCCTGCCGGGCCGTCCTCGGCAAGACCAACATCATGCTCCGGGTGAACGAGGAGGTGCTCGCCCAGGAGTACCTCGCCGGGGACGAGTACATCGTCAACACCGTGAGCCGCGACGGCGCCCACTGGTTCACCGACGCCTGGATCAGCCGCAAGCAGGTACGGGAGGGCGGCCGCAGGATCTACGAGGCGGAGGACCTGCTGACGCCGGACGACCCGGTGCTCGACGTCGTCCTGCCGTACGTCGCACGGGCGCTGGACGCCCTCGGCATCACCGACGGCCCCGCGCACAGCGAGCTGATCCTCACCGCGCGGGGCCCGTTGCTCCTGGAGACCGGGGCGCGCGTCTCGGGACTGGCCAACCCCGCCGCGCTCGACCTGTGCACCGGCGCCAACCAGGTGAGCCTCACCCTCGACTGCCACACGGGCGACGGCGCCTCGCTCGCCGCGCGCCCGGCCCGCTACCCGGTGCTCCGGCGGGCGCGCTGCGTCAATCTCATGGCGCGTCGTGCCGTACCGCTGCCGCTCGCGGCCATCACGTCCGCCCTGGAGCGGGTCCCCGCCTTCGAGAGCGTCCGGTTCCGGATCGCCGAGGGCGCGCCCACCCGGCCGACCGTGGATCTCAACTCCTCGCCCGGCGCCGTGTTCCTGGTGCATCCCGACCCCGCCGAGATCGAGAACGCGCACAAGGTGATCCGCGAGCTCGAGCACGAACTGCTCTGAACCCGAAAGCATGGTGAGATCCACATGTCCCTAGACAGCGAGCGGTTCCGCAAGATCTTCGGCTCCTTCCCCACGGCCGTCGCCATCGTCACGGCGCTGGACGAGCGGGGCGGGCCGCGCGGCTTCACCTGCAACGCGGTCTGCTCGGTCTCCGCCGCGACGCCGAGGCTCCTGGTCGGGGTCGGCAAGAGTTCCCAGACGTTCCCGGCGCTGGCCTCCTCGGGCGCCTTCGTGGTCAACTTCCTCGCCGAGTCCGGTCAGGAGGCGTCCCGCACCTTCGCGGGCAAGGGGCCGGACAAGTTCGCGGGCCTGGCCTGGGAACCCTCCGTGCACGCCGGGGGCGCGCCGGTCCTGACCGACATCGCGCTCGCCTACGCCGAGTGCCGCACCGTGCAGACCGTGGACGCCGGGGACCACTGGCTGCTGATCGCCGACGTCCACGGGGGAGACGCGTACGACCGGGAGCCGCTGCTGTACTGCCGCGGGTCGTACAGCACCTGGCCGGCCACGGCGGGAAGTCACTGACCGGTGGCGGCGGTTCGCACGGAGGCCCGGCCGTCCGCCGGGCCTGCGCCGCGTGGCCCGGCCGTCTCGCGGGTTCCGCCGCGCCGCCCCCCCTTGAGGGGGTGCGCGGGGGGAGTGGTCGGCGCTTCGCGCAGTCCATTCTGGATATGAATCGGGCGGCGAGTGACTGTCAAATGGTCAAAATGGAGCAGAAGTAAGGCAAATGCCAGGTGCAACCGGCGGCGAACAGTGTGTAGTTTGCCAACTGATTCAACGGACGCCCCTTCCCCAGACGCCCGTCACCCGCCCGTCACCCGCCTGTCAGACGCCCAGACGTATCCGAGATCCCCGAGGTCCCCATCCATGATCGAGATACCGGAGCTGGCCTTCGGAGGCCTGGCCGCCGGGACGGTGTCGGCACTAGCTCTGGGCAGCGGCCTGTGGCGCTCCCGACGTGAACGCGCCCGGCTGCGGCAGGAGATGACCGGCCTGCGCCACCAGGCCGAGCGGTCCGCGCGGGCCGGCGCCGAGGAGGCCGAGCGCATCCGTCAGGCGTTCACCGCGGAGCTGGAGCACCTCGCCGCCCGGCGGATGCCGGCCGAGGCGTCCCGAACCGCGCACCCGCACGTACCGGTGCCCGGCCCGGTCGGTCCCGAGGGCGCCGCGACCGAGCCGGTGCTGGAGGCTCTGCGCACCGCGGTCCTCCAGGAGCGCAAGCGGGTCGACGCCGCCGCCCGCGCCGGCATGCGCGGCACCACCCGGGAGATCCAGGCGAGTCTCTACCGCCTCCAGGACATCCTGCACGGACTCCAGCAGCGCTACGACGAGCCGGAGCTGGCCCAGGACCTCTACAGCCTGGACCACGAGAACGAGCAGTCGCTGCGCCGCGCCCAGGTCGCCGCGGTGGTGTGCGGGGCCTGGGTGGGCCTCGCCCGCGAGGAGTCGCACCTCGTCGACGCCGTCACCGGCGGCCAGGCCCGGCTGTCCGGCTACCGGCGGGTCAAGCTCCACAACCACCTCGATCCCGGCACCGCGCTGGTCTCGCACGCGGTGGAACCCGTCGCGATCATCGCCGCCGAACTCCTCGACAACGCGCTGCGGCACTCCTCCCCGGACACCTCGGTCGTGGTCAACCTCGAACACGTCCACAACGGTGTCGCCGTGACCGTCGACGACGCGGGTGTCGGCATGGCACCCGACGAACGGGCCGCCGCGCAGCGGGTCGTCGCGGGCACCGACCCGATCATGTTCTCCGACCTGGGCGATCCGCCCCGGATGGGTCTCGCCGCGATCGGCCAGCTGACCCGGCAGTTCGACCTCTCGGTGGACCTGTCCACGCCGTCCCCGTACGGAGGCGTACGAGCGGTCCTGCTGGTCGACAAGCACCTGCTGAGCCATGTCGACCCGGCGCTGCGCCCCGCCGCCGCGAGCACCTCGCCCTCCACCCGCACCGGGGAGGTGCCCAGGCCGGAACCGCTGGCCGAGCACGCCGGGCACACCCACGCGCCCGCCCCGCAGCCCGTCGCCGGCGGATCGCGGGAAGCGGACACGCACCAGCCGGTCTCCGGCACCACCGAGCCGGTCTCCGGCACCACCGAGCCGGTCTCCGGCACCACCGAGCCGGCCCCCGGCCCCGCCCGGCCCGAGCCCGCCGCCGGCGAACTGCCCCGCCGTCGCCGCCGTCAGGTCTCGCCGGACCAGGCGGCGATGATCCGTCCGAGCGCGGCCGAGGCCGCCGCCCCCGCCCGCTCGCCCGAGGAGACCGCAGCGGCCCTCGGCGCCCTGCAGTCGGCGACCGCCGCTGCCCGTGATGCAGCTCGACCCGAAGGGACCCCTCCCCGATGACCAACCGCGACACCGGTGACACGGCGTGGGTTCTCGACCCGATCCTCGAAGTCCCGCATGTGAAGGCCGCCGTCCTGCTCACCAGGGACGGGCTGATCTCCGGCTTCTCGGAGGCGCTCACCCAGGACTCGGCCGAGCGGGTCGCCGCGATCACCTCCACCGTCCAGGGCGCCTGCCGGACCGCCGCCGCCGCGTTCGCGGACATGCCGGCCGCCCAGCTGAGGCAGGTCGTGATCGAGTCCGACCACGGCTACATCCTGGTCGCCCCGACCGACCACGGCACCTGCGTCGCCGCGTACGGCGACCCCGAGGTCCGGCTCGACCTGCTCGGCCACCGCGTGCACTCCCAGGTGGCACGGCTCGGCGAGAAGGCGATGGCCGCGGCACCCCGCGCGGCCGAGGGCGGCGCTTTGCTGTGAGGAGCCACCGGTCCGGCCGTCCGCTGGTGCCCGCCTACCTCTCCACCTCGGGGGTGGCACGGCCCAGCCGTAACAGCCTGGAGCGCCTGTCGGTGCTCACCTCCACCGCCGGGCCGGTCTTCGGCGACCTGCCCGCGGCCCAGCACGCGCTGCTCCAGTCGCTGGAGGGCGGCTCCCTGACCGTCGTGGAGGCGGCGGCGCTGCTGCGGCTCCCGGTCTCCGCCGTCAGGGTCCTCGCCGCAGCCCTGATCGACCAGGGGCTGGTGACGGCCCGCCCGCCCGTCCCGCCCGCCGCCCAGCCCGACCACGATCTGCTGAAGAGAGTCGCCGATGGCCTCCGCGCCCTCAAGCTCTGAACCCGCCCCGGCCGAGAGCCGGGTCGCCGACCCCGGTGTCCGGGCCGGGGAACTCCACCTCCCCGCCGCGGCGCGGGAGTTGGTGAAGATCGTCGTCGTCGGCCCGTTCGGCGTCGGCAAGACCACCCTGATCGACTCGGTGTCCGAGATCCGCCCCCTGCACACCGAGGAACACCTCACGCAGGCGTCCACCACCGTCGACGACCTCGACGGCGTGCGGGACAAGAAGACCACCACCGTGGCCATCGACTTCGGCCGGATCACCCTCGGCGGGGAGACCGTTCTCTACCTGTTCGGCACTCCCGGGCAGGAGCGCTTCCGCGCGCTGTGGGCCGACATCGCCTACGGGGCCCTCGGCGCGCTCGTCCTCGTCGACAGCCGCCGCCTCGACGCCTCCTTCGACGTGCTCGGCCTGGTCGAGGAGTCGGGACTGACGTACGCGGTCGCCGTCAACACCTTCCCGGACTCCCACCATTATCCCGAGGAACAGCTGCGGGAGTCCCTGGACCTGGCTCCGGACACCCCGTTGGTGGAGTGCGACGCCCGGGACCGCAACTCCTCCGTCGACGCGCTCCTCGCCCTCGTGGAGCACCTGATCGACCTGAACGCCCGCGCGGTGGCCGGGGAGGTGCGCTCATGACGGCCTACCCCGCCCCCTCGGAGTCCTTCGGCCGTTCCACCCCCGTCCGGCTGTGGGAGGACGGGTTCGCCGTCGACCCGCGCCGCTACTACGAGGCGCTGCGCGCCCAGGGCCCGGTCGGCTGGGCCGAACTCGCGCCGGGTGTACCGGCTTACGTCGTCACCGACCGCCGGGCCGCGCTCGACATGCTGCACGACGACGCGACATGGTCCCGCGACCCGCGGCCCTGGCAGGCGACGGTCCCCGAGGACCTGCCGATCCTCGGCATGATGCGCTGGCGGCCCAACACCCTCTTCTCCGACGGCGCCGAGCACATCCGCTACCGCACCGCCCTGCTCCAGGCCTTCGACCTGGTCGAGCCGCACGATCTGCGCGAACGCGTGCTGCGCGCCGTGCACATCCTGGTCTCCCGGTTCGGCCCGCGCGGCGAGGCGGACCTGGTGAACGACTTCGCCCGCCCGCTGATGACGCTGGTCTTCAACAGCCTCTTCGGCTTCCCCGAGGGCGAGGCCGACCGCCTCAACGACGCGCTGGGCGCGCTGATGGAGGGCGGCGAGGCGTCCGTCCAGGGCGAGGCCGAGTACGGCAGGTACGTCATGGACCTGATCGGCGCCAAGACGGCCGAGCGCGGTGACGACCTCACCAGCCGGCTGCTCGACCACCCGCTGGGCCTCACCACCGAGGAGGTCACCTGGCAGGTCTTCCTCACCCTCGGAGCGGGCCACGAGCCGTCCACCAACCTGGTGAGCAACGCCCTCTCCCGCATCCTCGGCAACCCGGCGTACTACTCCACCCTCACCAGCGGTTCGCGCACCGTGCGGGACGCGGTCCTGGAAGTGCTCCGCTACGAGACCCCGCTCACCAACTACGGGGTCCTCTACGCCCGCAAGTCGCTCAGCTTCCACGGCGCGTGGGTCCGGGCCGCGGTGCCCGTCGTCGTGTCGTACGGGGCGCTCGCGCTGTTCGCGGACGAGGAGCACGGCGGGGCGCACCACCCGCGGGACGCCTCCCATCTGTCGTTCGGCGCGGGCCCGCACACCTGCCCGGTCAAGCACGAGGGGCTGCTGATCGCCACGGAGGCCATCGAACGGCTCACCCAGTGGCTGCCCGACATGGAGCCCACCGTGTCCCGCGACCGGCTCGCCTGGCGGCCGGGCCCCTTCCACCGCTCCCTCGTCTCGCTGCCGGTCCGGTTCACCCCCTGCACGCCCGACCGTCCCGCCGGCCTCTCGGCCGGTCCCGCGCCCTCCCAGACTGGAGCCCGAGCATGACCACTACGCCCGCCCGCGTGCCCATCGACCCGTTCGGGTCCGACATCGTCGCGGAGAGCGCGCGGCTGCGCGGCCTGGGACCGGTCGTCCCGGTGGAACTGCCCGGCGGGATCCCGGCCTGGGCGCCCACCGGTTACGACACCCTGCGCACCCTGATCCTCGACCCCCAGGTCAGCAAGGACCCGCGCAAGCACTGGCGGCTGTGGCCCGAGGTCGGTGAACACCCGGAGTGGGGCTGGGTGCTGGGCTGGATCGGCGTGGTCAACATGCTCTCCACCTACGGCGCCGACCACACCCGGCTGCGCCGCCTGGTCGCGCCCGGCTTCACCGCCCGGCGCACCGAGGCGCTGCGCGGCCGGGTCGACTCCGTCGCGGCGCGACTCCTGGACCGGATGGCGGAGTCGGGGGCGGGCGGGGCCGTCGTCGATCTCAAGGAGGCGTTCGCGCAGCCGCTGCCGATGCAGATCATCTGCGAGCTGTTCGGCGTGCCCGACCACCTCCGGCAGGGCGTCGGCGACCTGGTCGCGGCGATCATGGACACCACCGACCAGAGCCCCGAGCACGCGGCGTCTGTACAGCAGCAGATCGGCACGGTGATCCCCGCGCAGATCGCGTACCGCGCCGAGAACCCGGGTGACGACCTCACCACCGAGCTGATCCGGGTCCGCGACGAGGAGGGCGACCGGCTCAGCGCCGAGGAGCTGGTGTTCACCCTGCTGCTGGTGATCGGCGCCGGGTTCGAGACGACGGTGAACCTGATCGCCAACGCGGTGGTCGAGCTGCTGACCCACCCCGAGCAGCTCGCCGCGGTGCGCTCCGGGGAACTCGACTGGGACCAGGTCATCGACGAGGTGCTGCGCGTGCGGCCCTCCATCGCCTCCCTGCCGCTGCGGTTCGCGGTCAGCGACGTCACCGTGGACGGCGTCACCATCCCCGCGGGCGACGCGATCCTCACCACCTTCGGCGCGGCCGGCTCGGACCCCGCGCACTACGGGGAGACCGCCGAGGCGTTCGACGCCGCGCGCGCCGCCGACGACCACCTCTCCTTCGGTATCGGCGTGCACCGCTGCATCGGCGCCCCACTGGCCCGTATGGAGGCCCGCACCGCCCTGTCCGCCCTCTTCGACCGCTTCCCCCGCCTGGCCCCCGCCTTCACGGCCGGTGAGCTGAAGCAGGTCCCGTCCTTCATCGCCTACGGCTGGCAGACGGTCCCGGTACGACTGGACGGCTGACGCACCTGCGGATCCGGTGGGGGAGCGCCGCGCCCCACCGGACCGTCCGGGACGCCGGTGCCGGACGTGAGTCGGCGGCGCGGCCACGCGCCGAGCCTGTGGTCCACCAGCTGGTCGAGCGCGGCGGCCTCGCCGAAGCCCGCGTCCGCACCGGCCGCCGCTGCGGCTCCTGACACGCCCTCGGCACGGTGTCGCCGTCGACCACGGCGCTCTCCGCGCGATACGGCGCCCTGATCCCGGCCGTGGGGGAATTTATCCGGATACTGGCAGGGTGATGCATCTCAGGGTGGTCTGTGAATTCGAGGACAGTGCCGCCGTGACGCGTCTGCTCACGGAGGAGCCGGGCATCGCCCACCTCACGATCACCGAAGGCGCCGGCCGGCGCCCGCTGGGCGACGTCATCGAGGCCGTCGTCGCGCGAGAGGTCGCCGAGGACGTCCTGTGCCGGCTGACGCGACTGGGTGTGCACCACCGCGGCGAGGTAAGCCTGCGGCCGATCCACACCATGCTCTCGGACTCCGCGGAGGTGGCCGAGCGGGCCGCGGCCGGCGCGGGCGGCAGCGGCGTCGTCTGGGACGAGCTGGTCGCCACCACCGGGGAGGAGAGCCGGCTCAACGTCAGCTTCCTCTGGTTCCTGACCATCGCCTGTCTGCTGAGCGCGGTCGGCGTGCTCAACGACTCGGCGATCACCCTGGTGGGCGCGATGGTGGTGAGCCCCGATTTCGGACCCCTGGCCGCGCTCGCGGTCGGCGTCGTGGGCGGTCGGCGCGATCTCGTGGCCCGCGCCGGGCTCGCCATCGGCGTCGGCTTCCCGGTCGCGATGCTGATCACCGCCGCCCTGACCTGGCTCGCCCGCCTCGGCGGCCTGTTCGACCCCGGCGAGCTGGCCGGCCTGCGGGCGGTGTCCTTCATCTACCAGGTCGGCCCGTTCTCCGCCATCGTCGCGCTGCTCGCCGGTTCCGCGGGCATGATGGCGCTCACCTCGGAGAAGACCGGTGCGCTGGTCGGCGTCTTCATCTCCATCACCACCGTGCCCGCCGCCGGATTCGCCGTGGTCGCCGCGGTGGCGGGTGACTGGGTGCGCTGCGGGGAGGCGCTCGGCCAGCTCCTCGTCAACTTCGCCGGTGTCACCGTCGCCGGGGCGCTCACCCTGCAATGGCGGCAGCGGCACATCGTCCCGCACAGGGGCGTGGCGGACCGGAGGCGGACCTGAGCGGCGGCAGAAGCGGGCGGTGTCGTCGACCATGGGCCGTATGCGTCCCTCCCGCCCCTCCCGCTCTTCCCGCCCGAAGGCGGCGGGGCGTGGCCGCCGGCGTCCGGTGGGCATGGCGCGCGTGCTCTCCCCGCGCGGCGCCCTCGCCCTGCGCACGGTGGACGGGGCGTTCACCCACGCCGCGCAGGCCGCCGTCGCCACGGCACTGCCCGTCCTGGCGCTGCTGCTGCTCGGGCGGCCCGACGACGCCGTCTACACGATCCTGGGTTCCTTCAGCACCACCTTCGGACAGAACCTGCCCTACGCGCGGCGTGCCCGGGTCCTCGCGGTGGCCGGGGCGGCCATGACGGCCTGCGTGGGCTGTGGCGCGGCGCTGGCGGCGTGGGTCCAGCCGTGGGAGGGGACGGCGGGCGCCGCCGTGGTGGTCGCGGCGACGGCCCTGGTGGCGGGCCTGGCCAAGTTCGCCTGCGACGCCACCCGGCTGGGCGGGCTGGGTGCGGTACTGCTGCTCTTCGCGTTCGCCGTCGCGGCCAACGCCGCTCCGACCGCCTTCACGGACGTCCTTCCCCGAACCGCCCTGGCCGCCGCGGGGGCGGCCGTGGTCTGGGCGGTGGCCGTCTCCGGCCGGCTCGTGCATCCGGACCGCCCGCAACGCCTCGCCGTGGCCGCGGCGCTGCGGGCGGTCGCGGAGCTGCTGGAGACGACAGGGGAGGGGCACGCGGCCCAGTCGGCGGGAACCGGGGGTGTGACCGGCGGGGAGGAGACGAGCGGCGCGGGTGAGGTGACGAGCGCGGGGGAGGCGGGCGGCGTTGTGGACGACGGTGGCGCGGGCGGGGTGATCGGAGCCCGGGGCGTGAGCGGGCTCGTACGGAGCCGGGCCACCGGCGCCGTACTGGAGGCGTACGAGTCGCTCGGTCTCATGCCGCCCACCGGCGCGGGACGCGATGCCCCCGGCAGTGTCTGTGTGCGGCTGACGGACCTCTCCTGGTCCCTGCTGATCGACACCGCCCGCCGGCCGCCCGGCGACCCCATGGAAGTGGCCCGGCACCTGCGCCGTCAGGTCGTACCGCTCGTGGACCTGCGCCGGCCGGTCCCCGCCGTGCTGCCCGAGCTGCTGTTCCCGCCGGCGCCGGCCGCGGCCCGCGCCGAAGGCCCGGCCGGGTCCCCCGGGGGCTCCGGGGGACCCGCCGTCGGCCGGGCCGCCGAGCTGCTGACGGGGCACCCCGCTCACGCTTCCGTCCTGCTGGTACCCGCGCTGCGCATGGCCCTGGGCACCGGGCTCGCGGGTGCCCTCGCGCTCTTCCTGGGCCTCGGGCACGGCTACTGGGCGGCGATCTCCGCCGCCGCGGTGCTCCACTCCGTCAACGTCCGCACGGTCGCGCAACGCGCCGTCCAGCGCACGGTGGGGACGATCGCCGGACTGGCGCTCGCCCTCGGCGTGCTGGCCGCGGGCCCGGACGCCACGACCCTGGTCCTGGTGATCGTCGTACTGGAGTTCCTGCTGGAGTACGTCGTGGCCCGCAACTACGGCCTCGGCGTCGTCTTCCTCACCCCGCTGGCGCTGCTGCTCGCCGACCTGGCCGCCCCGCAACCGGCCGGGTCACTCGTGCTGGAGCGCGCGGTGGGCAGCCTGCTGGGGATCACCGTGGGGCTGGCCTGCGCGCTCCTGGTGGTCCACGACCGTGCCGCGGTCCGGGCGGAGCGGGCCATGGCCGGGTGCGTGCGGGCGGCCGAGCACGCCGAACGCGCCCTGGCCGAGGGCCCGGACTCGGCGCTCCCGGTCCTCCAGACGCGGCTGGCCGCCGCCGTGGTGGAGCTGCGCGCGGCCGACGACGCCGCGGCCGGCGAGCTGTGGCCGGCGGAGATCGACCCCGTCGAGCTCACCGCCGTGGAACAGCGCGCGTACCGGATGCTGGAGCGGCTCAGGGCGCGGCCGTGATCGTGACGTCGATGTGCTTCATGAGCGGCTGGTCGCTCTGGGTGCTGTAGTCGCCGATCGCGATCAGGACGTTCATCTCCGGCATGTACCCGGCCGCGCAGCCGCGCGGGATCTCGTACGGGATCGCGAGATAGCCGTCGAGGGAGCGGGTGCTGCCGTCCCGGGCGGTCGCGGTGATGTCCACCCGGCCGAACTCTTCGACGCCGCGCTCACGCATGTCGTCCGCGTTCATGAACACGAGCGTGCGCAGGTTCTTGACGCCCCGGTAGCGGTCGTCGTCCGAGTAGATCGTGGTGTTCCACTGGTCGTGCGAGCGCATGGTGCCCAGCACCAGCCCGCCGGGGGCCGGGACGACGTCGGGCAGCGGTGCCGCGGAGATCTCGGCCTTGCCGCTCGGCGTGTGGAAGACCAGCTCGCGGGCGGGCTGCTTGATGCGGAAACCGAGAGGGAGACGCACCCGGCGGTTGAAGTCCTCGAAGCCGTCGAGTACCTGGGCCATGGTGTCGCGGATACGGTCGTAGTCCTCGACGTACCACTCCCACGGCGTGGAACTGGCGGGCAGTGCGGCGCGCGCCAGGCCGGCGATGACGGCCGGTTCGGAGAGCAGGTGCCGCGAGGCGGGGCGCTTCATCCCGACGGACAGGTGGACCATGCTCATCGAGTCCTCGACGGACGTGCTCTGGAGGCCCCGGCGCTGCTGGTCCTTCTCGGTGCGGCCGAGACACGGCAGGATGAGGGCCTGGCGTCCGTGGACGAGATGGCTCCGGTTCAGTTTGGTACTCACCTGGACGGTGAGTTCGCACTTGCGCAACGCCGCGTACGTGTACGGCGTGTCGGGCGCCGCGAGGGCGAAGTTGCCGCCCATGCCGACGAACACCCTCACCTCGCCGCGATGCATCGCCTTGATGGTGCCCACGGTGTCCAGACCGTGCGCACGCGGCGGGTCGATCCCGCAGACCGCGGCGAGGCGGTCCAGGAACTCCGGGGCGGGCCGGTGGTCGATGCCGCAGGTGCGGTTCCCCTGGACGTTGCTGTGGCCACGCACGGGGGAGGGGCCCGCTCCCTCGCGGCCCAGGTTGCCGCGCAGCAGAAGCAGGTTGACGATCTCGCGGACCGTGTCGACCCCGTGCTCGTGCTGGCTGACGCCCAGGCACCAGCTGATGATGCTGCGGTCGGCGTCGCAGTACACCCGTGCCGCCTTGACGATGTCCGCCCGGCTGAGCCCGGACTGCCGTTCCAGCTCCGCCCAGGAGGTGTTCTCGCACAGCGCCCGGTACTCGGCGAAGCCCGTGGTGTGGCGGTCGATGAACTCCCGGTCCAGCGCCCTGGGATCGGTTCTGGACTGCTCCAGGACCGCCTTGGCCATGCCGCGCAGGAGCGCCATGTCGCCGCCGATGCGCGGCTGGAGGTTCAGGGTGCTGGTGCGGGTCGTCTTGAAGAGCGCCATGTCCACGAAGTCGTGCGGGACGATGGTGCGGGTGGCGGCCGCCTCGACCAGCGGGTTGACGTGCACGATCTGGGCGCCGCGCCGGTAGGCCTCGGCCAGCGCGGTGAGCATCCGCGGCGCGTTGGAGGCGGCGTTGACCCCCATGATGAACAGCGCGTCCGCGGTCTCCCAGTCCCTGAGGTCGGCGGTGCCCTTGCCGGTGCCCAGGGCCGCCTGGAGCGCGCGGCCACTGGCCTCGTGGCACATGTTGGAACAGTCGGGCAGGTTGTTCGTGCCCAGCTCGCGCGCCATCAACTGGTAGAGGAACGTCGCCTCGTTGCCGAGCCTTCCCGAGGTGTAGTAAGAGGCCCGGTTCGGGTCGTCCAGCCCGCGTACGACCCGGCCGAACAGCTCGAACGCGTCCTTCCAGGTGATCGGGACGTAGTGGTCCGTGCCGGGGTCGTACACCATGGGCTCGGTCAGCCGGCCCTGGTCCTCCAGCGCGAAATCGCTCCATTCGGCCAGCTCGGAAACGGAGTGGGCGGCGAAGAACTCACGCCCGACACGCTTGGGTGTCATCTCCCAGGTGACGTGCTTGATCCCGTTCTCGCAGATGTCCAGCTTCAGGCCCTTGAGGTCGTCCGGCCACGCGCATCCGGGGCAGTCGAAGCCGGAGTTCTCGTGGTTCATCCGCATGATGGCCCGAGGCCCGTCGACCAGCGCCTGCTCGCGCATCAGGACCTTGGTCACGCTCTTGGCCGCGCCCCAGCCCGCGGCGGGGTGATGGTAGGGGCGGAACTCCGGAGCCCCCGACGCCGCGGGACCTGCCTCCGGCTCCCGCGGTTCCTGCGTGTCACGGTCGGTGCTCACGGCTCTCAACCCCATCCGGCCTTCGGGGACCAACGAGTGGAACGGCGCTCCCCGGCAGGCTATGTCGGCCGATCAGGGCATGCCACCCGGCGGAGGGGGCCCCGCGGCGGCCGTCCCGAACGGCCGTTTCCGCCGGTGACCGGCCGGGATCCGGCCGGGGGCCCGGCCCGTGGCCGCAGGACGCCGGGCCGGTGTCACCGGTGGGCCGGACGGTGCCCGAACAGCCGCCATCGCCGGTGACTCCCGGTGCTCCCGGTACTCCCGGGAGCACCGGCGGGGGGCTGGTCGCTCCCGTCCGCGTCGGCCGCCCGCTGGACGATCAGATCGTCGCGGTCCTTGCTGATGGCTTCCGTCCTGCGCCGGGACTCGTCGAGCCGGCGACGTGCGGCACGGCCGCGCCGCGCGGTGCGGCCGTAGCCGGCCAGCAACAGGCCCAGACCGATGACCGCGGCCGCCCCGACGACGATGCCGGACAGGAACAGCGCGCCCGTGGAACCGGTGACGTGATAGCCGAACACCGTGAAGCTCTGATAGGCGAGCTGGTGCCCGCCGCCCGTGTTGCCGAACACACCGGCCACGCCGATGATCACCGCGGCCACGAGGATGACGAGGCCGAGAATGACGAACATGGCACTCTCCGATGTTCCACGCCATGTTTGCGGTGACCGTCTCGGCCCGGCATGGCGTTCGACCGGGCTGCCTGTGAGGCGGGACGGCGGACTCGGGTCCGCTCGATTCGTCGCGCGGCCGGGACTAGCGTCGGCGGCCCCGCAGATACCGCGTGGCCAGCAGGGCGGCAGCCCCGATCGTGCCCGCGGTGAGGACCAGGTGCTGCGAGACGCGGAGCTGGGGGGCGTGCTCGTGGGACCGGTCGTCGAAGGCGCCGTGAGCGCCGTGGTCGTGGCCCCCGGGGCCGTCGAGGGGCTCCCAGAGGTTGTGGGGGCGGTGCGGATCGTCCGCCGCCGCGGTCTGCTGGGAGTCGTAGCCGGTGCGGGCGAGGTAGCGGTCGAGCAGGGCGGGGGCGATCTTGTTGCCCCAGATGGTGGCGACGGTGCTGGTCCCGACGTAGTACTGCTTGCGGCACGGGTGGTCCGCCGCGTGGAGGACCGCCCGCGCCGCGACCTCGGGCTGATAGATCGGCGGTACCGGCTGGGGGCGCCTGGGCAGCCGGGACAGGACCCAGGAGAACTGCGGCGTGTTGACGGCCGGCATCTGGGCGATCGTGACGCGGACGCGGCTGTGCTGGTGCAGGAGTTCGGTACGCACGGAGGAGGTGAAGCCGTTGACGGCGTGCTTGGCGCCGCAGTAGGCGGACTGCAGCGGGATGGACCGCGAGCCCAGGGCGGAGCCGACCTGCACGATGGTCCCCTCGTCACGTGGCAGCATCCGCTTGAGGGCGGAGCGGGTGCCGTTGACGAAGCCGAGGTAGGACACACGGGTGACGCGTTCGTACTCTTCGGCCGTGATCTCGGTGAAGGGGGCGAAGACCGAGGTGAAGGCGACGTTGACCCATACGTCGATCGCGCCGAAGGCCTGGACGGCGGCGTCGGCCGCGGCCTCGACCTGTCCGGGGTCCGCGGTGTCGGTGGGGACGGCCAGGGCACGTCCGCCGGCGGCCTCGACCTCACGCGCCGCCGCGTCGAGCCCGCCGCGGCCGCGGGCGAGGAGGACGACGTTGGCTCCGCGCGCGCCGAAGGCGCGCGCGCAGGCGCGGCCGATGCCGGCGCTGGCTCCGGTGATGACGACGGTCTGTCCCTGGTTCATGGCAGCTGCTTTCGGTCGGTAGGGGCCAGACGGGTCGCGGTCTCCAGCATCAGGGCGTGGACGAAGGCCTGGGGAAGGTTCCCGCGCAGTTGGCGCTGGCCGACGTCGTACTCCTCGGTGAACAGGCCCGGAGGACCGCAGGCGGCCCGGTTGCGTTCGAACCAGCGCAGGGCTTCGGCGTGGTGCCCCTGCTGGTGTTCGGCGAGCGCGACCGCGTAGCCGCACAGCAGGAAGGCGCCCTCGGCGTCGGCCAGCGGGCGTCGGTCGTGGCGGAAGCGGTAGGCGTAGTGGTCGTGGGTGAGCCCGGCGGTGTAGGCGGACAGCGTGCGTACGGTGCGCGGGTCGTTCGCCGGCAGGGCTCCGCGCAGGGGCGGCATGAGGAGGGCGGCGTCCAGGCCCGGGTCCTCGGGGGAGCGCTGCCACCGGCCGGTGGGGTGCAGGCTGGTGGCGGCCGTCTCGGCGACGATCCGGTCGGCCAGCGCCGACCAGGCGCCGGCACGTCCGGGCGAGGACGTGGTCCGGGCGACGGCGCGCAGGCCTGCCGCGCAGGTGAGCCGGCTGTGGGTCCAGGCACGGTCGTCGAGTTCCCAGATGCCCGCGTCCGGTTCGTGGTGGCGCCTGGCGACGGCGTCGGCCGCGATGTCGACGGCCCGCTGTCCGGTGCCGTCGAGCCGCCCCTGCCGGTCCGCGGCGGCGAGCAGCAGCAGTGCCTCACCGAAGGCGTCGAGCTGGAACTGCCGGTTGACCCAGTTGCCGACGCGGTCGTAGCCGCCCGGGTAGCCCGGCAGGCTCAGGGTGCGCTGGTCGGGTACCCGGCCTCCGTCGGTGGTGTAGGCGGGCATGAGGCGGTCGCCGTCCTGGTGGAGGCGGGCGCAGACGAATCGCACCGCGTCGTCGAGCAGCGGGTGGCCGCCCGCTGCGGCGGCGGCCTGGCCCGCGTAGCACTGGTCCCTGATCCACACGTACCGGTAGTCGTAGTTGCGTCCCGCCTCGGCCCGCTCCGGCAGGCTCATGGTGGCGGCGCCGACCATCCCGCCCGAGCCGCTGGTGAGACCCCGCAGCACGCTGTAGGCGTGCCGGGCGTCCTCCGGGGCCAGGCCCGTCTCCAGGCGGGGCACCTGACGGGCCCACGCGGCTTCGGTCGCCTTCCAGATCCGGTCGGGATCGAGTGCGGCCGGGAGCGGACCGTCGGACAGTTCCAGGACCAGGTCGTGCCGCTCCCCGGGCCGCAGGGTCATGCTCATGCTCAGCCCGGTCGGACCGATTCCGCGCGGGCCGGGCCGGGCCGCGGCCGCTCCGCTCCAGCGCAGCCGCAGGTCACCGGCCTGGCCGGTCCACACCCCGGCGCGGTCGCGGCGCAGCCGGCGCAGTCGGCGGGTGCCGAACCCGGCGGCCGGCTCCAGCCGCACGCCGACCCGTGCCGTGCCCTCGACCGCGGTGACGCGGCGCAGTACGACGGCGTGGTGCGCGTCGCCGGGGAAGGCGAGGGCCTCGCGGCACTCGACGATGCTGTCCTCGGTGACCCACCGGCTGCGCCAGATCAGCGTCCCGTCCTCGTACCGGCCGCCCCATACGAACCGGCCGGCGGGCTGCACGGTGTAGTGGCCCGCGCCGCCGACGAGTGTGCCGAAGACGGCGTCGGAGTCCCAGCGCGGTGCGCACATCCAGGCGATGTCGCCCTGCGGGCCGATGAGGGCGCCGCGTTCGCCGTCGGCGATGAGCGCGTACTCGCGGAGGCTGTGCGGGCCGGGCGCGGCCGGCGCCTGGATCGTGCGGTTCACATGCTTCCTTCCCACGTGAGGAGGCCAGGAGGCCGGACGGTTCCGTGACGCCCGGCCGCCCCGGCGGGCGGCGTCGCACGTCCGGCGTCCGGCATCCGGTGTTCGGTGACCGCGGGCTGGTCGCGGAATCCCCGTCCGGCCGCCGCGGAAGCGTGCGCGCGCTGCCCGGCCGGACCGGTCCCGCCGCCCCGCGCCGGCACCACGGCACCCGCCGGTGGCTCGCACCACCGCTGGCACGGGCCCGCGGCCCCGCAGCCGTGTCCGGGCCCGTCCCCTGCGACGTTCCCGGGACCCGCGGCGCGGACCGGACGGGTATCCACCGGGCCCGCGGGGAAACGCCCGGCAACGGGCGGCGGGCCCGGCGGGACCCGGTGGCCCCGCCGGGAGGCGGGCGGGCGGCCGGTCACCGGTGCGGCTCGCGGTGGCGCACGCCGTGCCGGTGGGCGGCTTCACCGGCTGGCGGCAGGCCATGCCGGTCACCCGGTGGGCCGTACGGAAGACCGACAACCCCTCACCAGGAGCTGACATATGACCGTGTACTTCATCGGCGCCGGCCCCGGCGCCGCCGACCTGATCACTGTGCGCGGTGCCCGGACGCTCGCCGCCTGCCAGGTCTGCCTGTACGCGGGCAGCCTCGTCCCACGCGAACTGCTGGCCGAATGCCCGCCGGACGCACGCCTGGTGGACACCGCCCGGTCCGACCTGGACGAGATCACCGCCGAGTTGCTCCGCGCCCACGAGCAGGGGCACGACGTGGCCCGGCTGCATTCCGGCGATCCGTCCGTGTTCAGCGCGGTCGCCGAACAGATGCGGCGACTGGACGCGGCCCAGGTCCCCTACGAGGTCGTCCCCGGCGTTCCCGCCTCCGCCGCCGCGGCCGCCTCCCTCAAGCGGGAACCGACCGTGCCCACCGTGGGCCAGACCGTCATCCTCACCCGTGTCGCCAACCGCGCCACCGCCATGCCGGAGGGCGAGGGCCTGGCCACGCTCGGCCGCGGCGGAGCGCTGATCGTGCTGCACCTGGCGGCCAGGTACGTGGACCGCGTGGTGGCGGAACTCCTCCCGCACTACGGCGCCGACTGCCCCGCCGCGGTCGTGGCCTACGCCTCCCGCCCCGAGGAGCTGATCATCCGGGGCACCCTGGACGAGATCGCCCGGCAGGTGAAGGAGGCGGACGTCCTGCGCACAGCGGTGATCACGGTGGGGCGGACGCTCGGGGCGGAGCAGTTCCGCGACAGCCACCTGTACTCGCCCGAGCGGGAGCGCCATCTCCGCTGACGGGCAAGTCGGGTGCACGGGCGTCGGGGCGCTCCGTCCCGGCCGAAGACCTCAGCGGACCGTGCTGCGCCCCACCACCGTGCCGTCCCGGTCGACGCAGATGACGTCCACGGCGACCGGCGCCCCGCGCAGCACGGCGAGGGCCTCGTCCCGGGCCGCCCGCGCCACCAGGTCACCGAGCGGCACCCCGGCCGCCTGGCACAGCTGCAACGCGGCGAGACCGGTGGTGGCGGCGCCCACCCGGGCGGCCAGGGACTCGTCCGCGCCGCCGCCGCGGGCCAGTTCGGCCAGGAAGCCCTTGTCGACCTGGGAGCGCCCGGAGTGCAGGTCCAGATGGCCCGCCGCGAGCTTGGAGACCTTGGCGAAGCCGCCGCAGATCGTGAGCCGGTCCACCGGGTGCCGGCGGATGTACTTCAGTACGGCGCCCGCGAAGTCGCCCATGTCGAGCAGGGCGTCCTCGGGCAGGCCGTACTCGGCGACCACCGTCTTCTCGGACGTCGACCCGGTGCAGCCGGCGACATGGGTGCGTCCCACCGCGCGGGCCACGTCCACACCGCGCCGGATGGAGTCGATCCAGGCGGAGCAGGAGTACGGCACGACGATCCCGGTGGTGCCGAGGACGGACAGGCCGCCCAGGATGCCGAGCCGGGGGTTCCAGGTGGAGCGGGCGATCTCCTCGCCGTCGTCGACGGAGACGGTGATCTCCACGTCGCCGCTGCCGCCGTACCGCGCGGCCACCTCGGCGACGTGCTCGGTCATCATCCGCCGGGGGACGGGATTCACGGCCGCCGCGCCGACCGGCAGGGGCAGGCCGGGCCGCGTGACGGTGCCCACGCCGGGGCCCGCCCTGAAGACGACGCCGCTGCCCGCGGGCAGCCGGCGGACCGTGGCCCGGACCAGCGCGCCGTGCGTGACGTCCGGGTCGTCGCCCGCGTCCTTCACGATGCCCGCCATCGCGCGGCCGGGGGCCAGCTCCTCGGCGGCCAGCGCGAACGACGGAGTCTGCCCCTTGGGTAGCGTGATCGTCACCGGGTCGGGAAACTCACCGGTCAGCAGGGCGGTGTACGCGGCCGTCGTGGCCGCCGTCGCGCAGGCCCCCGTGGTCCAGCCGTGCCGCAGCCCCGTGTGCTCCAGCTGGGCGCGACGGCCGCCGTTCGCCGCACCGGCGACCCGGCCCCCGCCCGTACCGTTCGCCTGACCCACGCCCCGACCCTCACTGCTCCCCATGAACGGAACCACACTCCCATGCACGTACTGATCCTCGGCGGCACCACGGAAGCCCGCCGCCTCGCCGAACTCCTCCACGGCACACCCGGCCTGAGACTGACCAGCTCCCTGGCCGGACGCGTCGCCGGCCCCCGGCTGCCCCCGGGCGAGACCCGCGTCGGCGGCTTCGGCGGGACGCAGGGACTGGCGGCGTGGCTGCGGGAGCACGGCGTCGACGCGGTCGTCGACGGCACCCACCCCTTCGCCGGAGAGATCAGCTTCAACGCGGCACGGGCCGCTGCCGCCACCCATGTTCCCCTGCTCGCCCTGCGCCGGCCCGGCTGGGTCCCCGTCGCGGGCGACCGGTGGCACGAGGTGGGCTCGCTGGAGGAGGCGGCCCGGTCGCTGCCCGCGCTCGGCCGGCGCGTCTTCCTGACCACCGGCCGCCTGGGCCTCGCGGCCTTCGCCGGCCTCACCGACCCGTGGTTCCTCGTACGGTCCGTGGACGCGCCCGAGCCGCCGCACCCGCCCCGCATGGAGGTGCTGCTCGACCGCGGCCCCTTCACCCTCGACCGTGAGCGCGAGCTGCTGGACCACCACCGAATCGATGTCCTCGTCACCAAGGACAGCGGCGGCGCCGCCACCGCGCCGAAACTGACCGCCGCCCGGGAGGCGGGGCTGCCCGTCGTCGTGGTCCGCAGACCACCGGTGCCGGCGGGAGTGCCCGTCCTGCCGGATCCCGGGGAAGCGGCCCGGTGGGTCCGCGCGCACCTTGGGCGGGGATCTTTCCCGGTCATCGACTGATACCCGGTAAGGGCTCCGCCGCACGCCGACCCGTCCCCGCACGACGTCACCGGCCGGTTCGGCACCAGCTTCTCCGGCGCCTGCGTTCTCGACCCGGCGAGCAGCCCGGCCGGATGTGCTTCGCCGCGATCGAGCGCGCGACGGAACGGCCGTGCCGGGCGCTGTGGTAAGCCACCACGTCGGCCCCGGCGATGACCTCGACGGCCCGCACGGTCATCAGCGCGGGGTCACCGGGGCCGAGCCACCCCGTACAGCTTGCCGCTCACTCTTCCTCGCTCGCGATCGCGTTCAGCGCGGCGGCGGCGATGGCGCTGCCACCGCGGCGCCCGCGCACCACCAGGTGCTCCAGGCCGGAAGGATGCCCGGCCAGGGCGTCCTTGGACTCGGCCGCGCCGACGAAGCCGACCGGGACGCCGATGACGGCGGCGGGCCGCGGAGCGCCCTCCTCGATCATCTCCAGCAGCCGGAAGAGAGCGGTGGGCGCGTTGCCGACGGCGACGACCGCGCCCTCCAGCCGGTCCCGCCACAGCTCCAGCGCGGCGGCGCTGCGCGTCGTGCCCATCCTGGCGGCCAGCTCCGGGACGGCCGGGTCGGACAGCGTGCAGATCACGTCGTTGCCGGCGGGCAGCCGCTTGCGGGTGACACCGCTGGCCACCATCTGCACGTCGCAGAGGATCGGTGCGCCGGCGCGCAGGGCCTCGCGGGCGCGGGCCACCACGGCGGGCGTGTGCACCAGGTCCTCGACCAGGTCGACCATCCCGCAGGCGTGGATCATGCGCACCGCGACCTGGCTGACGTCGGCGGGCAGCCCGCCGAGGTCCGCTTCGGCGCGGATGGTGGCGAAGGACTGGCGGTAGATCGCCGCCCCGTCCTTCTCGTAGACGTGGGTGGTCACGGTGCTCTTCTCACTGCTCTCGGTCGTCTTGCGGGTCATGAGGTGATCGCCGCCAGGGCGGCACCTATCCGGGAAGGACCGGCCGCGGTCACGGCCCGCCTGCCGCCGTGGCGGCCGACAGGCGGTACCCGCCGTCCGGGGCGGCGAGGACGTCGACATGGTCACCACTGGGGTGCCCGCAGCGCCGTTCACACCCGGACCAGTACAGGGGGAGGGCGCAGCGGCCCCACGCTTCGAGCGCCCGCGCGGCGTCCGTCCGTACGTCGCCGTGCGCCCGCGCACAACCGGGGCGGCCGACGCAGGCACCCACGCGCAGCCAGGGGGAGGCGGGATCGGTGACCAGTCCGGCCGCGCGGAGACGTCCGAGCGACTCGGCGCCCCGCGCCGCGGTGGCGCCCACGACGGGGACGACCACGCCGCGCCAGGGGTCAGCCGCAGCTCGGTGTCCGCCGCGACCGTCAGCGCCTCCCACTGGGACGCCGAGAGCCGCCCCGGGGCGACGTGCGCGGACAGGGTCTCGCCCACGACGTCCGGGGGCGGCCCGCCGGCCGACCCGGCAGGCTCCGGACGGTCCTCCCGGCCGATGCCCGGGGCCGTCAGCCGGTCCCGCACCAGGCGGTCCAGTTCGCCTTCCGGCAGGGGGAGTTCGGACACCCTCCAGGTCCGTGTCCGGTGCGGGCGGGCGGCCTCCAGGAAGACCTCGGCGGCCACCAGCGCCGCGAGCGGTGCGTCAGCGGCGGCGACCCGGACCGAACCGGGGGTGAGCCACGCTCCGCCGTCCCCGGTCGCGCGCACCGTGACGTCGGTGCCGAGGCCGGCCACATCACCGCGCCCGTCGTCCAGGGCGAACAGGAACCGGCCCGACAGACCTCCGGCGGCCTCGCTCGCGCACAACGCGGCGTCCAGGGCCGTCAGCCAGGGGCGTACGTCCAGCGAACCCCCGCCGTCGAGCCCGGACAGGGGCGAGGCGACGATGTCGCGCACCCGCTCGTGCTCCCGCGAGGGCAGCAGGCCGGCCGCGTCCAGCAACCGCGCCGGCTCCCCGCCGCAGTCGGCCGCCAAGCCGCGCAACTGCACATTGCCACGCGACGTCAGGTGCAGGTCGCCGTCGCCCAGCCGCCGGGCGGCACGGCCGAGCGCCACCGCCTGCCCGACCGTCAGGATCCCGCCGGGGAGCCGGACACGGGCGAGGGCGCCGTCGTCCGCCGCGTGCAGGCGCAGCGCTCCGGGGCAGGCGTCACCGCGGTCCCGCGCGGCCGGGGTGGCCTGGGGCGATGGAGGAGGGGCTGCCGTGGGCATGGCGGTGAGCATACCTACGATCATCAGTGATGTATGCCCCGCGTTAATCCGGTGACCCTTACTGTGCTCCACAGTGGATCACCTGGTCCACGAACCGCCATCACGGCGGCACGAGAGGAAGCCGGTGCGAATCCGGCGCGGTCCCGCCACTGTGAATCCGGCCTCACGACGCCGGATGAGCCAGGAACTCCCCTCCCTCGCCTTCGGCCCGCTCCGAGGGGGAGACCCATTCCGGCACCGCCCGGGGCGCGGACCCCGAGGAAGGCCAGGCGACGCATGCCCACTCCGTCCGGGGAGCGAGTCCCGCCCGCCCACGAGATCCTGCTCCTGTCGACGTCCGACACCGACCTGCTCAGCGCCCGCGCGGCCGCGGGCCCGGTCGGCTACCGCTTCGCCAACCCCGCCCGCCTGGCCCTGGACGACCTCCCGGTCCTCCTCGAAGGTGTCGCCCTGGTGGTGGTACGCCTGCTGGGCGGCATCCGCGCCTGGCAGGACGGCATCGACCTGCTGCTGGCGGACGGGCGCCCGGTGGTCGTCCTGACCGGTGAACAGGCGCCCGACGCCCAGCTGATGGCCGCCTCCACCGTCCCCGTCGGCATCGCCGCGGAGGCCCACGCCTACCTCGCCCACGGCGGCCCGCCAACCTCGAACAGCTCGCGCGGTTCCTGTCGGACACCGTCCTGCTCACCGGTCACGGCTTCGACGCGCCGGCACCCGCGCCGACCTGGGGCCCGCTCGAACGCCCGGACCGGCCGGACAGCGGGCCGACCGTCGCGGTGCTCTACTACCGCGCCCACCACATGAGCGGCAACACGGCCTTCGTCCACGCCCTGTGCGACGCGGTCGAGGAGGCGGGCGGCCGGCCGCTGCCCCTGTACGTCGCCTCCCTGCGGGCGCGCGAGTCGGAACTGATCGCCTCGCTCGGCGCCGCCGACGCCATCGTCACCACGGTCCTCGCGGCCGGTGGCACCAGGCCCGCCGAGGCGTCGGCCGTTGGCGACGACGAGTCCTGGGACGCGGGCGTGCTCACCGCCCTCGACGTCCCCATCCTCCAGGCCCTGTACCTGACCGGCTCCCGCACGGCCTGGGCGGAGAGCGACGAGGGCGTCTCGCCGCTGGACGCGGCCGGCCGGATCGCGGTGCCCGAGTTCGACGGCCGCCTGATCACGGTGCCCTTCTCCTTCTAGGAGATCGACGCCGACGGCCTCCCGGCCTACGTCGCCGACCCCGAGCGGGCGGCCAGGGTCGCCGGAATCGCCGTACGCCACGCCCGCCTTCGGCGCATCCCCCCGGCCCGCAGGCGGCCGGCCCTGGTCCTGCCGGCCTACCCCACCAAGCACTCCCGGATCGGCAACGCGGTCGGCCTGGACACCCCCGCCGGCGTCGTCGCCCTGCTCCGGCGTCTGCGCGACGAGGGCTACGACTTCGGCGCCGGCCCGGACATCCCCGGCCTGGCCTCCGGCGGCGGTGACGAACTGATCCGCGCGCTCATCGAGGCGGGCGGCCACGACCAGGACTGGCTCACCGAGGAACAGCTCGCCCGCAACCCGGTACGTGTCCCGGCGGCCGACCACCGGCGCTGGTTCGCCACGCTGCCGAAGGAACTGCGCGCGGCGGTGGAGGAACACTGGGGCCCGGCGCCCGGCGAGATGTTCGTCGACCACAGCCGCGACAAGGAGGGCGACATCGTCCTCGCCGCCCTGCGGTTCGGCAACCTGCTCGTCCTCATCCAGCCCCCGCGCGGCTTCGGCGAAAACCCGATCGCCGTCCACCACGGCGGCTTCGGGGCGGACGCGGTGATCCACCTCGGCAAGCACGGCGACCTGGAGTGGCTGCCGGGCATGGTCGCGACCGTCCGCGCGCTGCACGGCACCGCGCCCGAGGCGTACATCGGCGACTCCACCCGCCCGGAGACCGTCCGCACCCGCACCCTCGTCGGGGAGACCTCACGCGTCTTCCGGGCGCGCGTGGTCAATCCCAAGTGGATCGAGGCGATGCGCCGGCACGGTTACAAGGGGGCCTTCGAACTCGCCGCCACCGTGGACTACCTGTTCGGCTATGACGCCACGACCGCAGTGGTCGCCGACTGGATGTACGACAAGGTCACCGAGACGTACGTCCTGGACCCCGCGAACCGCGCGTTCCTCCAGCAGGCCGACCCCCGGGCCCTGCACGGCATCGCGGAGCGGCTGCTGGAGGCGGAGTCGCGGGGGATGTGGGCGAAGCCGGACCCGGCGCTGCTGGCGGAGCTGCGGCAGGCGTACCTGGAGACCGAGGGCGACCTGGAGGGCGAGGGGTGACGCGCCCGCCCGGGACGAACGACTCGCGAGCGCGCCCGGACCCGCGGAAGGCCGGCCGGCGCCCTCGGGGCGCCCGGCCTGCCTGCCCTTCCCGCGGCGTGTCATGGGGGAGTGGGTCCTGCGTCCGACGCCTGATCGCAAGTTGGCGTTCTTACTGCTAGTGTGCATCTGCATATCATTCGCAATAACGTCGGAGGGCGTTGGACATGGCGCTTTACACGCTTCCGGAACTTCCGTACGACTACTCGGCGCTCGCCCCGGTCATCAGTCCGGAGATCATCGAGCTGCACCACGACAAGCACCACGCGGCGTACGTCAAGGGCGCGAACGACACGCTGGAGCAGCTGGCCGAGGCGCGGGACAAGGAGGCGTGGGGGTCGATCAACGGCCTGGAGAAGAACCTGGCCTTCCACCTCTCCGGACACATCCTGCACAGCATCTACTGGCAGAACATGACGGGTCCGAAGGACGGCGGCGGCGAGCCCCTCGCCCAGGACGGCGTCGGTGACCTGGCCGACGCGATCACCGAGTCCTTCGGCTCCTTCGCCGCATTCAAGGCCCAGCTCACCAAGGCCGCCGCCACCACCCAGGGTTCGGGCTGGGGCGTGCTGGCGTACGAGCCGCTGAGCGGCCGCCTGATCGTGGAGCAGGTCTACGACCACCAGGGCAACGTCGGCCAGGGCTCCACCCCGGTCCTGGTCTTCGACGCCTGGGAGCACGCCTTCTACCTCCAGTACAGGAACCAGAAGGTCGACTTCATCGACGCCATGTGGGCCGTCGTCAACTGGCAGGACGTGGCCAAGCGTCACGCCGCCGCCAGGGAGCGCGGCGACAGCCTGCTGCTCACGCCGTGACGCCCTGGGCTCCTGGACGCGCCGGAACGCCGGGCCCTGCTCGCCCGTGAGCGTGCGCACCTGCGCCATCGGCACCATGTGTTCTCACTGGTGCTATATCTTGCGGCCACGATCGATCCGTCGCTGCGGCCGCTGGAGCGGGCCGGGGCGTATGCGGTCGAGCGGTGGGCGGACGAGGAGGCGGGGGTCGAGGTGGCGGACCGGCGCCTGGTGGCGCGGGCCGTCGCAGGGGCGGCCTTGGCGGTGAGCCGCGCCCGGCAGGCGGCTCTGGCCGCCACGGGTGGGCCGGTGCCGCAGCGTGTCCAGGCGCTGATGGCCCCGGCCGCTGTCGCGGCACAACGGCGCGACGGCGGCGTTCGCGGTGCTGATGGCGGCCTGCTGCGCGAGCCTGGCTCTGACCGCGCACGACACGGAGCGGCTGTTCGAAGCGGCGATGCACGCCCATGCCGCCGGAGCACACCTGCCCACGAGGTGACCGGCCCGGTGCGGAGGGGTGTGAGCGGGAGCGGTCTTCCCTGGCTGGGGCGCGCCGCTCGTACACGGTCCCTGGGTCGCCGCGTTCGCGGTGTTCGTGTTCGCCGTCACGCCTGGCGGTCTCGGCGTGCGTCGGAGGCCGGGCCCTGATCAACGGCTACGACCGGCGACGCGCGAAGCTCGGGGATTCCCCGTACGACTGGCGTCGGCACCCTGTGGAAGCCGGTCTGTGACAGTGGTCGGATGCGGCAGAGGTTTACCGGGCGTGCTTCGGGGCGGCTACGGGTTCGCCGGCCAGCAGCGGGCGCAGGGCGCCGGTGCTCAGGGATGCGACCAGCGGGGTGGCCCAGCGGCGCAGGGCGAGGCTCGTGAGGTAGGCGACCGGGAGGGCGAGGAGCGTGGAGCCGAGGACGTCGTGGGGGTAGTGGGCGCCGACGTAGACCCGGGTGAAGCCCTCCACCACGGCGAACAGGGCCGTGATGGCGCTCAGGCGGCGGTCGAGCAGGAACAGGGCGGCCACGGTCGCGGCGGCGACGGTGGTGTGGCCGCTGGGGAAGGCGTAGTCGGAGGGCGCGGGGCAGGCGTCGACGATGTAGGCGTGGGGCATCGACCGGCAGGGCCGTACCTCGCCGACGATCTTCTTGACCACCTCGGCGGCGGCGAAGGCGGCCACGACGGCGACCGGCGCGGCCAGTGCGACCGTCGTCTCCCGTGTGCCGCGGCGGCGCGCGTTCCACCAGCCCAGCACCATGAGCACCGCGAAGACGCCCAGACCGAGGTTGGTCCACAGCTCCAAGGGGGTGTTCAGCCACTTGGTGTCGCGGGCGAAGTCGGTGACGGCGGTGAACAGCGAGCCGTCGACGCCGGATCCGTCGAAGGCCAGTTGCGCGGTGGCGGCCTCGGTCATGGGCAGGTCCTTCCGTGTCAGCAGGAGGCGGCGCGGAACGGCCCGGCGCCGCCGGTCATCCCCACGCCCGCGATGGCATGCTGATGACTTCGCGGTGAATCAGTGGTGGCCTTCTCGCTAATCTACTACATGTTGTAGAAGCATGGCTGTGGGTCGGCCCGACGGTTCGGTGGGGGAGCGCGCGGTGCGACACTCGCCGAGGTGGACGCGGCAGCGGCGCTCCAGCACCGGGTGGACCGCAAGTACCTGGACCCTCTCGACCGGGCCCGCCGTCTCGTCGCCCACCTGGCCGACAGCCACCATGTCCTCGATCTCGGCGGGCGCCGTACGACGAGCTACCTCAGCATGTACTTCGACACCGAGCAGCTCGGCGCCTGGCGGGCCCACGTCCAGCGGCGCCGCCGCTGGAAGGTCCGTACCCGCCTGTACGCCGAGGACGGCCTGTGCCGGGTCGAGGCCAAGACCAAGGACGGTCGCGGCGCCACGCTCAAGCACGCCCTGAAGGTCCCGGCCACCGGGTACGGGGACCTCACCGAGCGTGCGGCCCGGTTCGTCGACGAGATGCTGGAACGGGCCGGTGTCCCCGTCATGGCCAAGGAACTGTCCGCCGCCGCCGAGGTCCGCTACGTCCGTGCCGCCCTCGCCGACCTCGACGGTGGCAGCCGGGTCACCCTCGACGGCGTCCTCAGCGGCCACCGCACCGCCGCGCTCGACCCCGGACACGTCCTGATCGAGACCAGGGGCGGAACGCGGCCTGCCCCCGCCGACCGGCTGCTGCTCGGCATGGGTGTCCGGCCGGTCTCGCTCAGCAAGTACATCGTCGGCCAGTCCCTGCTCACCCCGGGCCTGCCCGACAACGACGTGCGCCGGCTCGCCCGCGCACACTTCACCACCGCGGTGAACCCCGCACCGCTCCCCGCCGAAAGGATCCCCGCCGCATGAACGTCCTGCGCGGTATCAAATGGCCGTACGCCCTGATCGCGCTGCTCGCCGTCGCGGCCATCGCCGTCGGCGCGCTACGACCGCAGCTGATCACGCCGGCCGCCTCCTCGAAGAAGAAGCCCGGCGCGACGGACAAGATCAAGCAGGATCCGCCGCCCACACTCTTCAGCGACGCCCAGATCGCCGCCATCGGTAAGAAGGCGGACGACCAGCGCGCAAGGGCCGACGCCCTCTTCGCCCAGTGGAAGAGGGCACACGGCACCACCCGCGACGACAAGGCGTTCGCCGCCTGGGCCGCCCAGCAGATCCCCGCCCCGCCCGCGGCAGCGCAGCGCACCGCCGAACTCCACCAGGTCCAGCAGCTCGCCAAGACCCGCACGGCGGCGGGTAAGAAGGCCGCCACCTGGCTGGAACTGCACGGCAAGAAGGACATCTGGAAGCTCTACCTCCAGGACCAGCGCGACATGGTCCCCGCCGCGCAGGGCACGGCCGAGAAGGCAGAGCTCAAGGCGGCGCTGAAGCTGGCCAAGACCATCAGCGACCAGGTGGCCGCCAAGGACAAGCAGCCCGCCCCCTACGTCCTGGACACCACCCTGCGCCCGGACAAGCACATCAAGCCCGGAGCCAAGGGCCCGTACTCCTACCCCTCCAGCCACGCCGCCCGGTCCGCCGCCGTCATCTACCTCACCGCCCTCTCCCCGCACCGGGCCGCGGACTACCGGTGGATGCAGGACGAGGTCCTCTACTCCCGCCTCTACATGGCCGGCCACGTCCCCAGCGACATCACCGCCGGCACCCTTCTGGGCGACCTGGCCGGCGACTACGAACTCGCCGTCAGCGGCCGCTGACACCCGCCGTCGCACCCGGCGCCGTCCACTGTGCGGGGTTCACCCCCCGGCGGGGCGGCGCCGTACGGCGCTGAGGAGCGGACCGAGAGCGAGGAGGACACCGAGTACGGCGTAGCCGTGGGTGAGGGTGGTCAGGGAGGCGACCGTCGCGACGAGCAACGGCCCGCCCGCGTCGCCGAGTTCACGGCCGAGCTCGGCGGCGCCCATGGTCTGCCCGAGCCGTTCGGCGGGGGTGCCGACGGCGAGGGCGGCGAAGCCGAGCGGGGTGATCAGGCCGGTTCCGGCTCCGATCAGGGCGGCGCCCAGGAGGATCCCCGTGAGGCCCGGCAGCGTGGCGAACCCCATTCCGGCAGCGGTGAGCAGCAGTCCCGCCGTGATGCCCGTACGGGTCGTGAGCCGCCCCCGGTCCAGTGCGCGTCCGGCCTGCGGCTGGACCACGGCCGCGCAGGCGGCCAGCACAGACACGGCAGCGCCGGTGGTGACCGTACCCAGGCCCGCCGCCCGCCCGGACACAGGCAGGAAGCCCACCCCGACCGACAGGGCGGCCGTCGCCGCGGCGAGCGCCGCGGTGGGGGCGAGGAACGCCGGGTCGGCCAGCCGCCGGGCGAGATCCAGCACCGTCTGCCGGGCCTTGGGCAGCGGTGGTACGACAGGGACGGCGAGGGCGGCGCATACGGCGACCACGGCGCCCAGCATGGCGAGGACGGCGAACAGCAGCCACAGGCCCCCGGCCCACACCAGGACACCGCCGAGAAGGGGGCCGAGGGTGTAGCCGATCGACTTGTAGAAGCCGTAACTGCCAAAAGCCCGGCCGTGTTTGGCGGCCGGGTTGAGCCGGGCGACCAGTGCGGAGGCCGACGGGGAGAAGGCGGACGCCGCCGCACCCTGCCCGAGGCGGGCGGCCCACAGCCAGCCGGGACTGTCGGCGACGACGTACAGGGCGGACGCGGCGGCGAAGGCCACGAGCCCGCCGAGCAGCACCGGGCGCGCGCCGATACGGTCGGCGAGCGTCCCGAACACCGGCTTGAGCAGCACTTCGGCACCGTCGTACAGGGCGAGCAGACCGCCGAGGACCAGCAGCGAGGTGACCGCGCCCCTGGTGTGGCCGCCGAGGTTGGCGGCGATCCCGTGCGCGCCGAAGGCGGTGGTGAAGCCGGCGGCGTACAACGGCCACATGTGCCGGGCCGGAGCCGCCTGCCCTGTCGATGCGGTGCTCACTGTTCCGTCTCCGGGGCCTGGTGCAGGGCGGCGAAGATGGGCTCGGCGTACTCCTCGCAGACGGCCGCGCACAGCTTGAGCCGTCGGCCGGCCTCGGCCGCCTCCGGGGTGCCGAACACGTCGCGTGCCGTCAGGTCGCGGTGCCGGCGCCGCAGCCGCTCCAGTGACTGCTCCTCCTCCAGTTCGGCAAGCGTGAACTTGGCGACGCGGATCTCGTTGGCGATCTCCGCCTCGAACCTGCCGCAGTCGGCCACGAACTCCGCCCAGTCCGCGGAACGGGCGGCATCGAACATCTCCTGCAGACGCACGGCGTTCCGGGGGCCATGCCCGGAGGCGTTGGCGTCACGACCTGGCCGTCGGCCTGCTCGGTCAGCGAGACCGCCCGCGCGATGCCGTCGGTGAAGACCGGCACGTCCGGTACGGCCCGGGTCCCCTGGCCGAGCGAGAGGGCGCCGATCCTGCGCAGCTCCCGCCAGACGCCCACCCGGTGCCGTGACGGCTGTGCGGGAAGTCTGATCAGAAGGACGAGCCAGCGGCTCACGGGTTCAGCATTTGCCACCTTTCGAAAGGTAGCAGGCGTCACATCGCACGACGCGGGTGAGCGCCGAAGGCGTGCGCCGGCCCGGGCGGAGATGCGGGCGGTGCCCCGGTCGGCGCAGCGTTCGTGCGGCCAGGCCGTGCCAGCGGGACTTGGTGCGTTGCCAGACCCGGGAGTTCCGGGAGGCGGCCGGCTCGGTGAACAGCTCTTCGTAGGTGTCGACGATGCGCTCGGGGTCGTAGCGGGTCGTAGCGGTGGGCTGCCCGGCGGGCGGCGCGGCCCATGCGACGGCGGGCGGGCTCGTCGGCTGCCCGAGCCGGCGTGACGGTCCGGCGGGTGCGGCCCTGGTGTGCGTGAGAGGGTGTCCGTTCAGCCGATGGTGAAGTAGGCGAGGCTGCCGAGCCCGGCCAGGGTGCAGTAGACGGCGAACGGGATGAGGGTGCGGTTCTCGAAGTACCGGACCAGATAGCGGGTCGCGAGGTAGGCCGCGACGAAGGCGGCGACGCTGCCCGCCAGCAGAGGTCCGCGCAGACCGTTGCCCCCGGAACCGAGCAGTGGGGGCAGCTTGAGCATCGCGGCTCCGCCGATCACGGGGGTGGCGAGCAGGAACGCGAAGCGGGCGGAGTCCTCATGGTTGAGGCCCTTGAAGATGCCCGCGCTGATGGTGGAGCCGGAGCGGCTGATGCCGGGCAGCAGGGCGAGGATCTGGGCCGCGCCGATCGTCACGGCCTGGCGGATGGTCATCCGCGTGATCCGCAGGTCGGACTGCTCGTCCGCCGGCAGATGCTCCTCGTCGGGGGTGACGGCGGCCCCGGCCCGTCTGTGGCCCGTCCCGCCGCGCCGCAGCTGTTCGGTGACGAAGAGGACGATGCCGTTGAGAGCCAGGAAGATCGCGGTGGGGACGGGTCGTCCGAGCGTCGTACGGAAGACTTTGTCGAGCGCGATGCCGGCGACGCCCACCGGGATACAGGCCGTGATGATCAGCCAGGCGAGCTTCTGGTCCACGGTCTGGATGCGGCGCTGGGTGATCGAGGTTGTGAGGCCCCGGATCACGCGGATCCAGTCCCGCCGGAAGTAGACGACGAGCGCGAGTGCGGTGGCCAGGTGCAGGCCGACCAGCTCGTTGAGGTAGAGGGACCCGTCGGCGGACACGTCCAGGTCGTGCTTCCAGTGCCCGCCGAGCAGCGCGGGTATCAGGATGCTGTGCCCCAGGCTGGAGACGGGGAACAGCTCGGTGACGCCTTGCAGCAGGCCGACGCCCACGGCTTCGGGATAGGTCAGGACGGACATGGAGGGCCTTCGACTCGGAATACGGGAAAGTCAGGCTTCGGAAAACGCTCGCGGCGGCTCCGACCCCATCCGGAAGCTACTACATCTTGTAAAATCTGATGGCGGAGGCGAAGGGTGTTCATGGCGGTGTTTCGCAAGGTTCACCTTCCCTTGCCGGGTGTCGCGTCGGCGGCGGAGGCCGGCGGGATCGAGCTCCTTGATGTCGAAGGGGTGCTCGGCCCGACGTCCGCGCGGGACTGCTCCCGCAGGACAAGGTCACCGCCGTGAAGGAACTGCGGCAGGCCGGGCACAAGGTGCTGGTGGTGGGCGACGGCGTCAACGACGCCCCCGCCCTCGCCGCCGCCCACACCGGCATCGCCATGGGCCGGGCCGGATCCGACCTCGCCCTGGAGACCGCCGACGTCGTCGTGGTCCGCGACGAACTCGCCACCATCCCCACCGTCGTCGCGCTCTCGCGTCGCGCCCGGCGCCTGGTGGTGCAGAACCTCGTCATCGCCGCGGTCTTCGTCACCGGTCTGCTCATCTGGGACCTGGCCGGCACCCTGCCGCTGCCCCTCGGTGTTGCCGGGCGCGAGGGCTCCACCGTCATCGTCGGCCTGAACGGCCCGCGCCTGCCGGCCCGCGCCTGCCGGCCGACGCCGCCTGGTGCCGCGCCCGCAGCGGGAACGGCCCGTGAGCCGCCGCAGCCGCAAAGCCGCCCCCGCCAACCCTGGGGCGGCCCGCAGTACGGTCACCGTCTGCCGCGGCTGCTGCTGCGGCACGGCCAAAATCCCCGGCCCGGACCACGCCGCCCGGCTCGACCAGCTCCGCTCATCCCTCGCACAGATCGCACAGGTGCGCGTCACCGGCTGCCTGGACGCCTGCGAACACGCGTTCGTCGTCATCCAGCCCTCCGCCGCCGGCCGCGCGGCCGGCGGACGGCCCGTCCGGCCCGGCCTGGTCAACGACCGCGACGCCGCAGACGACATAGCGGCCTGGGTCCAGGCCGGCGGGCCGGGACTTGCCGACCCGCCCGGCGTCCTCGACCTGCACGCCTTCACCCCTTCCCGCCGCATCCGCCAAACCGTCGAACCGTGACCCGCCCGATCCGCTGACCACGTCACCGGCCGGTATCCCCTGCGAAGTGGGGCGTCAGTCGTGGGGCGGCAGGTGGCCGATCTGGTGGTCGGCGACGTTCAGCGCCTCATCAACCAGACGGCGCAGGTGTCCGTGGCGCAGGCCGTAGACGACCCGGCGCCCCTCCTTGCGCGTGGTGACGAGCCCGGACAGGCGCAGCCGGGCCAGATGCTGGCTGACCGAGGTCCGCGTCGCACCGGTCGCTGCGGTCAGGGTCGTGACATCGGCCTCTCCCTCGCCGAGCCGCCGCAGCAGGGCCAGACGCGTGCGGTCGGCGAGCAGACCGAGAACCTCCACCGCCACAGCGATGCGTTCACCCTCCGCCGGCTGGTGCGAGTCGTGCGCACCTGGTAGATGCATGCGTGCGTTCATACGCACATAATGGGGTTCGACAGTACTGAAGTCCACATCCACCACCAGCCCGCCGCCGTGAAAGGTGCCCCCCGTGAGCGAGCAGCCCCACAGCCACGAGCCGCACGGACATCCGCACTCGCACGCCGACAGCCACCGCGACCAAGGGCCCGGCGCGACCGCCCGCGATCATGGGCACCAGCACGGTGACCACGGCCACGGGCACGACCATCCTCACGGAGGCGGGCGGTGGGCGCGGACGCGCCACCAACTCGCCCACCTGGTCACTCCGCACAGCCATGAGGCGATGGACAAGGTCGACTCCGCGATGGAGACCTCCCGCGAGGGGATGCGCACCGTCTGGCTTTGCCTGGGCATCCTCGGGGCGACCACGGTGATCCAGGCGGTGATCGTGGCGATATCCGGCTCTGTGGCGCTGCTGGGCGACACCATCCACAACGCGGCCGACGCGCTGACCGCCGTCCCTCTCGGTATCGCGTTCGTCCTCGGCCGCCGGGCTGCGAACCGCCGCTATACCTACGGGTATGGCCGGGCCGAGGACCTGGCCGGCATCGCCATCGTGCTCACGATCACCGCTTCCTCCGCGCTGGCCGCCTACGAAGCGGTCGACCGGTTGCTCAGCCCCCGCGGCATCACGCACCTGTGGGCGGTGGCCATCGCCGCCGCGGTCGGCTTCATCGGCAACGAGTGGGTGGCCCGTTACCGCATCCGCACCGGCCGCAGGATCGGCTCCGCCGCGCTGGTCGCCGACGGCCTGCACGCTCGTACCGACGGCTTCACCTCCCTGGCCGTCCTCCTCGGTGCCGGTGGCGCCGCGCTCGGCTGGCGCTGGGCCGACCCGGTCGTCGGCCTGCTGATCACCGCCGCGATCCTCATGGTGCTCAAGGACGCCGCTCGCGAGGTCTACCGGCGCCTGATGGACTCGGTCGACCCGAAGCTGGTCGATGCCGCCGAGACCTCGCTGCGCGACGTCGACGGTGTCCTCGGCGTCGGCCAGGTCCGCATGCGCTGGATCGGGCACGCCCTACGCGCCGAGGCCGACATCGTGGTCGATCCCCACCTGACCGTCGTCGCCGCCCACGAGGTGGCAGTCGCCGCAGAGCACGCCCTCATCCACGCCGTGCCCCGGCTGACCGCCGTCACCGTCCACACCGACCACCTGCCGCACGGCGCCGATCCGCACGCCGCCCTCGCGCACCACAGCGCGGCCTGAGCGGTCGGGCGGTCGGGCGGGGCCTGGTTCAGGCGGCCGTGCCGAAACCCGTCGCGGCCAGGTCCTGCTCGCGCAGCGGGGTGAAGTCGACGTCCAGCTTCGGGTCGTACGGTCCGGGCTGGATGCCGGGTTCGTGCGTGGAATTCGCCGAACCGGTTGATGTGCTCGGTCGGGTACGGCGAGATGTGGGCCAGGTCCTCCGGCTCGATCGTCCGGCGCCCGGTCCCGGCCGATCCGCCCGTACAGCAGCGGCTCCAGGTACCGGCCTGCAGGACCAGGGCCTGGACGAAGGCGGGCAGGGTCGGGGAGACCTTCCCGCCCAGCCGCCGGACTGGCACGGTTGCCGGGCTCGTGATGCCGCCACCCGCACCGGCTTTGACACTTCCGTGGGGCGTTGTGGGCGGGACCGGCATCGTCGGCGTGGCAGACGGCGTCATGACCGCGTGAGGGGGATCCGGCTCGGGGCGATGAAAGCGCCGTGCCGACGTGCGTCGCAATGCGAACCGCTCCTGTCCCGACGCTGGAAACCGGTCGGCCATGGCCCGGATCAAGCTGTTTTCCCAGCCCGCCGGGCAGGCCTGCGCCTTCGCAGGCAGAGGGATGCGTGGTCCGTGGTCCGCCTTCCGGGTGATGCTCTCAAGAGGTCCCGGGTAGGCCGGAAGCCCGTGTGGGAGGCCCCTGACGAACAGCTGACGCATGCCTGGCCTGCGGATGGACACCCGTCAGCGCCAGGCGAGCCGACAGGAAAGGCCGATCCATGAGCTACGACCGCACGGTGTACCTCGACACCGACTTCGCCACGGCCCTCACGCGGGTTCGCGAGGCCCTCGGTGAGCAGGGTTTCGGCATCCTCACCGAGATCGACGTCACCGCCACCCTCAAGGCGAAACTCGACCAGGACATGGAGGACTACGTCATTCTCGGCGCCTGCAACCCGCCACTCGCCCATCAGGCTCTGGAGGCAGACCGCACCATCGGCCTGCTGTTGCCGTGCAACGTGGTCGTCCGCGCCGACGGCGACCACACCGTCGTACAGGCCCTCGACCCGCAGACGATGGTGGCCCTGAGCGGACTCGACGCGCTCCGGCCGGTCGCCGATGAGGCCACCCGCCGCCTCGACGCCGCACTCGCCTCCCTCACGGGGACCGTTGCGGAAGGGCGACCCTGACGATGGGGGATGAGCCACCCGGCGGAGGGTTCGTCAGCTTCAGGTCGATCGACCCTCACACGATGACTTCATGACGTCCGGAGCTCGCCCCGGCTCCGGGGCGAGCTCTGTGCGCTGGACGTGACTGCTCCTGGCCCTGGTGGCGGGAGTGCTGGAGATGCATGCCCTGGCACCCTCCGGTATGCCGGCTTCGGGCCGGCATGACGCGATGATGTCGGTGGGGCCACGAGGCCATCACGTGTTCGTGGTGACGAACAGCCTGCGGCTGCGCACGTTCACGTAGGGACGGCACCCGAGACCAAGTCGAAAAGCTCGCCGAGTCCCTCGGGGTGACGCAGTTGTCGAAGTCCCAGGTCAGCGCGATGGCCAAGCACCTGGACGAGCAGGTCGCAGCCTTCCGCAACCGGCCCTGGACGCCGGCCCGTACTCGTTCGTCCGGGTCGACGCGCTCACCCAGAAGATCCGCGAGGGCGGCCGCATCATCAACGTCCACGCTCTGATCGCGGTCGGCGTCAACGCCGACGGCCACCGCGAGATCCTCGGCCTGGACGTCGCCACCGCCGAGGACGGCGCCGGCTGGCTCGCCTTCCTGCGCTCCCTGATCGCCCGCGGCCTGTCCGGCGTACCGGAGCCCGCCGCTACATGGGCCGCGAACTCCTCGCCAAGGCCCGACTCCACCCGATCGAGTCAGAAACCGACCGCCCTGCCCACCGAACTCACCGCATTGCCTCGAAGACGAGATCACCGAGTGGCCGTCGATACACCACTTCAGCGGACGTGACCGACGTCGGTCCCACTGGCGTTTCCACCTCACGCGTGAGTACCGGTGGCGCTGTCCCAGCCTCGGGCCGGCGAGAACACGGCCTCACCGCTGGATATCGCGATATTCCCTGTGAAAGAGGTGCAGTCTGTGTCAGATGGCGGAGCCGCAGCGGGCGTGGACCCGACTCCACTGGTAGTACTCGGTAGGGCGATGGCACCGGGAAGGAGTGGTGGCTGCGATGACAGACGGACCGATGCATCCGGGACGCGTGCTGGCGGCGCCCGTGGATCTGGGCGGCACCGGGTACTACATCCACTGGGGTGTGCTGCAGATTTCGGCGGCGAATGCCGTGTTCATCGTCCTGATGCTGATTGTTTTCATGTTGGCGCTGCTCCTGCCCTTCCCCCGCGGTCGGCAGCGCCGATGAGCGGCGCGCCGGAAGGCCGGCCCAGCGGCTCGGACAGCGTCTTTGGGGGAGGGTGGACCGGCGCCGTGCAGCGGCGCGCCTTGCGTGCCTTGCCCCCGGACAAGCTGTTGCCCACCACCCAGCCGGAGTACGTGGCCTCCTGGATCTACGTGTTCGGGGTCCTCACCCTGTCCAGCCTGGTGGTCGTCGTCTCCACCGGATGTGTTCTGGCGCTCTTCGGCCCTACGTGGTGGCACGTCTCCGACGTCGGCAGGTACATCAACAGCCTTCACTTGTGGAGTGTCGAACTGTTCATGTTCGCCATGGTCGTCCACCTGTGGGGCAAGTTCTTCATGGCCGCCTGGCGCGGTCGGCGGGCACTGACCTGGATCACCGGGGCCGTTGTCTTCCTCGCCTCGATCGGCGCCGCCTTCACCGGATACCTGGTGCAGCAGAACTTCGACTCGCAGTGGATCGCGGACCAGGCGAAGGACGGCCTGAACTCGGTGGGCGTCGGTGCCTGGTTCAACGTGCTGGACTTCGGCCAGATGTTCATGTGGCACATCGTGTTGCTGCCCTTGGCCGTGGTTGTCCTCGCGGTGTGGCACATGCTGCTGGTGCGGCTGCGCGGCGTGGTGCCGCCCATCGGAGCTGCCACGGCCGAAGCCGTGCCCGGCGCCGGCGGATCGCAGGAGCCCGCGTGAGAGGACGAAAGCCCCGGCGTGATCCGGTGCCCGACTCCGGCGCCTTCCCCAAGCGGCCGTACGACCTGGTCAAGGAGTTCACCATCGCGCTGCTGGCGACCGTTGTGTTGACGGTCGGGCTCGCGGCGGTCTTCTCCTCACCCGACGAGACCCCTGTCACCCTGGCTCGCTGGGCGAGGATCGCGCCCAGCGACTTCACCGCCACCGCCGCCGCTGAACTGGCCGGTACCAGTGGCACCGCGCAGTACGGGCCCCCGTATAACAACACTCCCGGTGCCGGACAGAAGATCGGGCCGATGAGCCTCCAACGCGCGGCCGGGGTGACCATCCCGATCAACACGGCACGCGACTTCGTGCTCCGCCCGCTCACCGCCGCGCCGAAGGCTGCTTCTGTCTCCGGCGCCCTGGCCGCATGGCGTACTGCGCCCGCCCGACGCCAACAGCAATGGGCTACCGCCTACGCTGACGCGCTCGGCAAGGCCCCCGGAGGGGATGCAGCCCGGTTACCGCCCGGTGACTACGGACCCGTCCCAGTGTTGATCTCACGCCTGCTGGAACTCGCGAGGGCGGGGGCACTCGACGGCGAACTGGTAGCTGCCGGACATTTCTACCAGACGGACTACACCAAACCGCTGTTGTTCCTGGGGGACGGCTCGTACCTCGAAGACCAGGCCCGGGCCCGGCACCTGGCCGGTGACCAGTGGGGAATGATGAACGAGACCGGCAACTACCCAGGCCAGCCCTGGCTCTGGCTGTACACGCTGTGGTACCAGATCGAACCATTCAGCAGCTCGGGCAATGCCGACGCCCTGGTCTGGGGCCTTATGGCGCTGTTCACTCTCGCGTTCGTCCTGGTGCCGTTCATCCCAGGCGTCAGATCGATCCCACGGTGGAGCGGCGTCTACCGCCTCGTCTGGCGCGACTACTACCGCTCGCACCGCACGGCACGGCGTCATTGACGATACGAGCGCGCAACCCCACAACCATGGGCCAGGAACACACTTGATCACGATCCGCCCTCGCAACAAACCACCAGCAGAACAAGCAGCAGGTGACCAGTTCGATGGCGCGGCCCGCACCCGCTTGCCGACGCCGTGGTGCTGGTCCCGTGCTTGTTCTTCGAGCCGGGAGGGCCGTCGGGGCCGGGCGGGATGGCTTTCGTGCGGCTGCCGGCGGGGCACGGTCGCAAGGATGTCGCGACGTTGCGAAACCCCCGGCGGACACGTTGCTGGCTCTGCCCAGCCCCGGTCCAACGCCGCATGCAGCGTGCCGTGCCGAGGCTGAACGTCGAGCCGAGGCGTGCCCAGGACTCGGGCTCGACGCCTGCCGTTGACCGGTGACAAACAACAGACCGGGCGTCGGGTGGGGGCCGTCACGCTCCCCGCCCGGCGCCCGGCGCGTTCGACCCCCTCCAAGCTGCCGTAACAGCAGGGCGCCGACGAGGACGGTGGCCAGCCCTGCCGTTCGGCCTTTCCGCACCCTGTACCGACGTGCTCCCGCATGGCTACGGACTGTTGGCGGCTTTCTTGTAGCCTGCAGGCCGTTTCCGCCCCATGCGGCACGCTGGATGGTGAAGGCGGCCGGGGCCCCGTGCTGTGGGTCTGAATCCCTCAGCATCTGCCACGGGACACCATCGCGGAACTCCAGATGGCCGTCGGGACGGACCAGTGCGTAGATACCAGTCATGGAATGCCGGGTGTCTGCGTCGGCAGCGGGCCTCCCGCCGGGCCGGGCATCCGCGGTGCGTGAGGTGCGGACCGTATGGATGGGGTCCCGTCGGCCCCGTCGCAGCCCGGTGCCGCCGGGATTCCCTGAAAGCGGGTAGTCCTGTTTTCAGGCGGTGGGGCCGGGCGCCTCGACGCCACTGCTACTGCTGCCTCAGGCTTGGGTGATTTCGATGTGGTGCGGCTTGGCCGCCTGGGCCTTGGGGACGGTGACGGTCAGCACCCCGTCGGCCAGCGTCGCTGTGCTGTGGCGCAGGACGCCTTCATGCCCGCATTCCTTGTAGTCCCCGGTGATGAACAGTTCCCGCTCGCTGACCTCGACGTCGATGTCCTCGCGCTTGATTCCGGGCAACTCCGCCTCGACCGCGTAGGCGTCATCCGTCTCGTGCAGGTCAGCCAGGGGCGACCAGGCCCCGACGGCGGGTGCGGTACCGGTGGCCTGCAGGAACCGGTTCATCCGTTCGAAGAGGTCGTCGAACTCGGCGGTGAGCGGCTCACCCCAGCTCAGGGCAGGGAACGGCCGTTCCAGGAGCCGACCAGGCCGGTGGTGCACGGGCAGGGTCATCGCGGTTCACCGCCGCGAAACGACGGCGTTCGGGCTCCTTCCATGCTGCGGGTCTCCGTGGCAGCGAACGAAGAAATGCCTGGAGCATGCCGTACCCGCCCAGCCGCCCGTGCCGATCGACCCCGACCCGGACGAGGTCGCCAAGAAACACCAACAGGAACTGTAGGAACAGATCAGCGGTCTTTCCCATGGAAACGCCTGTCGTGAACGAGTGCGCGGTCGAGGACTGCATGACAACCGCGACCACGCCTGCCACGCGCTGGCCATCACCGTGGCGGCTCCTCAGGTCGGCTGTGTCACCGTGTCCCGGCGCGGGAATCCTTGTCACTCCTCGCCCCGGACCACGGCGACGGGGCAGTGTGCGTGATGCAGCAGGGCCTGGCTGACCGAGCCGAGCAGCAGGCCGGTGAAGCCACCGCGTCCGCGAGCGCCGGCCACGACCAGCTGCGCGTCGTGGCTCGCGTCGATCAGGGCCGTGCGGATCCGTGAGCGCACCAGGCGCCGCTCCACAGCGACCTGGGGATAGCGGGTCTGCCACGGGGACAGGGTCTCGTCCAGCAGTTGCTGCTCCGCCGCACGCAGCCGCTCGATGTCGACCACCACGTTCAACGGGTCGCCGGGCCCTTCGTAGGCCCGTTCGCTCCAGGTGTTCCACACGTGCAGGGCGAGCAGGCCCGCATTGCGCATGGCTGCCTCGGCGAAGGCGAACTCGACGGCCTTCTCGCCTGCCGGTGAGCCGTCCACGGCCAGCAGCACGGGACCGGTCGGGTTCGGCCCGCCCCGTACCACGAGGACCGGACAGCGGCCATGGGCGGCCAGATGCACGGCGGTGGAGCCGAGCAGCAGGCTGCCGAACGCGCCCAGGCCGCGGCTGCCCACCACGACGAGACAGGCGGTGCGCGACTCTATCTCCAGAACCATCAGCGGCTCGCCGACGGTGACCTCGCGGGTGATCTCCAGGTGCGGCGTAACCTCACGGGCCCGCTGTTCGGCCTTGACTAGCGTGCCGTCCACCAACTCGCGCACCCCCGCCGCGGCAGGGGTCCAGGGCGGCACACCGGGCGGTGGGCGGATCGAGGGCCACCCGAAGGCGTGCACCAGCCGCAGCCCGGTCCCGCGCAGTGCGGCCTCGCGTGCCGCCGCCCCGACCGCTTCGAGACTGGACGGCGAGCCGTCGACTCCCACTACGACCGGTTCAGCCATTGCAGCGCCTCCTTGTCGAACGGCCGTTGCCGCCGCCCTGTCGGGCCTCCCTCCCAGCCTCTGCCAACATGCCACGCGGCGCATCGGGCAGTAGGGCTCGTCGACAGAGCGGTCGTCGCTTCGCACGTCTGCGCGAGGCCGGTCTTGTCGCTGGCGCCCTTCGACGGCGTCGAAGGGACCAGATGGGGCACCGGGGCTTCGCAGGCGGTCGTGGTGGGGCGGTCAGCTGCTTCGGGTTTCGCGGACATGCGTCCGGGACGGGCCGGATGACCGGAGCGTGCGTCGGCGCGGTGCGTCGCCTGCTGGTGCGGCCAGGTTCATGTGCGCACCAGCGGCGACCGGTCCAGGATGACGATGCCGGTGACGGCCAGAGCCGCGCCGAGGATCTGGATGGCGAGGTAGCCGGACGTGGCCAGGCGTTCGTGGAGGACGGCGGCACCGATCAGCACGGCGCCGATCGGCTCGATGGTGTCGATGAGGGGAAGACTGACCGCCAGTGATCCCGCTTGGAACGAGCTTTGCGCCAGCAGCAGCCCCGCTCCGCCGACGACCATCAGCGCGTACGGCTCCCAGTGCACCAGAGCGGCCAGGCCCCGGTCGCGGAACAGACCTGCCGTGCTCTTCGTCAGCGCGTCCAGGAGGGCGAAGAGGAGCCCGGCAGCCGCCGCGTACACGGCCGCGCGCACCCGGCCGGAGGTCCGGAGCCCGGCGGGTACCAGCACAGTGACGCAGGCCGCGATGACCGCCAGGAGCGGCAGCCAGTTTCCTATGCCGGGCCGGGTCTCACTCGCGGAGTAGGGCAGCACGGCCAGGAAGGCGGCCACGCCGCCGGCGGTGCACACCGCTCCCGTCACGTCCCACCGGGTGAGGCGCCTGCGGCGCCGCCGGGCGATGAGCGGCAGGGCGAAGAGAAGGTCTGTCGAGGCCAACGGCAGCACGAGCACGAGGGGGCCGAAAGCGAGGGCCGCGCCCTGGATGACGAAGGAGAGGGCCGACAGGGCGATGCCGGCCAGCCACAGCGGCCGGTGGGCCAGAGCCCAGATCAGCTGGGGCCGGAGGGACTCTCTCTCGGGCATGGTCGCTGCGGCCTCCTGCTGCAGCACGGCCGCCACGGCGAAACAGCAGGCGGCCAGGAGCGCGGCCGGTACGGCAACGGCGAGGGCCATGACCACAGGATGCTGGCCGGCCGGTGAAGCCGCACACCAGTGGGAGCGGCCCTTCCGGGCGAGCGCCCCGTACGCTGCGACCAGAACGCGCGAGGGCCAGGTCGGCTGGTCACATCGGTGGACGGCGCAGGCGTTTGTCCGCGGCGACGACGAGTGCGGTGAGGGCGGCGATGCCGAGGACGCGCAGCCATGCCGGGCCGGTGATCGCGGTGGTGTGGAAGAGGTGGTTCATGGCCGGGAGGTAGGTGAGGGCGAGTTGTCCGGCCGCCTGGGTGAGGATGCCGCTGGTGACCCACCGGTTGCTGAACGGGCCGAGGTGCCATGCCGAGTGGGTCAGGGAGCGGCAGCTGAAGAGGTAGAACGCTTCGACGGTGACGAACAGGTTCACCGCTGCGGCGCGTGCCTCGGGCAGGCTCGCGCCCATGCCGCGTTCCCGGGTGAACAGCCACCAGGAGCGGGGCCGGAGGTCTGCCCGGGCACCCCGGCAGCCTCATCGCCGGTCACCGGAACCTCGCACCACCGCGACCGGACAGTGCGCGTGATGCAGGACCGCCTGACTGACCGAGCCGAGAAGCAGGCCGGTGAACCCGCCGCGCCCCCGGGCACCGACGACAAGCAGTCCGGCCCTCGCACTCGCCCCGATCAGGAAACGATCCTCGCGGGCCGGCCGACGGCGGCGTAGGCGAGCAGTGGCCACCTCGGCCGTCCGGAGCGGCGGCGAGCCGGGGCGGTGACTGTACGGCACGACGGTACCGCGCCAGTCGCCGCAGGCGGACCCTCGCCCGATTGCCCGCTGCACTTGCCCCGATCGAACACCCACAGTGAAACTCACGCGCTGCTGGGAGTACTGCTCGCCCTCGGTTCGGTGCTGGCCACGCTCGCCGCGTCATACTGGTGGGGGCACCACCTGGGGCGTCTGCTGTCGCATCCTGAACCCGAGCAGCTGCTGCTGCGAGTGCTCGGTGTGACGCTGATCGTCGCCGCGCTGGCCGAGGCCGTCCACGTCTCCGCAGCGGTCGGTGCCTTCCTTGTCGGGCTGTCCCTCACCGGCGAGGCGGCCGACCGGGCGCGGGAGGTGCGGGGCCCCCTGCGAGACCTGTTCGCCGCGGTGTTCTTTCTCGCCATCGGTTTGTCCGTCAGCCTGAGCACGCTGCTCCCCGTGCTCCCCGTCGCCCTGTTGCTGGCCCTGGTCACCGCCGTGACGAAACTGGCGTCGGGCTGGTATGCCGCGAGGCGCGAGGGCGCGCGGCGCGCAGGCCGGCTGCGTGCCGGGACCGCGCTCATCGCACGCGGCGAGTTCTCGGTCGTCATCATCGGCCTGGCCGGGATGGGCCAGGACCGGATCGGAGCGCTGGCAGCCGCCTACGTCATCGTGCTCGCCGTGGCCGCACCCGTGCTCACCCGCCTCGCAGGCGCACGTCCTGTCGGCTCGCCTCCCCCGGGGCAGGAGGCGACGGGGCACTGAGGGCAGGAACGAGAGGAAGCCAGTGCCGTCGCGGGACCTGCCTACGGCGCCCAGCGCGGTACCCCGCTCAGGAGCACCTCTGTGCCGATGGCCCCCGTCCACCGCGGCTCCGTACTGACCGCGCCGTCGGTACGGCTCACCGCCGACCGTCTTCAGACGCCAACTCGTTCCGCACACACCCGCACCCGGCCGAAGTGGTGGCCTCCCGCTCCGGCGGGGAAGGTGGGAGGGAAGCGAACAAGCATGACCCGGTAGGTGCGTGATGAACAACATGGCAACATCCGCTCCCCGGATCGTGGTGGGCGTCGACGGTTCCGAATCGTCGAAAGCAGCGCTCCGCTGGGCAGTGGACCAGGCGAAACTGATCGGCGGTTCGGTGAATCCCGGAAGGTTTTCAGGTGCGTCATGCCGATCCTTGGGACCCGTACGTGGACCCATGAGGGTCTCGGCAGTGCCGAGCGTGCCGCGCCGCGAGGTCACGAGCCGCCGGGTTCACCTGGCCGTGTGAGATTTCGTGAGACGTGAGAGGGTCTTGGGCGTGAGCGAGACACCACCGAACACCCTGCAATACCGCCTCGACGGGCCGGAAGAGGCCCCGGTCCTGATCCTGGCTCCCTCACTGGGCACCACCTGGCACATGTGGGACCGGCAGGTCCCGGAGCTGGCCAAGCAGTGGAGGATCTTCCGGTTCGATCTGCCCGGCCACGGCGGGGCGCCCGCTCATCCGGCCGGTTCCGTGGGCGAGCTGAGCACCCGGTTGCTGGCGACCCTGGACTCGCTCGGTGTGCAGCGCTTCGGGTACGCGGGCTGTGCGCTGGGCGGTGCGATCGGCATCGAGCTGGCGCTGCGCCACCCCGAGCGGCTGGCCTCGCTGGCGCTGGTCGCGGCCTCGCCCCGGTTCGGGACGGCCGACGAGTTCCGCCAGCGCGGAGTGGTCGTACGCACCAACGGCCTGGACCCCATCGCCCGGAGCTCGCCGGACCGCTGGTTCACCAGCGGGTTCTCGGCGGCGCAGCCCGCGATCACCGAGTGGGCGGTGCAGATGGTGCGCACCACGGACCCCGGCTGCTACATCGCCTCCTGCGAGACCCTCGCCGCCTTCGACGTGCGGGCCGAGCTGGGCCGCGTCGCGGCGCCGACGCTGGTCCTGGTCGGCTCCGAGGACCAGGTCACCGGCCCGGCCGAGGCCCGCACGCTGGTCGCGGGCATCCCGGACGCCCGGCTCGCGGTCGTGCCCGGCGCCTCCCACCTCGTACCGGTCGAGCAGCCGGCCGCCGTCACCGATCTGCTGGTCCACCACTTCTCCACGACCTGGCGGCAGCCGTACGAAACCGGCCAGATCGCCCTGCCGGGCGCGCAGGTCACGCCGCCGCCGATGGTGCCGCCGCAGGCCGTGGCCCCGGTCGCGGAGATCGCCCCGCCGGCCGCGGCGGCGCCGCCCGCGGACCGGGCCGACCGGTACGAGACCGGGCTCAAGATCCGGCGGGAGGTGCTCGGGGACGCGCGCGTCGACCAGGAGCTGGCCGGGGCGGACCGGTTCTCCGGGGACTTCCAGGAGTTCGTCACGCGCTACGCCTGGGGCGAGATCTGGGACCGGCCGGGCCTGGACCGCCGCACCCGCAGCTGCGTCACGCTCACCGCGCTGATCGCCGGCGGTCACCTGGACGAACTCGCCTCCCACACCCGCGCCGCCCTGCGCAACGGACTCACCCCCGACGAGATCCGCGAGATCCTCCTGCACACCTCCCTCTACTGCGGCCTGCCCGCCGCCACCAGCGCCTTCAAGGTGGCCCAGCGGATCATCCAGGAGGAGACGACCCCGGCGGAGTGAGATCTCCTGCCCGAGGACGGGGACGCCCCTTAGGGGCGGCACCCGCTCCGCGGACGCCCGGCAGCCCGCCTCCGGGCGTCCACCCGCCCCCTCGGGCAGGATGGTGAGGCATGAAGCTCACCAAGAAGTCGCACGCCTGTGTCCGGGTGGAGAAGGACGGGCAGGTGCTCGTCATCGACCCCGGGAGGTTCAGCGAGGAGGACGCCGCGCTCGGGGCGAACGCGATCCTCGTGACGCACGAGCACGCGGACCACTTCGACGAGTCCCGGCTGCGGGCGGCGATGGAGGCCGACCCGGCCGCGCGGATCTGGACGCTGCGCTCCGTCGCGGAGCGGATCGCCCCGGCGTTCCCGGGCCGCGTGCACACCGTCGGGCACGGCGACACGTTCACCGCCGCCGGCTTCGACGTACAGGTGCACGGCGAGCTGCACGCCGTGATCCACCCGGACATCCCGCGCATCACCAACGTCGGGTACCTCCTCGACGGCGGGAAGATCTTCCACCCCGGCGACGCGCTCACGGTCCCGGACCGGCCCGTGGAGACGCTGATGCTCCCGGTCATGGCCCCCTGGAACAAGATCGCCGAAGTGATCGACTACGTGCGCGAGGTGCGCCCGCGGCGCGCCTACGACATCCACGACGCCCTGCTCACCGACCTGGCCCGGCCGATCTACGACCACCAGATCGGCGCCCTCGGCGGCACCGACCACCACCGGCTCGCCCCGGGGACCTCGGCCCGGCTGTGAGGCGGGCGGGCCGGGTTGTCGTACCCGCCAGGTAGGTTGTGAGACATGCGCATCGCGACCTGGAACGTGAACTCGATCACCGCCCGCCTCCCGCGCCTGCTGGCCTGGCTGGAGAGCAGCGGCACCGACGTGCTCTGCCTCCAGGAGGCCAAGGTCGCCGAGGAGCAGTTCCCCGTCGAGCCGCTGCGCGAGCTGGGCTACGAGGCCGCGGTGCACGCCACCGGCCGGTGGAACGGCGTGGCGGTGCTCTCCCGTGTCGGCCTGGCGGACGTCGTCAGGGGACTGCCCGGCGACCCCGGGTACGAGGGCGTGACCGAGCCCCGCGCCATCTCCGCCACCTGCGGCCCCGTCCGCGTGTGGTCGGTGTACGTGCCCAACGGCCGCGAGGTCGACCACCCGCACTACGCGTACAAGCTCCAGTGGTTCGAGGCCCTGCGCGCCGCTGTGCTCGGCGACGCCCGGGGCAGCCGCCCCTTCGCCGTCCTCGGCGACTACAACGTGGCGCCGACCGACGACGACGTCTACGACCGGGCCGCCTTCGAGGGCGCCACCCATGTCACCCCCGCCGAGCGCGCCGCCCTCACCGCCCTGCGCGGGGCCGGCCTCGACGACATCGTCCCGCGCCCGCTCAAGTACGACCACCCGTTCACCTACTGGGACTACCGCCAGCTCTGCTTCCCCAAGAACCGCGGCATGCGCATCGACCTGGTGTACGGCAACGCGCCCTTCGCCAAGGCCGTCAAGGACGCGTACGTCGACCGTGAGGAGCGCAAGGGCAAGGGCGCGTCCGATCACGCGCCCGTGGTGGTCGACCTCGACGTGTGATGCCACGCTGGGTCCATGAACCTTCCGTTCCTGGGCCCACGGCACAAGAAGCACCCCGTGCTGCCCGCCGACCCCGAGTCGGTGGCCGCGCTGCTGTCCGAGTGCGATCTGCTGCGTGCCCAGGCGGCCCGGGGCGGCGTCCGTCTGGACGACACCCCGGCCTCCCTGGAGGCCCTGGACCAGATGGTCCCGCGCTGGCGCGACGACGCCGAGACGCTGCCCTGGCTCGGCCATGACGCCGGGCTGTACCTGGGCACCGTCGCGGTGCGCACCGTGCCCGGCGCCGCCTGGCGGATCGGCGCCGGCGGCGAGCCCGTCCTGCGCCTCGCCTCCGGCCGCGAGGTGGAGGTGGTGGACGCCGGGCGCCAGTGGGCCGCGACCGGCGTGCCCGAGCTGTCCCAGCTGTACGCGGAGATCGCCGAGGTCTGAGCCCCCGCACCCCCGGGCGCGCTCTCCCCTCAACACGGCCTTAAATACGGCTAATGCCGGAAAGGTGCGTGTCGCCCCCGACTCCTCGGCGCGGCTGGATAGTTTGCGGCAACCACCACCCAGCGGAGAGTGGAGTAGGGCTGCGTATGGCCGTCGATCCGTTGATCGAACCGAGGAACGGCGACTGGAAGAAGGCGTACCAGGCAACGCGCACCGGCCGGTTCACCCGGCGCCCCGTCAATCCCCGTCCGTCACCCGGCTTCGCGGCCCACCCGTTACCGGGGTGCGCGGACGCGTTCCGCAGCCGGCCCCGGCGACTGCCCGCGGGCCCTACCGCCATGCCGGGAACCCCGGCCCCCGACGTCTCGACTACGATGGTGCGTTCCGCCCCGTGGTGAGGTGATCAAGCCCCGCCGCACCGGGATGGAGACACTGCCGCAGGGCGGGGACCCCATGGCCCCCGCACCGTGAGAGGGGCGGCAGTTCACACGGGCCAGGCTCGTCCGGCGGCAGCCGGAGATCACTGCTCGCACGGGCGAGGAGAAGGTCAGCTGCGCCGGACGAGTTGCGCTCGACGGTCCGTCACCGCCCCGGCCGCGCCTCACGCGGACCCCGCGGGCTCGGGCTCCGGCAGCGGACTGCGCGCCGCCCGCGTCACGTCCGCCACCAGCTCCACCACGTCGGGCCCGTAGGCGTGCGAGTTGAGGACCTTCAGCAGGAGCACGAACGTGCCGCCGCCGTACTTGCGGGCCAGCCGTTCGTGATGGCGGGCCAGGTAGCGGGTCGCGGCCTGGTTGGTGATCGCGCTCTGGCCGCAGAACAGGAACACCGGGCGGGCCCGTTCCTCGGTGGTCACCCGCGCGAGCAGCACGTACTCCGACACGCCTCGTTCCATCGGGTACTGCTCCCCGCCGATACGGAACTTGCCCCGCTCGGCGACCGGTTCGGGATCGGTGGTGATCCGCAGCCCCGGCAGCAGCGCCGACAGGTGCGCGGCCGTACGGCGGTTCGAGGCCGGACCGCCCACACAGAACTCGGTGCGCTCGCCGAAGCCCTGGCGGACCGTGTCCTGGGTGGCCACCTCGGCGTGCGCCCCGCACTCCTTGATGAGCGCCGACAGTTCCAGCAGCGCGAACACGTCGTAGCGGTGCACCGCGGGTTCGGTCGCGGCGGGGTCCCGGTTGACGACGAGCAGCGCCTCGGCGTGCTCCGGCAGCCCGAAGAAGGTCTGCTCGCGCCGGAGTCTGCGGCGCCACAGACAGGTGCGGGCCAGCCAGCCCAAGGAGGCGGAGATGCCGGTCGCCACCAGGCCCAGGACGATGTTGCGCACGTCGTCGTTCATGGCCGCGCATGCTAGCGCCTCTCTTTCGGAGCCTGCCGGGCCAGGGCGCCCTGGGCGTACCGGCGTTCGAACCGCGGTCCTGCGGCGAGCGGCCGAGGCGTACTGTCGCTAGTGTGACAATCTGGTTACGCTGCGCTGACTGTCCCGACGGGAGGTACGGATGGGTCGTCCAGGCACGCGGAGACTGGCGGTTCTGACGGTGGTCTCGGCCGCCGTGGTGACGGTGGGGGCCGCGGCGCCGCCCGCCCCGAAGGCGAGCGAGCCGGTCGGCAAGCAACCGGTGGCCGTGGGCTACGGCGGCGCCGTCGCCAGCGTCGACAAGGACGCCACCGCCGCCGGCATCGAAATCCTCAAGCACGGCGGCAACGCGGTGGACGCCGCCGTCGCCACCGCCGCCGCGCTCGGTGTCACCGAGCCCTACTCGTCCGGCCTCGGCGGAGGCGGCTACTTCGTCTACTACGACGCGAGGACGCGCACGGTCCACACCATCGACGGCCGTGAGACGGCGCCCCGGAGCGCCGACTCCGGCCTCTTCGTGGAGAACGGCGCACCGCTCTCCTTCGCCGACGCCGTCACCAGCGGACTCAGCGTCGGCACCCCCGGCACCCCCGCCACCTGGCAGACGGCCCTCGACCAGTGGGGCAGCGAGAAGCTCGGCAGCGTCCTGAAGCCGGCCGAGCGGCTCGCCCGCGACGGCTTCACCGTGGACGACACCTTCCGCTCGCAGACCGCCGGCAACGAGACCCGGTTCCGCTATTTCCCCGACACGGCGAAGCTGTTCCTGCCCGGCGGCCGGCTGCCCGTCGTCGGCTCGACCTTCAAGAACCCCGAACTCGCCAAGACCTACAAGGAATTGGCGAAGAAGGGCATGGGGGCGATCTATCACGGCGACATAGGCGACGACATCGTCCGGACCGTCGAGCACCCGCCCGTCGACCCGGCCTCCGGCTGGAACGCCCGCCCCGGCAAGCTCGCCGAGAAGGACCTCGCCGTCTACCGGGCCAAGCTCCAGGCACCCACCAGGACGTCGTACCGCGGTCGATACGTCTACTCCATCGCCCCGTCCTCCTCGGGCGGCACCACGGTCGGCGAGGCGCTCAACATCCTGGAGGGCTTCGACCTGTCGAAGATGAGCGAGACGCAATACCTGCACCACTACATCGAGGCCAGCCGGATCGCCTTCGCCGACCGCGGCCGCTGGGTCGGCGACCCCGCTTATGAGAAGGTCCCCACCCGCCAGTTGCTCTCGCAGCGGTTCGCCGACTCGCGGGCCTGCCTGATCAAGGACGACGCGGTCCTCGGCAGCCCGCTCGCCCCGGGCGACCCGTACCACCCCGTGTCCTGCGCCAAGGGCGGCAAGGCGGCGCCGACGACGTACGAGGGCCGGAACACCACTCATCTCACCGTGGCCGACAAGTGGGGCGACGTCGTCTCGTACACCCTCACCATCGAGCAGACCGGCGGCAGCGCGATGACCGTCCCCGGCCGGGGCTTCCTGCTCAACAACGAGCTGACGGACTTCTCCTTCACCCCGGCGAGCCCGTCCGTGCCCGACCCCAACCTGCCCGGTCCGGGCAAGCGGCCGCGCTCCTCGATCTCGCCGACCATCGTCCTCGACGGCGGCAACCGGCCCGTGGTGGCGCTGGGTTCGCCCGGCGGCGCGAGCATCATCACCACCGTGCTCCAGACCCTGACGGAGTTCCTCGACCGGCGTCTGCCGCTGGTCGACGCCATCGCGGCGCCCCGCGCCAGCCAGCGCAACGCGGCCCGGACGGAACTCGAACCCGCCCTGTACGACAGCTCGTCGAGACGGCAACTGGAGGCCATCGGCCACCACTTCACCCTCAACCCGGAGATCGGTGCCGCCACCGGGGTGCAGCGGCTGCCGAACGGCGAGTGGCTGGCCGCGGCCGAGAAGGTACGACGCGGCGGGGGCTCGGCGATGGTGGTGGACCCGGCGGCCCCGACCCCTTAGGCCCCTGAGGCGCCGTACGGACGGCGTCCGCGAGGGTGCCGGGGGCGGCTCGCCCCCGGCACCCTCGCGCACGGGTCTCATCCGGCGGGCGGGGCCTGCTCGGGTTCCGCCGCGGCCGCCGGCGGCTCGGGCGTGCGGAAGTCCAGCCGCCCGCCCTTGACGTCCACGGTGACCCGGCCGCCCTCGGTGATCGTGCCGTTCAGCAGCAGCCGCGACAGCCGGTTGTCCACCTCGCGCTGGATGGTGCGGCGCAACGGGCGTGCGCCGTACTCCGGTTGGTAACCGCGCTCGGCGATCCAGTCGACCGCCGCGTCCGTGAACCGGACCGCGACGCCCTGCCCGTCCAGCAGCCGCCGGGTGCTCTCCAGCAACAGGTCGGTGATCTGGCGCAGTTGCTCGCCGGTGAGCTGCCGGAAGACCACGATCTCGTCGATGCGGTTGAGGAACTCGGGCCGGAAGTGCTCGCGCAGCGGCCGCATGATCCGCTCCCGCCGTGCCTCCTCGTCGGCCTCCGCGCCGCCCGGTCCGAAGCCGATGCCCGCGCCGCGCCGGGTGATCGCCTCGGAGCCGAGGTTGCTGGTCATCACGATGACCGTGTTGGTGAAGTCCACCGTGCGTCCCTGGGAGTCGGTGAGCCGGCCGTCGTCCAGCACCTGGAGCAGGATGTTGAAGACGTCCGGGTGCGCCTTCTCCACCTCGTCCAGCAGCAGCAGCGAATAGGGGTGCCGACGCACCACCTCGGTGAGCTGGCCGGCCTCCTCGTGACCGACGTAGCCGGGTGGGGCACCGACCAGCCGGGAGACGGTGTGCCGCTCCTGGTACTCGCTCATGTCGAGGCGGACCATGCGCTCCTCGCTGCCGAACAGCGCCTCGGCGAGCGCGCGGGCCAGCTCCGTCTTGCCGACACCGGTCGGGCCGAGGAAGAGGAAGCTGCCGATCGGGCGGGAGGGGCTCGCCAGCCCGGCGCGCGAGCGCAGCACCGCCTCGGCGACCACGGCGACGGCCTCCTCCTGGCCGACCACGCGCTGGTGCAGGTGTGCCTCCAGACCGAGCAGCCGTTCCTTCTCCTCCTGGGTGAGCCGGCTGACCGGGATGCCGGTCTGCCGCGAGACCACCTCGGCGACGGACTCCGCGCTCACCTCCAGCTGCCCCTCGTCGGCCCGCTCGTCCCCGGACGCCTCGGCGATCAGCCCCTTCAGCTCGGCGATCCGGTCGCGCAGCTGCTTCGCCTGCTCGTAGTCCTCGTCGGCGACCGCCTGGTCCTTGTCCCGGACCAGCTGGTCCATCTCGCGCTCCATCGCGCGCACATCGGTGCCCTTGGTGCGGGCGCCCAGCCGGACCCGGGCGCCGGCCTGGTCGATCAGGTCGATCGCCTTGTCCGGCAGCCGCCGGTCGGTGAGATACCGGTCGGACAGCTCCACGGCGGCCACGAGCGCCTCGTCGGTGTAGCGGACCTGGTGGTGGGCCTCGTAGCGGTCGCGCAGTCCGCGCAGGATCTCGATGGCGTCCTGGACGGTCGGCTCGGGCACCAGGACCGGCTGGAAACGGCGGGCCAGCGCCGCGTCCTTCTCGATCCGGCGGAACTCCTCCAGCGTGGTCGCGCCGACGATGTGCAGCTCGCCCCGGGCCAGCGCGGGCTTGAGGATGTTGCCGGCGTCCAGCGAGCCGCCCTCGCCACCGGATCCCGCGCCGACGACGGTGTGCAGCTCGTCGATGAACACGATCAGCCGGTCGGAGTTGGCGCGGATCTCCTCGACGATGTTGTTCAGGCGCTCCTCGAAGTCGCCCCGGTAGCGGGTGCCGGCCACCACCCCGGTCAGGTCGAGGGCGACCACCCGCCGTCCGGCCAGCTGGTCCGGGACGTCCCCGTCGGCGATCCGCTGTGCGAGGCCCTCCACGATGGCCGTCTTGCCCACGCCCGCCTCGCCGATCAGCACGGGGTTGTTCTTGCCGCGCCGGGACAGCACCTCGATGGTCTGTTCGATCTCGGTGTCCCGGCCGATCACCGGGTCGATCCGGTCCTCCCGGGCCAGCGCGGTCAGATCACGGCCGTACTTGTCCAGGGTGGGCGTGCCGGTGGGCCGCTGCCGCTGCCGCTCCACGCGGACCTGGCCGGTAACCTCCGGCGCCTCCGGCGGCAGTCCGCTCGCCGGGAAGCGGGCCGCGTGCAGGATGTGACCGGCCGCGGAGTCCGGGTTCGAGGCGAGCGCGCTGAGCACGTGCTCCGGGCCGATGTACCCCGCGCCACTGGAGCGGGCCATGTCGTGCGCGTCCAGCAGGGCCCGCTTCACCGCGGGGGTCAGGGACAGCGAGGTCGGCGGGGGCACCTCGCCCGGCGGGTGCTGCACCGGTCCCGCCCGGTTGTCGATCTCCGTGGCCAGCGAGTCCGGATCGGCCCCGGCCCGGGTCAGCAGGCTCCGTGTGGGCTCGGCGGAGACGGCCGCGCGCAGCAGATGCTCGGTGTCCAGGTCCCGGCTGCCGTGCTCGGCCGCGTACTGCGCCGCCCCCTTGACCAGCTCCCGCGCCGGCTGGCTGAGCAGCCGGCCGATGTCGATGTGCCGCGGCCCGGCGGCGCCGCCGGTACCGCCGGCGGCACCGCTGAAGAAGCGGGCGAGGAATTCACCGAAGGGGTCAGGAGGGTAGCCGTTGGTCATGGCGATGCGTTCCTTCGCTGACGGTGGCTCCGCCGGATAACCGGGGTGGGGCTGCTCATGCCCACGATGGCATGAAGTGTGGGGGCGGGCATGCGGTGGGCAGGCTCCGCCCGGCGGTCCGACGCCTCTCCGGGGGCCCCACCGGTTCGGCGCCCCTTCCGCCCTCAGCGGGGGACAGCAGGAGCTACGCCAGGGACAGGAAGAGCTTCTCCAGGCGGGCGCGCATCTGCTCGGTGTCCTCGCCGTTCCTGTGCGCGTCCTCCATGTCGATCACGCATTTCTGCAGACCGGTGGCGATGATCGCGAATCCGGCGCGGTCCAGCGCCCGCGAGGCGGCGGCCAGCTGAGTGACCACGTCCTCGCAGTCCCGGCCCTCCTCGATCATCCGGATCACCCCGGAGATCTGGCCCTGCGCACGCCGCAGCCGGTTCAGCACGGCCTTCAGGGACGCGCCCTCGAGATCCAGTTCCACGCTCACTCCTCAAGAAATACCCCTAGGGGTACTGTACGTCCCGGTTCGGGGTCGGTGTCGGCCGCCGAGACGGATGCGTACGGTGTCCCGTGCGTCCCGGCACACGGGACACCGTACGGATCAGAGGCTGCGCAGGCGGGCCAGCGTGGCGTCCAGGTCGGCTTTGCGGGGCCGGTTGTGGGGCAGTTTGCCGAGCATGGCGGCCATGCCGCAGGTGTTGGTGACGGCGGAGAACACCAGGCCGCCCGCGATGCCCGCGGACAGCAGCCTGAAGGCGGGGTGGACGGCCTCGCCGAGGGCGAGGCCGAGCAGCACGAGGGAGCCGGCGGTGAGGCGG
>NZ_LBDA02000037.1 GCF_000980885.2 Streptomyces malaysiense | reverse complement strand
ACCGCAACACGCAAAGTCCCTGGGCCGGAACCTCCGTAGCCCTGTCACCCCACCCTTTCAACCTCAGCGGCAACAAGCACGCACACCAGCGCACCAGCACGCACCTCGACGGATCGTCAAACCGCCGCTGACCTGCGAAGCAGCAGGAAGAGAGGGGCCGCGTAGCACACGTACTATGTTGTGGCGGGCGGCGTCCCGATCTTGGTTCACAACACGAATGCCAGTTGTGTAGTTGGCGATGGTAATGACCCTCAGAGTGCTCCTGGGGGGAAGAATGGCGCTGCCGTTAGCATCAAGCAGGTGAAGATGGCGTTGGGTCGGGCTGGGATGAGCGTTTCCGATTACGACATCATTCACGTGCCAGAGATCAACACCGCTGGAGATGGCCTGCCTGCTTATGGAAATAGTCCCCATGACGGAGATGGAATGCCGAACCTGGGTCCGCGAGGGCTCCCAGTGATCGAGATTTCCAATATGGGACTGGAGGACATGGATACGGCTGTAGCCACGATCTTCCACGAGATATACCACCATCAGATGTACGCCACTTGGCCGAGCTCTATGGGCGGAACTGAGTCCGCCGCCGAGACATACGGGCAAGCTATGCTTGACACCTTCCGGCGAAGGACAGGTTGATGACTCAGATGAAGCGTTTCACGCCCTCAGAAATCGCGACTCTCGGGCAAGGGCGAAACTTCCTCCGAGACCAGTCGGAGTGGCTTTGCCCTGCGTGTGGGCAGGTTTCCATCCGGACCTACCTCCGTAATACGCAACATGCAAGCCGTCCCGCAGTAATCAGCTACACGTGGTGTGCTGCTTGCCGGAGGATGTCTGGTTCGACTGGCCCTCTGTCGCCCGGATTGATCATCTCTGATCCCTGGCAGGAGTTGGACCCGGTAGCGTGGCAGGAGTTTGATACGAGCTTGGACAAGCTCTTCACCAGGCTTGACCGGCTTTGGGAGACAGGCGTGCTCCCACAAAGCCTTGACTGGGCGGGCTAATAGAAGACCCTGCTGAATTGGTTTCGCCGGTCGAGAACCACGTGCGGCCTCCTGAGTGCACAGTAGAGATCCATGATCTTTGCAGTATTCGGGGTGTGGTGCGACCGCCTGTTGAATAGCTTGGATTCCATGCGGATGAGTTATCCGCCATCGACTTCTGCATGGAATTGGGGGCACGCTCGGCGGAATCGGTCAAGCGAGGAAGCGGAAGCCCCGCCAGGTAACTCCTGGCGGGGCTTCCGCATGCGGTGCCGCTGAGGTTGAAAGGGTGGG
>NZ_LBDA02000036.1 GCF_000980885.2 Streptomyces malaysiense | reverse complement strand
TCGGCGCGCCGTGCACGTCGGGCGCGCCCGGGGCGGGGACCGGGGGCGGCGTCTGGCCGGGGGGCGTGTAGCCCTGCCGAGGCGTGTTGCCGGGGGCCGGGAAGCCCTGCGGGGGCGTGTCGCCGAGGACCGGGAAGCCTTGCGGAGGCGTGGAACCCGGTGCGAAGCCCTGCGGGAGCGTGCTGCCGGCCGGTGGGGCGTAACCCTGGGGGGCTGGGCGGGGTGCCGCGGGGGCCGGGGGCGGGGCCGGGGCGGCGAAGGCGGGCGGGGTGGCCGACTCGCCGGGCGGGGCGAACGCGGGCGGGGCGAAGCCGGGGGCGGCGCCGGACTGCGGCTGCTGCTCCGGGGCGACGGGCGCCTCCTCCTCCAGCACCTCGCCGCCGAAGTTCTTCAGCAGCGCCTCCAGGCCGCCGTCGAAGCCCTGTCCGACCGCGGCGAACCGCCAGCCGTCCTTGAAGTAGATGTCACCGAGCATGACGGCCCGCTCGGTGGAGAACTCCGCGCCGGTGAAGGAGTACCGGGCGACCTCCTCGCCACCCGCGACGATCCGCAGGTAGCCGGGGCCGATCTGCGACATCTGCCCGGCGCCGTCGATGGTCGCCGTGAAGGACAGCTTGCGGACCCGCTCCGGGATCCGGTCGAGCGTGACCCGGAACGACTCCGTGTCGCCCGCCTGGGCACCGAGCAGCTGGATGGACTCCTCCGGCGACTTCGGCTGGTTGAAGAAGACGAAGTACCGGTCGTCCGACAGCCGTTCCTCGGAGTCCAGGCCGAAGCAGCTGATGTCGAAGGTCAGTCCGGGGCAGTCGATCTGCACGCCTACGTACAGATCGGTGCCTGCCGTCAGGTCACTGATCCTGGCCTTGTGGCCGCGTTGGAATTCCCTGGCCATGCGATACGACCGTCCCCCATCCCGAATACGAGTGCGTCGCGCCAGGCTAACGGCTGGGGCCGTCAACCAGCCCGGCCGGTCCCCGTCGGTACAGACCCGGTACAGAACCGATTCCGGCCACACACACGGCGGCCGCGCGGGGCGGGGTCACTCGCCCCGCGTGTCGGGGACGTGCGGCAGCCGGGCGGCGGCGACCACGCCCTCCAGGTAGCCGCGGGCCCGCTCGGTCCGCGGATACGCCTCCAGCAGCCGCCAGAAGTCGGGACCGTGACCGGGCACCAGGAGGTGCGCCAGCTCGTGGCAGAGCACGTAGTCGATGACGTACTCGGGCATGCCCTGGAGCCGGTGGGAGAGGCGGATGCTGCCCTCGGCCGGGGTGCACGAGCCCCAGCGGGTGTTCTGGTTGGTGACCCAGCGCACGGAGGCCGGGCGTGCGCTGCCGTCGAAGAACTGCGCCGACAGCCGCTCGGCGCGCTCGGCCAGTTCGGCGTCGCCGAGCACCCGCCGGCTCTCCTGGGCCGCGAGCTTGTCGAGCATGACGGTCACCCAGCGTTGCTCCTCCGCCTTCGACATCCGGGCGGGGATCAGTACGACAGTGCGATCGCCCTCGCGATACGCGGAGACCGTCCGGCGGCGTCGGGCACTCCTGCGGACCTCGATCGCGCTCGTCGCGCTGCGTTCTGTCTTTCCGGCGCGGTGCTGAAGTGGGTCGGCGGACACGCCCCGACGTTACCCGCTGGGCAGGGGCAAAGTCCCGGCTCCCGGACGGTTGTGTACGGATCCCCCACCGTGCGTTTGATTTGTACGACCGCCCCCTATGCCGTATATGCAACATATTTTAAGTTATGAATCTTTCATCCCTTCTGAGGTATTCGTCGATTCATATGAGGAACATCCGCCGTCTGTGGATAACTTTCCCCGCCCGCCGGACCGAGCGGGCATGCTGGCAGGCGTCGACGGAGAGCGGCCAATTCGGCCGATCGTCCGCCGAGCAGGGCAACAGCGACATTCACGTGGATACACCGGCACACGAATTCGGGGGTCCGTCATGCATCCGATGGTGAAACCGGCGCTGCGGCGCGGCTGGCGTGATCTCGGCACGGCGCAGTTCGGGATGACTCCCGCGCACGCGCTGACGCTGGGTCCGCTGGACGCCGCCACGAGCGGCTTCCTCGACCTGCTCAACGGCACCCGGGGGCTGCCGCTCCTGCGCGCGGAGGGCCGCCGACTGAAACTGCCGGACGGCCGGGTGGACGCGCTGGTGGACCGGCTGGCCCGCGCGGGCCTCGTGGACGACGCGTGCGGTGGCGGACCGGCCGCGGGCGCGCTGCGCGGGAAGCCGGAGGTGCTGCGGCGGCTGCGCCCCGACCTGGCCTCGCTCTCGCTGACCTCCCCCGAGCCGGGCGGCGCGCCGGCCCGGCTCGCCGCCCGCCGCGCGCTGCGGGTCCGGGTGCTCGGCGCGGGGCGGGTGGGTGCCCTGGTGGCCGCCGTGCTGTCGGGCGCGGGCGTCGGGGAGGTGGCGGTGCGCGACGAGGGGCGGGTGCGGCCCTGGGACGTGGCGCCGGGCGGGCTGCCGCCCGAGTCGGTCGGTGAGCGCCGGGACACGGCGGCAGCGGCGGCCGTCCGCCGGGCCGCTCCGGACCGCCCGCCCCGCCACGCCCGCTCCCCCGGGTCCGCCGCCGGGGAACCCGGGCTCTCCCTGGTGATCCTCACGCCCAGGGACGAGGTGGCCGTGCACGCCCCCGATCCGGGCGCCGCGCAGCCGCTGCTGGCCTCGGGCACCCCGCATCTGTACGCGGGTGTGGTGGAGGGCACAGGAGTCGTGGGCCCGCTGGTGCTGCCGGGCGAGACGGCCTGCGCCGGCTGCCTGCACGAGTCCCGCACGGACCGGGATCCCACCTGGCCCCGACTGCTCGCCCAGTGGCGCTCCGGCACCGGAACCCGCCCGGTCGGGGCCTGTGACCTGGCCCTCTCCACGACGGTCGCCGGACTGGCCGCGGCCCACGCCCTGGCCTTCCTGGACGGCGTGTCGCCGTCCGGCGAGGGCGCCCGCTGGGAGGTGTCCCTACCCGGTCTGAACTGGCGTTCCCGCCCGGTCGTGCCGCACCCGGCCTGCCGCTGCGGCGCGGCCGAAAGGCCAGGTGAGAAAGCCGACGGGGAACACTCCTCAACCCCGGCGCGGTCACGCGCGACAATGGCGGTGCAACGGCGGTCGACGGAGCGGGCACGCGAAGCGGGCGCGGCACGGCCGACAGGGACTTGGAGGGCGCATGTCTGATCTTCCCCGGAAGGCGGTCACCCGGACCGCCAAGCTCGCCGCACTCCCGCTCGGCTTCGCCGGCCGGGCGACCTGGGGACTGGGCAAGCGGATCGTGGGCGAGTCCGCGGAGATCGTCGGCCGGGAGCTGCAACAGCGCACGGCGGAGCAGCTCTTCAAGGTGCTGGGCGAGCTGAAGGGCGGGGCCATGAAGTTCGGGCAGGCCCTGTCCGTCTTCGAGTCCGCGCTGCCCGAGGAGGTCGCGGGGCCCTATCGGGTGGCCCTGACCAAGCTCCAGGAGGCGGCACCGCCGATGCCGACCCGCACGGTGCACGCGGTACTGACGGAGCGGCTCGGGCAGAACTGGCGCGAGCTGTTCGAGGAGTTCGAGGACAAGCCCGCGGCGGCGGCCTCGATCGGCCAGGTGCACCGGGCCGTGTGGCACGACGGCCGCGAGGTCGCGGTCAAGGTGCAGTACCCGGGCGCCGGCGAGGCCCTGCTGTCCGACCTGATCCAACTGGGCCGGTTCGCACGGTTGTTGGGGCCGCTCATCCCGGGCATGGACATAAAGCCGCTGATCGCGGAGATGCGGGACCGGGTCTCCGAGGAGCTGGACTACGACCTGGAGGCCGCCGCCCAGAACGCGCACGCACAGGAGTTCGCGGGCGATCCGGACGTGGTGGTCCCGGCGGTGGTGCACCAGTGCGAGCAGGTGCTGGTGACGGAGTGGATCGACGGCATCCCGCTGTCGGAGATCATCGCGGACGGCACGCCGGAGCAGCGCGACCGTGCCGGGCAGCTGCTCGCCCGCTTCCTGTTCTCGGGTCCGGCCCGCACCGGGCTGCTGCACGCCGACCCGCACCCGGGCAACTTCCGGCTGCTGCCGGGCGGCCCGGACGGCGAGGACGACTGGCGGCTCGGGGTCCTGGACTTCGGCACCGTCGACCGGCTCCCCGGGGGGCTGCCCGCGCCGATCGGGACCTCCCTGCGGATGACCCTGGACGGCGACGCGGAGACGGTCTACGAGCTGCTCTGCGAGGAGGGGTTCGTCAAGGAATCCATAGAGCTGGATCCCGACGCGGTCCTCGACTATCTGCTGCCGATCATCGAGCCGGCCCGCGTCGACGCGTTCACCTTCACCCGCTCCTGGATGCGCAGCCAGGCCGCGCGCATCGCCGACCCCCGTTCCCCCGCCTACCAACTCGGCAAGCAGCTCAACCTCCCCCCTGCCTACCTGCTCATCCACCGCGTCACCCTCAGCACCATCGGCGTCCTGTGCCAACTGGGCGCCACGGTCCGCCTCCGCGAGGAGCTGGAGTCGTGGCTCCCGGGCTTCTTCCGCACGGACGATGCCGGGGAGCTGGAAGTCCTGGAGGAGACGGCGGAAGCGGAGGGGACGGAGGAACTCCTGGCGGAGTAAATCCTGGAGGAGGAACTCACCGAGGGATCCGCCGCGGAGGCGTGACCCGGGCGTCCCGGAAAAGCCCAGGCCCCGTGGCCGGGCCGCGTGCTCCAATGGAGAACCGGGGGGTGACCGCGGCCGGCTGGCACCGGGTGGGTCGCCGGTGCCCTCGGGCCGTATCGAGCCGGTCCGTGTGCGGGCCGGTCCGTGTGCGGGACGGTTCGCGCAGGGGTCGCACGGCCTGGCGCGGCCGAGGCGGCGGCGCTGCCGGCGCGCGCCGCATGCCCGGGGTAGGGCCGTCTTTGTGATCATGTGCCTCGCGGTGGGCGGCACCACGGCATCATGCTGACACCGCTGCTCGCCGAGGGGCTCGCCCGGGGCCGGGGACCGGGCGGCGGGTGAGGCGCGGCGGGCGGGTGGCGCGTCACCACCAGTTCGAGTCCAGGCGGCCCTCGATGGCGCGAAGGTTGTCGCGGGAGCAGGCGGCGCAGAAGTAGCGGGGAGCGCCGTCCTCCACGGAGCAGGTCCAGGTGGCGGGGTGGGGGGCGGGGGCGGGGACACCGCAGCGGGCGCACACGAGCGGCGCCGGGCGCTCCCCAGGGCCACCCTGATCGCTTCCTCGGGGAAGACTCGTCATCAGGCGACGATAACTCCGTGACCGATGGGCGGCACGCAGAACGCACCGCGGGGGCCGGTCCGTTCGGCCGGACCGGCCCCCGCGAGGAGTCACCGCATCGCTCGGGTCCTCCCTCTCGCGGGGAAGCACCCTTGTCGTGTGCGGGATTTACTGCATGACGGCCATGGCGAGCGCACGGCGGGCACGCAGCGAAGCGCGTTCGGCGCGGCGCTGCATGCGCAGGGCGACGGCCAGGCGGGTGGCCTGGCGTTGCCGGTGGGCGTCATGGAGGCGGTCGTGCATATGCGCACGGGCCAGGGCTTCTTGCATGAGTTGCATCTCACGGGTCCTGTTCTGGCGGGCTTCGGTAGCGCCGGAGGTGGTGGAGTCTGGGGTCGCGGAGCCTGCGGGCTCGCTGGTGGACGGCTTCATCGGGGCCTGCTTCTTGGGGTCGTGCGTGAGGGGACGGTCGATTGTTCCTGCGGTGTTCATGCCGTGACCGGGTTCTTCCGCGGGCGGCCGCGCGGCCGCTTCCGGGCGACGACGACACCCTGGACGAACAGCTCGCCGCCCCAGACGCCCCAGGGCTCACGCCGCTCCTTCGCCCCGGCGAGGCAGGCCTCCATCAGGGGGCAGGTGCGGCAGAGGGACTTGGCGTACTCCACGTCCGTGGGCGACTCGGCGAAGAAGACCTCCGGGTCGTAGGAGCGGCACGGGACGGGTACGCCGAGGTTCTCGATGGCGTCGTCGAGCGCGGTGAGCGCGGTGAGCGGGATCAAGGTGGAGTCCTCCGTGAGGCCGGGCGGGGGGATCGTTTGCGAAGGCGGTACGGACGGGGCGTGCGCTTCGAGTTGCACGGGTGGTTTTCCTCGTCTGGTCGTCCGGCCGGTTGACCGGGTGTCGGCTGGTACCGGGTTCTTTTCCTGTCCCGAGGCTCCTTCGCGTCGTCCTTCCCGTTCGGGAAAAACTGAAGGGCCGCGGATCCCGGATGGGGTTCCGCGGCCCTGAAGGCGCCGGCCTGATCGGATCAGGCTGGATAACTCCAGGGTTCTGGCCCACGGAAGGCCCACATCTGGTGGTGCTGCGTCGTCTGCTTCCGGAATCCGGCACCAGTCGCCGTAAAGGCATAGGCATCTGCCTGTGCCGCTACTGCTCCCAGTGCCTTGGTCGGTCGCTCATTGCGCTCGTCGCGGACGGGAAGGCCCGCGACGGGCAGGAAGGACTCCGGGTGAGCGGCACAAATGCCGGACAGACCGGTGCCCCGGTCGGAGGCGCCGAGCAGGCACAGGGAGACGGCCGAGCGATCGGTCAGTTTGGCCGTGCGGATGTCGCTGACGTTGATGCTGATCACTGGACTCGCCTCCTCTCGGCGTCTCAGGGACCGGTGAACCGGTCCGTTTCGTATGTGCAAGTACATCACGGAGGGCGGGCCTTGGAGAAGGCCGCTGCTTCCGTGCCTAGAACCTATGGGGATTCCCGGCGCGTGCGCAAACTATTTTTGCGACGAGTTCGTATCAGTCCCCCGCGATCTCGCCATCAAGCTCCTGACCTGCGCAGATGGCCAGGACTTCGGCTCCGTAGCTGCGCAGCTTGCGGCTGAGGACGCCGGGGATGCGGGAGAGCTCGGCGGAGCTGTCCGGGCGGGTCTCGGCGATGGCCATCAGGGTGCGGTCGGTGAAGACGCAGAAGTCCGGCTGCCCGCTGTTGGCGGCCTGGACAGCGCGCCATTCGCGCAGCCGCTCGTAGAGCCCCTCGTCCATGTCGGAGGGGCAGTCCTCGCAGCGCATCAGCTTCATCTCGCCGGCGTCGGTGAGGGTGCGGCCACAGACCCGGCAGCGGGCCGGACTGCGCTGGGCGCGCCGGGGCACCGCGGTGGTGTCCGCGCCCCGGACGCCGCGCTCGACGCCCCCGGCGGACCCGGCGCCGCGGCCGACGGTGGCGGTGGTGCCGGGGCGCAGTCCGTCGAGGAAGCGGCTGGCCCTGCGGCTGTGACGGCCGCCGGGCGAGCGGGACAGGGACCAGGAGACATGGAGGCGTTCGCGCGCGCGGGTGACGCCGACGTACAGCAGGCGGCGCTCCTCCTCGATCTGCTCGTCGGTCCTGGCATAACTGATGGGCAGCATGCCCTCGGCGACGCCCACCAGGAACACGGCGTCCCATTCCAGGCCCTTGGCCGCGTGCAGGGAGGCGAGGGTGACGCCCTGGACGGTGGGGGCGTGCTGGGCGCCCGCCCGCTCGTCCAGTTCGGCGACGAAGTCGGCGAGGGTGGCGCCGGGACGGGCGGCGGAGAGGTCCTGGGCGAGGTTGACCAGGGCGGCGAGGGACTCCCAGCGCTCCCTGACCGCGCCGGAGCCGGCCGGGGGCTGGGTGGTCCAGCCCTCGCCGGACAGCACGGCACGCACCTGGGAGGGCAGGTCCACGGCGTCGTCCAGGAGGGAGTCGTTGCCCCCGAAGCGGGCGGCGCCGCGCAGGGCGAGGCCGGCCTTGCGCACCTCGGGCCGGTCGAAGAAGCGCTCGGCGCCGCGCAGCTGATAGGGCACGCCGGCGTCGGCGAGTGCCTGCTCGTAGGTCTCGGACTGGGAGTTGGTGCGGAACAGGACGGCGATCTCGGCGGCCGGGACGCCGGCGTCGATCAGCTCACGGATGCGCCGGGCGGCGCCCTCGGCCTCGGCGGGCTCGTCGGTGTACTCGGTGTAGCCGGGTTCGGGGCCGGAGGGGCGCTGGGAGACGAGTTCCAGCCGGTGGTCGGCGGCGCGGCCGCGGGCCTGGGCGAGCAGTCCGTTGGCGAGGCGGACGACCTGGGGGGTGGAGCGGTAGTCGCGGACGAGCTTGACGACGGTGGCGCCGGGGTGGCGGGCGCGGAAGTCGAGCAGATGGTCGGGGGTTGCTCCGGTGAACGAATAGATGGTCTGGCTGGCGTCGCCGACCACGCACAGGTCGTCGCGGTCGCCGAGCCACAGATCGAGCAGCCGCTGCTGGAGGGGGCTGACGTCCTGGTACTCGTCCACCACGAAGTGCTGGTACTGGGCGCGCACCTGTTCGGCGATGTCCTGGCGGTCCTGGAGGACGGCGACGGTGAGCAGCAGGACGTCCTCGAAGTCGATCACCGCGCGGTCGCGTTTGAGGTCCTCGTAGGCCGCGTACAGGTGCGCGATCTCGGCGGGGTCGCGGGGGGCCTCACGGCCGGCCTTCGCGGCCGCGTACGGGTAATCGGCGGGAACGGTCTGGGTGACCTTGCACCATTCGATCTCGCCGGTGACGTCGCGCAGCTCGCCGCGGTCGAGCCGGGTGCCGAGGGCGGCGGCCGCGTCGGCGACGAGCTGGATCTTGCGGTCGACCAGCCGGGGCAGACTGCCACCGACTGCTTTCGGCCAGAAGTACTGGAGCTGACGCAGGGCCGCGGAGTGGAAGGTGCGGGCCTGGACGCCCTGGGCGCCGAGCTGGCGCAGCCGGCCGCGCATCTCGCCCGCGGCGCGGTTGGTGAAGGTGACGGCGAGCACGCTGGCGGGCTGGAGGATGCCGGAGCGCACCCCGTAGGCGATGCGGTGGGTGATCGCCCGGGTCTTGCCGGTGCCCGCGCCGGCCAGCACGCACACCGGGCCGCGCAGGGCGGTGGCCACCTCGCGCTGCTCGGGGTCGAGCCCTTCGAGCACCGCGTCGGCCGAGTCCGGGACGTCCGGTACCTGCGGGAAGAGGGTGGAGTGCGTTGCTGCTGTCACACAGCCATGCTGCCAGGTCGCCCGGGACGGCCGCGGCGGTTGTCCACAGGCGGGATCTCATAGTCGTACGGATGCGTCCGGTGTCACAGCGGCAGGGCCCGGACCGGGCGCGCTCCCGAGGCGGGGACGCCCCGGTGGGAGCGGGCGCACCTCGGGTATACCCCCGGCGGGAATGGCGCGGCGTTTCCCCGCGTTCCCTCTCCGACGACCTTTCCGAGCTGCCTGAGGAGCACGAGAGACATGCAGGGCACTGTGACGATGTACAGCACGACTTGGTGCGGCTACTGCCGTCGGCTGAAGAGTCAGATGGAGCGGGAGGGCATCGCCTACACCGAGATCAACATCGAGCAGGACCCCGAGTCCGCGGCGTTCGTGGAGAAGGCGAATGGCGGAAACCAGACGGTCCCCACCGTGCTCTTCGCGGACGGCAGCACCCTGACGAACCCTTCGCTGGCCCAGGTCAAGCAGAAGCTCGCGGCGTAACGGCTCGAGCGGGCGGACGGCGGTTCCCGGGCCGAGAGCGGCTCGGGAACCGCCGTTGCGTGCGGCAGCCGGGGGACGGCGGCCGGCACGGCCCGGTGGTGGACTTCGTGGTTCCGGTACGGGGTCCGGTCCCGGTCCGCCCGGGGCGCCTCAGACGAAGCTGCGCGTCGGCAGCGGCTTGCCGTACCACATCTCGATCAGGCGGGCGGCGATGGAGATGCCGAAGGGCGGCAGGACCGTACCGGCCTCGAAGGCGTCGTGCAGTTCCTGGCGGGAGAACCAGCGGGCCTCGGAGATCTCGTCGCCGTCGACGTCGATCTCGGTGGTGGTGGCGCGCGCCATGAAGCCGAGCATCAGGCTGGACGGGAAGGGCCAGGGCTGGCTCGCCACGTACTCGACGTCGCCGACGGTGACGCCGACCTCCTCGGCGACCTCGCGGCGCACCGCGTGCTCGATGGACTCGCCGGGCTCCACGAAGCCGGCCAGCGTGGAGAAGCGGCCCTCGGGCCAGTGCACCTGGCGGCCGAGCAGGATGCGGTCGTCCGCGTCGGTCACGGCCATGATCACGGCGGGGTCGGTGCGCGGGTAGTGCTCGGCGCCGCATGCCTGGCAGCGGCGGATGTGGCCGGCCGCGGCGATCACGGTCCGCTCGCCGCAGCGGGAGCAGAAGCGGTGGGTGCGCTGCCAGTTCTCCAGGCCGACCGCGTGCACCATGAGCGCGGTGTCGCGCGGCGACAGCAGCAGGCCCGCCTCGCGCAGGCCCGCCGGGCGCGCGGACTGGTCGATGCGGCCGGGCAGCGCGTCCTTCTGGAGCGCGAAGTAGGCGACGCCGTCCTCGTCGATGCCGAGGAAGTAGCGGTGCGCCTCGGTGAGCGGGGCCTCGAAGGACGGGGTCATGACGAGTTCGGTCCGGCCGTCGGCCGTCTCGTCGATGAGCACCTGGCCGCCGGAGACCACGAAACAGCGGGTCGAGGGGTGGCTCCACGCCGCCGCGAGCCAGGCCTCGTCCAGCCGGTGGTGGGCGGCGCGGTCGACGCCGCAGGGGGCGGTCAGCGAGATGGGTCGGTCGGCTGTGTCGTCGGTCCAGGTGGTCACGGGTGCTTCCAACTCCCCCAGTACGGCGGTTCGGTTCGGCGATCGGTTCGGGCGGACGTACGGCACGGCGTACGGGACGCACCGGGTCGGGCGCGGGCGGGGCGGTGTCTCAAGTGTGCCTCTCGCCCGTGGCGCCCTTCCCCACGGTGCCGCTGGTCAGGGCGCGGGCCGCCAGTTCTCGGCCAGGTCGGCCCACAGGTAGGCGCTGGTCTCGACGCCCTTGAGGAGGAGGTCCAGTTCCACCTTCTCGTCGGGCGCGTGCCAGCCGTCGGAGGGGACGGAGATCCCCAGGAAGAGGACGGGGGCGCCGAGGACCTCCTGGAGATCGGCGGCGGGTCCGGAGCCGCCCTCGCGGGTGAAGCGGACCGGGCCCTCGAAGGCGCGGCCCATCGCGCGGGCCACGGCCTGGAGGGCCGGGTGGTCGAGCGGGGTCAGGCAGGGGCGGGTGGCCGGGCCGAAGTCGATCTCGCAGCGGATCCCGGCGGGCACCCGCTCGGCGGCCCAGGCGCGGACCGCCTTCTCGACGTGGTCGGGGTCCTGCCCGGCGACCAGCCGGAAGGACAGCTTCACCACGGCCGAGGACGGGATGATCGTCTTGCTGCCGGCGCCCTGGTAGCCGCCGCCGATGCCGTTGACCTCGGCGGTCGGGCGGGCCCAGACGCGCTCCAGGGTGGTGTGTCCGGCCTCGCCGCAGGTGGCGCGGGACTTGGCGGTGCGCAGCCAGCGCTCCTCGTCGAAGGGCAGCTCGGCGAAGAGCTCGCGCTCGCGGTCGGTCAGCGGCACGACACCGTCGTAGAAGCCGGGGACGGCCACCTGCCCCCGCTCGTCGTGCAGGGCGGCGACCATGCGGGCGAGGGCGGTGGCCGGGTTGGGCACGGCGCCGCCGAAGGAGCCGGAGTGGATGTCCTGGTCGGGTCCGTACAGCCGGATCTCGCACTCGGCGAGGCCGCGCATGCCGGTGCACACCGTCGGGGTGTCCTCGGCCCACATACCGGTGTCGGAGACGATCACGGCGTCGGCCGCCAGGCGCTCGGCCCGCTCCTCCACCAGGGCCCGGAAGTGCGGGGAGCCGGACTCCTCCTCGCCCTCGATCAGCAGCTTGAGATTGACGGCGGGGGCGGTGCGGCCGGTGGCGGCGAGGTGGGCGCGGACGCCGAGGGTGTGGAAGAAGACCTGGCCCTTGTCGTCGGCGGCGCCGCGCGCGTAGAGGCGGTTCCCGCGGACGACGGGCTCGAAGGGCTCGCTGTCCCAGCCGTCCTCGCGGGCGGCGGGCTGCACGTCATGGTGGCCGTAGACCAGCACGGTCGGCGCTTCGGGGTCGCCGGAGGGCCACTCGGCGAAGACGGCCGGGGCGCCCTCGGTGGGCCAGACCTCCACGGTCGCGAAACCGGTCTCCGTCAGTTTCGCGGCGAGCCAGTCGGCGCTGCGCCGCACGTCGGACGCGTGGTCGGGCTGGGCCGACACGGAGGGGATGCGCAGCCATGCGGTGAGGTCGTCGAGGAAGGCGGCGCGGTGCTGGTCGATGTACGTGCGGACGGCGCTGTCCGGGGTCAGGCTCATGCTCACGAGCCTATCGGCCCGCGACCGCATCCTCGGCGGGCGGTTCGTCACACCCGGGGGGCGCGCTGGATCACGCCGTCCTCGCCGCCCGCCGCCCCGGGCCCGCCGGTGAGCAGCCGTTCCAGCGCGGCCCGGCCGGGCAGGTCCCGGGGGCGTACGGCCTCCCCGGTGCGCACGTACAGGAACGTGGCGGTGACCGCGTCGAGCGGGACGCCCTGCTGTTCGGCCCAGGCCAGCCGGTACACGGCGAGCTGGAGCGGGTCGGCGGTGTGCTCCCGGCCGGTCTTCCAGTCCACGATCTCGTACGTCGCCGTCGCGCCCTCGCCCTCCCGGTAGACGGCGTCGATGCGGCCGCGTACGACCCGCCCGGCGAGGACGAGCTGGACCGGCTCCTCCACGCGGTAGGGCGTGCGCCGGGCGTACTCGGTGCGCTCGAAAGCCTCCTTGAGGGCCTCCAGGTCCCGTTCGTCGGCGATCTCGGCGTCGGTGCCGGGCAGCTCGTCGGGCTCCAGCAGGGGCAGCTCCAGTTCCTCGTAGCGCGATTCCACCCAGGCGTGGAAGCGGGTGCCCCGGCGCGCGGCGGGCTGCGGCGGGCGCGGCATGGGGCGCGCGAGTTCCCGCGCGAGCCCGTCCGGGTCCTCGGCCAGCCGCAGCAGCTGGGTGGCGGTCAGCGTCGCCGGCAGCGGTACGTCCGTGACGGCACGGCGGGCGAGCAGCAGTTCCCCGGCGAGCGCGTCCAGGTCGCGGTCCCAGGAGGCGACCAGGCGGGACTCCTCGGGGGTGAGGTCCGGGCGGGCGCCCGGCTCGGCGGGGGCGGAGGCCTGGTGGGGGATGGCGGGCGCGCCGGCGTACGGGGCGTCGCCGCGCGGCTCGTGGCGCGACCCGGCGTCGTACGGGTCCTCGTACGGGCCTTCGGGCGGCGGCTCGGCGTCGTACCGGTCCTCGTACAGCTCTTCGCGCGGCGGCTCGGCGTCGGCCCCGTCGTAGGGCGGTTCCCCGTACGGCTCGTCCCACGGCGGTTCCTCCGGCGGTGCCGGCCAGTCCGGGTCCTCGTGGGTGGCCGGGCCGGCGACGGCCAGGGTGTCGAGGTGGGCGAGGACCGTCTGAGCGGCGGCACGGCGGCGGGCGAGGGCGCCGGCGTCCAGGGGCAGCGGCCAGGCCAGGTCGGCGTCGGACTCCCGCAGGGCCGGGTTCTCCTCGTCGTCGGCGGGCTCCTCGGCCCAGACCTCGATCTCGCCGTGCCCGGCGGCGCAGTGCGCGTACAGCTCCTGGAGGAAGTCGGAGGGGCCGCGCTTCTTCTTCTGGCTGGGGCCCCACCAGTGGCCGGAGCCGAGCAGCAGGGAGCGGGGGCGGGTGAAGGTGACGTAGCCGAGGCGGAGTTCCTCGGTGTGCTGGTGCTCCTTCATGGCCTCGTGGAACGCCTTCATGCCGCGCGCGTCCCAGCCGTCGACGTCGGGCAGGGTGGCGGCGTCGCCGCGCAGGGCGTGCGGCAGCACCTTGGCCTGCGCGGTCCACTTGTCGCGGCCCTGGGCGCTGGGGAAGGTGCCGGTGACCAGTCCGGGCACGGCCACGACGTCCCACTCCAGGCCCTTGGACTTGTGCGCGGTGAGCACCTTGACGGTGTTCTCGCCGCCGGGCAGGGCGTTGTCGAGGCCCTTCTCGTACTGGGCGGCGGTGCGCAGGAAGCCCAGGAAGGCGAGCAGGGTGGCCTCGCCGTCGTTCGCGGCGAAGGCGGCGGCGACGTCGAGGAAGTTGGCGAGGGTCTCGCGGCGGCGGGCGGCCAGGGCGCCCGGGGACGCCGACAGCTCCACCTCCAGGCCGGTGACGGCGAGGACGCGGTGCAGGACGTCCATCAGCGGGTCGGACAACGCGCGGCGCAGGTCGCGCAGCTCGGTGGCGAGGCGGGCGAAGCGCACGCGGGCGTCCGGGGAGAAGGGCAGCCCGTCCTGGTCCCCGCCGCGGGCGTCCAGGAAGGTGTCCAGGGCGTCGGCGAGCGATATCACCTCGGCCGGGTCGGTGCCCTCCACCGCGGCGGCGAGCCGGCGGTCCGGGTCGTCGGTGTCGCCGGGACCCGCGTGGGCGACCAGCAGGCGGGCGCGGCGGCCGAGGAGGGCGAGGTCGCGGGGGCCGATGCGCCAGCGGGGGCCGGTCAGCAGCCGTACCAGGCTCGCGTTGGCGCCGGGGTCCTGGAGAACCTCGCAGACGGCGACCAGGTCGGCGACCTCGGGCAGGTACAGCAGCCCGGACAGGCCGACCACCTCCACGGGGACCTCCCGGGCGACCAGGGCGCCCTGGATCGCGCCGAAGTCGGCGGCCGTGCGGCACAGGACGGCGATCTCGCCGGGCGCGGTGCCGGTGCGCACGAGGTGGGCGACGGAGTCGGCGAGCCAGTTGAGTTCCTCGGCGTGGGTGGGCAGCAGGGCGCAGCGGACCAGGCCGTCGCGCTCGGCGCCCGGGGCCGGGCGCAGGGCCTCCACCCCGGCGTGCATGGCGCGCAGGGGGGCGGCGAGTCCGTTGGCGAGGTCGAGGAGGCGGCCGCCGCTGCGGCGGTTCTCGCTGAGCGCCTGGCGGGTGGCGGGGCTCCCGTCGGCGTGGCGGAAGTGGTCGGGGAAGTCCTCCAGGTTGGCGACGGAGGCGCCGCGCCAGCCGTAGATGGCCTGGCAGGGGTCGCCCACCGCGGTCACCGGGTGGCCGGTGCCGGCGCCGAACAGGCCCGCGAGCAGCACGCGTTGGGCGACGGAGGTGTCCTGGTACTCGTCCAGGAGGACCACCCGGAACTCCTCGCGCAGCAGGCGGCCCACCTCGGGCAGCGTCCCGAGGCGGGCGGACAGGGCGATCTGGTCGCCGAAGTCGAGCAGGTCGCGTTCGTGTTTGGCGGCCCGGTAGCGCTGGACCAGTTCGGCGAGTTCGCGGCGGGCGGTCGCGGTCTCGGGGACCTTGCGCAGTTCGGCGTTGCTGAGCGCGGCGTCCTGGAGTGTGGTCAGCAGCTCCGCGTCCCAGGCGCGCAACCGGCCGGGTTCCACCAGGTGTTCGCTGAGTTCGGAGTCCAGGGCGAGCAGGTCGCCGACGAGGTCGGCGAAGGAGCGGGTGAGGGCCGGGTAGGGGCCGGGGGCCTCGCGCAGCACGCGGGCGGCGAGCTGGTACCGGGTGGCGTCGGCGAGGAGGCGGGAGGCGGGCTCCAGACCGATGCGCAGGCCGTGGTCGGTGAGGAGACGGCCGGCGAAGGAGTGGTACGTGGAGATGACCGGCTCGCCCGGCGGGTTGTCCGGGTCCCACCAGGACGGGGCGGCGGGAAGCTCCGTGGCCGAGGGGCGGTGGCCGGCCGGCGGGAGGGGGTCCGGGTCGGTGACGCCGGCCCTGACGAGGGCCTTGCGGACCCGTTCGGCCAGTTCGCCCGCGGCCTTGTTGGTGAAGGTCAGCCCGAGGACCTGCTCGGGGGCGACCTGCCCGGTGCCGACCAGCCAGACCACCCGGGCCGCCATCACGGTCGTCTTGCCCGAACCGGCGCCGGCCACGATCACCTGCGGGGCGGGCGGCGCGGTGATGCAGGCCGTCTGCTCCGGGGTGAAGGGGATGCCGAGGAGCTCCTTGAGCTGCTCGGGATCGGTGAGATGGGCGGGCATGTCCAAAAAGGTAGCCGGGGGCACTGACAATCCCGTACCGGCCCGTCCCCGGGAGCGGGACAGGCGCAGGTCAGAGGCGCGGGGTGCGGTTCGTCACTCCACCACGTGCCGTCCCTCGGGGCGTGCGCTGCAGGAGGCGCGGAAGTCGCAGTGGGCGCAGTGCTGGCCGGCGCTCGGGCCGAACCGCTCGTCCAGGACCTTCCCGGCGGCGGTGGCCAGCAGCTCGCCGACCCACTCCCCGGTGAGCGGCTCCTGGGTCTGCACCTTGGGCAGGGTCTCGCCGCCGTCGCGTTTGGCGGCGCCCTGCCTCAGGTGCACCAGTTCGGCGCCGCCGGGCTCGGGGTGCTCCCCGCCGAGGGCGGTGTCGACGGCGCCCTCGCGGACGGCGAGCTGGTAGACGGCCAGCTGGGGGTGGCGCTGCACCTCGCGCGCGGTGGGCGCCTGTTTGCCGGTCTTGAAGTCGACCACGTAGGCGCGGCCCTCGGCGTCCGTCTCGACCCGGTCCATCTGGCCCCGGATGCGGACCTGGTAGTCGCCCGCCTCCAGGGTGACGTCGAAGTCCTGCTCGCTGGCGACGGAAGTCCGGGCGGAGCGGTTCAGGACATGCCAGTTGAGGAAGCGTTCGAGTGCCGCGCGGGCGTTGTCCTTCTCCTGGCGCGACTTCCAGGGCGCGTCGAAGGCGAGCGCGTTCCACACCGAGTCCAGGCGCTCCATGAGGACGTCCAGGTCGGCCGGGGTCCGCCCGGAGGCGACCTCGTCGGCAAGGACGTGCACGACGTTGCCGAAGCCCTGGGCGGTGGTGGCGGGCGCGTCGGCCTTCACCTCGCGGCCCAGGAACCACTGGAGGGCGCAGGTGTTGGCGAGCTGGTCGAGGGCGCTGCCGGACAGCACGACGGGCTGGTCGCGGTGGCGCAGCGGCACCTTGCTCTCGGTCGGCTCGAACATGCCCCACCAGCGGGAGGGGTGGGCGGCCGGTACGAGGGGGCGGTCGTCCTCGTCGGTGAGCGCGGCGAGCCGGGCCAGGCGGCGGGCGGCGGCCTCGCGCAGGGCGTCGGAGGCGGCCGGGTCGACGGTGGTGGCGCGCAGCTCGGCCACCAGCGCCGCGACGGCCAGCGGGCGGCGGGGGCGGCCGGTGACGTCCTTCGGCTCGACGCCCAGCTCGGTCAGGAACCGGGAGGGCTGGTCGCCGTCCTCGGCGGGTGCCTTCACGGCTGTGACGACCAGGCGGTCGCGCGCGCGGGTGGCGGCGGCGTAGAAGAGCCGGCGCTCCTCGGCGAGCAGCGCGCCTGGGGTGAGCGGTTCGGCGAGTCCGTCGCGGCCGATGCGGTCGGCCTCCAGGAGCGAGCCACGGCGTCTGAGGTCCGGCCACAGGCCCTCCTGGACGCCGGCGACGACGACCAGGCGCCACTCCAGGCCCTTGGCGCGGTGCGCGGTCATCAGGCGGACGGCGTCGGGCCGTACGGCGCGGCGGGTCAGCGTGTCGGCGGCGATGTCCTCGGCCTCGATCTCGGCCAGGAAGTTCAGGGCGCCACGGCCGCCGGTGCGCTCCTCGGCGCGCGCCGCGGTGGCGAACAGGGCGCAGACGGCGTCCAGGTCCCGGTCGGCGTTGCGGCCGGCCGCGCCGCCGCGCCGGGCGGCCCGCTCCAGGCGGCCGGGCCAGGGCGTGCCGTTCCACAGGTCCCACAGCGCCTCCTCGGCGGTACCGCCGTCCGCGAGACGCTCGCGGGCCGTGCGCAGGAGCGCGCCGAGACGCTGGGCTCCGCGGGCGTACGCCGGGTCGTGCACCGCCAGCCGCTCCGGCTCGGCGAGCGCTCGTGTGAGCAGTTCGTCCGAGGGCGGCGGCACCATGTTGCCGCCGGCCCGCTCCTCCTCCCGCAGGGCCCGCCCCAGCCGGCGCAGATCGGCGGCGTCCATGCCGGCGAGGGGCGAGGCGAGCAGGGTGAGCGCGGTCTCGGTGTCGAGCCAGCGGGGTCGCTCGGCGCGGCCGGACCCCCGCTCCTCCTGGCCGGCGGCCGCTTCGCCCGCCTCGCCCGTCCCCCGCGCCTCCGCCCTCGCCACCGCGCGCAGCGCCGTCAGCAGCGGGGCCACCGCGGGCTCGTGGCGCAGGGGGAGGTCGTCGCCGTCGATGTCCAGGGGGACGCCCGCCGCGGTCAGGGCGCGGCGCAGGGTCGGCAGGGAGCGGGCTCCGGCGCGGACCAGGACGGCCATCTCGCGCCAGGGGAGGCCGTCCTCCAGGTGGGCGCGGCGCAGGATGTCCGCGATGTTGTCCAGCTCGGTGCCCGGGGTCGGGTACGTGTGGACCTCGACCCGGCCGCCGTCTCGGGCCGCGGCCGGCTCCCGGTGGGCGCGCACCTTGTCGGCGGGCAGCCGGGGCAGCGGCATCCGCCGGGTGATCAGCCGGGTCGCGGCCAGCAGGGTCGCGCCGGAGCGGCGGTTGGTGCGCAGCACCTGGACGGGTGCCGGTGCGCCGTCGGTGCGCGGGAATGCCTCCGGGAAGCCGAGGATGCCGTTCACGTCGGCGCCCCGGAAGGTGTAGATCGACTGGTCGGGGTCGCCGAGGGCGACCAGGGTGCGGCCCCCGCCGGCCAGCGCGCGCAGGAGCCGTACCTGGGCGGGGTCGGTGTCCTGGTACTCGTCCACGTACACGGCGTCGTACCGCGCGGCGAGGCCCGCGGCGACCTCCGGGCGGCGGGCGAGCAGGACCGCGCGGTGCACCAGCTCGGCGTAGTCGATCACGCCCTGGAGGTCGAGCACGTCCAGGTACTCGGCGAGGAAGGCGGCGGCCGCGCGCCAGTCGGGCCGGCCGATGCGGCGGGCGAACGCGTCCAGGGCGTCCGGGGCGAGGCCCAGCTCACGGCTGCGGGCGAGGACGGCGCGCACCTCGTCGGCGAAGCCGCGCGTGGTCAGGCAGGCGCGCAGCTCGTCCGGCCAGCGCACATGGGTCAGCCCCAGCCGCTCCAGCTCGGGCTGCCCGGCCAGCAGCTCGCGGACGGTGACGTCCTGCTCGGGGCCGGAGAGCAGCCGCAGCGGCTCGACGAACAGCCCGCTGTCCTGGTGGGCGCGGACCAGGGCGTAGCTGTACGAGTGGAAGGTGGTCGCCCGGGGGGCGCGGGCCGCGCCGATGCGCAGGGCCATCCGGTCGCGCAGGTCGACGGCGGCCCGGCGGCTGAACGTGAGCACCAGGACGCGGTCGGGATCGGCACCCCGGGCGATCCGCGCGGCCACCGACTCGACCAGGGTGGTCGTCTTGCCGGTGCCGGGCCCCGCGAGCACGAGCAGGGGTCCGGCGCGGTGGTCAACCACGGCGCGCTGGGCGGCGTCCAGAACAGGAGGAGCCGTCCGGGACGGCGGGGTACGGACCAGGCGGTACGCGCCGCGGCTACCCCGCCGCGCCTCGGGGTGCGGCGGGTGTCCGGGGGAGGAGGAGGAGCTCACGTGGTTGGCCGGTCCTGGTGGTCGTACTGCTGGTCGTGCGGGCGAGCGGGCGCTCGCGCGCGCGGGGCGGTGAGCTCCGGGTGAGGTGCGCACGGGCCGCCGGCGCGACACCGCCGACTCTCGAACGTACGGCATGCCACGGACGTCCCGGGTATCACCCGTTCGGACTACAGGTTGCCGCCGACCGCCTCCTATGGCGGAAGCTGTCAGGTGTGACCCGCGTCCGCACCGCCGTCCCACCGGGCCCGCCGCATGTCGAGCCGCGGCAGGTGGCCCTCGGTACTCCTGCCCGCCTCGCGCAGCGGTGTGGCCTCGGCGCGGTAGTGCGCGAGCGCGCGCAGTTCGTGGCCCGGCAGCAGCGCCCCGTCGGAGCGTACGACGCGCCACCACGGCACGGCGCCGCCGTACAGGGACATCACCCGGCCGACCTGGCGCGGGCCGCCCTCCTCCAGCCATTCGGCGACATCGCCGTACGTCATGACCCGTCCCGGCGGGATCAGCTCGGCGACCGCGAGGACCCGCTCGGCGTACTCGGGCAGGTCGTCCGGATGCGTCTCGCGCGGCTCAGTGCCGGGGCTCTGCTCGCTCATTCGCCCCATCCTGCCGCACCCGGCCGACATCGCGGGAGCCCGCGGGAGCGAACGCTCTCTCGCCCCCGGGCGGCGCTTCCGGCAGACTGTACGACCGCACAATCACACCCTGGCGCCCGCGTGTGTCGGTGGGACATGCCACCATCGTGCGGGCGGTGACCGGTGATACGAGACCAAGAAGAGATCATGAAACAGCAGGGAGTGCACCCCGAGGGCGGGTCGGGCACCCCTGACGCCGGCGCACGCCCGGACACAGGCCGTACGGGCGAGGGCGGCCAGGACGCCCACCGGGAGCCGCACCCCGCGGACACGGAACGCACCGAGGCGGAACGCACCGAGGGGGCGCACATCCCGCAGAACCCGCCGACCGGCCGGAGCGGCTCCGCGGACGACGCGGACGACGGCGATCCGCACACGGAACCGCACGCCGACCGGCCGGACCCGGACCACCCGGACCCGGTGGAGGGCGACGAGCCCCTGCTCCCCGCCCGGGTGCACCGGCCCTCCGATCTGATGCGGCTCCTGGTCGGCCTGCTCGCCATCGTGGTGCTGCTCGCCGTCGCCGCGTTCGCGCACGGCACCACCTCAGGCCTCGAACAGGACATCAACAAGGGCACCGGGCAGGCCCCCGACCTGCTGATCAGATTCGCGGGGCTGGCGTCCAGCATCGCGATCCTGCTGGTCCCGGTCGCCTTCGCGATCGAGCGGCTGATCAAACGTGACGGGCTGCGCATCGCCGACGGCGTCCTGGCGGCCGTTCTCGCGCACGGGGTGACGCTCGCCACCGACCTGTGGGTCGCGCGGGCCGCCCCGAGCTCGATCCAGGACGCCCTGACCCAGCCGTCGCCGGTCGACGTGCACGCCCTGACCGACCCCGTGCACGGCTACCTGGCACCCGTCATCGCCTACATGACGGCCGTCGGCATGTCCCGCAGACCCCGCTGGCGCTCGGTGCTGTGGATCGTGCTGCTGCTGGACGCGTTCTCCATGCTCGTCACCGGCTACACGACCGCCTTCTCCATCGTCCTGACGGTGCTGATCGGCTGGTCGGTGGCCTACGGCACGCTGTACGCGGTCGGCTCGCCCAACGTCCGCCCCACCGGCCGGACCCTGCTGGCGGGCCTGCGCCACGTCGGCTTCCGCCCGGTCGGCGCGGCCCGCGAGGAGGTCGTGGAGAGCGAGAACGGCGACCGGGGCCGGCGTTACTTCGTCACCCTGGAGGACGGCCCGCCGCTGGACGTCACGGTCGTGGACCGGGAACAGCAGGCCCAGGGCTTCTTCTACCGGGCGTGGCGCAACCTCACCCTGCGCGGCTTCGCCACCCGCTCCAGCCTCCAGTCGCTGCGCCAGGCGCTGGAGCAGGAGGCGCTGCTGGCCTACGCGGCGATCGCGGCGGGCGCCAACGCGCCGAAGCTGATCGCCACCTCGGAGCTGGGCCCGGACGCGGTGATGCTGGTCTACGAGCACACCGGCGGGCGCACGCTGGACGCGCTGACCGACGAGGAGATCACCGACGATCTGCTGCGCGGCACCTGGTCCCAGGTGCGCGCTCTCCAGTCGCGGCGCATCGCGCACCGCAGGCTGGCCGGGGACGCGATCCTGGTCGACGGGTCCGGCAAGGTGATCCTGGCCGAGCTGCGCGGCGGCGAGATCGCGGCCGGTGAGCTGCTGCTGCGCATGGACGTCGCCCAGCTGCTGACCACGCTGGGCCTGCGGGTCGGCGCGGAGCGCGCGGTGGCCTCGGCGGTCGAGGTGCTCGGGCCGGACACGGTGGCCGACTGCCTGCCGATGCTCCAGCCGATCGCGCTCACCCGTTCCACCCGCAACACGCTGCGCAGGCTGGGCCGCGAGCGTGCCCAGCGGGAGCGGGACGCGGTCCTGGAGGCGTCCCGGCAGGCCAAGCTGGCCCGGCTGCGGGAGGCCGCGGAGGCGAACGGGACGACCCTCGACGAGGGCGCGGACGCCGACGAGCAGCTCGACAGGCTCAACAAACTGGAGAAGTCCGACAAGAAGGTCGTACGAGCGGAACAGCGGGCCGAGCGGCGGGCGATCGACGAAGCGTTGGAGGAGGCCCGCGAGGAGGACCTGCTCACCCAGATCCGGCACCAGGTACTGCGGATCAGGCCGCAGGCCCCGGTGCAGCCGGCCCGTCTGGAGCGGGTGCGCCCGCGCACGCTGATCAGCTTCATCGCCGGCGCGATCGGCGCGTACTTCCTGCTGACGCAGCTCACCCACATCCAGTTCGGCACGCTGTTCGCGCAGGCCCAGTGGAGCTGGGTGATCGCGGCGGCACTGTTCTCGGCGCTCAGCTACGTGGCGGCGGCGATGGCGCTGCTGGGCTTCGTGCCGGAGCGGGTGCCGTTCCCGCGGACGGTGGCGGCGCAGGTCGCCGGTTCCTTCGTGAAGATCGTGGCGCCGGCGGCGGTCGGCGGCGTGGCACTGAACACGCGCTTCCTCCAGCGCGCGGGCGTGCGCCCGGGGCTCGCGGTGGCGAGCGTCGGCGCCTCGCAGCTGTTCGGGCTCGGCTGCCACATCCTGATGCTGCTGTCCTTCGGCTATCTGACCGGCACCGAGAAGACGCCCTCGCTGTCACCGTCCCGCACCGTGATCGCGGGTCTGCTGACCGTCGCGGTGCTGGTGCTGGTGGTGACCTCGGTGCCGTTCCTGCGGAAGTTCGTGGTCACCCGGGTCAGGTCGCTGTTCGCCGGTGTGGTGCCCCGCATGCTCGATGTGCTCCAGCGGCCGCAGAAGCTGGTCACCGGCATCGGCGGCATGCTGCTGCTGACCGCGTGCAACGTGATGTGCCTCGATGCCGCGGTGCGCGCCTTCGGGCACGGCATGACCACCCTGAGCATCGCCAGCGTCGCGGTCGTCTTCCTCGCCGGCAACGCGCTCGGCTCGGCCGCGCCCACCCCTGGCGGCGTCGGCGCGATCGAGGCGAGCCTCACCCTCGGCCTGATCGCCTTCGGTCTGCCCAAGGAGGTCGCGGCCCCCGCCGTACTGCTGTTCCGGCTGATGACGCTGTGGCTGCCGGTGCTGCCGGGCTGGCTGGCGTTCAACCACCTGACCCGCAAGGGAGCCCTGTAGCCCCGCGGTTCCCCGGCCGACCCGGGCGGGGAAACCCTCCGGAGTCCCCGTGCGACCGGCCCCGCGACCCTCGTACCTCGTACGGCCCGTGCCCCGCGCGGCCCGGCGCGCGGGCCCGCAGGATGGGGACATGGCCTCTCCCCCCCGGCTGCGAGCCGCCGCTCACCCCTGGCCGCGTACCACCGCCCTGACGACGACCGCCGTGCTGCTGGCCGCCCTGCTGGCCGGTTGCGGCGACGACGACGCCGGCACCGGCGCCACCGCGTCGTACGCGTCCCTGACGTCGCAGACGCTGGACTGGACGGCCTGCCCGGCCCCGGACGAGGCGGAGGGCGGCGGGAGCGCGCCGTCCGCGCTGCCGAACGGCGCCGGGTGGGAGTGCGCCACCATGCGGGCGCCCCTGGACTGGAGCAGGCCGCAGGGGTCCACCATCGGCATCGCCCTGATCCGGGCCAGGGCCAGCGGGCCCGCGAGCGAGCGGATCGGCTCGCTCGTCTTCAACTTCGGCGGCCCCGGCGGCAGCGGGGTCACCGCGCTGCCCGCGTTCGCCCAGGACTACGCGACCCTGCGCACCCGCTACGACCTGGTCAGCTTCGATCCGCGCGGGGTGGGCCGCAGCGCGCCGGTGACGTGCAGGACCGACGCCCAGCTCGACACGTACTTCCAGCAGGACGCGACCCCGGACAACGCCGCCGAGCGCGCCCGACTGGTCCAGCGCACCAAGAACTTCAACGCGGGCTGCGAGAACAAGTCCGGGGAGGTGCTGCCGTACGTGCGCACCACCGACGCGGCCCGTGACATCGATCTGATGCGGCGCGTGCTCGGCGACGCCAAGCTGCACTACTTCGGCATCTCGTACGGCACCCAGCTCGGCGGTGTCTACGCCCACTTGTTCCCCGCACACGTCGGGCGGGCGGTGTTCGACGGAGTGGTGGATCCCACGGAGAACCCCGAGCAGAGCGCGCTCGGCCAGGCGAAGGGCTTCCAGCTGGCCCTCGACAACTTCGCCGAGGACTGCGTCTCCAAGCCGGAGGGCTGTCCGATCGGGGACACCCGGCAGGACGTCGAGAGCCGTATCGCGAAACTCCTGGCCGACCTGGAGAAGAAGCCGATCCCGGCGATCGCCCCGCGCGTGCTCACCCAGACCGCGGCGACCAACGGCATCGCGCAGTCCCTGTACTCGAAGGACTTCTGGGAGTACCTCACCGAGGGCCTTGAGCAGGCGTACGACGGTGACGGCAAGGTTCTGATGGTGCTGTCCGACGCGATGAACGGCCGGGACGAGAACGGCCACTACAGCAACATCGCCTCGGCGAACGTGGCGATCAACTGCGCGGACGAGAAGCCCCGTTACACCGTCGCCGACGTCCGCCGCGTGCTCCCCGAGTTCCACGCCGCCTCGCCGCTGTTCGGGGACTTCCTCGCCTGGGGCATGGTGGGCTGCACCGACTGGGCCGTCCCCGGCGCCACCGACCACCCGGACGTCAGCGCCCCCGGTTCGGCGCCGATCCTGGTCGTCGGCAACACCGGCGACCCGGCCACCCCCTACGAGGGCGCGCGGCGGATGGCGGAGGCCCTCGGCAAGGGTGTCGGCGTCCAGCTGACGTTCAAGGGCCAGGGGCACGGCGCGTACGACAGCAAGGACCCGTGCGTGCAGAGCAAGGTGAACGCGTACCTGCTGCACGGGACGACCCCGAAGGCGGGTTCGGTCTGCGGCTGAGCCGCGCGCGGGCCCGCCGGGTCACACCGTGCCGAGCGCGGTGCGCAGGACGGCGACGGCCTGGGCGATGGCGGCCCCGGCGGCCTGGGTCCCGCGCAGCGCGTCGAGCATCACGAAGTCGTGGATGACGCCCTGGTAGCGCACGGCGGTCACCGGCACCCCGGCGGCGCGGAGCCGGGCGGCGTAGGCCTCGCCCTCGTCCCGCAGCACATCGGCCTCACCGGTGATGACCAGCGCCGGGGGCAGGCCGGTGAGCTGCTCGGTGGTGGCGCGCAGCGGCGACGCGGTGATCTCGGCGCGCTGTCCCTCGTCCGTCGTGTACTGGTCCCAGAACCACCGCATGGCGTCGCGGCGCAGGAAGTAGCCCTCGGCGAACTGGTGGTACGACGGGGTGTCGAAGGACGCGTCGGTGACCGGGTAGAACAGCACCTGCTGGACCAGCGGGACGTCACCGCGATCCTTGGCCATCAGGGTGAGCGCGGCCGACATGTTGCCGCCGACGGAGTCGCCGGCGACCGCGATCCGGGTGGCGTCCAGGCCGTGCGCGGCACCCTCGCGGACGACCCACTGGGCGACGGCGTAGTTCTGCTCGACGGCGACCGGGTAGCGGGCCTCGGGCGCGAGGTCGTACTCGGGGAAGACGACGGCCGCGCGGGCGCCGACGGCCAGTTCTCGGACCAGGCGGTCGTGGGTGTGCGCGTTGCCGAACACCCAGCCGGCGCCGTGGATGTAGACGATCACCGGGAGGGTGCCGGTGGCTCCGGCCGGGCGCACGACGCGGGCGCGGACGGAACCGGTGGGCCCGCCCTGCACGTTCACCCACTCCTCGTCGACGGCCGGCTTCTCGATCTCCCCGGACTGCACCTCGTCGACGGCCTTGCGGCCCTCGGCCGGACCGAGGTCGAAGAGGTACGGCGGGTTCGCGGTGGCCTCGGCGAAGGCGGCGGCGGCCGGCTCCAGCACCGGGCGGGCGGTGGTCTCGGTGGTCTCGGACATGCGGGGCTCCCGGGTGTCGGGCCGGCGGTGGGTCCGGCCGGCTGTTACACGGAGAAAGATACTGCCCGATTAGATCGTGCGCAACTAAGTTGTGCACGATCCAATAGCGGCCGTCAGGTCACTGCTAAAATAGGACTTTTCCTTCACAAGGGAGGGCCGCGGCCATGGCCCAGGAAACGCAGCCCGGACCGGGCACCCCCGCACAGGGCTCGCTCCTGCTGCGGGATCAGCTCTGCTTCGCCCTGTACACGGCCTCGCGCGCGGTCACCGCGCGCTACCGCCCCCTGCTGGACGAGCTGGGCCTGACCTATCCGCAGTACCTGGTGATGCTGGCCCTCTGGGAGCGGGACGCACTCTCCGTCGGCGACCTGGGCAGCGCGCTCCAGCTGGAGTCCAGCACGCTCTCCCCGCTGCTCAAGCGCCTGGAGGCGGCCGGTCTCGTGCGCCGCGAGCGCCGCCCCGAGGACGAACGCTCCGTCACCGTCCGCCTCACCGGACCCGGCACCGCCCTGCGCGCGAAGGCCCACGCGGTCCCCTTGGCCATCGGCGACGCCATGGGCCTCACCCCGGAGCAGAACGCCGCGGCCAAACACCTGCTGCGGCTGCTCACGACGAACGTGACGGCCGGATAGAGGGACGGAACGGCCGGACAACGCGGGAGGCCCGGGGCCCTGAACTCGGTTCAGGGCCCCGGGCCTCCCGGCAGCGGTCGGAGTCGGTCAGTAGACCGGCTTGTGCGGCTCGATCTGGTTGACCCAGCCGATGACGCCGCCGCCGACATGGACGGCGTCGGAGAAGCCCGCGGACTTCAGGACCGCGAGGACTTCCGCACTGCGGACACCCGTCTTGCAATGCAAGACGATCTTCTTGTCCTGGGGCAGCGACTCCAGGGCGGTGCCCATGAGGAACTCGTTCTTCGGGATCAGCGTGGCGCCCGGGATGGAGACGATCTCGTACTCGTTCGGCTCGCGGACGTCGATGATCTCGATGTTCTCGCCGTCGTCGATCCACTCCTTGAGCTGCTTGGGAGTGATCGTCGAACCGGCGGCCGCCTCCTGCGCCTCCTCGGAGACGACGCCGCAGAAGGCCTCGTAGTCGATGAGCTCGGTGACGGTCGGGTTCTCGCCGCAGACCGCGCAGTTCGGGTCCTTGCGGATCTTGACCTGGCGGTACTGCATCTCCAGGGCGTCGTAGATCATCAGACGGCCGACCAGCGGGTCGCCGATGCCCGCGAGGAGCTTGATGGCCTCGTTGACCTGGATGGAGCCGATCGACGCGCACAGCACGCCGAGCACGCCGCCCTCGGCACAGGAGGGGACCATGCCCGGGGGCGGGGGCTCCGGGTAGAGGCAGCGGTAGCAGGGGCCGTGCTCGGACCAGAAGACCGAGGCCTGGCCGTCGAAGCGGTAGATCGAACCCCAGATGTACGGCTTGTTCAGCAGCACACAGGCGTCGTTGACCAGGTAGCGGGTGGCGAAGTTGTCCGTGCCGTCCACGATCAGGTCGTACTGGCTGAAGATGTCCATCACGTTCTCGGCTTCGAGCCGCTCCTCGTGAAGGACCACGTTCACATAGGGGTTGATGCCCTTGACGGTGTCACGCGCGGACTCGGCCTTGGAGCGGCCGATGTCGGACTGGCTGTGGATGATCTGGCGCTGCAGGTTCGACTCGTCGACCTCGTCGAACTCCACGATGCCGAGCGTGCCGACGCCCGCCGCGGCCAGGTACATCAGCGCGGGCGAGCCCAGGCCGCCGGCGCCCACGCACAGCACCTTGGCGTTCTTCAGCCGCTTCTGCCCGTCCATGCCCACATCGGGGATGATCAGGTGGCGGGAGTACCTGCGGACCTCGTCTACGGTGAGCTCGGAAGCGGGCTCGACCAGGGGTGGCAGCGACACGGGGACTCCGTTGGTCGGTCGATCACTACGTTTGTTCTGGTGGTAACACTGCCACGCCCTTCTTCATTCCGAGACACCTGTTCCGAGGTGCGAGACGATTTCGTCCCAGTAGCCGGGCATCGCCTCCCAGGGGTCCCCGGAGCCCCGGCCCGCGGTGCGGTCCGTGAAGTAGACCGTGGCCGCGCCCTGCCAGCGCGCGACACGCAGCGCCTCCTCCAGATGCCCGCGCGGCACGCCGTGCACGAAGTGGCAGAACCGCTCGGGGGGATGGTCGGCCGTCCACTCCGCCACCTGCGACCAGCGGTAGTCGGACCAGGGGCCCGAGAAGGTCACCAGCTGGTCGGCGTGCTCCGCGTAGTCCGGGTGCGGATGGGTGCCGTGGCCGAGGACGAGATGGGCGGTGTCGGTGATCGCCCGCAGGTCACCGAGCACCCGGCGGACCCCGTCGAGTTCACCCCGGCCGACGGGGCAGCGGTCCAGCAGGAAGCCGTCGACCCGGTACCAGTCGAGGTAGCGGTGGGCGTCGCGGATCAGATCGGCGTGGGCGCGGACGCCCTGCGCCAGGTCGAGGCGGCCGAGGACGCGCACCCCCGCGTGGTGCAGCGGGTCCGCGGCCGCCAGGCAGTGCGGGTCGGGGCGGGCGCCGGGGCCGCCGGCCACATCGAGCACCACCCAGTCCAGCGGGGTGCCGGGGCGGGCGAGCGCGGCCCACTGGGCGGGGGCGACGAGGGGGTGGGCGAAACCGGGGACGCCGAGGGCGGTGCGTGCGGCGGTCCCGGTCGCGCCCCCGATGGTGCCGGACGCGCCGGTGGCGCCCTCGGCGCTGGTCAGATGCGGCATGCCGCCTCCATCCAGATGTCGGCCAGGGACTCTTCGAGGTTGATGCGCGGCCGCCAGCCGAGCCGGTCGCGCGCGGTGCGCACATCGGCCTGCTGCCAGCCGCCGCAGCCGTCCGGGTAGGGGAAGGCCGCCGGGGCCGTGTGCTCGGCCTCGGCCCGGGGGTGGCCGAGGCCGCCGCGCAACGGGCCGGACGGAGCGTCGAGTTCGTGCAGCGCGCCGCCGTATCCGGCCACGCGGGCGAGGATCCCGGCGGCGTCGCGCAGCCGCACGGCGCGGCCCGAGCCGATGTTGATCACACCCTGCGCGGCGGAGAGCGAGGCGGCGTGCACGGCGCGGGCGACATCGCGTACGTCCACGAAGTCGCGCTGCACGCCGAGCCCGGCGAGCTTCAGCTCCCCGTCGCCCGACTGCATCGCTCGGCGCATCGCCTCGGCGAGCCGGCCGAGCGGGGAGCCCGCCGGGGTGCCGGGGCCGCAGGGCGAGAAGACGCGCAGCACAACGGCGTCCAGGCCGGAGCCGAGGACGAGTTCGGTGGCGGCGAGCTTGCTGACGCCGTAGGGGCCGCCGGGCCGCGGTACGGCGTCCTCGGCCGTGGACGAACCGGGCTGGCTGGGACCGTACTCCGCGCCGCAGCCGATCTGCACGAGCCGCGCGCCGCAGCCGCTGCGCCGCAGCGCCTCGCACACGGTGGCCACGGCGACGGTGTTGTGCCGGGTCAGCTCCCGGGCGCCGCCGCGGGTGGCGCCGGCGCAGTTGATGACGACCCCGGGGTGCACCGCCCCCAGGAACCGGGTGAGCGCGCCGGGGCTGCCGGTGGCGAGGTCGAACCGGACGTCCGCGTCGTCGCCCCGTCCGAGCGCGGTGAGCTGTACGGCGGGGTCGGCGAGCAGCCGCTCGGCGACGAACCGGCCGAGGTAACCATTGGCTCCGATCAGCAGGACCCTCATCGGGCGGCTCCCTGGGTGAGGGGTTCGGGGGCTCCCTGGTGGGAGGTGGACATCTGGAGGTCTCCTTCAAGGGGGTGGTGCTGTCGGTTCAGGGGCGCGAGCCGGCGCTCACCCGGTCGTTCCGGTGGGTGCGTGTGCGGAGGCGCGGGTGAGCGTGCGACCGGCGTGCAGCAGCAGGGCCAGCGCGGCGGTGCCGCAGGCGAGGGCCGGTACGGCGGGCTCGCCCACAGCGTCCGTCAGGGTCCGGACGGGAAGCGCGAGCAGGCCGCAGTGGGGCAGCCGGCCGGCCAGGGGCAGGGCGAGGGCCACCGCCTCCGTGACCGCGGCGGCGCCGAGGACGAGCGCGGGGGCGTGCCGGTGCCCGTGCGCGACGAGCAGGCGGGCGAGCAGGAGCAGGGCGCCGAGGGTGAGCGTCTGCGGGTAGGCCGCGGGTTCGCCGAGGACCGTCGCGCACCCCAGGAGCAGCGCGGCGAGCGCGCCGAGGAAGAGGGCGAACGTGCCGAGCAGCAGTGGTCGCGCGGCGGCCGTGAAGTCTCCGAGGCCCCGGCTGCCGGCGAGTCTGCGCCGGGCGCCCGCGGTGAGGAGGTACGCGCACCAGGCCGCCGGCACGAGGGCCAGGGTGAGCGCGAGCGCGGGCGCGGTGGCGGTGGGCCAGGCGCCGCCGGGCGCGCCGTCGGGCAGCGTGTCGGGGCCGCCGGTGAGCACGTTGTGCAGCAGGCCGTCCCCGAACAGCGCGTATCCGAGCAGCCAGAGCGTCCACGGGGCGAGGATTCCCCGCCGGGCACGGCCGCGGCGGGGGCCGTTTCGCGCGGCCAGGGGTCCGGTGCGCAGCGCCGCGCGGGTCGCGAGGGCCAGGAGGGCGATCCCGGCCACGGCCACGAGCAGCCGCGGCTGCCCCTGCGTGAGCCGCATGGCGGCCACGGTGCCCGCCCCGGCGATCCCGGGCAGCGGGCTCGACAGCGCCCACGCCGCCCCGACCCGGGGCACGGGCAGGGCAGGCGTGGGCTCCGCCCGGGGCTCCCCGGCACGCGGCACCCTCGCGTAGAGCTCCTCGGCCAGCGAGAAGACGTCCCGGTGCCGAAACCGCGCCGCCGTCCGGTCGGTGATCCCCTGCGCCTCCAGCCCGGCCGCGATCTCCAGGGCGTCGACGGCCCGCTCGCACAGGTCGCGGTGGCGGTGGAGCAACGCTTTGACGGGGTCACCGGAGGGGCGGCGGGGGACGGCCCCGCGGTTGGCGGCGGGCATGGGGGCCGGTGGCCGGCTCGCGGGGGCGGGCGGGCCGTCGGCGGGGATCGCGGATGTACGGCGCCCACCGGCACGGGACTTGGAGAGGATCACCCCGGAACCGGAGGACGCGGACACGGAACGCGGGACCGCCGACGCGTCCGGCCGGCCCGCGGAGGACTCTGCCGCACACGGTCCCCCGACGGAGGACGTTCCGGCCGGACCGGGAACGTGACCGGGGAGGCCGGCGGGGAGAGCCCGCGCACCGGCGGTGAAAACCCCGGCACCGGGCACGAAGCGCGCGGCGGGCGAGACGTCCGGACGGCTCGTCGCAGGCTCGCCGGCACGCGGTTCCCCGACGGAGGAGATTCCGGCCGGGCCGGGCGCGTGGGCGGAGAAGCCCGCGGGGAGATCCCGCGCGCCGGGTACGGGGGGCAGGTCACACGCGGCACCCGGCTGGCGCACGGGGCTCTCGCCCGCACGCGGCCCCCCGGCAGGGAAGGTTCCGGCCGGACCCGGAGCGGCGGCGGGGTGGTCGACGGCGAGGATCCCGGCGACGGGTGCGGAGGGCGAGTCGTCCGGGGCGTCCGGCCAGTTCACGGAGATCTCGCCGCCGTGCCGCCCTCCGGCGGAGACGGCCCGGTCCGCCCCGGCCGTCGGCCGCGGCCACTCCCCCGCTGCCGGAGTCACTCGGGCCGAGGTCCCCTCCCGCGGCCCCGGATCCGTTCCGGACGAGGGTCTGTGCCCGTCGCCGCCCGCCCCCCAGGGCACCCCGCCGCTCGGCATTCTCGGTGTGTCGCTCATCGGGCGGGCTCCGTGGTCGGGAGGGCCCAGGTAGGGGTGGCGGGCCAGTGGGCGGGGACGTGGGATTCGGCGGGGGCCGCGAAGGGAAGCGGCGCGCCGGACGCGTCGAGGAGGTCGCGGCGGACCGGGCAGTGGGAGACGATCTCCAGGTAGATGCCGTGGAACGCCCTGACGTTCTGCTCGACGGTGAACAGCTCCAGCGCCCGAGCGCGCGCCGCCGCACCGAGACGCGCACGGCGCTCGGGGTCGCGCAGCAGCGCCACACACGCATCGGCGAGCGCCCGCGGATTGCGCGGGGGTACGACCAGTCCCGTGCCGCCGATCACCTCGACCACCGCGCCGGCGTCCGTCGAAACGGTCGCCCGGCCGCAGAGCATGGCCTCGATGAGTCCGGTCGGGAACCCCTCCACGACGCTGGAGAGCACGACGACGGCACCGGAGGCGTACACCTCGGGCAGCGTGGGGGCGTCCGGGCTGCCGATCTCGTCGAAGGAGACCGGGTTGCAGCCGACCGCGTGCGCCCCCTCCGCCTCGTCCGGGAAGAGCTGGGCCGCGAGCGCCCGGCAGTGCCCGAGATACGCCGCGCCCTCGGGTCCGGCCGGCGAGCCGACGACGCGGAGCCGGGCCCCGGGCTCCCGCCTGCGTACCTCCGCGAAGGCGTGCAGCAGGGAGACCAGGTCCTTGGCGGGTTCGACGCGCCCGACCCAGACCAGGGTGTCCGGGTCCGCGCGGTCCGGTGACTCGCCGGCCTCGGTGAAGCCGCCGGCCGCCATGCCGGGGTACACGGTGCGGATCCTGGCCCGGTCCGCCCCGCACCGCTCCTGCCAGCGGCGGGCGTGCGCGTTGCCCGGGGTGAGGATCTCGGCGCGCCGGTAGATCTCGGTGGCCAGCCGTCCGTGGAACGCGGCGAGCAGGGCCCGCACCGCGGGCGCCGCCCCGGCCCCCCGGTCCAGGTAGTGGGCGCGCAGATGGACGCCGTACTCGGTGACCAGCAGCGGCACCCCGCCGAAGTGCCGGGCGAGCAGCCCGGGGAGGGCGGCGGGCCCGCCGGACGTGGCGTGGCAGAGGTCGGCCGCGCCGAGCGCGTCGTCGCCGTACCAGTCCAGGGAGAGGGGGCGCAGGGCGCGTTCGAGGTGACCGGTGACGGTGAGCAGATCGGCTACGCGCGCCTCGCGCGCCGTGCCCGGCGCGCCGGGCGCGCGGCAGGCGCGCTCCAGGGTGCGGACGCCGAGGTCGGAGCGGAGCGCCGCGCCGAGTCCGCCCTCCTCGCGGGCGAGTTCGGCGAGCCCGTACAGACCGTTGGCGAAACGGTCCGCCACGGCCGCGGGGGCGCTGCGGTCCGCCGCCGCGCACACCGCGCCGGCCAGTTCGCCGTAGTGTTCGGTGAAGCGCCGGCGCGCGCGCCGTCCGTACCCGACCGCCCCGCCGTCGCCCTCGGCCGTCCACAGCGGTGCCGTACGGACCCGGGTCACCTGGGGCGGCAGTGGGAGCAGGCCCTGTTCCTCCTGGTGCCTGCTGCGGCTGAGCGCGTAGAGGTCGAACTCGTGCTGCCCGAGCCCGCGCACCAGCCGGTCGCACCAGAGGCCGGCGTCACCGTTCACGAACGGATAGCCGCCTTCTGTCAGCAGTCCCGTGCGCACGCGTGCACCCCCGATCTTCCTTCTGGTCGGCCGCCGTTGGTCCCGGCGGCTCACAGCGGGACGAACGTAAGCGGACAAGAGGGTGGTGCGACGGACGGTTGTCCGTCGCACCACCAGAAGGGGTGAACGCGCGTAACTTTCCCGCGCGAACCGCGTTTCGTCGCGCTAGGCACTCGCGCGGGTACCGGGCGTCACGCCGTGCGGGGCGGGCCGGCGGCGGACTCGCCCGCGCCGCGGCGATGCCCGAGGGGAAACAGGGTCCTGGCGGGCCGTCCGGACGGCGGGGTTCGACCCGGTGCGCGGCTCGCCCCGGTGACGGGTCCGGCCCGGTGACGGCTCCGGCCCGCGGTGGGCGTGCTCCTCATGCCGGTGCGACATGAGCGCGGGCTGTCAACTGCTGGGGTAGGGCCAGGCGTTGGGCAGGCAGTGGATGCCGTCGTGGTCGAGGAACTTGGTCTGCTGCTGCATGACCGGCGCCAGTTCGCCGTTCTTCTCGCAGGTGACGTGGTTGTGGCCGAGCCGGTGACCGACCTCGTGGTTGATCAGCATCTGCCGGTACATATGGATCTTGTCGCCGTACGTCTTGCTCCCCTGGGCCCAGCGGTACGCGTTGATCATCACGCGCCGGGTGGCGGCCGAGTCGCAGGAGACGTTTTCCTCGGCGGTGTCCAGGCCGGACTTGGCGCACCAGGTGGCGGTGGTGCCGGGACTGGCCAGGGTGATCACGAAGTCGGGTTCGCCGGAGGAGATCCGTTCGAAGGTACGGGTGCCGCCGTGCCCCCAGCTGCGGTCGTCGTTCAGCGTCTTCTGCACGGCCTCGGCGAACAGCGCGCCGTCCAGGCCGAGACCCTGCTCGACGTCGACCCGGTAGCGGTACTTCCGACCGGTGCCGGGCGCCTTGTCGAACCCGGGTACGGTGTCGAACTTCCCGGACGCCTTGAGAGTGGCGCTCACCGGATACGTGCGGTCCATCTTCTGCTCGTACGTGAGCGGCGCCGCGCTCGGCGTCGCGGTGGACCCGGCGTGCGCGTCGGCGCCCTGGTCCGGCGCGGAGTGCCCGGTCCGCGCGCCGGTGTCGCGTCCCTCGGTCACCTGCCCGGCGACGACCACCGCGAGCACGGTGGTGACGGCGGCCGCGGCGATACCGGTGAAGGCCCGCCCCATGTTCCCGCGCTGTGCGGGCGGCGCCGCCCCGTCCACGCCGGCGACGGGCGCCTGGGCCCGCGGCCCCGCTTCCGGCCCCGGCTCCCCGGCCGGCCGCTCCTTCGCGCGGACGCCTCCGGACTTCCCATCGCCGCCGGCGCCGACGGCACCGCCGTCGAAGGCGTCCAGATAATCCTGCCGGGGCCCATGCCCGGCCGGGCCGGCGGGACCGGCCGGCCCCGTCTGCCGCTGCCGGGGCAGCACGACCCCGTGCGCATCGGTCCCGGGCGCGGCCCGCGCCGGGAACTCCCCCCAGCCGCCGCCGGGTTCTCGCTGCTCGGGATGCCCGCCGCGGGCGGCACCCCCGCCGGGACCGCGCGGCTCGCCGTGCGCGGGCGTGCCGTCGGGGGACTTCGGAACACCCCGGGCGGGCGTACCCCCGGGCAGCCGCGGAACACCACGGGCCGGTGTCCCCTCTGGCCCGCGCGCGGCGCCACGCCCCGCCGCCCCCTCTGGTCCGCGCGGCGCGCCACGCCCCGCCGCTCCTTCCGGGGATCTCGGCACTCCGTGTCCCGGCGTCCCGTCCGGCAGCCTCGGCGTGCCGCGGCCCGCCGCCCCCCGCTCACTCTTCGCCGCTATCTCCGGACCCTCGTCCTTCGCGGCCGGCTTGGCCGGCCCCTTGCGGCTGTGGCGTCCCACGGTGTCCTTCAGCTCCCCGCTTCCGTACCGTCGGCGGCTCCCCGGCCGCCCGTCTCCGTGCTGTCGTCCCGGCCGCCGTCGTCTCCGTCGCCCGCGCCGCCGTCGCCCTCGGCCCGCGCAAGCAGCTCCCGGAAGGCCCCCGCGACCACGCCCGGGTACTCCATCATCGCCACGTGCCCGGCGTCCGGCAGGGACAGCAGCCGGGAGTCGCGGAAGGAACGGGCGGCCTTGCGGGCCATGCGGTAGCCGACGAGCTGGTCCCGGCCGCCGTAGACGAGCAGGGTCGGCGCGAGCACCCGCTCGGCCTGCCGCCACAGCCCGTGCTGCCCGCCGAGCGTGTAGGCGTTGACGATGCCGCGCGCCGAGCGGGCCATCGCGTCCCAGAAGTACGGCAGCTGCAACCGCCGCTCCAGTTCCTCGACGGCCTGCCGGAACGCCTCCGGCGTCACCCGCCCGGGATCGCCGTAACAGAGCCCCATGACCCCGCGCACCCGCTGCTCGGCCGTCCACTCCTTGCTCATCCGGGTGAACAGGGCCGCGATGCCGGGCACGCCGAGCAGTCCGGTCGGCACCGCGCTGCGCTGGATCCGCAGCTCCGGCAGCGCGGGTGAGATCAGCGTGAGAGTGCGCACCAGATCGGGGCGTACGGCGGCCACCCGCGTGGCGACCGCGCCGCCGAGCGAGTTGCCGAAGAGGTGGACGGGGCCGTGTCCGGCCGCGTCCAGGTAGCGGATGACGGCCCGCGCGTGCCCGGTGACGGAGTAGTCGCCGTCGTCCGGGGGCGGGGAGTCGCCGAAGCCCGGCAGGTCGACCGCCTCGCCGGCCACCACGCCGTCCAGCTCGGCCATCAGGTCCGACCAGTTCTGCGAGGAGCCGCCGAGCCCGTGCACGTACAGGGCGCGCGGCAGGTCCTCGCGCGCGGGCGGCCGGTAGCGCACCGACAGGGTGACCCCCGGCAGACCCACCGTCCGCAGCCGCTCCCCCTCGCCGACCCGGACGGGCGCCACCCGGGGCAGGACGCTGGCGGCCGGCGCGGAGGGCGACTCGGTGGAAGACATGCGGGCAATGTTACGAGGTGATCACACCCGGGTTCGTGTGTTCGCCGTCACAGAACCGGCCCCTCCGCCGGGGGCGGCCGGTGGGCGCACGGGCGCGCACGGCATGGCGCCCGAATCCGCCGTCTCCTAGGCTCGTACAGAGGGCACCCGCGTGCGGCCCCTGCCGTGCCCAGGGACGTCCGTAGGAAGGGAGCCCATCATGGCCCAGGATCCGACCGAGCCCGACACCATCGAGGAACTGGACGACGAGACGGCCCCCGAGCTGGGCGTCGAGGACCCGGAGGTGGACGCCGTCGAGCAGCAGGCCGACGTCCGGCCCGAGCACGACGACACTCCGACGGCGGAGAAGAAGGACCGGGCGAACGAGGCCGACCTGCTCGAACAGGCGCGCGTGGTCTCGCTCGACGAGGACGACTACCGCTGATCGCCCGCGCGACTCGGCTTTCGCCGCCGTCCGGTACGTGAAATTCTGCGTTCGCACCGCGCACACCACGGTTACCCAAAAGTACGATGGCCGCGCGGTCGACACCGCATGTGGACGACATTGGGAGGCGGCGTGACAGCCATCGAGCAAACAGAGGCAGCACGCCCGCGCGGCACCCGGCTGCCGCGCCGAGCCCGACGGAACCAGTTGCTGGGCGCGGCCCAGGAGGTCTTCGTCGCACAGGGCTACCACGCCGCGGCGATGGACGACATCGCCGAGCGGGCCGGCGTCAGCAAGCCGGTGCTCTACCAGCACTTCCCGGGCAAGCTCGACCTCTATCTCGCGCTGCTGGACCAGCACTGCGAGGCACTGATCCAGTCGGTGCGCGGCGCGCTGGCGTCGACGACCGACAACAAGCAGCGCGTGCGGGCGACCATGGACGCCTACTTCGCCTATGTGGAGGACGACGGCGGTGCCTTCCGGCTGGTCTTCGAGTCGGACCTGACGAACGAGCCCGCCGTGCGCGAGCGCGTCGACAAGGTGACGACCGAGTGCGCCGAGGCGATCTGCGAGGTGATCGCGGAGGACACCGGCCTCTCGCGCGCGGAGTCCATGCTGCTCGCCTCCGGTCTCGGCGGACTCGCCCAGGTGGTGGCCCGTTCCTGGCTGCACAGCGACCGCAGTGTGCCGCGCGACAACGCGGTGCAGCTCCTCGCCTCGCTGGCCTGGCGCGGCATCGCGGGCTTCCCGCTGCACGGCAACGAGCACCACTGAGTCACGTCACGGTGTTCATTCCCGGACCGTGTTCGCTGTTGGCGTTCCCGGCCGGCGGCGTGCACGTGCCCTCACCGGGCTAATGTGTGCAGGTACGGCGCGGAAGATCGCGCACATGACTGACCGTCGGAGGGACAAAGCCGTGGAGGTCAAGATCGGCGTGCAGCACGCGCCCCGCGAGATCGTTCTGGAGAGCGGTCAGAGCGTCGAGGAGGTCGAGCGCCTGGTGTCCGACGCGCTCGCCGGGAAGACGCAGCTGCTGACCCTTGAGGACGAGAAGGGCCGCAAGGTCATGGTGCCGACGGACCGGCTGGCGTACGTGGAGCTCGGCGCGCCGACCGTGCGCAAGGTGGGCTTCGGCGCTCTGTGATCAAGGCGACGACAAGGGCCCGGCGGCACTCGGCCGCCGGGCCCTTGCGCTGAGCGGATTCGCACACAGGGACGACACAACTCCCCCATAGCGGAGGATTGCAGTCCGCAGGTCAGGGGTATGACGGGCTACGACCGTTCAAGGCAGACCGGCCGTGGGAGGGACCCCCCGTCATGATCCTGGAAGCACTCGGCACCGCCGCGCTCGGTCTCCTGCTCGCCTGGGCGGCGACCGTCCGCCTCGCCCACCGCCTGCCGAACCGCCCCCTGGTCTACTCGACCGGCATCGCGGGCGCCCTCCTCGGCGACTTCGTCACCCACAGCGCCCTGGGCTCGGGCTTCACCGTGGTCCCCTTCCTGGGCGCGGCGATCATCTCGGCGGCTTCCCTGTCCCTGCTGCTGCGACCGTCACGCGCCCGCCGTTCCCTGACGGCATGACGGGAGCCCCTTTTCCACGGGAGTCCCTCTTCCGGGGGCCGGGTCCGAGCGGCCCGAAGGGGGCGCGGGGAACCGCGCGCGCCCGGCCAGGGCCCGCCCGCCGGCCGCGCGACGACCCGCCCCCCACCACAACCAGGCGCTACGCCGCGAGGCCCAGCGCGGCCATCCGCTTCGTGTGCGCCTCGGTGATCCGCGTGAACATCCGCCCCACTTCGGCCAGATCGAACCCGTCCGCGACCCCGCCCACCAGCATCGTGGACAGCGCGTCCCGGTCCGCCACCACCCGCTGCGACTGCGACAGCGCCTCGCCCATCAGCCGTCGCGCCCAGAGCGCGAGCCGGCCGCCGACCCGCGGGTCGGCGTCGATCGCGGCGCGCACCTTCTCCACCGCGAACTCCGCGTGCCCGGTGTCGTCGAGCACCGCGAGCACCAGCTCCCTTGTGTCGGCGTCGAGCCGCGCCGCCACCTCCCGGTAGAAGTCGCTCGCGATCGAGTCGCCCACGTACGCCTTGACCAGGCCCTCCAGCCAGTCCGAGGGCGCCGTCTGTCGGTGGAAGCCGTCCAGCGCGGCGACGAACGGGTCCATCGCGGCCGTCGGCTCCTCGCCGATCTCCGTCAGCCGGTCCCGCAGCCGCTCGAAGTGGTGGAACTCGGCCGACGCCATCTTCGCCAGCTCGGCCTTGTCCCCGAGGGTCGGTGCCAGCTTCGCGTCCTCCGCGAGCCGCTCGAACGCCGCGAGCTCTCCGTAGGCGAGTGCTCCGAGCAGATCCACGACGGCGGCGCGGTAGTGCGGCTCGGCTGCGGCCTGCGCCCAGTCCTGCGCGGCGACACCGGTCGGTACGGGGGCGGCGGACGCGTTCTCAGGCTTGTCAGAGCTAGTCATGAGGCGCACAATAGCCCGCTCGGTGCCCCCCGCGAGCCCCCGGGCGATCAGTGTGACCGCGACTACGTGACCGATTCGGCCATCGCATGTGCGCGAATCCGGGGTATGGTGGTAATGCGCCTGGGAGTGCGTCGACGGTGTTCGACGTGTTCCGACAGGGCGCACGCATGAGGATGCCCGGTCGGTGGCCCGATCGGCTCCGACCCGACAGACCTCCGTGGCCGTACGGCGCAGTACGTACGACGACCGGAGGGACACCCTCAGCGGTTCGAGCGCTAGAGCGTCGGCAGAGGTCCCGTGCTATACGGCTAGCCTTGACAGGTTCGCCCGTACGGCAGCCGACGTCCCCGGCACGGTCAGCCATGACCCCCTCGCTCGCCTCGCACCGCGCCACACAGAAGAGGCAGCACCCTGACTACGACGTTTCGAGACCTTGGGATCCTCCCCGAGACCGCCGAGGCCCTGGAGGCCGTCGGCATCGTCAATCCCTTCCCCATCCAGGAGATGACGCTCCCCGTCGCCCTTTCCGGCACGGACGTGATCGGCCAGGCCAAGACCGGCACCGGCAAGACGCTGGGCTTCGGCCTCCCCCTCCTGGAGCGCGTGACCGTCCCCGCCGACGTCGAGGCCGGACGCGCCACCCCCGACGAACTCACCGACGCCCCGCAGGCGCTGGTCGTCGTCCCCACCCGCGAGCTGTGCACGCAGGTCACCAACGACCTCCAGACGGCCGGCAAGGTCCGCAACGTGCGCGTGCTGGCCATCTACGGCGGCCGCGCCTACGAGCCCCAGGTCGAGGCCCTGAAGAAGGGCGTCGATGTCGTCGTCGGCACCCCGGGCCGCCTGCTCGACCTCGCGGGCCAGCGGAAGCTCGACCTCAAGCACGTCAAGTGCCTGGTCCTCGACGAGGCCGACGAGATGCTCGACCTGGGCTTCCTGCCCGACGTCGAGAAGATCATCGACATGCTCCCGGTCAAGCGCCAGACCATGCTGTTCTCGGCGACCATGCCGGGCGCGGTCATCGGCCTCGCCCGCCGCTACATGTCCCGTCCCACCCACATCCGCGCCACCGCGCCGGACGACGAGGGCGCGACGGTCGCGAACATCAAGCAGTTCGTCTACCGCGGCCACTCCATGGACAAGCCGGAGATGGTCGCCCGCATCCTCCAGGCGGAGGGCCGCGGCCTCGCGATGATCTTCTGCCGCACCAAGCGCACGGCCGCCGACATCGCCGAGCAGCTCCAGCGCCGCGGTTTCGCCTCCGGCGCGGTCCACGGCGACCTCGGCCAGGGCGCCCGCGAGCAGGCGCTGCGCGCGTTCCGCAACGGCAAGGTCGACGTCCTGGTCTGCACCGACGTCGCCGCGCGCGGTATCGACGTCGAGGGCGTCACCCACGTCGTCAACTACCAGTCCCCCGAGGACGAGAAGACGTACCTGCACCGCGTCGGCCGCACCGGCCGCGCGGGCGCCAAGGGTACGGCGATCACGTTCGTGGACTGGGACGACATCCCGCGCTGGCAGCTGATCAACAAGGCGCTGGAGCTGGACTTCAACGACCCGGTGGAGACGTACTCCACGTCCCCGCACCTGTTCTCCGACCTCAACATCCCCGCGGGCACCAAGGGCATCCTGCCCCGCTCGGAGCGGACCCGTGCCGGTCTGGACGCGGAGGTGCTGGAGGACCTGGGCGAGACCGGCGGACGCGGCGCCCGTGGCCGCGACCGTGACCGCGGCCGCGGTGGTCGCAACGACCGCCGTGACCGTGCCGAGGCCCCCGCGGCCGAGCAGGAGCGCCCGGCGCGCACCCCGCGCCGTCGCCGTCGCACCCGTGGCGGCGCCCCGCTGGACGCGGCCACGCAGGCACCGGCCACCGAGTCCGCTTCCGTGGAGGAGTCGGCGACGCGGACCCCGCGCCGCCGGCGCCGCACCCGTGGCGGCGCGCAGGCTCCGGCCGCGGTGACGCCGGCCGTCGAGATGGTCACCGGGACGCCGCAGGAGGCGCCCGTGGCCGCGCCGGTCCCCGCCGTGGCGGAGGTCGCGGAGGCCGCGGAGAAGCCGCGTCGCCGTCGTACCCGCAAGGCCGTGGAGCCGGTGGTGGCGGAGGCGGTGGAGACCGCCGTCGTGGAGACCCCGGTGCCGGCCCCGGCCGTCGTCGCGGAGCCCGAGGCGGAGGCCAAGCCGCGCCGCCGTACGCGCAAGGCGGCCGAGCCGGTCGCCGAGGCCGCGGTGGAGACGGTGGAGGAGGCCAAGCCGCGTCGTCGTACGCGCAAGGCCGCGGAGCCGGTCGCCGAGACCGAGGCCGCCGAGGCCGAACCCAAGGCGCGCCGCACCCGCAAGGCGACCGCCGCGGAGACGGACGCCACCGAGGCCGAACCCAAGCCCCGCCGCACCCGCAAGACCGCCGCCACCAAGCCCGAGGCCGACACCCCCGAGGCAGAGGCCGAGGCCAAGCCCCGCCGCACCCGCAAGACCGCGACGAAGGCCGAGACCACGACGGACACCGCCGAGGCCACGGAGACCAAGCCGCGCCGTACGCGGAAGACCACCGCCGCCGAGGAGACCGAGGCCGTCGAGGCCGCGCCGCGTCGTCGTACGCGCAAGGCCGCGGAGCCGGTCGCCGAGACCGAGGCCGCCGAGGCCGAACCCAAGGCGCGCCGCACCCGCAAGGCGACCGCCGCGGAGACGGACGCCACCGAGGCCGAACCCAAGCCCCGCCGCACCCGCAAGACCGCCGCCACCAAGCCCGAGGCCGACACCCCCGAGGCAGAGGCCGAGGCCAAGCCCCGCCGCACCCGCAAGACCGCGACGAAGGCCGAGACCACGACGGACACCGCCGAGGCCACGGAGACCAAGCCGCGCCGTACGCGGAAGACCACCGCCGCCGAGGAGACGGCCGACGGGGTCGAGTCCGCCGCTCCGAAGGCGCGGCGGACCCGTAAGGCCGTCGCCGAGACGGCCGCCGCGGAGATCCCGGCGCAGGCCACCGGCGAGCCGGAGGCCAAGCCGCGCCGCCGCACCCGCAAGGCCACGGCCGCCGTGGAGGCCCCGGAAGCCTGATCCGGTGCCGCCCGCGCGGCGGCACCACGGCCCCGACGGCCCGGTCCACCTCGGTGGACCGGGCCGTCGGCGTCCACCGGGAGCCCTCGGGCTACCCTCTCCCCATGAGCAGGCCCGACACCTTCGTACCGCCACCCGGCACCCGTGCGTACGCGCTGCGTACCGCGCGCGGGGAGTTCGCCGTCGTCGACGCCCCGGTGGCCGAGGGGGCCGAGGCGAAGGGCGTCGTACTGCTGCTGCCCGGGTTCACCGGCAGCAAGGAGGACTTCAACCCGCTGCACGTGCCGCTGGCCGAGCGCGGGTACCGGACCGTCGCCGTGGACGGGCGCGGGCAGTTCGAGTCGGACGGCCCCGATGCCGACGAATCCGCTTACCTGCAGGCCGAGTTGGCGGCGGACGTGCTGGCGCAGGCCGCGGCGCTCGGCGAGCCGGTGCATCTGCTGGGCCATTCCTTCGGCGGCCAGGTGGCCCGCGCCGCCGTCCTGCTGGACCGGGCGCCCTTCCGGTCGCTGACCCTGATGGCGTCGGGACCGGCGCGGATCTCGGAGTCCCAGCAGGAGCGGGTGCGGCTGCTGCGGGACGCGCTCGCCGTGATGACCATGGCGCAGGTGTGGGACGCGATGCGGCAGATGGACGCGCCCGAGCAGACCGGGGCGCCCGAGCCGGGCGACGCCCCGGACGTCCTGGAGGACATGCGGCGCCGCTGGATGGGTACGAAGCCCGCCCAGCTCCTCGCCGCCGGACGCCAGTTGTGCGCCGAGCCGGACCGGGTAGCGGAACTGGCCGCCGCGGCACTGCCGTTCCACGTCGTGTCGGGTGCGTACGACGACACCTGGCCGGTGCCGCTGCTGGACGACATGGCGGTACGGCTCGGCGCGCGCCGCACGATCGTCGACGGCACCGAGCACTCCCCCAACACCGAGCGTCCCCTGGAGACCGCTCGGGCCCTCGCCGACTTCTGGGACCGGACGGACCTCGCGGGCGAGGCCGGCGCAGCCCGCTAGTACTGGGCCTGCAGGTGGTCCCAGAACCCGTCCCTGAGGGCCCGGCGCAGATCGGCCTGGCCGCGCAGGGAGTACTGGAGCAGGCCCTCGGCCTCGACCAGCAGGTCCTGGTCGACGGAGCCGGGCAGATAGGGGTGCCCCGGCAGCAGCTCGACCAGGGCGTCGCGGCCCCGGGAGGCCAGCCACTTCGCCGCGATCTGGGCGCCGACGAAGCGGACGTCCTCGCGGGTGGGCCGGACCCCGGCACCGGCCTCGTAGGCGGCGGCCGTGCGCCTGGAGACGTACGGCTTGAAGAACTCCAGGTCCAGGGTGCGCTGGCTGTCGACCTCCCAGAGCAGCGGCTCGGCCTGGTTGCGGCCCTCGGGCGCCTCGATGCCCCACAGGTGGACCCGGGCGCCGTAGCCCTGGGCGGCCTCGACCGCGGAGACCAGGTCCTCGTCGCCGCCGAGCAGGGCGGCGTCGCTGATGGCGCGGTGCCGGGCCAGCGACTCCAGATCCGTGCGGATCAGTGAGTCGACGCCCTTCTGCTGGTTGTTGGCGTTGAGGTTGCCGAGGCGGACCTTGACGTCGGGGAGCTCGGCGATGGACTGCTGCTCGGCGGTGTGGATGCGGCGCCGGGCGCCGTCGTACCAGTAGACGCGCAGCAGCCTGCTGTCCGCGAAGACGGTGCGGGCGCGGTCGATCAACGCGTCGATCAGGCCCTCGGCGTCGAGGTCGAAGGCGCGGCGGTCCTCCGTCCCGGCGACCAGGCGGCCCGCGGCCGCGTACAGATACCCGGCGTCCACGAAGATCGCGTGGGTCGAGGGTGTCTTCGCCACCTCGGCGAGCATGCGTTCCAGCAGCTCGTTCGTACGGTTGATGCGGGCGGCGAGATGCGCCAGGTCGTCGTTCATCGCCTCCCATTCTCCCGGTCGTCACAGTGTGAACACAACTGCTCCCGGTCAGTCCCAGGCGATCTCACACGGTCACCGGCGACTACTTACCGGTCAGTATTTAGACGTTCGAAAAATTTCTTTAGCGTAGGGAATGTTCGTAACACGCAGCACGTTGACTAGTACGACGCCGGATGCACATCCGGCGCGCCAAGTAGTTCTCCGCAGGAGGATGACCAGACGAAGGGAGAAGCCTGTGCGCTTCGAGATCATGCGACTCGACGAGGTCGACGGCACCACCGTGGACAGCACCGTCGTGGACGCCGCCTCCGTCAACCGGATCGTTCAGCAGGCCGCGGCAGTGGGGCAGCGCCTGTGGATCCGCCCGGCCGAGACCCCGGCCTCGTAACGGGGTTCCCGCTCAAGCCTTCCGGGGGGAGCCGAGCCGCGTACGACGGCCCGGTCCCCCCGGATCACCTGAGCGTCAGCCTCCGTGGATCACCTGGGTGATCCCGTTGATGATCTGCTGTACCGCGATCGCGGAGAGCATCATGCCCGCGAGCCGCGTCACCAGGACCACCCCGCCGTCCTTGATGATCCGGATGATCAGCAGCGAGTAGCGCATCACCAGCCACAGCACCACATGGATCGCGAGGATCGCGACCCAGACGGAGACCTGCGTGCTCACGCTGCCGGCCTTCTGCACGGCCAGGATGACGGACACGATCGCGCCGGGCCCCGCGAGCAGCGGCATGCCGAGCGGCACGAGGGCCACATTGACGTCCTTGGTCGCCTTCGGCTCGTCGTTCTTGCCGGTGAGCAGATCGAGCGCGATCAGCAGGAGCAGCAGCCCGCCCGCGATCATCAGGGCGGGCACGGACACATGCAGGTAGTCGAGGATCTGGTGCCCGAGGACGCCGAAGACGGCGATGACCCCGAACGCGACGCAGACGGCCTGGAAGGCCATCCGCTTCTGCACCTTCGCCGGCCGGCCGGCGGTCAGGGCGAGGAAGATCGGGGTGATCCCAGGGGGATCCATGATGACAAAAAGGGTCAGGAACAGAGAGCCGAAGACGGCGATGTCGAACATGCGGAAGTACTGGCCTTGCTGAAAGAAGAAGAACTGAGGGTGTGAGCGCGCGTCGGCCGCCGGGCTGGCGGCCTCAGGCTCCGCCGGCCCCCGGGACCGGGAACGCGCCGGTCGCCCGGCGGGTGATCTCCCCGTACACCTCGGGGTCGGTGGTGTAGTCGCCGAGTGCGACGGTCTTGCGGCTGCCGTGGTAGTCCGAGGAGCCAGTGACCAGCAGGCCGAGCTCCTTCGCCAGTCCGCGCAGCCGGTCCTTGGCGGCGTCGTCGTGGTCCATGTGGTCGACCTCGATGCCGTCCAGGCCGGCCGCGGCCATCTCGGCGATCGCGGACTCGGGGACCGTGCGGCCCCGCTTGGCGGCGGCCGGGTGCGCGAACACGCAGACCCCGCCCGCGGCCTTGACCAGCCGGATCGCCTCGAACGGGTCGGTCTCGTGCTTCGGCGCGTAGGCGCGGCCGCCGTCGGCGAGCCACTCCTCGGTGAACGCGTCGCTCACCGTCTCCACGACGCCCAGCTCGACCAGCGCGGACGCCACGTGCGGGCGCCCCACCGAGCCGCCGGCGGCGATCCGCTCGACCTGCTCCCAGGTGACCGGCACGCCCAGCGCGTTCAGCTTCGCGACCATGCCCTTGGCCCGCGGCACCCGGTCGTCCCGGACCAGCTCGCGCTCGGCGAGCAGGGCGGGCTCCTCGGGGTCGAAGAGGTAGGCCAGCAGGTGCATCGAGATGCCGTCGATACGGCAGGACAGCTCGGCGCCGGGGACCAGGGTGAGCCCGGCGGGCAGCGCGGCGACGGCCTCGGCAACACCGCGGGTGGTGTCGTGGTCGGTCAGCGCGACGACGTCCAGGCCGGCCGCGGCGGCACCCCGCATCAGCTCGGCGGGGGTGTCCGTGCCGTCGGACGCCGTGGAGTGACAGTGCAGATCGATGCGCACGGTGACTCCAGACGGGCCCAGGACGGAAGAGGACACCTCAGGATAACCGCCCCGGACACCCGCTTTGTCACGACCGATCCAGGGGTACGCCCCCTACAGCCGCCCGCGCCACGCACGCCACCCGGCAGCCCGGCGCACGCCCACGGCCCCTGGGGCCTTCCTTCCGGACCGGGCCGGCTCCGCTCAGGGGCGCAGCAGCCGGGGTGAGAGCGCTCCGCAGGGCACCAGCTCCAGTTCCGCGCCCGCCTCGCGCAGATCGGTCAGGACCAGGTCGTCGTACAGCAGCAGGCCCGCCTGCTCGGGCCACAACACCGCCCACAGCCACATGCCGAGCGCCTCGCCGGCGAAGACGGCGCGGTCGTCCGGGGTGCGGTAGACGTGCCAGAGGGGGGTGGGGCGGCCGGCGGCGAGCACCTTGGCCTGGGGCGGTTTCTCGACGTTCATGTACGGCCCGGGGTCCGGGCCGTCGATGCCCGCGTACCGCGCGCCGAGGCCGACGCCCATCTCCTCGGCGACCAGGATCAGCTCCCCGGGGCCGCCGAGCGGGCCGGGTCCGGAGCAGGCGACGGCGCTCGCACGGCCGCCGCTGCGGTCGTCGCCCGCGTAGGCCACGCCCGTGAAGAGCCAGCCGACCGGCAGCGGCCACGGCATCCACAACGGGACATGCGTCCGCCGCGCCACCGCGCCGAGGGCCTCGACGCTGGGCGGGATCACGGGCTGCAGCGGAAACACCGCCCCGTGGGCATCGCACTGCCACGTGTCGGCGAAGAGACCGGGAGCCCTGACCCGGCCACCACACCGCGGGCAACTGGGTTCGCCCCTCATAGGGCTCCACGGTCCTACCCGGGCCCGCCCACGTCAAGGACGATCACCGTCCGGGCGCGTCGGCCCGACCAAGTGAGTGCATGTTGCATTAATTAGTGCAGCTAACTTAGTATGTGTATAAGCCAACCATCTACGCTATCCAGCAGAACGGGAGAAGCACATGGATCCCCTGGACGCGGGCGCCGGCAGCATCCTGCGACAGCCCAAGGCGGTCTGGGCCACGGCCGGCGCCTCCGTCGTCGCCTTCATGGGCATCGGCCTGGTCGACCCGATCCTGCCCTCGATCGCGCGGGGCCTGGACGCCACACCCAGTCAGGTGTCCCTGCTCTTCACCTCGTACTTCCTGATCACCGCGGTCGCGATGCTGCTCACCGGCTTCGTCTCCAGCCGGATCGGCGGCAAGAGGACGCTGCTGCTCGGCCTCGCCTTCGTGGTCGTCTTCGCCGGTCTCGCCGGCACCTCGGACACGGTCGGCCGGCTGGTCGGCTTCCGGGCGGGCTGGGGCCTCGGCAACGCGCTGTTCGTCTCCACCGCGCTCGCCGTCATCGTCGGCGCCGCGGCCGGCGGCAGCGCGGCGGCCATCCTGCTCTACGAGTCCGCGCTCGGCCTCGGCATGGCCTGCGGCCCGCTGCTCGGCGCGGTCCTGGGCAACATCAGCTGGCGCTACCCCTTCTTCGGCACGGCCACGCTGATGGCGATCGGCTTCCTGTGCATCACGGTGTTCCTGAAGGAGCAGCCGAAGCCGGCCCGCAGGACCTCGATCCTGGACCCGCTCAAGGCGCTCGGCCACGGCGGTCTGGCCTCGGCGGCGGTCTCGGCGTTCTTCTACAACTACACGTTCTTCACCGTGCTGGCCTTCACGCCGTTCGTGCTGGACATGACCCCGTACCGCTCCGGCGCGGTGTTCTTCGCCTGGGGCGTGCTGCTCGCGGTCTTCTCGGTGCTCGTCGCCCCGCGCATGCAGGAGCGGTTCGGCTCGCTGAAGGTGCTCGGCGGCTCGCTGGTGCTGCTCGCGGCCGACGTCCTGGTGCTCGGCTACGGCGGCCACACCGCCGCGATCGTCTGCACCATCCTGTCCGGCGCCTTCATCGGCGTGAACAACACCGTCTACACCGAACTGGCGCTCGGCGTCTCGGACGCCCCGCGCCCGGTGGCGAGCGCGGGCTACAACTTCGTCCGGTGGTTCGCGGCGGCGGCCGCGCCCTACTTCGCCCCGAAGATCGAGGAGTGGACCGACATCCACATCCCGTTCGTGGTGGCCGCGGTCACCGCGCTGCTGGGCGCCGTGGTGGTCGTCGTACGGCGCCGCGCCCTCGCCCACGAGGCCGAGGAACTGGCGCCGCGGCACGCCACCGAGGACGGGGTCACGGTCTTCGCCGGCTGACCCGGACCCGAGTGAGTTCGCTCACCCGAGCGGTACGGACCTGCGGACGGGATCCCGCAGGTCCGTTCCGTGTGCCAGCCAGCGTTCCTGGAGGACCTGGGCGCCCTGCACCCGCTTGAAGGCGGCCTCGTTCGGGGTCATCGGCAGCAGCGGCAGGAACCGCACGGGGTCCAGCGGGTCGTCCAGCTCCAGATCCTCGACCAGTCCGCCGCCCTCGCCCACCAGGACCGAGGTGAAGGGGGCTCCGGGCCACAGCGGACCGCCCACGTCCAGTGACGCGCCCGGGGTCACGATCAGCCCCTCGACCTGCGGAGAAGCCGCGAGCACGGCGAGCGGGCGGAGCACCTTGTCGGTGTCGGCGACACCCGCGCGCACGGACAGCACGAGTTCGGCGCGGGGGCCCTTGACGGGATCGGCGACCAGCGCGGTGGGATCGCTCATGGGGTGCGCGGACATGCCGAGGGTCGCGTAGCGGACGACGTCCCCCTCGGTGAAGCGGAGCACCTCGATGCGGTCCGTGCCGAGGAAGGTGACGGCCGCGCGCGCGTCCGGGGCGCCCAGCGCGGTGGTCAACCGTGCCTCGACCAGAGGAAGAACATCAACCATGCGGTGAGCATAGAACTCGTCAGTGGCGGGCAAAGCGGCACCTTGACAGCAAGGGCGGCTGGTACTCTGAGCCAGCGGTTCGGGGCGGCACGCCAGGATTGCCTCCAGGCCTTCGAGGCTCTGGGGGCGCGCTGTCGAGTCCCGAAACCCTGGGAACTCCCTTACGAGGGACCGGCCGGAGGAGGTGGGGCTGTCATGGATCGAAGTCGACCTGGTAGTACCACTCGCTCTTCCGCCCGCTGAATGTAGTCACTGGCTGTCGTAGCCACTGACCGGTTTCCGTTCTGGCCGGCTACCGCCTCCCTGTGCGCGTCACTGTTCGGAAGAGCACTTCGTCTCGCCTTGCCTGATCTGCGTCAGTTCTGCATCAGCAGCGAAATCGCCACCGCAACGGTGCGGTGCTCCCCGCTTTGTGGACGAGCCAAACCCCTTCCCCTGCCCCGGCCGGGGAAATTTCTTCAGGACGTCCTCATTCCGGGTAGTTCCACCCGTCCTCGGCGGTCTTTCGCTGCCTGTCGCGAAGGAGCCTGCCCATGTCGATGATCCGCGACCTGCGCGCCGTGGTCCGTCCCTCCCGTGTCTCGCCGCGCAAGGCCACCAGCGCGCCTTCCGCCTCGTACGACACCACGCGCGACCCGGCCACCCCCTCGGCCGTGGTCGACTGCGCCGTCTACCGCGACGGCCGGCGCCTCGCGAGCGCGAAGCCGCTGACGCCGCAGGAGGCGATGCGGCAGGTGCGGCGCGACGGCGGGTTCGTCTGGATCGGGCTGCACGAGCCGACGGAGGCCGAATTCGCCGGTATCGCGGGCGAGTTCGGGCTGCACCCGCTGGCCGTGGAGGACGCGGTGCAGGCGCATCAGCGGCCGAAGCTGGAGCGCTACGACGACTCGCTCTTCACCGTCTTCAAGACGATCCACTACATCGAGCACGACCAGCTGACCGCGACCAGCGAGGTCGTGGAGGCCGGCGAGGTGATGTGCTTCACCGGCCGGGACTTCTTCATCACCGTGCGGCACGGCGGCCAGGGCTCGCTGCGGGCGCTGCGGCACCGGCTCCAGGACGACCCGGAGCTGCTGGCCAAGGGCCCCTCGGCGGTGCTGCACGCGATCGCCGACCATGTGGTGGACGGGTACATCGCGGTCGCCGACGCGGTGCAGGACGACATCGACGAGGTGGAGACCGAGGTCTTCTCGCCGGGGCGGGGCGGGGTCTCGCGCGGTGTGGACTCCGCGCGGATCTACCAACTCAAGCGCGAGGTCATGGAGTTCAAGCGGGCGGTGGCGCCCCTGCTGCGACCCATGCAGCTGCTCAGCGAGCGTCCGATGCGGCTGATCGACCCGGACATCCAGAAGTACTTCCGGGACGTCGCCGACCATGTCGCCCGCGTCCACGAGCAGGTCGTCGGCTTCGACGAACTGCTCAACTCCATCCTCCAGGCCAACCTCGCGCAGGCGTCGGTCGCGCAGAACGAGGACATGCGGAAGATCACCGCGTGGGCCGCGATCATCGCCGTGCCGACCATGGTGTGCGGGGTGTACGGCATGAACTTCAAGTACATGCCCGAGCTCCACTGGAAGTACGGCTACCCGGTGATCATGGGCATCACGGTCGTGCTGTGCCTGGGCATCCACCGGACGCTGAAGCGCAACGGATGGCTGTGAGCGGCGTGGATAGGGTGGACGTATGACAACCGAGCTGCTCGAGCGGGCTCTCATCGAGGAGGCCGCGAAGAAGTCCGGCCTGCTGTGGGTGCGGGGCGCGGAGGCGTCCGCCGCGCGTGCCGTGTGGCATGTGTGGCACGAGGGCGCGGTGTGCCTGGTCGGCGACGGGCCCGGGGAGCAGCCGCTGACGGGGCTGGCCGACGGGGGCGGCGCCGAGGTGACCGCGCGCGGCAAGGACAAGGGGGGCCGGCTGGTCTCCTTCGCGGCCGCGGTGAACGAGCTGACGGCCGGCACTCCGGAGTGGGCGGCGGCGGTCGCCGAGCTCAAGGGCAAGCGGCTGAACGCCCCCGACGCCGAGCTGATGACGGACCGCTGGGCGCGTGAGTGCCGGGTGCTGCGTCTGACGCCGACGGGTGCGGTGGCCGCGCTGCCCGACGGCGACCTGGCACAGAGACCGGTGCCGACCCCGGCGACCACGCGCCGACCGGTGCCGGCGGCCCTGCCGAAGCTCCTCGCGAGGCGCCGCAAGGGGCGGTGACCGCCGGGCGCGGGCAGCGCCCGGCGCCGCCGGGCACCACCGCCGAGTCTCACCGCCGCGGCGGACGGCGGGGCCGTCGTTGCCCGAAGCGCCGGTGCGAGCCGGTACCGGTGTACCGCGGTGCCGGTGTGCGCCGGTGCCCGTGGTCCCGGCGCCTCCCCCGCTACGACGTGGGCAGCTGCCGCCCGTAGTCCACCGTCTCCGAGTCCTCGGGTTCACGGACGGTGAAGTTGGCGCCCCAGTCGGAGAAGCGGAGCGTGCCCGCGTCGCCCGCGCGGGTGAGCGCGAGCGGGTAGGGGGCGCCCTTGAGGGAGACGTCGAGGGTGCCGCCAGAGCCGTGGTCGCCCGTGATGCGGATCGTCGGGGTACTCGCCCGGGTGTGCCGCCCGTCGGTCGCCAGCGAGCCGTGCAGTGTGAGCAGACCCGAGAGGAGGACGTCCTTGTCCGTGAAGCCGCTGAACTTCTTGTACGCGGGGTCCCCCTGCGGCACCTTCACGTACTTCCCGTCGAGCTTGGCCGCCGCCCCGTTCCCGTCGCCGCCCTTGCCGTCCGACCGCGCCCAGAAGTCCGCGTCGGCCTTCAGGTACAGCTGGGTGCCGACCCGCAGCAGCTTGAAGGTGTCGGCGCCCGAGGTCACCGAGCCGGTCCCGCCGTCGTCCTTGAGGCGCATGTCGAGCCGGTACGTGCGGCCGCTGGTCACCACGGTCCCGGACAGCCGGACCGCCGAGGCCCTCTGCGCCGCGGACCGCGTCCGCGCCTGGATCTTGTCGGCGGACAGCTTGCCGACCCCGTTCGTGCCCGCGTCCGGATCGCCGCCGCATCCGCTCAGCACCGCCGCGCCCGTCACGGCCAGCGCGCACAGCGCGGTCACCGGGCGGGTACGGCCGGGGGGAATCGCAGTCACAGGTGAGGTCGCCTTTCCGACGGTTCCTTCAGCGGCGTACCGCAGCGTACCGGTGCCCCGGCCGTCCGGCGGAGCCAGTCCGTCCGGACCCCCCACCAGGGCGTATCCGGGCGGTACGGGCTAGCCTGAAGCGCAACCGTGCGGGCAAATCCGAGCAATTCACCGACAAACGCAATCCCGGTCGCACACCACTTCGCGCAGACCTCGATGCAGACCTCGTACGCACGCCCCTGACAAGGAAGCAGAACCATGGCAGCCGGCGCCCCCCGGATCTTCGTCTCGCACCTCGCCGGGGTCCCCGTCTTCGATCCGAACGGCGACCAGGTGGGGCGGGTACGCGATCTCGTCGTGATGCTGCGCGTGGGCAGGAGACCCCCGCGCGTGCTCGGCCTCGTCGTCGAACTGTCCACCCGGCGCCGCATCTTCCTGCCCATGACCCGGATCAGCGGCATCGAGTCCGGGCAGGTCATCAGCACCGGTGTCATGAACGTGCGCCGCTTCGAGCAGCGGCCCACCGAGCGGCTGGTCTTCGGCGAGCTGCTGGACCGGCGGGTCACCCTGGTGGAGACCCGCGAGGAGGCCACCGTCCTCGACATGTCCGTGCAGCAGCTGCCCGCACGCCGGGACTGGGAGATCGACCGCGTCTTCGTCCGCAAGGGCCGCAAGGGCAGCGCGTTCCGCCGGGTCAAGGGCGAGACGCTGACCGTGGACTGGGCGGGCGTCTCCGGCTTCTCCCTGGAGGAGCACGGGCAGGGCGCCGAGAACCTGCTCGCCACCTTCGAGCAGCTGCGCCCCGCCGACCTCGCCAACGTGCTGCACCACCTCTCCCCCAAGCGGCGCGCCGAGGTCGCCGCCGCCCTGGACGACGACCGGCTCGCCGACGTCCTGGAGGAGCTGCCGGAGGACGACCAGATCGAGATCCTCGGCAAGCTCCAGGAGGAGCGCGCCGCCGACGTCCTGGAGGCCATGGACCCGGACGATGCGGCCGACCTGCTCTCCGAGCTGCCGGAGGAGGACAAGGAACGGCTGCTGAGCCTGATGCAGCCCGGCGACGCGGCCGACATGCGGCGCCTGATGTCGTACGAGGAGCACACGGCCGGCGGTCTGATGACCACCGAGCCGATCGTGCTGCGCCCGGACGCCACCGTCGCCGACGCCCTCGCCCGCGTGCGCAACCCCGACCTCTCCCCCGCGCTCGCCGCCCAGGTCTACGTCTGCCGCCCGCCTGACGAGACCCCGACCGGCAAGTACCTCGGCACGGCCCACTTCCAGCGGCTGCTGCGCGACCCCCCGTACACCCTGGTCAGCTCGCTCCTGGACGACGATCTCCAGCCGCTGTCCCCGGACGCCTCGCTCCCGCTGATCGCCGGGTTCTTCGCCACCTACGACATGGTGGCCGCGCCCGTGGTGGACGAGGCCGGGTCGCTGCTGGGCGCGGTGACCGTCGACGACGTACTGGACCACATGCTGCCCGACGACTGGCGTGAGACCGAGTTCCACCTGGAGGAGAGCCCCGAGGGCGGCAAGGGGGCCGGCCATGCCTTCTGAGCGTGAGCGCGAGCGCACGCCCACCGGTGCCACGGCCGCCGGCCGCCCGCGCACGCCCCGGCTCGACCAGCCGCGACCGCCCCGGCGCCGCTTCCTGCCCGAGTGGGACCCGGAGGCCTTCGGCCGGCTGTCGGAACGGATCGCCCGGTTCCTCGGCACGGGACGCTTCATCGTCTGGATGACGGTGGTCATCATCGTCTGGGTGCTGTGGAACGTGAGCGTGCCCCGGCATCTGCGGTTCGACGAGTACCCGTTCATCTTCCTGACCCTGGCCCTGTCCCTCCAGGCGTCCTACGCGGCCCCGCTGATCCTGCTCGCGCAGAACCGGCAGGACGACCGCGACCGGGTCAACCTGGAACAGGACCGCAAGCAGAACGAACGGTCCATCGCCGACACGGAGTACCTGACCCGGGAGATCGCCGCGCTGCGCATGGGCCTCGGCGAGGTCGCCACCCGCGACTGGATCCGGGCCGAGCTCCAGGACATGCTCAAGGAGATGGAGGAACGGCGCGGTCACGGCGGTCCGGTCGTATTCCCGGCGGAACGGACGGAACGCCCGCCGGGACGTGACGCAGACGACCGCTGAGGGGCTACCCGGAGGGCCCTCGGCGCGCCGTACCATCGTCCTTATGGCTACGGAAGACGCGGTGCGCGAGGCACTGGCGACGGTGAACGACCCCGAGATCAACCGCCCCATCACCGAACTGGGGATGGTCAAATCGGTGGAGATCGGGGAGGACGGCACGGTCGCGGTCACCGTGTACCTGACGGTCTCCGGCTGCCCCATGCGCGACACCATCACCCAGCGGGTCACCGAGGCGGTCTCGCGCGTCGAGGGCGTCACCGGCGTGGACGTCACGCTCGACGTGATGAGCGACGAGCAGCGCAAGGAACTGGCGGCGGCCCTGCGGGACGGCCAGGCCGAGCGCGAGGTCCCGTTCGCCAAGCCGGGCAACCTCACCCGGGTCTACGCGGTCGCCTCCGGCAAGGGCGGCGTCGGCAAGTCCTCGGTCACGGTGAACCTCGCGGCGGCGATGGCGGCCGACGGCCTCAAGGTGGGCGTCGTGGACGCCGACATCTACGGCCACTCGGTGCCGCGCATGCTGGGCGCGCAGGGGCGTCCCACCCAGGTGGAGAACATGATCATGCCGCCGTCGGCGAACGGTGTGAAGGTCATCTCGATCGGCATGTTCACCCCGGGCAACGCGCCGGTCGTCTGGCGCGGCCCCATGCTGCACCGAGCCCTCCAGCAGTTCCTGGCCGACGTGTACTGGGGCGACCTGGACGTCCTGCTCCTGGACCTGCCGCCCGGCACCGGTGACATCGCGATCTCCGTGGCCCAGCTGGTCCCGAACGCCGAGATCCTGGTCGTCACCACCCCGCAGCAGGCGGCCGCCGAGGTGGCCGAGCGCGCGGGCTCCATCGCGGTGCAGACCCACCAGAAGATCGTCGGCGTGGTCGAGAACATGTCGGGCCTGCCCTGCCCGCACTGCGACGAGATGGTCGACGTCTTCGGCACCGGTGGCGGCCAGCTGGTCGCCGACGGCCTCACCCGTACGACGGGTACGAACGTCCCGGTCCTCGGCTCCATCCCCATCGACGTGCGGCTGCGCGAGGGCGGCGACGAGGGCAGGCCGGTCGTGCTGACCGACCCCGACTCCCCGGCCGGCAACGCCCTGCGCTCCATCGCGGGCAAGCTCGGCGGCCGCCAGCGCGGTCTGTCGGGCATGTCGCTGGGGCTGACCCCCAAGAACAAGTTCTGAGGCCCGCCGCGCGTTCCCCGCACCTCACGTCCTGACCCGTACGGCACGGGAAAGGGGCGCCGGAACCATCCGGCGCCCCTCGGGTCACACGTACGCGGAGACGTCCTTCACCACGGCGAACCCCAGCCCGTAGGCGCTCATCCCCCGTCCGTACGCGCCGAGATGCACCCCCGCCTCCGTGGAGCCGGCCAGCACCCAGCCGAACTCCGACTCGCGGTAGTGGAAGGACGCGGCCGCCCCGTCCACCGGGAGCGAGAGCCTGGACCACTCCGGCCCGTCGAGATCGTCGGCCAGTTCCCAGGCGGTCTCGGTCTGCTGCTCCAGCCAGTCGTCGCGCCGGGTGTGGTCCATCTGTCCGGGCCAGGTGAAGGACAGCAGTCCCACGCCCGCGAGCCACGCCGCCGACGACACGGACGTCGCCTCCAGCAGCCCCGAACCGTCGGCCACCCGCCGGGACGGATGCGCCGCGACGGTCACCACGGCCGCGAACTTCTCCCGGTGCTCGGCGACGACGCCCTCGTGCAGCACGGACGGTGTGTCGCCGTGCCCGATCGACCCGTGCTCCACGGCACCGTCGGACGCCATGCCGACCTGCATCAGCCAGCGCGGCCCCGTGAACGCCTCGTCGAGCCCGTACCAGGGGAAGGGCGCCCGCAGGTATCCGTCGACCGTGCCCCGGTCGGCGGCGAGACCCTGTCCGCCCTCCGTGGCCGGCGCTGCCGCGCCCACCCGACTCGTCGTCTCCATCTGCCCGGACGCCTCCTCGCGCTCGTCGGACCGAAGCGGCGGCCCGCCCCCCTTCGGGCGTACTCGTCCGGTCCGCACAACAACTCGGCAGCATATCCACACCGCTGAGAACCGCCGGGCAGGCGCCGGTCGCCAAAGTCGCGCCAACGGCCTGTTCAGGCCGTTCGGGACGGGCGCCCGCTATGACGCGCGTCACGTGCGCGTGTCGGCACGCGGTGCGCGGCACCCGGCGCCCACGCGGTGCCCGGCCGCCCCGACGGACGCCGGGAGCGGCTCAGGTGGCGTCGAAGTCGAACGGCGGCCGGTCGTCCTTCTCGGACTCCTCCGGCTGCTTGGTCATGTCGATCTTCCCGCCCGCGGACGGCGCGGCCGGCGGGGAGCCCGCGGAGCCGGAGGACGACGAGGAAGAGGACGAGGACGCCGTGTCATGGCCGTTCACCGCGTCGGTGAGCTCGGCCATCTCCTTCTTCAGGTCGAAGCCGTTGCGGATCTCCTGGAGCCCCAGCTCGTCGTTGCCGAGCTGCTTGCGCAGGAACGTCTTGGGGTTGAGGTCCTCGAAGTCGAAGTCCTTGAACTCGGGCCCCAGCTCGCTGCGGATGTCCTGCTTCGCGCTCTCCGAGAACTCGCGGATCTTCCGGATCGTCCGGGTGATGTCCTGGATGACCTTGGGGAGCTTGTCCGGACCGAACACGAGCACCGCGATGACGATGATCGTCAGTAGCTCCATTGGCCCTATGTCATTGAACACCTGACGCTCCTTGCGATGTCCTCGGTCGCTCAACGGTACCCGGCGTTCTGGTCCGACCGGTACCGTCCCGAGGTGAGACTTGTGTCAGTTCTGCTCCGCGGTGCCCAGGACGAGTGAGACCTCCCGCTCGGTCCCGCCCCGCCGGACCGTCAGCCGCATCCGGTCGCCCGGCTCGTGGGCGCGGATCCTGACGATCAGCTCCGCCCCGGTGTGCACCGGCTCGCCGTCGGCCCCGGTGATCAGATCGCCCGGCCTGAGCCCGGCCCGCTCACCCGGCCCGCCCTTGACGACGGCGGGGCCGCCGCCCGGGGCCGCACCGCCGACGCGGGCGCCGTCGCCGGTGTAGCCCATGTCGAGACGGACCCCGATGACCGGGTGGGTGGCATGGCCGTCGGCGATCAGCTGCTCGGCGACGCGCTTCGCCTGGTTGACCGGTATGGCGAAGCCCAGGCCGATGGAGCCCGCCTGCCCGCTCCCGGTCGCCGAGCCGCTGTCGGCGGATCGGATGGCGGAGTTGATGCCGATGACCCGGGCCCGGGAGTCGAGCAGCGGACCGCCCGAGTTGCCCGGGTTGATCGGCGCGTCGGTCTGGAGGGCGTCCACGTACGACACGTCGCTGCCGTCGCTCTTCTCGCCGCCCGCGGTGACGGGCCGGTCCTTGGCGCTGATGATGCCGGAGGTGACGGTGCCGGCCAGGTCGAAGGGGGCGCCGATGGCTACGACGGGGTCACCGACCCGGACGTCGTCGGAGTCGCCGAGGGGCAGCGGGGTGAGCCCGTGCACCCCGCCGACCTGGATCACGGCGAGGTCGTAGCCGCTGTCCCGGCCGACGACCGTGGCCTTGGCGGAGGTCCCGTCGGTGAACGTCGCGGATATCCCGCCGCCGGACGCGGCGGCCGCCACGACATGGTTGTTGGTGAGGATGTGGCCGCGGTCGTCCAGCACGAAGCCGGTGCCGGTGGCCTCCTCGCCGGAGCCGGAGACATGCAGGGTGACGACACCGGGCAGGGCGCGGGCCGCGATCCCGGCCACGCTGTCCGGCGCGCGCCCGGCGGGCACGCTCCCGGCCCGCGGCGGCCGCACGTCGCTCCCGGCCCCCGCGCGCTCGGCATAGCCGCCGACGAGCCCGCCGGTCCCGGCCGCGACCAGGGCGACGGCGAGTGTCCAGCCGGCGGCGACGCGCCGCCGCCGGGGCCGTCCCCCGTGCACCGGGACGGCACCGGGCACCGGGAGCGGTCCCGCGGCCCAGGGGGCGTGGCGCCCCCACGGGTCCGCCGGGGGCTGCCGGGCGGGCAGGGGTGCGGCGGCGGGCGCCGGGGGTACGACGGGTGCGGGCACGGGTGTGGCGGGTGGCGATGCGGGCCGCGGGGGTACGGCGCCCACCGCCGGCGCTGCCGTGACCGCTCCGTGGACCGGTGCCGCGGCCGGGTGCTGGACCGGTGGGGCCGGGGCCCAGGGGCCCGGTTCGCCGTAGGGCGGGGTGCTGTAGGGGTCCGGTTCGTGCAGCGGACCGGGGCGCGGCCCGGCCAGTTCGAAGTCGCCGTCCGGTATCGGTCCGGCTCCCGCCGCTCCCTCCGGCTCCGCCCCCGGCGGAACGCCGTTCCCCTCGTCCATGCTCTCCCCAGGCTGACCGCGGCCCCGCGCTTCGGCGGCGGCCCCGGAACGTCGGCTACCTGCCCGGATTCAACCAGGTCGCGGGCCCCGGCGCAGGGCCCGTCGCGGCGCCGGGGTCAGGGCGTCCGGCGGGGGGTCGCCGGAACCACCGGGGGCGACACCAGAGGGGTCGAGGACGCGGCGGGGCGCATGGGGTTGTGCGGGGCCGGATCGGGTCCGGTGTCGGACAGCATGCCCGGGACCATGGGCGCCGTGGACCACTTGCCCAGCGGCAGGTCCATGGCCTTGTCCAGCGGGCGTATCAGCGGGGTCACGGCGTTCACGCCCGCCATCAGCGGGCCTGTCGTAGGCCGCGCGCCGGCGTCCTGGGGCTGCCCGTCCACGGCGTCCGACGCGCCCGGCACCAGGGGCGCGGTCACGGCGGTCGGCGACGGTGTCGTACGCCCGAGCGGAGCCCCGCCGCCCTGGGCCGTCAGCGGGCCCTGCCGGCGGCGCTGCGACTCGGCGGACGTCGTCACGCCGCCGCCCCCGCCGGTGCCGGCGGTGCGGGCCGGGATCACGTTGCTGCCGGTGCCCCGGGCGTCCGCGGCCGGGTAGCCGGGGATGGCGGTGGTCACGCCGCCGAGGGCGACCGCGGCCAGCGAGACCGCGCCGGCGGCGGCGAAGGCGAAGCGCAGCCCGCGGGAGGCGGGGCGGGCGTCCTCCGGGCGGCCGACGGGATGGACGCGGAAGCCGCCCCCGCCGAGCGGGCCGGCCGGTCCGCCGAAGCCGGACTCCCCGTGGAAGCCGGTCCGCTCGGGGCCGGGGCCCGGCGGGCGCGCGGGGACGTAGCCGAAGGAGAAGCCCCGGCGCATACCGAAGGTGCCCGGGTCGCCGGGGGCCCGGGACCCGGGGCCGTCGCCGAGCGGTTCGGGCGGGGTGCCGGCGTCGCCGTCACCGCCACCGGGGAGGCCCTGGAGGCGGGCCAGCAGGCTCGCGGAGGGCGGGGGTGGGGCCGCGGTCGCGAACACGCTCTTCAGCGCGCGCTGGGCGTCCGCCTCCGCCTTGCAGCGGGCGCAGGTGGCCAGGTGGGCGAGGACGCGTTCACGCGTGTCATGACCGAGCTCTCCGTCCACCAGGGCGGAGAGCCGGTCTCCCAGATGCTGCTCGGCGAGGTGTGCCCCGACCGGTTTCTGCCGTGATCCGCTCACGCCGTCGCGCCCCCTCCCCCCAGTGCGGGGACCCGGGCCATGAACGAGCGCCGCTCGGCCGCGCGGGCCTCCGGTGAACGGTGCGCGAGCGCCTTGCGGAGCTGGGAGCGGCCGCGGTGGATACGGGAGCGGACGGTGCCGAGCTTCACGCCGAGGGTCGCGGCGATCTCCTCGTACGACAGCCCCTCGATGTCGCACAGGACGACGGCGGCGCGGAACTCGGGCGCCAGGGTGTCCAGGGCCTGCTGGACGTCGGCGTCGAAGTGCGCGTCGTTGAAGAGCTGCTGCGGGGTGGGCTCGCGGCTGGCCAGGCGGTCGGCCGCGTCCTCGCCGAGGGCGTCGAAGCGGATGCGCTGCTTGCGCCGGACCATGTCCAGGAACAGGTTCGTGGTGATGCGGTGCAGCCAGCCCTCGAAGGTGCCCGGCGAGTACGTCGACAGGGAGCGGAAGACGCGGACGAAGACTTCCTGGGTGAGATCCTCGGCGTCGTGCTGGTTGCCGGTGAGGCGGTAGGCCAGGCGGTAGACGCGGGCGCTGTGGGTGCTGACGATCTCGTCCCAGCTGGGCGGAGTCCACGCCTGCCCGTCCGCGTCACTGGTGAAGGTCGCGGTCTGGGTGTCGCGCCCGGCGATGCCGGTGGCGTGGCTGTCAGCAGCGGTGTCGGTCACGGATTTCGGCCTGCCCGCCGATCCGAGGAAGCGCCGTAGCACTCCGCCCCGGTCCTCGGGCGCAGCCGCACCTCCCCTGTCGGCTCTGGTGGTGTCCAGTGGAGCCCCTACCATAGCCACCTCGCCCGTTAGCTCCGGATAAGCGTTTTTACGAGAATTTGATACTCGCTGGCGCGGCTCGTGCCGCTGCGTCAGCAGTTGTGCGGTGCCCTGCTCCACCTCTCGCCCCCCGAAGCGTCCCCCGAGCTGTCTCTTCCCAGTAAACGCCCGGTCCCATCTGCGGGTTCCCGACGCCAACGGATACAGTCACGCCGAGGCATCCATGGGGACGACAGGAGAGGGTCATTACCGGCAACAGGCAGACGAGCTCGGCTTTCGCCGACGCCTTTGCCGCCGAGGACGAAGCACTGCTGTGGGCCCGCGACCGCGCCCTCGAAGCAGGACTGCGCTCGGTGTCGCCCGGCACGGGTTCCGCGCTGCGCCTGCTCGCCGCCTCCGTGGACGCGAAGGCGGTCGCGGAGATCGGCACGGGCTGCGGGGTGTCCGGAATCCATCTGCTGCACGGCATGCGCCCGGACGGCGTGCTGACCACGGTCGATCCGGAGCCGGAGCACCAGCAGTTCGCCCGGCAGGCGTTCCGCGCCTGCGGCTTCGCCAGCAACCGGGCCCGCTTCATCCCCGGCCGTGCCCTGGAGGTGCTGCCCCGGCTCGCGGACGCGGGCTACGACCTCGTGTTCTGCGACGGGGACCGGCAGGAGTACCCGGAGTACCTCGCCGAGTCGCTGCGGCTGCTGCGGGTCGGCGGCCTGGTGGTCTTCGAGGGCGTCTTCGCGAGCGGCCGTACGGTCGACTCGGGGCCGCAGCCCTCGGAGGTGCTGCGGCTGCGGGAGCTGCTGCGCACGGTGCGCGAGAGCCAGGAACTGGTCCCCTCGCTGCTGCCGGTCGGCGACGGGCTGCTGTGCGCCGTCAAGCGGTGACGGCGGTGCGGGGCGTCACCGCGGCGGGCGCCCCGACGGACGCCGGCGGCCGCGCGGTGTCCGGGAACACGGCTGCCCCGGCACCGCGTTCGATGCCGGGGCAGCCGTAAGGACTGACTCGTGCGCGCGTCAGACGACGACCTTCTTGAGCGCGTCGCCGAGCGCCTCGGCCTCGTCAGGGGTCAGCTCGACGACGAGTCGACCGCCGCCTTCGAGCGGAACGCGCATGACGATGCCCCGCCCCTCCTTGGTCACCTCGAGCGGACCATCGCCCGTCCGCGGCTTCATGGCCGCCATGCTCGTTCCCCTTCCTGAAACCAGCTCATCGTCTGCCGATGGCACCCTGCGGGCACCCGCGGGACCGAACCGGACACGCGACACCGGCATCGAACACATTGCTTCCAAGCCATTATCCCGCATCTCAGGACCCGATGACCAACATCGGTAGGCATCGCTTGGGCAACGCGCGCGAGCAAAACCACTCAATTCGGGGATGTGGCTGCGATACTTCGCCACCGCACGGACGCCCCCCGGCCACCAGGGGCCGGTTTTTCTTTGACGCAGCTCACACCCGCCCGCGGGCCCTTGGCCGGCGATCTCCGCCATGCTGTGATCGGACAGGGACGTACCGAGCGGTACGTCACCACCGCGAACCGGAGGGGATGCGCCATGGCCGACACCGTGCTCTACGAGGTGAGCGACGGGCTCGCGACGATCACGCTGAACCGCCCCGAGGCGATGAACGCGCTGAACGTGGCGACCAAGGTCGCGCTGCGGGAGGCGGCCGAGGAAGCGGCCCGGGACACGGCCGTACGGGCGATCCTGCTGACCGCCGCCGGGGAGCGCGCGTTCTGCGTGGGCCAGGACCTCAAGGAGCACATCGGGCTGCTGGCCCAGGACCGGGAGACCGGGTCCGGGCAGACCATGAGCACGGTCAGCGAGCACTACAACCCGATCGTGCGGGCGCTGGCGGGCGCGGCCAAGCCGGTGGTCGCCGCGGTGAACGGCGTCGCGGCGGGAGCGGGCTTCGGGTTCGCGCTCGCGGCGGACTACCGGATCGTCGCCGACACCGCGTCCTTCAACAGCTCTTTCGTGGGCGTCGCCCTGACCGGGGACTCCGGGATCTCCTGGACCCTGCCCCGGGTGGTCGGGCCGAGCCGCGCGCAGGACCTGCTGCTGTTCCCGCGCAGCATCGGCGCACAGGACGCGCTGGAGCTGGGCATCGCCAACCGGGTCGTACCCGCGGCCGAGCTGCGGGCCGAGGCCGGGAAGGTGGCGCGCCAGCTGGCCTCGGGGCCGACGGTCGCCTACGCGGCGATCAAGGAGGCGGTGGCCTTCGGGCTGACGCACTCGCTGGAGGAGACCCTCCGCAAGGAGGACGAACTGCAGACGCGGGCGGGGCGGTCCGAGGACCACGCGATCGCGGTGCGGGCGTTCGTCGACAAGGAGAAGCCGGAGTACCTGGGGCGGTGACGCCCCCCTGACCGCCGTCCGAGACCGCTGCCCCGGCCCCCGTCCCTAACCTCTGTTCCTCGCCACGCAGGTCTCCAGGTGGTCGTTCACCAGCCCGCACGCCTGCATCAGTGCGTACGCCGTCGTCGGGCCGACGAACTTCAGGCCCCGCTTCTTCAACTCCTTGGACAGAGCCGTGGATTGCGGGGTGACCGCCGGGACGTCGGCCAGGGTCCTGGGGACCGGACGGCCGGCCGGGTCGGGGGCGTGGGACCAGATCAGGTCGTCCAGGTCGCCGGCCGGCCAGCCGGCGAGGACGCGGGCGTTGGCGAGGGTGGCGTCGATCTTGGCGCGGTTGCGGATGATGCCCGGGTCGGCCAGCAGGCGCTCGCGGTCCTCGTCGGTGAAGGCGGCGACCTTCTCCACGCGAAAGCCCGCGAAGGCGGTACGGAAGCCCGGCCGGCGGCGCAGGATGGTGATCCAGGACAGACCCGACTGGAAGGCCTCCAGGCTGAGCCGCTCGAAGAGGGCGTCGTCGCCGTGGACCGGGCGGCCCCACTCCTCGTCGTGGTACGTCACGTAGTCGTCGGTGGACAGGGCCCAGGGGCAGCGCGGTGCGCCGTCCGGGCCCGGGACGGCGGCGGTCACTGCTGGTCCTCCGGGTGCCGGGACTTGTCCGGGGCGGGGCGTGCGGCGGCGGCGCGGGCGCCGGCCAGCGCGGACTCCAGGCCCGCGATCCGGGCGTCGCGCTCGGCGAGTTCGGCGCCGAGGCGGCCGAGGGCGTCGTCGACGTCGGACATGCGATAGCCGCGCACGGCGAGCGGGAAGCGCAGGCTCTCCACGTCCTCGCGGCCCACCGGCCGGTCGTCGGGCAGCGGGTCCTGGAGCCGCTCGGGCGCGACGTCGGGCAGCGGGCCGCTCTCGCCGCCGCCCACCACGGCCAGGGTCACCGCGGCGACCACGACGGCCAGCGCGATGACCAGGAACAGGAACATCACCATCGTCTGGAGGCCCCCAGCTCGGGTGCCGGCGCTGTGCCGGACGCGGAATCTGTCAGCTCCGATCGTGCCATGCGCGTCCGGCGGTTAGGGTCACTGGCGGTCGCAGTGCCGGACGCACGAGGAAGAGGTCACAGCGGATGCTCAGGCTGGGCAGGCGGGAATTCGGACCGCACGAACGAGTGATCATGGCGATCGTGAACCGGACCCCCGACTCCTTCTACGACGGCGGGGCGACGTTCCGCGACGAGCCGGCCCTGGCACGCGTCGAGCAGGCGGTGGCCGAGGGCGCCGCGATCATCGACATCGGCGGGGTGAAGGCGGGCCCCGGCGAGGAGGTCTCCGCCGAGGAGGAGGCGCGGCGCACGGTGGGCTTCGTGGCCGAGGTGCGGCGCCGGTTCCCGGACGTGGTGATCAGCGTGGACACCTGGCGGGCCGAGGTCGGCGAGGCGGTGTGCGAGGCCGGCGCCGACCTGCTGAACGACGCGTGGGGCGGCGCGGACCCCGGCCTCGCGCAGGTCGCGGCGCGGCACCGGGTGGGCCTGGTGTGCACGCACGCGGGCGGCGCCGAGCCGCGCACCCGCCCGCACCGGGTGACGTACGACGACGTGATGGCGGACGTCCTGGACGTGACCGTGGGCCTCGCGGAGCGCGCGGTGGCGCTCGGGGTGCCGCGGGAGTCGGTCCTGATCGATCCCGGGCACGACTTCGGCAAGAACACCCGGCACAGCCTGGAGGCGACGCGGCGCCTGGACGAGATGGTCGCCGCGGGCTGGCCGGTGCTGGTGTCGCTGTCCAACAAGGACTTCGTCGGGGAGACCCTGGACCGGCCGGTCAAGGAGCGGCTGATCGGCACCCTGGCGACGACGGCGGTGTCCTCCTGGCTCGGGGCGATGGTCTACCGCGTGCACGAGGTCGCCGAGACCCGCCAGGTCCTCGACATGGTCTCGTCCATCGCGGGCCACCGTCCCCCCGCGGTGGCCCGACGCGGTCTGGCCTGAGGTCCTGGTGCCGCAACAGGCGACGTCCGCCCCGTCGCGACGCCCTGCACGCACTCTCGCCGCACCGGCCGAAAGCCCGAGTACGTCCGGTACGAGGGCTTCCGTCCGGCACGCCGAGAGCACGCACCGGACGCCGCTCCTTGACGGGCGAACGCTGTCTGCCGCGGCACTAGCGGGCGGCCTCCTTGGAGACCAGGGCCACCGCCTCCTCCACCTCGTCGGTGACGTGGAAGAGCAGGAGGTCCTTCTCCGCGGCCTTGCCGCTGGCCACCAGGGTGTTCCTGAGCCAGTCGACCAGGCCGCCCCAGTACTCGCTGCCGAAGAGGACGATCGGGAAGCGGGTGACCTTCTGCGTCTGCACCAGGGTCAGGGCCTCGAAGAGCTCGTCCAGGGTGCCGAGGCCGCCGGGCAGCACCACGAACCCTTGGGCGTACTTCACGAACATCATTTTCCGGACGAAGAAGTACCGGAAGTTCAGCCCGATGTCGACGTAGGGGTTCAGCCCCTGCTCGAAGGGCAGCTCGATACCGAGCCCGACGGAGACGCCGCCCGCCTCGCACGCGCCCCGGTTGGCGGCCTCCATCGCGCCGGGACCGCCGCCGGTGATCACCGCCCAGCCGCCCTGCGCGAGGCTGCGGCCGAGCCGCACCCCCGCGTCGTACTCGGGCGAGTCCACGGGGGTGCGGGCCGAACCGAACACGCTGATCGCGGGCGGGAGTTCGGCCAGCGTGCCGAAGCCCTCGATGAATTCCGACTGGATGCGCAGCACCCGCCAGGGATCGGTGTGGACCCAGTCGGAGGGACCGCCCGCGTCCAGCAGCCGCTGATCGGTCGTGCTCGGCGTCACCTGGCCCCGCCTGCGCAGGACCGGCCCGAGCCGCTGCTCGTCCGGCGGCTGCTTCTTCCCCTCGGGGTTCCCGGTAGGCATGTGCGCTCCCTCCGCTTGCCGGTGGTTCGCCATCAGCCTAGATCTACGCGGGTTAAGCAGGGGGGACATACGCGTGTCCGCCAGGCGTGCGCCGCGCGCGGCGGACGCTACGCGGTCAGCCAGTCACGCAGCCGCTCCTCGGCCTTGAGGATCTTGGCCGTCTCCACCCGCTCGTCCCGCTTGTGCGCCAGGTGCGGGTTGCCGGGACCGTAGTTGACCGCGGGGATGCCGAGCGCGGCGAAGCGGGAGACGTCCGTCCAGCCGTACTTGGGGCGCGGGATGCCGCCGACCGCCTCGATGAAGGCCGCCGCGGCCGGGTGGGAGAGCCCGGGGAGCGCGCCGCCGCTGTGGTCGTCGACCACGAACTCGGCCACCCCGCAGTCCGCGAACACCTCGCGGACGTGCGCGACCGCCTCCTCCTCGGTGCGGTCGGGGGCGTAGCGGAAGTTGACGGTGACCACGCACTCGTCGGGGATGACGTTGCCCGCGACCCCGCCGCCGATACGCACGGCGTTCAGGCCCTCGCGGTACTCCAGGCCGTCGATCACCGGGTAGCGGGGCTCGTAGGCCGCCAGGCGGGCCAGGATCGGCGCGGCCGCGTGGATGGCGTTGGCGCCCATCCAGGAGCGCGCCGAGTGCGCCCGCTCGCCCTCGGTGCGCAGCAGCATCCGCAGGGTGCCCTGGCAGCCGCCCTCGACCTCGCCGTCGGAGGGCTCCAGGAGCACCGCGAAGTCGCCCTCCAGCCACTCGGGACGGGCCTCGGCGACATGGCGCAGGCCGTTGAGGTGGGCGGCGACCTCCTCGTTGTCGTAGAACACGAAGGTCAGGTCGCGGTTGGGGGCCGGGACCGTGGCGGCGACGCGCAGCTGGACCGCCACGCCCGACTTCATGTCACAGGTGCCGCAGCCCCACAGCACGCCGTCCTCGTCCAGGCGCGAGGGCACGTTGTCCGCGATCGGCACGGTGTCGATGTGCCCGGCCAGGACGACCCGCTCGGCGCGGCCCAGGTTCGTACGGGCCACCACGTTGTTGCCGTAGCGGTCCACCGTCAGGTGCGGCAGGGCCCGCAGCGCGGTCTCGATCGCGTCCGCCAGCGGCTCCTCGGTCCCGCTCTCGGAGGCGAAGTCCACGAGCCGCGCGGTGAGCGTGGCGGCGTCCAGCGTGAGGTCAAGCGAGGTGTCGGCCATGGCCTCGACCCTAGCGCGCCGCCGCCGGCCGCCGGGTTCCCGCGCGGCGGCGGACCCCTGGCGTGCGGTGGTGATCGCTCCAGTACCTTGTACGCGTGTCACAGCCGTCCCCCACCCGTCCCAAGCGCCGCGGCCGTCTTCTCCGGTTCTGCGCGGCCCTGTTGGTCCTGTGCGGCGTCGCCGCCTACCTCGTGGTGCAGTACGTCACCGGAGGCGGCGGTTCGCACGGCTGCAAGGTGGTCTCGGCCACCGGCGCCGGGACGTCGTACGACTTCACGCCCGAGCAGGCGGCGAACGCGGCGACGATCGCCGCCGTCGGCACCGGCCGGAACATGCCCGAGCGGGCCGTGACGATCGCGCTCGCCACCGCGCTCCAGGAGTCGGGGCTGCGCAACATCGAGCACGGCGACCGGGATTCCCTCGGCCTGTTCCAGCAGCGGCCCTCGCAGGGCTGGGGCACCGAACGGCAGATCATGGACCCCACGTACGCGGCCGGGATCTTCTACGCCCATCTCGCCGAGGTGCCCGACTACACGGATCTGCCGCTCACCGTGGCCGCGCAGAAGGTGCAGCGCAGCGGCTACCCGGAGGCGTACGCCAAGCACGAGCCGGACGCCGAGCTGCTGTCGGCGGCGCTGACCGGGCGGGCGGCGGCCACGCTGACCTGTGACGGGCGCTTCGACACGACGGCCACGGCGATCGGTCCGGACGTGGTGCGGGCCGCGCTGGTGCGGGACTTCGGGCGGGACGCACTCCAGGAGACCGGGGCCGAGGTGGGCGGAGCCCCGGTGCCGTCGCCGTCCCCCTCGCCGAGCGTGACGGCGACGGCGAGCGGGCGGACGGTGACCGTGCCGGTGCCGCTCGGGACGCGCACGGACGCGAGTGGGCGCGACGAGCGGGAGCGGGGGTGGCAGCTCGCGCACTGGGCGGTCGCCAACTCCTCGGCGCTGCACATCCACCGGGTGACGTACGCGGGGCGGGTGTGGACCGCCGGGAGCGACGGCGGGGCGTGGCAGCAGGTGCGCTCGCAGGGGGCCGCGGGGGCGGAGAAGTCCGTGGGCGTTGTCCGGATCGTGACCGGACAGTAGTACGGGGCGTCGCGCCGACGGGTGGCGTCGGCGTTTCACACGCGGCCGAACGGGCGAGGGGCGGAAAACGGCCGGGAGCCCTTGGGGTTCAAGGGGCGTAAGGATTCTGCCGGGCGTTCTCACGGACGCCCTTTGCCCGTTTTTATCCACACCTGATAATGCGATGCGTTATCGGTTCTTTACCTGGGGCGTCCGCAACCTTCGGGGGCTTCGAGCGGTAGTCATGGCGTCCGAGCCCGGAGCCGGGTCCGGACGACAGAGATCGTTCTTCTCCCGTCGAATGGAGCATCATGTCCCTCCCCCTGACCCGCCGGATCGCCCGTGCCGCGCTGCTCGTCGCAGCGGGAGCGGCCGCCGGGGTCGGTGCGGCCGGCTCCGCCGGTGCGGCCACGAACCTGCCGGCCACCGCGAACCTGGGCGGCCTGACCGCGCTGGACGCGGCGCACGCCGGCGACACCGTCGACGGTGCCGCGGAGCACGTCACCTCGCTGGCGGGCAACGCGGGCGGCAACGCGGTGAAGTCGGCCGCGCCGGCCGCGGGCAAGACGGCCGGCGGTGCCGTGAAGAAGACCGCCCCCGCCGCCCAGCAGGCCGCCGGCGGCGTCGCCGGCGCGGCGGGCAACGCCCTGGGCGACGCGGCCGCCGGTGCCACGAAGGGCGGCCTGCCGACCACCAACCTGCCGATGCAGGGCCTGCCCCTCACCTGAGCCGGCACGGCCCGGTGAACGGGGTCCGGGGGGATGTCCCTCCTGGGCCCCGTTCGGCGTTCACGGGGCGCGGGACGCGCCTCGCGCGGGCGGAGGCTACAGCCGCGAGACCGCAGCCCGGACGCGTTCGTCCGTCGCCGTCAGCGCCACACGGACGAAGTTCCCGCCGGCCGGGCCGTAGAAGTCGCCGGGCGCGACCAGGATGCCCAGGTCGGCGAGGTGCGCGACGGTGGTCCAGCAGGGCTCGTCGCGGGTGGCCCAGAGGTAGAGGCTGGCCTCGCTGTGCTCGATGCGGAAGCCGTGGGACAGCAGGGCCGAGCGCAGCGCCTCGCGGCGGGCGGCGTAGCGGGCCCGCTGTTCGTGGACGTGCGCGTCGTCGCCCAGCGCGGCCACGACGGCGGCCTGGGTCGGCGCGGACGTCATCATGCCGCCGTGCTTGCGGATCTCCAGGAGCGGGCCCAGGACGGCCGGGTCGCCCGCGACGAAGGCGGCGCGGTAGCCCGCCAGGTTGGAACGCTTGGAGAGCGAGTGGACGGCCACGATGCCCTCGTGGGAGCCGCCGTTGACGTCCGGGTGCAGCACCGAGACCGGGTCGGCCTCCCAGCCCAGCTCCAGGTAGCACTCGTCGGAGACGACCAGGACGCCGTGGGCGCGGGCCCAGGCGACGATGCCGGCCAGCTCTTGCGCGCGGAGCACCTTGCCCGTCGGGTTGGACGGGGAGTTGAGCCAGAGCAGCTTCAGCCCGGCCGGGTCGAGGTCGCGCGGGTCGTCGTACGTCTCGTACTCCGCGCGGGCGAGCCGCGCGCCGACCTCGTACGTCGGGTACGCGAGGCGCGGGTAGGCCACCCGGTCGCCGGGGCCGAGGCCCAGCTGGGTCGGCAGCCAGGCCACCAGTTCCTTGGAGCCGACGACCGGCAGCACGTGCCGGTGGGTCACCTCGCGCGCGCCCAGGCGCCGCTCCAGCCACCCGCAGATCGCGTCCCGCAGCGCGGGCGTGCCCCAGACGGTCGGATAGCCCGGCGAGTCGGCCGCGTCGACCAGGGCCTTCTGGACGAGCTCGGGGACCGGGTCGACCGGGGTGCCGACGGAGAGGTCGACGATGCCGTCCGGATGGGCCGCGGCCGTCTTCTTGTACGGCTCCAGCTTGTCCCAGGGGAAGGTGGGAAGCCGGTCGGAGACTGCGGACACGATCAGTGGCTCACTTTCGTCTGGTGCGGCGAACGCCTCGGTCCCGTACGGCGGTGATCAGGGCGATCGGGGCCGTACGGGACCGAGGCGGCGCGTTCGCGGGCCGCGTGGGCGCTAAACGGTCACTCGCCCTGCGGCGGCAGCGCGGCGACGAAGGGGTGGTCGCGCTCGATCAGCCCCAGCTTGCTGGCGCCGCCGGGCGAGCCCAGCTCGTCGAAGAACTCGACGTTCGCCTTGTAGTAGTCCTTCCACTCCTCCGGAGTGTCGTCCTCGTAGAAGATCGCCTCGACCGGGCAGACCGGCTCACAGGCACCACAGTCGACGCATTCGTCCGGGTGGATGTACAAGGACCGCTGGCCCTCGTAGATGCAGTCGACCGGGCACTCCTCGATGCACGCCTTGTCCTTGACGTCGACACAAGGCTGCGCGATGACGTAGGTCACGCTGTCGTTCCTCCTCGATAGGGCGCTGGCGGGCCTCTCCAGGCTCCGCCGCCTGGCGCGCGGGAGCGCGGCGTCGTCGATGCCCGCCCCTAGTATCTCCGTTCCGGAGCATGATCCGAACAGGAGGGGTGAACTGACCGGTGGAAATCTCGGCACAAGGGCGCCTGGAAGTCCGAATCACCCCCGCTGACGTGGGAAAACGCGTCTCCGTACGGCGGTTGAGCGAACCCGGTGCGGCGCGGGAGAAGTTCACCGACACGGTGGGCGTTCTCACATCTTGGGATCATGGCGTGCTCATGATCACACAGCGGGGTGGTACGAGTGTCCGTTTTCCGGAAACCTCGCTCGTGGCGGGAAAGATCGTACCGGCCGCACCGGCGCGCCGCAGGGGTCCGGCGGCGGGCTACGAGGAGCTGGCGCGGGTCGCCTCGCGCGGCTGGCTCCCGGTGGAGAGCGAGCGGCTCGGCGAGTGGGAGCTGAGGGCCGCCGGAGGGTATACGCGGCGCGCCAACAGCGTGCTGCCGCTGGGTGATCCCGGGTGCCCGCTCGACACGGCCCTGACGGCCGTACGACGCTGGTACGGCGAGCGCGGGCTGCCCGCCTACGTGCAGACCGCGACGGGCGCCGAGGGCACGCAGGAGCTGCTCGGCGCCGAGCTGGAGCGGCGCGGCTGGGTGCGGGAGGTGAGTGCCGAGATGTGGATCGGCGCGCTGGCCCCGCTCGCGGACCGGCCCGAGGACGCGGACGTGGTCCTCACCCGCGACGCGGACGAGGCGTGGCTCGCACGGTACCGGCGCAAGGGGGTGAGCGAGACGGCCCTGCGGGTGCTCACGGGCGGGCCCTCGGTGTGGTTCGCCACCGTGCCGGGCGAACCAGGCGCGCCCCCGGCGGCGATCGGCCGGTGTGTCGTGGACGGGCGCTGGGCCGGTTTCGCCGCCGTCGAGGTGGACCCCGCCAGGCGGCGGCAGGGTCTCGCCACCGCGGTGATGGCCGCGCTCGCCCGCCGGGCGCTGACCGAGGGCGCCTCGGCCGGCTGGCTCCAGGTGGAGAGCGACAACGAGCCGGCGAGGGCGCTGTACGCCGCTCTGGGCTTCTCCCGGCACCACACCTACCACCACTTCCGGGAGCCGCGGGAACAGCCCGCCGACGGCCGGTCGTAGACAGTCGTGGACACCTTCCCGGAAGGGCGAGAACCCGCCATGCCCCACCCGTACCTGCCGCCCCCGTACCCGCCCCCGCCCGAGCGGTCCGCCGAGGTGCGGGCGCGGTTCGCCGAAGAGGCCCGGTCGGAGCGGCCGGACCTCGCGGCACTGTGCCTGCTGATCGGCGCGGAGACGGACGGCTCGCTGGACGAGGCCGGGACCGACGCCGCGCAGGCGGAACTGGACCGGCTCGCGGGCGAGCTGCCGTACCGGCCCGGCGGACCGCACGCCTGGGCCGAGGCGGTACGGCGGCTGCTCGGCGGGCGCTACGGGTTCCACGGCACGCCCGGCGACTACCAGCGGCTGGAGTCCTCGCTGCTGCACGAGGTGCTGCGGCGCCGGCGCGGCCTGCCGATCCTGCTGTCGGTGGTGTGGCTGGAGGTGGCCCGGCGGGCCGGCGCCCCGGTGCACGGGGTCGCGCTGCCGGGACACTTCGTGGTCGGTTTCGGCCCGGCCGGGGAGCAGGTGCTGGCCGACCCCTTCGAGGGCGGGCGGGTGCTCACCGGGCCGGACGCCGAGCTGCTCGTGGTCGGGGCGACCGGCGCCCCGCCCGCCCCCGGGATGCTGGAGCCCGCTCCCCCGCTGGAGGTCGTCCGGCGCATCCTGAACAACGTCCGCGCGTGGGCCGCGGCCCGTCCCGAGCGCTCGGACGTGGCGCTGCGCGCCGTGGAGCTGTCGCTGCTGATCCCGGCCCACCCGGCCCGGCTGCGCTACGAGCGCGGGCAACTGCTGGTGCAGCGCGGCCAGTTCACGGCCGGGGCGGACGAACTGGACGCGTACGCCGAGCTGATCGAGGTCGTGGACGAGCCGGCCGCCGAACAGGTGCGGCACCAGGCCCGCACCGCGCGCGCCAAGCTCAACTGACCTTCCCCGCGGGTGGCCTACAGCCAGCCCTTCTCCCGCGCGGTGCGCACCGCCTCCGCCCGGTTGCGGACGGCGAGCTTCTGGATGGCCGTGGAGAGGTAGTTGCGGACCGTGCCCTGGGACAGGTGCAGGGCCCTGGCCAGTTCGGCGTTGGTGGAGCCGTCGGCCGCGGCGCGCAGCACCTCGCGCTCGCGTTCGGTGAGCGGGTTCGCGCCCTCGGCGAGCGCGGCGGCGGCCAGCGTGGGGTCGATGACCCGCTCCCCGGCGAGCACCTTGCGCACGGCGGCGGCGAGTTGGGCCGCCGGTGCGTCCTTGACGAGGAAGGCGTCGGCGCCGGCCTCCATGGCGCCGCGCAGATAGCCGGGCCGCCCGAAGGTGGTCAGCACCACCAGCTTGACCCGGGGGAAGTCCCGGTGGACCTCGGCCGCGGCCTCGATGCCGGTGCGGCCCGGCATCTCGATGTCCAGCAGGGCCACGTCCACGTCGTGCGCCCCGACCGCGGCGAGCACCTCGTCCCCGCGGGCGACCTGGGCGACGACCTCGATGTCGTCCTCCAGTCCGAGCAGCGCGGCCAGCGCCTCGCGGACCATGGACTGGTCCTCGGCCAGCAGGACCCTGATCGTGCTCGTCATGCCCCGGATCCTACGTCCCCCGCGGGGCCCGCGGGCACGCGGGCGACCAGCCGGAAGCCATGCCTGGCCCGGCCCGCCTCCAGCGTCCCGCCGGCCTTCTCCAGGCGTTCGGTCAGCCCGGTCAGGCCGTTGCCGAAGCCGCCGTTGCCGGTGCCCGATCCGTTGTCCTCGACGGCGAGTTCGAGCATCGGCCCGTCCAGCGTCTGGCGGTGCGTGAGCCGTACGGCGCACCGGTCGGCGCCGCTGTGCCGCACCACGTTGGTGACCGCCTCGCGCAGCGCCCAGGCGAGCGCCGACTCGGCCTCCTCGGGCACCCCGGAGAGGTCGGGCTCGGGCGGCAGCTCGGCCGCCACGCCCGCGGCCGTGAGGGCCACCTGGGTGCCGGCCAGCTCGACGACGAGCCGGGGGCGCCGGTAGCCGGTGACGGCCTCCCGGACGTCCACCAGGGCCTGGCGGCTGACCTGTTCGATGTCGCCGACCTGCTGGGCGGCCCTGTCGGGGTGATCGGGCAGCATCCGCCCGGCCAGCTCGCTCTTGAGCGTGATCAGGGAGAGCGAGTGGCCCAGCAGGTCGTGCAGGTCGCGGGCGAGACGCAGCCGCTCCTCGTTGGCGGCGAGCTGGGCGACGGTGGCCCGTGCCTTGCGCAACTCGATCGTGGTGCGCACCAGTTGGCTCACGCCGACCATGGCGAACCCGATGAGCACGACCATCAGCATGTCGTTGTCGACCGAGTAGACGCCCCAGCGCAGTCCGACCAGGTACATCGCGACGGCGGAACCCGGGATCGCCCAGTACGCCAGGCGCAGCGGCAGGGTCGCCCCGCAGGCCACCGACAGGTAGACGAACAGCCCGCTCCACCGGGTGCCGAGGCCGTAGGTCAGGGCGGGCGCGAGCACGAGGAGGGTGCCGAGCAGCAGCGCCACGGCCCACGGCGAGAAGGGCCGCCCCATCTGCCGGAAGACCAGTGTCAGGTACGCGCCCACGAAGACGGTGAGGCCGACCGCGCCCGCCACGGTGCCGGCCGTGGTGTGCCGGCCGCCGGTCAGGTCCTGGATCGGGGAGCTGAGGAAGACCAGCCAGACGCAGATCCACAGCCCCTTCACCAGCAGCTCGCGCCGGCCCTGCACGCCCTGTCCGATCCGCACCTGCGTCTCCGGCCGCGCCCCGGCCGCCTTCGGGTCTTCCGTCATGGTGCTCACGCCTTCAGCGTGTCCTTCCGGTACAGCCAGGCCGCGCCGCCCGCGAAGAGGACGAAGTACACGGCGAGGAGGGCGATGTCCGTGGTGTGCGGGGCCTGGCTCTGCTCGACCGCCCGGCCCAGCGCCGCGTACGCGTGGGTGGGCAGCCACTTGGCGATGTCCTGGAGGAACTGCGGGAAGGTGGTCGAGGGCATCCACAGGCCGCCGAGGATCGACAGGCCGAAGTACACGATCATGGTGATGGGACGGACCGCGTCCCCGGAGGCGAGGTAGCCGATGGCCACGCCGAGCGCGGCGAAGACCAGGCTGCCGGCCCAGATGACCCCGGTGAGCGCGAGCCACTGCCAGGCGTCCAGCCGTACGTCCTTGATCACGGCGGCGGCCAGGAAGACCACCACGATGGACGGCAGGCTCACCACGGCGGCGCCGGCGGTCTTGGCGAGGACGTAGCCGCGTCCGGGCAGCGGGGTCAGCCGCAGCTGCCGTACCCAGCCGCTCTCCCGTTCCTTGGCGATGCGCTCGCTGTTGCCCATCAGTACGGCGGTCAGGGCGCCGAAGGAGGCCATGGAGACCATCATGTACGTCGCCAGGGTCAGCCCGGTGCCGTCGATCTTGGTGTCGTCGGCGTTGCCCGCGATGATCAGGAAGAGGACCGCCGGGTAGATCACCGAGAAGAACAGGAACTTCTTGTTCCGCAGGGCGCGGATCAGTTCGAGCTTGATGAGGGAGTTCATGACTGCTTGGCCTCCTCGGCCTCCGTGATGGCGACGAACGCCTGTTCCAGGCCGAGGCCGGCGACCTCGAGGTTGCGGGGGTAGACGCCGAGGCCGTACAGGGCGTGCACGGTGGCGTCGGCGTCGGAGGACTGGATGCGCACGGTCTGCCCGGACACGTCGATGCCGGTCAGGAAGGGCAGGGCGCGCAGGGCGGCGGCGTCGAAGGCGCCCTCCAGGTCGAAGGCGATCCGCCGGGCGCCCGCGCGGGCCTTGATCTCGGCGGCGGTGCCGTCGGCGAGGAGCCGGCCGCGGTGCAGCACCAGGACCCGGTCGGCGATGGCGTCGGCCTCTTCGAGGTAGTGCGTGGCGAACAGGACGGTGCGGCCCTGGTCGGCCTGCTCGCGCATGGTGGACCAGAAGGCCTGGCGGGCGGAGACGTCCATGCCGGTGGTCGGCTCGTCCAGGATGATCAGGTCGCTGTCACCCGCGGTGGCGAGGGCGAAGCGGACGCGCTGGGCCTGGCCGCCGGAGAGCTTGTTGACCTTGCGGTCGGCGATCTGCGCGATGCCGGCGCGGGCCATCACGTCGGTCGCCTTGTACGGCCGCGGGTGCAGGGAGCAGGACAGCCTGACCAGCTCGGCCACCGTGACGTCGTCCATCAGGCCGCCGCTCTGCAGCATGGCCCCGACCCGCCCGGCCACGATCGCCTCGCGCGGGCTGGTGCCGAACACGGACACCGTGCCGGCGTCGGGCTGCTTGAGGCCGAGGAGCAGGTCGAGCGTGGTGGACTTGCCCGCGCCGTTCGGGCCGAGCAGGGCCACGGTCTCCCCGGGGTGCAGCCGCAGCGAGAGCCCGTCGACGGCCCGCACCGTCCCGTACGTCTTGGTCACCTGGTCGAACCCGACCACCTCGGCGGTGGAGGTGGCCGGTACCGCTGTCGTCGTCATGCCGTCCATCGTGCCGGTAGGGGGAGGGTGCCAGGCAGTGTCGGAGGTCCTGGGAGACACATGACAGTTGTCATGTCAGGTGCCTGCCCGGACCCGTCGCCCGGTGCCGGCCGGCTCCGGCGGCCCGGCGCGAATCCGGTGGCACGGCGGCGCCGGTGCCGCCACCGCCGCGGTCGCCCTCACCGGTCTCGTGTCCGCCGCCCCGGCGCGGGCGGCCCCGTCGCGCCGGACCACGTCGTCGGGCGCCGTCTCCGTCCAGAGCGTCAGGGGCTGCCTGGCCCTGTACTGCGTCACGCGTCCCCGACCGCGTGAGACGGTGCGGGCCCGCCCCGTCCTGGGGCGGGCCCGCACGCGTCGGGCGTCCGGGCGGGAGGGGGTCAGTTCGGGTTCGTGGAGATGACCGCGACCCGGTTGGTCCTGCTCGTCAGCGCCTGGCGCAGGGCGCCGTAGACGTCCTGCGGCGTGACCGGCGTCTTCTGGCCGTTGCCGCGGGCGATGAGGACGCCGTCGAAGGTCTTGCCGTACAACTGCTTCAGAGCGGCCAGATCGGGCTTGTCGACCAGTTTGCCGTTGACAGCCGTCACACGGAGGAACTTCCACAGCGAGTTCTGCGGACTCATCGCGACCGCGTGCGCGGAGTCCGTCATCACGGTCACCTTGGCCGACATCGCCGGCTCCGCGAACTCCTTCATCTCGCGGTCGACCTCGGCGTCGGAGACCGTCGGCTGCCGCTTGACGGTGGGCACGGTGACCGTCGCGGCCTCGCCCGTCTCCACCTCGGTACGGAAGGCCTGTTCGATCGTCTGCGTCGAGCGGGCCGCGTCGATGGCCGTACCCGCCTTGCCGTGCACGGCCACGGCCTTGCCCGCCTCGAAGGTGATGCCGCCGTCGACCACCGCGCCCGAGCCGGAGCCGCCGCCCGCCTGCTGGAGCGCGGCCTGGAGCTTCTCCTCGTCCACCGGCATGACCGGCTCGACCACGCGCTGTTGCCCGAAGAGCGTGCCGACCACGGAGACCGGGTTGTAGTCGCTCTTGGCCGCCGCGCTCGCGGTGGCCTGGAAGTCGAACTGGAGACCGGCGTTGGCCGGGGTGAGCATGACCGTACGGCCGCCCACGGAGAGCTTCAGCGGCTTGGTGACCCGGGAGCCGAACACGTCGTCCAGCTTCTTGACCGCGTCGTCGCGGGTGCCGCCGCCGACGTCGACGCCGAGCACGGTGGTGCCCTTGGGGACATCGGTGTGGTTCATCAGCAGGCCGGCGCCGTAGACACCGCCCGCGAGCACGACCAGGCCGACGCAGAGCAGGACCAGCTTGCTGCGGCCCTTCTTCTTCGGCTTGGCCGCCTCCTTGGGCGCGGCCGCGGCCGGCTCGGGCTTCGGCGCCGCCGGAGCGGCCGGGCCCCCGGGGCCGCCGGGAGCACCGGTGCCGAACGGGGCGCCGTTCCCGGCCGGGACCACCGGGATACCGCTGGTGACGGTGTGTCCGGAGACGTTGTCGGGGGCCCGGTAGCCGGGCGTGCCCGGTTCGGGGGCCGGTTTCTGCGGGGTGAGGATCGCGGTGTCGTCGCTGAGCCCGCCACCGGGGCCGAGCCCGGCGCCCGGCACCCCGGCCGGCCCGTCGAGGTCGGCGATGCCCGTGAGCGCGCCGCGCTCGGCGCCCTGATGCCCGAAGGGGCCCTCGGCGCCCGGCCGCAGCGGGCTGTCGCCGGTGACCGGGCCGCCGGTCGGCCCGGCGGGCCCCCGCGAGCCGCCCCGGCCGCCCTGGCCGCCCTGCCCGCCCATGCCGTTCGCGCCGCCCGCTCCCGCGGTGCCGAACGGGTCCTGGCCGCCCGCGGTGCCGTTCTCCGTGAAGTACGGGAGGTCGTCGCGGCGCGGCTCGCCGCCGCTCGCGTCGGGGGAACGGGAGCCGCCGCCGAGCGGGCCCGCGGCCAGCGCCTCGGTGACGTCGAAGGAGCCGGTGCCGCCGCCGTGCCCGGGGGCCACCGGGCCGCCGGTGGCGCCGGGCAGGCCGGAGCCGTTCGTCTTGCCGGAGTTGCGGCCGGGCACACTCATGGAGCCGACCACGCCACCGGGGCGGGCGCCGGTGCCACCGGCCGTGTTCCCGGTTCCCTGGGCACCCGGGCGGGCGCCCGGCGCGCCGGCGGGGGCGCCGGAACCGCCGGGGTTCCCGGCCCCGTTGGCGCTCGCGCCGCCCTTGGCGGGCGCGCCCGCCTTGCGGGGCGCGAACCAGTCGCTGGTCTTCTCCTCGGCCGGGGCCGCGGGCGCCGCGGCGGCCTCGGGGGCGGGCGCCGGCGCGGCCGGGGCGCTCACCTCGGCGGCGGGAGCGTCGTCCCGCTCGCCGTCGGCGGACTCGCCGTCCGCGACGGGCTTGCGCACGACGACCGGCGGGATGGGCCGGGATCCGGGGATGTTGATCCGGATCCGGGTCGTCAGCGTGGTCTCGGTCTTGCGTTCCTCGGACCGCGCGCCCGAACGGCCCGCGTCCGCACCGTCGTCGGAAGCCATGGGGGTTCCGTACGGCGGGGTGCCGGACGGGTACGCGGCTCCGCCGCGCCCGTTGGGCCCGGAGGACGGAGTGTCAGTTTCACGACTCAAGGCAGGTTCTCCCAGTTGGCTCCGCCGCCCGACACTGACCTCACTGCTTCGGCGGTCCCCCCAACTCGAACGAGGTCGAGAGCGCGGGGGAGGCTCGGCGGCGCGCACCACCATACTGGCCGCTTCTGGCGTACATCCCCTGACCGCTGAGGAAACCCACACCCAACTCGCACGTGGGCCGCACCGGAAAGCGGTACGTCACTTCCCAAGTCGGGCGGAGCCGGGGCGCGGTTGCCGCACCGCGCCGAGGGTGGCACAGATCACAGCGAGGGCCATGCCGCCGAACAGGAAGAGATAGGAGCCGCCGCCCGCGCCGAAGAGGAAGTCGCCCTCGGGGCGGGAGGTGGTGAGCAGGATGACGGTGACGATCCAGCCCGCCGCCGGGGCCATCGCGCCACCCCGGGACCGGGTGGCGTAGGCACCGCCGAGGAACGCCCCGACGGCGCCCGCGAGGGCGAGCAGCAGCCCGCCGGGGAACCAGGCGGCCTGTACCAGGGCGCCGGCGATCGCGATGAGCGCACCGAGCAGGAAGAGTCCGATGTGGGCGAGGGCCCGGCCGGGGGTCGGCGGGCGCAGCGGCTGGGCGAGCAGCGGGCCCGGGGTGCCGGTGCCTCCCTGGGCGCCGCTCACGGCGTCTCCCCGACGGCGATCCCGGCGAACAGGTCGGTCTCGCCGGGGACGGCGGTGCCGCGCACCAACTCGTAGTACTCGGTGGTGAACAGCGGCTGGGCCAGCTCGTTCGAGAGCGCGAACCAGGGCTCGGCGACCTCGACCTGGGTGGCGTGGGCGCGCATCGCGGCGGCCTTGGCGGCGGCGTGGGCGGTACCGTCGACGGCGGTGGTGACCCGCGCGTCGTCCACCACGCCGGGCACGTCGTCCAGGGCCGCGCTCTTCTCGAAGGGCAGGGACGGCAGCTCGTCCTGGAGCCGGGCGAAGGCGTCCTCGGCGACGGAGCGCGGGGTGCGGATCCAGTAGATCTTGTCGATCGTGTGCCCGCGCCCGGCAGCGAGATCGGCGGCGCGCATGGCGACGCGGTGGGCCTGGATGTGGTCCGGGTGCCCGTAGCCGCCGTTGTCGTCGTAGGTGACGAGCACCTGGGGGCGGATCTCCAGGATCACCTCGACGAGGTGTCCCGCGGCCTCGTCCACATCGGCCTGCCAGAAGCAGCCGGGGTCCTCGTTGTCGGCGATGCCCATCATCCCGGAGTCGCCGTAGCGGCCGACGCCGCCGAGCAGCCGGGCGTCGGTGACACCCAGCTCGCCGAGGGCGGCGTCCAGCTCGCCGCGCCGGTACGCGCCGAGCGCGGCGCCGGTCAGATGCCGCAGCTCGGGCGGGATGGACTCGCCCCGCTCCCCCAGGGTGCAGGTGACCAGGGTCACATGGGCACCCTCGGCCACGTACTTGGCCATGGTGGCGCCGTTGTTGATCGACTCGTCGTCCGGGTGCGCGTGCACCAGCAACAGCCGCCGGGCGGCGCGCGGGCCGGAGGAGGACAGTTCCGTCATGCCACCACCCTACGCAGGCCCGGGGCCGGCCGCCCGGCCGTCAGAACTTGATGCTGCCGATCATGCTCGCCACGTTCGTCGTCAGCTGGCTGATCGTGGGCGCGATGGTCGAGGAGGCGAGGTAGAAGCCGAGCAGCATGCAGACGACCGCGTGGCCGCCCTTCAGTCCCGACTTCTTCATCAGCAGGAAGACGATGATCGCCAGCAGCACCACCGCCGAAATCGAGAGTGCCACGGCGGCTCACCTCCAAAGATCCCAGGGACACGGCTGTTCGGAAAGATCGGTAGAGCAAGTCCATGCGGACACCGGCAGGTTCATACCCACGCAGCGGTAGTGATCATAACTATCCGTGCTCGCGCATCGCTCGGCGCACGGCCGCACAAGGGGGCGCATGGCCAATATGGTCGGGGTATGACGACCGAGTCCGACTCCTTCCCCCGCAGACACGCCAGGACCCAGCGCTTCACCCTCGGCGCGCCGCGCGGGTTCACCGTGGCGCCCGACGGCGCACGTGTCGCATTCCTCCGTTCGAGCTCCGGAACCGACCGGGCCAACTCCCTCTGGGTGCTGGACCTTCCGGACGGCGCCGAACGCCTCGCCGCCGACCCGGGCGCCCTGCTGGGCGGCGCCCGTGAACAGCTCTCGCCCGAGGAACGGGCCCGCCGGGAGCGCAGCAGGGAGGGCGGGGCCGGCATCGTCGGCTACGCCACCGACGCCGCCGTGGAGTTGGCGTCTTTCACCTTGTCAGGGCGGCTTTTCACGGCGAGCCTGACGACCGGGGAGACCCGCGAACTCGCCGTGCCGGGCCCGGTGATCGACCCGCGCCCGGCCCCCGACGGCCGGCACATCGCGTACGTCTCGCAGGGTGCCCTGCGGGTGGTGGGCGCAGGCGGCGAGGGCGACCGCGCGCTCGCCGAACCGGAGACGGAACAGGTCACCTACGGGCTGGCGGAGTTCATCGCGGCCGAGGAGATGAGCCGTACCCGCGGATTCTGGTGGGCGCCGGGCGCCGACCGGTTGCTGGTGGCCCGCGCGGACGACACGCCGGTGACCAGGTGGTGGATCTCCGATCCGGCCCACCCCGACCGCGAGCCGAACAGTGTCGCGTACCCTGCGGCGGGCACCCCTAACGCGGACGTGCGGCTGTTCGTCCTGGGCCTCGACGGGGAGCGCACGGAGGTGCTCTGGGACCGCGACCGCTACCCGTACCTGGCCCGAGTGCACTGGTCAGAGGCGGGTGCGCCACTGGTCCTCGTGCAGTCCCGGGACCAGCGCGGCCTGCTGTACCTGGCCGTGGACCCGGACACCGGGGCGACCCGGATGGTGCACGCCGACGAGGACCCAATTTGGCTGGAACTGTTCGCCGGGGCGCCGTGCTGGAGCCCTTCCGGGCAGTTGGTCCGGATCGCGGACGAGGGTGGCGCCCGAGTCCTCGCCGTGGGCGAACGTCCGCTGACCAGCGGCCAGTTGCACATCCGTGCGGTTCTGGACGTGGGTGCGGACGACACGCTGGTCTCGGCCTCCACGGGAGCCGACGCGGAGGCGTCCGAGGTCGGCGAGATCCATGTGTACCGGGTGAGCGAACTGGGCGTGGAGCGCGTGTCCCGGGAACCCGGCGTGCACTCGGCGGTGCGCGCCGGGGGCGTGACGGTGCTGGTGTCCGCAACTCCGGACACTCCGGGCACACGTGCACAGGTGCTGACTGACGGGAAACCGACGGCGACTGTCCGCTCGTACGCCGAAGACCCCGGTTTGTCCCCCCGGGTCACGCTCACCGAGGGGGGCGCACGCCGAATTCCGTGCGCCGTGCTTATGCCACGGGACTACCACGGTGACACTCCCCTGCCGGTTCTGCTGGACCCCTACGGTGGTCCGCACGGTCAGCGGGTGGTCGCCGCGCACAACGCCCACCTCACCTCCCAGTGGTTCGCCGACCAGGGCTTCGCCGTGGTGGTCGCCGACGGCCGGGGCACCCCGGGCCGCTCGCCCGCCTGGGAGAAGGAGATCAAGGACGACCTCGCCGAGATCGTCCTCCAGGACCAGGTCGACGCGCTCCGGTCGCTCGCCGAGCGGTTCCCGCTGGACCTGGGCCGGGTGGCGATCAGGGGCTGGTCCTTCGGCGGCTACCTGTCCGCCCTCGCGGTGCTGCGCCGCCCGGACGTCTTCCACGCGGCCGTGGTCGGCGCCCCCGTCACCGATCTGCGGCTCTACGACACCCACTACCAGGAGCGTTACCTGGGCGACCCGAACGAGCGGCCGGACGTCTACCGCCGCAACTCGCTGATCGACGACGCCGGTCTGGTCGACGCGGCCGAGCCGCACCGCCCGATGATGGTCATCCACGGCCTGGCGGACGACAACGTGGTGGTCGCGCACTCGCTGCGGCTGTCCTCGGCGCTGCTGGCCGCGGGCCGCCCGCACGAGGTGCTGCCGCTGTCCGGGGTGACCCACATGACCCCGCAGGAGACGGTCGCGGAGAACCTCCTCAACCTCCAGCTGGACTTCCTGCGGCGGTCCCTGGGGTGAGGCGGACGGCATCCGTCAACCGCGTTAACAGCCGGGCAACTTGACGGAAGCGGTACCGATATACGGACACGGCAGGCTGCACGGTGTACGGCCGTGCGGGTGCCGTGGACGGGCCGGGGTGCACCATGTCACCCCGGCCCGTCGCCGTTCGCCCGGCTGGACTCCGGCGGCACCACCCGCCCCTCCTGCGCGAAGTGGCACGCCGAGTCGTGGGCGGCCGGCCCGGCCGGCCGTTCCAGGAAGACGGCCGGCACCGCGAGCGCCGGCACCTCCACCGCGCACCGCTCCCGCGCCTTCCAGCACCGGGTGCGGAAGCGGCACCCGGAGGGGATGTCCGCGGGGGAGGGCACGTCCCCGCTGAGGATGATCCGCTCGCGGTCCTCCCGCGCCTCGGGGTCCGGGACCGGCACGGCGGACAGCAGCGCCTGGGTGTAGGGGTGCGTCGGATGCTCGTAGATCTCCGCGTCCCGGCCGATCTCCACGATCCGGCCGAGGTACATGACCCCGACCCGGTCCGAGATGTGCCGCACGATCGACAGGTCGTGCGCGATGAACACGTAGGAGAGCTCGAACTCCGCCTGGAGCCGGTCCAGCAGGTTGATCACCTGTGCCTGCACCGACACGTCGAGCGCCGAGACGGGCTCGTCGGCGACGATCACCTCCGGGCGCAGCGCGAGCCCCCGCGCGATGCCGATGCGCTGGCGCTGGCCGCCGGAGAACTGGTGCGGATAGCGGTTGACGAAGTCCGGGTCGAGCCCCACCACGTCCAGCAGTTCCCGCACCCGGCGGCGCCGGTCGCCCTTGGGGGCCGCCTCGGGGTGGATCTCGAACGGCTCCCCCACGATGTCCCCCACGGTCATCCGGGGGTTGAGGGAGGTGTAGGGGTCCTGGAAGACCATCTGGATGTTGCGGCGCACCGCCTTCAGGGCGCGCCCGGACAGCCGGGTGATGTCCTCGCCCTTGAACCGGATGGACCCGGCGGTCGGCCGCTCCAGGCTGCACAGCAGCTTGGCGACCGTCGACTTGCCGCAGCCCGACTCGCCGACGATGCCCAGGGTCTCGCCCCGGCCGAGGGTGAAGTCGACGCCGTCGACCGCCCGGACCGCGCCGATCTGCTTCTTGAACAGGACGCCCCGGGTCAGCGGGTAGTGCTTGACGAGCCCGCTGACCTCCAGGACCGGTTCACCGCCCGTCGCCATCCAGGCACTCCCTCCAGAAGTGGCAGGCGCTGCCGCGGACCTCGGACACCTCGTACAGCGGGGGCACCTCGGCGCGGCAGACGCCCCGGGCCATCGGACAGCGCGGATGGAAGGAGCAGCCCGGGGGCACCCGCGTCAGGTTCGGCGGCAGGCCCTTGATGGCGTACAGCTCCTGTCCCTTGAGGTCCAGGCGCGGGATGGAGTCGAGCAGGCCCCGGGTGTAGGGGTGGGCGGGCGCCTTGTAGATGTCGTGCACCGGCGCCGACTCGACGATCCGCCCGGCGTACATCACGGCGATCCGGTCGGCCACGTCCGCCACCACCCCGAGGTCGTGGGTGATGAGGACGAGCCCCATGCGGTACTCGCGCTGCAACTCGGCGAGCAGGTCCATGACCTGCGCCTGCACGGTGACGTCCAGGGCGGTGGTGGGCTCGTCGGCGATGACCAGGGCCGGCTCCAGGGCCAGCGCCATGGCGATCATGATCCGCTGGCGCATCCCGCCGGAGAACTGGTGGGGGTAGTCGCGCACCCGCTGCGCGGCCCCCGGGATGCGCACCCGGTCCATCAGCTCGACGGCCCTGGCCCGCGCGGCCTTGCGCGACATCCCCCGGTGCACCACGAACAGCTCGCCGAGCTGATCGCCCACGGAGAGCACCGGGTTGAGTGCCGACAGCGCGTCCTGGAAGATCATCGCCATCCGGGCGCCCCGCAGCTCGCGCCGTTCCTCCTCCTTCATCCGCAGCAGATCACGGCCCCCGAAGAGGATCTCGCCGCCGGTGATCCGGCCCGGCGGCGTGTCGAGAATGCCCATCACGGCCTGCGCGGTCACCGACTTGCCCGACCCGGACTCGCCGAGCACGGCCAGCGTCTCCCCCTCGCCGACGGCGTACGACACCCCGTTGACGGCACGGGCGATCCCGTCCCGGGTCCTGAACTCCACGTGCAGATCACGGACTTCGAGCAGCAAGGCGCCGTCACCTCAGCTTGGGGTCGAGGGCGTCGCGCACCGCGTCGCCGAGCATGATGAAGGCCAGGACGGTGACCGCGAGGGCGCCGGAGGGCCACAGCAGGGCGTGCGGGGCGTTGCGGACGTAGGGGGAGGCGGCGGAGATGTCGATGCCCCAGGAGACGCTGGGCGGCTTGAGGCCCACCCCCAGGTAGGACAGGGTCGCCTCCAGGGAGATGTAGGTGCCGAGCGCGATGGTCGCCACCACGATCACCGGGGCGACGGCGTTCGGCGCGATGTGGCGCAGCAGGATGCGGGAGTCGGAGGCGCCGAGGGCGCGGGCCGCCTGGACGTAGTCGTGCTGGCGGGCGCCGATGACCGAACCGCGCGCGATGCGGGAGATCTGCGGCCAGCCGAGCAGCACCATGAAGCCGATCACCGGCCAGACCGTGTTGCTGGTGACCACGGACAGCAGCACGAGGCCGCCGAGGACGACGGGGATGGCGAAGAAGATGTCGGTGGTGCGGGACAGCAGCGCGTCCGGCCATCCGCCGAAATAGCCCGCCAGACCGCCCAGGACGGACCCGAGGACGCCGACCCCCAGGGTGGCCAGGACGCCGACCGTGACGGACGTACGGGCCCCGTAGACGGTGCGTGTGTAGACGTTGCAGCCCTGCCCGTCGTACCCGAAGGGCGCGCCGGGCCCCGGGCCGTCCTGGGACTTGGCGAGGTCGCAGCTCAGCGGGGAGCCGGGGGCGATCGCCGAGGGCCACAGCGAGATGAACACCAGGAAGAGGATGACCAGGGCGGACAGCAGGAAGACGGGGTTGCGGCGCAGGTCCCGCCACGCGTCCGACCCCAGCGAGCGGGGCCGGCCTGCGGGCCCGCCGCCGCTCGGTGCGCCGGGGCCCCTCTCCAGGGTGGTGGCCTCGCTCGCGCCGAGGTCCATGGCGCCGCCCATGCCGGTCCCGGCGATGGCGCCCTCGGGCTCGTACGGCTGTTCAGGCATAGCGGATCCTCGGGTCGAGTACGGCGTACAGGAGGTCGACGAGGAGGTTGGCGAGCAGGAAGACCAGCACCAGGACGGTCACGAAGCCGACGACCGTCTGGGTGTTCTGTCGCAGGATGCCCTGGTAGAGCTGGTAGCCGACGCCGTGGATGTTGAAGATCCGCTCGGTGACGATCGCGCCGCCCATCAGCGCCCCGATGTCGGTGCCGATGAAGGTGACGACGGGGATCAGCGAGTTGCGCAGCAGATGCCGGGTGATGACGCGGCGCCGGGGCAGGCCCTTGGCGGTCGCGGTGCGCACGTAGTCGGCGCGCTTGTTCTCCGCGATGGTGGTGCGGGTGAGCCGGGTGACGTAGGCGAGGGAGACGGAGGCGAGGACGAGTCCCGGCACGATCAGCTCGCCGAAGCCGGCGGCCGGTGAGACGGACGGTCTGATCCAGCCCCAGGAGACGCCGAGCAGCAGTTGCAGCAGCAGGCCGGTGACGAAGGTGGGCACGGAGATGACCACCAGGGTGGCCAGCAGCACGCCCGTGTCGACGGGGTGGCCGCGCCGCAGGCCGGTGACGACGCCGAGCGCGATGCCGACGACGATCTCGAAGAGGATGGCCACGACGGTGAGCCGGACGGTGACCGGGAAGGCGGCCGCCATCAGTTCCGTGACGGGCTGCCCGTTGAACGCCGTACCGAAGTTGCCGGTGAAGACGTTCCCCATATAGGTGACGTACTGGCGCCACAGCGGCTGGTCGAGGCCGAACTCCCGCTTGAGCTGGGCGGCGGTCGCCGGGTCGCAGGCGCGCTCGCCGCACAGGCCCGCGATCGGGTCGCCCATCACGTTCACCATGAGGAAGATCAGCAGGGTGGCCCCGATGAAGACGGGGACCATCTGGAGCAGTCGCCTCGCCACGTAGCGGCCCATGCGGCTCAGCCGACCTTGATCTCGTTGTAGACCGGGACGCTGAACGGGTTGAGCGCCACGTGGGAGAGCCGGGCGGTGTAGCCGGCGCTGCCGTTCTGGTACCAGAGCGGGATGGCCGCCATGTTGTCGCGGACGACCTTCTCGGCCTCCTGGAAGAGCCGCACGGAGGCCGCCCGGTCGGTCTCGGCGTTGGCCTGGTCCACGAGCCGGTCGAACCGCTTGTTCGACCACTTGCCGTCGTTGGAGGAGGCGTCCGTGTAGTACAGCGGCTGGAGGAAGTTCTGGATCAGGGGGTAGTCCATCTGCCAGCCGGCCCGGAAGGGTCCGCTCATCCTGTGCTGCCCGATCTGGTTGCGGAAGTCGGCGAAGGTGCCGACCGGGTTGCCGACGCACGCCTTGTCGTTGCCGAGGGCGTTGTTGATGGAGTTGCACACGGCGTCCACCCACTGCTTGTGGGAGCCGGTGTCCGCGTTGTAGGTGATCTTCAGCCGGCCCCCGGGGATGCCGCCGCCCTCCCGGATGAGCCTGCGGGCGCCCGCCGGGTCGTAGTCGCAGGCGTGTCCGCACAGCCCGGCCTGGAAGCCGCCCGCCGTGCCGAGCACCGGGGAGGTCCAGTCGGTGGCCGGGGTGCGGGTGCGGCGGAAGATGGTCTCGGTGATCTGCGCCCGGTCGATCGCCATGGACAGCCCGGTGCGGACCTTGCGCGCCCCCTCCGTGTTCCACTTCGGGTCGTAGTAGGGGAAGGCGAGGGTCTGGAGGATGCCGGCCGGGGTGTTGATGTAGCGGCCGTCCAGGTCGGTGCGGACGTTCTTGAGCTGGGTGGCCGGCACGTCGTCGACGAGGTCCAGGTTGCCGGCCAGCACATCGGTGTACGCGGTGTTGCTGTCCGTGTAGACGAGCAGGGTCACGCCCTCGTTGCGGGCCGGGTCGGGGCCCGGGTAGCCGTTCCACTTCTTCAGGGTCATCGCGGAGCCCTTGCTGTACGACGCGATCTGGTACGGCCCGTTGCCGATCGGCTTGCGCAGCCAGCCGGCGTGGTCGGTGAAGAAGGCGCGCGGCAGGGGCGCGTAGGCGGCGTACCCGAGGGTGTCGGGGAAGCCGGCGAACTTCTGGTCCAGGCGGACGGTGAAGGTCCGCGGCCCGGTCACCCGGAGCCCGGACAGGGTGTCGGCGCTCTGCCGGCCGCTGCCGGGGTGGACCTTGTCGTAGCCGTCGATGTAGCCGAAGAAGTACGCGTTCCTCTGGTTGTTCCGCAGGCTCGCGCCGTAGTTCCAGGCGTCCACGAAGGACCGGGCGGTGACCGGCTCCCCGTTGCTGAAGCGCCAGCCGTCCTTGACGGTGACGGTGAAGGTGCGCGAGTCCGGGGTGCTGATGCGCTCGGCGAGCATGTTCACGGCCCGGCCGGTGCGGGGGTCGTACTTCTTCAGGCCCCGGAAGATCATGTCCAGCACCTTGCCGCCCTGGACCTCGTTGGTGTCGGCCGGCTCCAGCGGGTTCTGCGGATCACCCCAGGACGAGGTGAGCACTCCCGCCCCTCCGAAGCCGCCGCCACCACCGCATCCGGCCATCATCAGCGCGGCGCCGATCGCACAGGCGGCCCGTCCGGCGCGCGTCGGTCCCCGCATGGGCGCCTCCCTCGTCGTGATCACCGGATTCATTACCGGTCAATATCGGCTCATACGACACATACCGCATGCTCATTACCGGATTGAGGGACCTTTAGAGGGACACGTCGGCCGAATGCAGGCAGCCCGCGCGGGGTGCCGGTTGATCTTGTGCGGCACACGCAACGGATCTCCGCGTAACGTTGCCGAAACGTTGGATTCGAAGCGGTCGATGTACGTATTTCGACACTCGAGCGTCCGCATAACGAACTTCTTGCCCGATTAGTCCAATTAGTCCAATGTGAAGCACGGATTGATTACATCGCGCTACCCGCGTAGCTACAGTTCCACCAAGCAGGAGCAAAGAAGGTAAAGACAAGCCCAAGTCGGCCGAGAATTTATTGACCTTGAATGAATTGCGTTGAAAAAGTCCGGCGTAGCCCGTAGGGGAGCGCCCTGCGGAGTCATCAGACCCTCCCTTGGGCCAGGAGCACCATGACCTCCCCAACTCCATCCGCGGCCACCCCGCTTGAGGTGACCGACGAGACCGTCACGAAGTCGACCACTTCGAACGGTCCGAAGGGCAGTGAGAGCCGTTCCCCGGGCCGGCTCGCTTGGAAGCGTTTCAAGCGCGACAAGACGGGCGTCATATCCGCCTATGTCGTGATCTTCTTCTTCGTGATCGCGATAGCGGCGCCGTTGATCGCCAAGCTCTACGGCAAGAACCCGTACACGACGTACGCCAGCCAGGACCCGAGCCTGCTGGACGCGTTCTCGTACCCGTCCGGCCCGAACGGCGGCATGAGCTCGCAGTTCTGGTTCGGCGTCGAGCCGCAGCTCGGCCGGGACGTCTTCACGTTCCTGCTGTACGGCATCCGGACGTCGCTGGGCATCGCCGTGGCCGCCACGATCCTCACCGTGGTCGTCGGCGTCGTGGTCGGCATCACCGCCGGCTACCTGGGCGGGAAGACCGACTACATCGTCAGCCGGGTCATCGACATCCTGCTGTCGTTCCCGTCCACCCTGTTCTTCATCGCGTTCATGCCGGTCGTCTACGGCATCTTCGTCGCCCCCGACGACAACATCCCGACATGGCTGCGCGCCCTCGCCCTCATCGTGGTGCTGACCGCGTTCGGCTGGGCCACCATCGCGCGTCTGCTGCGCGGCCAGGTCCTCGGTCTGCGTGAACGCGAGTTCGTGGAGGCGGCGAAGGTCACGGGCGCGTCTCCGATGCGCATCGTGTTCAAGGAACTGCTGCCCAACCTGTGGACACCGATCATCATCCAGGGCACGCTGCTGCTCCCGACGCTCGTGACCGCGGAGGCGGGCCTGTCCTTCCTCGGCGTCGGCATCATCGACCCGACCCCGGACTGGGGCGTGATGATCGCCCGAGGAGCCGCGTTCTACTCGCAGGACCTCACGTTCATGCTCTTCCCGGGCATCTCGATGGTGCTCTTCGTGGTCGCCTTCAACCTGCTCGGCGACTCCGTGCGCGACGCGCTCGACCCCAAGTCCAAGCGGTAGCACTTCCTTCCACCCGGCCCGGCTCGATGGCGTCCGGCTGGTTACGACCGTCCGAATCGAACCCTATAGGCAGGCTCAGCATGTCTTTTTCACGTAGAAACTTCCTGATCGCCACCGGTGTGGCCGCAGCCTCCACGACCGTGCTGAGCGCCTGCAGCAGCGGCGACAAGGGCTCCACCGACAAGAACGTCCCGTCGATGAGCCAGGCCAAGACCGTGAACATCCCGGTCGGCACCAAGGCCGACTCGACGGGTCCGGCCCCCGAGGTCAAGGGCGCGGTCAAGGGCGGCACGCTCTACTCGCTCGACCAGTTCGACATGGACCACATGGACCCGGCGCAGGTCTACGTCTCGACCGAGGGCGCCATCAGCCGCCCGATCCTGCGTGGACTGACCGGCTACAAGGTGGACGACAAGGGCGCCGCCGTCCTCGTCGGTGACGTCGCCACGGACGCCGGCACCATGAAGAACGGCGGCAAGACCTGGACGTTCACCATCAAGGACGGCATCAAGTGGGAGGACGGTTCCGCCCTCTCCATGGACGACGTCCGCCACACCTTCGAGCGCCTCTTCGCGTCCTTCGTGACCGAGGGCCCGCGCTACGTGCAGCAGTGGCTGGTCGGCGGCGACAAGTACAAGGGCCCCTACGACGGCAAGCACCTCGACTCGCTCGAGATCTCCGGCAACACGGTCACCTTCAACCTGACCGAGGCCCGCACGGACTTCAACTACACGCTCGCCATGCCGGGCTACAGCTTCGTGAACAAGAAGAAGGACACGAAGGAGAAGTACGACAAGCAGCCGTTCGCGCTCGGTCCGTACCGGATCGGCAACCGTGACATCGGCAAGTCGCTGACCTACGTGCGCAACGAGCACTGGGACCCGAAGACGGACCCGATCCGCAACGCCTACCCGGACAAGTACGTCTTCCAGTTCGGCTTCGAGCTCGTCGCCTCCACCGACCGCTACATCGCGGACAAGGGCAACGACCAGTACGCGATGTCGATCTTCAACGAGGTCGCGCCCGAGCGCATGGCGCAGGTCATGACCAACGCCACGCTGAAGAAGCGCGTCCTGACCCAGATCGACACGGTCACCTACTACTGGCCGATCAACATGACCCGGATCAAGGACCTCAAGGTCCGCCAGGCCATCAACTACGCCTGGCCGCACCAGCAGCTCCAGACCATCCGCGGCGGCGCGGCCAGCAGCGCGCTCGCGACCACGATCCTCAGCCCGGTCACCCCCGGCTACGAGCACTTCGACCTCTACGGCACCGAGAAGAAGCCCGGTGGCGACCCGGTCAAGGCGAAGGCCCTGCTGAAGGAGGCCGGCAAGGTCGGCCAGAAGCTGGTCATCGCCTACCAGGCCTCGGACACCGCGGTGAAGAGCGCCGTCGCCATCAAGAACGCGCTGGAGGCGGCCGGCTTCCAGGTCGTCAACAAGCAGGTCGACAAGTCGACCTTCTACACCCAGATCGGCAAGGTCGACAACACGTTCGACCTCTTCGCCGCCGGCTGGAGCCCGGACTGGCCGAACGGCTACTCCGTGTTCTACCCCTGCTGGGACGGCAAGAACATCGGTGACGGCCGCAGCAACTACGCCCAGCTCAACGACCCGGGCGTCAACAAGGCGATCGACGCCGCGGCGAAGCTCACGGACGTCACGCAGGCCAACAAGGCCTGGGGCGAGGTCGACCGCCAGATCATGGAGCTCGCGCCGGTGGTCCCGGACTACCACTCCATCCGTAACTGGATGCACGGCTCCAAGGTCGGCGGCGCCGTCTACGACCCGGGCAACACCTGCCTCATGCTCACCAAGCTGTACGCGATGAAGTAACCGCGCAGTACCCACCGGGGGGCGGCCACGATCTGGCCGCCCCCCTACGGCCCACCCCCCTATCCCGGCGACGGCGCCCCGTCCGGAAAGTCACGCCCCATGCTCCGCTTCCTTGTTCGCCGAACCCTCGGCGCGCTGGTCATCCTGCTGGTCATCAGCGCCGTCACCTTCTGGCTCTTCTACGCCATTCCGCGTGACCCCGCCATGATGTCGTGCGGCAAGAACTGCACGCCCGACATGCTCAAGCAGGTCCGGCACAACCTGGGCATCGACCACCCGGTCCCGGTCCAGTACTGGTACTGGCTGAAGGGCATCTTCGTCGGCCGCAGCTACGGCGACTTCGGCAACTGCCCCGCGCCCTGCCTCGGCTACTCGTTCGCCAACCGCCAGCCCGTCCTCGGCACCATCCTGGACCGGCTGCCGCTGACGCTCTCGCTGGCCTTCGGTTCCGCCGTCGTCTTCATCATCTTCGGCGTGGGCGCGGGCATGATCGCCGCCGTCAAGCAGGGTAAGTGGCAGGACAAGGTCGCCAGCTCCGGCTCGCTGATCGCCTCCTCGCTGCAGATCTACTTCGTCGGCTACATCGCGATGTACTTCCTCGTCGCGAAGCTCGGCATCCTGAACAACCCGTCGTACACTCCGCTCACCGACAACCCGGCCGAGTGGGCCTCCGGCCTGCTGCTGCCCTGGCTGGTGCTGGCGCTGATCTGGACCGCCAACTACACGCGTATGTCGCGCTCCCAGCTGGTGGAGACGCTGAGCGAGGACTACGTGCGCACGGCCCGCGCCAAGGGTCTGTCCCGTCGCAGTGTCTTCTTCCGGTTCGCCTGGCGCGGCGCGATGGGTCCGATCGTCACCATCTTCGGTATCGACCTCGCCACACTCATCGGCGGCGCGATCATCACCGAGACCGTCTTCAGCCTCCAGGGTGTGGGCCGGCTCGCGCTGAAGGCGGTGGACCAGAGCGACCTGCCCATGGTGCTCGGTGTCACGCTGCTGTCCGCCAGTGCGATCGTGGTCTTCAACATCATCGTGGACGCCGTCTACGCCCTTATCGACCCGCGGATCCGGCTCGCCTGACCTCCGCCCCATTCCCGACCCCTCGCATCACCCCCAGGAGCGTCCCCGTGACGAGCACCGATCAGCAGCCGTTCCTCTCGATCAAGGACCTAAAGGTCCACTTCTCGACCGAGGACGGCGTCGTCAAGGCCGTCGACGGTCTCAGCTTCGACCTGATTAAGGGTCAGACGCTCGGCATCGTGGGCGAGTCGGGCTCCGGCAAGTCGGTCACCAACCTGACCATCCTCGGCCTGCACGACCCGGCCCGCACGTCGATCGAGGGCGAGATCCTCCTCGACGGCCAGGAGCTGCTCACCGCCACCGAGCGTGAGATGGAGCGGCTGCGCGGCAACAAGATGTCCATGATCTTCCAGGACGCGCTGGCCTCGCTGTCGCCGTACCACACGGTCGGCATCCAGATCGCCGAGACCTACCGGAAGCACACGGGCTGCGGCAAGGCCGAGGCCCGCAAGCGCGCCATCGAGATGCTGCGCCGGGTCGGGATCCCGCAGCCGGACATGCGGGTGGACGACTACCCGCACCAGTTCTCCGGCGGTATGCGCCAGCGCGCGATGATCGCCATGGCGCTGGTCTGCGACCCCGAGCTGCTGATCGCCGACGAGCCGACCACGGCCCTCGACGTGACCGTGCAGGCGCAGATCATGGACCTGCTCAAGGATCTCCAGCAGGAGTTCGGTACCGCGATCATCTTCATCACCCACGACCTGGGCGTGATCGCGGACATCGCCGACGACGTGCTGGTGATGTACGGCGGCCGGTGCGTGGAGCGCGGCACCAAGAAGGAGGTCCTGCGGGACCCGCAGCACCCCTACACGCTGGGCCTGCTGAACTCGATGCCGAGCCTGACCGGCCCGGTCGACGTGCCGCTGACGCCGATCCCGGGTGCGCCGCCGTCGCTGCTCAACCCGCCGTCCGGCTGTCGCTTCCACCCGCGCTGCGCCTTCGCCGAGAAGGTGTCGGGCGGCAAGTGCTCAAGCGAGCGCCCTCTGCTGGAGATCGTGGACGGCCGGGGTTCGGCCTGCCACCTCACCACCGAGCAGAAGCAGGAACTCTTCGCCGACTTCGCCGCGACCCGGCACAACTGACGGACGCAGACGGGACTTCACGATCATGAGCAACACGAACCCCCTCCTGGACGTCTCCGGGCTGACGAAGCACTTCCCCATCAAGGGCGGCTTCCCGATCCGGCGGACCGTCGGCGCCGTGCAGGCCGTGGACGGGCTGGACTTCCAGGTCTCCGCGGGCGAGAGCCTGGGCCTCGTCGGCGAGTCGGGCTGTGGCAAGTCGACCACGGGCCGGCTGATCACCCGGCTCATGGAGCCGACCGCCGGCACGATCAAGTACCAGGGCCAGGACATCACGCACGCGGGCCGCAAGCAGCTGGCGCCGATCAGGTCCGAGATCCAGATGATCTTCCAGGACCCGTACGCCTCGCTGAACCCGCGGCAGACCGTCGGCTCCATCATCTCCGGGCCGATGGAGATCAACGGCATCGATCCGCAGGGCGGCCGCGAGAAGCGGGTCCGTGAGCTCCTGGAGATCGTCGGGCTCAACCCCGAGCACTACAACCGCTTCCCGCACGAGTTCTCCGGCGGCCAGCGCCAGCGCATCGGCGTCGCCCGCGCGCTCGCTCTGGAGCCGAAGCTGATCGTGGCGGACGAGCCGGTCTCCGCGCTGGACGTCTCCATCCAGGCGCAGGTCGTCAACCTGCTCCAGAAGGTCCAGCGGGAGCTGGGCATCGCCTTCGTCTTCATCGCCCACGACCTCGCGATCGTGCGGCACTTCTCGCAGCGCGTCGCGGTGATGTACCTCGGCAAGATCATGGAGATCGCCGACCGCGAGGACCTGTACGACAACCCGCGTCACCCCTACACCCGGGCGCTGCTGTCCGCGGTGCCCGAGGCGACGGTGGACGAGGAGCCGCGCGAGCGCATCCGCCTGGTCGGCGACGTGCCCTCGCCCATCAACCCGCCCTCCGGCTGCCGCTTCCGCACCCGCTGCTGGAAGGCGACCGAGAAGTGCGCGACGGACGCGCCGCCGCTGGTCCAGGTCGAGGGCAACAAGCCCGGCCACCTCACGGCGTGCCACTATCCTGAGGCGCCGGAGACCATCCCGGCTCCGCGTCTTGCCAAGGACCCCGAGGCGGCGGCCTGACACACCCCTTTTCCGTCGGCCGCTCCCTCGCCGGAACGGACTTCACCGGCCCATTGACCCGAGCCACCCGAACGTCCGCTCCACGGGAACAGAAGGCCCGCGTCTCCCCAAGACGCGGGCCTTCGCCGTACCCGGCCCCCCGGTGCTCAGCCGGCGACGACCTCCGCCTCGAACCCGTCCGCGTCCTCCAGATAGACGGCGTAGTGCCCGGGACCTCCGGCGTAGGGATGCCGCTCGGGGAACAGCGGGGTCCAGCCGTGCGCGGGCGCCTGGTCGGCGAGGGCGTCGACGGCCCCCCTCCCCGGGGCCCGGAAGGCCAGATGGTTGAGTCCCGGCCGCATCCGGTCGTGCCCGGCGCCGGGCCGCAGCGCGGGCGACCGCTCGACCACGAGATAGGTCTCCCCCAGCCGCCAGCTGCGGCCGGCGGGCCATTCCTGGTACGGCTCCCAGCCGAGGGAGCCCAGCAGCCACCCCCAGGAGACGACCGCCCGGTCCAGATCCGGAACCCACAGCTCGACGTGGTGCAGCATGCCCCAACTCCCCTCCCCCCTCAGGGCACATCGCTCCAATTCACGTGTGCCGTCCAGCAAGGTATGGCACACTGCCGCGGTGGTGGATCACTCGTTCGCTGATCTTTCGCTCGCCGCGTTGTACGACAGCCTCAACCCCTGGGGGCCGGGCGACGACTTCTATCTGGGGCTCGTCCGGCGGGCGGGCGATGTGCTCGATATCGGTTGCGGTACCGGGCAGTTGCTGCGCAGGGCTCGGGCCGAGGGGCACCGAGGGCGGCTGATGGGGCTGGATCCGGCCGCCGCCATGCTCGTGCAGGCCCGCGCGGCCGGGCAGGACGTGGAGTGGGTGCTCGGGGACACCCGGGTGCGCCGGTGGGACCCGGAGTTCGACCTCGTCGTGATGACCGGGCACGCCTTCCAGGCGCTGGTCGGGGACGAGGAGATCCGCGGCTGCCTGCGGGCCGTGCGCGAGGCGCTGCGCCCCGGCGGGCGGTTCGTGTTCGAGGTCAGGAACCCCGCCGCGCGGGCCTGGGAGCGCTGGACGCCTGACCGGGCGTACGAGGCCGTCGCCGCCGACGGGACCCCCGTACGGGTCACGCACGAGGTGCTGGACGGCGGCCCGCAGGGTGACCGGGTGCGGTTCACGGAGACCTACGAGAGCGACCGCTGGCCCGTCCCCCGCGTCAGCCGCAGCGTGCTGCGCTTCCTGGACCCCGGCTCGCTGGCCGGCTTCCTCGCGGCGGCGGGGCTCGCCGTCGTGGAGCAGTACGGCGACTGGGACGGCCGGCCGCTGACGCCCGCCGCCCCCGAGATCATCACCGTGGCGACGCCCGCCGCCTGACCGCGAAGGTCACACGGACGGGCCCGCCCCCCGTCGTCACGCCCGTTCCTCCCCGTCGTCGGACGCCGCCTCCTCCAGGGCCGCCAGCGCCGGATCCAGCACGATGTCCTCCTGCCGGCCCTCGGTCGTCGGCTCCTCCGGGAAGTGGCACGCCGTCAGGTGGCCCTCGTGGTTGCCGGAGATCCGCACCAGCGCCGGCTCCTCCGTCGCGCACTGGTCCCGCGCCTTCCAGCAGCGGGTGCGGAAACGGCAGCCGGAGGGCGGGGAGATGGGCGAGGGCACGTCACCGGCGAGGCGGATGCGCTCGCGGCCGCCCGTCTCCTCGTCCGTGAGGCTGACCTCGGGCACAGCGGACAGCAGGGCGTGCGTGTAGGGGTGGCGGGGCCGGGTGTAGATGGAGTCGCGGTCGCCCACCTCGATGATCTTGCCGAGGTACATCACCGCGACCCGCTGCGAGAAGTGCCGCACGATCGCGAGGTCGTGGGCGATGAAGAGGAAGGCGATGCCCAGGTCGTTCTGCACCTGCTGGAGCAGGTTGACGACCTGTGCCTGGATGGAGACGTCCAGCGCGGAGACCGGCTCGTCCGCCACGATCAGCTTCGGCTCCAGAGCGAGCGCGCGGGCGACGCCGATGCGCTGGCGCTGGCCGCCGGAGAACTCGTGCGGGAAGCGGTTGTAGTGCTCGGGGTTGAGCCCGACGATCTCCAGGAGCTCACGGACCCGCTTCTCGCGGCCGCCCTGCGGATCGATGCCGTTGATCTCCATCGGCCCGGAGATGATGGAGCCGACGGTCTGCCGCGGGTTCAGCGACGAGTACGGGTCCTGGAAGATCATCTGGATCTCGGAGCGGATCGGCGCCAGCTGCTTGCGCGAGGCGTGGCTGATGTCCCGGCCGCGATAGGTGACGGTGCCGGCGGTCGGCTCCATGAGCCGGGTGATCAGCCGGCCCGTGGTCGACTTGCCGCAGCCCGACTCGCCGACGAGCCCGAAGCTCTCGCCGGTGTGCACGGTCAGGTCGATGCCGTCCACGGCCTGCACCTGCCCGACGGTGCGGCGGATCGGGAAGCCGCCCTTGACCGGGAAGTGCTTGGTCAGTCCCTTGACCTCCAGCAGCCGCTCCCCGTCCGTACCGGGGCCCTGCGTGCGCTGGGCCGGGAGGACCAGGTCCTCTTTCATGTGTCCTCCTAGCCCAGGCGGGGCTTGATCTCCTCGATGAAGATGGTGCGCTTCTGGTCTGCGGTCAGATGGCAGGCGGAGGCCCGGTCGGTGGCCGGCGGTGGGCGTTCGGTGGTGCAGCGGCCCGCTCCCGCCACCCGGTCCGCGAAGGCGCAGCGCGGATGGAAACGGCAGCCGGACGGCGGGGTGAGCAGGGAGGGCGGAGTGCCCAGGATCGGGGACAGCCGCACGCCGGTGTCGGAGTCCAGGCGCGGCATGGAGTTCAGCAGACCCCAGGTGTACGGGTGCCGGGGCGAGCGCAGCACCTGTGCGGTGGTGCCCCGCTCGACCGCGCTGCCCGCGTACATCACCATGATGTCGTCGGCCATGTCGGCGATCACCCCCAAGTCGTGGGTGATGAAGATGATGCCCGATCCGAACTCCCGTTGCAGGTCCTTCAACAGGTCGAGAATCTGCGCCTGCACGGTCACGTCGAGCGCGGTGGTCGGTTCGTCCGCGATGAGCAGGTCGGGGTCGCAGATCAGGGCCATGGCGATCATGGCGCGCTGGCGCATGCCCCCGGAGAACTGGTGCGGGTAGTCCTTCGCCCGCTGGCGGGGATTGGGGATGCCGACCTTGCCGAGCATCTCGACGGCGCGTTCCCAGGCGTCCTTCTTGGTGGCGCCGTTGTGCTTCATGTACGGCTCGGCGATCTGCCGGCCCACGGTGTAGTACGGGGAGAGCGCGGTGAGCGGGTCCTGGAAGATCATGGCGACCTTGTTGCCGCGCAGCTTCTCCAGTTCGGACTCGCGGGCGGTGGTGAGCTCCTGCCCGTCCAGCAGGATCTCGCCCTCGACGGTGGTGAACATCGGGTTGTGCAGGCCGAGGACGGTCAGGTTCGTCACCGACTTGCCCGAGCCGGACTCGCCCACGATGCCGAGCGTCCTGCCCCGATCCAGGTCGAAGGAGAGCCGGTCCACGGCCCGCACCACGCCGTCCTCGGTCTTGAAGCTGACGTGCAGGTCCCGCACGGACAGGAGAGGGGTGCTCATGGGTGTCTCTCCTCTAGGACAGCCGCACGCGCGGGTCGATGAAGGCGTACGTGGCGTCGACGACGATGTTGAAGACCAGGATCATGGTGGCGGCGAACAGCATCACCCCGAGCAGCAGCGGCAGGTCGCTGAAGAACACGGACTGCACGGCGAGTTGGCCGAGACCCGGCAGGCCGAAGGTGTACTCGGTGATGATGGCGCCGCCGAGCAGGGAGCCGAGGTCGATGCCGAAGATGGTGACGATCGGGATCAGCGAGCCGCGCCAGGCGTAGCGGAAGAAGACGTAACTCCGGGACATGCCCTTGGCGCGTGCGGTGCGTACGTGTTCCTCCTGGAGCTGCTCGATCATCGCGGAGCGCGCCATACGGGTGTACTGCGCGGCGAAGATCGTGGACAGCACCACCCAGGGGATGATCAGCCCGGTGAACCAGCTCAGCGGGTCGCCGGTGAACTCGTTGTAGGCGGGCTTGTCGAACCAGTGGGTCTGGTAGACGAGGATCGCGAGGGCGAGCGGGCCGATGAAGTAGATCTGGAGCGAACTGATGACCATGGCGCCCGCGGTGGCCGTCTTGTCGACCAGCGTGCCGCGGCGCCACGCCGCGAGCAGGCCGGTGCCGAGTCCGACGACCAGGAAGCAGACGGCCGCGCCGAGGGTGAGCGAGACGGTGGTGGGCAACCGGTCCATCAGGGTGGACCAGACCAGGTCGTTGGTGTGGTACGAGTATCCGAAACAGGGGGCGGGGCAGGGCCCTTGGGCGAACTGGTCGCTGCCCGCGACAAGGTTGTGCAGGAAGATCCAGTACTGCTCGGTGATGGGTTTGTCCAGGCCGAGCACATGGTGGATGTTCGCGATGCTGTCCGGGTTGCAGGTCTTGCCGCACATCAGCAGCGCCGGGTCCCGGGGCACCCCGAAGAACAGCACGAACGTGACGATGCTCAGCAGAAACAGAATGACGACGGCACCGATGATCCGGCGGACGAGGAAGCGCAGCATGACAGGGCAGCTCTCAGACGTCGGCGGTCCGGTCGGTACCGGCGCGCCCCGCGGTGGGGCGCGCCGGTACCGGCGGAGGACGGTTACTTGATGTAGAGGCGACGCGGGTCGACGCCGCCGATCACGTCGTCGTAGACGAGGCCGCCGACCTTGGAGCCGGCGATCTGGGTCTGCTTGTAGTAGGCGGTCGGCACCTCGTTGATGACCTTGGTCAGGAGGTACTTGTCGAGCTTCTCCCACTCGGCCGCGGACTTCACCGGGTCGGTGATGGTGTTGATGCGGTCGATCTCGCTGTTCACGTGCGGGTCGTTGACCTGCGAGTAGTTCGCCGCGCCGTCGGCGATCTGCCGGCCGTCGTACAGCGGGGGCAGGACCGTGGAGGCGGACGGCCAGTCGGCGCCCCAGGCGGTGTGGAAGATGTCGTAGGTGTTGTTCAGCTTGGAGACCTGGTCGTAGAAGGTCTCGGCCGGGATCTCCTGGCGCTGGACGTCGAAGCCGGCCTTCTTCAGACCGGCCGCCATGGCGGTGGAGTACTGCTGGCCCTCGGGGGTGTTGATGTAGCCGAAGGTCAGCTTCATGTTGAGCTTGCCGGCCGCCTTGAGCAGGGCGTGCGCCTTGGCGGGGTCGCCCGCGGGCTTCTTCTTCTTGCCGTAGGGGTCGAACTTGGGGTCGTAGCCGCTGACGGTCGGGCTGATCAGGCCGCCGGCGACTTCCATGGCGTCGGTGCCGCCGTAGGCCCGGACGAAGGGGGTGACCGGCAGGGCGTACGCGATGGCCTGGCGGACCCGGATGTCCTTCATCTCGGGCTTGCTCATGTTGATGTTCATCTGGCCCACGTACGGCTGGTAGCCGGAGACCACCCGGGACTTGAGCTTCGGGTCCCGCAGCACCTCGGACAGGTTGCCCGCGTCGACCTGGTTGTTCCAGCTGATGCCGGTCCTGTCGGGTCCGCTGTCGGCGAGCAGCGCCTTGGTGGACGCCTCGAACTGCTGGTTGAAGGTGATGTTGAACCGGTCCACGTACTGGTGGCGGATCGGGTCCGTCTTCGGGTCCCAGTCGGGGTTCTTGACCAGCACCATCGACTTGCCGGACTTGAACGACTGGATCTTGTACGGGCCGCTGGTGACCGGCTTCTTGTCGTACTTCTCCTTGGTGTCGCCCTTGGCGGAGACGACGGAGTAGCCGGCCATGGCCAGGGCGTACGGCAGGTCCGGGTGGGGCTTCTGGAAGTGGAAGACGATGGTCTTGTCGTCCGGCGTGGACAGGACGCTGTCGGGCAGGTGCTTGCCCTTGTAGGGACCGTCGGGCAGCAGCTTGCGGTAGCCGGTGCCGGTGGTGTCCGCGAGCCACTGCTGGATGTACGTCGGGCCCTGGTTGATGAACGGGGCGAAGAGCCGCTCGAAGGTCTGGCGGACGTCCTTGGAGGTGATCGGTGTGCCGTCGGCGAACTTGATGCCGTCCTTGAGCGTGTACTTCCAGGTCTTGCCGCCGTCGGTGGTGGTGCCGGAGTCGGTGGCGAGGTCGCCGACCACCTCGTGCTGCTTGCCGTCGTTGCTGGTCGCCTTGTAGCCGGTGAGGCCGCGGTGGATCAGCTGGGCCACCGTCATCTCGTCGTTGACGTAGATCTGCGCGGGGTCCAGGTGCGCGTAGCTGTCGCGCTGGAGGACCTCCATGCTGCCGCCGTTCTTGGCGCCGGGCACGGCGGGGGCGGGCCCGGTGGAGTCGGCCGCGTCGCCGAACTTGATGGAGGCCTGCTGGCGCTGCGCGTTCTGCTCGTCCTGCTTCTTGTTGTCGCCCGCGTCGCTGCCGCCCTTGCTGCAACCGGTGAGCACAAGAGCTCCGGCCGCGAGCACGGAGAGTGCGCCGTATGCGTGGCGTCCGCCCCTACTCATCACGAGGATTCCCACCCATCTGTGTGTCACCAGTGCGTTCTGTGCCCCACCGGTACGAAAAGGACTCTGGCGTGGTACGAGGAGTGCTGAAGTGCCGTGCGGTACTGAGGAGTTGCCGAACGGGCCCGTTCCCCGTCGGCGGCTTCGGCCGTGGGTCAGCGCGCGGTCTTGGGGTCGAACGCGTCGCGGACCGAGTCGCCGAGCAGGTTGAAGGCCACGACGAAGACGATCATCGAGATGCCCGGGAAGAACATGTAGGTGATGTCGTTCTGCATCACCAGTTCGGTGGACGCCTTGGAGAACATCTGCCCCCAGTCCGGCGTCGGTTCGACGATGCCCACGCCCAGATACGACAGACCGGCCTCGGCGGTCACGAAGTTGGGCAGCAGATACGTCGCCTGCACCAGCAGCGGGGTGACGATGTTCGGCAGGATCTCCTTGCGGATGATCCGCCAGGGCGAGGCCCCGCTGACCTTCGCCGCCTCGATGAACTCCCGTTCGCGCAGGGCGAGTGCGGTGCCGCGCAGGATCCGGCCGAGGCCCATCCAGCCCAGGAACCACTGGACGATGATCAGCGCGACCACCCGGACGTAGGTCGGCGTCTCGTCGCGCGGGCTGACGAACAGGGAGACCACGACCGGCATGCTCGCGATGAAGAACAGCTGCGCGGGGAAGGCGAGCAGGAAGTCGATGACCCGGCCGATGAAGTAGTCGGTCCGGCCGCCGAGGTAGCCGGCCGCGACACCGAGCAGGATGCCGGTGACGACGACCGCGACGGTGACGGCGACGGAGATCATCAGCGAGGTGCGGATGCCGTAGACGAGCTTGGTGAAGACGTCGTAGCCGTTGCCGGGTTCGAGACCGAACCAGAACTGGCCACTGATTCCGCCGTTGGGGTGCACCGGCACGCCGGCGCTGTCGAAGAGGTCCGGGCGCTCGTCCGCGTAGACCGTGTACGGGTTCTTGCCGTACAGCTTCGAGATCAGCGGCGCGAGCAGGCCGACCAGGAAGAAGAAGCCCACCACGTAGGCCGATATCACGCCGGTGCGGTCACGCTTGAAGCGCGTCCACATCAGCTGGCCGGGGGACCGGCCCGTCAGCGGGGCCCCGCCCGTCGCCTTCGGCCCTGGTTCGCCGGAGACGACCGTGGTTCCGCCGCCCCCCATATCGATAGGACTTGTCACGGTTCGTCCGTTTCACAGTTATGGGTGTGAGTGGTGCCCGGGTACTCCTAGGACGCGCGAACCCAAAGGCGGACGCGCGTAGTTCAAAGACCTGGTCACACGACGGGAAGCGAAGAACCGATCCAGCTGCTGCTCATGACACCGCACATGGGTGTTCCTCCTCACGACTGCACGCGTTCACCTACAGGAGGGGGTTCCGGCCTTGCCTCCGACACCCCTGACGGAGGCTCAGGCACCCCTTGATGCTCGTGAGTCGACGCAACTGTCCCCACAGCGCGTGACCCATTGACCCGAGCGCTACGCGGCTAACTATCTGCCATGGGCGGAACCAGCGACCACTGCCCGTAGATCTCGATTCAGTCACAGCTGTCGCCCAGACCTTTCAAAATCTGGACAAAGCGTCTGCCCGAAGAAGGCGCGAAACGGACTTGTTACATGGGTATCGGGCAACGATCTCCGCATGTCGGACATACACCACTGGAAAACGGGTTGCAAAAAACCCGGGTCCCCCCACCATGGGGGAACCCGGGTTCAAGTGGCCCTGGATCAGCCGTGCTTGGCGCGGCTCGCGGCGCGGGCGCGCTCACGCTGGTCGAGGTTCACCTTGCGGATGCGAACGGCCTCCGGGGTCACCTCGACGCACTCGTCGTCGCGGCAGAACTCCAGCGACTGCTCCAGCGACAGCTTGCGCGGCGGGACGATCGCCTCGAACGAGTCGGCCGACGAGGACCGCATGTTCGTGAGCTTCTTCTCCTTGGTGATGTTCACGTCCATGTCGTCGGCGCGCGAGTTCTCACCGACGATCATGCCCTCGTACACCTCGGTGCCCGGGTCCACGAAGAGCACGCCGCGCTCCTGGAGGTTCGTCATCGCGAACGCGGTGACGGCGCCGGAGCGGTCGGCCACCAGCGAACCGTTGTTGCGGGTCGTGAGGGTGCCGAACCAGGGCTCGTGGCCCTCGTGGATGGAGTGGCCGATGCCGGTACCGCGGGTCTGGGTCAGGAACTCGGTGCGGAAACCGATCAGACCGCGGGAGGGGACCACGAACTCCATGCGCACCCAGCCGGAGCCGTGGTTCGACATGTTGTCCATGCGGCCCTTGCGAACGCCCATGAGCTGGGTGACGGCACCCATGTGCTCCTCGGGCACGTCGATGGTCATGCGCTCGACCGGCTCGTGGACCTTGCCGTCGATCTCCCGGGTGACGACCTGGGGCTTGCCGACGGTCAGCTCGTAGCCCTCGCGGCGCATCTGCTCGACCAGGATGGCCAGCGCCAGCTCACCGCGGCCCTGCACCTCCCAGGCGTCGGGGCGCTCGGTGTCCAGGACACGCAGCGAGACGTTACCGATCAGCTCGCGGTCCAGGCGGTCCTTGACCTGGCGGGCGGTGACCTTGCGGTCCTTGACGGCCGCCTTCGCGTCGGCGCCCTTGCCGGTGCCGCCGCGGCCGACCAGCGGCGAGGTGTTGGTGCCGATGACCATGGAGATCGCCGGCTCGTCCACCGTGATCAGCGGCAGCGCTACCGGGTTCTCCGGGTCGGCCAGGGTCTCGCCGATCATGATGTCCGGGATACCGGCGACGGCGCAGATGTCACCGGGGCCGGCCACCTCGGCGGGCTTGCGGGTGAGCGCCTCGGTCATCATCAGCTCGGTGATGCGCACGTTGCCGATCGAGCCGTCGCGCTTGATCCAGGCCACGGTCTGGCCCTTGCGCAGCTCGCCCTGCTCGACGCGGAGCAGCGCGATACGGCCGAGGAAGTTGTCGGCGTCGAGGTTGGTGACGTGGGCCTGGAGCGGCGCGCCCTCCTCGTACGCCGGAGCCGGGATGTGCTCCAGGATCGTGGAGAAGAACGGCTCCAGGCTGTCGCTGTCCGCCGGGACGGTGCCGTCCTGCGGCTTGGTCAGCGACGCGACGCCGTCACGGCCGCAGGCGTAGACGATCGGGAACTCGATCTGCTCCTCGTCCGCGTCCAGGTCGAGGAAGAGGTCGTACGTCTCGTTGACGACCTCGTCGATGCGGGCGTCCGGGCGGTCCGTCTTGTTGATGCACAGGATGACGGGCAGACGCTGCTGGAGCGCCTTGCGCAGCACGAACCGGGTCTGCGGCAGCGGACCCTCGGAGGCGTCCACCAGCAGCACCACGCCGTCGACCATCGACAGACCGCGCTCGACCTCGCCACCGAAGTCGGCGTGGCCGGGGGTGTCGATGATGTTGATGGTGATGGGCTCCCCGCCGTCCTTGGGGTGGTACTTCACCGCCGTGTTCTTGGCGAGGATCGTGATGCCCTTCTCACGCTCCAGGTCGTTCGAGTCCATGACCCGGTCGTCGACCTGGTCGAGCTGGTGGGCGGCGAACGCGCCGGCCTGCTTCAGCATGCCGTCGACGATGGTGGTCTTGCCGTGGTCGACGTGGGCGACGATGGCGACGTTGCGGATGTCGTGGCGCGTGGCCATAGTGCGGCGTACTCCCGAAGTGGTGAGAAGGCCCTGCTGCGTACGTCCGTGACGCGGGCCTGCCGGGCTTGACACGCCACGGCCTCACCCCATGGTACGTGGCCCCGGCCGGGCCGTCCTCCGCAGGGCCTCCGTCCCCCCTCAGCCCTGGGACGGGCTCGCCGAGACCCTGGCCCCCTTCTTCAGGAATCCCATGTCCTCGTACACCGGTGTCTGGAAGCCGAACGCCCCCGCGTTGACCAGGTTCTTCCGAGCCCCCACCAGCTGCGGGCGCTGGTAGAGCGGGATCGAGCCGGCGGCGGCCCAGATACGGGTGTCGGCCTCCCGGATCAGGGACTTCTCCTCACCCTCGTCCAGCGTCGTCGCCGCCTGCTCGAAGAGCTGGTCGACCTTGTCGGTGCCGACCCGCGTGTAGTTCTGCTCGACGTTCACCGAGCCGTCCGCGCCGGGCAGCGGCTTGGCGTAGATCGGCCGGGCGTCCGTCGCGGGGAAGGCGGAGGACGGCCAGGAGTACAGCGCGAGATCGAAGTCACCCGCGGCGATGTGGTCCTTGAAGTAGCTCTCGTCGGACACCTTGGTGATCGTCGTGACGATCCCGATCCGGTCCAGCATCGCCGAGATCCGCGTGGCGACGGTGTTCAGCGTGTCCGAGCCGGGCCCGGAGGGCAGCACGAAGCGGAGGGTGAGCGCCTTGCCGTCCTTGGCGAGCGGCCCTGCCTTGGCCCCGGCCGGCGCCGCCGTGCCCTTGGGGGCGTAGGCGCCCGCCGCTCCTCCGTGCCGGCCCTCCTCCGCGAGGTGCTTGCCGCCGGCGTCGCCCTTGTTGTCCTCGCCGACGATGTACTCGCCGTCGTGGCCGCCGTCCGACTTCTCCTCCTGGTCGCTCTGCGGTCCCGCCGCCTTCTGCCCCTTCTTCTCCTCCTTGACCGGGCCGCCGGCCACCCAGCCGGCGTCCGCGAGCAGCGCCTGCGCCGCCTTGGTGTCCTGCGCGCCCAGCGCCCCGCTGTCGTCGGCGTACGCCGGCTGCCCGGACAGCGCGAGATGGCTGCCGACGGGTACGGCGGGCAGCCCCAGCGGGGTGAGCACCAGGCGGGCGATCTCCTTGCGGTCCAGGGCGCGCGCGACGGCCCGGCGGACCCGCTCGTCGGCGAGCGGCCCGGAGGCGCCGTTCAGGGCGAGCTGGGTGTAGGAGGGCTCCAGGGACTTGCGGACGCCGTAGGACTTGAGGGCCGTCTGCTGGGCCAGGTACTCGGTGATCGCCTTGGCGAGCTCGGTGCGGCCCGCCTTGACGTCGGCGGGGTCGAGCCCGTGCGCGCGCGCCCAGGAGCGCAGCGTCGACAGGGACGTCCTGCCACCGCCCCGGAGCGGGGAGGAGCCGCCCTTGCCGCTCGCGGCGAGCCCGATCCGTTCGGCGTCGGCCGGGTCGAGGTCGGCGAGGTCCGCGGTGCCGTCGGCGAGCGCGCCGACCCGCTTGTCGCGCGGCACGGTGTGCAGCACGATCTGGTCGAGCTTCGCCGGCTTGCCCCACCAGCGGGGGTTGCGGGTGAGGACGATGTCCTGGGCGATGGTGTCGACCTTGTCCACCTTGAAGGGACCCGCGCTGACGGCCAGCTTGCGGCGGGCACCGTCGTTGAAGGCGTCCGGGGTGCCCATGACGTCCTTCGGGTACAGCGGCGAGAAGAGCGACTTCCAGTCGGCGTAGGGGCGGGAGAAGGTGACCCGGACCTGGAGGTCGTTGGCGCCGCGCTCGATCTTCTCGATGCGGTCGTACCCGGCGTTGCGCGCGGTCCAGTAGGCGCTGTCCTTGCCGGACAGGGCGCGCCACTGGGCGACGAAGTCGGCGGCGCCGATCTCCCGGCCGTCGCTCCACACGGCCTGCTGGTTCAGCTTGTACAGCACCACCTGTCGCGGCTCGGTCTCGATGACCTTGGCGGACTCCAGGTAGGCGGGGTTGACGGCCGGCCGGCCGGTGGCGTCCATCCGGAACATCGAGGGCAGCGTGGCCTGGGCGACGCGAGTGGTCCCGGTGTCCGCGTCGGCCTGGTAGGTGTTCAGCGTCTCCGGGAGGTCGTCCACGGCCCATTTCAGGGTGCCGCCGTCGGCCACCTGGCTGCGGGCGACCAGTGCGATGTCCTGGGCGGCGAGGGGCTTGGCCACGTCGTCGTCCGAGCCGCAGCCCGCGATCAGCGGTACGGCGAGGGCGCCCGCGGTGAGGAAGGCGGCCGAGCGCAGGACCGCGCGCAGGCCGACGCCGTGGTGGGACATCTCTGCTACCTCCGGGAAGCCGGGAGCGATATGATCACGTTTGGCGGTATTTGGAGCTGATCAGATCTATGCGGCTACTGAAGAGGAAAGGATCCGCCGACCGCGAGCGACACGGCGGCGACGGGCGGCAAGCCCACCCGTGCGGCGCAAACACACCGGGCCGAGCGCCCGCACGCCTGTCCAATCGGCGCAGATCCCTTCACAGCGCGGGGTGTGACGCGCGACACTCTCAGGCGCATGAGCAATGCCGCCCGGGACCCGCAGCATCCGCGGAAGTGAGGGCACATCATGTCCGTGCACGACGACCTGACCATGGTCCAGCGCAGCCTCGACGACCTGCGGCGGTCGCTGGGGCGGCTGGAGCGGCAACTCGGTGGCGGCCCGGAGATGCGCCGGGCCCGGCTGGACGCCGACCATCTGCGCGAGAGCGTGGCGCTGCTGCGCGAGGCCGCCGCCACCCAGGGCCCGGCCACCCGGCCCGACCTCGTCACCATCTCCGACACGCCGTACGACATCAGCCTGTGGACGGACTCGGACGACGAGGGCCTGGGCGCCCGTGACCGGCACGCCCCCTGATACGCCCCTGTTCCCCGAGCCGAGCGGAGCGCTGTCTTGGCCACTGGTACGGAACACCGACACAACGTCGGCGGCGTGCGTGCCCCCGGGCGCGCCGCGATCACCGCCGCCCACTTACGGACCGACCGCTGGTGGCTGGCGCCCGCCGGCACGGCGGCCGGTCTGCTGGCCTTCGTCGTCTACTCGACCTGGCGGGCCTTCGCGAACGCCGACTACTACGCGTCGCCGTACGTCTCGCCGTTCTACTCCCCCTGCCTGGCGCACGACTGCCAGTCCATGCGCGGCGGTCCCAACGCGGACCTCCTCGGGAGCTGGTGGGGCATCTCCCCCGCCGTGATCATCCTGGTCTTCCCGCTGGGCTTCCGGCTGACCTGCTACTACTACCGCAAGGCGTACTACCGCGGCTTCTGGGCTTCCCCGCCCGCCTGCGCGGTGGCCGAACCGCACCGCGGGTACACCGGCGAGACCCGGTTCCCGCTGATCCTCCAGAACCTCCACCGCTACTTCTTCTACGCGGCCCTGCTCGTCGCGGGCGTGCTGACCTACGACACCGCCCTGACCTTCCGCGACGCGCACCACCAGTGGGGCCACATGGGCCTCGGCACCCTGGTCTTCCTGGCCAACATCGCGCTGATCTGGTCGTACACCCTCTCCTGCCACTCCTGCCGGCACATCGTCGGCGGCCAGCTCAAGCACTTCTCCCGGCACCCGGTGCGCTACCGGGCCTGGCGCTTCGTGGGCCGGCTCAACGCCCGGCACATGCAGCTGGCGTGGGCGTCGCTGCTCGGCGTTGCGCTCGCCGACCTCTACGTCTATCTGCTCGCGTCCGGTGTCTTCGACGATCCGAGGTTCTTCTGATGCCCGTGGTGGACCGCCAGGAGTGGGACGTCGTCGTGGTCGGGGCCGGGGGCGCCGGGCTGCGGGCCGCGATCGAGGCGCGCGAGCGGGGCGCCCGTACGGCGGTGATCTGCAAGTCCCTGTTCGGCAAGGCGCACACGGTGATGGCCGAGGGCGGCATCGCGGCGGCGATGGCCAACGCCAACGAGCACGACACCTGGCAGACGCACTTCCGGGACACCCTGCGCGGCGGCAAGTTCCTCAACCAGTGGCGGATGGCCGAGCTGCACGCCCGGGAGGCACCGCAGCGGGTGTGGGAACTGGAGACCTGGGGCGCGCTGTTCGACCGCACGGAGGACGGCCGGATATCCCAGCGCAACTTCGGCGGCCACGAGTACCCGCGCCTCGCCCATGTCGGCGACCGCACCGGGCTCGAACTGATCCGCACCCTCCAGCAGCGGATCGTCGCGCTGCAGCAGGAGGACCACGCGCGGACCGGGGACCACGAGTCCGGTCTGAAGGTCTACCAGGAGTGCACCGTCACCCGGGTGCTGAAGGACGGCTCCCGCGTCTGCGGCGTCTTCGCCTACGACCGCGAGACCGGCCGGTTCTTCGTCCTCCAGGCCCCCGCCGTGGTGCTCGCGACCGGCGGCATCGGCAAGTCCTTCAAGGTGACGTCCAACTCCTGGGAGTACACCGGCGACGGCCACGCGCTGGCGCTGCTCGCCGGGGCGCCGCTGCTGAACATGGAGTTCGTGCAGTTCCATCCGACCGGCATGGTCTGGCCGCCGTCGGTCAAGGGCATCCTCGTCACCGAGTCGGTGCGCGGCGACGGCGGGGTGCTGCGCGACTCCGGGGGCCGGCGGTTCATGTTCGACTACGTCCCGGACGTGTTCAAGGAGAAGTACGCCGAGTCGGAGCAGGAGGCCGACGGCTGGTACGACGACCCCGAGCACCACCGCCGCCCGCCCGAACTGCTCCCCCGCGACGAGGTCGCCCGCGCCATCAACGCCGAGGTGAAGGCGGGCCGCGGCTCCCCGCACGGCGGGGTCTTCCTGGACGTCTCCACGCGGATGCCGGCGGAGGTGATCCGGCGCCGGCTGCCGTCCATGTACCACCAGTTCAAGGAGCTGGCGGACGTCGACATCACGACCGAGCCGATGGAGGTCGGGCCGACCTGCCACTACGTGATGGGCGGTGTCGCCGTCGACTCCGACACGGCGGCGGCCCGCGGGGTGCCGGGGCTGTACGCGGCCGGCGAGGTGGCGGGCGGCATGCACGGCTCCAACCGGCTCGGCGGCAACTCCCTCTCCGACCTGCTGGTGTTCGGGCGGCGCGCGGGATGGCACGCGGCCGAGTACGCGCGCTCGCTCGCGAGCGAGCGGCCGCGCGTGGACGACGACCAGATCGGCGCGGCCTCGGCGGAGGCGCTGCGCCCGTTCTCCCGCGGGGCCGAGGGTGGGGCCGCCGGGGACGTCGGGACGGCCGAGGGCGCCGGGACGGCCGGGGACGTCGGGACGGCCGGGGACGTCGGGGGCGGCCCGGAGAACCCGTACACCCTGCACCAGGATCTCCAGCAGACCATGAACGACCTGGTCGGCATCATCCGGCGCGCGGGCGAGATGGAGCAGGCCCTGACCAGGCTCGCCGAACTGCGCGAGCGCGCGGGCCGGGCCGGCGTCGAGGGTCACCGGCAGTTCAATCCCGGCTGGCATCTCGCACTGGACCTGCGGAACATGCTGCTGGTCAGCGAGTGCGTGGCACGGGCGGCACGGGAGCGTACGGAGTCGCGCGGGGGCCATACCCGGGAGGACTGCCCGGCGATGGAGCGGGAGTGGCGCAACGTCAACCTGCTCTGCGCACTGACCGATCCGGCCGCCGGCCGGATCCGTCTGACCAGGGAGACCACTCCCCCGATCCGCCCCGATCTGCTCGCCCTTTTCGAGAAGGAGGAGTTGGCCAAGTACCTCACCGACGAGGAGCTGGAAGAGGAGCTGTCCGAATGAGCGGCTACGAGGCCCGATTCAGAGTGTGGCGGGGCGACGAACACGGCGGCGAGCTGCGGGACTTCACGGTCGCGGTCAACGAGGGCGAGGTGGTCCTCGACATCGTCCACCGGCTCCAGGCGACCCAGGCCCCGGATCTGGCGGTGCGCTGGAACTGCAAGGCGGGCAAGTGCGGTTCGTGCTCGGCAGAGGTCAACGGCCGCCCCCGGCTGATGTGCATGACCCGGATGTCGGTCTTCGACCGCGCGGAGACCGTCACGATCACCCCGCTGCGCGCCTTCCCGGTGATCCGGGACCTGGTGACGGACGTGAGCTTCAACTACGAGAAGGCGCGGGGGATCCCGGCGTTCGTGCCGCCCCCGGAGCTGGCCCCCGGCGAGTACCGGATGTTCCAGCGGGACGTGGACCGCTCGCAGGAGTTCCGCAAGTGCATCGAGTGCTTCCTGTGCCAGGACACCTGCCATGTGGTCCGCGACCACGAGGAGAACAAGCGGGCGTTCGCGGGCCCGCGCTTCCTGATGCGCGTCGCGGAACTGGACATGCACCCGCTGGACGCGGCCGAGCGGTCCGGGCTGGACCGCAGGCGCACCGCCCAGGACGAACACGGCCTCGGCTACTGCAACATCACCAAGTGCTGCACCGAGGTCTGCCCGGAAGGCATCCGGATCACGGACAACGCCCTGATCCCGCTGAAGGAACGGGTCGTGGACCGCCGGTACGACCCGCTGGTGTGGCTGGGCTCGAAGATCAAAAGGCGCTCCTCCTAGCGCCGCTCACCCCACCCATCCCTCCCGGTACGCCCGCCAGTCCGCTTCCGTGGCTGCGAAGTCGACGTACAGGGCCACACCGAAGCGGGCGCGGCGGGCATCCGTGCGGGACAGCCCGAGGCGTACGCCCCGTACCGCGGCCGGGACGGTCTCCGCGCGGGCCCGGTGCCCGAACCGGTTCTCGTGGTAGAAGGGCAGGCCCATGAGGAGGTGGGTGGACTTCGGGGTCACCTCCAGGGCGAGGCTGGTCTGCTGGGCGACGTAGCCGCCGTACAGGCTCGGCAGCGGCTGCATGGTGTCGTACGACATCACGGCGATCTGGTCCACCCGGCGGGCCACCTGCCCGAAGTACGCCTGCGACCACCACTTGGGGTGGCCGGTGGTCGCGCCCCAGAAGGAGTGGAATCCCGGCAGGGGGTCGATCTGGTGGGCGGCGACGGAGAGCAGCGCGTGGCGGGCTCGGGTGAGGGCGCGCAGGTCGTCGAGGAGGCCCAGATAGTCGCGGTCGCCGGAGTGCAGGGGCTCCAGGTCGAAGTGGACGCCCTGGAAGCCGGCGGCGAGGACCCGCCGGGTGGAGGCGAGGATCGCGGACCGGGTCGCCGGGCGCTCCAGGCGCATCCCCTCGGGACCCTCGCTCGCGAGCACGTCCCCGAGCCATGCCTGCACCCGGACACCGGGCAGCTCCTTGTGCAGGGCGCCGATCAGCCGGCGCGCGTCGGGGTACTCGGTGTCGGGCAGCGTCCCGTCGTCCTCCAGGGGTCCGGAGTGCACGTACAGATCCCTGACCCCGGTCCCCCGCAACCGCCGTGCCAGCGCCTCGACATCGGCCTGCGTCTTCCGCCCGTCCACCCAGGCGTGCCCCAGCCAGAGCGCGTCCCGGTCGCGGGTACGGGTGCCCGGAGCGGGGTCGCCGGAGTAGTCGACGCGGAGGGCGCCCTCGGCGGTGAGGAGGGCGAGCACGAGGAGGAGAAGGGTCAGGGAGAGGGCGGTGAGGGTGCGGCGGAGGAGACGGCGTGGGCGGCGGGGGCGGTCCTCGGCGAGGGGTTCCGGGGGCAGGGGTGCCGGATCGGTCCCGGGTGCGGGGACGGTCCCGGCTGCGGGGTCGGTCCCGGGTGCGGGGTCGGTCCCGGGTGCGGGGTCGGTCCCGGCTGCCGGATCGTTCGAGGCCGTCGGACCGGTCGAAGTCGTCGGATCGGTCCCCGGAACCTTCTCCGGCTCGGATTCCGCGTCCATTGCGTCCCCCTGTCCGTCTGGTCCCCCACCCGTATCCGCCCCGCTCGCGGTGCGGTCCGCTCCCCCATACGCTCCGAAATGTGACGTCCTCCCTGTTCCGGGGCCGCCCCCGGTGTGCCAAGGCGCACATACGGGTGCGGGTGACGCATGCCGTGCTGGGTGCCCTGGTGGGGGCGGGGTGGCTGATGTTGCCGTTGATGACGGTGGCCGCGCGCCGTCCGGTTCCCGCCGTCCCTCCCGGAACGCCGGCCGAGGCGGCGGCACCGGGCGCGGGCGGCGCCTCCGCGGCGGACTACGTGGTCCCGCTCGTCGCCGTGGCCGCGGCGGCGGTGCTGGCGGCCTACGGCTGGCTGCGCCGCGTCCGCCGCGCCCGGACCCGTACGACGCCGGGGAAGCCGCTGCCGGGACGCCCGGCGCCCTCCACCCTCGCCGACGCGGAACGCCAGGCCCGGATCGCGCTGGTCCTGGCCGACGACTGCGTACGGACGAGCCGCGAGGAACTGGGCTTCGTGCGGGAGAGGTTCGGGATGGGCAAGGGCGGGACGCGGACCGCAGCGGCACCGGCGGCCGGGGCGGCGGGAGCCGGTGCGAAGACGGGCACGGCAGGAGAAGGGCACGGAGCGGAGGCGGCGACCGCGGCCTTCGTCCGTGCCCTGGGCGGCGCCGAGGCCGAGTTGGCGGCGGCGTTCGCGGTCTGGCGGCGCTACGAACAGGGATCGCCCGGGGAAGCGGGGGCGCGGCGGCAGGCGCTGGCCGGGGTGGTCGGGCGGTGCGCGGAGGCGGGACGGCGGCTGGACGCGGAGGCCGCGGCCCTGGACCAGGTGCGGGGGCTGGAGGGACCGGGGGCCGGCGCGGCACTGGACGTGGCGGAGGGCAGGGTCCGGGGGCTGGCGGTGCGCACCGTGGCGGCCCACGGAACCCTGGCCGCGCTGCGCGAGCGGTACGCGGCCCCGGCCACGGACCCGGTCACCGGCTCGGTCGAACAGGCCGAGGACCGGCTCCTGTTCGCCACCGCACACCTCGGCGCGACCCGCCGGTCCATCGACGCGGGCGAGGGCGACGGGGCGGCCCGGAGCCTGCGCGCCGCCGAGGGCGCCGTGGCCCAGGCCGAGGTCCTGGTGACCGGCGTGGAACGGCTCACCGCCCGGCTGCGGGAGGCCGCGGCACTGGTACCGGCGGCGCTGACCGGTGCGGAGGCCGAGCTGACGGCGGCCCGGCACGGGCGTTCCCGCGTCCCCCTGGCCACCGGCGAGCTGAACGCCCGGCTGGCCCACGCGGACGGCGTACTGGCCGCTGTACGGGACGAGTTGACCGGCGCCCTCCCGTACGACCCGCTGGACGCCCTGCGCCGGATCACCCGCGCCGTCGACCGCCTGGAGGTGGGCCGCTCCGGTGTCCTGGACACGGCCGCGCTCCTCGTCGCCCGCACCGCGCTGGACTCGGCCGACGACTTCGTCACGGTGCACCGCGGCGCCGTCGGCCCGCGGGCCCGCGCCCTGCTGGCGGAGGCGGCGCGCACCCTGACCGCCGGCACCAGTACCGCCTTCGAGGCCGACACCGCCGCCCGCGAGGCCCGCGACCTCGCCGAACGCGACGTCCGCGCCCACGGCACCCCCTGTCCCGACGCCACCACGGCCGGCCTTCCCGGCGCCGTCCTCGGCGGCGTCCTCCTCGCCGAGGACCCCGACGGCGGCCCCCCGGCCGCGTTCGGCGGCCCGGCGACACGGGGGCGAAGACACCTGCGCGCGCCCGCGTGAGGCCGCCCGCCGGGATCCTCCCGGAGCCGTGCGCCGGGGACGCGGGAGCCGCCCAGCCGGCCGGGTACGGCGGGCGGGCGGGAGGGAGCCGTCAGAACAGGCTCAGCAGCGCCTCCGCCGGGTCCGTGAGGACCGCCTCCGCCCCCGGCAGCGGCAACTCGAACCACACCGTCTTCCCCCGGGGCGTACGCCGGGATCCCCACGCCGCGCTGAGCAACTGCACCAGCTGCAGGCCCCGCCCGCCCTCGTCGGTGTCCCGGGCCCGCCGGCGCCGGGGCTGCACGAGCCCGCCGTCCCACACCTCGCACACCAGCGTCCGGTCCAGCAGCAGCCGCAGTCTGATCTCGCCCTCGCCGTACCGCAGCGCGTTGGTGACCAGCTCGCTGACCAGCAGCTCCGTCGTGTCGACCAGCGTCTCCAGCCCCCATCCGAGCAGTTGCGTACGGGCGTACTCCCGCGCCCGTCCCACACTGCGCGGCTCCCGCGGCAGCGTCCAGTCGCCGACGGACTCCGCCGGCAGGCCCTGCACCCGGGCCATCAGCAGCGCGATGTCGTCCTCGCCGTGGTGCGTGTCGAGGGTGTTGAGCACGTGGTCGCACACGTCCTCCAGCGGCTGCGCCGGATCGGTGAGCGCGCCGACGAACGCGTGCAGCCCCTCGTCCAGCGGATGGTCCCGGGACTCCACCAGACCGTCCGTGTACAGCGCGAGCAGCGCGCCCTCGGGGAGTTCGACCTCCACCTCCTCGAAGGGCTCGCCGCCCACTCCGAGCGGCATCCCGGGCGGCACGTCCAGCATCAGCGCGGGCTCACCGGGTTCGACCAGCACCGGCGGCAGATGCCCGGCGTTGGCGAACGTGCACCGCCGGGTCACCGAGTCGTACACGGCGTACACGCACGTCGCGAGGTACACCTCCGACAGGTCCGCGTCCCTGGGCTGGCGCGCCGTACGGGTCGCCTGCTGCACGCCCCCCGGCGTGCCGAGCCCCCGCGCGATCTCGTCCAACGCGGAGAGCACCTCGGCGGGTTCGAGGTCGAGCAGCGCCAGCGTCCGTACGGCGGTCCGCAGTTCGCCCATCGCGACCGCCGCCCGCAGCCCACGGCCCATCACGTCGCCCACCACCAACGCCGTACGGTGGCCGGGCAGTTCGATGACGTCGAACCAGTCACCGCCGACCTCGGTCGCCGCGTTGCCGGGCAGGTAGCGGCAGGCGATGTCCAGCCCGGACGCCTCGGGGTCGCCCGGCGGCAGCAGCGAGCGCTGGAGGATCAGCGCCCGCTCGTGCTCCCGGCGGTACAGCCGCGCGTTGTCGATGCAGACCGCGGCCCGCGCGGCCAGCTCCACCGCGAGGTCCCGGTCCCGTTCCCCGAACGGCTCGCTGCCCTTGGTGCGTGCGAACCGCACCAGCCCCACCACCGTGTCGTGCGCGACCATCGGCACGGCGAGCGTGGACTGCACGAGGCTCCCCTCCTCGGCCGGCACCGCCCGCGGCCGCGCGGTGCGCAGGGCGTCCGCGCAGGGGGAGTTGAAGGGGAAGTGGTGGACCGCACCGACCTTGACGGTCTCGGTGACCCGGCCCACGGGCGCGTCCGCGACCGCGCTGGCGATGGCGACCCGGCGCAGCTCGGCGCTGCCGTCGGCCATCCCGGGCGGGGTCTCGTCGCCGGTCAGCAGCCCCTGGTAGAGGTCGACGGTGGCGAGGTCGCAGAATCCGGGGACGACTACGTCGAGGAGTTCGCGCGCCGTGGTCTCCAGGTCGAGCGAGTTGCCGATCCGCGCCCCGGCCTCGTTGAGCAGCGCCAGGTTGCGCCGGGCCGCGGCCGCCTCCCGGGCGGCGGCGCGACGGGAGGTGACGTCGGTGGCGAGCCAGGCCACGCCGATGGGCCGGCCGCTGCCGCTGTGCACGCGATAGAGGTTGACCGACCAGTGACGGCGCTCCTCGGCCCCCGGGACATGCCCGGTGACGTGCATGTCGGTGATGGGATCGCCGCTCTGCAGCACCCGCCGCAGCGTCGCCGACACCCGCTCGGCCTCGCCGCGCGGCAGATAGTCGAACACGCCCTTGCCCCGGTGGTCTTCCGGGCTGCCGCCGAAGACATTGGCGAACCGCTGGTTGACGCGGCGCACCCGCAGGTCGAAGTCGAGCAGCAGGAAACCGAAGGGGGATTGTCCGAATATCGCCTGGGACGCGGCGAGATCGGTCTCGATCGTGCGCAGGGTGCGCACGTCCACGACGATGCAGACGGCGGCCTTCTCGCCCTCGGCGGTCCGGGTCGGCATCACATAGACCTCGGCCAGGCCGTCCGTGCCGCGCCCGCCCTCCGGCGGGTCCGGCGTCCGGAAGGGCACGACTCCGGTCCACTCGCGCCCGTCGAGGATCTCCGCCATCTTGCGCTGGCCCTGTTCCCGCAGGTCGGGGTCTATGAACGCCTCGATGGGATCCATGCCGACGGCGCGCGCGGCCGGAATGCCGAAGAGCTGCTCGGCACGCAGGCTCCACTGGTCCACCAGGCCGCCGGGGCCGATGGAGAAGGAGGCCACCTTTATGTAGTCGTACATGGAGCCGGGCGGACTGGTCTGCCACAGGGCGCCACCGGCCGCCGCCGCACCCGCGGCGGTCTGGTCCCTCGCGCCGTCCGACGGGTCCTCGGACTCCGTGGCCTTCGCTGGTATCTCGCTCACGCGAACCGTCCCCTCCAGCTCACCGCGCCCGGCACCAGTCACCGGGGGCGGCTGCCCGCAGTATCCAGCACTACGGCGCCACGCGACACGGTGTTCACGATCACAGCTCGGTCCAGACGTTTTTCGGACCGCTCCGCGACAACACTTCCACTCTTCTAACCAGGGAACACGGCCTCGAATCACACACTCCGGGCCCGTCCGCGAGCCGGGGTCACACGGTGAACCGCACGACGGTCGACGTACACCCCCTCCGCCCCCTCGGGCGCCCCTGCCTCACCCCGGACACCCCCGCGCCACCCCGATGCGCCCCCGGCACCGTCATCCGGGCACGGCCAGCTCGAACCAGACGGTCTTTCCGCTCGCGCCGGGCCGGGTGCCCCAGCGACGCGAGGACCCCGCGAGCAGTTGGAGTCCGCGCCCGCTCTCGTCCTCGGGCCGGGCGACCCGCTCGCGCGGCGGATCGGGGAGCGGGTCGGAGACCTCCACCAGCAGTGAGTCATGGGCACCGACCGGCCGTACGAGCCGTACGCCGATGGGGCCGGTGGCGTAGCGCAGCGCGTTGGTGACCAGCTCGCTCACCAGCAGCGCGGCGAGGTCGGCGACACAGTCGAGGTCCCAGCCGTGCAACTGGCCGCGGACCGCGGTCCGGGCGGTCCGTACGGCGCCCGGTTCCGCGGGAAAGGTCCACTCGGCGCAGTCGCCATCGGTGTCGATCACGCCGATCACTTCCCAGGCCGCAAGCTGTCCGGTTTCGTGGGGTTAATTGGCCCATACCCCATAAGTGATGGCCAATACCGCCCGGATCGTCGCAGTGTGGGTCGAACGGCGTACCCGGGGCCGGGAGGGCGGAACCGGACCGCGGCACCGCGCGGACGCGTCCGACGGGGCACCGGACGGCCGCGCGAGGGGACGGCCGGCGCACGACCGCCGCACACCGCGGAACGCCGCCCGCCGGAAGGCACGGAACGTGCCGGACCTCAGCGCGCCCCGGCCCCCATCCGCCCCCCGACCTCCCGCACCGCCGGCACGTCCTGCTCCAGCCACGGCACGTCCCACAGCCGCGCCGGGGTCAACCAGCACAGCTCGTCGTGGTCCTGGAGGGGCCGGGGCGCGGGTGAACCGGGGCGCAGCCGGGCGGTCCACACCCACAGGACGTACGGCTCCCGCAGGGGCCACTCGCCGGGCACCCGCTCCACGGTCTCGGCGTCCACGCCGAGTTCCTCGCGCAGTTCGCGCACCAGGGCGTCCTCGGGCCGCTCCCCGTGCTCGACCTTGCCGCCGGGCAGCTCCCAGCGTCCGGCCAGGTCGGCGGGCGCGCTGCGGCGCGCGGCGAGCAGGCGGCCGCCGTCGAGCAGGGCGGCGCCGACCACCACCGTGCGTTCCGTCATGGGCGTCATGGAGCGGAGCCTACGGGAGGCGCCGGGGCGCGCCTCGGCACCGGTCGGCCGCGACGGCCGCCCGCCCGGTGCGAACGCGGCCGGTCAGCCGCGCCCGCCGTCCCCGTTCTGCGCGAGGCGCTCGACCATGTAGAGCTGCTTGTGCCCCCCATCCTCGAAGCTGTCGGCGATCTTCTGCGCCTCGGCCTGGGTCGCGTACCGGCCGACCCGGTAACGGTTGCCGTTGTCGTCCTGCCGTATGACGATCCAGGGCAGGGAAGCCGTGCCCTCACTCATGGTCCGCTCCGCCCCCATCGCGCCCTTCACCCTTTCCGGCACCACGGGACCCCCATCCCGCCCCGGGCCCCTGTCGGGCCCCGCCTAAGGAAACCGCACTACGCATATGCCCGAGCGTACGCCCAACCTTTACTCAGCGAATACGCCTTTTCACAAAGAGGTACGCAACCAGTCAGACCGGCGGGGGCGCACAAGAACGAGTGCGCCCTGGGCGCGACAGCCGGACGCATTGCCTGGGGATCGGCGCCCACCTGCGAAAACACCGGGACCACGGCGCGGGCCGCACGACGCGCGGAACCCCGCCACCGGCGCGTCCGCCTCCCGCGCGAGGTAACGGTGTGCGCTAGCTCACTCCGCTACCCGTGCGCGGCGCACGGCCCTCACCGCACCGGCAGGTGGTACGCCACCCGGTAGCGGTCCGCCGGAACGACCACGTCCGCGGTCTCCACCGGGCGCCCGGAGGCGTAGTACGTGCGCTGGACGACCAGCACCACATGGCCGGGGACGCCCCCGAGGATGTGCAGTTCCTCGGCCAGGCCGGGGCGGGCGCCGACCTCCTCGGTGACGTTGTCCACGATCACGTCGATGGCCGCCATGCGCTCGACCACGCCCATCCCGCCGAGCGGCCCCTCCTCGGGCAGCATCACCGGGGTGCGGCCGGTGACGGCGAGGGGCTCCCAGGAGGTGGAGAGCATCATCGGCTCACCGGCCTCACGGAACAGGTACTTGGTGCGCATCACCCGCTCGCCGATCTCGATCCCGAGCCGCTCGGCGATCGCGGCACCGGCCTCGGCCTGCCGGCTGCTGGACTCCCAGGTGCCGCGCACCGCGGCGTCGGCCTGCTCCTGCCGGAACGGCGTGGCGCCGCCGCTGGGGCGGTAGCCGGAGCGGGACACCCGGCGCGGCACGGGCCGTTCGCGCACATACGTACCCGAGCCGGAGCGGCCCTCGACCAGGCCCTCGGCCATCAGGACCTTGCGGGCCTCCAGGGCGACGGTGTCCGAGACGCCGTACTCCTCGCGGATGCGGGCCTGCGAGGGGAGCCGGGTGTGGGGCGGCAGTGAACCGTCGACGATCTTCTTGCGGAGATCACCCGCGACACGCAGGTACGCCGGCTGCTCACCGAATGTCACTGGCCGCTCCCATCAGGTTGTACAGACAGCAACAGCGTGGCAACCGTGGGTTGAGCCGTGCAAGTAAAGGCCAGAGAATCACTCGAAGTGATTACCTTCGGTCGGTCAGGCCCCCACCCAGCACTTTCTCCCCCGCTCGCGCCCCCCTTCACACCTGCCGGGCGCCCCGGACAACTCCGGCCGCCCGAACGGCAGTCCGGGAACCCCGGTACCGTGCCTCTTACGACTTGTCGCAGGTAAGCGGGACACGGGGGGCGGAATTGAAGGTGGAGAGCCGGGTCGGCGGCGCCGTCGTACGCACGGTGAACGGACTCACCGCGCGGTGGGGCGCCACCGCGCGGGGCGGCACGGCCTTCTCCGCGGCCGGGGTCTGGCCCCTGCTGGCCCTCCTCGCGGACGGCGCGGCGGGTCCCGCCCGGCAGGAGCTGGCCGACGCGCTCGGCGTACCCGCGGACCGGGCGGCGGCCACCGCACGGGAGTTGACGGCGGCCCTGGGTTCGGTGTCGGGCCTGGACGCGGCGCTCGGCCTGTGGACGCAAGCGGAACTGCCGCTGCGCGAGGAGTGGCTGGCCAAGCTGCCGGCGGCCGCGCACGGCTCGTTCGGGGACGACCTGGTCACCGCGCAGGAACGGCTGGACCGCTGGGCGGCCGAGCACACCGGCGGACTGGTCGAGCGGATGCCGGTGGCCCTGAACCGGCAGACCCGGATGGTGCTGGCGGGCGCGCTCGCCCTGCACACCACCTGGCGCCAGCCCTTCACGGAACAGCCGCTCACCCCGTCGGCGGGCCCCTGGCGGGGCCGCACCCTGCGCGGACTGCACCGGCGGAGCGTGCGCCCGGACCGGGTCGGCGTGGCGGGCACCCCGGACGGCTTCGTCACCGCGCTGACGGTCCCCGGCGACAACGGCGTCGACGTCCATCTCGTCCTCGGCGAGGAGCGCATGACGCCGGGCCAGGTCATCGCCGCGGGCGTGGCCGTGGTGGAGCGCGCGCTCGCGCTCACGCCCGGCGGCGCCCTGCCGTACGGCGAGGTCGGGCCCGGACTGCGGGTGGAACGGGAGCGGGCCGTGACCCCGGAGCCGACCTCGCTGGACGTGCGGACGGTGGCGTACGAGGTCCGCGCGGACCACGATCTGCTGGCCCAGCCCGACCTCTTCGGCCTCCGCTCCGCGACGGACCCCCGCTTCGGTCACTTCCCCGGCGTGAGCGCCCACCCCCTGGCCGTCTCGGAGGCCCGCCAGTCGGCCGTGACCCGCTTCGGCGCCCTCGGCTTCCGCGCGGCCGCGGTGACGGCCGCGGCCGAGACGTACGGCGGCCCCCCGCCCCAGTACCGCTACGAGACCACCGTCGTCCACGTCGCCTTCGACCGCCCCTTCGCCTTCCTCGCCGTCGACCGCGACTCCCGGCTGACCCTGCTCTCCGGCTGGGTGACCGACCCGTCCCCCTACCCGGCCCAGGGATACGCGGGCAGCGCGGGGCGCCCCGGCCCGTGACGTCCGTGAGGACCCCTCCGGCCCCGGCGCGGGCGGCTCGCCACCGATGAGGAGCCGCCGGGTCGTACCGGTCGAAGGCCCACCGGCCGCCCCGCTCCGCGCCGCCCCCGGCAGGTGGGCCCGCCCCTGACGCCACCGGGACGCGTACGGTCTCCTCACCGTCGGGACCAATCCGCGGCCGCATCGGGACCGGATTACGTCCGGAGATGTTTCGAAAGCGGAGGCCCCTGTGAAAGAAGCCGTGCATATCGGCAGAAATCCTGCGTCGGAACCGGACTTCGAGGAGCTGGTGGGCCGCGTGGCTCTGGGTGACGAGGAGGCGTTCGCCTCCGTCTACGACGCCATGGCCGGTTCCGTCCTGGGGGTCGTGCGGGCCGTGCTGCGTGATCAGGCGCAGTCGGAGGAGGTGGCCCAGGAGGTGCTGTTGGAGGTGTGGCGGACCGCCCCCCGTTACCGGCCCGACCGCGGGACGGCGGTCAACTGGATCCTCACCCTGGCGCACCGCCGCGCGGTGGACCGGGTCCGCTCCGTGGAGGCCGCGGCCGCCCGCGACCACAAGGCCGCGCTGCTGGCGCGGACACCCGAGTTCGACGAGGTGACCGAGCAGGTCGAGGCCAGGCTGGAGCGGGAACAGGTGCGGCGGTGCCTGCGCACGCTGACCGAGATCCAGCGCCAGGCCGTCACGCTCGCCTACTACCGCGGGCTGACCTACAGTCAGGTGGCCGAGGCGCTCACACTTCCGCTTGGGACGGCCAAGACCCGGCTGCGGGACGGGCTGATCCGCCTGCGCGACTGCCTGGGGGTGACCGCGTGACGACCTCGTCCGATCTGCACCGCATGACCGGGGCCTACGCCCTGCACGCCCTGTCCGGGGACGAGCTGGTCATGTTCGAGCGCCACCTGGCGGGCTGCGAGCCGTGTGCGCAGGAGGCCGCCGAGTTGTCGGCCACCGCGGCCCGGCTGGGGCTGGCCGCCACCGTGACGCCTCCGGCGGCCATGCGCGAGCGGGTGCTGCGGCGCGTCTCGTCCGTCCGGCAGGAGTCGCCGGGCGGGCTGACGACGGTACGCACGGAGCGCGCCTCCCTGCGTACCCGGCTGCTGCTGTCCCGGTGGGCACTGGCCGCCTGCCTCGCCGCGGCGGCCGCTCTCGGGGGCACGACCGTCTGGCAGCATCAGCGGGCCGAGGACGCCCTGCGCCAGGCGCACCGCGCGCAGAGCGGCAGCGCGGCGATCGCGGCCGTGCTGACCTCGCCGGACGCCAGGACCCGCACCGCCGCGCTGGGCGGCGGCGCCACCGGCACGGTCGTGGTCTCCCGGGACCGGGACAGGGCCGTGTTCCTCGTCTCCGGGATGGCCCGCCCCGCCGCGGGCAAGGTCTATCAGCTCTGGTTCGACGACGACGGCACCATGCGCTCCGCCGGTCTGATGGATCCCGGCCGCACCGACCAGGCCGTTCTGCTGCGCGGCGCGGTCCACGGGGCCTCGGGCATGGGGGTCACCGTGGAACCGGCCGGCGGCTCGAAGAAGCCCACCTCCACGCCGGTCGCCCTGCTGGGCTTTCCGGCCTGAGGGGGGCGGGAGCAGGGCCGGGAGAGGGACGTACGGACAGCGGCTCAGACCCGACCGCTGATCGTCACCGTCACCCGGCAGCCCGGCCCTCCGGGGAAACGGACGGCCAAGTGCTCCTCGACCGCGGAACGCACGGCACGGGCCACGTCGACCGCCCTGACCCCGCGCACCACGACCACCTGGACGTCGACGTGCCGGCCGGCGGTGCCGTCCGGGCCGGGTGTCAGCCGTACCCCGGCGATCGACGCCCGGCCGGTGCCGGCATCCGGCCGGGACAGCGCCGAGCGGAGCCGGGCGGCCAGTCCGGGCTTCAGGAAGGCGACGCCCGGCACGCCCTCCACGACCCGGGCGACGTCCTCGACGAGCCCGGCCTGCGCGGCGGACGGCGTGTGCGCGGTCATGCGGTGTCCCCTTCCCGGCCCTCGGCCCGGGTGTCGACGAGATCGGTGACGCGGATGTCCACGGACGCCGTGACCATGCCCAGTTCCCGGTCGGCGGCCTCCCGCACCCGCTGCCGTACCCGCTCCGCGAGCTGCCGCAGGCCGGCGTTCGCGGGCGCGTGGATGTCGAGCCGGACCGCCACGGCGCCGGCGGCGTCCACGACGCGGCAGGAACCCGCGCGGACCCCCTCGACCGTCTCGGCCGCCGAGCGCAGGGCACGCGCGGCGACCGTCTCCATGATCCACAGGTCCTCGGCGGGATCGCCCAGGGGCACCGGGCAGCCGGGCCGCAGTTCGAGGCGGACGAGGTCCATGACCCGACGGGTCAGCGGCTCGGCGTCGTACGCGGACGTCTCCCGGGTCTCCTCGCGCAGGCCGCGCACGGCGGTCTCCAGCTGTTCGAGGTCGCGCACGGCACCCTGGCAGTGCGGGCAGCCGGCCAGGTGCGGGGTGTCCGTCCGCCGCTCCCGGTCGTCCCAGACCTGGGACAGCGGCCGTCCGCACGGCAGCCGCTCGTCGTCCCCGTCGGCGTGGGCGCCCTCGGGCGGGTCGGTGTGGGTGGTCATCGCCAGGCCCCCAGTGCTCGTGTCAGACAGCGGCGTGCGCGGAAGACGCGGGCGCGGACCGCGTCCTGGCTGATGCCGACCGCGTCCGCGACGAACTCGTAGGACCGGCCGTCCAGTTCGCGCAGCACCCAGCAGGCGCGCTGCTCGGCCGAGAGCAGGTCGAGGGCCTCGCGCAGCTCACGGACGGCGTCGCGGGCCTCGGTGATGCGGGCCGGCGAGGTGGTGTGCTCGGCGGCCGGCACCTCCCCCGCCGACTCCAGGGGAGCCACCGGTCTGCGGGCCCGCAGGACGTTCAGACAGCGGTTGGTGACGATGCGGTACATCCAGGTGCCGAAGGACGCCTGGCCGTGGAACTCCGGCAGCCGGCGCCATGCGCTCAGGAAAGCTTCCTGCACCGCGTCCTCCGCTTCCGCCGGGGTGCCCAGCAGCCGGGTGGCCAGCCGGATCAGCGCCGGTGCGTGGGCTCGCACGAGCGCCGCGAAGGCATCCTCGTCGCCCTCCGCGGCCCGGACCACCAGCAGGGTGTCACCGGTGTCCTCCCCGGTGTCCGGTGGTGCGGTCGGTCTGCGGGCCCCCGCCACTGGGCGGCTCCTCTCGTCCGGTCTCTTCGGGTTGGACACGCGCGTGCCGTGCCTGTGACGCGACACTTGGCCGGGACGAAGGCGGCCGGGTCCTTTTCGGGCTGTCAGTTTTGCTTTTGATCCGTAGCCGAAGAGCGCATGGATTGGTGCGGAAGAAAATTCACCCGATCGAGGGGACGACCAATCCGACCCGGGTCCGGAATCGGATTCCCCCCGTGACCGACGACGACAAGAAAGCACGCGGGCCGGCCGGCCCGGTCCGGCTCGCCGCGGGTGCCCTCGCCGGACTGGTGAGCGGATTCGCCGCGATCGCCGTGGCCGAGCTGGTGTCGACGGCGGTCCGCCCACAGGCCGGCCCGGTGGTCGCGGTGGGCGGCGCGGCGATCGACCGCACTCCGGCCGCGGTGAAGGACTGGGCGGTACGGAATTTCGGCACCGGCGACAAATTCGTTCTCCAGCTCGGAATTCTCGCGGTACTCGCATTTTTCGCGGTGGCGCTGGGAATCGCGGTGCTGCGGTTCCGGCGCGCCGGAGCGGCCGGGGTGCTGGTGTTCGGCGCGGTCGGGGCGGCCGCCGCCGCCACGCGTCCCGACACGCGGGGCTTCACCGACACGCTCCCGTCACTCGTGGGCGCCGGCGTCGGGGCGGTCCTGCTGTACGTCCTGGCGGGCCGCCTGGAACGGCGTCGGCCCGCGACGGCCGCGACGCCCACGACGGCCGCGACGGCCGGTGAGCCGGCAGGCGACTGGGACCGGCGCGGTTTCATCGCCGTGGCCTCCGCCGCCGCCCTGGCCTCCACGGGAGCCGGCGTCCTGGGCCGGTCCCTGAGCGGTTCGAGCGGCCGGGGCGCGGTCGCCTCCCGCGACCGGCTGGTCCTGCCGGCGCCCGCCTCCCCCGCACCCGCACCCGCCGGTCCCCCGGGCGTCGGGCCGGGGATTCCCGGTGCCGTGCCCTTCCTCACCCCGAACGGCTCGTTCTACCGGGTGGACACCGCGCTGGTGGTGCCGAAGGTGGACGCCACGACCTGGCGGCTGCGCGTCCACGGCAGGGGCGTCACCCGTCCGCTCACCCTCTCCTTCGACGACCTGCTGGGACGCGAGCTGATCGAGCGCGACATCACCCTCACCTGCGTCTCCAACGAGGTCGGCGGCCCCTACGTGGGCAACGCCCGCTGGATCGGCGTGCGACTGGCGGACCTGCTGACCGAGTGCGGGGTGAAGCCGCCCTCCCGGGGCGGGCCGGCCGATCAGCTCGTGGCCCGCTCCGTGGACGGCATGACGATCGGCAGCCCGGTCGAGGACGTCATGGACGGCCGCGACGCCCTGCTCGCGCTCGGCATGAACGGCGAACCGCTGCCCTTCGACCACGGCTTCCCGGTCCGCATGGTCGTACCCGGCCTGTACGGGTTCGTCTCCGCCTGCAAGTGGATCCAGGACATCGAACTCACCACCTTCGACGCCTACGACCCGTACTGGGTCAGGCGCGGCTGGGCCCGCCGGGCGCCGGTCAAGACCGGGTCGCGGATCGACACACCGAAGCCGTTCGCCCGCCCCGAGGCCGGCACGGTCATGGTCGCCGGTGTCGCCTGGGCCCAGCACCGCGGCGTCGACAGGGTCGAGATCCGTGTCGACGACGGCCCCTGGCAGGAGGCACGGCTCGCCGCCGAGGACACCCGCGACACCTGGCGCCAGTGGTCCTTCCCCTGGCAGGCCACCAGGGGCGGGCACTCCCTCACGGTCCGGGCCACCGACCGCACGGGCGCGGTGCAGACCGAGAGACGCGCCCGCACGATCCCCGACGGCGCGAGCGGGTGGCACTCCGTGGTCGTCACCGTCGACTGACCCCCGAGACCTCTTTCCCCCTTCCCCCGCGAAGGCAGCACCCGCTGCCACGACATGACAGGAGAAATCCATGAACACCCCTGCCCGCCGCATCGCTCTGACCGTGGCCGCCGCGGCCGTCCTGCCGATGGCCCTGAGCGCCTGCTCAGGCAGCGGCAGCGACTCCGGCACGTCGGATTCCCGGTCGAAGGCGTCCGCGTCCGCCTCCGCCTCGGACGACGGCATGACGGGCTCCGGCAGCACCGCCGCGGCGGACCGGCCGTTCGGTTCCGCCTGTTCGGCGGTGCCCGCGAGCGGTGCCGGTTCCTTCGACGGCATGGCCCAGGACCCGGTCGCCACCGCCGCCTCCAACAACCCGGCCCTGTCCACCCTGGTGAGCGCGGTGAAGAAGGCCGGTCTGGTCGACACCCTCAACAACGCCCGGGACATCACCGTGTTCGCTCCGACCAACGACGCCTTCGCCAAGATCCCGAAGGCGACGCTGGACAAGGTGCTGAACGACAAGGCCCAGCTGACGAAGATCCTGACCTACCACGTCGTCGGCAAGAAGCTCACGCCGAAGGACCTGGAGCACGGCTCCTTCGCCACCCTGGAGAAGTCGAAGCTCACCACCTCCGGCTCGGGCGAGTCCTACACCGTCGACGGCGACTCGAAGGTCGTCTGCGGCAACGTCAAGACCGCCAACGCCAACGTCTACATCGTCGACACGGTGCTGATGCCGAGCTCCTGACGGCACACCGCACGGGGGCCGGGACCTTCGCGGTCGCGGCCCCCGTCGGTGTTCCCCCGGACTTTTTCCGGGCATCCGCGTCACAGCGGCGGCCACGGCGGGTCGAAACGAGTACAGGCACCTCACGGACGAGTCACGGCAGGAAGGACACCACCATGACCACGCAGACCGCGGTAGCCGCCAAGGAGGTCCCCGCGCACCGGACCGGTGGCAGGACCGAGGGCACCACGACCGTCTCCGGCGGCGCCGGCGGAGCGGACCAGCCGGCCGCGGACCGCGGCCGGACGTCGATCGCCGACCTCGTCGTCGTGAAGGTGGCGGGCATCGCCGCCCGGGAGATCCCGGGCGTGTACGACATGGGCGGCGGCCTCTCCCGCACCATCGGCGCCGTCCGCGACCGCGTCCCCGGCGGCCGGCCCAACGTGGGGCGCGGGGTGAAGGTCGAGGTGGGCGAACGGCAGACGGCCATCGACCTCGACCTGGTCGTGGAGTACGGCGTGCCCATCACCGACGTGTCCCGGGACGTGCGGGAGAACGTGATCTCCGCGGTGGAACGGGTCACCGGCCTGGAGGTCGTCGAGGTGAACATCACCGTCAACGACGTCCGGCTGCCCGACGAGGACGAGCCCTCCGCCGGCGCCGAGGCCCGCGTGGAGTAGCGGTTCCCCCGCGTGAGCGGACGACAGCGGATCCAGGTGGGAGGTGGACGGGCGTGCGCGCACCGTTCGTAGGGATGATCACGGGAATGGCCCTGGCGTTCGCCGGGTATTTCGGCGGCTTCGGCGCGTTCCTGCTGGTGGCGGCGCTCGGCGGCCTCGGCTGGGCGGCGGGCCGCTGGGTCGAGGGCGGCGGCGTCCGGGACGTACGGGACGCGTGCGAGCGGAGCCGCCGATGACCACTGCCGCGCAGCGGGGCACCACCACGGTCACGGACCGGGCCGTGCGCAGGATCGCCGAGCGGGCGGCCGAGGAGACCCTGGCGGGGCGGACGTCGAAGGCGGCGGCGTCCGTGGACGGGCATCGGGCCCGGGTGGCCCTCGACGTGACGCTCCCCTACCCGGCGCCGCTGACCGAGACGGTCCGCGGGCTGCGGGAACATGTCGTGGCGCGCACAAGGGAGCTGACCGGCCTCGACGTGCCCGCCGCACGGATCAGGGTGACCTCGCTCGCCCCCGTGGCGGGCGGGACCGGGGAGGCCGGGACGTGTCCGGCTCCCCCCGCCGGCCGTACGCCCAGGCGCCTGTGGTCCCGGCGTCGCGTTCCGGCCGCCGCGCAGGCCGCCCTGGCCGCCGCGGTCTGCGGCGCCCTCGCCCTGGACCTGGTCATGGTGCACGCCGCGCACCGCCCGGCGGCCGGCTGGCGGGTCGCGGCCGCGCACTGGCTGTCGGAGCACGGTCCTGGCGACCGGCCGGTGGCCGTCGGGGGTGGTCTGGCGGCGCTGCTCGGCCTGTGGATGATCGTGCTCGCCGTCACCCCGGGACTGCGCCGACGAGTGACCGTGCGCTCCCACGCCGCGCGGGTCGTCGTCGCGGTGGACCGCCCGGCCGTCGAAGCCCTGGTCCGGGACGCGGTGGGCGAGGTGGCCGGTGTCGGCGCGGTGCGGGTGCGCGTCCGCCGCCACCGGGTCTCGGTACGGGCCGGGCTCCTGTTCGGTGACCGCGCGGGGGTCCGGGCCGACGTCACCGCCGCGGCCGGCGGAGCACTGGCGTCCTGCGGCCTGCGGCAGCCCCACAGGCCGCGGGTGCGCGTCACCCCCTCGGCCGTCCGGCAGCCTCCGGCGCCGGACGCGGCGACCGCACCACGACCGGCCGCTCCCGGCCTCGGCGCCCTCCCGGAAGGAGAGGCTTGATGCGGCAGTCCCGTACCGCCGTCAACCGGTTCGCCCTCGGCTGCACCGGTCTGGTGCTCCTGCTCGCGGGCGGGTGGCTCGCGACCGGCGGCGTCCACCCCGAGGACCGGCCGCCTGCGTGGTGGCCGTCGTGGTGGCCCGAGCCGGCCGCCGGACACCGCGTCCTGCTGGACGCGGACCGGCTGTCCCGGCTGCGCGGCGAGGGCTGGTGGACGCCCTCCGTCACGGCCGCCGCGATCACGCTGAGCCTGCTCTTCGCGTGCTGGTTCCTCGCGCAGTTCCGTTCCGGTGCCGCCCGGCAGCTGCCGCTGGCCGCACCGGGCGGCACCGTCCGGGCACAGGCGCTGGCGGAGGCGCTGGCCGGCCGCGCGAGCGCCGTGCCCGGCGTCGCCCGCGGCCGCGCCCGCGTCCTGCCCCGCTCCCGGCGCCGTCTGGAGGTGCGGCTGCGGGTCTGGCTCCGGCCGGACACCTCCCCGCAGGCGGTACTGCCCGCCCTGTGCGCGGTGGCCGCCGAGGCCGAGGCGGCCGCCGCGCCGTACAGCGCGCACACCCGTCTGCGCATCAGCGCCGGATCACACCGCGTGCCGCATGTCCGCTGACCCGCACCCCGGGGACACCCGCCCCGTCTCCCCCGTCGTGCGTGCCCGGCCGCCGGCCACCTGGTGGCCGGCGCTGCGCCGCACCCCGGTGTCGCTCTGGAAGGACGACATCTCGGACTACGCGGCGGCCCTGACGTACTACGCCATCCTCTCCGTGCTGCCCGCGCTGCTGGTGACGGTCCTGGCGTTCGGCCTGATCAGTCCGGGCACCGCGCAGGAGTTCGTCACCCATGTCACCGCGTACGCGCCCGCCGAGTCGGCGGGCGACCTGCACGCCGTCCTGTCCCGGATGCTGGGCGCCGACAGCGGCGCGTGGCCGCTGCTGGTGGCCGGTACCGTGAGCGCGCTGTGGTCCGCCTCCAGCTATCTCGCCGTCTTCCGCCGCGCCCTGCACCGCATGCACCGGGTCGAGGACAGACGTTCTCCCTGGCGCCGGGCCCACCGCATCGTGCTCACCGCACTCGTGCTGCTGTTCCTGCTGGTGACCGGCTCCCTCGCCCTGCTGCTGACCGGGCCGCTGGCCGAGGACCTCGGCCGGGTGCTGGGGCTCGGCGCCACGGCGGCCTGGGGCTGGAGCGTGCTGCGCTGGCCGCTGCTGCTGTGCCTGGTGGCGCTCCTGGTCGTCGTCGTCTTCCACACCGGCCCGGCCGGGGCCCGGCGGCGCGCCCACAGTCTGCCCGGCGGCGTCCTGGCCGCCCTGCTGTGGCTGGCCGTCTCCACCGGCTTCGCGCTGTACGCCTCCACCCTGAGCGCGTACAGCAGGCTCTACGGCTCCCTGGCCGGCGCCGTCGTCTTCCTGATCTGGCTGTGGCTGTCCAACCTGGCGCTGCTGGCCGGGGCGCAGTTCACGGCGGAGCTGGGGAAGGAGAAGGAGACGGTGAAGGGATCGGGGAGGGGACCGGGGAGGGGACCGGGGAGGGGACCGGGGAGGGGACCGGGGAAGGGCTCCATCGCTCACAGCACCGGGGCCGGCCCCGCGTCGTAGCACTCCGGCGGCAGGGGGTCCGGACGGGTGCCGGGGTCGAGGAAGTGGGCCACCACGGCCGCCGCGGTCTCGTGCCAGAACCGGTGCCGACGCACCATCGCGTGGTCACCGCCGCGGACCAGGGCCATGGCCGAACGGTCCGCGGTGCCGCGCGCACGGCACACGAGGCCGGCCGAGTCGGCGGGCGCGGTGATCCGGTCCCGTTCGCCGTGCAGGACGACGAGTCGGCGTCCCGCCAGGGGCTGCCACGGTTCGTCCGGGGGCCACCAGGGCGCCAGGGCGAGCAGCGCGCGGACCTGGGGGTGGCCGACGGCGCGCAGGGCAGCCCTGCCTCCCATGGAGTGGCCGACGAGCACGGTGGGCACGGGCCCGGCGAGTTCCCCGAGCCGCCGCAGCGCCTCCAGGGTGTCCGGCACCGGGTCGGCACGGCCGTCGTTCCACCCTCGGACCCGGTAGCGCACCTGGGCGAGCAGGACGTCCTCGTGGGGCAGCGCGGCCGCGATGGCCCGGTGGAAGGGGCGCATCCGCAGGACGGCGAGGTGCCAGGGACGCGACGGGCGAAGGCCGTGCGCCCGCCCGCCGGGCAGCACCAGTACGGCAGCCCGGGGACGGGCCGGGAGCCGAAGCGGCACGAGCGCGCTGGTGGCGGACACCGTGGCGGGCCTCACCGGTGCCTCGGCGGGCGGGGGAAGAAGCCGCTGGTGCGCGCCACGTACCCGGCGTAGCCCGGCCGGCCGGCCATGTGCCGTTCCAGCAGCCGCTTTCCGCTGCCCTTGATCAGCAGGAGGCTCATCACCACCGGGGAGACCACGGACACGGCGGCCGCCGCCGGGGCGTCGCAGGCGAGCAGGAACAGGCCCCACCAGACACAGAAGTCGCCGAAGTAGTTGGGATGCCGGGTCCAGGACCACAGGCCGCGGTCCATGATCCTTCCCTTGTTGGCGGGATCGGCCCTGAAACGGGCGAGTTGGGCGTCGCCGACCGCCTCGAAGCCGAGGCCGACCGCCCAGAGCACGGTGCCGGACCAGGCGACCGCGGACAGCGGGCCCGGCACGTACTGCGCGGCCTGGACGGGCAACGACACCAGCCACACCAGGGCACCCTGCAGCAGGTAGACCATCCGCAGGGCGTACGTGTTCCGGTTGCCGGGTGCCTTCGCGAGCAGCGCGTCGTAGCGCGGGTCCTCGCCGTGGCCCCGCCCCCGGCGCGCGATGTGCGTGGCGAGCCGCAGCCCCCACACGGCGGTCAGCGCGGTCACCAGCAGCCGTCGCGGCAGATCGCCCTGCCCGGCGGACGCGGCGAAGGACACCACGGCCACGGCGGTGAAACCGATCCCCCAGGCGATGTCCACGATCCGATGCAGGCCCGAGCGCACCGCGACGGCGAAGGTGACCAGCATGACCACGAGCGCCGCGCCGGCGGCCCAGGCGAGGTTGAGCGCGAACGCGCCCCACGCGAAGCCGCTCACGCCCGCTCCAGCCCCTCGTACCACTGGCTCGTCGTCGCCGGCATGCCGCTGTCACCGCCGGTACCCGGCCGGACGCCGAGGATCTGGTCGACGCCCATGCGCCCCTCCTCGAAGGCCAGCGCCCCGCCGACCAGGTAGAGCCGCCACACCCGCGCGGTCTCCTCGCCCACCATGCGGACGAACGACTCCCAGCGCTCCTCCAGGGTGCGGTGCCAGGCGGCGATGGTGCGGACGTAGTGCTCGCGCAGCGACTCGGTGTGCCGGACCTCCAGGCCGGCCCGCGCGAGCAGGGCCACGGTCTCGCCGAGCGGGCGCATGTGCATGTCGGGGGCGATGTACGCCTCGATGAAGGGACCGCCGCCGGGGTTGTCCGGGCCGCGTGACATCTGCTGCACCAGCACCCGTCCGCACGGCCGCACGAGGCGGTGCAGCGCGACGGCGAAGGCCGGGTACCCGGCGTCGCCGACGTGCTCGCCCATCTCCACGGAGGAGACGGCGTCGAAGCCGCCGCCCTCGATGTCCCGGTAGTCCTGGCACACCACCTCCACCCGTTCGGCCAGCCCGCGTTCGCGCACCCGCTCTCGCACGTACGCCGCCTGCTCCCGGGCCAGCGTCACGGCGGTGACCATCGCTCCGTGCCGTTCGGCCGCGTGCAGGGTGAGCGAGCCCCAGCCGCAGCCGATGTCCAGCAGCCGGGCGCCGGGCTTCAGAGCGAGCTTGCGGCAGATCAGCTCCAGCTTGGCCCGCTGGGCGCCGGCGGGCGTGAGGCCGGGGTCGTCGCCCGCCCAGTAGCCGCAGGAGTAGGCCATCGTCTCGTCGAGCAGGAGGGCGTAGAAGTCGTTGGAGAGGTCGTAGTGGTGGCTGATGGCGGCCCGGTCGCGGGCCCGGCTGTGCAGGCCGCCGCGCAGCCGCGCCTGGGAGGCGGGGGCGGCGGGGCGGGGGCCGACCGCGCCGAGCCGTGCGGCGGTGGCGAGGGCACGTACCAGGTCGGCGGGGGCCGGCCTGGGCCGGTGCGGCCCCCGCTCGCGCCGGGCGGCCCACGCCGTGCGCAGGCCCTGCGCGAGATCGCCCTCCACGTCGAGTTCACCGGTGACGTACGCCTGTGCCAGGCCCAGCTCGCCGGGCTGCCACAGCAGGCGGCGCAGCGCGCGCCGGGAACGCAGGACGGCCACCGGGGCGTCCGCCGGACCGGTCTCGCTGCCGTCCCAGGCGCGCAGCCGCACCGGCAGCGGCCCGCCGAGCAGGTCCTCGGCGAGGGCGGCGAGCCGGTGGGCGGCGCCGGGGGCCTCGGTCGGCGCGGTGGTGCTCATCGGCCGGGGTTCTCCTTCGTGAAGAGGTACTGCTGGACGTCGAGATAGCCGGCCCGGAAGCCGGCCTCGGAATAGGCCAGGTAGAAGGTCCACAGGCGCCGGAAGGTCTCGTCGAAGCCCAGGGCCCCGACGTCCGCGGCGCGTTCGGTGAAACGCTCCCGCCACAGGCGCAGGGTCTCGGCGTAGTGGGCGCCGAACGCGTCCCGGCGGGTCAGGCCGAGGCGGGTGTGCTCGCGTGCGGTCTCCTCGATCGCCCGCGTGGAGGGGATGAGGCCGCCGGGGAAGACGTACTTGTGGATCCAGGTGAAGGTGTGCCGGGAGGCGAGCATCCGCTCGTGCGGCATGGTGATGGCCTGGAGCGCGACCCGGCCGCCCGGTGCCAGCCGTTCGTCGAGCGTGCGGAAGTACGTCGGCCAGAACTCCGCGCCGACCGCCTCGATCATCTCCACGCTGACCACGGCGTCGTACGTGCCGCGGGCCTCGCGGTAGTCGCACAGCTCGATCGAGACCCGGTCGTCGAGTCCCGCCGCTCGCACCCGCTCCAGGGCCAGGGCGCGCTGCTCGCGGGAGAGCGTGAGCGAGGTGACGCGGGCGCCGCGGGCGGCGGCCCGCAGGGCGAGTTCGCCCCAGCCGGTGCCGATCTCCAGCAGCCGGGTGCCCGCGCCGACGCCGGCCAGGTCGAGCAGCCGGTCGATCTTGCGGTGCTGAGCGGCGGGGAGCCGGTCCCAGCTCGCCGGGAAGCCCCGGAAGACGGCCGAGGAGTAGGTGAGGGTGCTGTCGAGGAAGAGCGCGAACAGGTCGTTGGACAGGTCGTAGTGGCGGCTGATGTTGGAGCGGGACCCGTCGGGTGTGTTGCGCTCGTCCCGCGGGTGGCGCGGCGCCCACAGCCGGCGCAGCCGCTGCAGCGGGGCGGGCACCAGGTCGGCGGCGTGCTCGGCCAGCACCGTCAGGACGGCGACCGGATCGGGGGCGTCCCACTCACCGGCCATGTAGGACTCGCCGAACCCGACCAGGCCGCCGGCCCCGATCCGCGCGTGGAAGGCGGCCGGATCGCGCACCTCCAGCAGCGGCCCGCCCAGCCCCAGGGTGTCGCCGCCGGCGAACCGGGCCCGCACCGGCAGCCCGCGCAGGGCCCGCCCGACGACGGTCTCGGTCGCCGTCCTGCGTGCCCACGACGCGGGCGGCACCACGGCGACGTCCGGCCAGCGGACGGGGTCCACGGCGAGGGGTGCGCAGCCGGGGTCCACGGCGCGGGGACCGGAGCCGGGGTCCACGGCGACGGCGGGCGCGGGGACTTCGGGGCGGGCTTGAGCTGTCCTCATGTCGTTTTCTCCGGGGTGCGGTGGTTGTCGGGGCGGCGCTGGACGGGCAGTCGCCGCAGGTAGAGCCGTATGCCGTGGGCGCGGATCGCGGCCGACACGACGAGGGTGGACCAGGGGTGGCGCAGCGCCTGCCGCAGCAGCGCGCGGGCCGTGGCCGCCCGCCGGCCGCCGCGCACCGTCGCCGTGAAGGCCCGTCCGCCCTCGCGGTCCAGGTGCACGGTGAGATCGAGCCGCTCGCCGGGGCGGGGCAGGCGCATGCGGTAGTGGCCGTCCACCGGGAAGAACGGCGAGACGTAGAACTCCTTGTCGGTACGCGCGCTCCCGGTCGCGTCCGGGGTCAGCAGATAGCAGTGGCGGCCGCCGTACGTGTTGTGGACCTCGGCGACCACACAGCGCGGGTCGCCGTCGGGGCCGTGGCACCAGTACAGGGTGAGCGGGTTGAAGACGTACCCGAACACCCGGGCGTGGGTGAGCATCAGGACGTGTCCGCCGTCCAGGGACACACCGTGCGCGGCGAGGAAGTCCTCCAGGCCGGCCCGGATCGAGGGCCGGTCGCCGGTGAAGTGGTCGCGTGCGTCGAAGCGGGCCAACGGCCGCAGAAGGGACGGAAGTCGGGGCAGACGGTCGAGGTCGACGAGCCACAGGTACGTGCGGTGGCGCAGCGCGTACCGCCGGGGGCGGGTGCGCACGTGCGCGATGGTGCACGGATAGAGCGCGGGTACGGTCGTCACCATCGCTCTCCCAGCGCCGCGGCGGCCTCGACGCCGGAACGGCAGCCGTCCTCGTGGAACCCCCAGCCGTGGTAGGCGCCCGCGAACGCGCAGACGGGACCGTCCAGTTCGGGCAGCCGTCGCTGCGCGGCCACCGACTCGGTCGTGTAGACGGGGTGTTCATAGACCATGCGGGCCAGTACCCGGCCGGGGTCGACGCGGTCCTCGCCGCCCAGGGTGACCACGAACGTCTCGGCGGCGTCGAGGCGTTGGAGCCGGTTCATGTCGTAGCTGACCCGCACCCGGTCGGCGGCGGCCGCGCACGAGGGCATCAGGTAGTTCCAGGAGGCGCGGGCCCCGCGGGCGGGCGGCAGCAGCCGGGTGTCGGTGTGCAGGAGGGTGGTGTTGCGGGAGTAGCGGAAGGCGCCGAGCACCTCGCGCTCCCGCTCGGTCGGGTCGGCGAGCAGCCGTAGCGCCTGGTCCGGGTGGACGGCGATCACGACGGCGTCGTACGACTCGGTCGTGCCGTCCTCGGTGGTGACGTCGGCCCCGTCGGCGTGCCGCCGGACGGCCCGTACGGGTGAGCCGGTGCGGACCTCGGCGATCTGCTTGGCGATCCGGTCGACGTACTCCCGCGAACCGCCGGTGACCGTGCGCCACGTCGGGGAGCCGCTCACCGACAGCATCCCGTGGTGCGCGAGGAACCGGAACAGGTAGGCGGCCGGGTAGTGCTCGGCGGTGACGGCGTCGCAGGACCACACCGCCGAGACCACGGGGGCCATGAAGTGGCTGCGGAAATAAGGGGAGAAGCCCTCCCGGTCGAGGAATCCGCCGAGGGTGAGACCCTGTTCGCCCCCTCCTGCCAGCAGCCGGCGGGCCGCACGGTGGAAGGCGGGCACCTCCGCCAGCAGCCGCAGATAGCTGCCGCGCAGCAGGTTGCGGGGGCCGGCGAGCAGTCCGGCCGGGCCGCGGGCACCGGCGTACTGCAGACCGCAGCCCTCGCACCGCACCGACATGCTCATCTCCGACTCCTGCGTGGCGACGCCCAGTTCGCCGAACAGCCGCAGCAGGTTCGGATAGGTACGGCGGTTGTGCACGATGAACCCGGAGTCGACGCGGTGCACCCGACCGTCGTACGGGGACACCAGTTCATGCGTGTGCGCGTGTCCGCCGAGCCGGTCGTCGGCCTCGTACAAGGTGACACGACGGGTTCGGCCCAGGACGTACGCGGCGGTCAGCCCCGCCACCCCGGAGCCCACCACGGCCGTGCCGCGCCGCTGGCCGGCCGAGCCCCCCGTATCGTGCCCGGCACCTGCCGACGTCCGCTCCATCGCCTTCCTCCCACCCTCGGTGATCAGGGTCCGCGCGTAATCCGGAGCGGCTCGGGCGGCGGATTGGCCATATCGCCGTTCAATCGGCACGGAAGCGGTGACCCGGCCGACCGCACGCCCACCTGCCCCGTACCGGGATCCAGGCCGGGACGCGCACACGCACACGCACACGCACACGCACACGCCTGCGAGCGAAGGCGGTCACGGCCTCAGCGGCCAAAGCCGCGGGCCGAAGCGGTCGGCCCCCTGTCGGAGGGTGCTGTTACCTTCCCGCCCATGACCGCATCGGACACTCTGCTCCGCCGCCTCGAACAGGACTCGTCGTCGGCTGCCACGCTGGCCTGGCCCGGCGACTTCGACGTCGACCGCCGGGACCCCGTCGAGGACCTCGTACTCCCGTCCGGCGGCACGCTGCACCCGATAGCCGGATGCGGCGCGGGCGGCACGTACTTCCTCTGCGGGGAAGCCGGGGCCGGGGAGCGGCCCGTCCTGTACGCCGACTCCGAGGGCCGGGCGACACTGATCGGCGCCGACCTCGTCGAGGCGCTCACGCTCATCGTCGTGCTGCCCTTCTGGCGCGACCTGGCGAAGGGCTTCACGATCAGCGAACTCGGCGAGGAACTCCGTGAGGAGCACCCGGACTTCGACGCCGAGCGCGACCACCTTCTGCACGCCCTCGGGCTTGCCTCCGTCTCCGAGGAGGAGGCTGCCGCCCGCCTGCTGGCCGTTGCCGCACGCACGGCCCCGGACTACGTGCCGCGCGTGCCGGACGACGACCACCTGCCCTACGAACCCCTGTTCCCGACCGGCCCCGCACGGCGAAGCCGGCCCTGACCCCGGTGGCCGGCGGCCTCGCCGGCACGCCTCGGCTCCCGACAACCGTTCACGGGTGTCCCGCGAACCGGCCGCGAACCGGCCGCGGCGCCCGGACAGCGAAGCCCGCCGCCCGGCCATGGGCGACGGCGCGAACATGGCTCGACCTGACGCGCGCCTCCTTCGAGGACTGGGCGGCCGAGGACCGCGACCCGTGACCCGACGGGCGTTTCATGCCGTCCCAGCACCATCCGGCGCGGAAAGGCAAAGAGCCCGGCTCCGAAGAGCCGGGCCCTTTCTGGCCTGTATGCCCGCCAGATCGTCGACGAGGTGCGACGTCACCCGCTACACGTTGAAGCGGAATACCTGCGATCTGATCCAGACCTGCGGCGGAGCCCCGCGCAGGGCTTTGACCTGGGGTTTCCTGGTTGGCGTGCGTTGGCTTCCGACAGCCTTTTACGGGTGTCCTGCGGACTGCCTGCGGACCGGAGGACACCCTCACTCGGACGACGGGGGCCTCTCGTCCGTCATACCCAGACGTGCCTGTTCCTCCTCGACGATGCGACGTGCCAGCTCGGTGTCCGACACGTCGACCGCGTCCGGGGTGGCTTCGGCCACGGCGCTGCGGCGGGCATAGGCATCGAACAGGCGCGTCTTGGTCTCCAGCATCTTCACCATGCGTTCGTCGACGCCTCCGGCGGCGAGGATACGGTGCACGCGAACCGGCCTGACCTGGCCCATACGGTGGGCCCGGGCCACCGCCTGATGTTCGATGGTCGGCTTGATCTGGGGTTCGCAGATGACGACGACGGAGGCGGCCTGCATGTTGAGGCCGACGCCCGCTGCCTGGATCTGCCCTAGGAGCACAGCCGGGCCCTGGACACCGGCGAAGTCGTCGACGATCTCCTGGCGACGCTGGGCCGGGACGCCGCCGGTCAGCGGACCGAACACCGGAGTGGCCCCGGCGGTTCCGGCCGCGAGCGCCTCCTTCACCACGCCCAGTACGTCCTTGAAGTTGGAGAAGACCACCGTCTTCTGCCCGTTCTCGCCGGCCTCCTGGAGTATCTCCCGGAGCCGGTCCAACTTGGCCGACTTCTCAGGGCGCATGTAGGCGGCCCTGCGCATGGCCATGAAGTTGCCCGCGCGCACGGCGTCGCGGTACGCCTCCTCGTCCGAAGCGCTCAGCTCCTCCCACTCGTCGGTCTGTTGAAGGCTCGGGAGTTCCGTCAGCACGTCCTCCTGGTTGCGCCGCAGGTAGACCGGGGCCACAGCCTTGCGGAAGGCGACCGATCCGGCCAACGCGTCCCGTTCACCGAGGGAGTCCGCGACGTCGCCGTCGAGCATCTGGACCAAGTTGCGGAACTCCACGACCCGGTTCTCCATCGGGGTCCCGGTCATGAAGAGGCTGCGCTCACAACGCTCCGTCCACAGGGCGACCGACTGAGACCGCTTGGTCTTCGGGTTCTTCACGGAGTGCGCTTCGTCGACGACAAGGAGTCCGACCTCCCCGCCGCCCGGCGCCGGAAATCCGCGCAGTGCGTCGAACGTGGTCACCCCCACCCCGCCCCGCCCCTTCCAGTCGGCGAACGCGTAGTGCCGGTCAGGACCGTGGAGCACCATGACGCGCAGGGCGCTGCGGTCCTCGATCTCCCGAGTCCAGTTCACGAGGACGCTCGCCGGGCAGACGACCATGAAGTGACTCTGTCCCTCGGCAGCCAGGTGGGCGAGGACGGCGATCGCCTGGATGGTCTTCCCGAGGCCCATCTCGTCGCCGAGTATCACCTTGCGCTGCGCAAGCGCGAACCGTGCGCCGAACGCCTGGTATCCGCGCAGGGAGACCCGCCGGTGCGTGTCGTCGAGGTGCTGGGTCCGTACCCGCTCCGCGATCTCGTCCGGCAGAAAGCCCTCCGCGGCAGCCGCGTCCGGCAGCCGCCCGGAGATCTCGGCGAGCAGGCTGTAGTACTCCGCGGAGCGGAGTTCGAAGTCCACCCAGGCCGCGACGTCGGACGAGAGCCCCCGGAGCAGGTCCACGGACGCCTGGGCGAGCAGCTCGGGCAGACCGGCCCGCTCCGCCTCGTCCACCAGCGACCGGATCTCGGCGACCGCCGCCCACGCGCGAACCTTCTTCTCCCGGCCGGCCAGAAGCATCCTGACCCTTCCGGCGGCGGGCCTCGCGTCGGCCAGCAACGGACCGAGCCGTTCCGCCAGGGCGGTGGCCTTGTCGACCGCACGCCGGGCGTCCGGGCCGGCCTCCACCAGGACGTGCAGGGCCATGACGAGCGCGGTGGTGCGCGGCTCCGGCTGGTCCACGTCGATGTGGACGGCCACGGTCTCGTACACAGCCTCGGAGAGCCTGCGGGCGGCGGCGAGCATCTGGTCGACGGTGCGCTGCCCGACACCGGGAATCTGCCGCAACCGGTAGGGGCCCGCTTCGAGAACACTGCCCAGGGTGCGCAGTCCGCTCTTCTCGACGCTCCCCAGCCGCAGCCGTCCTTCGGTGACGTCCTGCAGCCGGGCGACGGGAATGGTGTCGAGCTCCCGCTTCACCGCCGCATCGTGGATCGGCTTCAGTGCCGCCCGTACCGCCTCCACTGCCCTTCCGTGGTCACCGACCACTGCCTGAGCCGCCTCATGCAGTCGCGCTCCCCTCGCGACCGTGTCCCGCTCCCCACGCCCCACGCTCCCCGCCCCTCTCTGACCCTCCTCGCATCCTCCCACCGCTCCCACGGGGCCTCGACAGACGTTCGCGGCTCCCTGCGGGTGGACCGAAACTCGGGGCAGTCATTCACACCCTCAGACTTACGACTACCGGTAGGATCAGCACCATGAGCGGTAGCAGGAAGTATTCGATCAGCCTGCCCGAAGATCTCGCCGAGGCCGTACGCGCCCATGTCGGGCCCGGCGGTTTCTCCGCCTACGTCGCCGAGGCCCTCGAACAGAGGGTCGCCATGGACAAGCTGCGGGAGATCGTCGCCGACTTCGAGACCGACAACGAAGCTCTCACCCGCGAGGAGATCGAGGCCGCCCGGGCGCTGCTGCGCCACGACCACCGGCAGGCCGGCGGGGCCGCCGCCTGATGCCCGGCACCCTCCTGCTCGACAGCGAAGGACTCTCGAAGCTCTACCGCAAGGACCGCACCGTCGTGGCTCTGGTCCAGGCGGCGTCGGAGGAGGGCGTACGCGTCGCCGCCAGCGCCATGACCACGCTTGAGGCCGACTACGAGCGCATCCACCCGGCCCGCATCAAGTGGGTCCTCTCCCGCGTCGACGTTCACGACGTCACCAAGGAGATCACCGACCGGGCCGCCGTCCTCCTTCGCACCCATCACCTTCACGGTCACAAGTACGCCATCGATGCCGTTCTCGCCGCCATCGCCCGCAGCGCGCCCCAGCCGGTCACCGTCCTCACCTCCGACCCCGAGGACCTGACACTCCTGTGCGGCCCTTCCGTGGAGGTCGTCAAGGTCTGAGACCGCGTCGCGGCAACGCCGCCCGGCCAAACGCTGTCACCGCATCGCGGGATCGAGGGCTCACCGCGGACACACGCTTGCGCCCGACTCGCCAACAGGCGCGTCGGGCAAAAGTATTGACATAGCGTCAGTCGTTGAAGCGGAATGCCTGCGAGCCGATCCTGACCAGCGATGGAGTCCCACCGGAGCCTCTGACCAGGCATTTCACCGTTTGGTCGCGTTGACCTCCGACGGGCGGGTACGAGCATCCTGCGGACCGTCTGCGGGACTGGCGAACCCTCGCTCGCCCAGGAGCCGGGCGGCACGGGCGTCGAGCTCGATCGAAGCAGGCGTGCCCTTCACGGTCAGATGGAAGCCGTAACACTCCGCGCGGCCCGTGGTGTCCTGCTCTCGCCATATCCCCGCATACTGCTACCGCTGACCCCCGACACCCGGTCGGGACCCGTAAACGTTGTGTACACATGGCACACTCGGTACCCTTGAAGCATGACTCAGCCACTGCCCATAGAGTCCATCCGCGACGTACGCGCCCACTTGGCCGAAGTCGTCGAACGGGCCGACCGCGACGACGTGCCCACTGTCATCACCCGTCGCGGCAAGCAGGTCGCCGCCGTGGTCTCGATCGACGTGCTGCGCAAGTACCAGGAGTGGGAGGAGCGCGAGATCAACCGCATCATCGACGAGCGCATGGCGAGGCCGGCCGTCGGCGTCCCGATCGAGGACGTGATGAGGGAGACGCTGGAACGCAGTGAGTGACTACCGCACGGTGTTCCGGCCCGAGGCCCAGGCGGAGCTGCGCAAGATCCCGCGTGACATGGCGCTTCGCATCCTGGCCAAACTGACAGAGCTGGAGAGCGACCCCTTCGGCTTCAACACCACCGCACTCGTGTCCCAGCCTGAGCGCCGCCGCCTTCGGGTCGGTGACTACCGTGTCGTCTACACGATCGACAACGGGGAGCTGGTGGTGTGGGTCGTACACGTCGGACACCGCTCCACGGTCTACGACACGTAGCTGCTCCAGGTTCCGTGGACCGCTACGGACAGCACAACGGCCTGACCCACGTTCTCGCAGGTCAGGTCGTTTCTGCACGTCAAATCAGACGTTGAAGCGGAACTCCACCACATCCCCGTCCTGCATCACATAGTCCTTCCCCTCCATCCGCGCCTTCCCCTTGGCGCGGGCCTCGGCCACGGAGCCGGTGGCGACGAGGTCGGCGAAGGAGATGACCTCGGCCTTGATGAAGCCCTTCTGGAAGTCGGTGTGGATGACACCGGCCGCCTCCGGTGCGGTGGCGCCCTTCTTGATGGTCCAGGCGCGGGATTCCTTGGGGCCGGCCGTGAGGTAGGTCTGGAGGCCGAGGGTGTTGAAGCCGACGCGGGCCAGGGTGGCGAGGCCGGGCTCCTCCTGGCCGACGGACTGGAGGAGTTCGAGGGCCTCGTCCTCGTCCAGCTCGGCGAGGTCGGCCTCCAGCTTGGCGTTCAGGAAGATCGCCTCGGCGGGGGCGACCAGCGCGCGCTGCTCGTCCTTGAAGTCCTCGTCCGTGAGCTCGTCCTCGTCCACGTTGAAGACGTAGAGGAACGGCTTGGTGGTCAGCAGGTGCAGGTCGTGCAGCAGCTCGGCCCGCTCGGTGCCCTGGAGGATGCCGTGCGCGAAGAGCGTGTCGCCCTTCTCCAGGATCTCCTTGGCCTCCTCGACCGCCTTGACCTTCGGCGCGACGTCCTTCTTGATCCGGGACTCCTTCTGGAGCCGCGGCAGGACCTTCTCGATGGTCTGGAGGTCGGCGAGGATCAGCTCGGTGTTGATCGTCTCGATGTCGTCCTTGGGCGAGACCTTGCCGTCGACATGGACGACGTTCTCGTCCTTGAAGGCGCGGATGACCTGGCAGATCGCGTCCGACTCGCGGATGTTCGCGAGGAACTTGTTGCCCAGGCCCTCGCCCTCGGACGCGCCGCGCACGATGCCGGCGATGTCCACGAAGTCGACCGTCGCCGGGAGGATGCGCTCCGAGCTGAAGATCGAGGCCAGCTGGGCCAGCCGGCCGTCGGGCACGCCGACCACGCCGACGTTGGGCTCGATCGTGGCGAACGGGTAGTTGGCCGCCAGCACGTCGTTCTTGGTCAGGGCGTTGAACAGGGTCGACTTGCCGACGTTGGGCAGGCCGACGATTCCGATCGTGAGCGACACGTTGCGACTTCCCGTGGTGAGAGGGCCAGGAGCTGGGGCTGCCAGGCCCTCGGAGGACACTGGCCGATCCACCAGTCTACGGCGTTCCGCGCGCCCCTCTCCCGGGAGCGCCGCCCTCCCGGCCAAGGTCCGCGCATCGGCGTGTCTGGGAGCCGATCGGGCACATAAGCAGACCTAAGTTGGTCCAATGGAGCAGCACAGAACGCGACCCCCGAACGACGGACGGCGACGCGGCCCTCAGCCCCGCGCCCAGCTGCCGCCGCAGGCCCGGCGCCGCCCGCCGGGCCCGGAGGCGGGGCGCGGCCCGGGACAGCCGTGGCCGGCCCGGCCGGTGCCGGGTGCGAGACTGCCGGGCCCCCGGCTCACCGGGCTCGGCGGCGGGCTGTTCTGCGTCGCCACGATGTTCCTCCTGGGCTGCCTGGACCAGCTGCTCCTCGACGGCTCGCTGCCGGTGTACGGCGCGCTGTTCCTGCCCGTGTGCGTGCTGACCGCGCTGTGGGTGCGCCCCGGGGACGTGCTGACCGCGCCCGTCGCCGTGCCCATCGCCTTCGCCACCGGGCTGCTCGTGGTCTCCGACGGGCGCGAGGGGATGCTCGGCCGCCTGATGGGCCTGGCGACCGGGCTGGCCACCCAGGCCGGCTGGCTGTACGGGGGGACGCTGGCCGCCGGGGTGATCGTGCTCGTACGACGGGTGCGGTGGGTACGGCGGCGGAGGCGGCAGCGCTGAGGGCGGCGAACGCCCGCGGAGGAGGGGATCAGGACGCGGTGCCTGGTGACGCGCTCCCGCGCGTCGCGTCCGTCACGACAGCTGCGCCGCCCGCATCGCCGCCCCCACGATCCCCGCGTTGTTCTGGAGCTGCGCGGGGACGATGTCGGCCTTGATGCCCTCGATGTGGTGCAGGAACTTGTCGGCCTTGCGGCTGACCCCGCCGCCGATGATGAACACCTCGGGCGAGAACAGCATCTCCACGTGCGCCAGGTACTTCTGGACGCGGCGCGCCCACTGCTCCCAGCTCAGGTCGTGGTCCTCCTTGGCCTTGCTGGACGCCTTGTGCTCGGCGTCGTGGCCGCCCAGCTCCAGGTGGCCCAGCTCGGTGTTGGGGACCAGGACGCCGTCCGCGAAGACGGCGCTGCCGATGCCGGTGCCGAAGGTGAGCAGGATGACCGTGCCCCCGCGGCCCCGGCCCGCGCCGAACTGCATCTCGGCGACGCCCGCCGCGTCCGCGTCGTTGACCACGGTCACCGGCAGGCCGCCCAGTCTGCTGCCGAACAGGGCGCGCGCGTCGGTGTCGACCCAGCTCCTGTCGACGTTGGCCGCCGTACGGACCGTCGCGCCGCCGGTGACCACTCCGGGGAAGGTCAGGCCCACCGGGCCGGTCCAGCCGAAGTGGTCGATCACCTGCTTGACCCCGTCGGCCACGCCGTCGGGCGTCGCCGGGTGGGGGGTGAGCACCTTGCAGCGCTCCTGGGCGAGGTCGCCCCTGTCGAGGTCCACAGGGGCGCCCTTGATCCCGGATCCGCCGATGTCCACGCCGAAGATCTGCATGGCTCCACGTTACGACGGGCCACCGACAGTCACGTCCGCCCGGCCGTGATCACTCCTGGGAAGCGCCCGATCCGCCGCGCTCGGCCACCAGGTTGGCCGCCTCCTCGCGCAGGTCGCGGCGGAGTTCCTTGGGCAGCGAGAAGGTGATGGACTCCTCGGCGGTCTTGACGATCTCCACGTCCGCGTAGCCGCGCTCGGCGAGCCACTCCAGGACCTGCTCGACCAGCACCTCGGGGACGGAGGCGCCGGAGGTGACGCCGACGGTGCTCACGCCCTCCAGCCAGGTCTCGTCGATCTCGTCGGCGTAGTCCACCAGGTACGCCTCGCGGGCACCGGCGAGCTTCGCGACCTCGACCAGGCGCTTGGAGTTGGAGGAGTTGCGGGAGCCGACGACGATGACCAGGTCGGAGTCTGCGCCCATCTGCTTCACGGCGGTCTGGCGGTTCTGCGTGGCGTAGCAGATGTCGTCGCTGGGTGGGGAGACCAGGCCAGGGAACTTGGTCTTCAGGGCGTCGACGGTCTCCATGGTCTCGTCCACGGAGAGGGTGGTCTGCGACAGCCACACGACGCGCTCGGGGTCGCGGACCTCGATCTTGGCGACGTCCTCGGGGCCGTCGACCAGCTGGATGTGGTCGGGGGCCTCGCCGGAGGTGCCGATGACCTCCTCGTGGCCCTCGTGGCCGATCAGCAGGATGTCGTAGTCCTCGCCCGCGTACCGGACGGCTTCCTTGTGGACCTTGGTGACCAGGGGGCAGGTGGCGTCGATGGTGGCGAGGCGGCCGCGGGCGGCCTCCTCGTGGACGACGGGGGCCACGCCGTGGGCCGAGAACATGACGATGTTGCCCTCGGGCACCTCGTCCGTGCGCTCGACGAAGACGGCGCCCTTCTTCTCCAGGGTCTGCACGACGTACTTGTTGTGGACGATCTCGTGCCGGACGTAGATCGGCGCGCCGTACTGTTCCAGGGCCTTCTCGACGGCGATCACGGCGCGGTCCACGCCGGCGCAGTAGCCTCGGGGGGCGGCGAGCAGGACACGGCGGCGAGGCGAAGCGGTCATGGGTCCATCGTAGGGGGCGCGCGACCGCACCGGGATCAGCCGCCCGCGCTCGTCCGGACCTCCCTGTCGGTGGCGGCCATTACGCTCGGCGCATGGTTTTGAAGACGACCCCTGAGGCGCCCCTGCCGGTCGGTGAGGTCTCCCGGCTGATCGGGGGATGGATCGACCGGTTGGGCGCGGTGTGGGTCGAGGGGCAGATCACCCAGCTGTCGCGGCGGCCGGGCGCCGGCGTCGTGTTCCTGACGCTGCGCGACCCGTCGTACGACATCTCGGTCAGCGTGACCTGCTTCCGGCAGGTGTTCGACGCCGTGGCGGACGTCGTCGGCGAGGGCGCCCGCGTCCTGGTGCTCGCCAAGCCGGAGTGGTACGCGCCGCGGGGCCAGCTCTCGCTGCGCGCGGCCGAGATGAGGCCGGTCGGGGTCGGCGAGCTGCTGGCCCGGCTGGAGCGGCTGAAGAAGTCGCTCGCGGCGGAGGGACTGTTCGCGGCGGAGCGCAAGAAGCCGTTGCCGTTCCTGCCGCAGCTGATCGGCCTGGTCTGCGGGCGGGCCTCCGCGGCGGAGCGGGACGTGCTGGAGAACGCGCGGCATCGCTGGCCCGCGGTCCGCTTCGAGGTGCGCAACGTCCCCGTGCAGGGGGTGCACGCAGTCCCGCAGGTCGTGCGGGCGGTCGAGGAGCTGGACGCGATCGAGGACGTGGACGTCATCGTCGTCGCCCGGGGCGGCGGCAGCGTGGAGGATCTGCTGCCGTTCTCCGACGAGCAGCTGGTACGGGCGGTGGCGGGGTGCCGTACCCCGGTCGTGTCCGCGATCGGGCACGAGCCGGACAGTCCGCTGCTCGACCTGGTCGCCGATCTGCGCGCCTCCACCCCGACCGACGCGGCCAAGAAGGTCGTACCGGACGTGGGCGAGGAGCTGGAGCGGGTGCGGATGCTGCGGGATCGCGCCCGGCGCTGTGCGCACACGCTGCTGGAGCGCGAGGAGCGGGGGCTGGCGCACGCGCTGGCCCGGCCCGCGATGGAGGACCCGCACCGGATGCTCGACGAGCGGGCCGACCATGTGGCCTCCCTGGCCGGGCGGAGCCGGCGCACCCTCGGCCATCTGCTGGACCGGGCGGACTCGGAGCTGGCGCACACGCACGCGCGTGTGGTGGCCCTGTCCCCCGCGGCCACGCTGAAGCGCGGCTACGCGGTACTGCAACGCTCCGACGGGCACGTGGTGCGCGCCGCGGGCGAGGTGAGTGAGGGCGAGGCGCTGCGAGCGCGCGTCGCCGACGGCGAATTCACGGTGAAGGTGGGCGAATGACCGGCAAGACGGAGACCGGCGGGGCGGGAGAGACGCTCTCGTACGAGCAGGCGCGGGACGAACTGATCGAGGTCGTACGGCGGCTGGAGGCGGGTGGCGCCTCGCTGGAGGACTCCCTGGCGCTGTGGGAGCGCGGGGAGGAGCTGGCCAAGGTGTGCCGGCGCTGGCTGGAGGGGGCGCGCGCCCGCCTGGACGCAGCGCTCGCGGAGGAGGAAGAGGGCGCGGAGGGCGAGTAGGGCCCGCCCGGGACTGTGGGGTGGACCACTCGACCCTCATTATTGTTGAACGTTAAACCTCGACTGCCGTAGGGTCGTACGGTCAGCAGCGGTCCGGAGCGGACCGTACGCATCACCGAGGAAGTCACGATGTCTCTCGTTCTCGACCCCGCCGCCCAGGACCTGCTGTTCCGCGAGGCCCGCACCGCGAACGCCTTCACCGACGAGCCGGTGACCGAGGAGCAGGTCCGGGCGATCTACGACCTGGTCAAGTACGGCCCCACCGCCTTCAACCAGACCCCGCTGCGCGTCACCCTGGTCCGCTCCCCCGAGGCCCGCGAGCGCCTGGTGGCGCACATGGCCGAGGGCAACCGGCCGAAGACCGCCACCGCCCCGCTGGTCGCGATCCTCTCCGCGGACAACGAGTTCCACGAGGAGCTGCCGGCCCTGTTCCCGGCCTTCCCGGCCGCCAAGGACGCCTTCTTCGCCGAGCGCCCGGTGCGCGAGCGCTCCGCCGCCCTGAACGCCGCGCTCCAGGCCGCCTACTTCATCGTCGGCGTGCGCGCCGCCGGCCTCGCCGCGGGCCCGATGACCGGGTTCGACTCCGAGGGCGTGCGCAAGGAGTTCCTGGACGACGACCACACCCCGCTGATGGTCGTCAACATCGGCAGGCCGGGCCCGGACGCGTCGCACCCGCGCTCCCCGCGGCTCGCGTACGAGGACGTCGTCACGACCGTCTGAGCCGCCCCGCACGACGGAGAGGCCCCCGGCATCGCCGGGGGCCTCTCCGTCGGTGTCCGGTCGGTCAGGACGCGGACGTCTTCTCCATCCGGAGCACGGACGCCATCTTCGTCAGTTCGGTGAAGGAGGCCGTGCCGGCGACCACCGTGGTCGAGCCGGGCGTGTCCTCCAGGACGAGGGCGTCGTAGCGGCCGCCGGTGTAGCGGGTCCAGGTGCGGCCGTCGATCCGCTCGGTGCTCTTGGTGGCCTTCGCGCCCTGGGTGGCCTGGCCGATGAAGTCGGCCCGCTTCTGCGCCGACTGCTCGATCTGGACATACTGGGCATCCGGGGTCTGGAAACCCAGGTGCCAGTAGTCGCCGTTCGCGCCGTCGTAGCTCACGGAGGTGGCCTTCCAGGCGTCGGACAGGCCCTCGGGCCCCGCCACCGGGTAGCTCGCCGCCCTGCGGGCCGTGATCAGCTCGACCCGGTAGTCGACCCGCTTGAGGTCCGGAGCGTGATTGTCGTGCGGGATGGCGAAGAGGTAGACGACCGCCGCCGCGATACCGATCAGGGCCAGGGAGAGAATCATGTCCCGGGCCGTCTTCTGCTTGCCTTTCGAACCTGCCACGCCCCTATCGTCGCAGGTGCCTCATGCGCTCAAACGTGGGGTCCCCTGCTCATTTTGTCTGCCTAACGATAGAGTCATGGCCCAGACCCTCATCCGGCCGTCGCCGTATCAGAAAGGTGCGCCCCGATGACCGAAAATCATCACCTGCCCTCCGAACTCGATGTTCCCGCCGAGGCTCCCGACCGCAACCTCGCCCTGGAACTCGTCCGGGTGACCGAAGCCGCGGCCATGGCCGCCGGCCGCTGGGTCGGGCGCGGTGACAAGAACGGCGCCGACGGTGCCGCGGTGCGCGCCATGCGGTCCCTCGTCTCCACCGTCTCGATGAACGGCGTCGTCGTCATCGGCGAGGGCGAGAAGGACGAAGCCCCGATGCTCTTCAACGGGGAGCACATCGGCGACGGCACCGGCCCCGAGGTGGACATCGCCGTCGACCCGATCGACGGCACCACGCTGACCGCCAAGGGCATGCCGAACGCCATCGCGGTGCTGGCCGCCGCCGAGCGCGGCGCCATGTTCGACCCGTCCGCCGTGTTCTACATGGACAAGCTGGTCACCGGCCCCGAGGCCGCGGACTTCGTGGACATCGACGCGCCCGTCGCCGTCAACATCCGGCGGATCGCCAAGGCGAAGAAGGCGACCCCGGAGGACGTCACCGTCGTCATCCTGGACCGGCCCCGGCACGAGGGCCTGATCAAGGAGGTCCGGGAGGCCGGCGCCCGCATCAAGCTGATCTCCGACGGCGATGTCGCCGGGTCCGTCTACGCGCTGCGCGAGGGCACGGGCGTCGACCTGCTGCTCGGCATCGGCGGTACGCCCGAGGGCATCATCTCCGCGTGCGCCGTGAAGTGCCTGGGCGGCACGATCCAGGGCAAGCTCTGGCCCAAGGACGACGAGGAGCGGCAGCGGGCCGTCGACGCCGGGCACGATCTCGACCGGGTGCTCACGACGGACGACCTGGTCTCCGGGGAGAACGTGTTCTTCGTGGCCACCGGCATCACCGACGGTGAGCTGCTGCGCGGTGTGCGGTACCGGTCGGAGACCGCGCTCACCGAGTCGATCGTGATGCGCTCGAAGTCGGGCACGGTGCGCCGGATCGACTCCGAGCACCGGCTCAGCAAGCTGCGGGCCTACAGCGCGATCGACTTCGAGCGGGCCAAGTAGGCAGAGCGGCGGGAGCGCCCCCTGTGCAAAGGGGGCGCTTCGTCCGCCAGGGCCTCTCCTCCGGATCTCGCCGGGGTCCCGGAGCGGCGGCGAGGTGCCGCCGCCCGGAGCCGACCTGATCCAGACGAGAGGCCCTAGCCGGCTATGCGGTCCGTCGTCACACGGGCCGTCTTCTTCAGGTCCAGTTCGCGGCGGCGGCGCCGCGCCAGGACCACGCGGCGCTCGGCCGCCGTCAGACCGCCCCAGACGCCGTAGGGCTCGGGCTGGAGGAGGGCGTGTTCGCGGCACTCGACCATGACCGGGCAGCGGGCGCAGACGCGCTTGGCCGCCTCCTCGCGGGACAGCCGGGCGGCGGTCGGCTCCTTGGACGGGGCGAAGAACAGCCCCGCCTCGTCGCGCCGGCACACGGCCTCGGTGTGCCAGGGTGCCTCCTGGTCCCGCTCCCGCGCTGGCACCCGCTGGGCCGGTACGGCAGCTACCTGCAGGGACGAATGCGGCGGTTGCAGCACGGGTCTACTCCTGACGACGGCTTCGCGAGCGAGAGACGATGCAGCAAGCCCTACCCGCTGTACGCGCGCCTATGCACTGCGTTCCCGAAGGCGGGGCGGTCGCCGGGGAGTTCGCGGCCGTCAGCGGTCGAGGCGCTTGCGCAGCTTCCGCTCGACCTTGTCCTGAACCCGCTCCAGGATGTCCGAGACGAGTTTGCCGCGCCTGGGCCGCGCCTCCACGTTGCCGAGGACGGCCCAGCCGTCGACGTAGACGACCGGCGCGTCCGTCTCGGTCGAGTCCAGGGTCGCCACGTCGAAGTTGCCGAGGACGCCGCCGCCGGTGCCGCGCAGCGACACGTTCTCCGGGACGCGGATCTGGATGTCGCCGAAGACCGAGACGGCCTTGATCACGACCTGCTGGTACTCGAAGATCGCCTCGCTGAGGTCGATCTCGACGCTGCCGAAGACCGAGTACGCGTGCAGCCGGCGCCCGGCGCGCCAGCGGCCCCGGCGGACGGCGCTGCTGAGGACCGCCACCACGTTGGCGTCGGACTCGCCGGGTATCTCGTCCGTGGGGCGCGGCGGGGCGGGGGTGAAGGCGGCACGGGACGGGTGCTCGTGGGCGGCGGGCAGGTCCTGGATGAAGACCTCCAGTTCGCCGACCGTCTTCGCGTTCAGCACGCCGTCCACGCGCTCGGCGTGCTCGTCGGCGGTGAGCCGGCCCTCGGCGAGGGCCTCGCGGAGGATGTCGGCGACCCGGTCGCGGTCGGCGTCCGAGGCACGCAGGGCGGAGACGCTCGGGGTGGCGTCCTGGGTACGGGCGGGCTTCTGAAGGTCCACGGCAGCAGCGTACCGAAACGCGATAGATCGCGACTAGGGGTGTGGATGACTCGACTGAGCCTTACCTCACAAGTCCGCCGTCGGCGGCAGGTTCTACGCTGGACGGGCCCGCCGGCGTCGACGGGCGCCGTCCGTCAGAGTGAGGAATGGGCTGAGATGCCTGAGTTCGCGTACACCGATCTGCTCCCCCAGGGAGAGGACACCACCCCCTACCGGCTGGTCACGTCCGAGGGCGTGTCCACCGTCGAGGGCCCGGACGGACGGACGTTCCTCAAGGTGGAGCCCGGGGCACTGCGGGCGCTGGCCGCGGAGGCCATCCACGACATCCAGCACTACCTGCGCCCGGCCCACCTCGCCCAGCTGCGCCGCATCATCGACGACCCCGAGGCGTCCGCGAACGACAAGTTCGTCGCCCTGGACCTGCTGAAGAACGCGAACATCGCGGCGGCGGGCGTGCTGCCGATGTGCCAGGACACCGGCACGGCAATCGTCATGGGCAAGCGCGGCCAGGACGTCCTCACCGAGGGCACGGACGAGAAGCACCTCTCGCACGGCATCTACGACGCCTACACCAAGCTGAACCTGCGCTACTCGCAGATGGCTCCGCTCACCATGTGGGAGGAGAAGAACACCGGCTCCAACCTGCCCGCGCAGATCGAGCTGTACGCGACGGACGGCGGCGCCTACAAGTTCCTGTTCATGGCGAAGGGCGGCGGCTCGGCCAACAAGTCCTTCCTGTACCAGGAGACCAAGGCCGTCCTGAACGAGGCCTCCATGATGAAGTTCCTGGAGGAGAAGATCCGTTCGCTCGGTACGGCCGCGTGCCCGCCGTACCACCTGGCGATCGTCGTCGGCGGCACCAGCGCGGAGTACGCGCTCAAGACCGCGAAGTACGCCTCCGCGCACTACCTGGACGACGCGCCCACCGAGGGTTCGCCGCTCGGCCACGGCTTCCGGGACAAGGACCTGGAGGAGAAGGTCTTCGAGCTGACCCAGAAGATCGGCATCGGCGCGCAGTTCGGCGGCAAGTACTTCTGCCACGACGTCCGCGTGGTCCGGCTGCCCCGGCACGGCGCGTCCTGCCCGGTCGCCATCGCCGTGTCCTGCTCGGCCGACCGCCAGGCCGTCGCGAAGATCACCGCCGAGGGCGTCTTCCTGGAGCAGCTGGAGCGGGACCCGGCCCGGTTCCTGCCGGAGACGACGGACGAGCACCTGCGGACCGAGGGCGACGTCGTCGAGATCGACCTCAACCAGCCGATGGACACGATCCTCGCCGAGCTGACCAAGTACCCGGTCAAGACCCGGCTGTCGCTGACCGGTCCGCTGGTCGTGGCCCGCGACATCGCGCACGCCAAGATCAAGGAGCGCCTGGACGCCGGCGAGGAGATGCCGCAGTACCTGAAGGACCACCCGGTGTACTACGCCGGCCCGGCCAAGACGCCCGAGGGCTACGCGTCCGGCTCCTTCGGGCCGACCACGGCCGGCCGGATGGACTCCTACGTGGCACAGTTCCAGGCGGCCGGCGGCTCCAAGGTGATGCTCGCCAAGGGCAACCGCAGCAAGCAGGTCACCGACGCGTGCGACGCCCACGGCGGCTTCTACCTCGGCTCCATCGGCGGGCCCGCGGCCCGCCTCGCCCAGGACTGCATCAAGAAGGTGGAGGTCCTGGAGTACGAGGAGCTGGGCATGGAGGCCGTCTGGAAGATCGAGGTCGAGGACTTCCCGGCGTTCATCGTCGTGGACGACAAGGGCAACGACTTCTTCCAGGACCCGGCCCCCCAGCCGACGTTCACCTCCATTCCGGTGCGCGGCCCCGGTCCGGCCTGACCCGTACGGGGGCTGGGCCACGGCCGACGGCCCGGCCCCCGGAACATCCACGGGCCCCCGCCCGCTGTACCCGGTATGAGCGAATACCGCATCGAGCACGACTCCATGGGCGAGGTCCGGGTACCGGCGGGTGCCAAGTGGCGGGCGCAGACGCAGCGGGCCGTGGAGAACTTCCCGGTGTCCGGGCAGCGGATCGAGCGGGCGCACATCGAGGCGCTCGCACGGGTCAAGGCGGCCGCGGCGAAGGTGAACGCGGAACTCGGGGTACTGGACGAGGACGTCGCGCAGGCGATCCAGGAGGCGGCCGGGGAGGTGGCCCGGGGCGACTGGGACGAGCACTTCCCCGTCGACGTCTTCCAGACCGGTTCGGGCACCTCGTCCAACATGAACGCCAACGAGGTCCTCGCGACCCTGGCGAGCGAGCGGCTCGGGCGCCCGGTGCATCCGAACGACCACGTCAACGCCTCGCAGTCGTCCAACGACGTCTTCCCCTCCTCGATCCACATCGCCGCCACCACCGCCGTCACCCATGACCTGATCCCGGCCCTCGACCACCTCGCCGCCGCGCTGCAGCGCAAGAGCGCCGAGTTCGCCGACGTGGTGAAGTCGGGCCGCACGCATCTGATGGACGCGACGCCCGTGACGCTGGGCCAGGAGTTCGGCGGCTACGCGGCGCAGATCCGCTACGGCGTCGAGCGGCTGCGCGCCTCGCTGCCCCGGCTGGCCGAGCTGCCGCTGGGCGGCACCGCGGTGGGCACCGGCATCAACACCCCGCCCGGGTTCTCCGCGGCCGTCATCGAGGAGGTGGCCCGCGCGACCGGGCTGCCGCTGACCGAGGCCCGCGACCACTTCGAGGCGCAGGGCGCCCGGGACGGCGTCGTGGAGACCAGCGGGCAGCTGCGGACCATCGCGGTCGGGCTGACGAAGATCGCCAATGATCTGCGCTGGATGTCCTCGGGCCCGCGCACCGGCCTCGCCGAGATCCGGCTGCCCGACCTCCAGCCGGGCTCCTCGATCATGCCGGGCAAGGTCAACCCGGTGGTGCCGGAGGCCGTGCTGATGGTCGCCGCCCAGGTGGTCGGCAACGACGCGACCATCGCCACCGCGGGCGCCGCCGGCAACTTCGAGCTGAACGTGATGCTCCCGGTCATCGCCAAGAACGTCCTGGAATCGATCCGGCTGCTGGCCAACGTGACCCGGCTGCTGGCGGACCGCACCGTCGACGGCATCACCGCCGACCGCGAACGCGCCCGCGAGTACGCCGAGTCGTCGCCGTCCGTCGTCACCCCGCTCAACAAGTACATCGGCTACGAGGAGGCCGCGAAGGTCGCCAAGAAGGCGCTCGCCGAGCACAGGACGATCCGTCAGGTGGTGCTGGACGGCGGGTACGTGGAGCGCGGCGAGCTGACCGCGGATCAGCTGGACGAGGCGCTGGACGTGCTGCGGATGACACACCCGTAACCCCCCGAGCGAACCATTTCGGCCACCCCGCGGGCGCACGGGGGAACCGTGACCCGCGCCGCAGCGCCCGCCCCGCCCGGCACCTAATATCTGTCCATGACGGACGACGGAACGATGCGGCAAGCGGCGGCGGGACCTGCGGCGTACTGGGCGCCGGGGACACAGATCCTGTGGCGTTACCGGGAGAACGGCGGCGCGAGGTTCCACATCGTGCGGCCCGTCACCGTCGTACGCGACGACGCCGAACTGCTCGCCGTCTGGCTGGCACCCGGCACCGAGTGCGTGAAACCGGCCCTGGCCGACGGCACGCCGGTGCACCGCGAGCCGCTGGAGTCCCGCTACACCAAGCCGCGCACGGTGCGGCGGGACCGCTGGCTCGGCACCGGCGTCCTGAAGCTGGCCCAGCCGGGCGTGCCCTGGTCGGTGTGGCTGTTCTGGGAACCGGGCTGGCGGTTCAAGAACTGGTACGTCAACCTGGAGGAGCCGCTGGTCCGCTGGGCGGGCGGGGTGGACTCCGAGGACCACTTCCTGGACATCGACGTGCATCCGGACCGCAGCTGGCGATGGCGTGACGAGGACGAGTTCGCACAGGCCCAGCGGGACGGCCTGATGCCCGCCGGGACCGCCGAACGGGTCCGTGCGGCCGGGCAGGCGGCCCTGGAGGCGATCGCGGCCTGGGGACCGCCGTTCTCGGAAGGCTGGCCGGGGTGGCGCCCTGACGCGTCCTGGACGGTACCGTCACTCCCCGAGGACTGGGACCGTACGCCCGCGCACGTGTCCTCATGAGACTCTTGATGCGCCCCCGGGCAGGAAACGTAGGATCGTCCTCCGCAAGGGCGCTTCGGAGCGACAACTTCCGCGGCTTGCGCCGGGCTTGACCGATCGTCACCGAGGGGCGGCAGGGACGTGAACGAGGGGTATCAGGGGAGCACCGTCGGGCGCGCGGCCCACGCCGGTGGCACGGGAACTTCCTCCGGGCACGCGGAAAATCCGTTCCCGGGGCACGTATTGCGGGTATCGGGACTTCTGCGGGACCGACTGCGCGCCCGGCGCGCAGCCCCGGACGGATGGATGCGACACGCGTGACGGAGCAGCCCACCTCCTTCGAGCGCCCCGAGACGGGCGCCGACCCCGCGGACGGCCGCGGGGCCCTGACGCATGCCCCGGAACCGGTCGGCACCCCCGTCTTACCCGTGCAGGCACGGGCGGACGGAGCGCCCTCCGGGCCCGGGACGGCCACCTCGTGTGGCCAGCCACTGGACGGCAAGGGGAAGGAGCCCCCAGTCAACGGCCCGGAGCACTCCCAGCCCGCCACCGCGGACGCCGGCGCGGCCCACCGCCCACGTCCCGCGGAGGCCATTCCGCCGCAGCCAGGCGGCGCCGACCAGGACAGGGCGCCGGGCGGTCCGGAGCGCCGCACCGGGCAGGGTCTGCCGCCGGGGCGGCCGATGCCCATGCGGCGTGACGGCGACCGGCTCAGGTTCGTCGGCGCGGCCACCCGGCGGATCGCCCGCGGCCTCGACCTGGACGAGATCGTGATGGGTCTGTGCCGGGCCACGGTGCCGACGTTCTCGGACGCGATCCTCGTCTATCTGCGCGACCCGCTGCCGGTCGGCGACGAGCGGCCCACCGGCCCCGTCGTACTGCGGTTGCGCCGCACCGACCGCATCCCGGAGGAGCGGGACACCGACGGCGTCCTGCTGCCCGGCGCGTTCGAGCCGGAGCCCGAGCCGGTCGCGCTCGCGGAACTGTCCTCGCTGACGACCGAGCTGTGCGAGGTGCGCCCCGGCGGCTCGCTGAACGAGGTGCTGCGCGGGGTGCGCCCGGTGTTCGCGGACGCGCCGGCCGCCCGAGCCGCGCTGCCCGAACTGCTCGGCGACGGCGCGGAGGCGCTCGTGCCGTCCGGACAGCACGCGATCCTCGCGCCCCTGCGCGGCCGGCGCCGGGTGATCGGCGCCGCCCTGTTCCTGCGCCGGCCCGAGCGCCTCGCGTTCGAGACGGACGATCTGCTGGTGGCCGCCCAGCTGGCCACGCACAGCGCGCTCGGCATCGACAAGGCGGTGCTGTACGGCCGCGAGGCGTACATCGCCGACGAGCTGCAGCGCACCATGCTGCCCGAGACGCTGCCCCGCCCGACCGGCGTGCGGCTGGCCTCCCGGTACCTGCCGGCCGCGGAGACCGCGCGGGTGGGCGGCGACTGGTACGACGCGATTCCGCTGCCCGGCAGCCGGGTCGCGCTGGTGGTCGGCGACGTCATGGGCCACTCCATGACGTCGGCGGCGATCATGGGCCAGCTGCGCACCACCGCGCAGACCCTGGCCGGGCTCGACCTGCCGCCGCAGGAGGTGCTGCACCACCTGGACGAGCAGGCGCAGCGGCTCGGCACCGACCGCATGGCGACCTGCCTGTACGCCGTCTACGACCCGGTCACCCATCGCATCACCATCGCCAACGCCGGTCATCCGCCGCCGGTGCTGCTGCACCTGGGCGGGCGGGCCGAGGTGTTGCGGGTGCCGCCGGGCGCGCCGATCGGCGTCGGCGGGGTGGACTTCGAGGCGGTCGAGCTGGACGCGCCGGCCGGGGCCACGCTGCTGCTGTACACCGACGGTCTGGTGGAGTCCCGGCTGCGGGACGTGTGGACCGGCATAGAGCAGCTGCGCGAGCGCCTCGCCGCCACCGCGCAGCTGACCGGTCCGGACCATCCGCCGCCGCTGGAAGCCCTGTGCGACGAGGTCCTCGACATGCTCGGGCCCGGCGACCGGGACGACGACATCGCGCTGCTCGCGGCCCGCTTCGACGGGATCGCGCCGAGCGATGTGGCGTACTGGACGCTGGAGCCGGAGGACTCGGCCCCGGGCCAGGCCCGCCGGCTGGCCCGGCGGGCGCTCGCCCGCTGGGACATGGAGGACCTCACCGACTCGGTGGAGCTGCTGGTCAGCGAGGTCGTGACGAACGCCGTGCGGTACGCGTCCCGGCCGGTGACGCTGCGGCTGCTGCGCACGCATGTGCTGCGCTGCGAGGTCGGCGACGACGTGCCGCAGCTGCCGCGGCTGCGGCAGGCGCGCGCGACGGACGAGGGCGGCCGGGGGCTGTACCTCGTCAACAAGCTGGCCCGGCGGTGGGGTGCGACGCGGCTGAGCACCGGCAAGGTGGTGTGGTTCGAGCTGCACCGCGGCTGAGGCGGCACGCATGAGGGAGGGCGCCCGGTGAGTACCGGGCGCCCTCCCTCGGTTCCGTCTACGGCTGGTTCTGCCGCTGCTGCTGTCCCGCCTGCCCCCGCTGTCCCCCGAGCTGTTCGAGCGGGTTGTCCGGGCTGGGGTCGCCGGTCGGCGGCTCGGTGGTCGGCGACTGGGTCGGGCTCTGCGTCGGCGACTGCGTCGGGCTCTGCGTCGGCGACTGGGTGGGCGACTGGGTCGGGGAGCCGGACGACGACGGCGTACCCGACGGCGACTGCGAGGGCGACTGGGTCGGGCTCCGGGTGGCGCTGGTCGACGGCTTCGGCGTCTCGACGGCGGCGCCCTGGGAGGTGTCCAGGTCGAACTTGCTGACGCCGTCCATCGCGTCGAAGGTGTAGGCGGCCCAGATCTCCGCCGGGTACCCGCCGCCGTTGACCCGGCCGGTGCCCGGGAGCAGGCCGGTGGCGCCCGTCATGGGAACCTGCGCGTGGGTCTTGGCGCTCTCGCCGAACAGCCCGACCGAGGTGACCAGACCGGGCGTGTATCCGGTGAACCAGGCCGACTTGTTGTTGTCGGACGTACCCGTCTTGCCGGCCACCTGCTGCCCGTCACGCGCCGAGTTGGCCGCCACCGACACCCTGGCCGTACCGTCGTCGACCACGCCGGTGAGCACGGAGGTGACCGTGTCGGCGGCCGTCCTGCTGATCACCTGGTCGCCGATCGGGTCGGGGAGCGTGACATCGCGGTCCTTGTGCTCGACCGACTTGATGATCGCCGGGGTGACCTTCTTGCCGTGGTTGTCGAGCGTCGCGTAGATGCCGGCCATCTCCAGCGGGCTCGCGCCCATGGAGCCCAGCGTCTGGGCGGGGACCGCCTGCATGCCGGTGGTGTCCATGCCGAGCTGCTTGGCCGTGCTCATCACCTTGTCCATGCCCACGTCGACGCCCATCTGCGCGAAGACGGAGTTGACGGAGTCGTCCATGGCCTTCTGGACGGTGATGTCGCCGTAGTTGGCGTTGTCCTCGTTGGGCGGCCCGAAGCCGACCTTGACGCCGTGGTCGACGGCCTGGCGGCCGCTGGTGCCGTCGTACACCGTGTCGGCGTTGATCGGCTTGCCGTCCTGGGTGACGGAGCCCTGCTGGAGCGCCGCGGCGAGGATCACCGGCTTGAAGGTGGAGGCGGGCTGGTAGTCGGTGCGGGTGGCGTTGTTCCTGAAGTGCTTGAAGTAGTCCGCGCCGCCGTACATGGCGAGGACCCGGCCCGTCTTCGGGTCGACGGACACGGCACCGGGCTGGACGTCGCCGTCGACAGGGCGCTTCTTCGCGTCGAGCTTGCTGGTCAGCTGCTCCTTGACGGCCTGCTCCAGCTGGTGCTGCTTGCCCTTGTCGATGTTGAGGGTGATGGTCCAGCCACCCTTCTTCACCAGCGCCTCGGCGTCCCCGATCGTGGCGGCGCTGCCCTGGGCGACCAGTCGCCGCTCCAGGGACGCGTTGGCCGCGTCCACCAGGTAGCCGTTCTGGCCCTTCATGCCGGGCGCCGCCTTGGGCGCCTTCGGCTTCTCGAAGTGCATGGCCCGGCGCTTGCCGGCGTCCAGCCAGTGCTGCTTGACCATGTTGTCCAGGACGTAGTTCCAGCGCGCCTGGGCCAGCCGCTTGCCGGTGGGGGACGCCAGCGCCCAGTCGTACTCGTTCGGCGCCTGGAGCAGCGCGGCGAGGTAGGCGCCCTCCTCGACCGTGAGGTTCTTCGCGTCCTTGTGGTAGTACGCCTGCGCCGCGGCCTGGATGCCGTAGGCGCCGCGACCGTAGTAGCTGGTGTTGATGTAGCCCGCGAGGATGTACTCCTTGGACTTCTGGCGGTCCAGCTTCAGCGAGATGACCAGTTCCTTCAGCTTGCGCGAGACGGTCTGGTTCTGGTCGAGGTAGTAGTTCTTGACGTACTGCTGGGTGATCGTCGAACCGCCCTGCGTACCGCGCCCCATGACGGTGTTGAGCACACCGCGGGCGGTGCCCCGCAGGTCGACGCCGGAGTCGTGGTAGAAGCTCTTGTTCTCGGCCGCGACGAAGGTGAGCTGGACGTCCTTGGGGACCTCGGAGAGGTCGACGCTCTCACGGTTGAGCTGGCCGGTGCGGGCGAGCATCGTGCCGTCGCTGTACTTGTAGATGTTGCTCTGCAGCTGGGCGTCGGCGTTGCCCGCCGGGATGTCCACCAGCATGTACGCGGCCGCGAAGCCGCCTATGCACAGCAGGCACAGCCCGAAGAACGTGCCGAGGACCTTCTTCCACGTGAACATCCGGCGCAGCAGACTCTTGCGGGGCTTGCCCCCGGACGCGAGACCCGCCGGTCCCTCGTCGGTCCCGGATATCGAGCGGCGGCGCTGGGGCGCCGCGCGGTGGCCGCCGCGCTGTCGCGCGCGTCTCTCTTCCGCTCGTCCCATGGGTCCTTCGCTCCGCTTCCGTCTCGATGGTCAGCTCCGAAAGCTAACACCCGCCTATATGACAAAGGGCAACCGATCCGCTCTTTTACGGACGTGAGAATCAGCACCCGTCCCAAGGGAACCGACGGTTACCAGGGGTCCAAGGTTGCTCCGCGTCCCGAAGTCGTCGAGCTGCACCCGGCGTGTATACACAGCAGGTATACACAGTGTGTAGAGTGCGGGGCATGTCCATCGGTCACACCCTCCTAGGACTCCTGGAGTCCGGCCCGCGCCACGGCTACGACCTCAAGCGGGCCTTCGACGAGAAGTTCGGTCAGGACCGGCCCCTGCACTACGGCCAGGTCTACTCGACGATGTCCCGGCTGCTGAAGCACGGCCTCGTGGAGGTCGACGGCATCGAGACCGGCGGCGGCCCCGAGCGCAAGCGCTACGCCATCACCGAGGCCGGCGTCACCGACGTGCAGCGCTGGCTCGCCACCCCGGAGAAGCCGGAGGAGTACCTCCAGTCGACCCTGTACACCAAGGTCGTCCTCGCCCTCCTCACCCACCGCGACGCCGCCGGCGTCCTCGACGTCCAGCGCTCCGAGCATCTGCGCAGCATGCGCATCCTGACCGACCGCAAGCGCAAGGGCGACCTCGCCGACCAGCTGATCTGCGACCACGCCCTGTTCCATCTGGAGGCCGATCTGCGCTGGCTGGAACTGGCCACCGCCCGTCTGGACAAGCTGCGCGCGGAGGTCGCCGCATGACTCCTCCCCCCGGTTCCCTGCTCACCGCCCGGGACCTCCGCAAGGCGTACGGCCCGACGGTCGCGCTGGACGGCGCCGAGTTCTCCATCCACCCCGGCGAGGTCGTCGCCGTCATGGGCCCCTCGGGCTCCGGCAAGTCGACGCTGCTGCACTGCCTGGCCGGCATCGTGCCGCCCGACTCCGGGTCGATCATGTACGACGGCCGGGAGCTGTCCGGCATGAGCGACGCCGAGCGCAGCGCGCTGCGGCGTGGCGAGTTCGGGTTCGTCTTCCAGTTCGGCCAGCTGGTCCCGGAGCTGACCTGTGTGGAGAACGTGGCCCTGCCGCTGCGGCTGAGCGGCACCCCGCGCAAGAAGGCCGAGCGCGCCGCGCTGACCTGGCTGGAGCGGCTGGAGGTGGACGACCTGGGCGGCAAGCGGCCCGGCGAGGTCTCCGGCGGCCAGGGGCAGCGGGTCGCGGTGGCGCGGGCACTGGTCACCGCGCCCAGGATGGTGTTCGCGGACGAGCCGACCGGCGCGCTCGACTCCCTCAACGGCGAGCGCGTGATGGAGCTGCTCACCGACGCGGCCCGCTCCACCAACGCGGCCGTCGTGCTGGTCACGCACGAGGCCCGGGTCGCCGCCTACTCCGACCGGGAGATCGTCGTACGCGACGGCAGGTCCCGGGACATGGAGCGCGCCGTATGAGCACCCGCGAGTGGGGCAGGGACCTCGGCCTGGGCTTCCGGTTCGCCTTCACCGGGGGGCGCGAGGGCTGGATCCGGGTGCTGCTGACGGCGGTCGGGGTCGGCCTCGGCGTGGCGCTGCTGCTGCTCACCACCGCGATACCGAACGCGCTCTCGGTCCGGCACGCCCGGGACAACGACCGCGCGGACCACACCTATGGCCCGGTACGGCCGAAGGCCGCGAACACCCTGGTGATCTCGGACACCGACACCGAGTTCCACGGCCACGACGTGCGCGGCCGGCTGGTGGAGCCGGAGGGCCCCGAGGCGCCGGTCCCGCCGGGCCTGACCGCGTACCCGGCGACCGGCGACATGGTCGTCTCCCCCGCCCTGAGGGAGCTGCTCGGCTCCAGCGAGGGCCGGCTGCTGCGGGCCCGGCTGCCGTACCGGATCACCGGCACGATCACCGAGGACGGGCTGGTGGGCTCGCGTGAACTCGCCTACTACGCCGGGGCGAAGAACCTGGCCCCGAAGATCGACGGCTCCCGGACCGCCCGGATCGACATGTACGGGTTGACGGGCACACCCCCGCAGAGCCATGCGGACCCGATCCTGATCCTGCTGGTGCTGGTGGTCTTCGTGGTGCTGCTGATGCCGGTGGCGGTGTTCATCGCCACCGCCGTGCGGTTCGGCGGCGAGCGCCGCGACCGCAGACTGGCCGCACTGCGCCTGGTGGGCTCCGACAGCCGGATGACCCGGCGGATCGCGGCCGGTGAGGCGCTGGCCGGATCGCTGGTCGGACTGGTCTTCGGCACCGCCTTCTTCCTGCTGGGCCGGCAGTTCGCGGGCTCGATGGAGGTCGTGGGCATCAGCGTGTTCCCCGACTATCTGAACCCCTCGCCCACGCTGGCCGCGCTGGTCGCCCTCGCCGTGCCCGCGGCGGCGGTGCTGGTCACGCTGTTCGCGCTGCGCGGGGTGGTCATCGAGCCGCTGGGCGTGGTGCGTACGGCCAAGCCTGCGCGCCGCCGGCTGTGGTGGCGGCTGCTGCTGCCGCTGGGCGGTATCGCGCTGCTCGCTCCGATGATCGGCCAGGGCGGCTCGGACGGCCAGTTCAACCAGTACCTGGTGACCGGCGGTGTGCTGCTGCTGCTCGTCGGTGTCACCGCGCTGCTGCCCTGGGCCGTGGAGGCGGTGGTGGCCCGGCTGCACCGCGGCTCGGTGGCCTGGCAACTGGCGGTCCGAAGGCTCCAGTTGAGCAGCGGTTCGGCGGCCCGGATGGTGAACGGCATCGCCGTCGCGGTGGCCGGCGCGGTCGCGCTCCAGATGCTGTTCGCCGGGGTCCAGGGCGACTACACCAAGCGGACCGGCCAGGACGTCACCCGGGCGCAGATGCAGATCAACCTGTCGGACGGCACCCCGTTCCGCACGGCCGCAGACCAGTTCCGCACGACCAAGGGGGTGCGCAAGGCGGTCTCGCTCGGCAGCGCCTCCCTCGGCGAGAAGGACTGGAAGAACGGGCCCGGGGACACGACCCTGCTGGTCTCCGGCACCTGTGCCTCGCTGCGTGAGACGGCCCGGCTGCCGTCCTGCCGCGACGGGGATGCCTTCGTGGTGACGGGCGGGGAGGACGACGCCGCCGTCACGAAGCTCGCCCGGCCGGGCCGGGTGCTCCATCTCGACGCCGATCACGGGGCGGGAAAGGGCCCGGACGTGCGCTGGACCGTGCCGGCGGGCCTGAAGCCGGCCCACGCGATCACCAGCCCCAACGGCACCAGGAGCAGCGCCGTCCTGTTGACCCCGGCGGCGGTGCCGGACCGGGTGGACCGGCTGCTGGACGGCACGGTGTACGTCATGTTCGACAAGGGCGTGCCCGACGTGTCCGAGTACACCCGCAACACGGCGGCGAAGGTCGACCCGTTCGCCGATGTCATGGTGTGGTCGACCACCGAGGAGTCCAGGAACTTCACCTCCATCCGCACCGGTCTGTACGTCGGCGCGCTGTGCGTCCTGGCGCTGATCGGCGCCAGCCTGCTGGTGACCCAGCTGGAACAGCTGCGCGAGCGGCGGAAGCTGCTGTCCTCGCTGATGGCCTTCGGCACCCGGCGGCGCACGCTGAGCCTCTCGGTGTTCTGGCAGACCGCCATCCCGGTCGCGCTCGGCCTGCTGCTGGCCTCGGTCGTCGGACTGACGCTCGGCGCGGTGCTGCTGAAGATGGTGGGCTCACCGCTGGGCGTGGACTGGCGGAGCGTGCTGTCGATGACCGGCGCCGGCGCGGCGGTGGTCCTCGTGGTCACCGCGCTGAGTCTGCCGCCGCTGCTGCGGCTGATGCGCCCGGAGGGGCTGCGGACCGAGTGACTCCCTGACGGCACAGGGCCCTTCCCGTGGCCGGGAGGGGCCCTCGGCGTTCATGCGCGGGCCCCTCAGCCGCCGTCGACCATCCGCACCGGCAGCATCCGCATCGCCTCCCGCAGCGCCCCCGCCAGCTCCTCGTACTCGGCACCGCGTGCCGACCCCGCGCGCATCGCGAGGGCGACCCGGCGGCTCGGGGCCGGATCGGCGAAGTAGCCGGTGAGCAACTGGCTGCTGCGGGTGGTCTCCAGCTTGAGCGCGGTGCGCGGCAGCAGGGTGCAGCCGAGGCCGCCCGCGACCAACTGGACCAGCGTGGACAGCCCGGCGGCCGTGGTGGTGACCGGGGCGGCCGCCCGTCGCCCGCCACCGTCCTGCACCGCGGGCCCCCGCCCCGCACCGGTCAGTCCGCGCCCCGCCTCCCGGCAGATGTCGAGGGCCTGGTCGCGCAGGCAGTGCCCCTCGTCCAGCAGCAGCAGGTTCAGCTCCTTCAGCGCCTCGCGCGGGATGCCCTCCCGGCCGCCGAGCCAGTGGTCGAGCGGGGTGACGAGCACGAAGTCCTCGTCGAACAGCGGAAGTTCGGCGATGCCGGGGACACCGAGCGGGACGGCGAGCAGCAGCAGGTCCAGACGGCCGGTGCCGAGGCCGTCGATCAGGCTGGAGGTCTGCTCCTCGTGCACCTGGAGGTCGAGGTCCGGGTAGCGGTCATGGACGAGCCGCAGCACGGTCGGCAGCAGATACGGCGCCACGGTGGGGATCACCCCGAGGCGCAGCGTGCCGGTGAAGGGGGCACGGACCGCCTCCGCCTCCTCCAGCAGTTCGCCGACCGCGTCCAGCACCGCCTTGGCCCGCACCGCGAGCCGCTCCCCCGCGGGCGAGAGCAGTACCTTGCGCGTCGTACGCTCGAGGAGGGTCACTCCCAGCGTCTCCTCCAGCGCCGAGACCGCGCCGGACAGGGCGGGCTGGCTCATGCCGATGGCCGCCGCCGCGTCCCTGAAGTGCAGATACTCGGCCACGGCGGCGAAGGCGCGCAGCTGCGCGAGGCTCGGCTGCCTCCGCTTACCGTTACTGATGGTCACTGATAGACACCTCCGATCAACCTGACCGAGTGTAGCTATTTCTTTAATCAATGCACCCTATGCCAACATCGACACAGTCCAACCCATGGGAATCACCCTCAAAAGGGGTGGTTCTTCGCTGCAAGGAGAGCCTGTGCTCACTGTCGGTGACAAGTTCCCCGAGTTCGACCTGACCGCTTGCGTCTCGCTGGAGAAGGGCAAGGAGTTCGAGCAGCTCAACCACAAGTCCTACGAGGGCAAGTGGCTGGTCGTGTTCGCCTGGCCGAAGGACTTCACCTTCGTCTGCCCGACCGAGATCGCCGCGTTCGGCAAGCTGAACGACGAGTTCGCCGACCGCGACGCCCAGATCCTCGGCTTCTCCGGTGACTCCGAGTTCGTGCACCACGCCTGGCGCAAGGACCACCCGGACCTGACCGGGCTGCCCTTCCCGATGATGGCCGACTCCAAGCACGAGCTCATGCGTGACCTGGGCATCGAGGGCGAGGACGGCTTCGCACAGCGCGCCGTGTTCATCGTGGACCCGAACCACGAGATCCAGTTCACGATGGTGACCGCCGGTTCCGTGGGCCGTAACCCCAAGGAGGTCCTGCGGGTCCTGGACGCCCTCCAGACCGACGAGCTGTGCCCGTGCAACTGGAGCAAGGGCGACGAGACCCTCGACCCGGTCGCGCTGCTGGCTGGTGAGTGACCCATGTCGCTCGACTCGCTGAAGTCCCGGGTCCCGGACTACGCCAAGGACCTCAAGCTCAACCTGGGCTCGGTCATCGGCAACTCCGACCTTCCGGCCCAGCAGCTGTGGGGCACGGTGCTCGCGACCGCGATCGCCTCCCGCTCCCCGATCGTGCTGCGTGAGCTGGAGCCGGAGGCGAAGGCGAACCTCTCGCCGGAGGCGTACACCGCGGCCAAGTCCGCGGCCGCCATCATGGCGATGAACAACGTCTTCTACCGCACCCGGCACCTGCTGTCCGACCACGAGTACGGCACCCTGCGCGCCGGGCTGCGGATGAACGTCATCGGCAACCCGGGCGTGGAGAAGGTCGACTTCGAGCTGTGGTCGTTCGCGGTCTCCGCGATCAACGGCTGCGGTCTGTGCCTGGACTCGCACGAGCAGGTGCTGCGCAAGGCCGGCATGGAGCGCGACACCGTCCAGGAGGCCTTCAAGATCGCTGCCGTCGTGCAGGCGGTCGGCGCCACCCTGGAGGCCGAGGCCGTGCTCGCCGAGTAAGGCCGGCGCCGCTTCGACGGAGGACCCCGCTCACCCCTGGTGGGCGGGGTCCTCCGCGTTCACCGCCACGGTCTCCTCCGGCACCGGGGCGACGGCGGCCGACCAGTGCGCCTCCTCGGAGTACTGCCGCAGATAGCCGACCACCGTGTTCGTCACGGCCACCAGCGGTACGGCGACCACCGCGCCGCCGATGCCGGCCACCATGCCGCCGGCCGCCACGGTCAGCACCACCGCGAGGGGGTGCACCCGCACCGCCCGGCCCAGGATGAACGGCTGGAGCACATGCCCCTCGATCTGCTGGACGGCGAGCACCACGGCCAGGGTCATCACCGCGGTGAACACACCCTGGGTCACCAGGGCCACGATCACCGCGAGCGCGCCGGAGGCCACCGCGCCGACCAGCGGGATGAAGGAGAACAGGAAGATGAAGACGGCCAGCGGGACCGCCATCGGCACATCGAGGAAGTAGATCCCGATGCCGATGAAGGTCGCGTCTATCAGGGCGACCAGCACGGTGCCGCGGACGTACGCGGTCAGGGTGCGCCAGGCGCGCGGGCCGGCGCCGGCCACGCCCTCCCGGGCCGCGGAGGGCACGAGCCTCAGGAACCAGCTCCAGATGCGCTTGCCGTCGTAGAGCAGGAAGAGCGTGGAGAAGAACACCAGCAGGATGCTGGTCAGCGCCTCCACTATGACCTGGACGCCCTCCAGGCCCGCCGACGTTATCTGGTCGGCGTTGGCGCCGATGGCCTCGCGCAGGTTCTTGGCGATCTGGTTGATCTGCTTGTCGGTGACGTGGAAGGGGCTCTTCAGCAGCCAGTTGCGCAGATCGTCGATGCCGGACTGGATCTGGTTGGAGAGCGTGTCGATGTTCTCCATGACCTGCCAGGTCACGAACCAGCCCATCAGACCGATCACCACGAAGCCGCTGATCGCGGTGAGCGCCGTGGCCGGGCCGCGCGGCACCCCGCGGCGGGTGAGCCGGGCGACCGTCGGCTGGAGCAGCGCGGTGATCAACAGGGCGATGACGAAGGCGAAGACCACCAGCTGGACGGCGCTGATGACCCGCATCAGCACCCAGACGGTGCCGGCGAGGACGAGCAGCCGCCAGCCGGCCTCGGCCGCCACCCGTACACCCCAGGGCACGGCCTGGGCGGGATCGGGGCGCGGGACGGGCGGGGAGGACACGGGGGGACGGCGGGCGTGCGGCAGTGCGTCGGCGACGGGTTCGGCGGCGGCCACGGCATCGCCCGCGGTGCCGGGCGCGGTACCGGCCGTGGCCGGCTCCGGGCGCACCGTCTCGGACGCGGGCGCGGCGTCCTCCTCGGCCACCTCCGCCTGGCGGGCGTCGAGCCGTTCGCTCATCTCGGTGAGACTCGCGCCCAGCTTGCCGAGCCACCCTGGCACTCGCGACATCATCCGTCCTCTTCCCCCGTGTCCACGGGTGCTCGCCACCACTCCCCCCAAGGAGCCGTGCGGTTACGACCGTACAGTGCGAAAGCCCCTTCCCTGAGTACGGGAAGGGGCTGCGCGGGGTCGAGCGTGGCGTGGCCGGAACTCAGTAGTTGCCGTTGGCCTGCCAGTAGGTCCAGGCGTCACAGGGGCTGCCGTAACGCTGGTTCATGTAGTTGAGGCCCCACTTGATCTGCGTGGCCGGGTTGGTCTGCCAGTCGGCGCCCGCGGAGGCCATCTTGCCGCCGGGCAGCGCCTGGACGAGTCCGTAGGCGCCCGAGGAGGCGTTGACCGCACGGTAGTTCCAGCTGGACTCGTGGCTCACGATGTTGCTGAAACACTGGTACTGGCCGGACGGCACGATCTGGCGCGCCATCGCCTGGATCTGGGCGACCGTGTACGAGGTCTGCACGGGGAAGCTGGCATTGGCGTCGCCACGGCTGGCGGCGGCCTTGGTCTCCGCGCGCTGCTTGGCCTCCTCGGCCGCCTTCTGGGCGGCAGCCTTCTTCGCGACCGCGGTCTCGGCGGCGGCCTTGCGGGCTGCTGCCTCGGCGTCCTTCTTGGCGCTCGCGTCCGCGGCGATGGCCTGGGAGTCGGCCTGCTGCGTCAGGGTCGCGGACTGGACCTGGGCCTGCTGACCCGTCGGTATGTCCGCGAGGAGCGTGGTGTCGGCTGCTGCCGTCGGCTCGACGTCGTTGTTCTGCGCGACGCTGCCCGAGGCAACTCCGACGACGCTTCCGACGGCGGTGACCGCGGTGGCCGACGCCACTGCGAATCCCCGGACCGAAATCCGGCTCACACGGTTTCCTTCCAGCATCGCCCGCTTCGGTGACCCTGGCGGACGCAATCGTGCCCCTGGCACTGGCCTCCCAACTGCGGGGTCACGGGAGGCACGGGCCCGGTGGGCAACTCCCCGTGCGGGAAGCGCCGCGTGGTGCGCGGGCGGCATACGACGAACGCTATGGAGTTGGTGCACTTCCTGTTGTTCCGCACCGCTGGGGGTGCAGCTGTGTCGTATGCGGGGCCTGACAGGACTGAGACTCTGCCGTAACCGGACGCCGGGAGGCAATTCCGAGTTGAGTGTGAAAGCTCACATCCCGTTTGGCCCAGGGGATTTCCGGAAACCCGCACACGCGAAGGCGCCGCCCGACTAGGCTCTGATGCCTTTGCCGGACGGCGCCAACCGGGCTGGATCGGCTCAGATATGGCCGTCTTCGAGCATTTCGGTCACAAGGGCGGCGATCTGGGATCTCTCGGACCGGGTCAGGGTGACATGCGCGAACAGCGGATGCCCCTTCAGCTTCTCCACCACGGCGACCACGCCGTCGTACCGCCCGACGCGCAGATTGTCCCGCTGTGCCACGTCATGGGTCAGTACCACCCGGGAGTTGGCGCCGATCCGGGACAGCACCGTCAGCAGCACATTGCGCTCCAGCGACTGCGCCTCGTCCACGATGACGAACGCGTCGTGCAGCGAACGGCCGCGGATGTGGGTGAGCGGCAGGACCTCCAGCATGCCGCGCGCGGTGACCTCCTCGATGACCTCCCGGCTGGTGACCGCCGACAGCGTGTCGAACACGGCCTGCGCCCAGGGGCTCATCTTCTCCGCCTCGGTGCCCGGCAGATAGCCCAACTCCTGCCCGCCGACCGCGTACAGCGGCCGGAACACCATGACCTTCTGGTGCTGGCGGCGCTCCAGGACCGCCTCCAGGCCCGCGCACAGCGCCAGCGCCGACTTGCCGGTGCCGGCCCGGCCGCCCATCGAGACGATCCCGACGTCCGGGTCGAGCAGCAGATCGAGGGCGATGCGCTGCTCGGCACTGCGGCCCTTGATGCCGAACGCCTCCCGGTCGCCGCGCACCAGCCGGACGTTGCCCTCCGCGGTGATCCGGCCGAGCGCCTTGCCGCGCTCCGACTGGATGGTCAGACCGGTGTGCACGGGGAGCTCGGACGCCTGTGGCACATAGACGTGCCCGGCCTCGAAGAGGACGTCCACCTGCTCGCCGGGGAGCGTCAGTTCGGTCATCCCGGTCCAGCCCGAGTTCTCCGTGATGGCCAGCTCCGCCCGGTACTCCTCGGCGAGGAGCCCGACGGACGAGGCCTTGATGCGCAGCGGCAGGTCCTTCGACACGACGGTGACGTCGAACCCCTCGGCCTGGAGGTTGCGGGCCACCGCGAGGATGCGGGAGTCGTTGTCCCCCAGGCGGTAGCCGGTGGGCAGCACGCTGGGGTCCGAGTGGTTGAGCTCGACACGCATGGTCCCGCCCAGATCCCCGATCGGGATGGGGGAGTCGAGACGGCCGCACCGCACCCGGTAGTCGTCCAGCAGGCGCAGGGCCTGGCGGGCGAAGTACCCGAGTTCGGGATGGTGCCGCTTGGCCTCCAGTTCCGTGACCACCACGATGGGGAGCACCACCTCGTGCTCCTCGAAGCGGGTCAGGGCGCTCGGGTCGGCCAGCAGGACGCTGGTGTCGAGAACATAGGTGCGCCGGTCGGGCTTGCGGCGCTTTGTGCTGGTCACCACGGAAGGACGTACCCCCTCGGATGAGGTCGGGGAGCGACGAAGTGGAAGCCGGGCCGGGAGGGCGGGGCGGACCGGAACGGCCGACGGCCCCTGCACACGGCGGGCCCGGGGCCGGACCTCCGCGGCGCTGTCGCACGGTCGTGCTGGTGCAAAGGACCTCCCGGGCGGACGGCCCCTGCCGCCCGCTGAGATCCGACGCCCGGGGTTCGGGCGTCGACCTGCCTGGGTTATGCCCTCGAACGGGCGCCGCCATGCAAAAGCGGCCACCGCCACGGCCGTGAACTCCTGGTGACGGCAGTTCGAACGGGGACGCGCGAGGGCCCCGCCGGTGCTCGCACCGACGGGGCCCTCATGCGTGTCTCAGCCGCCGAACCGCCGGTGACGTGCGGCGTAGTCGCGCAGCGCGCGCAGGAAGTCGACCTTGCGGAAGGCGGGCCAGTAGACGTCGCAGAAGTAGTACTCGGAGTGGGCCGTCTGCCACAGCATGAATCCGGACAGCCGCTGCTCCCCGCTGGTGCGGATGACGAGGTCCGGGTCGGGCTGGTCACTCGTGTAGAGGTGACGGCCGATCATGTCGATGTCGACGGACTCGGCGAGGTCCGCCATCGCGACGCCCTCGTCGTGGGCCTCGAACAGCATGGAGCGCACGGCGTCGGCGATCTCCTGCCGGCCGCCGTAGCCGATGGCCACGTTGACCACTATGCCCTCGGTGTGGGCGGTGGTCTCCTCGGCCTCCTTGAGGGTGGCCTGCATGCCCGCGGGGAGCAGGTCCATGGCGCCCACGTGGTGCACCCGCCAGCGGCCGTCGGCGGCGAGGGTGCGCACGACGTCCTCGATGATGCCGAGCAGCGGGCCGAGTTCGTCCTGCGGGCGGTCGAAGTTGTCCGTGGACAGCAGCCACAGGGTGACGACCTCGACATCGGTCTCGGAGCACCAGCCGAGGAACTCCTCGATCTTGTCCGCGCCGGCCCGGTGACCGTGCACCGCGGTGGAACCCGACGCCTTCGCCCAGCGGCGGTTGCCGTCCATGATGACGCCGATGTGCTTGGGCACCTGGTCGTGGTCGAGGTGGCCTTCCACCCGGCGTGCGTAGAGCCTGACCAGCAGGCCGCGCAGTTTGTCGCGCAGGTTCACGTGGCCCTCCGGAGGGTTGGCGCGGGGTACGTTGCCGGGCCCGTCGAGCCTACCGCTGCCTGGGCCCTGGTCCGGCCCTGGTGCGGCGGGGACGAGGGGCGGGGCGGGGCGGGATCGGGGATCCGGCCCCCTCCGTAGGGACGCACGCCGGGCGGTGACCGGTTCCCGGTCGGGACCTCTCGCGTGGCCAAGAAAAAACGGGCCGGTCCGTGGGGGGGAGACGGACCGGCCCGAGGGGGGGTTTCCACCATAACCCTTCGTAAGGGCGGATGGGGGCATCGGCGTGCCACAACTACTCTCCGGAGTCGCCCGGGAACGCCCTGATGAATGTGGAACGATGGATTCAGGGGGTCCATTCGGGGGATCCACCGGAGAATCCCAGGCAAACTCGGCCGGAAGCGATGAAAACCTAAGGAATTCGAAGACTTGCCGCCATCCGGGGCCGCATCGGCGTGTTGCCCCTGGATCCCCCCGACGGACTACTCGTCCGGCGAACGACGGCTTGACGGCCCGCGCGCGCACCCACGGGGCGATCTCCCCGTTTCACGGCACCGCGCAGCCCCCTCCACTGCGCGGTACCACCCGCGCTGCTTTGCTTGCGCGATTTGCGTTGGTCTGAACTTACGTGACGGGTGGGGCTGTTGTGAACAGTGTCCGATAACGATGTGGACACTGCGGACTCCCCGAGGGGTCTAGTGCCGCGGCAGGCAACGTTCGCCCGTCAAGGAGCGGCGTCCGGTGCGTGCTCTCGGTGCGGCGAGAGTGCGTGCAGGGCGTCGCGACGGGGCGGACGTCGCCTGTTGCGGCACTAGAGGGGCTTACGGGCGTCGAAGAGGTGCCGGGAGCTGTGGGCGACGAACGGCCCCTCCCGCTCGATCCGCTCGTGCAGCGCCCGGAGTTGGGGCTCGTACGCCTCGACGGTGAACCCGGGCACCATCCAGACGACCTTGCGCAGGAAGTGGACAACGGCGGCGATGTCGCGGAACTCCATCCGCAGCCGCTCCGCCGGCAGCGCGGCGATCTCCAGGCCCGCCGCCTCGGCCGCGGCCCGCTCCCGCCGCGGGTCCCGCGCGCGGCGCACGGCCTCCGGCTGCGGACCGATGAAGTACTCGACCAGTTCGAAGACGCTGGCGGGCCCGACATGCTGGGCGAAGTACGTGCCGCCGGGCCGGAGCACCCGCGCGATCTCGTCCCAGTGCGGCACCACCGGATGCCGGCTGAGCACCAGGTCGAAGGCCCCGTCGGCGAACGGCAGCGGCGCGTCGTCCGGGGCGGCGACGACCACCACGCCCTGCGGTCGCAGCAGGGCGGTGGCCTTGGCCGTGTTCGGCGCCCAGCCCTCGGTGGCGGCGACCAGCCGGGGCCTGGCCGGGGCGGCCGCGCCGAGGCTGAAGGCCAGCACCTCCCCGCCCCCGGTCTGGATGTCCAGCGCGGCCTCGGCACCGGCCAGCCGCTCCCCTGCCGAGCGCGCGTACCCCCAGGAGGGCCGCGCCTCGGTGGCCCGCCCCTCGAACCAGGAGAAGTCCCACCCCTCGGTGGGCACCGCGGCGCCCTCGGCGACGAGGTCGGCGAAGGACCGGCGCGCTGCAGTCATGCCCCCATGATGGCGGGCTCCGGCGCCCCGGTCCTCCCCTTTTCCGCCCCGGGGCTTCGCGGGCTCCGGCGGGAACACCCGCCGAGTGGAGTCATGGGCGCCCCCCGCGCGGGGGATGGGAAGGGGGACGAACGCTTTTCGGGGCAGGCCCGTTGACGGTGGAGGAACGATGGCGCGACGACGGTGGCGGGACGGCCGGGGAGTGCTGCGCGTCCCCGGGGAGACCCGGGCGGTGGAGATCCCCCTGGAGATCGCGGCCTCCTACCGGGCCCGCACCAGGGGCCTGCTCGGCCGCACCGGTATCGACGGCGCGCTGCTCCTGTCCCCGGCCAACAGCATCCACACCTTCGGGATGCGCGTCCCCATCGACGTCGCGTACCTGGACCGCCGGCTGACGGTCCGCGCCGTCCGCACCATGCGGCCGGGCCGCCTGGGCCTGCCCCGCCCGCGGGCCCGGCATGTGCTGGAGGCGGAGGCGGGAACGATGGCGGAATGGGGGCTGCGGGCCGGGGTGCGGGTGGAGGTGGACGGGAACGGGGGCGGGGCCGGGTGAGCCGTCGGTCGGGCCGTCAGTCCGCGGTGCGCGGGAAGGACACCTCCACCCGGCGGTTCTTCTTGCGGCCCTCCTCCGTGGAGTTGTCGGCGATGGGGTACTGCTCGCCGTAGCCGCGCACCTCGAAGGTGATGTCGGGACTGTCGAGGTCCTGGCCGAGGACCGCCTGGACGGCGTTGGCACGCTGCCGGGAGAGGAGGACGCCGTGGCTGGAGGAGCCGAGGTCGTCGGTGAAGCCGAAGACGCGGACCTGGGTGGCGTGCTGCTTCCTGATCTCCCCGGCGATGGCGGCGATGCGGGCCTTGGCGTCGGCGCCGAGTTTCGCGCTGTCCTTGCCGAAGAGGACCTCTGCCTGGAGGGCGAAGGTGACGTCCGCGTTGGTGTCCTCGCGGCGCTCGTCCCCGCTCTGGTCCTCCACGACCGACTTGATGTCGAGCACCTTGGGCTGGGCGAGCGTGGCCCCCTCGGGCAGCTTGAGGTCCGGGTCCCTGGCGTCGATCTTCACGGGCGCGGCGGCCGACGGCGCCGTGTCGGGGGGCCCGTTGGGGTCCGTGCCGTCGGCGTGCGCGGAGGTGAGCGTGGCGGCCAGCAGGAACGCGGCGGAGGTGAGGGTCAGCGCGAGACGGGGTCGGGTGGTCACGGGGGGCCTCAGCCGGAGATGGGGAGGGTGGCGGAGGAGAAGGTCGGCAGCTGGAACTCCACCTGGTTCGTGGGAGGCGCCGGGAACTGCATGAAGACCGCGAGCGTGTCGCCGGCCCGCAGGGTCGAGAAGCCCGTCGTGGTCAGCGGCCGGCCCTCGGTGTCCCGCAGTACGTAGTACCGCTTCTTGCCCTTCGGGTCGACCAGCGTGGCCCCGCCCAGGGACCTGCCGTTCTTGATGATCTCGGTCTCGTTGCCGCTGAGCGCGGAGGGGATGACGACGCTCTGGGCGCCGTCGTTCTTCAGGGTGCCGTTGACGGTGACGAACCCGCCGGAGTCCCGCTGCGCGGAGGTGATCCGCAGGCTCAGGCCGTCGGAGCCCCGCAGTTCGGCCAGCGGTTTGTCCGACTGCCCCTCCTGGGTGCTGGGCCCGGCCCCGGCCGTCCCGGAAGCGGATGCCGTCTTCGCCGGCCGCTTGCCGTCGTCGCCGCCTCTGCCGCACCCGGCCGCTCCGGCGGCCAGGGCGGCCAGGGCGGCCAGGGCGGCCACCCCTCTGCGGGTCTTCGCGGTGAACCGCATGGTCATAGTCCGCTTCCTTCGTCACTCATCGTTCGTCAGTCGGCCAGATGCACATCGAAGAGGTCCTCGGGCCCGGGAAGCCCCGACGGGTCGTCCGGATTCAGGTCCCACACCTTGTCCTTGCAGGTGAGCCGGGGCAGATCCGCCTTCGCGGCGCCCCGCGCCGCACCGCCCCCGGCGCCCTTCGGCGGCAGCTCGAAGGTGCACAGGGGCTCGATCTCGGCGGTGGCGGAGGCCGTCGATCGGAACTTCTCCGTACCGGGTACGACGGAGCGGCCGACGGACTTGTCGGTCCGCACCTCGGCCCGGTACCTGAGCAGCCCGTCCGGGCCGCACCCGGTCAGCCGGGCGTCGTTCCGTCCGGCCAGTTCCCCGGCCCGTGCGCAGGGGTCGCCGTCGAGGGGCGCGTCGCCGTCGAGGACGGCCTGCCACTTGGCCGGGTCGAGCAGCACCTTCAGCCACTGGGCGGTGAGCTGGTCCCGCACGTCCTGGGCAGCCGCGAGCGCCGCGGCGTCAGCGGCCGTCTGGGCGCCGCCCCGGTTCACCGCCGCCTGGCCGACCGCGAGGTAGGCGAGCGCAAGAAAGAGCAGGCCCGCCACCACCGTGAGATAGATGGGGAAGGCCTGCCCTGCGTCACGGACCGGCCGGGTCAGCCGCCGGTGACCTCGGAGATCTTCGAGGTGATCGCGTCGTAGATCGTCTGTCCGATGCTCGTCCCGGTGATCGCCAGCACGATCGCCACCACCACCGCGATGATGCCGAGGTACTCCACCGCGGTCTGCCCCCGGTCGTTGCGCGCGGCACGGGTCATCAGGTACGTGACGGTGGTGTTGAACCATTTGCTCACGGTTGTCCCCTCCAGCTGCGCGTCCGATCGGGGCACCGTACGAGGCGACCACCCGATCGGCCGAGGGTCCCAGGACCCAACCCCGGGCCCATTTAACGGCGTCGGCGCCGGTCCGCTCCGGCATCTCACGCCACCCCCAGCCATTTCGCCGTGGCCTGGGACCTGGTGGCGGTCTGGAGCTTGGCGAAGATGCGGTTGATGTGGTTCTTGACGGTCTTCTCGCTGATGAAGCAGACGGCGGCGATCTGCTGGTTGGTCATACCGGACGCGATAAGGTCCATGATCTCCGCCTCCCTGGCACTCAGCCGGAACCGCGAGCGGATCGACTGTCCCACAGTGGATTGCAGTTGTGAAGGCACGAGGGAGGTATTTTGGCCTACCATTGGGGCGAGTTGGGATTCTCTGTGTGCAGGTGCACTCCTCTGTAACTCGGCCAGTAACGCCCGCGTCGCCCCCGGCGTCACATGCGGCCGGCCCTCGTGGACGTCACGTACGGCCCGTCCCAGCTGCTCGGCCGTGAACTCGCCGTGCACCAGGTATCCCCCCGCCCCCAGCCGCAGCGCCTCCCGCACCGTCTCGGCCTCATGGCTGTAGGTGAGCATCATGACGGGCGCGAGGCGCACCAGGTGGGGCAATGCCGAGATGCCGTCCGCACCGGGCATGCGGACGTCGAGGAGGATGACGTCCGGACGGTGCCGGAGCGCTGCCTCGTACGCCTCGCGACCGTCCGCCGCCTGCGCCACCACGGTGGTGTCCGCGCGGTCCGTGAGCAGCGCGGTGAGGCCGGCCCGCACCACAGGGTTGTCGTCGGCCACCAGCAGCCTCAATCGGGTGGGCGGCCGGAAGGCCGGTATGCCGGGGTCGTTCGTGTGCTGCCGCATGGGCGTGCCGTGCCTCCTTTCAGGGCTCCGGGATTCGCAGGGGGAGTTCGACCCGCACCTCGGTGCCACGGGGGTGGGTGCCGCGGCCGATGCGGATGCGGGCACCCGCCTGTGCGGCGCGTTCGACCATGCCGAGCAGCCCGAAGTGGCCTCGGGCCCGCAGCTGTTCGAGGGTGGTGCCGGGTGGCAGACCGCGGCCGTCGTCGTGGATCGTCAGGCGCAGCAGGGTGCCGTCGACGCAGAGCCGTACGTCCACGCGGGTCGCCTCGGCGTGCCGGTGGGCGTTCTCCAGTGCCTCCGTGGCAATGGCGAGGAGGGCGCGGGCCGGGGCGGCGGGCAGCGGCGGCAGCGTGGCCGGTGGGTCCGGGCAGGCGCAGGTGACGTCGAGTGCGGTACGGGCGGCGAAGTCCCGTACGGAGTCGGCGAGCCCGGACCAGAACGGCCTGCCCCGCTCGGGCTGTTCGTCTCGCAGGTCCACGAGCAGCTCCCGGGACTCGGCCGCCGCGCGGCGGGCCGAGCGGGAGACCAGTCCGGCCTGTTCGCGGATGCGGGCCGGGTCGGGGGCGGTGGCCGAGGCGGTGGCCGCGAGGCCGTCGGCGGCGAGGGCGACGCCGTAGAGGGTCTTGGCGACGGAATCGTGCATCTCCCGGGCCAGCCGGGCGCGTTCGGCGCTCACGGCTTCGGCCGCCGCGAGCCGCGCGCGGACCGCCGTCAGCGCCTCGGTGGCGGCACCGAAGCGGAGCATCAGGCCGCGCAGGGTCGACCCCATGGCGCCCACGACGACGCACAGACCGGGCAGCAGCAGGGCCTCCGCCACAGGGGCGGACCGGCCGGACTTCAGGGTGAGGTGGACGACGAACAGGATGAGCGCCTGGAGCGAGGCGAAGCAGGCCGCCCCGCGCCAGCTGTAGAGCAGTCCGGCGAGCAGCGGGGTGCAGACTCCGACGTAGGCGAGCGTGGTGTCCGGCCCGGCCGACACCAGTAGGAGCGACCCGACGAGGGTGTCGGCGGCGAGCAGCGCGGGGTGGCGCAACAGAAGCGGCCCGAACCGCTCCCAGTCCCGGAACAGGACGTACGACACCATGACCGTGACGACGACGGCCACCCCGACGAGCCGCACGCCGACCCCGGGCGCGGCGTTCAACAGGGCGGCGGGCGCCGCTACGACGGTCATGGCCAGCCGGAACCCGAAGACCTGCCTGCACATGGCCTGGAGAGCGCGGATCTGGAGCTGCTCGGAGGGGGGTTCGGGGGAGGGGTCCGCACCGGGAGTGGCGAAGGACGGGAC
>NZ_LBDA02000035.1 GCF_000980885.2 Streptomyces malaysiense | reverse complement strand
TCGATGTTTCACGTGAAACACCGGCCCTCTTTCCGTCTCCCCGTTCCTCGAAGCAGTCGCTCGAAGTGCGCCAGCAGTACGGCGACGAACGCGTAGATCACGGCGACCAGGAAGACCAGCAGCGGCGATCTGCCGTCCGGCGGGAGCATCAGTGCCGCCACACCGGCCGCGCCGACGAAGGCCATATTGAAGAGGACGTCGTAGACGGAGAAGATCCGCCCGCGGTAGCCGTCGTCCACATGCGACTGGACGATGGTGTCGGTCGCGATCTTGGCACCCTGCGTGATCAGCCCCAGCACGAGCGCGGCGACGAGTAGCGGAGCGGTGGCGAACGGCAGACCGAGCGCGGGCTCCAGCACCGCGGCCGCCGCCGAGCACACCACGATCCAGCGCAGCGGCCCCAGCCGTCCCGCTGCCCAGGGGGTCACCACGGCCGCCGCGAAGAACCCGGCACCGGACAGGGCCAGCGCCAGACCGAGCAGCCGTAGCCCTTCCTCGGGACTGGACGCGAGGGTGTAGCGGCACAGCATGAGCAGCAGGACGAGGAGCGCGCCGTAGCAGAAGCGCATCAGCGTCATCGAGGCCAGCGCCCAGGCCGCCTCCCTGCGCCGGGGTGCGGCCAGATGCCGGATGGCGGCGAGCAGGTCGCGTGCCGTGTCGGCGAGCGCGGTCATGAGGTGCGGTTGCAGCTGCTGCCGGTCGGGGCCGAGGAGGGCCGGCGCCATGCTCAGGGAGACCAGGGCCGCACACAGGTACAGCAGGGCGCCCAGCAGCACCACCGCGGAGTCGGAGCCGGAGGACAGGAGACGTACCCCGAAGGCGAGCCCGCCTCCGGCGGTCGCGGCGAGCGTGCCGGCCGTCGGGGACAGAGAGTTGGCGATCACCAGACGCTCGGTGTCGACCACACGGGGCAGGGCCGCGGAGAGCCCGGCGAGGATGAAGCGGTTGACGGCCGTGACACACAGCGCGGAGACGGAGAAGAGCCAGGCCGGGACATCGCCCGCCATCAGCGCGGCGGTGCCGACGGCCAGCAGGGCGCGGAGCAGATTGCCGTGGACGAACACCTGGCGGCGCCGCCAGCGGTCCAGCAGGACGCCCGCGAAGGGACCGACGAGTGAATAGGGGAGCAGCAGCACCGCCATCGCCGAGGCGATCGCGGCCGCCGAGGTCTGCTTCTCCGGGGAGAAGACGACGTAGGCGGCGAGCGCGACCTGGTAGACGCCGTCGGCGCCCTGGGACAGCAGACGGATGTACAGCAGGCGCCGGAAGTACCGCAGGCGCAACAGGACGCGCAGGTCACGGACGACGGGCATGGGGCACAGCCTCACATATGCGGAAGGTCCCCGGGCCGGGACCCGGGGACCTTCACAGCCCTGGCAGGAGCGATTTTGTACGAGCGGTTCCCCGTGGCACTCCGTGCTCCGGGGAACCGGCGCGCCACGCCGTCAGGCGGTGCCGGGCTTCAGCGCCCCGCGCCGTGCCGAGTCAGCGCTCGACTTCGCCGCGGATGAACTTCTCGACGTTCTCGCGGGCCTCGTCGTCGAAGTACTGCACCGGCGGGGACTTCATGAAGTACGAGGACGCGGAGAGGATCGGGCCGCCGATGCCGCGGTCCTTGGCGATCTTCGCGGCGCGCAGGGCGTCGATGATGACACCCGCGGAGTTCGGGGAGTCCCAGACCTCGAGCTTGTACTCCAGGTTCAGCGGAACGTCACCGAAGGCGCGGCCCTCAAGGCGGACGTAGGCCCACTTGCGGTCGTCCAGCCAGGCCACGTAGTCGGACGGGCCGATGTGGACGTTCTTCTCGCCGAGGTCCCGGTCGGGGATCTGGGAGGTGACGGCCTGCGTCTTGGAGATCTTCTTGGACTCCAGGCGCTCGCGCTCGAGCATGTTCTTGAAGTCCATGTTGCCGCCGACGTTCAGCTGCATCGTGCGGTCCAGGATGACGCCGCGGTCCTCGAACAGCTTCGCCATCACGCGGTGCGTGATGGTGGCGCCGACCTGGGACTTGATGTCGTCACCGACGATCGGCACACCGGCCTCGGTGAACTTGTCCGCCCACTCCTTGGTGCCGGCGATGAAGACCGGGAGGGCGTTGACGAAGGCGACCTTGGCGTCGATGGCGCACTGGGCGTAGAACTTCGCCGCGTCCTCGGAGCCGACCGGCAGGTAGCAGACCAGAACGTCGACCTGCTTGTCCTTCAGGATCTGGACGACGTCGACCGGCTCGGCCTCCGACTCCTCGATGGTCTGGCGGTAGTACTTGCCCAGGCCGTCGAGGGTGTGGCCGCGCTGCACGGTGACGCCGCTGTTCGGGACGTCGCAGATCTTGATGGTGTTGTTCTCGGAGGCGCCGATCGCGTCCGCGAGGTCGAGGCCGACCTTCTTGGCGTCCACGTCGAACGCGGCCACGAACTCGATGTCGCGCACGTGGTAGGCACCGAACTGCACATGCATCAGGCCGGGGACCTTGGACGTCGCGTCGGCGTCCTTGTAGTACTCGACTCCCTGCACCAGCGACGCGGCGCAGTTGCCCACGCCGACGACGGCTACGCGAACCGAACCCATTCCGGTTGCTCCCTGTGTGTACGAGTGAGGCCCTGACTGGGACTCACGTGGCGGTGTCGCCGGGCGGATCCGTCCGAGAGGTGCTCCCGGGACGGGGCAGGCCGCCCGTCGATCCAGTGGTGGTGTCCTGTTGAGCGGGCCCCCCGGACGCGGAACTTCTCAGGTCCCGTCCGGCTCGCTCGCTCTCGATGAGCTCGTTCAGCCAGCGCACTTCGCGCTCCACGGACTCCATCCCGTGGCGCTGGAGCTCGAGTGTGTAGTCGTCCAGGCGCTCCCGCGTCCGTGTCAGGGAGGCGCGCATCTTCTCCAGGCGCTCCTCCAGCCGGCTGCGCCGGCCTTCCAGCACGCGCATGCGCACATCGCGCGAGGTCTGCCCGAAGAAGGCGAACCGTGCGGCGAAGTGCTCGTCCTCGTACGCGTCGGGACCGGTCTGCGAGAGCAGTTCCTCGAAGTGCTCCTTACCTTCCGCCGTCAACCGGTAGACGATCTTGGCGCGGCGTCCGGCGAGGGGAGCGGCGAGGGCGTCCTCGTGGGTGTTGCCCGGCTCCTCGGTCAACCAGCCGCTCGCGACCAGCGTCTTGAGGCAGGGGTACAGCGTCCCGTAGCTGAAAGCGCGGAACACACCCAGGGACGTATTGAGTCGTTTACGCAGCTCGTAACCGTGCATGGGGGACTCGCGCAGCAGGCCGAGCACGGCGAACTCGAGGATGCCGGAGCGCCGGCTCATCGTCGCCTCCTCCCGGCCCGCGGCTCCCACCGCAGGTCTCCCAGTGCCTTCTCAGCGTCTTTATCTCGCGCTGATGTATCGACTCGATACATCACGACGATAGAACGGTGTCACGGATGGGACAAGGGGGACGGTGGTGAACGGGATCACATAACCGATTCGTGGGAGGCAACTTGCCTGTTTTGCGGTGAACTTCGGGCCTCGGCGGGTTTTGGCGGTGCGTAGTCTGTGCGGCATGCAGACCACCGGGAACCATGCGACGCAAGGGGAGCGTCGTCGTCCCCGGTGCAGTACGGGTGAATGCGCGACCGACCACATCCGTACGTCGGGGGGACCGGAAACCAGCCGCCAGTCCAGGCGCGCAAGGGTGCGCCTGCCCGAGGAGTAATCGTTCGATGAGCGAGCACCGTCGCAAACCGCCGCAGCCGCAGGGAGGCGGACGTGCCGCGGCCCGACGCGGCCAGCCCGATTCGTCCCCCGGCCGCCGCGCGGCACCGCGAGGCGCCAGCGGATCGCCTGCCGACTCTCCGGGAGACGAGGGGCGGTCGCCGGGCGGCCGTGCCGAGGCCCGGCGCGCGGCCCAGAGGAGCGGTGGCGGACGCCGTCGAGCCGAGCCCGCGGGCGGCCGTCGCGGTGGTCCCGGCGGCCCGTCCGGCCCCGGACGCGGCCGGGGGCGTACGGCCCCGCCCGGCAAGAAGCGGATCATCGACTATCCCCGCGCGGAAAAGTACGGGTGGCACCGGTGGGTGCCGTCCTGGAAGCTCGTGTCGGGCATGTTCATCGGCTTCATCGGCTGCCTCGTGGCCGTCGCCGGCATCGGGTACGCCATGGTGAGCGTCCCCGACGTGGCCAAGACCGCGCAGGCGCAGAACAACGTCTACTACTGGTCCGACGGATCGGTGATGGTCGCGACCGGTGGCGAGATCAACCGGCAGATCATCAACTACGAGGACATCCCCAAGGAGATGCGGTACGCCGTCATCTCCCAGGAGAACAAGACCTTCGAGACCGACAGCGGTGTCGACCCGTCGGGTATCGCACGAGCGGTCTTCAACATGGCCCGGGGCGGTCAGACCCAGGGTGGTTCGACGATCACCCAGCAGTACGTCAAGAACGCCATGCTCGACGACCAGTCGCAGACCCTCTCCCGCAAGTTCAAGGAGATCTTCGTCGCGATCAAGGTGGGCGCCACGGTGCCCAAGCCGAAGATCATGGCCGGATACCTGAACTCGGCGTACTTCGGCCGCGGCGCCTACGGCATCCAGGCCGCCTCACGCGCGTACTTCAACACCGACGCCAAGAACCTCAACCCCGGCCAGTGCGCCTTCCTCGCGGCCATGCTGAAGGGCGCCACCTACTACGACCCGGCGGGCGCGACCTCCCTCGACCCCGCCGCCACGGCGCAGGCGAACAAGAAGCGCGCCCTGGGGCAGATGCAGGACACCCTCGACAAGATGGTCAAGTACGGCCATCTGAGTGCCACGGAGCGTGCCAAGTACACCTCGCTCCCCCACTCGCAGAACCCGCGGTCGAACAGCCGGCTCAGCGGTCAGGTCGGTTACCTGGTCGACCTCGCCAAGTCCTACCTGATCAACAACAGTGACAAGACCCATGTCACCGCGGACGACCTTCAGAAGGGCGGCTACCGGATCCACACGACCTTCGACAAGAAGAAGGTCAACGCGCTGGAGGCGGCCGTCAAGAAGGTCCAGAAGACGAACATCAAGCCGAAGGAACGTCCGAAGTACGACACCTACGTCCAGTTCGGCGGTGCCTCGGTCGAGCCCAAGTCTGGTGCCATCAGGGCCATCTACGGCGGTGAGGACGCGACCAAGCACTTCACCGACAACGCCGACTCGACCGGCGCCCAGGTGGGCTCGACGTTCAAGCCATTCGTGCTGGCGGCCTCGATGAAGTGGGGTGTGCGCGACCCGCACGGCCCTCCGGACCAGGGTTCCGACCAGCGAACGATCGCCTCTCCCAAGAGCCTCTACAGCGGCAAGAACAGGCTCAAGATCGAGAACTACGACCACAGCGTCTGGACGGACAAGGACGGCAAGGAGTGGCTCCAGACCAACGACGGCGACGAGTCCGTCGGTGACGCGCCGGACTACAAGATCGACCTCCGTGAGGCGATGCAGTTCTCGGTGAACTCCGCCTATGTGCAGCTCGGCATGGACGTGGGCCTGGACAAGGTCGAGCGGTCCGCGCTGGACGCGGGCCTGCTGAAGAGCAGCCTGGCCAGCTCCAACTACCCGTCCTTCTCCATCGGAACATCCGACCCGAGCGCCATCCGTATGGCCGGGGCCTACGGCACCTTCGCCAACAGCGGTCAGCAGAACGACCCGTACTCGGTCGAGAAGGTCGAGAGCAAGGACGGGGTCGTCTACACGCACGAGGTGAAGTCGAAGGAGGCCTACCCGGCGAACGTGGCGAACAACGTCACCGACGTCCTGCGGACCGTGGTCGACAAGGGCACGGGTACCAATGCCCGCCTCCCCGGCCGTGAGGTGGCCGGCAAGACCGGTACCACCGACGGCAACAAGTCGGCCTGGTTCGTCGGCTACACCCCGCAGCTGTCCACCGCGATCAGCATGTTCCGCCTGGACGACAACGCGAACAACAAGAACCGCACGTTCCTGGAGATGTACGGAACGGGTGGCCAGAAGCAGATCCACGGCGCCTCGTTCCCGTCGGAGATCTTCCACGACTACATGACCCAGGCGCTCCAGGGTCAGTCGCCGCTGACGTTCCCGGCGCCTCAGCCCATCGGCGTCGCGCTGAACCCCGAGCCGAGTCCGACGCCCACCCCGTCGACCCCTCCGAGCCCGTCCGCCAGCCCGTCCACGAGCCCTTCGCCGAGCACCAGCGTCTCCCCGAGCCCGTCGAACAGCCAGACCTGCGGCTTCTTCGGCTGCACCGACGGAGGCAACGCCAACGGCGGCGGCAACAGCAATGGTCCCGGCGGGAACGGCACCGGAGGCATGGACGGCGGGCCGTCGCCCTCGACGTCGGCCACCGATCCCACTACCAACGGCGGCACCCGGGGCAACGGCAACAGCAACGGAGGAACCATCTGGGGACAGACGGGCTAGCCGCCCGGTCCGACCGGTTGGCGGTCATATCGCCCGCCCTGCCTGTTTCACGTGAAACATGGGCCGCCGCACCCACCCGGTGCGGCGGCCCTCCGCGTTTTCATGGGGAGGTACGGCAGGATGTGCCCCATGCCCAGTGCAGAGATGACACCCCCGGGCGTGTACGAGCCCGAGCCGGAGCGGCCCTTCCCACCGGAGCCGGTGCGGCCGACCAGGGAGGACGAGGTCGCGGCGGCCGGCAGTGAGCTGGTCGGCGGCCCCATCGGGCGGTACGCCCTGCTCGGAACCTCCTGGTGGACGCCTGTGCGGATCGTCGCGCTCGTGGCGATCGGCATGTTCGCCCTGGGCCTGGTCCAGAAGGTGCCGTGCTATCACAGCGCGTGGTTCTTCGGCGCCAGCTCGCAGTACACGAAGGCCTGCTACTCGGACATCCCGCACCTCTACCAGGGCCGCGGATTCGCCGACCACCTCGTGCCCTACTTCGACAGGCTCCCGGACGATCTCTCCGGCGGCATGGGCTACCTGGAGTACCCGGTACTGACCGGAGTGTTCATGCAGGTGGCCTCCTGGCTGACCCCGCACAGCGGCGGCATCCAGCACCAGGAGCAGTGGTACTGGTTCGTCAACGCCGCGATGCTCATGGTCTGTACGGCCGTACTCGCCGTCTGTGTGGCCCGCACCCACCGCCGGCGCCCCTGGGACGGCCTGCTGGTCGCTCTGGCGCCCGCGGCGGCGCTGACCGCCACCATCAACTGGGACCTGCTGGCGGTGGCGCTGACGGCCGCCGCGATGCTGATGTGGGCCCGCGGCCGCCCGGCCGCCTTCGGCGTTCTCCTGGGGCTCGCCACGGCCGCCAAGCTCTACCCCGTGCTCCTGCTCGGTCCGCTGCTCGTGCTGTGCTGGCGGGCCGGCAGACGGCGGGAGTTCGGAAAGGCGGTGGCGGGAACGGCGGCCGCCTGGCTGGCGGTGAACCTGCCGGTGATGCTGTTCGCCTTCCCGGGCTGGTCGAAGTTCTACTCGTTCAGCCATGACCGCGGCGTCGACTTCGGCTCCTTCTGGCTGATCTGGTCCCAGAACTCGGACCACCCGCCCAGCACCGACTTCGTGAACACCGCCGCCACCGTGCTGATGGTGCTGTGCTCCATCGGCATCGCCGTGCTCACGTTCACCGCCCCGCGTCGGCCGCGCTTCGCCCAGCTGGCCTTCCTGATCGTGGCGGTCTTCGTCCTCACCAACAAGGTCTACTCGCCTCAGTACGTGCTCTGGCTGGTGCCGCTGGCGGCCCTCGCCCGGCCCAAGTGGCGGGACTTCCTGATCTGGCAGGCGTGCGAGGTGGCGTACTTCCTCGGTATCTGGATGTACCTCGCCTACACGACCAGCGGAGACGCCCACAAGGGCCTGCCGACGCACGGCTACCAGTGGGCGATCGCCCTGCACCTGCTGGGCACGCTGTACCTGTGCGCCGTCGTCGTACGCGACATCCTGATGCCGGAACGGGACGTGGTGCGCCGGTCCGGGGACGACGATCCCTCGGGCGGGGTGCTCGACGGGGCGGAGGACGTCTTCGCCTTCGCCGCGGTGGCCCGTCCGCCCCGGCACGCGGCCCCGCACGAAGCGCCACAGGTGGAGTGGGGCAGGCAGGCTCCGGCGTCCCCGCAGGGCCGTTCGCTGTGAGTGAACAGCTCGGCTGAACGGCTCGCGCCGCTTCGGCTTGGGGCACGGACGAGGGCATGAAGAAGGCCGTACACGGAGTTCCGTGTACGGCCTTCCCCGTGTTCCGGGACCGGCAGGGCGCGGCTGGTCTCAGCAGTCCACGATGCGGTCGAACTGCGTGGTGGTGTGCCGCAGGTGGGCCACCAGCTCGTCGCCGACCTTGGGCTCCGCGGCCTCCGAGGGCACGAACAGGATCGACACCTGCATGTGCGGCGGCTCGGCGAACCAGCGCTGCTTGCCGTCCCAGACGAACGGGGAGAGGTTCCGGTTGACCGTGGCGAGACCGGCGCGGGCGACGCCCTTGGCGCGCGGCATGACGCCGTGCAGGGCCTTCGGGGCCTCCAGGCCCACCCCGTGCGAGGTACCGCCCGCCACGACCACCAGGAAGCCGTCGGAGGCCGCCTTCTGTTGCCGGTAGCCGAACCGGTCGCCCTTGGTCACCCGGGTGACGTCCAGGACGGAGCCGCGGTACTGGGTCGCCTCGTGGTCCCCCAGCCACAGCCGCGTGCCGATGCGGGCGCGGAACCGGGTCTGCGGGAACTGCTGCTGGAGCCGGGCGAGTTCGTCCGCCTTGAGGTGGCTGACGAACATCGTGTGCAGTGGCAGCCGGGCCGCGCGCAGCCGGTCCATCCAGCCGATGACCTCCTCGACGGCGTCCGTGCCGTCGGTGCGGTCCAGCGGCAGATGGATGGCGAAGCCCTCCAGACGCACGTTCTCTATGGCCTGGTGCAGCTGCGGCAGATCCTGCTCGCTGATGCCGTGCCGCTTCATCGAGGACATCACCTCGATGACGACACGCGCGCCCACCAGGCCGTACACGCCGTCGATCGAGGAGACCGAACGGACCACCCGGTCGGGCAGCGGCACCGGCTCCTCGCCGCGCCGGTAGGGCGTCAGCACCAGCAGGTCGCCGCCGAAGTAGTCCTTGATGCGCGCGGCCTCGTACGTGGTGCCGACGGCGAGCAGGTCCGAGCCGAGCCGGGTGGCCTCCTCGGACAGCCGTTCGTGCCCGAAGCCGTAGCCGTTGCCCTTGCAGACCGGGACCAGGCCCGGGAACTGCTCCTGCACGTGCTTGTGGTGCGCCCGCCAGCGCGCGGTGTCGACGTAGAGCGTGAGCGCCATGGCCGGACCCGGACCCTTTCTCGTGGCTGAGGTGTATCGGGGGTGTGAGTGCTGTGAACCCTATGGAATCAAACGCCGGCTGCTCAGCGGCGCGACATGTAGATGTCGAGCGCCTTGTGGAGCAGCTTGTTCAGCGGGAAGTCCCATTCGCCGAGGTACTCGGCGGCCTGTCCGCCGGTGCCGACCTTGAACTGGATCAGGCCGAACAGGTGGTCCGATTCGTCCAGCGAGTCGGAGATGCCGCGCAGGTCGTAGACGGTCGCCCCGAGCGCGTAGGCGTCGCGCAGCATGCGCCACTGCATCGCGTTCGAGGGCCGGACCTCGCGGCCGATGTTGTCGGAGGCGCCGTAGGAGTACCAGACGTGCCCGCCGACGATCAGCATGGTGGCCGCCGACAGGTTCACGCCGTTGTGCCGGGCGAAGTACAGCCGCATGCGGTTGGGGTCCTCGGTGTTGAGGGCCGTCCACATGCGCTGGAAGTACGACAGCGGGCGCGGCCGGAAGTGGTCGCGCACGGCCGTGATCTCGTACAGTCGCTGCCATTCGGCGAGGTCCTGGTAGCCGCCCTGGACGACCTCGACGCCGGCCTTCTCGGCCTTCTTGATGTTGCGGCGCCACAGCTGGTTGAAGTTCTTGTGGACCTCTTCCAGGGAGCGGTTCGCCAGCGGCACCTGGTAGACGTAGCGCGGCTGCACGTCGCCGAAGCCCGCGCCGCCGTCCTCGCCCTGCTGCCAGCCCATGCGGCGCAGCTTGTCGGCGACCTCGAAGGCGCGCGGCTCGATGTAGTCGGCCTCCAGGTCGCGCAGGCGCTTGACGTCCTGGTCCTGGATGCCCTTCTTGATCGTCTCGGCGTTCCAGCGCCGGATGATCACCGGCGGGCCCATCTTCACGGAGAAGGCGCCCTGCTGCTTCAGGTGCGCCAGCATCGGCTGGATCCAGTCGTCCAGGTTCGGCGCGTACCAGTTGATGACCGGACCCTCGGGCAGATACGCGAGGTAGCGCTTGATCTTGGGCAACTGCCGGTAGAGGACCAGACCCGCACCGACCAGCTGGCCGGTGCGCTCGTCGAACCAGCCGAGGCTTTCCGAGCGCCACTCCGCCTTCACGTCGGCCCAGGCCGGGACCTGCATGTGGCTCGCCGAGGGCAGGCTCTGGATGAATGCCAGATGCTGCTCTCGGCTGATGGTCCTCAGGGTCAGGCTCATGTCGGGGCGCTCCTCGGGCTGGTGTGTCCCCATGGGTTCAGGGGCTCCGGCTCTCGCGCCGAAGCCTACTGCGCCCGCTGAGCGCCCCGATGGGGCGGACGGCTGAGAAGGGCCCGCCGGCGCGAGGCCGCCGCCGCGGAGATCGTCTTCGCGGCGGCAGCCCCGGGAGGAACCGGCTCGGAAATCGGGAGGAACCGCCTCAGAACAGGCCGCCGAACAGCCCGCCGTTCGACATGCCGATCAGCAGGCCGACGCCGGAGGCGCCGAGGCCCAGGATCAGTCCGAAGCGCTCGCGCGTGGTCACCGAGACCCACTGCCCGTACGCGCCGGTGAGGATGCCGACCAGACCGGCCCAGGACGTGAGCAGGTGCAGACCGGGGAAGAACGAGGTGATGAAGGACAGCAGGCCCAGGACCAGCGTCACGGCCATCAGGATGTCCGGGAGCGGATGGGGCTTGCCGTCGGTGGCGAAAAGGGATCCGGCGGTGTTGGGCTGCAAAGCCTGTGCCATGGGGCACCTCCTGCGGAAGGCGGCGCATCGTAGCGCCGTACACACCCGACGTGTACAGATTGTCGGCCCTCACGGCCGGATTTCAACCGGAAGCGGGTGTGCGGGTAGTGTGTACCGTCTGCACCGGTGTCTGCCCGGATCCGCGGTGGGGAATCCCCGCGGAGCCCTGATCGTCAGTGGAAACCCCTGATTGTCAGTGTCGGCCGATACCGTTGCGAACGCATTAGACCCTCCTGCCACGGAACGACCGTGGCCGCTGAGTCCAAAGGAGGTGGGTTCCACATGCGTCACTACGAGGTGATGGTCATCCTCGACCCCGATCTCGAGGAGCGTGCTGTCTCCCCGCTGATCGAGAACTTCATGTCCGTCGTCCGTGATGGCGGCGGCAAGGTGGAGAAGGTCGACACCTGGGGCCGTCGTCGTCTCGCCTACGAGATCAAGAAGAAGCCCGAGGGCATCTACTCGGTCATCGACCTGCAGGCCGAGCCTGCGGTCGTCAAGGAGCTCGACCGCCAGATGAACCTGAACGAGTCGGTCCTCCGGACCAAGGTCCTCCGTCCCGAGATGCACTGAGCCTCGGCTCAGCTGATCCCGGGATTCGAGTAGCAGCAAGCAGCCAGCAGCAAACCCGCCGAGAGGTTCCCCCATGGCAGGCGAGACCGTCATCACGGTCATCGGCAATCTTGTCGACGACCCCGAGCTGCGCTTCACCCCGTCCGGTGCGGCGGTCGCGAAGTTCCGTATCGCGTCCACTCCCCGCACCTTCGACCGTCAGACCAACGAGTGGAAGGACGGCGAGAGCCTGTTCCTGACCTGCTCGGTCTGGCGCCAGGCGGCGGAGAACGTCGCCGAGTCGCTCCAGCGAGGCATGCGCGTGCTCGTGCAGGGCCGGCTGAAGCAGCGGTCCTACGAGGACCGTGAGGGCGTCAAGCGCACGGTCTACGAGCTGGACGTCGACGAGGTCGGCCCCAGCCTGCGCAACGCCACGGCCAAGGTCACCAAGACCTCCGGTGGCGGCGGCCGCGGTGGCCAGGGCGGTTACGGCGGCGGTGGCGGCCAGGGTGGCGGCGGCTGGGGCGGCGGCTCCGGCGGCGGCCAGCAGGGCGGCGGCGCTCCGGCCGACGACCCGTGGGCGACCGGTGCTCCCGCCGGTGGCAACCAGGGTGGCGGCGGCTGGGGCGGCGGCTCCGGCGGCGGCCAGCAGGGCGGCGGCTACTCGGACGAGCCTCCCTTCTAGGGCTCGTATCCCACACTTCTTGATCACACAGGAGAAACACCATGGCGAAGCCGCCTGTGCGCAAGCCTAAGAAGAAGGTCTGCGCTTTCTGCAAGGACAAGGTCACGTACGTGGACTACAAGGACACGAACATGCTGCGGAAGTTCATTTCCGACCGCGGCAAGATCCGTGCCCGCCGCGTGACCGGCAACTGCACGCAGCACCAGCGTGACGTCGCCACGGCCGTGAAGAACAGCCGTGAGATGGCGCTGCTGCCCTACACGTCCACCGCGCGATAAGGGAAGGGTGACCGACTCATGAAGATCATCCTCACCCACGAGGTTTCCGGCCTCGGTGCCGCCGGCGACGTCGTCGACGTCAAGGACGGCTACGCTCGCAACTACCTGATCCCGCGGAAGTTCGCTATCCGCTGGACCAAGGGTGGCGAGAAGGACGTCGCGCAGATCCGTCGTGCGCGCAAGATCCACGAGATCCAGACCATCGAGCAGGCCAACCAGGTCAAGGCCCAGCTCGAGGGCGTGAAGGTCCGTCTGGCCGTTCGCTCCGGCGACGCCGGTCGGCTCTTCGGATCCGTCACCCCGGCCGACGTCGCGTCCGCGATCAAGGCTTCCGGTGGCCCCGAGGTCGACAAGCGCCGCATCGAGCTGAGCGCCCCGATCAAGACCCTGGGCTCCCACGAGACGTCCGTGCGTCTGCACCCCGAGGTGGCCGCCAAGGTCGCCATCGAGGTCGTCTCCGCCTGACCCAGCTGCTCGGTCCGAGCAGCTGAGGAGAGGGGCCGTACCCATCGCGGGTACGGCCCCTCTTCCGTTGCCGGTCGTGCCCCGTGAGGCGTCTCGGTGGATGTTTCACGTGAAACGGTCAGCGGGTCGCGCCCGTCACCAGCCAGCGGCCCGAGCGGCTGCGCCACCACAGGGTGGCCATGCGGACGGTCATCATCAGCGTCATCGCGGCCCAGAGCGCGGTCAGCCCGCCGCCGAACGCCGGGACGAGCAGGGCCGCCGGTAGGAACACCGCCAGGGTCACCAGCATCGCCCAGGCCAGATACGGTCCGTCGCCCGCGCCCATCAGGACGCCGTCCAGGACGAAGACGATCCCGCAGACGGGCTGTGACAGCGCCACCATCAGCAGTGCGGGCAGCGCCGCGTCCTCGACCACCGGGTCGCTGGTGAACAGCGGTAGGAAAAGCGGCCGGGCCACGACGACAAGCAGTCCGAGTACGACACCGCTGGCGATGCCCCACTGGACCATCCGCCGGCAGGCCGCGCGGGCGCCCTCGGCGTCGCCCGCTCCGAGGTACCGGCCGATGATGGCCTGCCCCGCGATCGCGATGGCGTCGAGCGCGAAGGCCAGCAGGCTCCACAGGGACAGGATGATCTGGTGGGCCGCGATGTCGGCGTCACCGAGACGGGCCGCGACGCCGGTGGCGATCATGAGGATCGCGCGCAGCGACAGGGTGCGGACCAGCAGCGGGACACCTGCCTGAGCCGAGGCCCGGATCCCGGCCGCGTCCGGGCGCAGGGAAGCCCCGTGCCGGCGGGCGCCGCGTATGACCATGGTCAGATAGACGGCCGCCATGGCGCACTGGGCGATCACCGTGCCCCAGGCCGAGCCGGCGATGCCCAGGCCGACGCCGTAGACCAGGCTCACATTGAGGATGGCATTGGCGATGAAACCGCCGACGGCCACGTAGAGCGATGTCCTGGTGTCCTGGAGACCGCGGAGCACCCCGGTGGCGGCGAGCACCACGAGCATGGCCGGGATGCCCAGGGAGGAGATGCGCAGATAGGTCGTGGCGTAGGGAGCCGCCGTGGTGGAGGCGCCGAAGAGGTCCACGACGGCGGGTGCCAGGGGGAGGACGACGGCGATGACGGCGACCCCGAGCAGCAGTGCCAGCCAGATGCCGTCCATGCCCTGGCGGATGGCGCCCTGGCGATCACCCGAGCCGACCCGGCGGGCCACGGCGGCCGTGGTGGCGTAGGCGAGGAAGACGAACACGCTCACGGCGGTGGTCAGGAGGGCGGAGGCGACGCCGAGACCGGCGAGCTGGGCGGTGCCGAGGTGGCCGACAATGGCACTGTCCGCCATGACGAAGAGAGGCTCGGCCACGAGCGCGCCGAAGGCCGGGACGGCCAGCGCGACGATCTCTCGGTCGTGCCGTCGGCGGGTGGCCTCGGGGATCTCGGGAGCCTGGGTCATGGCCGCTAATGTAATCGTCCACAGGTAAGAGATGCAATTGCGATGTGACCCTTACCTGTGATCCTGACCGGCCTCTGCTCGCGCACCGTTCGAACCGATCTTGGTCCGACCGGGAAAGTTTTTCTTCTGCACAGCCGGTGGACGCCGAAGGCGCAGGTCAGAGGCGTGCCACCGAGAGCATCGAGGGCTTGTTCACAGGGCTGTCCACCGGGTCGTGCACAGGTTTCGGCGAGTTCTCCACAGCATCGGGGCCGTCGTCCACATGGCCTGTGGATAACCAGATTGGCTGACGGTGCCGACGGGCCTACCGTTGTCCGGCGCCCGCTCCTTCTCCGGGCCTCGGAAGCCGATGCTTCCGAGGTTCGGGAAACGGCACAAAAACGACGCGCCCTGAGCGGAGTTGGGCCTCTCGATTTGTCAGTGTCGTGCCGTACAAAAGAGGACACGGCGAGGTCCGCCGTGTGACGTGAGGAGGTGGCTCGGTGAGCATTTCCGAGCCCTTGGACGATCCGTGGGCCGACAGCGGACCCAGCGATCGTCTGCCGGCCTCCCGTCGGCGACCCGAGGGCGGCCGGGGTCGTGACGAGCAGCACGACCGGGGCCGGGACAACGCCGGCTGGGACGGCGGCGGTTCCTCCTTCGAGCGGGTGCCCCCGCAGGACCTCGACGCCGAGCAGTCGGTGCTCGGCGGCATGCTGCTGTCCAAGGACGCCATCGCCGACGTCGTCGAGATCCTCAAGGGCCACGACTTCTACAAGCCCGCGCACGAGACGATCTACCAGGCCATCCTGGACGTCTACGCCAAGGGTGAACCGGCCGACCCGATCACCATCGCCGCGGAACTCACCAAGCGTGGCGAGATCAACAAGGTCGGCGGCGCCGCGTATCTGCACAGCCTCGTCCAGACCGTTCCGACCGCGGCCAACGCCGAGTACTACGCGGAGATCGTCCACGAACGTGCCGTACTGCGCCGCCTGGTCGAGGCCGGCACACGGATCACCCAGATGGGATACGCGGCCGACGGCGACGTGGACGAGATCGTCAACAGCGCCCAGGCCGAGATCTACGCCGTCACCGAGCAGCGCACCAGCGAGGACTACCTGCCGCTGGGCGACATCATGGAGGGCGCCCTCGACGAGATCGAGGCGATCGGCTCCCGCAGCGGCGAGATGACCGGTGTGCCCACCGGGTTCACCGACTTCGACTCGCTCACCAACGGACTGCACCCCGGCCAGATGATCGTCATCGCGGCCCGTCCCGCCATGGGTAAGTCGACGCTGGCGCTGGACTTCGCGCGGGCCGCCTCGATCAAGCACAACCTGCCGAGCGTCATCTTCTCGCTCGAAATGGGGCGCAACGAGATCGCGATGCGTCTGCTGTCCGCCGAAGCCCGGGTCGCCCTGCACCACATGCGCTCCGGCACGATGACCGACGAGGACTGGACCCGGCTCGCCCGCCGGATGCCCGACGTCTCGGCCGCCCCGCTCTACATCGACGACTCCCCGAACCTGTCGATGATGGAGATCCGGGCCAAGTGCCGCCGCCTCAAGCAGCGCAACGACCTGAAACTCGTCGTCATCGACTACCTCCAGCTGATGCAGTCCGGCGGCTCCAAACGCGCCGAGAGCCGCCAGCAGGAGGTCTCGGACATGTCCCGTAACCTCAAGCTCCTCGCCAAGGAGCTTGAGATCCCGGTCATCGCGCTGTCCCAGCTGAACCGTGGCCCCGAACAGCGCACCGACAAGAAGCCGATGGTCTCCGACCTGCGTGAGTCCGGCTCGATCGAACAGGACGCCGACATGGTCATCCTGCTGCACCGCGAGGACGCCTACGAGAAGGAGTCCCCCCGCGCCGGCGAGGCCGACCTGATCGTCGCCAAGCACCGTAACGGCCCCACGGCCACGATCACGGTCGCCTTCCAGGGCCACTACTCACGTTTCGTGGACATGGCACAGACCTGATCGGCGCGCGCGTAGGTTTCCAGATCCCGTGGCCGCTGTCCACCGGCGATGGTCACTGCGTCGCCAATAGGACGCGGGCTGGAAAATCAAGTCTCTTGATCGAGTGGTTCCCCTCCCCGTGCACAGGATCCGATGAGTACAGCGGCACGTTCGAGCGTCCGGCACATGCTGCCACCATGCTGAGATGGCCCGCGAGATCGCTCCGGAGGGAGTGTCCCGGCTTGCGGCATCCGCGGTGAACACGGGCGCCGGTCTCTGCAGCTGGAGCTTCTGACCGTCCGGTGACCGGGCTGCCCCGACCGGACGGCCGGGGAGGCTTGGCCTTCAGGCTCCCCGGCGTCCCCAGTACCGTGCCGGTGCAGCTCGACATCACACGGGGCTCAGGACCCGTCAGGCCGGAGGAACGCGAGCATTTTCCGGGCGGCGTCCGGCGACATCAGCAGTTCCTTCATCTCCGCGGACATCCGGGCGGCGGCGCTGGTACGTTCGAACATCTCGTGTTCGTACTGTTCGACGGCGGCGGGGAAGTCGTCCGGGCGCGCGGCCAGCGCGAGACCCAGCAGGGCGCCGTCGAGCAACGCCATGTTCGCGCCCTGGCCCACCGGCGGCATCAGGTGCGCGGCATCGCCGAGCAGTGTGACGCCAGGCGTCGACGCCCAGGTCAGGCCGATCGGCAGAGCGGTGATCGCCCGCGGCACGATCGTGTCGTCGCAGGCCGCGATCAGCGAGGTGAACCGTGAGTCCCAGTCGGAGAGCAGGTCGATCAGCCGCGCTCGGGCGGCGGCCGGGTCGTCGAACGGGATCTCGCCGGCCGCGAACCAGTCCTCGTCGGTGTTGTAGAAGCTGAGGCCGATGCGGACGCGGCCGTCGCCGTTGCGCTGTGCCGCCAGGGATGTCCCGTCGCCGAGCACCCAGTAGTTGCCGCGCCCGACCATCGCCGCGAGGTCGGGGTGTGTGCGGTCGATATCGGGGATGCCGACCTCGACGACGTTCTGGCCGATGTGCACGGGGCGGGCGTCGGTGAGCAGCGCGCGGACCCGGGAGCCCGCGCCGTCCGCGCCGACCAGCAGGTCGTACGTCGCACCGCTGCCGTCGGCGAAGTGCAGTCGGCCGTCGCCGGCGGACGCGAACTCGTGCCCCCAGCGCACCGTGTCCCCAGGGAGGGAGTCCAGCAGCAGGCCGCGCAGGTCGGCGCGGTCGACCTCAGGTCGGCCGAGCGGGGCGTCGTCGGGTGTGTCCTCCTGGAGCAGAAGGGTGCCGTCCGGTTCGAGAAGGCGCATGTCCTGGCCCGCGCCGCGGGCGATCGCATGGAACCGGTCGATGAGACCGGCCTCGCGCAGCGCCCGCTGGCCGGAGTGGATGTCGAGCATGCCGCCCTGACCGCGCGCACCACGTGACGATTCACGTTCGTACACCACGGAATCCATGCCGTGCACGTGCAGCACACGGGCGAGAGCCAGGCCGCCGAGGCCGGCTCCGACGATCGCAATGGTCATGGTCACCTCATCGATACGCTGTATTGTCCAATACACTGTATCGATCAATGCGATGTATCGTAAGTGGCATGTTGGTGTGGGAGAGACCGGAGCCACCGGAACGACCCGTGCCGGCCCCGCTGAACCGAGAACGGATCGTGCGAACGGCGATCCGCTTGGCCGACGAGGACGGCCTGGAGGCGGTGTCGCTGCGCAAGGTCGCCACCGCGCTGGGCGTCGGGCCGATGCGGCTGTACAGCTACATCGCGAGCAAGGAGGAACTGCTCGACCTGATGGTCGACGGGGCCTATGCGGAGATGCGACCCGTCGGAGACGGCTGGCGGGAGGTGCTGCGGTCTCTCGCCGAGACCACCCGGCAGGCCGCCCATGATCACGAATGGCTCGCCGATCTGCTCGGTGGCCGACCGCAGCTCGGGCCGCACGCGCTGGCCGTGGGCGAGACCGTGGTGGCCCGGCTGGAGGGAGTCTCCCTGGACGACATCATGCCGGTGGTCGCCGCGGTCAACGCGTATGTGATCGGCGCGGTACGCCGGGAGATCGCCGAGCGGCGTGCCGAACGGGCCACCGGGATGGACGAGAGGCGTTGGCAGGCCGCACTCGGGCCCTATCTGGAGCGGACCTTCGCCACCGGCCGGTTCCCCGCGCTGGCCACGGTGGTGCGCGATGCCGCGCACCTGGACGCCGACGACACCTTCCTCACCGGCCTCGACTTCCTGCTCGACGGCATCGAAGCCCGCATCTCGAGGTGACAGGCGGCGGAAGGGCGGTACCGGTCCTGACAGGCGGTGACGCGCGCGGCGTCCGGGGTCGAGGCCGGTAGGTCCGTCGGGGCTACCTGCCCGCAGGTCGTTCTGGAGGCCCACTTCGTGCCGCGCCATGCCGGCACGGCCCCGTACGGTCGGTCGTTCGGCTACGGCTCTGTCGTCGCCGTGGGCATCACTCGCACCATCGATTCCTCTGAGACCGCGGTCCAGGTCCGCGAGGCGCTCGACCGGGAAGCGACGCGACCCGGGCCCAGCCGAGGGCGCGGCGGGTCGGCTCGGCGCGCTCGGGGGTCGGCTGTTCGCGCCCGGCCCGCCCGCCTCGGTCGCACCGGGGCGGGCTCACTGCTCGACCGGGCTCCCCGCGAGGGCGTCCAACTGCTCCTTCGACCATGAGAACCCACCGGTACGAAGGTCTTCGGCCACGGCGCGCACCCACTCCAGCTCCGCGGCCGTCACGGCCCTCAGGTACTCGGTCTCCAGGAGGGTGACACGGGGCAGTCCGCGTTCCTTCCCCTCCGCCAAGGCGGATTCCAGCCCGTCGAGCTTTTCCGCGAGCGCGTCGACCCGCCGGTCCAGTACGTCAGCCATCTCCTCCGGCGTGAGCAGCAGCAGGTTCGACAGGGCGGCCGGGAACTCCGGGAACTCCTGCCTGGGCACGGACAGCATCTCGTCCAGCCAGGCGCGGGCCGTGCGGCGTCCCGCGTCGGTGATCTCGTACACCGTCCGCTCCGGGTACTGCTGATCGCGTCCGGTCTCGCGGACGGCGATCAGTCCGGCGCCGTGCAGCCGCTCGATCGTGCGGTAGAGGCTCGCCCGCTGGCTGACGTTGACGACCTGGTCCTTGCCCCAGTCCTTGATCAGGCGCTGGACGCCGTAGGGGTGCAGCGGTTTGTAGTGCAGCAACGCCAGGACGGTCAGGGCGAGCGGGGAGCTGCGGGGGGCAGTTGGGATCACGGATCCGATTTTAGCTCCAGAAGAACTAGTTGACGTGAGACTAGTTTCAGCGCAACTATGAGTTCGTCAGCGCAACACCACCAAGAGAGAGACTCCGAGATGTCCCTCACCGAGCGCATCCATTCCGATCACGGCATCGTCAAGCACCTCGGCGACTGGACCGCGGCCGGCCGCTTCGAGGTCAAGGCCCGCCAGGGCCTGGCGGTCCTCGACCTCCGCTCAGCCGGCCTTCCCGACGACATCGAGATCCACCTCGACATGGACCGGGCCATGATCAAGCTGCTCGTCGACGACGAGACGGCCATCGACCACTGGAACCTGAGCTGGACCGCCCGCGGCCGGATCAAGAACGTCGCGTCCCCGCGCCACGGCGACAAGGCGGCCTGCCGCATGGTCCATCTGTCCGGCTCCGCGATGAACAGCGAGATCCGCGTCCACCGCGGTGGCGTCGCGCTGCTGTCGGCGATGTTCTCCCGCGCGTACGTCCGGGATGTCTGCCGTGCCCACCGGACCGGCGGCGTACCGACGGTCGACGACCCGATGCGGGGGCACCGGTCATGACCAGTACCGGCAAAGCCCGCACCGCGCTCGTCATCGGAGGTGGGATCGCGGGCCCGGTGGCCGCGATGGCCCTGCGCAGGGCCGGCGTCGAGGCCACCGTCCACGAGGCGTACGACTCCACGGCGGACGGCGTCGGCGGCGGTATGACCATCGCCCCCAACGGCCAGGACGCCCTGGACGCCATCGGCATGGGTGACCTCGTCCGTGCCATCGGCACCCCGGTCACCGCCATGGTGCTGCGAAGCGGGACGGGCCGGCGGCTCGCGCGGTTCGCCCCGCCCCCGCGTCTTGCAGCTCAGCGATTCGTCTGGCGCGCCGACCTCTACCGGGGAATCCACGACGAGGCGGAACGCCGCTCCGTGCCCGTCCACCACGGCAAGCGGCTGACCGGCGTGACGGAGACCGACTCCGGCGTCACCGCCCAGTTCGCCGACGGTACGCGGGCGAGCGCCGACATCCTGATCGGCGCCGACGGCATCCGGTCCACGGTCCGCCCCCTCATCGACCCGGCCGCACCCCGGCCGAACTACGCCGGCCTGGTCTGCTTCGGCGCGCGGTTGGACGAGTGCGGTCTGCCCTCCACCGAAGGCGTCATGCACATGTGCTTCGGCAAGCGCGCCTTCTTCGGCTACCAGGTCTTCGACGACTCCTCGGCGGTGTGGTTCGTGAACCTGCCGCACCCCGATCCGATGACGGCCGCCGAGGCTCGGGCGATCGACGCGAGGCAGTGGCTGCGCACCCTGCGCACCGCTTTCGCCGGCGACAGCATCCCGGCTCTGGAGATGATCAGTGCCACTGACCCCGGCCGCTTCCTGATCACCGGCCCGATGGAGAACATGCCCAGCGTCCCGACCTGGACCCGCGGCCGCCTGGCCCTGATCGGCGATGCGGCTCACGCCCCCTCGTCCAGCTCCGGGCAGGGTGCCTCCATCGCCGTCGAAAGCGCCGTCGAACTGGCGCGCTGCCTCCGTGACCTGCCGTACGACCAGGCCTTCGCGGCGTACGAACGACTCCGCCGGCCCCGCGTCGAACGCGTCATCAAGTTTGGTGCCCGCACGAACAGCAACAAGACTCCGGGCCCGGTCGGCCGGGTGCTGCGCGACCTGTTGATGCCGGTGGGCATGAAGTTGATCGACCCTGAGAAGTCGGCCTGGCAGTTCGGCCACCACATCGACTGGGACGCGAAGGTATCCCCGCCCACCGGGTACGGCGCTCCGTGACGGTCGTGACGTCCGTGGGGTCCGCGGTGTCCGTGACCGCCGGGGAGAGGGCCGAGTGCTGACGAGGCTTTCGCCGGACCGGAAGATGTTCATGCTCCGACTCTCCCGTTTCCGGCACAGTCGGCGCATTACGGCCAACACCCCAGTTATCGGGGGGTTTTCTCCAGGGCGCGCGACGCCGGGTAACCGGTCGCCCACTTCTCCCGGCTGCCCTCCCGTACGCGGACCGTGCGTCGGAAATGGATTCGACGCACGGCGTTCCAGCAGGTGGACTGGGATAATGACGACTTCACAGGATGCGCTGCTCCCCGGGACGCGGCGCGCGCTGTCGCACAGGATCGCCGTCGCGCAGAGCGAGGGGCGGGCGCCGTCGTTGGTCGCCGCCGTGGTGCGGGACGGGCAGACCGTGTGGCACGGGGCGCGCAGCTCGGTGGACGGACACGCGCCGGACGAGAACGTGCAGTACCGGATCGGCTCGATCACCAAGACCTTCACGGCCGTCCTGGTGATGCGGCTCCGCGACGAGGGGGTGCTCGACCTCAACGATCCGCTGGACAAGCATCTGCCGGGCACCGGCGTGGGCGAGGCCACGATCGCCGAACTGCTCGCGCACACCTCCGGGGTGGCGGCCGAGTCACCGGGACCCTGGTGGGAGCGGACGCCGGGCTCCCTGCGGCCCGAACTCGGCGATGTCCTCGGCGAACAGCCCCTGCTGCACCCTGTGGGCCGCCTCCACCACTACTCCAACCCCGGCTACACGCTGCTCGGCGCGTTGGTGGAGGAACTGCGCGGCGCCCCCTGGGAGGAGGTGCTGCGCCGAGAGATCCTCGAACCGCTCGGCCTGCACCGCACCACCCCCCAGCCGGAGGCCTCGTACGCGAGAGGCTGGGCGGTGCACCCGTGGGCCGACGCCCTGCTGCCGGAGCCGGCCGAGGACCTCGGCCGGATGGCCTCCGCCGGGCAGCTGTGGTCGACCACGGGGGACCTGGCGAAGTTCGCGGTGTTCCTGGCCCGTGGGGATGAGCGGGTGCTCGGCGCGGAGTCGGTGCGCGAGATGCGGACCCCGGCAGCGCCCGCCGAGGCCGCCGATGTGGTGAACGGGGTCACCTACGGATTCGGCCTGCAGCTCCACGCCCGTGACGGGCGCCTGCTGTTCGGTCACTCCGGCTCCCTGCCCGGCTTCCTTGCGAACCTCACCATCAGCCTGGAGGACGACGTGGCCGCGGTGGTGCTCACCAACTGCACCAGCGGACCGTCCCTGGGCGCGGTGGGCGATGACCTCGTACGGATCGTCGCCGAGGCGGAGCCCCGCATCCCCGAGCCCTGGCGTCCGCTGCGCGAGGTGGACCCGGAGGTGCTGGAACTGGCCGGGCAGTGGTACTGGGGGACCGGTGCCTTCGGCCTGCGGGTGACGGCCGACGGCCATATCTCGCTCGGCCCGCTGACCGGCGGAGGCCGCGGGTCCCGCTTCCGGCAGAACGGCGACGGCACCTGGACGGGCCTGGAGGACTACTACGCCGGCGAACTGCTGCGGCCCGTACGGCGGCCGGACGGGTCCCTGAGCCACCTCGACCTCGGCTCGTTCGTGTTCACCCGGCAGCCGTACGACCCCGAGGCGCCGGTGCCGGGCGGCGTGGACCCGCAGGGCTGGCGGGGCATCGACTAGGCCGAGCAAAAGATGGGGGGCGTCGGCTGTTTCACGTGAAACAGCCGACGCCCCCTTGCCGTGCTCTGCTCCTCGCCGTCGGAGCGAGGACGGTCAGAGGCGCAGCTTGAAGCCCTCGTGCGACGCGGTGAATCCGAGTCGCTCGTAGAAGCGGTGGGCGTCCGGACGCTTCTTGTCGGACGTCAGCTGCACCATCACGCAGTCGAGTCGTCGGGCCGTGCCGACGGCCCACTGGATCAGCTCGGTGCCCAGCCCGCTGCCCCGCTCGTCGGCCTGGATGCGAACCGCCTCGATCAGTGCACGGGTGGCGCCCCGGTGGGACAGCCCGGGGATGATCGTGAGCTGGAGGGTGCCGATCACCCGGCCGTCGCGAACGGCGACGACGAGGTGCTGGTTCGGGTCCGCCGCCAGCCGCTCCAGCGCCGTCCGGTACGGGGCCAGGTCGTCGGGAGACTCTCGTTGAGCGCCCAGTGGATCGTCGGCGAGCATCGCGACGATCGCCGGAAGGTCGTCGTCGGCCGCGGCCCGTATCTCAAGATCTCCCATGTCCGCACCCTATGCGGGGACGTTCAGTGACTCCACCGCCCGTACCAGCGGCGCCAGTTCGGGGTTCTCGGAAGCCCCGTCCAGAGCCTCGCGCAGGGCGCCGTCATTGGTGGGGCGCGCCTCTTCGAGGAGTCGCAGGCCCGCCTCGGTGACGTTGGTGTAGATGCCGCGACGGTCGGTGGGGCACAGGTAACGCTCCAGCAGGCCGCGGTCCTCCAGACGGGTCACCAGGCGTGTGGTTGCGCTCTGGCTGAGTACGACCGCCTCGGCGACCTGCTTCATCTGAAGATGCCCGCCCTCGCCGTCGTGCTGCCGGCTCAGCACATCGAGCAGTGAGTATTCGCGCACGCTGAGGTCGTGCCCGGCCTGGAGGGCGCGCTCGATGTGCGCCTCGATCCTTCCGTGCAGCGCAGAGAGGGCGCACCAGCCCTGGGCGAGGGCGGTGAGCGCTGGGTCCGTCGCTGTCATGGGCGTTCTCCTCCGTCTCGGAGCGGTTGCTCCCAGGGTAGACCACCGTCCGCAATAGCCAGCTCTTGCACTTAAGGCGCGTCTGCAAGTATTGTTAGAGCGCATAAAGTGCTCATGCAATCTTCTGGGAAGGTGTACCCCCACATGCCTCTCGCGCTTCTGGCCCTCGCGATCGGGGCCTTCGGCATCGGCACCACCGAGTTCGTGATCATGGGCTTGCTGCCCGAAGTCGCGGGCGACTTCGACGTCTCCATTCCCACGGCCGGCCTGCTCGTGACCGGCTACGCCCTCGGCGTGGTCATCGGCGCTCCGCTGATGACCGCGCTCGGCACCAAGATCCCGCGCAAGCGGATGCTGATGCTGCTCATGGGCCTCTTCATCGCAGGAAACCTGTTGTCCGCCCTCGCCCCCACCTTCGCGATCATGGTGATCGGACGGGTGATCGCCTCGCTCGCGCACGGCGCCTTCTTCGGCATCGGTTCGGTCGTCGCGGCCGAGCTGGTCGCGCCCCAGAAGAAGGCCGGCGCCATCGCCATGATGTTCACCGGCCTGACGGTCGCCAATGTCGTCGGCGTCCCGCTGGGCACGCTGATCGGCCAGCACATCGGCTGGCGCGTCACCTTCGCGGTCGTCGCCGCGCTCGGCGTCATCGGTCTCGCCGGCATCGCCAAGCTGGTGCCCGAGCTGCCCAGGCCCGAGGGCGTGCACCTGCGCCACGAGCTGGCCGCCTTCAAGAACGCCCAGGTCCTGCTCGCCATGGCGATGACCGTCCTCGGCTTCGGCGGCGTCTTCGCGGCCGTCACCTACATCGCGCCGATGATGACCCACGTCGCCGGCTTCGACGACGGCTCGGTCACCTGGCTGCTGGTCCTGTTCGGCCTCGGCATGGTCGGCGGCAACCTCGTCGGTGGCAGGTTCGCCGACCGCGCCCTGATGCCGATGCTCTACATCTCGCTCGGCGCCCTCGCCGTCGTCCTCGCCCTCTTCACGCTGACCGCTCACGACAAGATCGCGGCCGCCGTGACCATCGCCCTGATCGGCGCCCTCGGCTTCGCCACCGTACCGCCGCTGCAGAAGCGGGTCCTCGACCACGCCCACGGCGCACCGACACTCGCCTCGGCCGTGAACATCGGGGCCTTCAACCTGGGCAACGCCCTCTCCGCATGGCTCGGCGGTCTGGTGATCTCGGCCGGCCTCGGCTACACGGCCCCCAACTGGGTCGGTGCCGCGCTCGCCTCGGCCGCTCTGGTCCTCGCCGCCTTCTCGGCCGTCCTGGAGCGCCGTGAGACCCCGCACAGCGCCACCGTGGCCGCCGCCGTGCCGGCTGACCTGTCCACCACCGTCCACCACTGAGCCACCGGGGTCCGCGGTCACCCGAACCGGACCCGCGGCCCACGGTCACCCGCACCGCACCGAGTGCGGTCTCCACACCGCAAGATCCCCCACCGCACCACCCGAGGAGAACCTTCCATGAGCACCACCGCCGTCGCCCCGCTCACCACCGCGGACGCCGAACTGCTCGTCGCCACGGCCCGCCGGGCAGCCGAGGAGGCGGGGGTCACCGTCAGCGTCACCGTCCTGGACGCCGGAGGCCATCTGCTCGCCTTCCGCCGGGACGACCGGGCGGTGCTGATCTCCGGCGAGACCAGCACTCGCAAGGCCTACACGGCGCTCCAGTTGAACGCCCCCACCGCCGATCTGGTCGACGCGGTCCAGCCGGGCGGCCTCTTCCACACGCTGCCCACGGCGCTGGACCGGCCGCTGCTGTTCATCGCGGGCGGCGTCCCCGTCCACCGCGACGGCCGGCTGATCGGCGCCGTCGGCGTCGGCGGCGGGGCCCCGGAACAGGACCACGGCTTCGCCACCGCGGCCGTACTGGCCCTCGCCTGATCACTCCCGGCCTGCGGCCGGGCCCCGCCGCTTCGAGCGACGGGGCCCGGCGATGCCGTACGACGCCTCAGCCGGCTGCCACCGTCAGCGGTGCGAACCGGCGCGTCCAGTCGCCCGGGAGCTCTGTGATGCCGTAGGTCATCACGGAGTTGTGCGCCACCGAGGCCAGCCCCCGAGCCTTGGCCCAGGCCAGGAACTCCTCGTGGCGTACGTCGATGTCGGTGCGTAGCGGACGGTCGGTGCCGGCCGCCAGCGAGGCGGTCAGCGCCTGGGCGGTCTCCGTGTCGCAGGCGATCAGCGGGCCGACGACATGGGTGTCCATGTTGGGCCACGCGGCCGCGTACCCGGTGATTTGGCCGTTCTCCTCGGCCACCCGCAGCTGATCCGCGAAGGCCGGCAGCCGCGCGATGAGCGGCGTCCGGTCGGCGCCGAACACCTCCTCGTCCACGCGCAGGATCCGGTGGAGATCCGCCGCGGTGGCGGCCCGAGTCATGACCCCGTGCTCCGGGCCGCCGGGAGTGAAGCGGCCTCTGAGCATTTCCGCCCGGCCCGTCACCTTGAAGCCCAGCTCCTCGTACAGGGGACGGCCGTTCTCCGTGGCGTACAGGGTCAGCGGGGTGCCGTCCACGGCGGACACCACATGCCGCATCAGGCGGCGGCCGACACCCCGGCGGGCATGGCGTTCGGCGACCAGGACCATGCCGACGGCGCCGAGTTCAGGCTGTCCCCAGGAGCCGTACTCGGTGATGACGCACGCGGCGACGAGCCCGCCCTGAGGGTCGTCGATGCCGAAGCCCCGGCCGGCGGTGAGGAGGAAGCCCCACTTGTGTTCCTCGCGTGGCCACCCCCGGTCCTCGGACAGATCGGCGCAGGCGGTGAGATCGCGCAGCGTCAGACGGCGGATGGGCAGTGCGTCGAGGGAAGGAGTTGGCACGCACGTCAGGCTGTCCGAAGCAGACCCCCGGCGTCCACCCGTTTCACGTGAAACATCGCTCCGTCGGCCACCCGGCCGGACGTGCCCGCTATCCCAGATCCGGGGCGTGCATGGCGCGTACGCCCTCGATGTTGCCGTCCAGATAGTGCCGCAGCGACAGCGGGACGAGATGGACGGACGCGATGCCGACACGGGTGAACGGGATGCGGACGATCTCGTACTCGCCGACCGGCTCCTCCACCTCCGGTCCATGGCGCAGGGACGGGTCCATGGATGCCAGTCGGCAGACGAAGAAGTGCTGCACTTTCACACCGGTCGCGCCGCCGTCCTCACCGATGTGCTCCACGGTGTCCACGAAACACGGCACCACATCGCTGATCTTGGCACCCAGTTCCTCGTACACCTCCCGGTGCAGGGCGTCCACGACGGTCGGGTCCTCCGGATCGACCCCGCCTCCGGGGGTCACCCAGTAGGGATCTACACCGGGCTTGGTGCGCTTGATCAGGATCAGGTCGTCGCCGTCCAGCAGAACGGCACGGGCGGTGCGCTTGACCACGGGTCGGACGGTCATGGGAGAAATGTGGCCCAGCTTGTTCCACGTGAAACATCGCAAAGCGGAGCCGGTTGACCGGGGGATGTCACCCGGGCCCGTCAGCCGACCTCGCGGCCGCCCGCAGCAGTCCTTCATGGGCATGGGTCACGGATCGCAGGGCGAGCGTACCGGTACGGACCGGGGGCGGCGCGGTTCTTCGCAGGGGGAACCGGAGACGGTCCGAGCCACGAGGGGGGCTCGGACCGTCGTGCGAAATCGGGCCGTACACGTACCTCTCGGGATGCGTCGGCCGAGGGTTGCCGGGTTATCCCGCGGACTCGTCCAGAGCGCGCAGGATGTCCGCCACCAGGTCCTCGGGGTCCTCGGCGCCGACGGACATCCGGACGAAGCCGTCCGGGACCGCGTCCCCGCCCCAGCGGCCGCGGCGCTCGGCCGTGGAGCGCACCCCGCCGAAGCTCGTTGCGTCCTCCACCAGGCGCAGGGAGGCGAGGAAACGCTCGGCCCACGCGCGCGTGGGCAGGGTGAACGACACGACGCAGCCGTAACGGCGCATCTGCCGCGAGGCGATCTTGTGCGCAGGGTCGTCCGGCAGCCCCGGATAGCGCAGACCGGAGACCTCCGGCCGCTGCCGCAGGGCTTCGGCGACGGCGAGCGCGGTGGCGTTCTGGCGGTCGGCGCGCAGTTGGAGCGTGGCGATGGAGCGGTGCGCGAGCCATGCCTCCATCGGCCCCGGGACCGCCCCGACGATCTTGCGCCAGCGGCGTACGACCGTCATCGTCTCGGCGTCCCGGCCGGCCACGTACCCGAGCAGGACGTCGCCGTGCCCGGTGAGCTGTTTGGTGCCGCTGGCCACGGCGAAGTCGGCGCCCAGGGCCAGCGGGCGCTGGCCGAGCGGGGTGGCGAGGGTGTTGTCGACGGCCACCAGGGTGCCCTGGGCGTGCGCCGCGACCGTCAGACGGCGGATGTCGCACACATCGAGTCCGGGGTTGGACGGGGACTCGATCCACAGCAGCCGGGCCCCCTCCAGGACCTCCAGCTGGGCGTCCCCGCCGGTGGAGGCGGTGCGCACCTCGACTCCGTACGCCTCCAGCTGGGCGCGGACCAGCGGCAGCGCCTGGTAACCGTCGGACGGCAGCACCACCGCGTCCCCGGCGCGCAGCTGGGAGAACAGCACGGCGGAGATCGCGGCCATGCCGGAGGCGAACACCAGCGTCTCGACGTCCGGCCGTCCGGGAGCCTCCAGCTCGCCGATGGCGTTCTCCAGCAGGGTCCAGGTCGGATTGTCGTCACGGCCGTACGAGTACGGCCCCGCCACCTCACCCGGCAGATGGAAGTGCGCGGCGAAGACGGGGCCCGGCAGCGTCGGCTCGTGCTTGACCGGCTCGGGCAGCCCGGCCCGGACCACACGCGTGCCGTCGCCCACGGGCCCCTCGTCCGCGCTTGCGTCGCTCATGCGGCCCGTCCCTCCAGGTGTTCCCGTACGGCGGCGAGCAGTCCGGCGCTCGCCTCCTCCACCATCTCAAGGCATTCCTCGAAGCCGTCCGGGCCGCCGTAGTACGGGTCCGGCACGTCCAGATCGTCAACAGGGGGCTCGTCCGGCGCGAGGGCGCCGGGCGACCGGCGGGCGTACGCACGCAGCAGGCGGACCTTGCGCGCGTCGTCCTCGGTGGGCGCCAGGCGGCGCAGATCCCTCAGGTGACCGGCGTCGAGGGCGATCACGAGGTCGCGCCGGGCGAACCAGGACGGCTGGAAACGGCGAGCGACGTGGTCGCAGTCGTAGCCGCCGTCCCGGAGGACGGCGACGGTGCGCGGGTCGGCGGCCTCGCCCTCGTGCCAGCCGCCGGTGCCGGCGCTGTCGATCTCCACCCGTTCCGCCAGTCCGGCCTCCGCCACCCGCGCGCGGAAGACGTACTCGGCCATCGGGGAACGGCAGATGTTGCCGGTGCACACGAAGCAGACGCGGTAGGTCATGCGGTCCTCAGTCCTCGTCCGGCAGGATCATGTTCAGGGCCCAGGAGACGACCGAGATGATCAGACCGCCGAGCACGGCCGTCCAGAACCCGTCCACGTGGAAGCTCAGCTGGAGCTTGCCGCACACCCAGGACGTCAGCAGCAGCATCAGCGCGTTGACGATCAGGGTGATCAGACCCAGGGTCAGGATGAACAGCGGAAAGGTGAGCACCTTCAGGATCGGCTTGACCAGCGAGTTCACCAGGCCGAAGATCAGCGCTACGACGATCAGCGTGCCGGCCTTCTCGGCGGTGCCGGCACCGGTCAGGGTGATCTTGTCGAGGAGCCAGACGGCCACCGCGAGGGCACCCGCGTTCACGATCGTCTTGACTACGAAGTTCTTCATGTGTCCGATCGTGGCAGACCCGATCGGAAGCGAGCAGCGAGACGAGGACGGAAAAGCGGATGAAGGCATTCCGGCTGGACGATCTGGAGGCGGAGCGGGCCGCCAACGAGGGTGCCTACCTTCAGTTCCTGCGGGAGCGGAACATGTCGGTCGGCCTCTACGCCCTGGACGCGGGCGCGCCCGATCCGCAGCAGCCGCACAAGCAGGACGAGGTGTACTTCGTCGTCAGCGGCCGGGCGTCGATCACCGTCGGCCTGGAGACGACCGAGGTGGCGCGGGGCAGCGTGGTGTACGTGCCCGCCGGTGTCGCCCACAAGTTCCACCACGTCAGCGAGGACCTGAGGGTCCTCGTCGTCTTCTCTCCACCCGAGGCGTGAGGGTCCGTCTCCGGGTTCCCTAGGGGACGGCTCAGGGGAGGACAAGGGCTGCGAGGCCCCCGCGGGACCCTGCCGCGGCTCTAGCATCGAGTGCAGGACATCGGGACCGTACGCGACGTACACGTACGCACGAGACGAGAAGGACGAGGGCCATGCGAGGGATCTTCGCGGGACTGCCGTGGTGGGTGAAGTGGGTCGCGGTGCCGGTCATCGCCCTGGTCGTGTTCGGCGGCCTGATAGCGAGCGTCGTCGGCTTCGTGATCGGTCTGCTGTTCAAGGCGCTGGTCTTCGTCGCCCTGGTCGGCGGCCTGATCTACATCGTGCGCAAGTTCATGTCCAACTCCTCCTCGCACGGCGACTGGTGAGGCACACGGGAGCCGGTGACCGGTAAGGGGGTGCCGGTTCCCTCGGGGGAGGGAAGTTTCCCCGTGAGCCGGGCCGCACGCGGTGCCGGGCGGTTAGAGTCCGGAACTCCCCACGGGGTGCGGCCCCGTGGGTGGCGCAGAAACCCATCCGTGCTCCCCGCCCACGCACGGGCTGCCCCCTCGCGCTCCCGGAGTAACCCTTGGCCACGGTCGACACCGCACCGGCAAAACCCCCCGCACTCCCCGCCCAGCCCCGCCCCCGCACCCCACCGCCCCGGCGGCCGTCCGGGATGGCCGTCCCACCGCAGCCGGCCCCCGCGACCCTCATCGGCTCCGTGCAGCGCGCCATGCGACTGCTGGAGACCGTCGCGGCCCATCCGTACGGCGCTCCCGCCAAGCAACTCGCCCGCGCGACCGGCCTGGCGCTGCCCACCACCTACCACCTGCTGCGCACCCTGGTGCACGAGGGCTACCTGCGCCGGGACAAGGGGCTCTTCTTCCTCGGTGACGCGGCCGAGCGGCTGAGCAGCAGCGGAGCACAGGAGAAACGTCGCGGCAGAGTCGCGGACGCCCTCGCGCAATGGCGCGATTCCATCGGCGCCCCGACGTACTACGCCATGTACCGGGACGGCGAAGTCGAGGTTCTCTGCGTCGCCGACTCCCGTGAGTCCCCCGCGGCCGAGGAGTGGGCCGACTTCCGGGAGACCGGGCACGCGCACGCCATCGGGCAGTGCCTGCTCTCCCAGCTGGACGAGGACGCCCGGCGCGAGTACCTCGCCCGCTATCCCGTGCAGCCCCTCACGCCCTACACCGTGCGGGACGGCGACGCCCTGCTGAGGCGGCTGGCCCGGGTGCGGCGCATGGAGCCGGTGACGGAGCGCCAGGAGTACGCGCTCGGCACGGTCTGCGCGGCGGTCCCCATCACGGTCGGCACGACCGCGGCCACCGTGGCCATCTCGCTCCCGGCCCATCAGGCCGACCGGCTGCTGCCCGCGGCGCAGCGCCTGCAGGCGGAGATCGGACGGCATCTGGGATCTCTGGCCCTCTCTATCAGTATCTGAAAACTTACTCCTTGTGATCCGCTGTGCACTTTCAGCAAGATTTACCACGGTCAGAGGGATCAAACCCGGCCAGTCGATGTCATATGACGGGGTAGGCGATGCGCGAGTCCGTACAGGCAGAGGTCATGATGAGCTTTCTCGTCTCGGAGGAGCTCTCGTTCCGCATTCCGGTGGAGTTGCGCTACGAGACCGGCGATCCCTACGCCGTGCGGCTCACCTTCCATCTGCCCGGAGATGCCCCGGTGACCTGGGTCTTCGGTCGGGAACTGCTGATCGACGGCGTCGGCCGGCCGTGCGGGGAAGGCGATGTGCGGATCTCCCCCGTCGAGGCCGAGGTTCTGGGCGAGGTGCTGATCAGGCTTCAGGTCGGCTGTGACCAGGCCCTGTTCCGCTCGTCGGCGGCGCCGCTCGTGGCCTTCCTCGACCGCACGGACAAGCTGGTGCCGCTCGGACAGGAGGGCGCGCTCGCCGACTTCGACGCGCATCTGGACCAGGCGCTGGACCGGATTCTCGCCGAGGAGCAGAGCGCGGGCTGAGACGCCGCGGGACGGGGCGCGGACGCTCCGCCCAGTGCTACGGGACTGTGCAGTAACGCTTCTTCAGGAGGTCCCGCACGGGCTTCCACGCAGCCCACCACGCGGGCTTCCGCGCGGGATGGCGGGCGGTGCCCGGTCCTCTGCCGGACGGCCCGCCCCGCCTCACCGCTTCCGGCGCCGCCCCCGGCCGCCGCGGGCCGGCAGGGACTGGGCACCGGCAGGGGTCTGCCCGCCCGGGGCGCTCCGGTCGGCCGCCACCACCAGGGCGGCGAGCGCGGTGGTGACCGGTACCGAGGCGACCAGCCCGATGGAGCCCACCAGGGTGCGCACGATCTCCTCGGCCACCAGCTCGCTGTTGGCCACCGTCCCCACACTGCTCTGCGCGATGGAGAACAGCAGCAGCAGCGGCAGCGCGGCACCGGCGTAGGCGAGCACGAGGGTGTTGACGACGGACGCGATGTGGTCGCGGCCGATCCGGATGGCCGCCCGGTACAGCCCGCGCGGGCCCATCGTGGGGTTGGCCTCGTGCAGCTCCCACACAGCGGACGTCTGGGTGACCGTCACATCGTCCAGGACGCCGAGCGAGCCGATGATGACACCGGCCAGCAGCAGACCGCTCATGTCGATCTTCGGGTACAGGCCGTGGATCAGACCGGTGCTGTCGTCGGTGTTGCCGGTCAGGGCGGCCCAGCCGATGAACACGGAGCCGAGCAGACCGATCAGGGTCAGCGAGATCAGCGTGCCGAGCACCGCCACCGAGGTGCGGGCCGACAGACCGTGACACATGTACAGGGCGATCAGCATGATGGCGCTCGACCCGATCACCGCCACCAGCAGAGGATCGGAGCCCTGGAGGATCGCGGGCAGGATGAACTGGTTCAGCACCAGGAAGCTCACCGCCAGCGCCACGAGGGCCATGACCCCGCGGAGCCGGCCCACCACCACGACGGCGAGCGCGAAGATGCCCGCGAGCAGCGCCATGGGGAACTTGCGGTTCACATCGGCGACCGAGTACTGGAGGTCCTTCGGAGCGGTCGGCTCGTAGGCGGCGATGACCTGCTCGCCCTGGTGCAGCTGCCGGGGCTGGTCGGGCTGCACGATCTCGGTGAACGTACGGCCCTCGTCCTTGCCGGTGTCGACCCGGACGGTCGCCTTCTTGCAGGTGCCGGACCGCTGACCCGTCGGGGCGCCGCCAGAGGCATCCGTGCTCGGTGCCCCGCCGCCGGCGCTCACCGAGGCGCAGCTCACCTCGGCCACCCGGGTCACGGTGGCTTGTTGGGTCTGCCGGTCGAAACCGACGCCGCTGTGTTTGTGCGAGGGGGCGCCACCGGGCCAGAGCACCACCAGACCGGCCACGACCGCCGCGGTGAACGGGACGAGGATCGCCGCGATCACCTTCCGCAGATGCCGGGAGACGGGCGCGGCGGGGCCATGGCTGTGCCCGTGCCCGTGCCCGTGGCCGGAGCCGTGGCGCGTGCCGTGGCCGTGGTCGTGGGCCGGGGCCTCAGAGCGACCGTGGTCGGGACGGTGGGCCTGGATCGGAGGCTCCGAGCCGTCGTGCCGACGCGGCCCCGGCGGCTGGTACGGGTGCTGGTCCATCCGGGTCATCGCCAGATCATCGCAAGAACCAGGGAGGGCCCACTGTTCATCGCCTCACGGATGACGCTAGCGTGGAGACACCTTTGCACACGCGGGAGCTCGGAGCACCGGGCTGAGAGGGCGCTGACCTCCGTAGAAGTGATGTTTCACGTGGAACATGCGATGTTCCCCGGGAGACCTCGCACGACGGAAGCCGCTGCGTCGACCGCCGAACCTGTTACCGGGTAATGCCGGCGTAGGGAGTAGGTCTCATGACCAACAAGGACGCACGCACGCCTGCCTCCGTCCAGGACGACATGTCCTCGGAGGCCGGGAAGTCCATCGGCTGGCACAAGGCGTACGTCGAGGGCTCGCGCCCCGACCTGCGCGTGCCGGTCCGTCAGGTGCACCTCACCAACGGGCAGTCGGTCACGCTGTACGACACCTCGGGCCCGTACACCGATCAGCTCGTCGACACCGATGTCCGCCGGGGACTGGCGCCGCTGCGGGAGAACTGGATCATCGCCCGCGGCGACACCGAGGAGTACGCGGGCCGTCCCGTCCGTCCCGAGGACGACGGGATCAAGCACACCGCGCCGCGTGGCGGGCTGCGGAACCTGGACGCGGTCTTCCCGGGCCGCCCGCGCCAGCCACGCCGGGGCCGCGGCGGGCAGGCCGTGACGCAGCTCGCGTACGCGCGCCGGGGCGAGATCACGCCCGAGATGGAGTTCGTGGCCCTTCGGGAGAACGTCTCCCCCGAAGTGGTGCGCGAGGAGATCGCGGCCGGCAGGGCGGTGCTGCCGGTCAACGTCAACCACCCGGAGATCGAGCCGATGATCATCGGCAAGCGGTTCCTGGTGAAGGTGAACGCCAACATCGGCAACTCCGCGGTGACGTCGTCCATCGAGGAGGAGGTGGAGAAGATGACCTGGGCGACCCGCTGGGGCGCCGACACGGTCATGGACCTCTCCACCGGCCGCAACATCCACACCACCCGCGAGTGGGTGCTGCGCAACTCCCCCGTCCCGATCGGCACGGTGCCGCTGTACCAGGCACTGGAGAAGGTCGACGGCAGGGCGGAGGAACTGACCTGGGAGATCTACAAGGACACCGTCATCGAGCAGGCCGAGCAGGGCGTGGACTACATGACCGTCCACGCGGGCGTACGGCTGCCGTTCGTGCCGCTCACGGCCAACCGCAAGACCGGCATCGTCTCGCGGGGCGGCTCCATCATGGCCGCGTGGTGCCTGGCGCACCACAAGGACTCGTTCCTGTACGAGAACTTCGAGGAGCTGTGCGAGATCCTCGCCGCCTACGACGTCACGTACTCGCTGGGCGACGGACTGCGGCCCGGGTCCATCGCGGACGCCAATGACGAGGCACAGTTCGCGGAGCTGCGCACGCTCGGGGAACTCGGCCGGATCGCCCGGCGGCTGAACGTGCAGACGATGATCGAGGGCCCCGGGCATGTCCCGATGCACAAGATCAAGGAGAACATCGACCTCCAGCAGGAGATCTGCGACGAGGCGCCGTTCTACACGCTCGGCCCGCTGACCACGGACATCGCGCCGGCGTACGACCACATCACCTCCGGCATCGGCGCCGCGATGATCGCCTGGTGGGGCACGGCGATGCTCTGCTACGTCACGCCGAAGGAACACCTCGGCCTGCCCAACCGGGACGACGTCAAGACCGGCGTCATCACCTACAAGATCGCCGCCCACGCGGCCGACCTCGCCAAGGGGCACCCGGGCGCGCAGGACTGGGACGACGCCCTCTCGGACGCGCGTTTCGAGTTCCGCTGGGAGGACCAGTTCAATCTGGCCCTCGACCCGGACACGGCCCGCGACTTCCACGACGAGACCCTCCCGGCCGAGCCCGCCAAGACGGCCCACTTCTGCTCCATGTGCGGCCCGAAGTTCTGCAGCATGAAGATCTCCCAGGACATCCGCCGCGAGCACGGCGGCAACCGGGCCGAGATCGAGGAAGGCATGGCCCAGAAGTCGAAGGAGTTCGCGGAAGCCGGTAACCGGGTGTACCTGCCGATCGCGGACTGACGAGGACGTCGGCGCCGCTCCGGCCGGGACACCGGCTCCGGAGCGGCGTCGCGTCGGGCCGCGGACCCCCGCCCGGCGGGGTCAGTCCGGCTGGTGTTCCGGGTCGGCGTGTTCCGAGCCGGTGTAGTCGGGGTGTTCGGCGAGGGCTTCCTGGAGGAAGGGGAGGATGCCGCGTTCCAGGAGCGCGGTCTCCCAGGCGGTTCTGGCTCTGGCGACTTCCTCGGTGGCGGCGTCGCGGGCCCGGGATTCGGGGGAGGAGCCGTTGCGCAGGGCGGTGAGGAGCAGTCCGGCGGCGGCGACGAGAAGCGCGGCCACGGTCAACGCGCCGAACACCCAGCCGGCGGTGAGCATGGTGCGGGCGATGGACTGTCCGGGGTCCAGGGTTCTCAGGATGTAGCCGATGAGCAGGAATATCACCGCCGCGGTCGCGGACAGCAGCGGCGCCAGGACGGCGACGACCGCGACCGCGCCCGCGCCGTGCGCGGCGGCGAGATCCGTCGTGGCCGGGTCCGGCTCGGCAGAGGCGGCGTCGGTCGCGCCCAGGGCTTGCTCCGGGTGGCGCAGTTCGTCGCGGATCCGTACGTAGCGCTGGTACTCGGCGGCCGCGGCCGCCGCGATGAGCGCGGACGCGGCGAGGGCCATGGTGCGCAGTTGCGCGGGGCTGAGCCGCTGTCCCACGGCGGCCAGTTCCGGTCGGTGCGGCGCGGAGCGCAGAACCTCGTCGAGGATCCGCTCGAACTCCCGGCGGTCCTCATTCCGCAGGTGCTGCGGAAGGCTGTTCATGTGCATCCCCCGATGCTCCGTAGGGCTTGGGGCTCGCGCAGCGGCGAGCCGTCGGGCAGAGACGGAGGGGAGCCTGCTACGGATAAGCCGATGGTAGAGCCGTGACGGCGCGTGGTGACAGGGGATTGCCGGAAATTGCGTCCCGGCCTGCGCGTACTCCGCTGCGGCGGGGCCCGCCCGGGGAAGGTCAGCGTTCCAGCGGGAGTTGCCTCACCAGCAGCTTTCCGGCCATGGTCACTCCGCCGTCCATGGCGATGGCGAGCCCGTCGGCGTAGACATGCGGTCCCTCGACCACCGGATCGCTGCTCTCCTCGCCGTCCTCGGAGCCCACCTCGCCCAGCAGGTAGGGGATGGGGCTGTGGCCGTGCACGATCCGGGTGCCGCCGTAGGTGTCCAGCAGGGAGCGCACGGCGTCGGCGCCGCCCTCGTCACGGAAGGAGAAGCGCTTGGTGAACTTGCGGAACAGGTCCCAGCACTCGTCCGCGTCGTTACGGGTGAGTCGCTCGCGGACGGTGTCGTTGACGGCCTCGATGGAGTCGCCGTAGTCGAGGTAGGCGGTGGTGTCGGAGTGCACCAGCAGATAGCCGTCGACCTCTTCGAGCGCGTCGAGGCGTGCCATCCACTGGAGATGGTGGTCCTGAAGGCGGTCCATGTCGGTCTTCTGGCCGCCGTTGAGCAGCCAGGCCGCCTGGAACGTGGCGGTACCCGCACCGGAGTTGACGGGCGTGTCGCCGAACCGCTTGGCGCCGAGCAGCAGCAGTTCGTGGTTGCCCATGAGGGCCTTGCAGTAGCCGCCGGCCGCGGCGGCCTCGGCGGACAGCCGCATCACCAGGTCGATGACGCCGATGCCGTCCGGACCGCGGTCGGTGAAGTCCCCGAGGAACCACAGCCGGGTGGTGCCGGCGCACCACTGGCCCGCCTCGTCGACCAGCCCCTGCTCCCGCAGCGCGGTCATCAGTTCGTCGAGATAGCCGTGCACGTCACCGACGACGAAGAGCGGGCCGGGCCCCGCCGCGGTCTGCGGGGCCGGGGCGGCGGGCGCCGGGTCGACGGGGACCTGGAGCGTGTCGCCGCGGTTGATCACCGGAAGGTCGCGCTGGGTGGGCGTGTACGCCTCGGGGTACGACTCCTCGGCGGGCGGCGCGACCTCGTCCTGCTGGGTGTGGGGGACGTACGGACCGGACTCGTGGACGTACGCGGGCACCCGGAAGTCGCGCAGCGTCGCCGTCCGCTCCGTCTCGGGTCCCTGACCGGCCCCCTGAGTCATCAGACCCCTCCACCATCGCGCCGCATCTGCACCGCATCGGACTGCCTGGTCGCAGCGGTCCGCGGTGTCGTGGGCCCATCATAGGAATGCGCGTCGCGCCATGTGATGACCCAGGGGTGGTGAATCGGAACAAGACTCCGCTTCGCCGCGGCTTTCGCCCCGTTTGGGCAGGTGTTCGCCGATGGTCGGGGGACCGCCGGCGCTGTGCGGCCCGCGCGGCGCCGCGGCCGAACGGTGTCCGGGGACGCCGCCGAACGCTGTCCGTGCCGTCCTCGGACACCCCCCGCGCCGCCGCGCGGCCCGTCCTACGTGTCGTCCGGGGACCGTGGGGGGCTGACCGTCGTGCGCGGGGGCCGCCGCTGGGAGGACGTGCGCACGATCAGCTCGGTCGGTATGACCTGCTCGACCGGTTGCTCCGATTCCACACCCTCGATGGCGTCGATGAGCAGTTGGACGACGGCCGTGCCGATGCGGCGCGGCTTGAGCGACAGAGTCGTGACCGGCGGCTCGGTGCTGGCGTACACGGTGGACTCGCTGCAGCACACCAGCAGCAGATCGTCCGGGACGCGCAGCCCGTAGCGGCGGGCGGCGGCGAGCAGATCGGTGCCGTTGGGGTCGAACAGCCCGTAGACCGCGTCGGGCCGGTCGGGGCGGGCGAGCAGCCGGTCGGCGGCGACGGCGCCCGCGCACGGGTCGTGCGCCGGATAGGACTCGTAGACCGGGTCCTGGCCGACCCGCTCGCACCAGTGCAGATAGGCCGTGGTCGACAGATGGGTGTACGTGTCGGTCGAGGTGCCGGTGAGCAGCCCGATACGGCGGGCACCGGCGGCGGCCAGATGGTCGAGGATGCCGAGGACGGCGGCCTCGTGGTCGTTGTCCACCCAGGCGGTGACCGGGAGCGCGCCCGCCGGGCGGCCGTCGGAGACGACGGGCAGGCCCTGGCGGACGAGCTCGCTGACCACCGGGTCCTGGTCGGAGGGGTCGATGACGACGGTGCCGTCGAGGGCGACGTTGGACCACACGTCGTGGCGGGAGGTCGCGGGCAGGATGACCAGGGCGTAGCCCCGGGCCAGCGCCGCCGAGGTGGCGGCCCGCGCCATCTCGGCGAAGTACGCGAACTCCGTGAAGGTGAAAGGTTCATCCCCGTACGTGGTCACGGTCAGGCCGATCAGACCCGACTTGCCGGTACGGAGGGTGCGGGCGGCGGCCGAGGGACGGTACCCCAGCCGGTCGGCGACCTCGCGGACATGGCGCCGGGTGGCGTCCGGGAGCCGGCCCTTGCCGTTGAGGGCGTCGGAGACGGTCGTGATGGAGACCCCGGCGGCGGCGGCCACGTCCCTGATGCCCGCCCGGCCCGGCCGGCTGCCTCGACGTGAGGTTTCCGCGCGGCTCACCTGGTGCTTCCCTGCTGCTGTCATGGCGAGCCGATAGTAGGGCTCATGCGGTGGGGTAGTGCGGACGCATATGCACTCGTTGACAGGCACGTTTCTGCATGGTGATACTGCGTTAACTACCTGCGAATGAAAGGTAGTTGAGCGCTTTCTTAGCAAGACATAGCGTGACGGCGCGCATGAGCCTGCCAATGGCCCGATGTTTCGAAGAGGTCTCAACTCACCTGCACGGGTGATGCGCGCTACGGCGCGAGCCACCGGCGCATAGATATATGTACGGCGCGCCCCCGAAAGATCCGCCTTCATGGGGTGATGCCCGGTGATGCCCCTGTTGTGGCTGCGGGCCCGGGAGCTTTGCCCACGGCCAGTACTCAGGGCAGCCGAATCCTCATATGGTGAGCAGTATTGGAAGCCGGCGGCGTCGACGGTCCGCCGGTGGTCGCGAGGAGGACTGCGGTGAGCGAGACGAGCCCCAAGCTGCGCGCCGAGCTGGAGGGTATCCCCACCTACAAGCCGGGCAAGCCGGCCGCGTCCGACGGACCGGTCGCCTACAAGCTGTCCTCGAACGAGAACCCGTACCCGCCGCTGCCCGGCGTGCTGGAGAGCGTGACCGCGGCCGCCTCCTCCTTCAACCGCTACCCGGACATGGCGTGCGCCGCCCTGACGGAGGAGCTGGCGGAGCGCTTCGGGGTGCCGGCCTCCCACGTGGCCACCGGCACGGGCTCGGTCGGCGTCGCCCAGCAGCTGATCCAGGCCACCAGCGGTCCGGGCGACGAGGTGATCTACGCCTGGCGGTCCTTCGAGGCGTACCCGATCATCACGCAGATCAGCGGGGCCCGGTCGGTGCGGGTGCCGCTCACGCCCGGTGACGTGCACGACCTGGACGCGATGGCGGAGGCGATCACCGACCGGACGCGGCTGATCTTCGTCTGCAACCCGAACAACCCGACCGGCACGGTGGTGCGGCGGGCCGAGCTGGAGCGCTTCCTGGACCGGGTGCCGAAGGACGTCCTGGTGGTGCTGGACGAGGCGTACCGTGAGTTCATCCGCGACCCCGAGGTGCCCGACGGCGTCGAGCTGTACCGGGAGCGGCCCAACGTCTGCGTCCTGCGGACCTTCTCCAAGGCGTACGGCCTCGCCGGGCTGCGCGTCGGTTTCGCGATCGCCCATGAGCCGGTGGCCGCCGCGCTGCGCAAGACGGCGGTGCCGTTCGGCGTGAGCCAGCTGGCGCAGGAGGCGGCGATCGCCTCGCTGCGGGCCGAGGACGAGCTGCTGGGCCGGGTCGGCTCGCTGGTCTGCGAGCGCACCCGCGTGGTCGACGCGCTGCGGGCCCAGGGCTGGACGGTGCCGGAGACCCAGGCCAACTTCGTGTGGATGCGGCTGGGGGAGCGTACGACGGCGTTCGCGGGGGCCTGCGAGGAGCACGGCGTCGTGGTCCGGCCGTTCGCGGGCGAGGGGGTCCGGGTCACGATCGGCGAGACCGAGGCGAACGACATCTTCCTGAAGGTCTCGGAGGCCTTTCACAAGGAGATGTGACCCAGCTCACTCACTGGCTGTCGACCGGTTCACGGAACAGCTGTAATCCGGCTCACGCCGGAGGAGATCACGGGCGTCCGGCTCTGCCGGGCGCCCGTTTCACGTGAAACGACGGGTATGGCGGGTAACTCCCAGGCCAGGGGCGGGAGTTACCCGTCTTCCGGAGGTCCATGTGCGCCCTGCGGTCCCATCGGAGGGACACCCGGGGGGCCGCCCGGATCTTGACTCCGGGGCAAGGGGGCGCCCCCGGACTTCCTGGCCGAAAACCAGTGCGCCATAATGGCTTGTGAATGTGAACGCGTTCACAAGCGCGTCCCGTTTGCCCCGTATGTAGGTGACAGTCGGGGCGAATCGCCGCAGTACCACGGCGTAGTAAGGAGAGTGACGACGTGGACCTGGCTTTGGCGCCGGAGACACTGGCGCGCTGGCAGTTCGGCATCACGACCGTCTACCACTTCCTGTTCGTCCCGCTGACGATCTCCCTGGCCGCCCTGACGGCCGGATTGCAGACGGCCTGGGTGCGCACGGAGAAGGAGAAGTACCTCAGAGCGACGAAGTTCTGGGGCAAGCTCTTCCTGATCAACATCGCGATGGGCGTGGTCACCGGCATCGTGCAGGAGTTCCAGTTCGGCATGAACTGGTCCGCCTACTCGCGCTTCGTCGGTGACATCTTCGGCGCCCCGCTCGCCTTCGAGGCCCTGATCGCGTTCTTCTTCGAGTCCACGTTCATCGGGCTGTGGATCTTCGGCTGGGACAAGCTGCCGAAGAAGATCCACCTGGCCTGCATCTGGATGGTCTCGATCGGCACGATCCTGTCGGCCTACTTCATCCTCGCGGCCAACTCATGGATGCAGCACCCGGTCGGCTACAAGATCGACAAGGCCAGGGGGCGCGCCGAGCTCACCGACTTCCTCGCGGTGCTCACCCAGAACACCGCGCTGAGCCAGGCCTTCCACACGCTGGCCGCCGCCTTCCTGACCGGCGGTGCCTTCATGGTCGGCATCTCCGCCTACCACCTGGCCCGCAAGAAGCACATCCGCGAGATGAAGACCTCGCTGCGGCTCGGTCTGATCACCGTGGTCATCGCCGGCATGCTCACGGCGGTCAGCGGCGACACCCTCGGCAAGGTCATGTTCAAGCAGCAGCCGATGAAGATGGCCGCCGCCGAGGCGCTGTGGGACGGCCAGAAGCCGGCGCCGTTCTCGATCTTCGCCTACGGCGATGTGGAGAAGGGCCACAACACGGTCGCGATCGAGATACCGGGCCTGCTCTCCTTCCTCGCCAACGACAACTTCACGTCGGAGGTCCCCGGGATCAACGACGTCAACAAGGCCGAGCAGCAGCAGTTCGGACCCGGCGACTACCGGCCCAACATCCCCGTCGCCTTCTGGGGCTTCCGCTGGATGATCGGGTTCGGGATGGCGTCCTTCGCCATCGGTCTGGCCGGACTCTGGCTGACCCGCAAGAAGTTCATGCTGCCGGAGCATCTGCGGGTCGGTGAGGACGAGGTGCCGCATCTGGTGCTGTTCCGCAAGAAGGCGCTGGGCACCACGCTGACGCCCTGGTACTGGCGCATCGCGACCTGGACCATGGCCTTCCCGCTGATCGCCAACTCCTGGGGCTGGATCTTCACCGAGATGGGCCGTCAGCCGTGGGTCGTCTACGGCGTGCTCCAGACCCGGGACGCGGTCTCCCCCGGTGTCTCCCAGGGCGAGGTCCTCACCTCGATGATCGTCTTCACCTCGCTGTACGCGGTTCTCGCGGTGGTCGAGGTCAAGCTGCTCGCCAAGTACATCAAGGCCGGGCCGCCCGAGCTGACCGAGGACGACCTCAACCCGCCCACGAAGATCGGCGGCGACACCCGTGACGCCGACCGGCCGATGGCCTTCTCGTACTAGGCCGAGGGGACAGTCATGGAACTTCACGACGTCTGGTTCGTCCTGATCGCCGTCCTGTGGACCGGCTACTTCTTCCTGGAGGGCTTCGACTTCGGGGTCGGGATCCTCACCAAGCTGCTGGCCCGGGACCGGGCCGAGCGGCGGGTGCTCATCAACACCATCGGGCCCGTCTGGGACGGCAACGAGGTGTGGCTGCTCACGGCGGGCGGCGCGACCTTCGCCGCCTTCCCCGACTGGTACGCCACGCTCTTCTCCGGGTTCTATCTGCCCCTGCTGGCCATCCTGGTCTGCCTGATCGTGCGGGGCGTCGCCTTCGAGTACCGCGCGAAGCGGCCCGAGGAGAACTGGCAGCGCAACTGGGAGACGGCGATCTTCTGGTCCTCCCTGCTCCCGGCGTTCCTGTGGGGCGTGGCCTTCGGCAACATCGTGCGGGGCGTCAAGATCGACCAGCACTTCGAATACGTCGGCAGCTTCTGGGACCTGCTCAACCCCTACGCCCTGCTCGGCGGGCTGGTGACGCTCACGCTGTTCATCTTCCACGGGGCGGTGTTCACGGCGCTCAAGACCATCGGGGACATCCGGGTGCGGGCTCGGCAGCTGGCCCTGTGGGCCGGTCTCGTCGCCGCCGTGCTGGCGGTGGGCTTCCTGCTGTGGACGCAGGCCGACAGCGGTGACGGCAAGAGCCTCATCGCCCTCGTCGTGGCGGCCGTCGCCCTGGTGGGCGCGCTCGTCGCCAACCAGCTCGGGCGCGAGGGATGGGCGTTCAGCCTCTCCGGACTCACCATCGTGGCGGCCGTGGCGATGCTCTTCCTGTCGCTCTTCCCGAACGTCATGCCGTCCACCCTGAACAGCGAGTGGAGCCTGACGGTCAGCAACGCCTCGTCCAGCCCGTACACCCTGAAGATCATGACCTGGCTCGCGGTGATCGCCACCCCGCTGGTGGTGCTCTACCAGGGTTGGACCTACTGGGTCTTCCGCAAGCGGATCGGCACGCAGCACATCGCCGAAACCGCACACTGAGTCCGTCGGGGGTGTGTTTCACGTGAAACGCACCCTCTGGACCGAAGGGCCTGTTTCACGTGAAACCAGTCGATCCTCGTCTGCTGCGGTACGCCCGCGCCACTCGCTTCTTCCTGGTGGCGGTCGTCGCCCTGGGCGCCGTCGGCGCCGGGCTGGTCATCGCCCAGGCGATGCTCGTCGCCGAGGTGGTGGTCGGTGCCTTCCAGCACGGCCGCTCCCTGGCCGAACTGACCACTCCCCTGCTGCTCCTGGTGGCGGTGTCCGCGGGGCGGGCCCTGATCGCCTGGCTCACCGAACGTGCCGCCCACCGGGCGAGCGCGGCGGTGAAGTCCGAGCTGCGGGGGCGGCTGCTGGAGCGGGCTGCGGAACTCGGTCCCGGGTGGCTCGGCGGGCAGCGCACCGGCTCGCTGGTCAACCTGGCCACGCGCGGGGTCGACGCCCTCGACGACTACTTCTCGCGCTATCTGCCGCAACTGGGGCTCGCGGTGGTGGTGCCGGTGGCGGTGCTGGCGCGGATCGTCACCGAGGACTGGGTGTCGGCGGCGATCATCGTCGGCACCCTGCCGCTCATTCCGCTGTTCATGATGCTGATCGGCTGGGCCACCCAGGCGCGGACGGACCGGCAGTGGCGGCTGCTGTCCCGGCTGTCAGGCCACTTCCTGGACGTGGTCGCGGGACTGCCCACGCTGAAGGTGTTCGGCCGGGCCAAGGCGCAGGCCGACTCCATCCGGCGGATCACCGGTGAGTACCGCCAGGCGACCATGCGCACCCTGCGGATCGCCTTCATCTCCTCCTTCGCGCTGGAGCTGCTGGCCACGCTCTCGGTGGCGCTGGTGGCCGTGACGATCGGCATGCGGCTGGTCCACGGCGACATGGATCTGTACATCGGGCTGGTGATCCTGGTGCTGGCGCCGGAGGCGTATCTGCCGCTGCGCCAGGTGGGGGCGCAGTACCACGCGGCCGCGGAGGGACTGGCCGCGGCGGAGGAGATCTTCGAGGTGCTGGAGACGCCGGTGCCGGTGTCCGGGACCGCTGCGGTGCCGTCGGGGGCCGTGGCCTTCGAGTCGGTCACGGTGCGGTATCCCGGGCGGTCCGCGGACGCGGTGAGCGAGGTGTCCTTCACCGTCGAGCCCGGGGAGACCGTGGCGTTGGTCGGGCCCAGCGGGGTGGGCAAGTCCACGCTGCTGAACGTGCTGCTGGGGTTCGTACGGCCCGCCGCGGGCCGGGTGCGGGTCGGTGGTGCCGATCTCGCCGAGCTGGACCTGGCGCAGTGGCGGTCGCGGATCGCGTGGGTGCCGCAGCGGCCGCACCTGTACGCCGGGACGATCGCGGAGAACGTACGGCTGGCGCGGCCCTCGGCGGACGACGAGGCGGTGCGGCGGGCCTTGCGGGACGCGGGTGCGTGGGAGTTCGTGGCCGCGCTGCCGGAGGGCGCCGGCACGGTGCTCGGGGAGGACGGGGCGGGGCTCTCGGCGGGGCAGCGGCAGCGGTTGGCGCTGGCGCGGGCGTTTCTGTCGGATCGGCCGTTGCTGGTGCTGGACGAGCCGACGGCGGCGTTGGACGGGGTGACCGAGGCGGAGGTCGTCTCTGCGGTGCGGCGGCTCGCGGTGGGCCGCACGGTCCTGGTGGTCGTGCATCGGCCCGCGCTGCTGGAGGTGGCAGACCGGGTCGTACGGCTGGAGCCCGTGACCCGGAACCCGGCACAGGAAGGCGGGACCGGGGCACGACCGCCGGCCCCGGCCGAAGGGCTCGGGGAACCGGGCGTCAGGCCCGAGGCGCCGTCTGCCACACCCTCCGAGCCGCTGCCGATGCCCGCGCCGCACAGCACGCCGGACCGCACCCGCGGCGTCCTCGGCTGGGTGCGCGGCCTGGCCGGGGCCCGGCGGGGTCGGCTGGTGCTGGCGTTGGTGCTGGGGAGTCTCGCGCTCGGGAGCGCCGTGGGGCTGATGGCGACCTCGGGGTGGCTGATCTCGCGGGCCTCGCAGCAGCCGCCGGTGCTGTATCTGATGGTCGCCGTGACGGCGACGCGGGCGTTCGGGATCGGGCGGGCGGTGTTCCGCTATGCCGAGCGGCTGGTCTCCCACGACGCCGTGCTGCGGATGCTGGCCGACACCAGGGTCGCGGTCTACCGGCGGCTCGAACGCCTGGCGCCCGCCGGGCTGCGCGACGCCCGCCGCGGTGATCTGCTGACCCGCTTGGTCGCGGACGTGGACGAACTCCAGGACTACTGGCTGCGCTGGCTGCTGCCCGCCTCCGTCGCCCTGCTCGTCTCCGGCGCGACCGTCGGCTTCATGGCCTGGCTGCTTCCCGAGGCGGGCGCCGCCCTCGCGGTGGGCCTGCTCACGGCCGGGGCCGGTGTGCCCCTGGTGACCGCGGCCGCGGCCCGGCGCACCGAGCGCCGGCTGGCACCCGCCCGCGGCGAACTGGCGACCCGCGTCACCGATCTGCTCACCGGCACCGCCGAGCTGACCGTGGCCGGCGCGCTGCCCGCCCGCACCGACGCGGCCCGGCGGGCGGACGGCACGCTGACCCGGATCGCTTCGCGGGCCGCCGCCGTCACCGCCCTCGGCGACGGGCTCACCGCGCTGGTCTCCGGCCTCACCGTCACGGTCATGGCGCTGTTCGGCGTCCAGGCGGTGGCGGCCGGGCGGCTCGGCGGTGTCGCGCTGGCCGTCGTCGTCCTCACCCCGCTGGCCGCGTTCGAGGCCGTGCTCGGGATGCCGCTCGCCGTCCGTCACCGGCAGCGGGTACGGCGCAGCGCGGAGCGGGTGCGGGAGGTGCTGGACGCCCCGGAGCCGGTGCGCGAGCCGGAGCGGCCCCGGCCGGCGCCCGCGACGCCGTTCCCGGTGGTCCTCCAGGGGCTGACCGCGCGGCACGAGGGGCAGCGCGGGGAGGCGCTGGCCGGGGTCGGCCTGACGCTGGAGCGGGGCCGCCGGATCGCCGTGGTGGGCGCATCCGGCTCCGGCAAGACGACCCTCGCCCAGGTGCTGCTGCGCTTCCTCGACCCGTGCTCCGGCTCCTACACCCTCGCCGGGGTGGACGCCTGCGAGCTGTCCGGCGACGACGTGCGGCGGCTGGTCGGGCTCTGTGCCCAGGACGCGCATCTCTTCGACAGCTCGGTGCGCGAGAACCTGCTGCTGGCCAGGAAGGGCGCCACCGAGACCGAGCTGCGCGGGGCGCTGGCGCGGGCCCGGCTGCTCGACTGGGTGGACGGCCTGCCCGACGGCCTGGACACGCTGGTCGGCGAGCACGGGGCGCGGCTGTCCGGCGGCCAGCGGCAGCGCCTCGCACTGGCTCGCGCGCTGCTCGCCGACTTCCCCGTGCTGGTCCTCGACGAGCCGGCCGAGCACCTGGACCTGCCGACGGCCGACGCCCTCACCGCCGATCTGCTGGCCGCCACCGAGGGCCGTACGACGCTGCTGATCACCCACCGGCTCGCCGGTCTCGACGAGGTCGACGAGGTTCTCGTGCTCGACGCGGGCCGCGTCGTGCAGCGGGGAACCTACGCGGAACTCGCCGCGGTGGACGGCCCGCTGCGCGAGATGGCGCGCCGCGAGGCGGAGGCGGAATCGCTGGTGGGAGCGGGGTGACGTCCCCGAGGCGTCGTCGGCGGACGGTGCCTCGGCGGACAGTGCTGCGGCGGACGGTGCCGTAGCGGCCGTGCCCACCCGCCCCCAGCCGTGTCTCCCTGACCGTGTCCCCCGGCCTGATCCGAACGAAAGACCCTAGCCGCGCTGGGCGAGCAGGCGCTCGATCACGATCGCCACGCCGTCCTCCGTGTTGGCGGCGGTGCGGCCGGAGGCGGCGGCCACGGCGTCGGGGTGGGCGTTGCCCATGGCGTACGACTGCCCGGCCCAGGTCAGCATCTCGATGTCGTTGGGCATGTCCCCGAAGGCGACGACCTCCTCGGGCGAGATGCCCCGCTCGGCGCAGCACAGGGCGAGCGTGCTGGCCTTGGAGACCCCCGGACCGCTGAGTTCCAGCAGGGCGCTGGGGCTGGAGCGGGTGACCGCCGCGCGCTCGCCGACGGCCAGGCGGGCCAGGGTGAGGAAGGCGTCCGGGTCGAGGGCGGAGTGATGGGCGAGGATCTTGAGCACGGGCTGCGCGGCGGTCGGGCCGTCCGGCGCGAGCAGTTCCTCGGCGGGCATCCGGTGGCCCGGCACCTCCATGTGCAGCCGGGGGTAGGCGGGCTCCTGGTGGAAGCCGTAGGTCTGCTCGACCGCGAACACCGTGCCGGGCGCGGCCTCGCGCAGCAGCCGGACGGCGTCCAGGGCGTTGGCACGGGCCAGCTCGCGCACCTTGGTGAACCGGTGGGCGCCGGGGCCGCCGTGCAGGTCGACCACGGCGGCGCCGTTGCCGCAGATGGCCAGGCCGTGGCCGTGGACATGGTCGCTGACGACGTCCATCCAGCGGGCCGGGCGGCCGGTGACGAAGAAGACCTCGACGCCCGCCTGCTCGGCGGCGGCCAGGGCGGCGACGGTCCGCGGGGAGACCGACTTGTCGTCGTGCAGCAGGGTGCCGTCGAGGTCGGTGGCGATCAGCCGCGGCCGGATCGCGGCGGCGGGGGTCCCGGGTTGCCTGGTCGCTGAGGTCATCCGGTCATTCTCGCGCATATGCCCGCACGGGCGTGCGGAACTGTGCACAGATGAGACACAGATGACGCTCCGGGGGCCCTGCCGGCCACGGGGAGCGCGTCAGCCCAGCTGGGCGAGGCCCTCCATGGCGATCCGCTCGAAGATCTTCTCGTCCGCGGCGAAGTCGGAGTCCGGGATCGGCCAGTGCAGGACGATCTCGGTGAACCCGAGGTCCCGGTGGCGGCCGGCGAAGTCCACGAACGCGTCCAGCGAGGTGAGCGGGCGGCCGCGGTCCGGGGTGAAGCCGGTGAGCAGGACCTTGTCCATGCCGGCGGCGTCCCGGCCGGCCTCCGCGCAGGCGTCGGACAGCCGGGCGAGCTGGCCGCGCAGCGCCTCCACCGACTGCTCCGGGGTACCCGTCTCGTACAGCTTCGGGTCGCCCGTGGTCACCCACGCCTGGCCGTGGCGCGCGGCGAGTCTCAGCCCGCGCGGGCCGGTGGCGGCGACGGCGAACGGCAGCCGGGGGCGCTGGACGCAGCCCGGGATGTTGCGCGCCTCGTCCGCCGAGTAGAAGCGTCCCTCGTGCGTCACCGCGCCCTCGCTGAGCAGCCGGTCGAGCAGCGGCACGAACTCGGCGAACCGGTCGGCGCGCTCGCGCGGGGTCCACGGGTCCTGGCCGAGGGCGGTGGCGTCGAAGCCGGTACCGCCGGCGCCGATGCCCAGGGTGATCCGGCCGCCGGAGATGTCGTCCAGGGAGATCAGTTCCTTGGCGAGGGTCACCGGGTGGCGGAAGTTCGGTGAGGTGACCAGGGTGCCGAGGCGGATTCGCTCGGTGGCGGCCGCGGCGGCGGTCAGGGTGGGGACGGCACCGAACCAGGGGCCGTCACGGAAGCTGCGCCAGGACAGGTGGTCGTAGGTGTAGGCCGTGTGGAAACCCAGTTCCTCGGCGCGCACCCAGGTGGCACGGCCGCCCTCGTGCCAGCGGCGGTGGGGCAGGATCACGGTGCTCAGACGCAGACTCATGCGTTCGAGGGTAAGCGGTGGGGCGAGGCGGGGTCGGCGGGGTCAGCGGGGGCCCGGGAAGCACAGATAGCGCGGGGGCACGGCGGCGGTCAGCCAGACGCCGTTGGCGCTGACGTGGAAGACATGGCCGTCGCGGTGCATGGCGCCCGTGTCGACGACGAGGACGACCGGGCGGCCCCGGCGGGCACCGACACGGGTGGCGGTGCCACGGTCGGAGGAGAGGTGCACGGCATGCCGGTTCATGGGTTTCAGACCGGTGGCCCGGATGGACTCCAGGGCGCGGGGGTGGGTGCCGTGGTAGAGGTACGGCGGCGGGGTGGCCGGCGGCAGGCTCAGGTCCACGGAGATGCTGTGGCCCTGGTTGGCGCGGATCCGGGTGCCCTCGATCGTGAAGCGCTGCTTGTCGTTGGTGGCGACGACCCGGTCGAGTTCCTCGCGGGTGAAGGGGAAGCCGTGCTCGGCCGCCGCGGTGATCAGGGCGTCGATGTCCACCCAGCCGGCCGGGTCGAGGGTGAGGCCGATGCGGGCCGGCTGGTGGCGGAGGTGCCGGGAGAGGTACTTCGAGACCTTGACCGTACGTCTTTCGCCCACCTGCTCTTCGTTCATGGATCCAGGGTGCGCGGGAGACGCGGATCACGCAGGTGGTTTTCGCGGGAGAGGTTTGATCCACAGGCGGCCCCGGTTATCCACAGGGAAATCCGCGGAGTTGTGGACAACTGAATTGCCGATAGGGGGCGTTGAGGGCCATCGTCCCCAACGCCCCCACCCGGCTCACACCTTCGGTTCCACCCGCGCCAGCCGGCGCAGCGCCCCCGGCAGTACCCGGGACAGGAGGTGCGCGCCCCGCGCCTCGGGGGTCACCGGGACCACCGGGCGGTTGTGGACCACCGCGTCCAGGATCGCCGAAGCCACCTTCTCCGGCGGGTAGTTGCGCAGTCCGTACAGGCGGGCGGAGCTCTTCCGCAGGCGGCGCTCCTCGGACTCGTCGGCCCCTGCGAAGCGCGCCGTCGACGTGATGCTGGTGTTGACGATGCCGGGGCAGATCGCCGTGACGCCGATGGACCGGGACGCCAGTTCCGCGCGCAGGCACTCGGAGAGCATGAGGACCGCCGCCTTGGAGGTGCTGTAGGCGGGCAGCACTCGGGAGGGCTGGAACGCGGCGGCGGAAGCGATGTTGACGATGTGGCCGCCCTGGCCCCGCTCGGCCATCCGCGCCCCGAAGAGCCGGCAGCCGTGGATCACACCCCAGAGGTTGACGTCGAGGACCGTGCGCCAGTCCTCGGTGGTCGTGGCGAAGAAGGAGCCGGACAGGCCGATGCCCGCGTTGTTGACCAGCACGTCCAGCACGCCGTACGCGCGGTGGACCCGCTCGGCCAGCTTCTCCATGGCCTGCTCGTCGGAGACGTCCGCCGTCTCGGCCCATGCCTCCGGCGCACCGATCAGCCGGGCGAGTTCCGCGGTGCGGGCCGCCGCCTCCGCGTCCCGGTCGACGGCCACCAGCCGCGCGCCCGCCTCCGCGAACGCGAAGGCCGTCGCCCGGCCGATGCCGCTGCCCGCGCCGGTGATCAGCACCAGCTGCCCGCCGAACCGCGCCGAGTGGGGCCCGCTCGCCGTCGGTTCGGGGTGGCCGCCCTCCACCGAACCCACGAACTCCTCGATCCAGGCGGTCAGCTGGTCCGGCCGGGTACGCGGCGCCCAGTGCCCGGCCGGGATCGTGCGCCGGGTCAGCCGGGGCACCCAGCGGTCCAGGTCGTCGTAGAGCCGCTCGGAGAGGAACGCGTCGTCCTCGGGTGTGATCAGCTGCACCGGCGCGTGCGCGAACGCGTCCGGGCGGGGGTGGGCCAGTCGCGGCCGCACGTTGTCCCGGTACAGCCAGGCGCCGTGGGCCGCGTCGTCGGTCAGGGAAGCGGTCGGGTAGTCGCCGGCGGGGATGCCCTCGCCCCGCTCCAGGATCCTCGGCCAGCGCTTGCCGAGCGGCCCGCGCCAGGCCAGCTCCGGCAGGGCCGGGGTGTGCAGCATGCCCACGTACCAGGACTTGGCGCCCTGGCTGAGGAGCTGGGCCACCCGGCGGGGCGTCGGACGCCTCAGGCGGTCGTTGATCCAGTGCCCGAAGTGGTCGAGGGAGGGCCCGGAGATGGTGGTGAAGGAGGCGATACGGCCCTCGGTGCGGCCGACCGTGACGAACTCCCAGGACTGCACCGAGCCCCAGTCGTGGCCGACGAGGTGCACCGGGCGGTCCGGGCTCACCGCGTCCACCACGGCCAGGAAGTCGTCCGTGAGCTTGGCCAGCGTGAAGCCGCCGCGCAACGGCCGCGGCGCCGTGGAGCGGCCGTGGCCCCGGACGTCGTACAGCACCACGTGGAAGCGCCGCGCGAGGCGCGGGGCCATCTCGGACCACACCTCCTTGCTGTCCGGATAGCCGTGCACCAGGACCACCGTCGGCTGCCGCGCGTCGCCCAGTTCGGCCACGCACAGTTCGATGCCGCCGGTCCGTACCGTGCGCTCGCGCGCACCCGCAAGGGTCGTCACTTCTCCTCCGCCCAGCGCCGCACGTGCGGCAGTTCGTCGTCCAGCCAGAACGCGCTCTGCTCCGGGTCCTTCGAGTCGGTGACCACGAGCAGCTCCTCGAACTTCGCCCCCGTGCCCCGGAAGCCCAGATGCGGTTCGACCGCCCACAGACCCGGCCGCGGCGGGTGGTCCGAGAAGCGGTACGGCGACCACAGCGGCGACCAGCCCTCACGATGGCCGTGCAGCGCGTCCGAGGCGAGGCCCCTGAGGGACCGGGTGCCGAACCCGAAGACATGGGGTGACCAGCGGCGCTGCGCGACCCTGTCCACCTTGTGGGCGATCACACCGAAGGGGTAGGCCCGGTGCCGGTTGGCATAGCCCTGGCCGGCCATCAGCCGCTCCACGTCCTCGTATATCTCGCGCAGCGGACGCCGCTCGCGCACCTCGCGCAGGATCAGCTCCCGGTGCGCCTCCAGGTCGGCCATCAGCCGGTCCTGCACGGGGTTCCCCCCGAGGGACCCCGAGTAGCCGACATCGGCCGTGTATCCCTCGAACACCGGGGCCATGTCCAGGATGAACGGCATGCCGGGCGCCAGCTCGCGGTCGGTCGGGAAGAACTGGAGCGGGATCCGGAAGTCCGTGAACGCCGTACGGTCCCCGAACCAGGCGAAGGGCAGGTGGAACCAGTCCCGCACCCCACGCTCGCGCAGCCACCGCCGCTGCATCCGCGCGGCCTCGCGCTCGGTCACGCCCGGCTCCAGGCGCGCCGCGACCGCCTCCGCGCACTCGTAGGCGAGGCGCTGCACCTTTCTGAATCCCCGCAGCTCGGTGGGGAGTTCACTGCTCACTGCCGTCGTCATGCCGCCTCGTCCCGTGGTCCCGGCCGATTCGCCTCGGCTCCGGTACGCGTTCGTAACTTGACAGAGGAGAATCTGGCAGTTGTTAGAGTTCGCGTCAATAGGCGGGGGCGCGGCTCCGGGACAACTCCGGGTGCCCCTCGGGGAGGGGCGGCCCCTAGGGTCTGTAATACCTGGGTCGGACCCGAAGACGGCTCTGTGGTCTGACGACCGGCGTGGCCGGGATCACTACCGTTCGGTGGGTGACTGTGATCGCGACCGAAAGCCTGAGCAAGCGGTTCCCCCGGGTGACCGCGCTCGACCGGCTGTCCGTGGACATCGGGCCCGGGGTGACCGGACTCGTCGGAGCCAACGGCGCCGGCAAGTCCACCCTGATCAAAATCCTGCTGGGGCTGTCCCCCGCCACCGAGGGCAACGCCCGGGTGCTGGGCATGGACATCGCCACCGAGGGCGCCGCCATCCGCGAACAGGTCGGCTACATGCCGGAGCACGACTGCCTGCCGCCGGACGTCTCGGCGACCGAGTTCGTCGTGCACATGGCCCGCATGTCGGGGCTCCCGCCCACGGCCGCGCGCGAGCGCACCGCGGACACCCTGCGCCATGTCGGCCTCTACGAGGAGCGCTACCGCCCCATCGGCGGCTACTCGACCGGCATGAAGCAGCGCGTGAAGCTCGCGCAGGCCCTGGTGCACGACCCCAAGCTGGTCTTCCTGGACGAGCCGACCAACGGCCTCGACCCGGTCGGCCGCGACGAGATGCTCGGCCTGATCCGCCGTGTCCACACCGACTTCGGCATCTCCGTCCTGGTCACCTCGCACCTGCTGGGCGAGCTGGAGCGGACGTGCGACCACGTGGTCGTCATCGACGGCGGCAAGCTGCTGCGCTCCAGCTCCACCACCGACTTCACCCAGACCACGACCACCCTCGCGATCGAGGTCACCGACAGCGACACCCACCCCGACGGCACCGCCGCGGTCCGCGACGCGCTGCGCGGACGCGGGGTGGAGACCCACCACGAGGGCGCGGGCCTGCCCGGCGCCGGCCACATCCTGCTGCTGACCGCCGCGGGCGAGGAGACGTACGACCTGGTGCGCGACGTGGTCGCGGATCTCGGGCTCGGCCTGGTCCGCATGGAGCAGCGCCGGCACCACATCTCCGAGGTTTTCACCACCGACACCGCCGAAGGCAGCGGCCACCGCGGTGACGAGCAGCGGAAGGAGGCCGTCGGCCATGGCGGTTGAGCAGCACCTGACCCCGCCCCCGGGCGAGACGACCCGGATCCACGACATCGGCTACCGCGGCTACGACGGCCCGCGCCTCGGTCGCGCCTACGCCCGCCGCTCCCTGTACTCGCAGTCCCTGCGCGGTGCCTACGGCCTCGGCCGCTCGGTGAAGTCCAAGGTGCTGCCCATGCTGCTGTTCGCGGTCATGTGCGTGCCCGCCGCCATCATGGTCGCCGTCGCCGTCGCCACCAAGGCGCACGAACTGCCGGTCGCCTACACGCGGTACGCGATCATGCTCCAGGCCGTCATCAGTCTGTACGTCGCCTCCCAGGCGCCCCAGGCCGTCTCCCGCGACCTGCGCTTCAAGACGGTCCCGCTGTACTTCTCGCGGCCGATCGAGACCGCCGACTACGTGCGCGCCAAGTTCGCCGCGCTCGCCTCGGCGGTCTTCATCCTGACCGCGGCCCCCCTGCTGGTGATGTACCTGGGGGCGCTGCTGTCCAAGCTGGGCTTCGCCCACCAGACGAAGGAATTCGCCGAGGGACTGGTCTCCGTGGCCCTGCTCTCCCTGCTCTTCGCCGGCATCGGCCTGGTCATCGCCGCCGTCACCCCGCGCCGCGGCTTCGGCATCGCCGCCGTGATCGCCGTACTGGTCATCACCTACGGGGCGGTCTCCACCCTCCAGGCCATCGCGGAGGTCCGGGGGCACTCCGGCGCCATCCCGTGGATCGGCCTGTTCTCGCCGGTCACCCTGATCGACGGCGTGCAGTCCGCCTTCCTCGGCGCCACCGCCCGAAACCCCGGCGGGGTCGCTCCCTCGACCGGCGAGGGCATCGTCTACGTCCTCGTCGCCCTCGCACTGATCGCCGGCAGCTACGGCCTCCTGGTGCGCCGTTACAAGAAGGTGGGACTGTGACGACCCTCAGCATCGACCACGTCTCCCGCTGGTTCGGCAACGTGGTCGCCGTCAACGACATCACCATGACCATCGGACCCGGCGTGACCGGCCTGCTCGGCCCCAACGGCGCCGGGAAGTCCACCCTGATCAACATGATGGGCGGCTTCCTCGCCCCGTCCACCGGCTCGGTCACGCTCGACGGCCGGCCGGTGTGGCGCAACGAGGAGATCTACCGGCACATCGGCATCGTCCCCGAGCGCGAGGCGATGTACGACTTCCTCACCGGGCGCGAGTTCGTCGTGGCCAACGCGGAGCTGCACGGCCTCGGCGACAAGGCCGCCCAGCGGGCCCTGGCGACCGTCGAGATGGAGTCCGCGCAGGACCGCAGGATCGCCACGTACTCCAAGGGCATGCGCCAGCGCGTGAAGATGGCCAGCGCCCTGGTGCACGACCCGTCGCTGCTCCTGCTGGACGAGCCGTTCAACGGCATGGACCCGCGCCAGCGCATGCAGCTGATGGACCTGCTGCGCAGGATGGGCGACGAGGGCCGCACCGTGCTGTTCTCCTCGCACATCCTGGAGGAGGTCGAGCAGCTCGCCCGGCACATCGAGGTCGTCGTCGCCGGACGGCACGCGGCCAGCGGCGACTACCGCAAGATCCGCCGCCTGATGACCGACCGCCCGCACCGCTACCTGGTGCGCTCCAGCGACGACCGGGCCCTCGCGGCGGCGCTGATCGCCGACCCGTCCACCGCCGGCATCGAGGTCGACCACACGGAGGGCGCGCTGCGCGTCCAGGCCGTCGACTTCGGCCGCTTCACCACTCTGCTGCCGAAGGTCGCCAGGGACCACGGCATCCGGCTGCTCACGGTCTCGCCGTCGGACGAGTCCCTGGAGTCCGTCTTCTCGTACCTGGTCGCGGCGTAGGAGGCCGAAGATGTACGACCCCACAGTCGCCCGGCTCACCTACCGGGCCCTGCTCGGCCGTCGCCGGGCCCTCATCCTCGGCGCGCTGCCGCTGCTGCTCATCGTGATCGCCGTGGCCGTGCGCGCCCTCAGCGGGGCGGACGACCAGACGGCCGCCGACGTGCTCGGCGGGTTCGCGATCGCCACGATGGTGCCGATCATCGGCGTCATCGCCGGTACGGGCGCCATCGGTCCGGAGATCGATGACGGCTCTGTCGTCTATCTGCTGGCCAAACCCCTGAAGCGGCCGACGATCATCTTCACCAAGCTGATCGTGGCCATCGCGGTCACCATGGTGTTCTCCGCGGTGCCCACGATGATCGCGGGGCTGATCCTCAACGGCAACGGCCAGCAGATCGCCGTCGCCTACACGGTGGCCGCGCTGGTGGCCTCCATCGCCTACTCCGCGCTGTTCCTGCTGCTCGGCACGGTGTCCCGGCACGCGGTCGTCTTCGGCCTGGTGTACGCGCTGGTCTGGGAGGCGCTGTTCGGCTCCCTGGTGCCGGGCGCGCGCACGCTGAGCGTGCAGCAGTGGGCGCTCGCGGTCGCGCACAAGGTGACCGGGGGCGACCTGGTGACCTCCGACGTCGGGCTGACGACGGCGGTGGTGCTGCTGGTCGTGGTGACCGTGCTGGCCACCTGGTACGCGGGGCAGAAGCTGCGCTCGCTGAAGCTGGCGGGGGAGGAGTAGGGGCCGCGGGGTCCCCGATCTTTGACGGGGACTTCACCCCCGGCCGGGCACACTGGGCAGATCGTGATGTACGGCTAGGAGGCCGGGGATGGCACAGGAGACAACGGGGGGTGGCGGGGCGTCCGCGGGGGACGCCTTCGAGGGGCTGGTCCTGGACGAGGACTTCGTGCGGGCCGCCGAGGCCTCCGAGCCGTCCGCCCGCGCCCGGATGCTGGCCGCCCGCTGGCGCGCGGAGGCCCCACAGCCCCAGCCCTGGCGCTCCGACGAGCCGCCGGCGGGGTGGTTCTTCAGCAAGGTACGGCGGCGGGGGTGGCGTCGGCGGCGGTGAGCCCGCGGCGCCCCGCGAGGAGCGCGGGCCACGTCGGGACGCCCCCCCCGCGGGCGCGACGGGCCACGGACGGAGCCGTGGTCGGCGGCGCGGGACGCCGGACGGCGGGAGACGCGACGGCGGGAAGCCGCACCGCGGGGAGCCGTAGGGCGGAGGGCCGGACGGCCTACGCCAGCAGACCTTCCAGCACCGCCGCGATCCCGTCCTCCTCGTTCGAGGACGTCACCTCGTCGGCCACCGCCTTGAGCTCCTCGTGGGCGTTGGCCATGGCCACGCCCCGGCAGGCCCACCCGAACATCGGGATGTCGTTCGGCATGTCGCCGAAGGCGATCGTGTCCGTGGCCTTGAGACCGAGGCGGCGCGCGGCCAGGGAGAGCCCCGTCGCCTTGGAGAGGCCGAGCGGCAGGAGTTCCACGATGCCCGCGCCGGCCATCGCGACCGAGACGAAGCCGCCGGCCGCCTGCCGGGCAGCCTCCGCCAGCTCGTCGTCGCCCAGCGTCGGATGCTGGATGTAGATCTTGTTCAGCGGCGCGGCCCAGAGATCGGACGCGTCGGTGAAGGGGACCGCGGGGAGCGGCCCCGCGACGGCGTAGCCGGGCCCCACGAGCACCTCGCCGTCCAGTCCGTCACGGCTCGCGGCGAGGTGCAGCGGACCGACCTCCGCCTCGATCTTGGCCAGTGCCACCGCCGCCAGCTGACGGTCCAGGGTGACGGACGTCAGCAGGCGGTGCGCCCCGGCGTCGTACACCTGGGCGCCCTGGCCGCAGACCGCGAGGCCGTCGTAGCCGAGGTCGTCGAGGACATGACGGGTCCAGGGGACGGCGCGGCCGGTGACGACGATGTGCGCAGCGCCCGCGGCGGCGGCCGCGGTGAGCGCGTCACGGGTGCGCCGGGAGACCGACCCGTCGGGGCGCAGCAGCGTTCCGTCCAGGTCGGTCGCGACCAGCCCGTAGGGGAAGCTCACCTGGCCACCGGCTCCAGGACCTCCCGGCCGCCCAGGTAGGGGCGCAGCACCTCGGGGACCCGGACGGAGCCGTCGGCCAGCTGGTGGTTCTCCAGGATCGCCACGATGGTGCGCGGTACGGCGCACAGCGTGCCGTTGAGCGTGGCGAGCGGCTTGACCTGCTTGCCGTCGCGGACGCGGATGGACAGCCGGCGCGACTGGAACTCGGTGCAGTCCGAGGTCGAGGTCAGCTCGCGGTACTTGCCCTGCGTCGGGATCCACGCCTCGCAGTCGAACTTGCGGGCGGCCGAGGAGCCGAGGTCACCGGAGGCGACGTCGATCACGCGGAACGGCAGCTCCAGCGAGGACAGCCACTGCTTCTCCCACGCCAGCAGGCGCTGGTGCTCGGCCTGGGAGTCCTCGGGGTCGACGTACGAGAACATCTCGACCTTGTCGAACTGGTGCACGCGGAAGATGCCCCGGGTGTCCTTGCCGTGCGAACCGGCCTCACGGCGGAAGCAGGGCGAGAAGCCCGCGTAGCGCAGCGGCAGCTTGTCGGCGTCGAGGATCTCGTCCATGTGGTACGCCGCGAGGGCCACCTCGGAGGTGCCGACCAGGTAGAGGTCGTCCTTGTCGAGGTGGTACACGTCCTGCGCGGCCTGGCCGAGGAAGCCGGTGCCGGCCATGGACTGCGGGCGGACCAGCGCCGGGGTCAGCATCGGGGTGAAGCCGGCCGCGGTGGCCTGGGCCATCGCCGCGTTCACCAGGGCCAGCTCCAGCAGGGCGCCGACACCGGTGAGGAAGTAGAAACGGGAGCCGGAGACCTTGGCGCCGCGCTCGACGTCGATCGCGCCGAGCAGCTGACCGAGTTCCAGGTGGTCCCTGGGCTCGAAGCCCTCGGCACCGAAGTCGCGGACGGTGCCGTGCGTCTCCAGGGTGACGAAGTCCTCCTCGCCGCCGACGGGGACGTCGGGGTGGACGAGGTTGCCGAGCCGCAGCAGCAGCTCGTGGGTCTCGGTGTCGGCCGCGTCGCGCTCCGCGTCGGCGGCCTTGACGTCGGCCTTGAGCTGCTCGGCACGCTTGAGCAGTTCGGCCTTCTCGTCGGCACCGGCCTTGGGGATCAGCTTGCCGAGCTGCTTCTGCTCGGCGCGCAGTTCGTCGAAGCGGACGCCGGAGGACCTGCGCCGCTCGTCGGCAGACAGGAGGGAGTCGACGAGCGCGACGTCCTCTCCACGGGCGCGCTGGGAGGCGCGCACACGGTCGGGGTCCTCACGGAGCTGGCGAAGGTCAATCACAGGCCCAAGGCTACCGGTGTGGGGAGGCCGCTCACGAATCACTATTACGGCGCGCTTTGATTTGCGGCTTACGGTGCGTTATGCGCTAATTGCCAAGCGTGTCAAGGGAAAGTGTCTCACTCCCTGGGACGGAGCAAGTCCCGGGCGCTCGGTTGACTCGATTTCCTTGCGGAGGGCGGGACTTGGCGGCCCGGTTGTCCACAGAAATCCACACCCGGCGGAGAGTTATCCACAGGGTGTGGGGAAGTTCTGTGGATGCGGGAATTGATCACTCCGGATCCGTCGACCGACTTGCAGAATTCCCCGGCCAAAGTGGAGCGACACCCACTTTCGGGTGGAAAACGGTCGCTCCAAAAGATGAACCAAAGGAAACAGGTGGACGAAGGGTGAGTCAGGCGAAGGTCACCCCGTCTGTGCGCTGTGGGGCGATTTGTCGACCGGATCGCGCTTGACTGTCGACTTGTCCCCAGGTCGAGAACTGCGCTTGTGGATAACTTCTGTGGATAACTAGAAGCGGCCGTCCTGGCAGCGCGCCACCCAGTCCGCGGCCCGCATGAACTCCTCGTCCGAGGTCCCCGGCCCCACGGCGCGCACCTCGTCCGGCGTGATGTCGGCGCGCGGGTACGAGCCGAGGAAGCGCACCTCCAGGCAGAGCCGCTTCAGGCCCATCAGGGCCGCCGCCATGCGCCGGTCGGAGATGTGGCCCTCGGCGTCCACGCAGAAGCAGTAGTTGCCGATGCCCTCGCCGGTCGGCCGGGACTGGAGCAGCATCAGGTTGATCCCGCGCGAGGCGAACTCGCCGAGCAGATCGCGCAGTCCGCCGGGATGGTCGGAGCGCTGCCAGAGCACCACCGAGGTCTTGTCGGCGCCGGTCTTCGCGGCGGGCCGGGCCGGACGGCCGACCAGCACGAACCGGGTCTGCGCGTTCTCCGCGTCGTGGATCCCGGTCTCCAGGGCCTCCAGGCCGTACCGGGCGGCGGCGAACTCGCCCGCGAAGGCGGCGTCGTAGCGGCCCTCCTGCACCAGCCGGGCCGCGTCGGCGTTCGAGGCGGCCGACTCCCAGACGGCGTCCGGGAGGTTCGCCCTCAGCCAGTTGCGCACCTGCGGCTGGGCCGCGGGGTGGGCGGAGACCGTCTTGACGTCGGTGAGCCGGGTGCCCGGCCGGACCAGCAGCGCGAAGGTGATGGAGAGCAGCACCTCGCGGTAGATCGTCAGCGGCTCGCCCGCGACCAGGCCGTCCAGGGTGGCGGTGATGCCCCCCTCGACCGAGTTCTCGATCGGGACGAACGCGGCCTCGGCCTCGCCGGCCCGCACCGCGTCCAGCGCGGACTGCACCGACACGTACGGGGTCAGCTCCCGGGTGGCCGCTTCCGGCAGCGTCCGCAGGGCCACCTCGGTGAAGGTGCCCTCGGGACCGAGATACGCATAGCTCGCTGGCATGGTCCTCACCCTAATGGCCGCGGGCCGTCGTAGCTCAGGCGTCTCAAGATGACCACTCGACCGGGTGGTTTGGGAATGGAGAATCCGCGGAGCCGAGGGGGAGTCGGCTGAGGGATCTGCGAGCCCCGGCTCAGCCCTCCAGCAGCCGCTGCCCCACGTACTCGCCCTTCGCCGCCCCGCCCGGCACCGCGAACAGCGCGCTCGACTCGTGCCGGATGAACCGGGTCAGGGCGTCACCCCGGTCGAGCTTGCGCTGCACCGGCACGAAACCGAGCAGCGGGTCCGCCTGCCAGCACACGAAGAGCAGCCCGGCGTCCGGCACCCCGTCCGCGCCGATGCCGTCGTGGTACGAGAACGGCCGCCGCAGCATCGCCGCCCCGCCGTTCTTGTCCGGCCGGGTGATCCGCGCGTGCGCGTTGAGCGCGATCACGTAGTCGCCCTTGGCGTCGGTCTTCTCCAGCTCCATCGGGGACGTCTCGTGTCCCCCGGTCAGCGGCGCCCCGTCCGACTTGCGGCGCCCGACGACCTGCTCCTGGGCGGCGACCGACAGCTTCTCCCAGTCGTCCAGGAGCATTCGGATCCGGCGCACGACGGCATAGGAGCCGTTGGCCATCCACGTGGGCTCGCCCGAGGCGGGCACGAAGATCTGCTTGTCGAAGGCGGCGTCCGTCGGCTTCGGGTTGCCCGTGCCGTCGATCTGGCCCATGAGGTTGCGGGCCGTCATCGGGCGGGCGGTGGCGCCCTGGGCGCGGTTGAAGCCGTTCATCTGCCAGCGCACCCGCGCGGCCGCACCGGCGTCCTTCTGGATCGCGCGCAGGGCGTGGAAGGCGACCAGGGCGTCGTTCGCGCCGATCTGCACCCACAGATCGCCGTCGCTGCGTGCCTTGTCCAGGTGGTCGGAGGAGAAGTCGGGCAGCGGATCGAGGGCGGTGGGCCGCTGCTTCTCCAGGCCGGTGCGGGTGAAAAAGCTGTTCCCGAAGCCGAAGGTGACCGTCAGCGAGGAGGGGCCCGCGTCCCGGGCCACGTCGGTGTCGCCGTGCGGGGCCGGTTCGCCCGCCATCAGCCGCTCGGCCGTCGCCGACCAGCGGCGCAGCAGGGCCGCCGCCTCCTTCCGGCCCGCGCCCGCCGCCAGGTCGAAGGCGATGAGATGGCCGCACGCCTGGAGGTCCTCGGTGATGCCGGGCTGGTGTTTCACGTGAAACATCGCGCGGTCGGAGCCCACCGAGGTGAGCGGGGTCGCCGGGGCGGGCGCGGCGGCATATCCGACGGCTCCGCCCGCCGTGCCGAGCACCAGCCCGGTGGCACCCGCGGTGCCGAGCAGGGCGCGCCGGGAGACACCCCCGGAACGGGCCTCGGACGCCGGGGCCTCGGGGGTACGGGCCTGCTGGGTGGACTGCTCGGTCATGGTGTGGTTCAGCCGATCTGCGCGTTCTTGGAGACGGTCACTTCGTCGATGTCGGAGGTGCGGACGGTGACGTCGATCTTCCAGTCACCGGCCATCGGGATCTGGACCCCGTCCGCCGACCAGTGGCCGGTGGTGATGTGCTCGGGGGTCACGGAGAGCGGGCCGATCTTCTTAGCCTCCAGGGTGAGGGCGATCCTCAGCTCGGGGACGTCGAAGAGCTGTCCGCCGGGCTTGCGGACGAAGACATGCAGGGAGTTGGCGCCCGCGTGGGCGGGGTCGATGTCGAGGGCGACCACGCCCTTGCCGTTCGCGCCGCCCGTGTCGAAGGGCAGGCTCAGGGACAGGCTGCCGTTCGCGGGTGCCGTGACGGTGCCGGTGGCGGCCTTGGCCTCCTGCTCGGTGCGGCCCGGCTCGGTCTGTGTCAGCGCGGTGGTGACGGCGAGCAGGACGACCGCGACGGCGGCCTCGGCGAGCACCGAGCGACGCAGCCCGAAGCGGCCCACGTCGCCGTCCCGGAGCCGCTTTCGCCGGGCGGCGTCCATCGCGGCCCGCTGCCGGGCGAGCTGGGCGGCGCGGCGGGAGTCGCCGGAGCCCTCGGCAGCGGGGCCGGCGGTCGCCTTCGCCGCGCTGACCGACGCCTTCTCGGCCCCCGCGTCGCCGGTGGCCCGTTTCCCTTCCGCGCCCTGGTCCACGAGCCGTCCCGTCCATCGCCGTGACACGGACGCGAGGCCCACCATGACCGCAACCAGGGCGATCTTGGCCAGCAGCAGCTGCCCGTACCGGGTGTCGGTGAAGGCGGACCAGGAACCGAGCTGGCGCCAGGACTGGTAGACGCCGGTGGCGACGAGGGCCACCACGGAGCCGAAGGCCAGCCGGGAGAAGCGGCGCACGGCTGCGGCCTCGACCGGTGTCCCGGCGGGTGCCCGGTACAGGGCGGCCAGCAGCGCCGTGAGCCCGCCCAGCCAGGCGGCGACGGCGAGCAGGTGGACGACGTCGACCGGCATGGCGATGCCCGGCTGGAGTCCCACGGAGGCGTGCTCCGACATCGCCCAGCTGGTCGCGAGCCCGGCCGCCACGACCACGCCCCCGGCCCCGAGCCCGAAGGTCAGGTCCCGCTTCTCGGTGCCCTCCTCGCGCCGCTGGTACGTGCCGAAGAGGACGGCGATGAACAGCGCGGCGGCGGCGAGCAGCAGCAGCCGGGAGACCAGCGCGGCCCCCGGCTTGGTCTCCAGCACCTGGCCGAGCAGCCCGAGGTCGAAGACGTCGGCGACCTTCCCGGAGGTGGTGTACGAGCCGCGCAGGAGCAGCAGCCACAGGGTGGCCGCGGTCAGCGCCAGCCAGCCGCCGACGACCAGCCGTTGCAGCGCCCGTACGCCCGCGCCGCGGCGCCAGCACAGGAGCACGAAGGCCGCGCCGCCCACGAGCACGATGTAACCGGCGTACGACACGTAGCGTCCGACCTGGTAGAGGCCGCCGACGACCCCGCCGCCCACGGTCGGTCCGGTGCCGGAGACCACGGTCCGCGACGGCGCCCCGATGGAGAAGGTGTAGGCGCCGGCCACCGGGTGGCTGTCGGCGGAGACGACCTCGTAGGTGACCGTGTACGTGCCCTTGCCGAGGCCGCCCTTGAGCCGCACGGCGTACGTCGTTCCGCGGACGTTGCCGGGGGCGCCGGTCTGGACGGCCCTGCCTTTGGGATCGAGGACGCGCAGCGAGTCGCCGTTCATCGCGACCTTCTCGGAGAAGGTGAGCGAGACCTGGGCGGGCGGCTGCTGGACCACCGCCCCCTGCGCGGGGTCGCTGCCGGTCAGCGCCGCGTGGGCGGAGGCCGGTGCGGCGCCCGCGAGCAGGGCGCCCAGGGCGGCGAGGAACAGCAGCACCAGGGTCCGCGGGCGGGGGGCGGTGGTCCGGGTCACGGTGGTCCCTTCCCTCAGTTGCCGGTCGTCGGGTGGTACGTGGCGGACTTCACCGGCATCTCGACGGTGAGGGGGCCGCTCTTGGCGAAGGTGAGCTTCAGGGTGACCGTCTGGCCCTGCTTCGGCCGGTGCCGGAGCTGCTCGAACATCAGGTGGTTGCCACCACTTCTGAAGACGAGCCGGCCGTGGGCGGGTATGGCGAAGGAGGACTGCTCCCGCATCTCGCCGCCCATGGTGCTGTGCATGGTGACCTGGCCGGCGGGGCTGCTCACCGAGGTCAGCTCGTCCTTCGTGCCGCCCTTGTTGGTGATCGTCAGGAAGCCCGCGGCCATGTCGGCGGAGACGGGCTGCGGCATGTAGGAGCCGCTCACCGACAGTTCGGCCTTCGAGGAGCCCGAGCCGGAGCAGCCCGCGAGAGCCAGCGCGCCCGCGAGTGCCGTGGCCAGGACGAGGGGACGGCGGTTCACGGCTTGGCCCCCCGGACGAGCTTGGGCAGGTCCTTGATGTAGTCGTCGACCGTGGCGCTGTCACTCATCAGGACGTACCCGCCGCCGGTCTTCGGCGAGAAGGCGATGACCTGGGTGCCGTGCACGGAGACGAGCTTGCCGTTCTTGTCCTTCTTCGTCGCCTCGACGGAGATTCCGACGGAGCGGGCGGCGGCCTGGACGGTCTTGAAGTCGCCGGTCAGGCCGATGAACCGCGGGTCGATGCCCTTGAGCCAGCTGCCGAGCGCGGCCGGGGTGTCGCGGCCGGGGTCGGTGGTGACGAACACGACCCGCAGATCGTCGCGCTGGGCGGGGGTCAGCGACTTCTGCGCGGCGACGGCGATGTTGCTCATCGTCGTCGGGCAGATGTCCGGGCAGTGTGTGTAGCCGAAGTAGAGCAGGGTCGGGTGGCCCTGGGTCTCCTTGCGGAGGTCGTACTTCTTGCCGTGGGTGTCCGTGAGGACCAGGCCGGGCTTGTCCCAGGGCTGGTCGAGGACGGTGGCGGGGCCGAGTCGTCCCGAGTCCTGCGAGACCGCGGAGACCGGCGACTGGCTGGTGGCGTCCTGGCTGCCGCAGGCGGAGAGGGCCAGGGTGGCGGCGGCGAGCAGCGCGGCCGCGGCGAACGTCTTCTTGCGCATAGAGAAATGTCCCAGATGTGAGAACTCCGGCGCGCGCCGGGGTCGTACGGGGGCCAAGCCTGGCACGGCCCCGGCGCGCGCCGCGGAACGGTGGGGCTAGTGCCTCTCGTTCGGATCATGCCGGGCTCGCTGATCCGGCCTGACCCAAACGAAAGACCCTAGGCGGTGCGGCGCCGGCCGGCGAGGATGCCGTAGGCCACACCCGCGGCACCGACGACGATGCCGGCGACGCCGAGCACCCGGGCGGTGGTGTCACTGCTGTCGCCGGAGCCCGGGGCGGCGGCCGTGTCCTCCTTCTTGTCGTCGGACGCGCCCTGGGCGGTGGCCGTGCCGTGCTCGTCGGCCGCGGCGGCCAGCTGGAGCACCGGGGCCGGGTTCCGCGGCTCGTCCTGGCCTTCCTGCGGCACCTGGATCCAGCGCACGACCTCCTTGTCGGAGTACGTCTGGAGCGCCTTGAACACCAGCTGGTCGGTGTTGTCGGGCAGGGCGCCGACGGAGAGCGGGAACTTCTGGAAGTAGCCGGGCTCGATGCCCTTGCCGTCGGCGGTCCAGGTGACCTTGGTGACGGCCTGGTCGATCTTGTCGCCGTGCACGGTCAGCGGCTCGGCGAGCTTGGATTTGGTGAGCTGCACGTTCCAGCCCGGGACGGGCTGGGCCATGACGGAGGCCAGCGGGTGATCGGTGGGGAGGGTCACCTCGACCTTGGTGGTCGAGGCGTTGTCACGCTCGTTGGGGACCTTGAAGTCGACGACCGCGTAGCCGCCCTTGGCCGCGGCGCCCTCGGGCTGCACGGTCACATGCGCGAAGGCGGGAGCGGACAGGGCGAGCACGGCGGTGCCGGCGACGGCGGCACCGGCGGTGACACGGGCGGCCGTACGGCGGGTGGCGAGACGGCCGGCGATGCCGGGGACGAGCTGGGAAGCCTGCATGGCAGGAGCACTCCTGATGAGAGTTCCGGTCGGGAAGGAGGGCGCGCGGGTGCGCGCGGGCCGCGCGACGGCGGCCGTCTCTCCGGATCCCGGAACTGTCCCGGGGCAGGGGCGGGCGCGTCGCGTCAGGCGGCGAGTCGCAGTCCGGCGGCGGGCGGACCGCGCCGGATCACCGAGTGCTGGAGTGCGAGGGTGGCGGGTGCGGGCGGCTCGTCCCGGTCGCCGCGACGGGCGCGCGGGGCGGGCCCGGCCTGGGTCAGCAGTCCGGCGCACAGGGCACCCACCAGGGCCAGCGCCGCGCGCAGGGACCGTACGAGCGCGGTCTCGGCGACCTCGTGGGCCGACAGCCGCAGCAGTCGCAGTACGGCCAGGTCGCCGCGGCGCAGCAGCCAGCCGACGGCGACGGCCGCGAGGAGGTGGCCGAGCAGCATCGGCAGTGAGGGCAGCAGCGCGGCGGAGGCGCCGGTGGCGTCGGCCGGGTGCGGCACGGGCAGCGGGGCCCCGGCCACGGGGTGGCCCGAGCGGTCGATGAGGCGGGCGGTGAGCAGGACGTGGAAGGCGTGGCCGGGGGTGAGCGCGGCGGCGTTAGCCCCGCACAGCAGCCGGGTGGCCTGTTCGACCAGGGCGGCGTCGCCGAGCGCGGCAGCGCCCGGAGCGCTCTGCCCCGCCGCCGGCGTCCCGCCCATGGCCATGCCCGCACCGTGCTGGCCCAGGCCGAACAGGGTGTGCAGCACGATCTGGCCGAGGGCGAGGAGCGCCGCGATGCCCGGCAGCGAGCGGGCCCGTCCGGCGAGCGGGATCACGAGCAGCAGGGAGCAGAGGAAGCCGACGCCGAGCGTCCACAGCGGCACGCTCGCGCAGGAGGCCAGGGTGTGCCCGGCCGCGGCCAGCACGACGCAGACCGCGGCGAAGACCGCGGCCCGCAGCATCCGGAGCCCGGCTCCGGGACGCGCCGTGCGCGCGTGGGGGGCAGACATGGCGGGCTCATCATCCCATCGCGCCCCGCGCAGTCCTACGTCAGGTCCGGGCAATACGTGCCCCTTCCGGCCGAAGGGGTACGTCCCGCATACACTGATTCCTCCCGGGACACATCGGCTGTATGGGCGGAGTCACGTCAACGCGGTGCTTACGGCCATCTATGGGCGGCAATAGGTATCGGTATGTCGAGCCGCGGCCTGGAGGCTGGAGCATGAGCATCTGGTGGTCACTCCATCTGCGCCGCGAGGCCGCGAGTGTGCCGCTCGCGCGGCGGCTCCTGATCGGCACGATGGAGACGGCCGGCGTGGATCCGGACATCTCCTACGACCTCTCCGTCGCCCTCAGCGAGGCGTGCGCGAACGCGGTGGAGCACGGCGGCGACGACGGCACCTCGGCGGTGTACCGGGTGACCGCGTACCTCGACGGGGAGAAGTGCCGCATCGAGGTGGCCGACTCGGGCCCCGGCTTCCAGCACCCGCTCGCCACCCGTGGACTGCGCCCCGCCCGTCCGGACGCCGAGCACGGCCGCGGCCTCTGCCTCATCCGCGAACTCGCCGACCACGTCCACATCGGCCCCGATCCCGGCCGGCACGGCACGCTGGTGAGCTTCGACAAGATCCTCAAGTGGCGCGACGACGCTCCGCTGTTGGCGGTGTAGCCCGGCCCCGCATAGTGGGGGCATGAACATCGACGACGGGGAGACGGCGGCCGGGGTGACGCTGCGGGCGCTCGGCGCCGGGGACGCGGAGGCGCTGGCGCGGGCGTACACGGTCGACCGGGAGCACCTCGCGCCCTGGGAGCCGGTGCGGCCGGACGCCTTCTTCACGCCGGAGGGGCAGCGGGAGCGGATCGAGGGGCTGCTGCGGCAGCGCGGCGAGGGCTCCGTGGTGCCCTGGGTGTTCGAGGAGACGGACGGGCGGATCGTCGGGACCATCACCCTGACGGGGATCTCCCGGGGTCCCTTCTGCAGCGCCTACCTCGGCTACTGGGTCGCCGCGGACCGGCAGGGCCGGGGGCTGGCGAGCGCGGCCGTCACGCGGGTGTGCGGGCTCGCGCGGGACACCGTGGGCCTGCACCGGATCGAGGCGTCCACGCTGGTGGAGAACACCCGATCGCAGCGGGTGCTGATGAAGTGCGGGTTCGAGCCGATCGGCACGGCGCCCAAGTACCTGCACATCAACGGTGACTGGCGGGACTGCAGGCTCTTCCAGCGCGTCCTGCACGACGGCGCCCCGTAGCGGCACGGCCGACCGGCGGCCTACCCGCGGACGAACACGACGGGGAACGAGGACGGCGGGGTGCCCGTCGGCACCCCGCCGTCCCGCCACGGGTTCAGCCCTTCAGCGCGGCCATCCACGCCTCGACCTCGTCGGAGCGCCGCGGCAGACCGGCCGAGAGGTTCCGGTTGCCGTCCTCCGTCACCAGGATGTCGTCCTCGATCCGGACGCCCACGCCCCGGTACTCCTCGGGCACGGTCAGGTCGTCGGCCTGGAAGTACAGGCCCGGCTCGACCGTGAGGACCATGCCCGGCTCCAGGACGCCGTCCACGTACGTCTCGGTGCGCGCGACCGCGCAGTCGTGGACGTCCATGCCGAGCATGTGACCGGTGCCGTGCAGGGTCCAGCGGCGCTGGAGGCCCAGCTCCAGGACACGCTCGACCGGGCCCTCGACCAGGCCCCATTCGACCAGCTTCTCGGCCAGCACCCGCTGGGCCGCGTCGTGGAAGTCGCGGTACTTGGCACCCGGCCGCACCGCGGCGATGCCGGCCTCCTGGGCCTCGTACACCGCGTCGTACACCTTCCTCTGGAGCTCGCTGTACCTGCCGTTGACCGGCAGCGTGCGCGTGACGTCGGCGGTGTAGAGGGTGTGCGTCTCCACGCCGGCGTCGAGCAGCAGCAGGTCGCCGGAGCGGACCGGGCCGTCGTTGCGGACCCAGTGCAGGGTGCAGGCGTGCGGGCCGGCGGCACAGATCGAGCCGTAGCCGATGTCGTTGCCCTCGACGCGGGCGCGCAGGAAGAAGGTGCCCTCGATGTAGCGCTCGCTGGTGGCCTCGGCCTTGTCGAGGACCTTCACCACGTCCTCGAAACCGCGCACCGTGGAGTCGACGGCCTTCTGGAGCTCACCGATCTCGAAGGCGTCCTTGACCAGGCGCAGCTCGGAGAGGAAGACGCGCAGCTCCTCGTCGCGCTCGGCGGTGACCTTGTCGGTCAGGGCCGCCTCGATGCCGGCGTCGTAGCCGCGCACGACGCGCACCGGGCCGGTGGCCTCGGCCAGCTTCCGCGCCAGCTCGCGGACGTCGGCGGCGGGGATGCCGTACAGCGACTCGGACTCGGCGAGGGAGTGACGGCGGCCGACCCACAGCTCGCCCTGGCCGTCGAGCCAGAACTCGCCGTTCGCGCGGTCGGAGCGGGGCAGCAGGTAGATCGTCGCCGTGTGGCCCTCGCCCGCGGGCTCCAGCACGAGGACGCCGTCCTCCGTCTGGTTGCCGGTGAGGTACGCGTACTCGACGGAGGAACGGAAGGCGTACTCCGTGTCGTTCGAGCGGGTCTTCAGGTTGCCCGCCGGGATCACCAGGCGCTCGCCCGGGAAGCGTGCGGAGAGCGCGGCGCGGCGGCGCGCGGTCTCGGCGGCCTGCTCGACGGGCTTCAGGTCACGCAGCTCGGTGTCGGCCCAGCCGGACTGCATGTTCTCGGCCAGCTCGTCGGAGACGCCCGGGTACAGGCCGTTCTTCCGCTGCTTGATGGGCTCCTCGGACTCGGTTTCCGGGGTCTCCGGAATGAGCTCGTCGGCCACGTGTTCCTCCTCGGTACGGCGTGTGATCTCCCCCGGGGCGGTCCGTGCGGCTCGCCACGATGGGGTCACTGCGTCCGAGCCGGGGACCTCCATCATCGTACGGTCGTACCGGGACGGGATTCGGGGCGGAGGCCACGTCATGCCTGGTCACCGCCCGGTCACTGAGCGGTGATGCCGGCCCGGGGGTGCCGTCCGGCTCAGTCGAAGCGGGCCGCCAGCAGCACCACGTCCTCCGTGCCGTCGGCGGCGTCCGGGCCGTCCGGCAGCACCGTGCGCAGCACATGGTCGGCGATGGCCCCCGGATCCTGCCGCAGCGCCCGCGGGACGCTCGCGGCGGCCGAGTGCAGCCGGGCGAAGGCGCGGTCCATGCGGTCGCCGGTGCGGTGCAGCAGCCCTTCGGTGTAGAGCAGAACCGTCTCTCCCGCTTCGGCCTGGATCTCCACGCTGGGCGCCTCCCAGCACGAGAGCATGCCGAGCGGCGCGGAGACGGAGGTCTCGGCGAACTCGGTGCGCCGCTCGCCGGTCAGCAGCGGCGGGCTGTGTCCGGCACCCGCCAGGGTGATCCGGCGCAGCGCGGGCTCGCAGTAGGCGAACAGGGCGGTGGCCGAGCGGGCGGGCTCGGTCAGCCGCAGCAGCAGCTCCAGGTCGGACAGGACGGCGACCGGGTCCTCGCCCTCCATCACGGCGTACGCGCGCAGTGAGGCGCGCAGCCGGCCGCCGGCGGCCACGGCGCTCGGCCCCGAACCGGTGACCGAGCCGACCGACAGGCCGAGCGCCGCGTCCGGCAGGGGCAGCGCGTCGTACCAGTCGCCGCCGCCACGTGGTCCGGTGCGGTGCCGGGCGGCGAGCTGGACGCCGGGCACCCGGGGCAGCCGGGAGGGCAGCAGTTCCTCGGTGATCGTCGCGACGCACGCGCGGGTGTTCTCCACCTCCCGCAGCCTGGCCAGGTGTTCGGTGGCGTGCCGGACGTACAGGCCCGCGAGATGGCGCTGCCGTTCATGGGGTTCGGCGGGTTCGTCGTAGAGCCAGACGGCGGCGCCGAGGCGGCCGGCGCTGTCGGTGGCGAGCGGCAGGGCGTAGCTGGCGGCGTAGCCGAGGCGGGCGGCGACCTCGCGGTGCCGGGGGTCGAGGTCGTCCTCGGCGAACAGGTCGGGGTGGACGATCTCGGCGCTGCCCGCGGTGTCGTACGGCAGCGCGCCGCGCGGCACGGTCTCCAGGTGGCCGAGGTCGGCGCGGCCGAGACCGAGGCCGCGGGTGGCGCGGGGGCCGAGTCCGTCGCCGGGCTCCAGGACGACGAGGCCGCGGCGGGCGCCGACGAGGGCGGCCGTGGCCCGCAGCAGTTCGTCGAGGGCGGGCTCCAACGCGCTGGTACGGGTGAGCCGTTCGGTGAGTTCGTGCAGCGTGGTGAGGTCGGAGACCCAGCCGGCGAGGCGGTCCTGGAGGAGGGTGCCGGGGGCGGGGACCGGGGGGTGCGGGGC
>NZ_LBDA02000034.1 GCF_000980885.2 Streptomyces malaysiense | reverse complement strand
CCCTCCACCAAGGCCCTCGTCGCCACGTACCGGGAGCTGCGCGGCCGCGGCTGACGACGCCAGGAGGCGCGGGACACCGGGCGGATCCGCCGCACGGTGTCCCGTACACTCCCGATGATCATGAACAACGCTACTCGGGGGAGTGTGCAGTGACACGGGGGGACCGGGCGCCGGGCGCCCAGGGCGAGCGCAACTACCTGAAGGCCCATCACGCGGCCCGGGCGGTGTTCCACCCCGCCTGGATACCGGAACCGCTCGATCCGGGCGTCGAGCAGCTCAAGCGGATCCGGGTGGCCGCGGGCACGGTCGCCGCCGTCGGTGTCTACACCTTCGTGGAGGGCGGCTTCGCCGTCACGGAGATGCTGGAGAACCTGCTGGTCGCCTGCGTGGTCCTGCTGGTGGTCGCCCCGCTGACGGTCGGGGTGATGCTGTGGGTCTGGCGGCGCGGCGGCAGCCTGCGCTCCCTGCGCCCGCCGCTGCTGCGGGCCCTGGGGCTGCTGCTCACCTTCGTGGCCGCGGCCGCCCTGACCCTGTTCCTGCTCCAGAACAGCGGCCGGCTGGGCGCGGGTCTGCTGATCCTCCCGCTGGGCCTGCTGACGCTGTGGCTGGTCTGGTTCGTCGGCGCCGGGGCCCTGCGGGTCACCGGGAACTTCTTCGGCACGGCGGCCGTGCACCGCGGGCTGCCGCCCCTGCTCGCCATCGTCACCACCTGGCTGATGGCGCTGCCCGACCTGTTCACCGGCGATCTGCACGGCCTCGGGCTCACCCTCGGGGTCGTCTTCATCCTCGGCGCCCCGGTGACGGTCACCGGTATCGCGATCTACGAACTGGCGTTCCTGAAGCGGCAGTTCGGCATACGGCTGGCGGACCATCCGTCCCTGCACCCCGGCCGGGCACCGTACGGCCACCGGTACTCCTACGGCCGCTGAGCCCCGGAACGGGAGACGGCGGGGACCGTCGGCCCCCGCCGTCTCCCGCGCCTGCCCCTCGCCGGGCGTCAGGGGGACGCCGGCGGATACAGCGAGCGCGGCAGCTGGGAGGCCGCCGCCGAGTCCAGCAGCCACAGGGTGCGGCTGCGGCCGCGGGCACCCGCGGCCGGGGCCTGGATCTCACCCGCCCCGGACAGGGCGATGGCAGCCGCCTCCGCCTTGTCCTCGCCCGCCGCGAGCAGCCAGACCTCACGGGCCGAGCGGATCGCGGGCAGGGTGAGCGAGATCCGGGTCGGCGGCGGCTTGGGCGCGCCGTGCACACCCACCACCGTGCGCTCGGTCTCCCGTACGGCCGGCAGCTCCGGGAAGAGCGAGGCCACGTGGGTGTCCGGGCCGACGCCCAGCATCAGCACGTCGAAGGTGGGCACCGAGCCGTGGTTCTCCGGCCCGGCCGCCTTCGCCAGCTCCGCCGCGTACGCCTCGGCCGCCGCCTCGACGTCCGTGCCGTACGGCCCGTCGGAGGCGGGCATGGCGTGGACGCGCGCCGGGTCCAGCGGGACCGAGTCCAGCAGGGCCGCGCGCGCCTGGGTGACATTGCGCTCCGGGTCGCCCTCGGGCAGATAGCGCTCGTCGCCCCACCACAGGTCCAGACGGGTCCAGTCCACGGCGTCCCGGGCCGGCGCCTCGGACAGCGCGGCCAGCAGGCCGTTGCCGTTGCGGCCGCCCGTGAGGACCACGGACGCGGTGCCCCGGGATGCCTGCGCGTCCACGATCTTCGTGATCAGGCGGGCCGCGGCGGCCTGGGCCATCAGTTCCTTGTCGCGGTGCACGACCAGCTGAGGGGTGCTCACTTCGCCGGTGCCTTCCTGGAGGGTGCCTTCTTCGCGGCCCTGGACGACGTCGCCTTCTTCGCGGGCGCCTTGGCCGCCTTCCGGACCGGCTCCGGCCCGGTGGCCGGGGTTCCCTCGGCCGAGGCCGGCTCCGCCCCGTCCGAGGCCCCGGCCGGCGTTCCGTTTGACGTCCCGGCCGGCGTTCCGTCCGATGACGCCGGAGCCGAGGACTCCTGCTCCGGAACCGTGTCCAGCCGGTCCACCCCGTACCGCAGCGCCGACGCGTAGGTGTCGTCCGGGTCCAGCCGGCGCAGCTCCTCCGCGATCAGCTCGGCGGTGTCGCGCCGCTTGAGCGCCACCGCGCGGCCCGGCTGGCCCTCGATCGACAGCGTGGCCAGCGAACCGTCCGCGCGGTCCAGGGTGATCGGGCCGCACGTGGTGTCCATGCGGACGCCGGTCAGGCCGGGCCCCGGGGACGAGGAGCGCCGTACCGGCACGTCCAGCCGGTCCGCGAGCCACATCGCCAGCAGCTCGCAGCTCGGGTTGAACGCCTCGCCCTCCACCTCGACCGCCCGCACCCGGCAGTTGGCCTGGTCCAGGGCGGCCGCCAGCATCGAGCGCCAGGGCGTGATCCGGGTCCAGGACAGGTCGGTGTCACCGGGGGTGTAGGCATCGGCGCGGGCCGCGAGATCGCGCACCGGCTCCTCGGCGGTGTAGGTGTCGGTGACCCGGCGCTGGGCCAGCGCGCCCAGCGGGTCCCTGGCGGGGTCCAGCGGGGCGTTCACCGGCCACCACACGACCACCGGGGCGTCCGGCAGCAGCAGCGGCAGCACGACCGAGTCGGCGTGCTGGGACACCTCGCCGTACAGCCGCAGGACGACCGTCTCGCCGGTGCCCGCGTCCGCGCCCACCCGCACCTCGGCGTCGAGGCGCGAGGTGGTCCGGTCGCGCGGGGTGCGGGAGATCCGTTTGATGACCACCAGTGTGCGCGAGGGGTGCTCGCGCGAGGCGTCGTTGGCGGCCTTCAGGGCGTCGTACGCGTTCTCCTCGTCGGTGACGATGACGAGGGTCAGGACCATGCCGACGGCGGGGGTGCCGATGGCCCGGCGTCCCCGCACGAGCGCCTTGTTGATCTCGCCGGCGGTGGTGCCGGTCAGGTCTATCTTCATGGCCTGCGCCAGCTCCGTCCGTCTCGTGCGAGCATCTCGTCCGCCTCGGCGGGGCCCCAGGTGCCCGACTGGTACTGCGCGGGCCTGCCGTGCCGGTCCCAGTACTGCTCGATCGGGTCGAGGATCTTCCAGGACAGCTCGACCTCCTCCGTGCGCGGGAAGAGGTTGGCGTCGCCGAGCAGGACGTCCAGGATGAGCCGCTCGTACGCCTCCGGGCTGGACTCCGTGAACGACTCGCCGTAGGCGAAGTCCATGGACACGTCCCGGATCTCCATCGAGGTGCCCGGCACCTTGGAGCCGAAGCGGACCGTGATGCCCTCGTCCGGCTGGACGCGGATCACGATCGCGTTCTGGCCCAGCTCCTCCGTCGCCGTGTGGTCGAAGGGGGAGTGCGGGGCCCGCTGGAAGACGACGGCGATCTCCGTCACCCGGCGGCCGAGCCGCTTGCCGGTGCGCAGGTAGAACGGGACGCCCGCCCAGCGGCGGTTGTCGATGCCCACCTTGATCGCCGCGTACGTGTCGGTCTTCGACTTCGGGTCGATGCCGTCCTCTTCGAGGTAGCCGATGACCTTCTCGCCGCCCTGCCAGCCCGCCGCGTACTGCCCGCGTACGGTGCCCTTGCCCAGGTCCTTCGGCAGCCGCACGGCGCCGAGCACCTTGGTCTTCTCCGCGGCCAGCGCCTGCGCGTCGAAGGAGGCGGGCTCCTCCATCGCGGTCAGCGCGAGCAGCTGGAGCAGGTGGTTCTGGATGACGTCACGCGCGGCGCCGATGCCGTCGTAGTAGCCGGCCCGGCCACCGATGCCGATGTCCTCGGCCATGGTGATCTGCACGTGGTCCACGAAGGACCGGTTCCAGATCGGCTCGAACATCGTGTTGGCGAAGCGCAGCGCCAGGATGTTCTGGACGGTCTCCTTGCCGAGGTAGTGGTCGATCCGGAAGACCTGGTCCGGGGCGAACACCTCGTGCACGATGGCGTTCAGTTCCTCGGCCGACTTCAGATCGTGTCCGAACGGCTTCTCGATGACCGCGCGCCGCCAGGAACCGCCGGACTGGTCGGCGAGTCCGTGCTTCTTCAGCTGCTGGATGACCACCGGGAAGGAGCGCGGCGGCACCGACAGGTAGAAGGCGAAGTTGCCGCCCGTGCCCTGTGCCTTGTCCAGCTCCTCGATGGTGGAGCGCAGCCGCTCGAACGCCTCGTCGTCGTCGAAGGTGCCCTGGACGAAGCGCATCCCCTGGATGAGCTGCTGCCAGACCTCCTCGCGGAACGGCGTGCGGGCGTGTGCCTTGACGGCGTCGTGGACCTCCTGCGCGAAGTCCTCGTTGGCCCACTCGCGGCGGGCGAAGCCCACCAGCGAGAAGCCCGGCGGCAGCAGGCCCCGGTTGGCGAGGTCGTACACCGCGGGCATCAGCTTCTTGCGCGACAGGTCGCCCGTGACCCCGAAGATGACCAGACCCGACGGCCCCGCGATGCGCGGGAGCCGTCGGTCGGCCGGGTCACGGAGCGGGTTCGCTCCGGATCCCGAAACGGGTGACAAGTCAGCCCTCCGAAGGGGCGAGGCGCTCGAGCTCCGCCTGGGTGGACTTCAGCAGGTCGTTCCAGGACGTCTCGAACTTCTCGACGCCCTCGTCCTCCAGCACCTGGACGACCTCGTCGTACGAGATGCCGATCTTCTCCAGCGCGTCCAGGTCGGCGCGGGCCTCGGCGTAGGTGCCGGTGACCGCGTCGCCGCGGATCTCGCCGTGGTCGTCGGTGGCCTCCAGGGTGGCCTCCGGCATGGTGTTGACCGTGTTCGGCGCGGCCAGCTCCTCGACGTACATGGTGTCCTTGTACGCCGGGTCCTTCACGCCGGTGGAGGCCCACAGCGGACGCTGCTTGTTGGCGCCCGCGTTCTCCAGCGCGTTCCAGCGGTCGGAGGAGAAGACCTCCTCGTACGCCTGGTAGGCGAGGCGCGCGTTGGCGACGCCGGCCTTGCCGCGCAGCGCCTTGGCCTCGTCGGTGCCCATCTCGTCGATGCGGCGGTCGATCTCGGTGTCCACACGGGACACGAAGAAGGACGCCACCGAGTGGATCTTCGACAGGTCCAGGCCGCGCTCCTTGGCCTTCTCCAGACCGGAGAGGTAGGCGTCCATGACCGCGCGGTAGCGCTCCAGGGAGAAGATCAGCGTGACGTTGACGCTGATGCCCAGGCCGATGACCTCGGTGATCGCCGGCAGACCGCCCTTGGTGGCCGGGATCTTGATCAGGGTGTTGGGGCGGTCCACCAGCCAGGCCAGCTGCTTGGCCTCGGCGATGGTCGCCCTGGTGTTGTGCGCGAGGCGGGGGTCGACCTCGATGGAGACCCGGCCGTCCTGACCGTCCGTGGCGTCGAAGACCGGGCGCATGATGTCGGCGGCGTCGCGGACGTCCGCCGTGGTGATCATGCGGATGGCCTCTTCGACGGTGACCTTGCGGGCGGCGAGGTCCGAGACCTGGAGGTCGTAGCCGTCGCCCTGGGAGATCGCCTTCTGGAAGATCGTCGGGTTCGTGGTGACGCCCACGACGTGCTGCTGGTCGATCAGCTCGGCGAGGTTGCCGGACGTGATCCGCTTGCGCGACAGGTCGTCCAGCCAGATCGCGACGCCTTCGTCGGAGAGGCGCTTGAGTGCGTCTGTCATGGAATTACATCTCCTACGTGTCGTATGTGAGCGTCAGCGCCGGGCGGCGGCGATGGATTCCCGGGCCTTCGCGGCCACGTTCTCCGCGGTGAAGCCGAACTCCTCGAAGAGCACCTTGCCGTCGGCGGAAGCACCGAAGTGCTCCAGGGAGACGATGCGGCCGGCGTCCCCGACGTACTTGTGCCACGTCAGCCCGATGCCCGCCTCCACGGCGACACGGGCCTTCACGGACGGCGGCAGCACGGAGTCCCGGTACCCCTGGTCCTGCTGCTCGAACCACTCGACCGAGGGCATGGACACGACCCGCGTCGGAACGCCGTCGGCCTGGAGCCGCTCACGTGCCTCCACGGCCACGTGCACCTCGGAACCGGTGGCGATCAGGATGACCTCGGGCTCACCGCCCTCGGCCTCGAACAGGACGTAACCGCCCTTCGCGGCGTTGTCGTCGGGCTCGTACGTCGGCACGCCCTGGCGGGTGAGCGCGAAGCCGTGCGGCTGGCCCTTGCCGTACTCCTTGGTGTAGCGCCTGAGGACCTCGCGCCAGGCGATCGCGGTCTCGTTGGCGTCGGCGGGGCGCACGATGTTCAGGCCCGGGATGGCGCGCAGCGAGGCCAGGTGCTCGACCGGCTGGTGGGTGGGGCCGTCCTCGCCCAGGCCGATGGAGTCGTGCGTCCACACGTACGTCACCGGCAGGTGCATCAGGGCCGACAGGCGCACGGCGTTGCGCATGTAGTCGGAGAAGACGAGGAAGGTGCCGCCGTAGACACGGGTGTTGCCGTGCAGCGTGATGCCGTTCAGCTCGGCGCCCATGGAGTGCTCGCGGATGCCGAAGTGGATGGTACGGCCGTACGGGTCGGCCTCCGGCAGCGGGTTGCCCTCGGGCAGGAAGGAGCTGGCCTTGTCGATCGTGGTGTTGTTCGAGCCGGCGAGGTCGGCGGAACCGCCCCACAGCTCGGGGATCACCGGGCCGAGCGCCTGGAGCACCTTGCCGGAGGCGGCACGCGTGGCGACCGACTTGCCGGGCTCGAAGACCGGGATCTTCTCCTCCCAGCCGGTGGGCAGCTCGCCCGTCGCGATGCGGTCGAACTCGGCGGCGCGCTCGGGGTTGTCGTCCCGCCACACCTGGAGCGACTTCTCCCACTCGGCCTTCGCGCGGGCGCCGCGCTCCAGGGCCTTGCGGGTGTGCGTGATCACGTCGTCCTCGACGGCGAAGGACTGCTCGGGGTCGAAGCCGAGGACGCGCTTGGTGGCCGCGACCTCGTCCGCGCCGAGCGCCGAGCCGTGCGCGGCCTCGGTGTTCTGGGCGTTCGGGGCCGGCCAGGCGATGATCGAGCGCATCGCGATGAAGGAGGGCCGGTCGGTGACCTGCTTGGCCGCCTGGATCGCGGCGAAGATCGCCGCCGGGTCCAGGTCGCCGTCCGCCTTCGGCTCCACGCGCTGCACGTGCCAGCCGTACGCCTCGTAGCGCTTGGCGGTGTCCTCGGAGACTGCCGTCTCGGTGTCGCCCTCGATCGAGATGTGGTTGTCGTCCCACAGCAGGATCAGGTTGCCGAGCTTCTGGTGGCCGGCCAGCGAGGACGCCTCGGCGGAGATGCCCTCCTGGAGGCAGCCGTCACCGGCGATGCAGTAGATGAAGTGGTCGAACGGCGACTCGCCCTGGGCGGCCTCCGGGTCGAACAGGCCGCGCTCGTAGCGGGCGGCCATCGCCATGCCCACCGCGTTGGCCACACCCTGGCCCAGCGGGCCCGTGGTGGTCTCGACGCCCTTGGTGTGCCCGTACTCCGGGTGGCCCGGGGTCTTGGAGCCCCAGGTGCGGAAGGACTCCAGGTCCGTCAGCTCCAGGCCGAAGCCGGCCAGGTAGAGCTGGGTGTAGAGGGTCAGGGAGGAGTGGCCGGCGGACAGCACGAAGCGGTCGCGCCCCACCCACTCCGGGTCGGCCGGGTCGTGCCGCATCACCTTCTGGAAGAGGGTGTAGGCGGCGGGGGCCAGGCTCATCGCCGTACCGGGATGGCCGTTGCCGACCTTCTGTACGGCGTCGGCGGCCAGGACTCGGGCGGTGTCCACGGCCCGCTGGTCCAGGTCGGTCCACTCAAGGTCTGTGGTGGTCGGCTTGGTGCTCACCCTGGGTCAGGGCTCCTCTCCACATGTCGGTCGCCGGTCTTCGGGGCATGCGCCCACCCGGCCGCCGGCGTGACTTCTGCCCGCCGGCCGTTGTCGAGCCTACCCTCGCAAGGACGTGCGTTTTCGCGGGTGATTCCAGACTGCCGGGCATCGACGGGATCCGCCTCCCGACTGGCCGAGACGGCATTTGGCACATGAATAAGAAGGCGCTCATCTGACCGCTCAAAAGAGTGGTGGGGGCCCTCTTTTGCGATCTCCGGAAAAGCGGTGTCCCGGGTGGTCCGCACAGCCGCTCACAGGGCCCCGTCCGGGTGACCGCCAACACGACCCCACCCCCGCGAAGGCCGGGGTATGGGCAACGTCTAAAGTGGCGTGGTACGCGCGAGCCCTTCATGAAGACCTCATCCGGGGGAGGCTCGCTGGGATGTCTCTGTCAGGGGTGTGCGTGACGGCCGTCGAATCCCGTCCAGCTGCGGCGCTCGGTGGCACGAGCCCGAGCCCGGTCCACCGGCCGTTCGGGGCCCGTGTCAAGGCATTCGTGGCGCTGACCAAGCCGCGGATCATCGAGCTGCTCCTCATCACCACCGTGCCGGTGATGTTCCTGGCGCAGCAGGGCGTGCCCGACCTGCGGCTGGTGCTGCTCACCTGCCTCGGCGGCTACCTGTCCGCGGGCGGGGCCAACGCGCTGAACATGTACATCGACCGCGACATCGACGCCGTCATGGACCGCACCTCGCAGCGCCCGCTGGTGACCGGCATGGTCAGCCCGCGCGAGTGCCTGGCCTTCGGCCTCGCCCTCGGGGTCGTCTCCACGCTGCTGTTCGGGCTGACCGTCAACTGGCTCAGCGCCTGGCTGTCGCTCGGCGCGCTGCTCTTCTACGTCGTCGTCTACACGATGATCCTCAAGCGCCGCACCGCGCAGAACATCGTGTGGGGCGGCATCGCGGGCTGCCTGCCGGTGCTGATCGGCTGGTCCGCGGTCACGGACTCGATGTCCTGGGCGCCTGTCATCCTCTTCCTCGTGATGTTCTTCTGGACGCCGCCGCACTACTGGCCGCTGTCCATGAAGGTCAAGGACGACTACGCGCGTGCCGGTGTGCCGATGCTCCCGGTGATCGCCTCCAACAAGGTCGTGGCCCGGCAGATCGTCATCTACAGCTGGGTGATGGTCGCCGTCTCGTTGCTGCTCACCCCGCTGGGGTACACGGGCTGGTTCTACACGGTCGTGGCCCTCGCGGCCGGCGGCTTCTGGCTGTGGGAGGCGCACGGCCTCCAGAACCGGGCGAAGGCCGAGGTCACCGGCGCGAAGCTCAAGGAGATGCGGCTGTTCCACTGGTCGATCACGTACGTGTCGATCCTCTTCGTCGCCGTCGCGGTGGACCCGTTCCTGCGCTGACGCACCTTCTCCCCGGCGGGAGGGGCGCGTGGTCAAGGCCACGCACCCCTCCCGTCGCCGTTTGATCTACCCGTCGGTAGCATCCAGGCATGGCAGACACGCAGCAGGTTGACGCGAAGGCCGAGCGCACGGTGGCCCGGCTCGCCCAGAGGATCAGCGCCTTCTCCAAGGCCCACGGTGGCGCGGAGGGGCAGGTCGCGTACATCGGGGAGCGCGGGGCGCGGATCGTGCTCGTCGGCGAGGACGGCGGCTGGGGCGACGTGGTGGCTCCTACCTACGCGATCGCCGAGCAGGCGGTGGCGAAGGCCGGGATCACCGTGCACGAGGCGTTCGACGGGGAGTTCGCGGCCAAGGTGAAGACCGGGCCGTACGAGTGGAAGCGGATGGCGGGGATCCAGCTCGGGGGCTGACCGGCCCCGGCCGCGGGCGCGTCCGGGTGTGCGTGCCCGCGCGACGAGCCGGGTGCCCGAATACCGCCCCCCGTACCCGGGAGGGGCGCCACACTGGGCGGCATGCGGACGGAAGCCCTGCTCGGACTCTTTCTCGACGCCCTCACGCCGTTGCGCCCCCGCGCCGTCTGGGCGCACGGCTCGCTCGCCGGGGGTGACTACCAGGAGGGCCGCAGCGATCTCGATCTGATCGTGGTGCTCGCGGCCCCGCCGGACCTGCGGGCCGTACCGCAGATCGTGGCCCTGCACCGGCGGCTGCGCCGGGAACCGCTCGCCGCGCGGCTGCACTGCAGCTATCTCGCCCCGGCCACCCTGGACGTTCCCGGCCGGGCGCATCTCACCTGGGCGCACGGCCATGTGCTGCGCCGTCCGGTCACCCCCGTCACCCGGCGCGAGCTGCACGCCTTCGGCCGGGTGCTGCACGGGGAGACACCCGCGAGCCTCGTACCGAAGGTCCCGGACCGGGACCTGCGCGCGTTCGTCGTGGCGGACCAGCGGGACTTCTGGCGGCCCGCCGTGGACAGGGCCCGGCTGTGGCGGCGGGACGTCTGGGTCGACCTCGGGCTGCTGACCTTCGCACGGGCGGGTGTGACCCTGCGCGAGGGACGGCTGATCTCCAAGCGGGAGGCCCTGGCAGGACTGCCGGACCTCGGCGCGCCCACCGAGGTCGTCGAGGACATCGCCCGCAGGCGGTACGAGGACCCCGCCCCGGGCGACGGCGCCTGGCTCACCCGGCGCGCCGCGCTGACCCGGGGCTACCTGGGCCCGGCGATCGACGCGCTGGTCACCACGTACGGGTGAGCGAGGCGCCCGTACGGGTGCGTCAGGCGTTCGTGGGAACCGTGGACCCGGTCGCGGGCTCGGGTACCTCCAGCTCCGTCTCCGGGCGCTCGCGCAGGGCCAGCAGGATCCGCAGGACGCCGATCCAGACCAGGCAGGAGCCGAGCATGTGGAGGCCGACCAGCAGGCCGGGCAGGTGCGTGAAGTACTGCGCGTAGCCGATGACGCCCTGGCTGAGCAGGATCAGGAACAGCTCCCGGGTGCGGGCCAGCGGGCCACGCGGGGCGTCGACGGCCTTGAGGACGAACCACAGGGCGAACGTCAGCGTCACCACGATCCACGCGAGCACCGCGTGCAGCTTGGCCACGGTCTCCCAGTCGATCGGGATCCGCTTCACGTCGCTGGAGTCACCGGCGTGCGGGCCCGCGCCGGTGACCACGGTGCCGACCGCGACGAGCAGCACCGCCGCGACGACCAGGAACCACACCAGCTGCACCACGGCCTTGCCGACCAGCGGCCGGGGCGCCCCGTCTCCCTCGCGGGTGCGCTGCCACATCACCGTGGCGACCGCGATCAGCGCGGTCGCCAGCAGGAAGTGCGCGGCGACGGTGTACGGGTTGAGGCCGACCAGCACCACGATGCCGCCGAGTACCGCGTTGCCCATCACCAGCCAGAACTGCGCCCAGCCGAGCCGGGTCAGCGCGCGCCGGTACGGCTTCTCGCAGCGGGCGGCGACGATCGCCCAGCCCACCGCCGCGCACAGCACGTAGGTGAGCATGCGATTGCCGAACTCGATGGCGCTGTGGTAGCTCAGCGCCTGGGTCGGTGTCAGGGAGCCCGCGGTGCACTCGGGCCAGGTCGGGCAGCCGAGCCCCGAGCTGGTCAGCCGCACGGCACCGCCGGTGACGACGATGACCACCGACATCACGAGCGCGGCCAGGGCCGCCCGCCGCACGGTCCCCGGCTTCGGGGTCCAGCGGTCGGCGATGAGGGCGAGCGGATTACGCGGGGCCGCTACGGCGTCGGCGCGGTTCAGCTTTGGCACGCCCCCCATCGTAGGGCGCCGCTTGTGCACGCTTTCACGAGGGTCCGGTACCGGTGCCGTGTCTCCGCTCACTTCCCGGCCGTCCGGCCCGCTCACTCCCAGCGGAAGAACCTTCCCGCCGCCGCGAGCCCCACGACCGCCCACACCGCGAGGATCCCGAGGTCGCCCCAGGGCGTCCCGGCGCCGTGCTGGAGCACGGCGCGCAGGCCGTCGGAGAGGGCGGAGATGGGCAGCAGACCGAGGACGTGCTGTCCGGCCGGGCCGAACCTGTCCAGCGGCACGACGACCCCGCCGCCGACGAGCAGCAGCAGGAACACCAGGTTGGCCGCGGCCAGCGTCGCCTCCGCCTTCAGGGTGCCGGCCATCAGCAGACCGAGCCCGGAGAAGGCGGCGGTGCCGAGGACCAGCAGCAGGAGCACGGCGACCGGGCCGCCGTGCGGGGACCAGCCGAGCGCGAGGGCGATCACCGTCAGCAGGACCACCTGGAACACCTCGGTGACCAGCACGGACACCGTCTTCGCGGTCATCAGGCCCCAGCGCGGCAGTGGCGAGGCGGCGAGCCGCTTGAGCACGCCGTAGCGGCGCTCGAAGCCGGTGGCGATGGCCTGTCCGGTGAACGCGGTCGACATCACGGCGAGGGCGAGGACGCCCGGCGCAAGGAAGTCGACGGCCTTGCCCTTGCCGGTGTCCACGATGTCCACGGAGCTGAACAGCACCAGGAGCAGGGTCGGGATGACGACGGTCAGCAGCAGCTGCTCGCCGTTGCGCAGCAGCATCCTCGTCTCCAGGGCGGCCTGCGCCGCGATCATGCGGGGCAGGGGCGCGGCCCCCGGCCTGGGCGCGTACGTACCCGACGCGGTCGTCATGAGCGCAGCTCCTTGCCGGTGAGTTCGAGGAAGACGTCTTCCAGGGTGTGCCGTTCGACCGAGATGCGGTCCGGCATCACCCCGTGCTGGGCGCACCAGGAGGTCACGGTGGCCAGCAGCTGCGGATCGACCTTGCCGACGACGCGGTAGGCGCCCGGGGTCAGCTCGGCGGCCGTGCAGCCGTCCGGGAGCGCGTTGAGCAGGGAGCCGACGTCGAGTCCGGGGCGGCCGGAGAAGCGCAGGGTGTTCTCGGCGCCGCCCTTGCACAGCTCCTCCGGGGAGCCGTGGGCGATGACCTTGCCGCCGTCGATGATCGCGACGTCGTCGGCGAGTTCCTCGGCCTCGTCCATGTGGTGCGTGGTGAGGATCACCGAGACGCCGTCGGCGCGCAGGTCCCGCACCAGGTCCCAGGTGGCCCGGCGGGCCTGCGGGTCGAGGCCGGCGGTCGGCTCGTCCAGGAAGACCAGTTCCGGGCGGCCGACGACGGCCATGGCGAGCGCGAGGCGCTGCTGCTGGCCGCCGGAGAGCCGGCGGTAGGAGGTGCGGCCGCAGCTGCCGAGGCCGAGCCGTTCGATCAGGGCGTCCACGTCCAGCGGGTGGGCGTGCAGCCGGGCGACATGGCGGAGCATCTCGTCCGCGCGGGCGCCGGAGTACACGCCGCCGGACTGGAGCATCACACCGATCCGCGGCCGCAGCTCGGCCGACTGCCGCACGGGGTCGAGGCCCAGGACGCGCACCGTGCCGGAATCCGGCTTCCGGTACCCCTCGCAGGTCTCGACCGTCGTCGTCTTGCCGGCGCCGTTGGGTCCGAGGACGGCGGTCACACCCGCCCCGGCCTCCAGGTCGAGGCCGTCCACCGCGGTCTTCGTGCCGTAGCGCTTCACCAGGGCCTGGACCTGGACGACTGGCTCACTTCGCATGGGACCCGAGTCTAGGGAGAGCGCGCGCCGATCAGTCGCGGGGGTGCGGGAACCCGCTCGTGGGGGTCCTGCGCGCCCGGAGCCACTCCTCGGCGTGGGCGACGGCGTCCGCCACCGGGAACAACCGGGTGTCCGCCGCGGCCACCCGCCCCCGTACGACGGGACGCTCCCGCTCGAAGTCGCGGCCCAGTTCCTCGAACGCCTCGGAGCTGATCGGCATCTCGGTCACCGTCTCCCAGCCGCCGCCGGGCGCGGGCCGGCCGACCCGGACGGGCGGGGCCGGCACGCGGTACTCGGCCAGGTGGAAGGCGGTGCAGGCGCCGTAGCCCGTGCCGAGCAGCAGGACCCGGGCGCCCAGCGCCTCCAGGCGGGCCAGCGGGCTTCGCTCGCCGAGCCGGCAGTCGGGGGCGTGGCCGTCGGTGATCTCCCGGGCGCGGGGACCGACGGCGGCGAAGGAGGTCTGCGGGTGCGCGCTGCGCAGGGCGCCCGGCCAGGTGCGCACCGCCTCCGGGATCACCCCGACGCCGCGGGTGGGGGTGACGCGGGGGTCGTACGCAGGCATGGTCGCCCGGATCCGGTCCCACCACTCCTCGGGCACCGGCGGGTTCTCCCAGTCGGCCGGGTCGGAGAGGTCGGAGGACTGGGCCGGGACGACGAGGGTGCCGCGGGGACCGAGGGCGTCGAGGAGCGCCTGGACGACCGCCACGGCTCCGCCGTTCACCCACCCGAGGGAACTGAGGGACGAATGTACGAGAAGCGTCTCGCCGCTCTCGACGCCGAGCAGCCGCAGCCCGGCGGCGATGCCGTCCCGGGTGGCAAGAGGCCCGGTCGGAGGGGGTGTGGACATGGCCGGAGAGTCTTCCGGACGGGCGTCCGGAGCGCCACGGGTTTCCGCGCCGGCCGGGCTCCGGATGATCGATCAGAGATCGTTTCCGCAGGTCAGATTAGGTAGACCTAAGTGATGCAGGGCACCGTCGGTGATCCCGACGGCGCTTGTCAGGCCCGAAGGAATTACGCAACAATGGCGTTGTGAAAAACGTCGACGAGGCTCGGGAGGCCCTCACGGGGGCCCCGCAGGAGGAGCTGGCGACCGGTGAGCGCTCCACGCGCCACCGCGTCGTGCGGTCCATCCTGGACCACGGGCCCTCGACCGTCGCCGAACTCGCGGGCCGGCTGGGACTGACCCAGGCGGCCGTCCGGCGCCATCTGGACGCGCTGGCCGCGGACGACGTCGTGGAGGCCCGCGAACAGCGGGTGTACGGCACGCGCACGCGCGGCCGCCCCGCCAAGGTCTTCGCGCTCACCGACTGCGGCCGCGACGCCTTCGACCAGTCGTACGACAAGCTGGCCGCGGACGCGCTGCGCTGGATCGCCGAGCACGAGGGCGGGCCCGGCGCGGTCTCGGCCTTCGCCCGCGCCCGGATCGCCTCCCAGGCGAGGGCGTACCGCCGGGCGGTCGAGAGCGTGAGCCCCGACAAGCGCGCGGAAGCGCTGGCCAAGGCCTTGAGTGCGGACGGGTACGCTGCTACGGCGCGCAGCGCACCGGTCGGCGAGCAGCTCTGCCAGCACCACTGCCCGGTCGCCCATGTCGCGGAGCAGTACCCGCAGCTGTGCGAGGCGGAGACGGAGATCTTCGCCGAGCTGCTGGGTACCCACGTCCAGCGACTGGCGACCATCGCGCACGGCGACGGCGTCTGCACGACGTTCATTCCCAAGATTTCCACTGACGCACCTGCAAGCACGGCCGGGAGGAACCCCGCATGACTCTCCCCACGGAGACTGCCCACCCTGAGCTGGAGGGCCTGGGCAAGTACGAATACGGCTGGGCCGACTCCGACGTGGCCGGTGCCTCCGCCCGGCGCGGTCTGAACGACGACGTCGTCCGCGACATCTCCGGCAAGAAGTCGGAGCCGGAGTGGATGACCAAGCTGCGCCTCAAGGGCCTCAAGCTCTTCGAGAAGAAGCCCATGCCGAACTGGGGCTCCGACCTCTCGGGCATCGACTTCGACAACATCAAGTACTTCGTGCGCTCCACGGAGAAGCAGGCGGAGTCCTGGGAGGACCTGCCCGAGGACATCAAGAACACCTACGACAAGCTGGGCATCCCCGAGGCCGAGAAGCAGCGCCTGGTCGCGGGCGTGGCCGCCCAGTACGAGTCGGAGGTCGTCTACCACCAGATCCGCGAGGACCTGGAGGAGCAGGGCGTCATCTTCCTCGACACCGACACCGCCCTCAAGGAGCACCCGGAGCTCTTCAAGGAGTACTTCGGCACGGTCATCCCGGCCGGCGACAACAAGTTCGCCGCGCTGAACACGGCCGTGTGGTCCGGTGGCTCCTTCATCTACGTGCCGAAGGGCGTGCACGTGGAGATCCCGCTCCAGGCCTACTTCCGTATCAACACGGAGAACATGGGCCAGTTCGAGCGGACCCTGATCATCGTCGACGAGGGCGCCTACGTGCACTACGTCGAGGGCTGCACCGCGCCGATCTACAAGTCGGACTCGCTGCACAGCGCCGTGGTCGAGATCATCGTCAAGAAGAACGCCCGCTGCCGCTACACGACCATCCAGAACTGGTCGAACAACGTCTACAACCTGGTCACCAAGCGCGCCGTGGCGTACGAGGGCGCGACCATGGAGTGGATCGACGGCAACATCGGCTCCAAGGTGACGATGAAGTACCCGGCCGTCTACCTGATGGGCGAGCACGCCAAGGGCGAGACCCTGTCCATCGCCTTCGCGGGCGAGGGCCAGCACCAGGACGCCGGCTCCAAGATGGTCCACATGGCGCCGAACACCTCGTCCAACATCGTGTCGAAGTCCGTGGCGCGCGGCGGCGGCCGCACCTCCTACCGCGGTCTGGTCGAGATCGGTGAGGGCGCCCACGGCTCCAAGTCGAACGTGCTCTGCGACGCGCTGCTCGTCGACACCATCTCCCGCTCCGACACGTACCCGTACGTCGACGTCCGCGAGGACGACGTGTCCATGGGCCACGAGGCGACCGTCTCCAAGGTCTCCGAGGACCAGCTCTTCTACCTGATGAGCCGCGGTCTGACCGAGTTCGAGGCGATGGCGATGATCGTGCGCGGCTTCGTCGAGCCGATCGCCAAGGAACTGCCCATGGAGTACGCGCTCGAACTCAACCGGCTGATCGAGCTGCAGATGGAAGGCGCGGTCGGCTGACCGCCGTACCGACCTGACCGTCAAGCCACTCACGTAAGAAAGCGAGCAGACCGACAGCCATGGCTGAGGCTCAGAACGCCCCCACTCCCAACTCCGTCCGAGCGGGGGGACCCCCACCGGTGGGCTCCACCACCGCCGGCCAGATCGCGGTGGCCGCGGAGTCGACCGTCGCCACGCGCATGAGCGTGCCCCCGTCCTTCGACGTCGCGGACTTCCCGGTCCCGCACGGCCGCGAGGAGGAGTGGCGGTTCACCCCGCTGGAGCGCCTGCGCGGGCTGCACGACGGCACCGCCGTCGCCACCGCTGACGGCGTGAAGGTCGACGTGCGGGCCCCCGAGGGCGTCGTCGTCGAGACCGTGGGCCGCGACGACGCGCGCCTCGGCCGGGCGGGCACCCCGGTGGACCGGATCGCCGCCCAGGCGTTCTCCGCCTTCGAGCAGGCCTCGGTCGTGACCGTCCCCAAGGAGACCGTGCTCACCGAGCCGGTCCGCATCGCCGTGCACGGCGAGGGCGGCACCGCCTTCGCGCACCAGGTGATCGAGCTGGGCGCCTTCGCCGAGGCCGTGGTCGTCATCGACCACACCGGCGACGCGGTGCTCGCGGCCAACGTCGACTACGTGCTGGGCGACGGTGCCAAGCTGACCGTCGTCTCCGTCCAGGACTGGGACGACAAGGCCGTCCACACCGCCCAGCACAACGCGCTGGTCGGCCGGGACGCGTCCTTCAAGTCGGTCGTCGTCACCTTCGGCGGCGACGTCGTACGGCTGCACCCGCGCGTCTCCTACGCGGGCCCCGGCGGCGAGGCCGAGCTGTACGGCCTGTACTTCACCGACGCGGGCCAGCACCAGGAGCACCGTCTCCTGGTCACCCACAACACCCCGCACTGCAAGTCGAACGTCGTCTACAAGGGCGCGCTCCAGGGCGACGACGCGCACGCGGTCTGGATCGGCGACGTGCTCATCGAGGCCAAGGCCGAGGGCACCGACACCTACGAGATGAACCGCAACCTGGTGCTCACCGACGGCGCCCGCGTCGACTCGGTGCCGAACCTGGAGATCGAGACCGGCGAGATCGTGGGCGCCGGCCACGCCTCCGCCACCGGCCGCTTCGACGACGAGCAGCTGTTCTACCTGATGGCCCGCGGCATCCCCGAGCAGGACGCCCGCCGTCTGGTGGTCCGCGGCTTCTTCGCCGAACTCGTCCAGCAGATCGGCGTCGCCGACATCGAGGAGCGCCTGCTCGAAAGGATCGAGCAGGAGCTGGAGGCCTCGGTCGCATGAGTTTCGTACGCGCCTGTGGGCTGAGCGAGCTGGACGAGGACACCCCCAAGCGGGTGGAACTCGACGGCACGCCGGTCTCGGTCGTCCGCACCGAGGGGGAGGTGTTCGCCATCTACGACGTCTGCTCGCACGCGAACGTCTCGCTCTCCGAGGGCGAGGTGGAGGACTGCCAGATCGAGTGCTGGCTGCACGGCTCCGCGTTCGACCTGCGCACCGGCAAGCCGTCCGGCCTCCCCGCGACACGCCCCGTACCCGTATACCCCGTAAAGATCGAAGGGGACGACGTGTTCGTCTCCCTCACCCAGGAGTCCTGAGGCATCCATGGCAACGCTTGAAATCCGAGACCTGCACGTCACCGTCGAGGCCGACAACGCCACGAAGGAGATCCTCAAGGGCGTCGACCTGACCGTGAAGCAGGGCGAGACGCACGCCATCATGGGCCCCAACGGCTCCGGCAAGTCGACCCTCGCCTACTCGCTCGCGGGTCACCCGAAGTACACGATCACCGAGGGCACCGTGCTGCTCGACGGCGAGGACGTCCTGGAGATGTCCGTCGACGAGCGCGCCCGCGCCGGCCTGTTCCTGGCCATGCAGTACCCGGTCGAGGTCCCCGGCGTCTCGGTCTCCAACTTCCTGCGCACCTCCGCCACCGCCGTGCGCGGCGAGGCCCCGAAGCTGCGCACCTGGGTGAAGGAGGTCAAGGAGGCCATGGAGCGTCTCCACATGGACCCCTCCTTCGCCGAGCGCAACGTCAACGAGGGCTTCTCCGGCGGTGAGAAGAAGCGCCACGAGATCCTCCAGCTCGAACTGCTCAAGCCGAAGATGGCGATCCTGGACGAGACCGACTCGGGCCTGGACGTCGACGCGCTGCGCATCGTCTCCGAGGGCGTCAACCGCGTCCGCGAGACGGGCGAGGTCGGCACCCTGCTGATCACGCACTACACGCGCATCCTGCGCTACATCAAGCCCGACCACGTCCACGTGTTCGCCGGCGGCCGCATCGTCGAGTCCGGTGGCCCGGAGCTCGCGGACAAGCTGGAGAACGAGGGCTACGAGGCATACGTGAAGGGTGGCGCATCCGCGTGACACAGCTGCCGGGCCTCCTCGACACCGAGGCGATCCGCAAGGACTTCCCCGTCCTGGACCGTGTCGTCCACGACGGCAAGAAGCTCGTGTACCTGGACAACGCGGCGACCAGCCAGAAGCCGCGCCAGGTACTGGACGCCCTCAACGAGTACTACGAGCGTTACAACGCCAACGTCCACCGTGGCGTGCACGTCCTCGCCGAGGAGGCCACGGCACTCTACGAGGGCGCGCGCGACAAGGTGGCGGAGTTCGTCAACGCGCCGAGCCGCGACGAGGTGATCTTCACCAAGAACGCCTCCGAATCCCTCAACCTCGTGGCCAACATGCTCGGCTGGGCCGACGAGCCCTACCGGGTCGACCACGAGACCGAGATCGTCATCACGGAGATGGAGCACCACTCCAACATCGTGCCGTGGCAGCTGCTGGCGCAGCGCACCGGCGCGAAGCTGAAGTGGTTCGGCCTGACCGACGACGGCCGTCTGGACCTGTCGAACATCGACGAGATCATCACCGAGAAGACGAAGATCGTCTCCTTCGTGCTGGTCTCCAACATCCTGGGCACCGTCAACCCGGTCGAGGCGATAGTGCGCCGCGCCCAGGAGGTCGGCGCGCTGGTGTGCGTCGACGCCTCCCAGGCCGCGCCGCACATGCCGCTGGACGTGCAGGCCCTGCAGGCCGACTTCGTGGCCTTCACCGGCCACAAGATGTGCGGCCCGACCGGCATCGGCGTGCTGTGGGGCCGCCAGGAGCTGCTGGAGGACCTGCCGCCGTTCCTGGGCGGCGGCGAGATGATCGAGACCGTCTCGATGCACTCCTCCACGTACGCCCCGGCGCCGCACAAGTTCGAGGCGGGCACGCCCCCGATCGCGCAGGCGGTCGGCCTGGGCGCGGCGATCGACTACCTCCAGGCGATCGGCATGGAGAAGATCCTCGCGCACGAGCACGCGCTCACCCAGTACGCGGTGGAGCGGCTGGCCCAGGTCCCCGATCTGAGGATCATCGGCCCGACCACGGCCGAGGACCGGGGTGCCGCGATCTCCTTCACCCTGGGCGACATCCACCCGCACGACGTGGGCCAGGTCCTGGACGAGCAGGGCATCGCGGTCCGCGTCGGCCACCACTGTGCCCGTCCGGTCTGCCTGCGCTACGGAATTCCCGCGACCACGCGAGCGTCGTTCTATCTGTACTCCACGCCGGCCGAGATCGACGCTCTGGTCGACGGCCTGGAGCACGTACGGAACTTCTTCGGCTGAGAGGCGTGTCGAAAACCGTGAAGCTGGACTCCATGTACCAGGAAGTCATCCTGGACCACTACAAGAACCCGCACGGGCGTGGTCTTCGGGATGGCGACGCCGAGGTGCACCACGTGAACCCGACGTGCGGCGACGAGATCACCCTCCGTGTGAAGTACGACGGCACGAAGATCGCGGACGTCTCGTACGAGGGCCAGGGCTGCTCCATCAGCCAGGCCTCGGCCTCCGTGCTGAACGATCTCCTCGTCGGCAAGGACCTGTCCGACGCGCAGAAGATCCAGGAGACCTTCCTGGAGCTGATGCAGTCCAAGGGCAGGATCGAGCCGGACGACGCGATGGAGGAGGTGCTGGAGGACGCGGTCGCGTTCGCCGGTGTCTCCAAGTACCCCGCGCGGGTCAAGTGCGCCCTCCTGAGCTGGATGGCGTGGAAGGACGCGACGGCCCAGGCGCTGGGTGGCGCCGAAGCCGAAAGGAAGACCGCATGAGCGACACCGTCGAGATGAAGCCGGCCTCGGAGGAGGAACTCCGTGAGGCCCTGATGGACGTGGTCGACCCCGAGCTGGGCATCGACGTCGTCAACCTCGGCCTGATCTACGGCATCCACGTGGACGACTCCAACGTGGCCACCGTGGACATGACCCTGACCTCCGCGGCCTGCCCGCTGACGGACGTCATCGAGGACCAGGCCAAGTCCGCGACGGACGGCATCGTCAACGAGCTCCGGATCAACTGGGTCTGGATGCCGCCGTGGGGCCCGGACAAGATCACGGACGAGGGCCGCGAGCAGCTGCGCGCGCTGGGCTTCAACGTCTGACACAGGGCTTGTGGAAGGGGCCACGGCAGGGCTGCCGTGGCCCCTTCCGCATGTCCCGGCGGGCCCCGGCGCCCGCTGTTCGCCGACTCGTCGCACGGGGGTCATGTACGGCCGTACACACGATATGTACGCTCGTACACATGGGATATCTGACGCTCGCCGGTGCCATAGCCGCCGAGGTGACCGCCACGACGGCGATGAAGTACAGCCACGGCTTCAGCAGGCTCGGGCCCTCGCTGGTGACGGCGCTGGGGTACCTGGTGTCCTTCCTGCTGCTGGCGCAGACACTGAAGACGGTGCAGATCGGTACGGCGTACGCGATCTGGTCCGGGGTGGGGACCGCGGCCATCGCCGTGCTCGGGCTGCTGCTGTTCGGGGAGGGCCTCGACGCGGTCAAGGTCGCCGGGATCCTGCTGATCATCGGGGGAGTGGTGGTGCTGAATCTCGGCGGGACGAGTCACTGATGGGCCGGCGCTACGACCCCGACCGGCGCCGGCGGATCATCGACGCGGCGATCCGGGTGGCCGGGCGGGACGGGCTCGCCGGGCTGAGCCACCGCACGGTCGCGGCCGAGGCGGACGTGCCGCTCGGCTCCACCACGTACCACTTCGCCACCCTGGACGATCTGCTGGTGGCCGCCCTGTGCCAGGCGAACGAGGGGTTCGCCTCGGTGCTCGACGACAGCGGGGCGCTGGCGGAGGGCGACCTCGCGGCCGGGCTCGCCCGGGTGCTCGGCGACTGGCTGAACGGCGACCGTCCGGGCGCGGAGCTGGAGTACGAGCTGTATCTCGCCGCGCTGCGCCGCCCGGCCCTGCGGCCCGTCGCCGCCCGGTGGACCGAGGAGACCGGCGCGCGCCTGTCCGTCCGGGTCGACGCGGTGACGGCGCGGGCGCTGCTCGCGCTGATGGACGGGATCTGCCTCCAGGTGCTGCTGACGGGCGGGTCGTACGACGAGGGGTACGCGCGGGAGGCGCTCGGACGGCTCATCGGCCGAGGGCGGGCGGATCGGGTGGAGGCGGATCCACCGACCGGCACATGAGACACGGTTCGCCCCCGCACCCCGTGCCACGTTAGGTTTTGTCCCATGACCGACACTGCTTCCCGTACCACCGGCGCCGTCGCCGCCGGCCTCGCCACGATCGCCTCCGACGGCACCGTTCTCGACACCTGGTTCCCCGCGCCCGAGCTGGTCGCCGAGCCGGGGCCGGCCGGCACCGAGCGGCTGTCCGCCGAGCGCGCGGCGGAGCTGCTGGGCGACGGCGCGACCGCGGCGATCGGCCCGGACGCCCGCAGGGGCGTCGAGGTGGTCGCGGTCCGTACGGTCATCGCCTCGCTGGACGAGAAGCCGCTGGACGCGCACGACACCTACCTGCGCCTGCACCTGCTCTCGCACCGCCTGGTCAAGCCGCACGGCCAGAACCTGGACGGCATCTTCGGCCACCTCGCCAACGTCGCCTGGACCTCGCTCGGCCCGGTCGCCGTGGACGACATCGAGAAGGTGCGGCTGAACGCCCGCGCCGAGGGCCTGCACCTCCAGGTCACCTCGGTCGACAAGTTCCCCCGCATGACGGACTACGTGGCCCCCAAGGGCGTCCGCATCGCCGACGCCGACCGGGTCCGGCTGGGCGCGCACCTGGCCGAGGGCACCACCGTGATGCACGAGGGCTTCGTCAACTTCAACGCCGGCACGCTCGGTACCTCCATGGTCGAGGGCCGCATCTCCGCCGGTGTCGTCATCGGCGACGGCTCGGACATCGGCGGCGGCGCCTCCACCATGGGCACCCTGTCCGGCGGCGGCAATGTGATCATCTCCGTCGGCGAGCGCTGCCTGGTCGGCGCCGAGGCGGGCGTCGGCATCGCCCTCGGCGACGAGTGCGTGGTCGAGGCCGGTCTGTACGTCACCGCCGGTACCCGCGTCACCATGCCCGACGGCCAGATCGTCAAGGCCCGCGACCTCAACGGCGCCTCGCACATCCTCTTCCGCCGCAACTCGGTCACCGGCGCGGTCGAGGCCCGTCCGAACAACGCCGTCTGGGGCGGTCTGAACGACATCCTGCACAGCCACAACTGACCCCCGGGCAGGTCCGGAGCGCCCCTCACCCGTGCGGTGGGGGGCGCTCGGTCATGAGGCGGACAGGCCGGCCGCGAACTCCGCCAGGGTCCTGAAGTCGCCCTCGCGCAGGCCGATGCGTGGGTCCACATGGTGCAGGAGGGCCGGGCCGGAGTGGTGGTCGGCCACGAACACCGCGTCGGCGGTGCTCTGTTCGTCGTCGACCCAGGCGAACGGCCGGCCCCCCGCGTACGCCACGATCGCCCCCGTCTTCCAGTGCACCCCGTCGGGCCGGTCCACGAACAGGCCCGCGCCGAAGTCGACGTAGGGCAGTTCGGGCAGCCCGAGGACGGGGGCGATCCAGTGGTTGGCCCCGGCCATCCAGGTCGTCGCCCAGCACAGCTCGTAGTCGAGGGCCAGCAGCGCGGGGCCGTGGGCCGGGTTCAGCCAGACCCGCAGGGGGCGGCGGGAGGCCAGCGGCACCCGGATCGTCGTGTATCCCTCGGGCCGGCGTTCCGGCTGGGCCGCGTACGGGTTGAGCGGACCGTCGACGTCCAGGAACAGCAGGGGGCGGCTCACGGGCACACCGTACGGCAGGCGGGAGGCGCGCGGATCAGGATTCGGTCAGTTCCGCGAACAGCGCGCGCAGTTCGGCCGTCGCCTCCGGGGAGGCGGCCAGCAGCGGGGCGCGGACCGGGCCCGCGGGCAGGCCGAGTCGGTTCAGCAGGGCCTTCGCGGTGACCGTGCCGGGCAGGCCCGCGGCCGTCATCGATTCGATCAACGGGGTCGCCCTCAGCTGGAGTCGCCGCGCCCGCGCGGTGTCCGCCGCGTCGAAGGCGTCCAGGACGGCGCGGACATGGCGCGGGACGGCGTTGGCGACGGTGCTGATACAGCCGGCCGCGCCGACTGCGTACAGGGCGAGGATCTGCTCGTCGCAGCCCGCGTAATAGGCCAACTCCGTCCGGGACAGCACCTTCTGGGTGCCCAGGAGGTCGTAGGAGCAGTCCTTGACCCCGGCGATCCGGGGGTGCTCGGCGAGGCGGAGGATCGTCTCCGGGTCGATACGGGTGCCGGTGCGGCCCGGGATGTCGTAGAGCAGGACGGGCAGCCCCGCGGCGTCGGCGATGGCGCGGAAGTGCGCGGCGACGGCGTCCTGCGGCGGCCTGCTGTAGTAGGGCGCCGTGACCAGGAGGCCGTCGGCGCCCGCCTTCTCGGCCGCGAGGGCCAGTTCGGTGGTGTGCCGGGTGTCGGCGGTGCCGATGCCCGCGATCAGGGGGATCCGCGCGCCGACCGCCTCCCGTACGGCCGTGATCAGCTCCGCCTTCTCGCCGTCGGTGGTGGTCGGCGACTCGCCCGTGGTGCCGTTGAGGACCAGCCCGTCGCAGCCCTCCGCCACCAGGTGGGCGGCCAGTTCCTGCGCGCCGGCCCGGTCCAGCGCGCCCTCCTCGGTGAACGGGGTGATCATCGCGCAGAGGGTGCGGCCGAAGGGGGAGAGGCTGTGTGTGATCGTCATACCCATCAGTGTCGGCAGCTCTTCGGTGTAGCTCTACTTAATTCTTCTTCAGGATATCGGTAAGTTCGCTTACGGGTTCGGGTGTGGCGCAAGGTCGTGTGTCCAACTCGGCCGTTCATGGGTCACTATGGGCGAAGGGTCATCACCGACGTCAGCCATGGAGGCACCATGAAGCTCGGCAAGGCACTGGCCACCGGGGTCGCCGAGGAGCGGCCGCGGATCCACGAGGAAGAGATCCGGCAGCCCGTGGAGGCCGCCCGTACCGCACCGGCCGAACCGGCCCGCGAAGGGGTACCGGCCCGCGAAGAGGTGCCGGCCGGACGATGAGGCTGCGGCTCCCGGCGGAACGCCCTACGGAGCCGCCGACCGGCTACAAGATCGCCCACCCGGTGCTGTCCCAGGACGGCATCCGGGCGGGGTTCACCGGAGTGTCGCTCGGCGGTGCGCTTCCGTACGGGGTTCTCGACCAGGCGTCCTGCGTCTACGGCCGCAGGCACCGCCCGCCCGCGCGCCTGTGCGACTGCGGCTTCCACTGCGTGCACGACCCCGCCGCCGCCGACGCCCTGCGCTGCACCGCCGAGCACCGCACCGCGCTGCTGCTCGAAGTCTCCGTGCTCGGCGCCTACATCCGCTTCGAGCGCGGATTCCGTTACGCCCGCCAGCGGGTACGCACCGCCACCGCGGGCCCCTGCGCCTGCGGTGCCACCGCGGCCCTGCTCACCGACGCCGGCTGGGGCCGGCCCGGCTGGCGCGCCCTGGCCCCCGGCTGCGCGGACTGTGCGCGCGGCCGTACGTCCGTCACGCTCGCGGAGTTCGCCCGGCTCGCCGGGGAGGGCCTGCGGGTCCGGGCGGACGGCGGCGTCCCGGCCGGGACCGGCCCCGGACCGGCCCCGGGCACCGCGATGGGCGTGCCCGAACTGGTCGCCGAGGCGGCCCTGTTGCAGGCCCGGCTCGACTGGTTCCAGTCCCAGCTCGCCCGGCTCGGCGACCACGGGACCGGGGGAGCGGACAAGGGCTGACGCTCCCCGGCCCGGGTACCCGGATGTTCCCGTACAGGAAGGAGGCGGGACACCGTGACCGTGACCTCGCACACGCGACCGCACACGCGCCCCGCACTCGACGGGCACCCCTCCACGGGGGAACTCGTCAATCGAGCGACCGAACAGCTCTCCCTGCTGCTGCGGCAGGAGGTCGCCCTCGCCAAGGCGGAGCTGGCCCAGAAGGGCAGGCGCGCCGGAACCGGCGGCGGGCTGCTGGGTGCTGCGGGCGCCCTCGGCTACGTCGGACTGATCGTGCTGGCCGGCGCGGCGACCGCCGCCCTCGGCCTGGTGCTGCCCCTGTGGGCGGCGGCGCTGATCGTCGCGGCCGTGCTGTTCGCCGCGGCCGCCGTCCTGGCCGTCACCGGACGCGCCCAGCTGCGCCGCGCCGGATCGCCCATGCCCGAGAAGACCCTGGGCAGCGTCCGGGCCGATGTGGACGTGATCAAGGAAAGGGCACACCGATGACCCACAGGACCCCGCACGGCTCGGGCGCCAAGGGCCCCGACGAGCTGCGCGCGCAGATCGAGCACACCAGGAACCAGCTCGGCGACACTGTCGCCCAGCTGATGGACCGGGTCGACATGAAGGGGCGCGCGCGGGCGCGGGCCGCCGACCTGAAGGACAAGGCCGGTGCCATGACCGTGCAACTGCGCTCCAGCGCCTCCCAGGCCGGGCACGGCGCCCAGGACAGGGCCACGCACGCGGCGCACGCGGTGAAGGGGCGGGCCGCGCAGGCGGGCCACGCGGTGCAGGGGACGGCCGCGCGCACCGGGCACGAGCTCCAGAGCCGTATCACCCGGCACGGCGGCTCCCATGACGGGCAGCCGCTGCGCGACCGTGCGCTGGAAGCCGGGCGCGAGGCCCAGAGCAGGGCACTGGACGCCGGGCACCGTGTGCAGGACAGGGCCGCCGTGGCCCAGCGGCAGCTCGCGCCGCCCGCCCGCAAGGCCGCCGAGGGCCTGCGCGGGTTGCCGCGCCCGGTGCTGATGGCGGGTGCCGCCGGGGCGGTCGCGCTGATCGCTGCCGGGGTGCTGCGGGGCAGGAACCGCGGTACGGACCGCCGTCCCCGCTCCTGCTGAGCGGCTGACGGGCTCCACGGCGCACGCACGCCTCGGAGCGGCGCGCCTCCTGCCGCGCGCTCGTCGCGGCCCGCCGGTCCCGCCGGTTCCACCCTCTCACCGAAAACTACGTCTGTCTGGACAAAAAAAGTTTTCGGTGAGAGGGTGGATCCATGCTGGACGTGACCGTGATCGAGGACCCCGAGGCCGCGGCCGTGTCGCTGGACCCCGTCCGGGCGCGGCTGCTCGCCGAGCTGGCCGCCGGACCCGCGTCGGCCGCGATGCTGGCCGGCAAGGTCGGACTGCCCCGCCAGAAGGTGAACTACCACCTCAAGACGCTGGAGCGGCACGGCCTGGTCGAACTGGCCGGGGAGCGCCGCAAGGGCAATGTCACCGAGCGGCTGATGCGCGCGAGCGCCGCGTCGTACGTCATCTCGCCCGCGGCCCTGTCCGCCGTGCAGCCGGACCCGGAGCGCTTCCGGGACCAGCTGTCCGCGCGCTGGCTGCTGGCGCTCGGCGCCCGCCTGGTGCGCGACGTCGGCACGCTGATCGGCGGTGCGGCCAGGGCCCGCAAGCCGCTCGCGACGTACGCCCTGGACGGCGCGGTCCGGTTCGCCTCCGCCGCCGACCGCGCGGCCTTCGCGCAGGAGCTGACGGCGGCCGTCGGCGCCCTGATCCGCAAGTACGACGCCCCGGACGCCGAGGGCGGCCGGGATCACCGGATCGTCGTCGCCCTGCACCCCGCGGTCAAGGACCGGCCCGCAGCCCTGGAACCCGCGCCGCAAGAACCGGAAGCCGAGTAGGAGACCCGCCATGAGCAAGGAATTCGAGATCGTCCGCGAGTTCGAGGTCGACGTCCCGCCGGAGGAGGTCTGGGCGGCCGTCACCACCGGGACCGGGGGCTATCTGTGGCCGATGGAGGCGCCCGAGCCGCGGGCCGGCGGGCGGGGGCCGTTCGGCTCGACCGTCGTCGTCTGGGAGCCGCCGCACCGCTACGTCAACCGCAGCGAGGACGCGGGCATGCCCACGCAGTCGCTCAACCAGCTCGACCACACCATCGAGCCCCGCGACGAGGGCCGCCGCGCCTTCGTGCGCTACGTCCACAGCGGGATCTTCACCGACGACTGGGACACCCAGTACGACGGGGCGAACAAGCACACCGACTTCTATCTGCACACCCTGCGCGAGTATCTGACGCACTTCGCGCCCGCCCCGGTCGCCTTCGCGCAGGTGACCGGGCCCGCCTCCTCGGCCGTACCGGGGGCGCTCGCCGCCGCGGCCCGCGCGCTCGGACTGCCGGACGACGCGACCGCGGGGACGAAGGTGAGCGTCGAGGGACCGGGCGGACGGACCCTGGACGCCGTACTCGACTACCGCGAACCGGAGTTCGTCGGACTGCGCACCCGAAGCGCCCTCGTCCGCTTCTTCGGCCGGGGCCGCTGGGGCGCGCCGCTCGGCATCAGCGTGCACGACTTCGCGCCGGGCGCCGACGCCGGAGCGGACGGGGCCGCCTGGCAGGACTGGCTGAACGGGGTGTTCGGCCAGTCCTGAACCCCCTGGGGGTCAGGGGCGGAAGCGCAGCACCTGCGGGTCGTGGTCGCTGATCTGGTCGTTGAACTCCGAGTTGATGTGCACGCTGTCGTACTGGAACGAGTCGCGGCGCACCGCCGGGCTGATCAGGATCTGGTCCAGGACCTGCGAGTTGCCCTGGTAGTCGTACGTGTAACGCTCGCTCCTGGGCAGCGACTTGATCGCCGACCACAGCTCGCCCCGGCCCTCCAGGATCTTGGTGGTGTCGGAGAACTCGAAGTCGTTCATGTCGCCGAGCGCGAGCACGTCCGCGTTCTTCTGGACCTTCAGGATGTCCTTCACGAACGCGTTGACCACGGTCGCCTGCGCGTGGCGCTGGATCTCCGAGCTGCGGGTCGGCGGCTGGTACTGCGAGGCCAGCGACTGGTCGCCGCCCTTGGAGTCCAGGTGGTTGGCGATCACGAAGACCGTCTTGCCACGGAAGACGAACTGGCCGGCCAGCGGCTTGCGGCTGTCCTGCCATGCGGCGTCGGCCGGGGCGATCCGGCCCGGGGACGCGGTCAGCTGGGCCTTGCCGTGCTCCTTGACGACGCCCACCGCGGTGGTGGAGTCGCCGCCGGCGCGGTCCACGAAGGACACCCGCTCGGGGTTGAACAGGAAAACCTGGCGGATGTTGCCGCCCGGCTGGCCGCCGTCCTCGTCGTTGACCGGGTCGATGGAACGCCAGTCGTACTTCGGGCCGCCCGCCGCGACGATCGCGTCGATCAGCTTGTTCACGGTGACGCTCGCGTCGACCGTGCCGTCGTCCGTGGCGCCGTTGTCGTCCTGGATCTCCTCCAGGGACACGATGTCGGGGGACTGGAGGTTGTTGACGATCGCCGCGGCGTGCTGGTCGAACGTCTTGTCCGAGGGGTCGAGGTTCTCGACGTTGTACGTCGCGACCGCGAGCTGCTTGCGGGTCTGCTTCTTCGTGGTCTCGCGCTGGAGGCCGCCGCTCTTGAGCGTCCCGATCTGGTCGGCGACCAGGGTGTAGCCGCCGTACTGGTTGAAGTCCAGCGGGCCCGTGGTGGTGCCGGTCAGCGTGTCGCCGACGTTCGCCTTCGGGAAGTCGGCGGTGGCGCCCAGCGACTGGATCTGGAGGCGGCCGGTGTTCTGCGAGTCGTAGGACCCGTAGACCGTGCCGCCGCGGCGGTCGCGGTGCTCGTGCGGCTTCACCGTGACCCACAGCTCGGCGTACCGGTCGGTGGCGGTGACCACGCGGGCGTCCTTGACCTGGACGTTCATGCCTTCGAGGGACTCGTAGTAGTCCAGGGCGTACTTCCCGGGCCGGAGCGGCAGGTTGTCGATCGAGCCGCCGTTCGCGGTGTCGCCCTGCGGCGTGTACCGGCTCGGCACCGACTTCGCGTCGATCACGACCGGCGCCGGTACGGCGTTGCCGGTGGAGACGGTGGTGATCGTGGGCTTGGTGATCTCCGTGACGGACTGCCCGCCGGAGGCGGCGCCGCCCGGGACGTACTCGGAGACCGTGCCGGTCACCGTCACCGAGTCGCCGACCGCGACCTTCGGCGTCGAGCCGGTGTAGACGAATATGCCTTCGCTGGTGGCCGGGTTGTCGTCGGGCGTCGTGTCCTGGAACCAGAAGCCCTTGGACGAGCCGTAGGTGCGCGTGGCCGTGACGATGCCCGGTACGTCCGTCACCTTCTGCCCGGCGTACGGCGACAGCCGGGTGGTGCCCTGGATGTCGTGGATGCGCACCGTGTCGGCGTGCGCGGGGGAAGTGAGGACGACGGCGGACGCGGCGGAGCAAACAGCGGCGACGGTGAGCGCGGCGAGACGCGCGGTGGACCTGCTCGGCAAGGGATCCCTCCGGGGATGTTACGGGGCGCCGGGACGAGGTGGATCGGTTGCGTGTGGGGGCGGTTGCCCTCCGTGACGCGCGCAGGGCCGAGTGAACGGTCGTTCCCCCGACTTCTACGCGCGTCAATCTCCAGCCTGGGCACGGGACTTGTCAAGGTTTCGGCCATGTACGGGGGCCGACGGGGAGATGAACCGGGCGGCATGGGCCCAAATCCGTCTAGGCTGAGGGGCTGAGCACGTTTCACGGTCCGAGGAGATCCAGCCGATGTCAGACAGCTCCCCCCTGCCGCCCGTACGGCTGCACTCCGAAGCGGAGCTGGCGCGCGCCGCACTGTCCACGCCCCTGCTGGAACGGGCGGCCCGGCTCGCCCGCTGGGCCGGCCCCGACACCCGGGTGGACGCGGGCGGCAGCCTGGTCGAGGACCAGCTCCCCGCCGCCGCCGGCAGGCTCGGACTGACCGGCGACGACGCGGCCGCCTATGCCGCCGAGGCCTGGCGGGTCGCGCTGGACTCCGGCCTCGTCGAGATCGCCGACGAGGAGAGCGGGACGGTCCGCGCGGGCGAGGCGCTGGCCCTGCTCACCGGTTCCCCGCACGAGGTGCTCACGGTCTGGCTCGCCGCGCTGGAGACGGTGCTTGCGGACGCGACCGTGCCCGATCTGGACGATCTGGTGGACGCGCTGGAGGAGGGCAGGGAGATCGATTTCGCGTCACTCGACTGGGACCCCGAGGCCGAGGCCGAGTTCCTCGACGGCGTGCTCGGCAACCTCTACCTCCTGACCGTGAGTGAGGACGGCGCCGGGGACGGGCCGGTCCCGCTGCCCGCCCTGGCCGCGTCGATGATCGTGCCGGACGACATGGGTGAGCCCACCGACGACGTCCTGGAGCAGGTCTCCGACGCGATGATGCGCCTGGACGACCAGTTCCGGACGCTGGAGCCGATCGGTCTCGTCGAGTACCGGCCGGTGGACGAGGCGCTGATGGCCGACGCCGACGAGGAACTCGCGACGCCGGTGGAGGAGGCGGACGTCTCCCGCTACGGCATGGTGTGTCTGACCCCGCTCGGCGCCTACGGGCTGCGGGCGCGGCTGATGGAGGCCGGCTTCGAGGCGCCGGTGGTCGGTGAACTCGCCGACAAGGGAGCGGACGTGCTGCTCGACGGCACCGCCGCGTTCGGTCCCTCGGCCGCCCTCGCCGAGACGGAGCTGTGGCTGAGCCGGCACGAACCGCTCGCGGGCGCGCGGGAGTTGCTGGCGGCGGCCCGGGGCGCCGACGCCGGGGGGCCGCTGCGCCGGCTGCGTTGCCAGCAGGCGCTGTCCCTGGTCGGCGGGGAGGCCGAGCCCGCGCTGCGGGAGGTGCTGGACGACCCCGAACTGGGCGGCCTGGCCCGGGTGTGGCTCAGCGAGCGGGGCGCCGCCGAGGTGCCCGCGCCCTCCCAGGACCTGGTCTTCTGGCTGACCATCGACACGGTCGCCGCCCAACTGGCCGCCGAGGGCAACTCCGAGGAGCTCCAGGCCCTGGTGGAGGGTCTCGCCGAGCAGCACAGCGGGTTCTTCGCGGCCGCGTGGCGGGTGGAGCACCCGGCGACGGCCGACGTGCTGGAGGCGATGGGTCGGCTGCACCCGGACAAGAAGGTGGCCAAGGAGGCCCGCAAGGCGGCGTTCAAGGCGCGGTCGCAGCAAGGGGGATGAGCGGCCGGGCGGGTGAGCGCGGCGGGTGGCGCGGGCGGACGGCGCGGCTGTGGCGGGCCGGGCGCCCGTCGGCCGACCCTGAGGCTTGGTCGTTTCTTGGGTCGGTGCATACGGTTTCTTGAATAATGGTGTCCGAGGTGGCCCCGCGTTCAACTCCCGTTCAGGCGCCGCCGGGAGCGTGTGCGCCGAACGAGGTCCGCCGCCCTCCACGGCACACCCATCCGTCACAGGAGACACCATGTCGCTCACCCGCAGGGACTTCGCCAGAACCTCCGCGATCACCGGTGCCGGGATCGCCCTGGCGGGCAGCGCCGGCGTGCTCGCCACCGCGCCGAACGCCCTCGCGTCCACGGACACCGACGCCGCGCACGGCGGGGACGCCGACCCGGCCCACGGCCAGGACCATGGACACGGTCACGGCCTGCCCGGCGTCGGCTACGGCCCCCTGGAGCCCGATCCCAGGGGGGTCCTCGCCCTGCCCGCCGGCTTCGGCTACCGGATCGTCACCCACAGCGGCAGGACCCGCCTGGAATCGGGCGAGTTCACGCCGTCCAACCACGACGGCACCGCCGCCTTCGAGGGCCCCCGGGGCACCACCCTCCTCGTCAACAACCACGAGCTGGCGGGACCGCGCGCCGAATGGACCTATCCGGTGCCGCTCGCCGAGGGCCTGGTGTACGACCCCGCGGCGGCCGGCGGCTGCACGGTGGTCGAGGTGCGCCGCGACCATGTCGCCGAGTGGGTCGGCATCGCCGGCACCGCCACCAACTGCGCGGGCGGCAGCACTCCGTGGGGAACCTGGCTGACCTGCGAGGAGACCGAGGACAAGGCCGGCCAGAACGGTATGACCAAGGACCACGGCTACGTCTTCGAGGTGGACCCGGCCGACCGCCGGGCCAACCGCGCGCCCGAGCCGGTCAAGGCGCTCGGCCGGTACGCCCACGAGGCCGTCGTGGTCGACCCGAGGCGCGGCCACCTCTTCCTCACCGAGGACGCCGCCGGTCCCAACGGCCTGTTCTACCGCTGGACCCCGCCGGCCGGTTTCCGCCACGGCCGCGGCAGGCTGCGCACCCTCGCCGACGACGCGGGCGTCCTCCAGGCCTTCAAGTGCTTCGACTCCGGCGGCCGGTTCGTGGACGACCTCTCCCGCGCCACCAGGACCGGCACGGTGTACGGCGTCGACTGGGTGGACGTGCCCGACCGCGACGCCCGGCAGGTCTCCACGCGCAAGCAGTTCGGCGAGGGCCAGGTCACCCGTGCCCGCAAGCTGGAGGGCATGTGGTGGGGCGACGGCGGCGTCTACGTCGTCTCCTCCTTCGCCCGCTCGGAGAGCCCGGTCCAGCACGACGGCCAGGTCTGGTTCTACGACCCCCGGCGCCGCACCCTCACCCTCAAGGTGCTGCTCGGCGTGAACCCGGAACCGGGCGCGGACGGCGCGTTCGACGGCCCGGACAACATCACCGTCTCGCCGTACGGCGGTCTGGTCGTCGCCGAGGACGGCGAGGGCGTCCAGCATCTGTTCGGGGCCACCGACAGCGGCCGCACCTATCCGATCGCGCGCAACGAGCTGAACATCGGTACCGCGGCGAAGCCGGAGTACAGCGAGTTCACCGGCGTCACCTTCTCGCCCGACGGGCGGACCCTGTACGCCAACATCCAGACCCCGGGCATCATGCTCGCCATCACCGGGCCCTGGAAGCGGCAGCGGAAGTAGCCGGTCCGTGCGGCCCGGAGGGGCGCGGGAACCGCGTGAGCGGTCCCGGCGCCCCCGTGGCCGGGGTCAGAGGGCCTTCGCCCCCGGGTCCACCATGTTGCGGACCGTCCGCGCCTGCACGAAGTCGCCGATCGCGGTCATCTCCCACTCGCCCGAGAACTGGCGGATCAGCTTGGCCATCAGCACGCCGGTCCGGGGTTCGGCCTGGGTGAGGTCGAAGCGGACCAGTTCCTCCTCCGTCGCTACGTCCACGAGGCGGCAGTACGCCTTGGCGACGTCGGTGAACTTCTGGCCGGAGAAGGAGTTGACCGTGAAGACGAGGCCGGTGACCTCCTGGGGGATGCGGCCGAGGTCGACCACGATCACCTCGTCGTCGCCCGCGCCCTCGCCCGTGAGGTTGTCGCCGGAGTGCTTGACCGCGCCCTTGAGGATCGTCAGCTTGCCGAAGTAGCAGCTGTCGACGTGGTCGCGCTGCGGTCCGTAGGCGATGACGGAGGCGTCGAGGTCGATGTCGCCGCCCCGGAACGCCGGCTCCCAGCCGAGGCCCATCCGCACCTGGGAGAGCAGCGGCCGGCCGCCCTTCACCAGCGACACCGTCTGGTTCTTCCGGAGGCTGACCCGGCCCTTGTCCAGATTGATCCTCCCCGCGCCCGCGGCTGGAGCCGGGGGAGCGGCCGGCGGGGCGGCGGGCATCGGCGGGGCCGCCGAGGGCGCCGCCGCCGGCGCCACGGGCTGCGGGGGCGCCGCCGGAGCCGCCGCCGGTTCCTCCACCGTCACGCCGAAGTCGGTCGCGATGCCCGCGAGACCGTTCGCATACCCCTGCCCGACCGCGCGGGCCTTCCACTGGCCGCCGCGGCGGTAGACCTCCACCACCACGAGCGCCGTCTCGGTGCCCAGCCGCGGCGGTGTGAACGTGGCCAGCACCGCGCCGCCGTCCGCGTCCCGGACGGTGGCCGTCGGCTCGATGCCCTGGAAGGTCTGGCCGGCCGCGTCCGGGCTGGCCGTGACCACGATCCTCTCGATGTCCGGCGGCACGGCCGCGGTGTCGACCGAGATCGCGTCGGGCGCGGCACCGCCGCCGGACCGGTAGGCCACACCCGGTCCGGACGGCTGGTTGTAGAAGATGAAGTCGTCGTCCGAGCGCACCTTGCCGTCGCCCGTGAGCAGCAGGCCCGAGACGTCCAGCCGCACGGGAGCGGTCACGTCCACCGTGATGCGCGCGGCGGGGAGCGGGACGTTCGAACCAGGGGTCATAGCTGTCATGTGGGGGGTAACGAACGAAACCGCTTTACCGTTCCCTTACCACCGGCGTCACCCGTCACCCCCGGCAGGGCTCTTCACGGCACCACGACGGTCTTCCGTCCCACCCCTGCCGCGAACTGCTCCAGCGCCTGCGGATACCGCTCCAGCGGAAGCCGGTCGCTGATGAAGACGCCCGGGTCGAGGACACCGTTCGCGAAGAGTTCCGCCGCCCGCTCGTAGCTGTGCAGCACCGCCATCGAACCGGTGATGGTGATCTCCTGGTTGTAGACGCGGTACGGGTCGATCTCCACCCGGGTGGCGTAGTCGGCGACCCCGAACTGGAGGAACGTGCCGGCCTTCGCCACCCGTCCCAGACCGTCCTGGATCGCCGCCGCGTTGCCCGTGGCGTCCACCACCACGTCCCAGCCCCCCGGCCGGTCGAGTTCGTCCGCGCCGGCCGCCGCCCCCGATACGCCGAGCAGCCGGGCCGTCTCCAGACGGGCCGGGTTCAGGTCCACCACGTCCACGCTCGCCGCGCCGGTGCGCTTGGCCAGCTCCAGCATCATCAGGCCCATGGTCCCGGAGCCGTAGATCAGGACGTGGGAGCCGAGCCGGGAGCGCAGGACGTCGTAGCCGCGCACCGCGCAGGACAGCGGTTCGATCAGGGCCGCGTCCTCGGTGCGCACGTGCTCGGGCAGCCTGACGCAGTTGGCGACGGGGGCGACGGCGTACTGCGCCGCCCCGCCCGCCGTGGTCACGCCGATCGCGGCCCAGCGCTCGCACAGGTTGTTGTGGCCGCTGCGGCAGTAGCGGCACTCGTAGCAGTACAGCGACGGGTCCACGGCGACCCGGTCGCCGGTGCTGACCTCGGTGACCCGGGCGCCGGTGGCGACCACCGTGCCCGCGAACTCATGGCCCGGCACGATCGGCAGCTCGGGCGCGAACTCGCCCTGGAGGATGTGCAGATCGGTGCCGCACAGCCCGCACGCGGCGACCTCGACGACGACCTGGCGGGGTCCCGGCGCCGGGTCGGGGACCTCGGTGACGACGGCACGGCCCACGGACTCGATGACGGCGGCCTTCATTTCACGGCTCCCAACGACAGGCCCTGGACCAGCTTGTCCTGGGCGGCGAACCCCGCGGCGAGCACCGGCAGGGAGATGACGAGCGAGGCGGCGCACACCTTGGCCAGGAACAGGCCCTGACTGGTGATGAAGCCGGTCAGGAAGACGGGCGCGGTCTCGGCGACGACGCCGGTGAGCACCCGGGCGAACAGCAGTTCGTTCCAGCTGAAGATGAAGCAGATCAGGGCCGTCGCCGCGATACCGGGCAGCGCGATGGGGGCGACGACCCGCGCGAGGATCGTCGGCAGCCGGGCCCCGTCCACCCGGGCCGCCTCGATCACCGCGACCGGCACCTCGGCGAGGAAGGACTGCATCATCCACACGGCGATCGGCAGGTTCATCGCGGTGTAGAGGACGACCAGCAGCCAGATGTCGTCGAGCGTCCCGGTGTGCTTGGCGAACAGGTAGACGGGCAGCAGCCCCGCGACGGCGGGGAGCATCTTCGTGGACAGGAAGAAGAACAGCACGTCCGTCCATTTGCGCACCGGCCGGATCGACAGCGCGTAGGCGGCGGGGAGAGCGAGCAGCAGCACGAAGAGCGTGGAGGCCACCGATGCCACCGCCGAGTTGATCAGCGCGGGCCAGGGGCTCGCCCCGCCGCCGACGCCGAAGAACTCGCGGTAGCCGTCCAGGGTGAGGGCGGCGCCGAAGGACGGCGGGTTGGTCGCCGCGTCCTGCTCGGAGTGGAAGGACGTCAGCGCCATCCAGGCGATGGGCAGGAAGAAGACGATGCCGGCCAGCCAGGCCACCAGGCCGAGACCGTGACGTCGCAGCGCGGTCATGAGCGGCCCACCTCCTCGCGGAACAGGGACGACACCACGCGCAGGGCGAAGGTCGCGATGACGATGGAGCCGATGACGACCAGGACGCCGGCGGCCGAGGCGAGGCCGTTCTCATGGGCCTGGTAGAAGCTCTGGTAGACGGTGTACGGCAGATTCGCCGTGCCGAGGCCCCCGGACGTGATGGTGAACACCGCGTCGAAGTTCTGCACGATGTAGATCGAGCCGAGCAGGGCACCCAGTTCGAGGTAGCGGCGCAGGTGGGGCAGGGTGAGATGGCGGAAGATCTGCCAGTCGCCCGCGCCGTCGACCCGGGCCGCCTCGATCTGCTCCCGGTCCCGGCTCTGCAGCCCGGCCAGCAGGATCAGCATCATGAACGGCGTCCACTGCCACACCAGGGACGCCTCCACCGCGATCAGCGGGGAGTGCGAGATCCAGTCCGGCTGGGGCCCGCCGACGTAGTGCAGCAGCCCGTTGAGCAGGCCGTACTCCGGGTTGTAGAGCACGTGCTTCCACAGCAGCGCGGCGGCCACCGGGACCACCAGGAAGGGCGCGATCAGCAGGGTGCGCACGACACCCCGGCCGCAAAAGCGCCGGTCCAGGAGCAGGGCGAGGAGCAGTCCGAGGACCAGGCTGGCCAGCACTACCGCCACGGTGAGCAGGACCGTCGTCCACACCGAGTGGCGCAGGCCGGCGTCGGTCAGCACCTGGCGGTAGTTGGCGAGGCCGGTGAAGCGGCGGGCCTTCGGGTAGAGGGCGTTCCAGTCGAAGAAGGAGATCACCAGCGTGGCCACGAAGGGCAGTTGGGTGACCACGATCATGAAGACGAGGGCGGGGAGCAGCGGGGCCCGGGTGGCCCAGGCGCGCAGCCGGGCCGGGGGCCGTTTCAGCGGGCGCGCGGGGGCGGCCGCGTACGGGGCCGTGGTGGTGGCGGTCATCGTCCCTCGTACTCCTTGGAGATCTTCTCGGCGAGCTGCTGGGACTTCCTCAGGGCCGTGTCGACGGACTGGCGTCCGGCGATGGCCGCGCTGATCTCCTGGGAGACCTTGGTGCCGAGGTCGGTGAACTCGGGGATGTCGACGAACTGGATGCCGGGCGCGGGACGGGGCTGCACGCCGGGGTCGTCCGGGCGGCTGCTCTCGATGGCCCGCCGGGTCATCTCCTGGAAGGCGGCGGCGGACCGGCGGTAGTCGGCGTTCTCGTACGTCGAGGCCCGTTTGCCCGCCGGGACGTCCGGCCAGCCGCTGGTCTTCCCGACCAGCTGTTCGTACTCCTTGCCCGACGCCCAGGAGACGAACTTCCACGCCTTGTCGGGATTGTGGGAGGCGTGCTGGATGCCCCAGGCCCAGGTGTAGAGCCAGCCGGAGGACTCGGTCCGCTCGACCGGGGCGGGCGCGTAGCCGAGCTTGCCCTTGACCGGGGAGCCCTTGGCCTCCAGGGAGCCGGCCGCCGAGGTGGCGTCGTACCACATGGCGACCTTGCCCTGCGTCATGTCGTTCAGGCACTCGGCGAACCCGGACTGCGCGGCGCCGGACTCGCCGTGCGCGCGGACCAGGCCGACGTAGAACTTCGTCGCCTCGCGGAAGGCGGGCGAGTCCAGTCGTGCCTTCCAGTCCTTGTCGAACCAGGTGCCGCCGAAGGTGTTCACGACCGTGGTCAGCGGCGCGGCCATCTCGCCCCAGCCGGGCAGCCCGCGCAGGCAGATGCCCCGCATGCCGGGCCGCGCGCCGTCCGCCTTCGCGGCGAGGGCGGCCACCTGCTGCCAGGTGGGGTGGGCGGGCATGGTCAGGCCCTTCGCCGCGAACACGTCCTTGCGGTACATCAGGAAGGACGACTCGCCGTAGAAGGGCTGCCCGTAGAGCTTGCCGTCGTCGCCGGTCAGGGAGGCGCGCATCGGCGCCAGTACGTCCTTCTCGTCGTACGAGGGGTCCTTCGCGACGTAGCCGTCCATCGGGCGCAGCCAGCCGTTGCGGGCGTAGATCGGGATCTCGTAGTTGGACAGGGTGGCGACGTCGTACTGGCCCGCCTGGTTGGCGAAGTCCTGGCTGATCTTGTCGCGGACGTCGTTCTCCGGCAGCACGGTGAAGTTCACCTTGATGCCGGTCTCCTTGGTGAAGTGCGTGGCGGTGAGCTTCTGGAGCTCCACCATCTGGGGGTTGTTGACCATCAGTACGTTGATCGAGTCGCCGCCTGATCCGGCTCCGCCCGCCCCGACCCAGCAGCCGGACAGCAGGGGGGTGAGCAGCGTCCCTGCGGCGGCCAGGACGAGCGTGGCTCGCGGCCTCCGTCGGCTCGGGGTGCGCATGGATCACTCCTGGATGTATGGGGATATAAGGGGTGTCGATGGGCCGAGCACGCCCAGGGGGAGGGGACCGGGAGCCGGGCGTCTCAGACCCGGACGACCTGCGGGCCCAGCAGGGCGTAGCGGTGGGCCTCGGCCGCGGGGAGCTGGAGGCTGGTCACGATCGCCTCCAGCGCGCCGACCTCCGCGAACCGGCAGAAGCTCGCCGCGCCGAACTTGGTGTGCACGCCCGCGAACACGGTGCGCCGCGCCGCCCGCATCGCCCGCGCCTTGACCTCGCCGACCGCCGGATCGGGCGTGGTCAGGCCGTGTTCGCGGGAGATGCCGTTGGCGCCGACATAGGCGAGGTCGAGGACGAAGCCGGACAGCATCGTCGTCGTCCAGTGGTCGACGGTGGCCAGCGTGCCGGCCCGTACCCGGCCGCCGAGGAGCAGCACCTGGACGTGGTCCGCCCCGGCGAGGGCGCCCGCGACCGGGAGGGACGCGGTGACCACGGTCAGCGGCCGGTCCCTCGGCAGGGCCTCGGCGATGAGCTGCGGGGTGAAGCCCTCGTCGACGAAGACGGTCTCGGCGTCGCCCAGCAACTCGGCCGCCGCGACGGCGATCCGGCGCTTCTCGGGCACCTGGCTGGTGGCCCGGAAGGCCAGCGTGGTCTCGAAGCCGGCGCTCTCCACCGGGTAGGCCCCGCCATGGGTGCGGCGGACCAGCCCGTGTTCCTCCAGAGCGCGCAGATCGCGCCGGACGGTCTCCTTGGCCACGCCCAGCCCGGCGGCGAGCGCGGTGACATCGACCGAGCCGGTGGCGCGCGCGGCCCGCACGATCTCGCGCCGGCGTTCCTCCGCCGTACCGGTCATCCCGTCACCCTCCCTCCGTGGAACCGCCCGTTCGGGCCCATGGGGGAAGTTGTACCGTCGGTCCGCCACCCTGACCAGGCCTGTTGCCCGCCCGATGCTGCCCGCTTGGGCCCGTTCGCCACGCCTGCCGCCCACCGCGGACCTGCGCGGCGGCACGCGCCGGGGTGGGAACGGGCGGCCCGCGTGCCCGGATGCGGCGCCGGACGGGCCCGTCCGGCGCCCGTCCGCCCGTTCCGGCCCGGCGCGGTGGGGTCCGGTACGGCGCGGTGCGGCCCGGCGCCGCCCGGAGGCGTCCGGTGTTGACCGCCCCGAGCGGCCCCCCTAGCGTGAGGCCGTTCATGAACATGAACGACGGTCACGGGAACGCACGTCGAGGAGTCCGGTTGAAGGCCGCCGCGTTCGTCTACCCCTGGGACGTCAACGGGGACCCCGACGCCCCCGCCCGGATCGCCGGGCTCGGTGTCGAGCAGGTGACCCTCGCCGCCGCCTACCACTCCACCCGCGCCCTGACCCCGCGCCACCCCCGCCACCGCGTCGTCACCGCCGAGCACGCGGCCGTCCTCTACCCGCCGGGCGACCACTGGACCGGCCGCATCCCGCGCCCGTACCCGGCCGGCCCCTGGGCCCCGGGAGACGCGCACGGCGAGGCCGCGCGGGCGCTCGCCGGCGCCGGTCTCGCGGTGCACACCTGGGTGGTCCTCGCGCACAACTCCCGCCTGGGCGCGGAGCATCCGGACACCTCCGTCCGCAACGCCTACGGCGACCGCTACCCGTGGGCGCCCTGCATCGCGCAGCAGGCCACCCGCGCCTACCTCACCGACCTCGCCGCCGAGGCCGCCGTACGGCCCGGCGCGCGGGGCACCGAGCTGGAGTCCCTCGGCTGGTACGGACTGCCGCACCTGCACGCGCACGACAAGATCTCCGGAGTGCCCCTGGGGGAGGCCGGGGAGTACCTGATGTCCCTGTGCTTCTGTCCCGCGTGCCGTACGGGCTACGGCGAACAGGGCCTGGACGCCGGGGAGCTGGCATCGGCCGTGCGGGCCGCCCTGGAGCCGCTGTGGCGGGGTGCGGCGGCCGACCGGGGGCTGCCGATGGTGGCGGAACTGCTCGGCGAGGAACGGGCCGCCGCCGTCCGGGCCTGGCGGGGCGGTGTCGCCCGCGGTCTCCAGGAGGAGGCCGTGGCCGCCGTACGCGCCGCCGCGCCCGCCGGGTTCCAGGTCCTGCTGCACGCCGACCCCGTCCCCGAGCACTGCGGCGCGAACGCGGGCGTCGACCCCGCCCACATCCTCTCCGTGGCCGACGGCGTCGTGGTCCCCTGCACGGCGGGTACGGCCCCGCTGGCGCCCTTCGCGGCGCACGCGGGCGAACGGACCGTGCTGGCCGCCAACTTCACCGTCGTCTCCGGGATGGGCGGCAGCCCCCGTACCCTCGCGGCGGACGCGGCCCGCGCCCGGACGGCCGGTGCCACCGAACTGCGGCTCTATCACGCCGGGTTGGCGTCGGACGGGGATCTCGCGGCGGTACGCGAGGCGCTGGCGACGCGCTGAACCGGCGGCATCCGGGCAGGCCCGAATTCCCACGCCGGAACGCGGAGTTCCGGTGGGCCGCTCGGACATGGCCGGAAAAAGACGTCCGTATCGATCGGATAACAGGGCTCGCGGTACCGCTTGTTATGCGCGTAGACAATCCGTGACCTGGTCACTCACTCTAGCCACCAGATCCGGAGAATCCATGCGGAAGTCCCTCAGAGCGGCCGCCGCCGGCGCCGCCTGCGTCGTCGCCGGTGCCGCCCTGTACGGCGCGGGCGCGGCCACGGCCGGTCAGTCGACGGCCAACTCCACCCACGAGCCCTACAACATAGGGCTCCTGACGAAGGACATCGACACCTACTACGGCACCACCGTCGACAGCGACGGCGTCTACCAGGCGTCGCCGACCAGCCCGTACGCCAAGGACCTGGCGCGGATCGACAAGGACGCCAAGAAGTACATCGACCGGGCCGCCCGTACCTCGCGCGCGCACCACCGCAAGCCCGCCGTCATGTTCGACATCGACGACACGCTGCTGCTGAGCCTCGACTACGAGAAGCGCAACAACTACAGCTACAGCTCGGCCACCTGGAACGACTACGTCAGCCAGGCCAACCGTCCCGCCGTCTTCGGCAGCCCCGAGCTGGTCCGCTACGCCCAGTCCAAGGGCGTCACGGTCTTCTACAACTCGGGCCTCACCGAGGCGCAGCGCGATGCCGCGGTCGCCAACCTGAAGAAGGTCGGCGCCGACGTCAACCTGGACGCCGGCCACATGTTCCTCAAGGACACCGCCAACCCGCCGGCCTACCTCCAGGACTGCGCCACCCCGGGTGCCTGGAAGTGCACGACCGTCCAGTACAAGGCCGGTACCCGCGAGCACATCGAGAACGACCTCGGTTACCGGATCATCGCCGACTTCGGCGACCAGTACTCGGACCTGGACGGCGGCTACTCCGGCCGTACGTACAAGCTGCCGAACCCGACGTACTTCGTCGGCTGAGGTCTCCCGGCGCGTTCCGGGGCCCCGCGGGCCCCGCTGACGTCCGGCGCCCCCGCCACCGGCCGCCGCTGTCGCGGCGCCGTGGCGGGGGCGCGGTGGTTCCCGGCGGCCGGCGGCGCGCCCGCGTCACTTCTTCAGCGCCGCCGCCATCATGGCCCGCGCCACCGGTGCCGCCAGCCCGTTGCCGCTGACCTCCGAGCGCGCCGCGTCCGACTGCTCGACCATCACGGCCACGGCCACCTCCTTGCCGGTGCTGTCGGACTTGCCGAACGAGGTGAACCAGGCGTACGGCGTCTTGCTGTTGTTCTCGCCGTGCTGCGCGGTACCGGTCTTGCCGCCGACGGTCACGCCGTCGATCAGCGCGTTGGTGCCGGTGCCGTCCTTGACCACGGTCTCCATGGCGGACCGGAGCTGGGCCGCGGTCCCGGCGCTGATGATCCGCTTGCTGCCGGTGTCGCCGTCGTAGTCGTGCACCACGTCACCGGCGCTGTCCACGGTCCGGGACACCATGTGCGGCGAGGGCAGCTCGCCGCCGTTCGCGATCGCCGCGGACACCATGGCCATCTGGAGCGGGGTCGCGGTGACGTCGTACTGGCCGATGCCGGTCAGCGCGGTCGAGGACTTGTTCATGTCCTTCGGGTAGACGCTGGGGTAGGCACGCACCGGCACGTCCTGGTGGTCGTCGTTGAAGCCGTACTTCTCCGCCATGGCCCGCACCTTGTCCTGGCCGAGGTCGACGGCCATCTTGGCGAAGACGTTGTTGCAGGAGTACTGGAGCGCCACCCGGATCGGGGCGTTGCGGCAGGGCGCCGAGGGGTTCTCGTTGGCCAGGTCGGTCACCGTGCCCGGCAGCCGGTACGGGTCGGGGCTGTCGGTGTGCTGGTCCACGTTCTTGTACAGCCCGCTCTCCAGCGCGGCCGAGGCCACGACCAGCTTGAACGTGGAGCCGGGCGGCAGCGGCTGGCGCAGCGCGCGGTTGGTCATCGGCTTGTCCGGGTCCGCGTTGAGCCGCTGCCAGGCGGAGCCGGCCGTGTTGGCGTCGGTGAGGGCCGAGGGGTCGTACGACGGTGTCGACACGGCGGCCAGGATGCGGCCGGTCTTCGGGTCGATGGCGACGGCCCCGCCCTTCTTGTCGCCGAGCGCGTCGTAGGCGGCCTTCTGCACCGCCGGGTCGATGGTGGTGACCACGTCGCCGGGGTCGGCCCGCTCGCCGGTGAGGGTGTCCATCACCGTCTTCAGGCCCGGGTCGGTGCCGTTGAGCAGATCCGTGTAGATGCCCTCCAGCTGTGTGGGCGCGTACGCCTGCGAGGCGTAACCGGTCACCGCCGCGTACAGCTTGCCGTCCTTGTACGTGCGCTTGTAGGCGAGGTCGCCTCCCTTGGTCCGGGCCGAGCCGGTGATGGCGTTCCCGGCCACGATGATGTTCCCGAGCGGCTGCGAGTACGTCTCGATCGCGTTGCGCCGGTTGTTCGTGTCGTCCGCGAGGGCCTGTCCGTCGTAGAACTGCACCCAGGTCGCCCTGGCCAGCAGGGCGATCACGAGCAGCAGCGAGAAGACGGACGCTCGCCTGATCGTCTTGTTCATCCCGTTCATCCCGCACGGAAGACGTCCGGGAGGGGCGCCGACGTTCCCTCCTGCCGGGATTTCTCATGTCCCGTTCATCCCGAGCACACCTGTTCATCCCGTTCTCATGCGCCTGTGGCTCATGCGTCCAGGACGAGCACGACCTCCTCGATCTCCTCGCCCCGGCCGTTGGCGAAGCCCCGGGCCCGGACGGACTCGCGGAATCCGCACTTGGCCAGGACCCGCAGCGAGGCGGTGTTGTCGGCCGCCGCCCGCGCGTACAGCGGCCGCTCGGGGACCTCGGCGAGTAGGGCGCGCAGCGCGGCCGTCGCCACGCCCCGGCCCCAGTAGGCGCGGTCGATCCAGTACGTCACCTCGCGCTCACCGGGCTCCCCGTAGACCGCCGCGCTGCCGGCCACCCGCCCGTCGGCCACCACCGTGCGCAGCACGTCACGGGAGGCGCGGATCCGTCTGAGACGGGCCTCGAAGGCGTCCCGGTCGGCCGGGTCCTGGGGGCCGAACGCGGCCATCCGCAGGGCCACCGGGTCGGTCATCTGCCGGAAGAACAACGGCAGGTCCTCGTCGCGGACGGTCCGCAGCGCGATCTCCATGGGGCCCGAGACTACGACGGTACGACCGCCGCGCCGTCCCCCGTCGCGTCGGCGAGGCCCCGGGAGCCGCCGCCTCCGGGCGGAACGTCCGGCCTCGTGGACGGTGTCCGGTGTGAAGAACACCGGGAACCGGCGGCACGGGCGCGGCGTCCTCCGTCCCATGATCAGTGAACCCGGAAGCACCCTGGAGATCCGCACCGCGCTGCCCGCCGAGGCCGGGACGATCGCCGAGCTGCACCTGCGCGCGCGCTCGACGTACTACCCGGACGGTGTGCCGCAGGCGGAGTACGACTGGACCGAGGCGTGGCGGGGGTCCATCGAGCGGGCCGACGGGCGGGTGCTGTGCGCCGTCCGGGAGGGCCGGCCGGCCGGGGTGGCCTCCTTCCGGACACCGGACGGAGCCGGCGCGGACACCGTCAAGCTGTTCCAGTTCCACGTCGACCCGGACCACTGGCAAAGCGGCATCGGCACGGCCCTGCACGCGGCCTGCGTGGCGGAGTGGCGGGCGGCCGGGCGGCGCACGGCGGTGCTCGACGTGCACGTGGACAACCTGCGGGCCCAGCGCTTCTACACCCGGATGGGCTGGGTACCGGACCCCGGGAACCCGCCCGCGCCGGGGGACCACCACCTGTTCCTGCGGTACGCCGTGCCGCAGGGGGAATGACCGGGGGCATTTGAACGTTCACGTACTCGGCGGAGATCGTCTCCGCACCCGTACGACCCGGAAAGAGCCGAAGACATGCGCGTCGAGATCTGGAGCGACATCGCCTGCCCCTGGTGCTATGTGGGCAAGGCCCGCTTCGAGAAGGCGCTCGCCGCCTTCCCGCACCGCGAGGACGTCGAGGTGGTCCACCGCTCCTTCGAACTGGACCCCGGCCGCGCCAAGGGCGATGTCGAGTCCGTGCTCACCATGCTGACCAGGAAGTACGGCATGACCGAGGCGCAGGCCGAGGCCGGGGAGGACAACCTGGGCGCCCAGGCCGCCGCCGAGGGCCTGGACTACCGCACCCGGGGCCGCGACCACGGCAACACCTTCGACATGCACCGCCTGCTGCACCTGGCCAAGGACCGCGGCCGGCAGGACGAGCTGATCCAGGCCCTGTACCGGGCCAACTTCGCCGAGGAGCGGTCCGTCTTCGCCGAGGGCGACGAGCGGCTGGTCGAGCTGGCCACCGGAGCCGGGCTGGACGCGGCCGAGGCGCGCGCGGTGCTCGCCGACCCGGAGGCGTACGCCGACGCGGTGCGCGAGGACGAGCGCGAGGCCGCCGAGCTGGGTGCGAACGGTGTCCCCCTTTTCGTGCTCGACCGCAAGTACGGCGTCTCCGGCGCCCAGCCCGCCGAGGTCTTCACCCAGGCGCTCGACCGGGCCTGGGGCGAGCGCGCTCCGCTGGAGCCGGTCGGCCGGGACGGGGCCGCGGCCTGCGGGCCGGACGGGTGCGCGGTGCCGCCGAGGGACTGACGGTCCGGGGGAAACCCCCAGGTCGGTGCGGTCGTATAAGAATCCCTTGGCGTGTCCCCGTGGAAACGCGCGATGGACGGGGGCCTCGCCGGCCCGCACAGTGGCCTCATGGAGACCTTCGAGAGCCTCGTCCGCGCCGAGTTCCGTCCGGAGAACACCTATCTGAACACCGCGACCAGCGGCCTGCTCCCGGCCCGTACCCTCGCCGCGCTCCAGGAGGCGACGGCGATCCGGGCCGCGGGCCGGCCGCTGGACCCGCTGTTCGAGGACGTCGAGCGCGCCCGCGCCGCCTTCGCCCGCCTGGCCGGGGTCCCGGCGAGCCGGGTGGCGGCCGGCCCCTCGGTCGCGGCGCAGACCGGTCTGATCGCGGCCTCCCTGCCCGCGGGCGCCGAAATCCTCACCGCCGAGGACGACTTCACCTCCGTGGTGAACCCCTTCCATGTGCGCGGTGACCTCAAGGTGCGCGCCGTACCCCTGGAGCGGCTCGCCGAGTCCGTGCGCCCCGGCACGGCGCTGGTCGCGGTCAGCGCCGCGCAGTCCGCCGACGGCCGGATCGCCGATCTGCCCGCACTGCGCGAGGCGGCCCGCGCCCACGGCGCGCGCACCTACGTCGACTTCTCGCAGGCCGCCGGCTGGCTGCCGATCGACGCGGACGGCTACGACTACACCGTCGCCACCACCTTCAAGTGGCTGCTCGGCCCGCACGGCGCCGCCTTCCTCGTCGTCCCCGAGGACCTCGGCGAGCTGACCCCGCTGCTCGCCGGCTGGGTCGCGGCCGAGCACCCCTGGGACAGCTGCTACGGACCGGTCGCCGAACTCGCCCGCAGCGCGCGCCGGTTCGACGTCAGTCCCGGCCTGTTCACCTACAGCGGGGTCCACTCCTCGCTCACGCTGATCGAGGAGCTGGGCGTGGCCGCCGTACACGCGCACGACCTGGCGCTCGCCGACCGCTTCACGCGCGGGCTCGCCCGGCTGGGGCACGAGCCGCTGCCCGCGCCCGGCTCGGCCATCGTCTCCGTGCCCGGACTCGGCTCGAAGCAGGCGGAGTTGAGCCGCGCCGGCATCCAGGTGTCCGACCGGGCGGGCAACCTGCGCGCGTCCTTCCACCTCTACAACACGGCGGCGGACGTGGACCGGCTGCTCGACGCGCTGGACTGACGGGCCGGTCGGGGCCGGCACATGACCGGGCCGGGGCCTCCCGTCCCACACGTGGAGGCCCCGGCCCGGTGATCGAAGGCGCCTGCAGGCCGAGATCGAACGGCTCCGGCGGCGGTTCCCGGCTCCCTCAGCCCTGACCCTGTCCCAGGGCCCGGCCTTGTCCCTGGCCCGGCCCCGGGCGCCGGCCCGTTCCCTGACCACCGGCGCGCTTCTGGCTGCCCCCGGTGCGCTGATGCGCCGGGTGGTCGACCGGTGTGCCGCGGTAGCAGCCGACGGTGTACGGAAACTCCAGAGTGGCGTCGTAGTGGTACACCGTCGTCTCCTTGCCGTTCCACACCACCTTGCTCGTACGCCCGTGGCACGCGTCGAGGTCGGCGTTGGTCGGAAGGTCGCCCTTGTCGTCCCGCTCGACGTAGATACCGAAGCCGTCCAGCGCGTACCCGACGAGCGTCGATCCCTTGCCGGCGGCCGCGGAGAGCAGACAGGACGGGATGTCGTGGTAGTGGTAGTCCTCCGCGCCGTCAGGATGCCCGTCGCACGAGTCCTGGGTTTCGTGGGCCGCCGCGTCCCGTCCTGCGTCGTCGATGGCGTTGTAGAGGTAGACCCCGTTCTTCAGCACACCGATCGCCCCCATGGAGACGCAGGTGGGGCCGTCGGCGAGGCTCGGGGCGAGCGGCAGGCTGAGGCTGACGGTCTGCGACTTGATGGCGTTGGGGTTGGTGTCGTACTGATAGGCGGGGTCGGACTGCGCGATGGGGAAGGTGCCGGTGGTCTGGTGGGTCGGCAGGTCGTGCGAGGTGATGACCCGGGAATCGCCCTGGACGGTCTCGGTGTAGTCGGCGTCCGGCCAGCTGTGCGAGCCCTGAACGCTCACCTTCGCGGTGGAGTCCCAGGTCTTGTCCGCGGTGTCGAGCCAGGGGCCGTCATGGCGTGCTCCACCGCCCCGGAAGGAGGTCGTGCACGAGTCGATGTAGCCGGTCTGCGGGGAGGTCGCGACCTTGTCGTCGCCGAGCGGGATCTTCTTGGGGTCGGTGACCCCGGACCAGGCCGCGGGGACGGCTCCACCGGGCACCGAGGGCGCCGGGCTCACGGACTGCCCCGGCGCGGCGGACCGCCGGCCAACCGAGTCGGTGGCGGCCCCAGGCCCACAGGCCGCCATCAGCACCGCGCTGCCCGCCAGGGCGAGCCCGCGCAGCGCGAACCTGCGGGATCTCGTCAGGACAGCGCCGCGGGGCCGTCGGGCCTTGTGGGTCACTGCCGCTTTCGCTGTCACTGTTCCGCTGCTCCTTTGCTCGGGGAAGGCGGGGCAACGCCGTCGCCGTCCCGGCGACAACACGTACCGACCGCCAAAGCCCCAGGCTCTGCCAGTCCGCTGATCCAGCACGCTGTCAGTCCCAGGAGCGCGGGGCGCTGAAGCTTTCCTGAAGGTTGGCTGAAACCTCGCGCGCGCCCCGCTCCCGCGGATCTCGGGGCAGGCGCACCAGGAAGGTGGCGCCGCCTCCCGGGGTCTCCAGCGCGGACACCGTCCCGTCACAGCTGTTCACCAGCGCCGCCACGATGGCGAGACCGAGTCCCGAACCCGCTCGCGTACGCGCACGGGACCCGGCGGGGCGGAAGAAGCGGTCGAACACATAGGGGCGGTCCGCTGCCGCGATCCCGGGGCCGTGGTCGGCCACCCGGATCTCGACCACGGGGCCGACCGCCTCGGCGGTGATCCGGGTAGAGGTGCCGGGCGGGGTGTGGTTACGCACGTTCGCCAGCAGGTTCCCGAGGATCTGCCGCAGGCGCAGCCGGTTCGCCCGGACGGTCGTGGGGCTGTCCGGGAGATCCAGCTCGACGGGGTGGGCGGGGCCGAACGTGCGGTGCTCCTCGACCGCCTCGGCGAGGACCTCGGTCAGGTCGATGGAGGTGGCGAGCACCCCGCCCTCGCCCCGGCCGGAGTCCGCGTCTGCGCCGGTGGCCGAATCCGTGGCCGTTTCCGCGCCCGTGGCTTCGTGATCGAGCCGCGCCAGGAGCAGCAGGTCCTCCACCAGCCCGGTCATCCGCTCCGTTTCCGAGGCGATCCGCGCCATGGCCCGTTCGAGCCGGGGGCCGGGCGGCAGCCCTCCGCGTCCGTGGAGCTCGGCGTAGCCGCGGACGAGCGCGAGGGGCGTACGCAGTTCGTGGGAGGCGTCGGCGACGAACTGCTCCAGCCTGAGCCGGGCGGCTTCGCGGGCGGCGAGGGACGCCTCGAGCTGGGTGATCATATGATCGAAGCCCGTGGTCAGCCGACCGATCTCATCGCGGGGGGAGCGGGGGGACGCGGGCCCGGTGGTCGCGGTGCGGCGTGTCAGGTCACCGGCGGCCACCGCCTCCGTGGCGTGCACCAGATCGTCCAGAGGGCGCAGTTCCCTGCGCATCACCCACCAGCCCATGCCACCGCCGAAGGCCGCGACGGCGCCACCACCGAGTACCAGGCTCCACAGCAGCAGGCTCGTCGTCTGCGCCACCGAGCCCAACGACACGGCGAAGACGGTCACCCCGCCGTCGGGCCGGCGGACGGCGGTCCAGTGGTACCGCAGTGTCCCGTCCACGCTCTGCGCGGTCCTGATGGCGCCGTCCCGGCTACCGGCCAGCGCGCTCCTCCAGGGGACATCCGGCAGGGAATCCGGATCCCCGGTCAGGTCCGAGGGCGTGGCCTCCTCGAGGCGTCCGCGCGCGCCGTACCGCAACAGGGCGACCTGCCGGGCCGGGGGCTGGGCCCGGTCGGCGGGGACGCCGTACCGGCCAGGCTGCGGCTCGGCGCGGGCGCGCAGCAGCCGGGTGTCGGCCTCGTGGACGAGGTGGGAGCGGGTCCACCACAGGGTGCCACCGCCCAGGATCGCGACCGCGCCGGTGAGCAGGGCGGCCACCAGGAGGGCGAGACGCGCTCGCAGCCGCATGTCTCAGTCCCCTTCCACCCGCAGCACGTAGCCGAAGCCGCGTACCGTGTGGATGAGGGCCGGGCCGTGCGCGTCGATCTTCCTGCGCAGCTGGCTGATGTGCACCTCGACCATGTTGCCGTCGCCGCGTCCGCCGTCGGCGTGCCCCCAGACGGCCTCGATGATCTGCGCCTTCGAGAGGACCTGGCCGCTCCTGTGGAGCAGGTACCGCAGAACCCGGTACTCGGTCGGGGACAGGACGACCTCCGTCCCACCCCGGGTCACCAGGTGGGCCCGGTCGTCCAGGACGAGATCAGCGAAGCGCAACGCCCGGTCCTCCGACCCGGTCCGTCGGCTGCGGCGCAGTACGGCGGCGATCCGCAGGGTCAGCTCCTCCAGGCTGAAGGGTTTCGTCAGGTAGTCGTCACAGCCCTGGGCGAACCCGGTGCGCAGATCGGCACGGCTGTCCCGCGCGGTGAGGAAGATGACCGGCAGCTCGCATCCGGCCCTGCGCAGCCGCCCGCACACCTCGAACCCGTCGAGGTCGGGCAGGGTGACATCGAGGATCAGCAGATCGCACTCGGGGTCCGGGCCGACGGACAGGCACTCGCGGCCGCTCGACATGGTGACGATGTCGTACCCCTCGTGCCGCAGAGCAGCCTCCAGCAGCTCGGCCAAGGGTTCGTCGTCTTCGACGAGGAGGATCCGGGCACGTGGAGGCCGGGCGTTCGTCCCCGAGGTCGTCACCTTCATGCGCGGGATGGTAGGAGGGGGACCTGTGAGCGGCGGCTGGAGGAGACCCACCGCCTCGCGGGCGCCGCCCGAGTGCCCGCAGAACTTGCCCGCGTATTGCCCGTGGACACCCGCGGAAGGCCGGTGACAGCCGGACGCGGTCGGACCCGCCGCCCTTCCCAGGGAGGCGGGTCCGACTGTGTTGCGGGAGCTTGCATGCCCGGCCCGAGGGGCAGTCCCACACCGCCTCACAGGCCCGGCATGCGGCTCCGTTTTTCCTGGTCAGCCCAGGTGCGGGCTCACCGGACCGGGGTGAAGTCCCGAGCCCCGACGAACTCGGGCCGGCGGATCGGTGCCGCGAACGGCTCCACCGCCGTGTTCTCCACGCTGTTGAACACGATGAAGACGTTGCTGCGGGGGAACGGCGTGATGTTGTCCCCGGAGCCGTGCATGCAGTTGCAGTCGAACCAGGTGGCCGAGCCCGGCTTGCCGGTGAACAGCTTGATGCCGTACTCACCCGCCAGCTCGGTCAGCGCCTCGTCGGACGGGGTGCCCGCGTCCTGCATCTGGAGCGACTTCTTGTAGTTGTCCTTGGGCGTCTCGCCCGCGCAGCCCAGGAACGTCCGGTGCGAGCCCGGCATGATCATCAGGCCGCCGTTGGTGTCGTGGTTCTCGGTCAGCGCGATCGAGACGGACACCGTGCGCATGTTCGGCAGACCGTCCTCGGCGTGCCAGGTCTCGAAGTCCGAGTGCCAGTAGAAGCCGCTCGCGCCGAAGCCCGGCTTGACGTTGATCCGCGACTGGTGGACGTACACGTCCGAACCGAGGATCTGGCGGGCCCGGCCGACCACGCGCTCGTCGTGCACCAGCTTGGCGAACACCTCGCTGATCCGGTGCACCTCGAAGACCGAGCGGATCTCCTGGGACGACGGCTCCACGATGGAGCGCTCGTCGAAGCGGATCGCCGGGTCGGCTACCAGCCGGTCCAGCTCCTGCCGGTAGATCTCGACCTCGGCGGGTCCGATCAGCTGGTCGACGGCGAGGAAGCCGTCACGCTCGAACGCCTGGAGATCGCCCGCCTCGATCGGTCCCGGTGTGTCGGGCGAGCCCCAGACGACCGGGTCCTGGCGGGGGACGGTCACCTCGGTGGCACCACGGGTCGGGTAGAGGTCCTTCACGGTGGCGGTGGTCATGTTCCTCAGACCTCCTCGGGCTCGGTGAGCAGCGGGTAGACGCCGTTCTCGTCGTGGTCCTCCCGCCCGGTGACGGGCGGGTTGAACACGCAGATGCAGTGGAAGTCCTCCTTGACCCGCAGTGTGTGCCGCTCGTGACCGTCCAGGAGGTACATGGTGCCGGGCGTGATGGTGTACGTCTTCCCGGTCTCGCGGTCGGTCAGCTCGGCCTCGCCCCTGGTGCAGACGACGGCCTCGACGTGGTTGGCGTACCACATCTGCGTCTCGGTCCCCGCGTACAGGATGGTCTCGTGCACGGAGAAGCCGACCCGCTCCTTGGCCAGGACGATGCGCTTGCTCTCCCAGGTGCCCGACTTCGACTTGACGTGCCGGTCGGTGCCTTCGATGTCCTTGAACGATCGGACGATCACGGTGGTGCTTCCTCCTGGTCGGACGTTGCGGTCAGACGTTGCGTCGGACGGTTTTGGTCAGACGGATTCGGTCAGACGGTTTCCCGGACGGCGCGGGCGAGGATGCTCAGGCCCTCGTCCAGCTCGTCGGGGGTGATGGTCAGGGCCGGCAGCAGCTTGACGACCTCGCTCTCCGGCCCCGAGGTCTCGATGAGCAGACCCAGTTCGAAGGCCCGCCGCGCGATGCGCCCGGCACGGTCCTTGTCGTGGAACTCCATGCCCCACACCAGACCGCGCCCGCGGTACTCCTTGACGTCGGCGAGGTTCTCCTCGGTGATGGAGATCAGCGCCTGCTCGACCTGCTCGCCGCGGGCACGGGTCTGCTTCTCCATGGCCGAGCCGTCGGTCCAGTACGCCTCCAGGGCCGCGGCGGCGGTGACGAACGCGGGGTTGTTGCCGCGGAAGGTGCCGTTGTGCTCGCCCGGCTCCCAGACGTCCAGCTCGGGCCGGAGCAGGCACAGCGACATCGGCAGGCCGTAGCCGCTGATGGACTTCGACACCGTGACGATGTCGGGCGTGATGCCGGACTCCTCGAACGAGAAGAAGGCACCGGTGCGGCCGCAGCCCATCTGGATGTCGTCGACGATCAGCAGCATGTCCTGCCGCTCGCACAGCTCCTTGAGCGCGCGCAGCCACTCGGGCCGGGCCACGTTGATGCCGCCCTCGCCCTGCACGGTCTCCACGATCACGGCGGCGGGCTTGTTCAGACCGGAGCCCTGGTCCTCCAGGAGCCGCTCGAACCACAGGAAGTCCGGGACGGTGCCGTCGAAGTAGTTGTCGAACGGCATCGGGGTGCCGTGCACCAGCGGGACGCCGGCGCCGGCCCGTTTGAAGGCGTTGCCGGTCACCGCGAGCGAGCCCAGGGACATGCCGTGGAAGGCGTTGGTGAAGGACACGATGGCCTCGCGGCCCTTCACCTTCCGGGCCAGCTTCAGCGCCGACTCCACGGCGTTGGTGCCCGTCGGGCCCGGGAACATGACCTTGTACGGCAGGTCGCGCGGGCGCAGCACCAGGTCCTGGAAGGTCTGGAGGAAGGAGCGTTTGGCCGTGGTCGACATGTCCAGGCCGTGAGTGACCCCGTCCCGGGACAGGTAGTCGATCAGTGCCCTCTTGAGTACCGGGTTGTTGTGGCCGTAGTTGAGCGATCCGGCGCCGGCGAAGAAGTCGAGGTACGCGTGGCCGTCCTCGTCGTACATCCGGCTGCCCTGCGCGCGGTCGAACACGGTGGGCCAGCCGCGGCAGTAGCTGCGCACCTCGGACTCGACGGTCTCGAAGACGCTGAGGTCGGGCTGGGTGATGGTCACTGTGATTCGCTCCTCAGTGGGCGTGGGAATCGGTCAACGGGCCGATGCGGTAGAGGAATTCGGAGTCGTGCGGGCCGTCCGGGAACAGCTCGGCGGGGAACAGCACCTCGCGGGTGAGGTGCGCGCCGTGCCGCTCGGCGAACGAGGTGAACAGCCGCTCGGAGGCGGTGTTGCCGGGCGTGATGGTGGTCTCGACGCGGGTGACCCCGTGCTCGGCGGCGAGCCGCGCGGTCAGTCCGTCCAGCAGGGCGGCGGCGATGCCGCGGCCTCGGTGGGCGGAGTCCACGGCGACCTGCCAGACGAGCAGGGTGTCCGGGCGGTCGGGCCGCACGTACCCGGTGATGAATCCGACGGGTGTGCCGTCCGCACCGCGCGCCACCGCCGAGGTGCCGGCGAAATCCCGGCACCACAGCAGATAGCTGTAGGACGAGTTCAGATCGAGCGTTTTCGAGTCCTTGGCCAGACGCCAGAGCGCGGCGCCGTCGGCCGTGGCCGGTCGGTCTATGAGCAGGTCTGCGGGTGCGGCGGTCATGCGGCACGAATTTAGCGATGCGAATTAAAAAATGCACGACCATGGGTGCGGCGCCACTTGGAGCGAAGCGTGAAATGTACCTTTTGCCCTACGGCAAAGTGGGGCAAAATCCCCTCATTGTGGGGTGTGTCACACCCTGGAAACCTTCGGAAATCTCCTGGAAAACTGGCCGGTTTAGCACTGCGGAAAGCGGGCAGAAGAGTATGGGAAGCTACCTACGGGAATAGGCAAGAATTAGCGGGAATTATAGAACCGAATTGAATTCGAGCTCGGCCGGTGCCGTCTGTTCGTTCACGGAGAATGCCCGCGCGTCTTCCGTCGCGCGGGCCGTACTCGTGCTCACCGGTCCCCGGCGGTTACCGCCAGGCCCGCTCCACTGCCTGCCGCGCGGCCTCCGGGTCCACCGCCGCGCCCTGTGCGGCGAGGGCGGCGCCCAGGGCGGCGAGCGAGTCCTGGACGGCGGACTCGGTGGCGTCCGGGCCGTAGTGGTTGACCCGGATCATCTCCGCGGCCAGGGCGCCGCCGCCCGCGGCCAGCGGGAGGGCGGGGCCGGCGGCCAGCGCGGCGGCGACCAGGTCGCGGGCCACGAGCGACGGGGGGACGCGCAGGGTGGTGGCGACCGGGGCGGCGTCCGCGGCGTCGTGGACGTACGGCTCCAGGCCGCCGCCCAGGGCCGACGCGCCCGCCCGGGTGGCCTCGGCCGCGCGGCGGTGGCGGGCCGTCACCGCGTCCAGGCCGTCCGCCTCGATCCGCTCCAGGCAGGCGTCCAGCGCCAGCATCTCCAGCTGCGCCGGGGCGTGCGGCAGCATCCTGCGGCCGGCGTCCAGCCAGCGCTCCTTCCAGTCCAGCAGGGAGAGGTAGGAGCGGCGCGGCGCGTCGGGGTTCGCCGCCATCCGGGCCCAGGCCCGCTCGCTCACCGAGATCGCCGACACGCCCGCCGGGCCGCCCATCGCCTTCTGCGCGCCGATCACGCACAGGTCCACGCCCCACGCGTCCGGCAGCACCGGCTCGGCGCCCACCGAGGCGACCGCGTCCAGATAGAACAGCGCGCCCTGCTCCCGCACCGCCTCGCCGATCTCCGCGACCGGGTTGGTGTTGCCGGTCGCCGCCTCCGCGTGCACCAGCGAGACGAAGTCGATCTCCGGGTGCTCGGCGAACGCGGCACGGATCTGCTCCGCCCGCACCGCCGTGTGGAAGGGGACCGAGATGTCGTGCACGGTCGCGCCGGCGTCCCGCAGCCAGTCGCCGAAGGTCTGCCCGTAGGGGCCGGTGATCACGTTCAGCGCCACCGTGCCCGGACCGGCGGCGGCGCGTATCGCGCCCTCCAGCGGCAGCAGCGCCTCGCCCTGGGTGATGAGTACGTCCTGCCGGGTGTCCAGCAGCCGGGCCACCCGGTCCTCGATCGCGGCGAAGCGCCGCGCGGTCAGCGGGGGCAGGTCGAGGAGGGGGTGCGTCACGGCGGTGCTCTCTCTTCGTCGGGAGGTTCGCAGGGCTCACGGCGGTCTGCTCCCCCCGATCCTAGGTCCAGGCTCCCCGAGGCCATGGGTTTGGTTTGAGATACCCAAACATTTCCTTATAATCGGAACCTGCCTTTCCCTGCTCAGGAGATTCCCCCATGAAAACGCCCTTCGGACGCCGGACCCGCCTGCTGGCCGCCACCACCGCGACCGCGGGCCTCGTGCTCGTCGTGGCGGGCTGCTCCTCCGGCGGCTCGGGGAGCGGTCAGACGGTGGCGGGCGGTGTCCACCTCGCCAACGCCGGAAAGCTCACCACCTGCACCCACCTGCCCTACCCGCCGTTCCAGTCGGTGGTCGACGGCAAGGTGCAGGGCTTCGACGTCTCCCTGATCGACCTCGTCGCCAAGGACCTCGGCGTCAAGCAGCAGATCGTGGACACGCCGTTCGAGAACTTCAAGACCGGCGCCTTCCTGAACTCCGGCCAGTGCGACCTGGCCGCCGCCGGCATGACGATCACCCCCGAGCGCGCGAAGAACGTCGACTTCTCCGACCCGTACTTCGAGGCCACCCAGGCCGTGCTGGTCGCCAAGGGCAGCGGGATCGACTCGCTCGCCGCCGCCAAGGGCAGGAAGGTCGGCGCCCAGGCGCAGACCACCGGTGAGGACTTCGCCAAGCAGAAGGGCCTGGACCCGGTCTCCTTCGCCTCCTCCGACGCCGTCCTCAACGGCCTGCGCACCGGCCAGGTCCAGGCCGTCGTCATCGACTACCCGGTGGTCCAGGGCTGGCTGAAGGACAAGGCCACGGCGGCCAGGTTCAAGGTGGTCGACAACCTGAAGACCGGCGAGCAGTACGGCTTCACGGTCAAGAAGGGCAACAAGCCCCTGCTGAAGGCCATCGACAAGGCCCTGGAGGACGCCAAGGCCGACGGCACCTACAAGAAGATCTACGAGAAGTGGATCGGCCCGTACGACTCCTCCGTCGCCTCCCCGGCGGGTTCCTGACCCCATGGCCGACACGGACACCGGCGTCCAGCCGAAGCGCACGGGGCTGACGCGCACGCAGAAGCGCAGGCTCTCGCGCGGCGCCCAGTACGCCGTCCTCGCCGCCGCGGTGATCGCCTTCGCGCTCACCGCGGACTGGGGGCGGCTCCAGAACCAGTTCGCGCAGCCGGAGATCGCCAGGCAGCTGTTCCCGGACCTCATCACGGTCGCCCTGAAGAACACCGTGCTGTACACGCTGTCCGGGTTCGTCGTCGGCCTGGCCCTCGGCGTGGTCATCGCCCTGATGCGGCTGTCCTCCGTGGGCCCCTACCGCTGGCTCGCCGGCATCTACGTCGAGATCTTCCGCGGCCTGCCCGCACTGCTGATCTTCATCTTCGTCGGCGTCGGTGTGCCGCTGGCCTTCCCGACCGTGCAGTACCCGGGCGGCACCTACGGCAAGGTCGCCGTCGCCCTCGGTCTGGTCTCCGCCGCCTACATGGCCGAGACCATCCGCGCCGGCATCCAGGCGGTGCCCAAGGGGCAGATGGAGGCGGCCCGTTCGCTCGGGTTCTCGCCCGCGCGGGCCATGGTCTCGATCATCCTGCCGCAGGCCTTCCGCATCATCCTGCCGCCGCTGACCAACGAACTCGTCCTGCTCTTCAAGGACTCCTCGCTGGTGCTGTTCCTCGGGGTCACCCTGGAACAGCGCGAACTGTCCAAGTTCGGCAACGACCTGGCCAGCCAGACCGCCAACTCCACGCCGATCCTGGTGGCGGGCCTGTGCTATCTGCTGATCACCATCCCGCTCAGCCTCGTCGTACGCCGTATGGAAACCAAGGCCCTCAGGGAGATCAGGTGACCAGCCCCGAGATCCGCGTCCAGGGGCTGCACAAGTCCTTCGGCGACAACCACGTGCTGCGCGGCATCGACCTGGAGATCGCCCAGGGCGAGGTCGTCTGCGTCATCGGCCCGTCCGGCTCCGGCAAGTCCACGCTGCTGCGCTGTGTGAACCTGCTGGAGGAGCCCACCGAGGGGCAGGTCTTCGTCGGCGGCACCGAGGTCACCGACCCGGACGTCGACATCGACGCCGTCCGCCGCCGGATCGGCATGGTCTTCCAGCAGTTCAACCTCTTCCCGCACCTCAGCGTCACCGAGAACCTCACGCTGCCGCAGCGCCGGGTGCTCGGGCGCGACAAAGCGGCGGCCGAGCGCGTGGCCGCCGGGAACCTGGCCCGGGTGGGCCTCGCGGAGAAGGCGGACGCCCACCCCTCCGCCCTCTCCGGCGGCCAGCAGCAGCGCGTGGCCATCGCCCGCGCGCTGGCCATGGACCCCGAGGTGATGCTCTTCGACGAGCCGACCTCGGCCCTCGACCCGGAGCTGGTCGGCGACGTCCTCGCGGTCATGCGGTCCCTCGCGCGGGAGGGCATGACGATGATGGTCGTCACCCACGAGATGAGCTTCGCGCGCGAGGTCGCCGACCGGGTCGTCTTCATGGACGGCGGGGTGATCGTGGAGGAGGGCCGCCCCGAGCAGGTCATCGGCGCCCCGCGGCACGAGCGCACCCGTCACTTCCTCTCCCGCCTCCTCGACCCGGCGACGGCCGAGGTGGAGGAGGGCCTTCCGGAGGCGGGGGGACCCGACCGGGCGTAGCCCTCTAAGGTGCCGGTATGAGCGATCAGCCGGTGCTGCACGTCAAGGGCAGGGTCCTCGTCGGACCGCAGGACGTACGCGACGAACTGTGGGTGGTCGGCGGCCGGGTGTCGTACGACCGCCCCGCCGGGGCCCGGGACATCCGGACCGTGGCGGGCTGGGCGCTGCCCGGACTCGTCGACGCCCACTGCCATGTGGGCCTCGACGCGCACGGTCCGGTCGACGCGGAGACCGCCGAGAAGCAGGCGCTGACCGACCGGGAGGCGGGCACCCTGCTGATGCGGGACGCGGGCTCGCCCTCCGACACCCGCTGGATCGACGACCGCGCCGACCTCCCGAAGATCATCCGGGCCGGGCGGCACATCGCGCGCACCCGCCGCTACATCCGCAACTACGCCTGGGAGATCGAGCCGGACGACCTCGTCGCCTATGTCGCCCAGGAGGCCCGGCGGGGCGACGGCTGGGTCAAGCTGGTCGGCGACTGGATCGACCGCGAGGCCGGCGATCTCTCGCCCTGCTGGCCCCGCGAGGCGGTCGGGGCCGCGATCGCCGAGGCCCACCGGCTGGGCGCCCGGGTCACCGCGCACTGCTTCGCCGAGAACTCCCTGCGCGACCTGGTCGAGTCGGGCATCGACTGCATCGAGCACGCCACCGGCCTCACCGAGGACCTGATCCCGCTGTTCGCCGAGCGGGGCGTCGCCATCGTCCCCACCCTCGTCAACATCGCCACCTTCCCGCGGCTCGCGGACGGCGGCGAGGCCAGGTTCCCCCGCTGGTCGGCCCATATGCGCCGGCTGCACGAGCGCCGCTACGACACGGTGCGCTCCGCCTACGACGCCGGCATCCCGGTGTTCGTCGGCACCGACGCCGGCGGTTCGCTGCCGCACGGCCTGGTCGCGGCGGAGGTCGCCGAGCTGGTCACCGCGGGCATCCCGCCGGTCGAGGCGCTCGGGGCGACCAGCTGGTCCGCGCGCGCGTGGCTCGGGCGGCCCGGCCTGGAGGAGGGCGCCCCCGCGGACCTCGTGGTGTACGACGAGGACCCCCGGGCCGATGTGGGGGTGCTGGCGGCGCCGCGCCGGGTGGTGCTGAACGGGGGGATCGTCGAATAGAAGCACGGGCGCCGCGCGAGCGGGAGGGAACGCCTGTGCTTGGTGATTCGAAGAGGCGTGCGGAATTTCCACGTTTGAGTGAAGTGACCGAGGTTTGCTGACCGTTCACCCGCACTGACGACAAGGTTGACGGGTCCCAAGCAGTTCCAAGTGGGGGGTCCCACCGCCTTGAACAGCACCAACTTCCCTATGTCCGTGCGCCGTCTGGCCGCCGCGGCGACCGTCACCGCGCTGACCGCCGCGCCCGCCGTCCTGGGCGCGGGCGCGGCGCACGCCACCGAGAACCCCGGCCGCGCCACCGCCGTCGTCCTGCACACCGGGCTCGACGTGTCCCTGCTCGACAAGTCCGTCGACGTCCCGCTCGCCGTCTCCCTCAACGACGTCAAGGCACCCCGCAGCGCCGACCGGACCGCCTTGTCCACCCGGCTCGACGGGGTGGCGAACGGCGACCCGTTCACCGTCCTCAGCGCGGACGTGGCCCGCTCCCGGGTCACCGTCACCGACCGGCGCGCCGAGGGCTCCGTCCGCCTCGTGCACGCCAAACTGCACGTCCCCGGCCTGCCTCTGCTGTCCCTGATCGAGGTGGACACCGTCACCGCGCAGGCCACCTGCGAGGCGGGCAGGGCCCCGGCCGCCGACGCGAAGATCGTCGGCACGGTCACCGTCCTCGGCCGCCGTGTCACGCTCACCGCCGGGGGGCCGGTCGACGTCAAGGTGCCCGGCGTCGGCGAGGTCCGCCTCGACCTCGCGCGGCACAGCACCACCTCGCGTACGGCGGCCGCGACCGCGCTGCAGCTGAAGGTGTCCGTCAACCCGCTGAAGCTGAACGTCGCGGACGTCGAGGGCACGGTCACGCTGGCCAAGGCGACCTGCGAGTCCCCGATGGCCCCGCCCTCGAAGCCCCCGACGCAGAGCCACGACCCGGGCTCCGGCACCAAGCCCGGCTCGGCCTCCGGCACCAAGTCCGACGCCGCCCCGGTCTCCGACGTGAAACCGCAGGGCGGCTCCTCGCACACCGACCTCGCGGAGACGGGAGGCAACCCGGCGACGCCGTACCTCGCGGGCGGCGCGGTGGCGCTGCTGGCGGTGGGTGGTGGCGCGGTGCTGATGGCACGCCGCCGCAGGAGCTGACCGCGGGGTGAGGGACGGGACCGGGGAGGCCGGGGGAGCCTCGCCGGTCCCGCGGAGCGCGCCGATCCGCGACGGACGCGGCGCGTCCGGTGGCCGCCGCTTCGAGGGGCGGCCGCCGTCAGCCGAGGGCGGTCGACAGCGCGGTCAGGAAGGCGTCCGTCGTGCGCCGGTCGCGGACGGCGAGGCGTATCCAGCCGGCGCCGAGTCCGGGGAACGTGTCGCCGCGGCGCACGGCGTAGCCGAGGTCGCGCAGCCGGCGCCGTACGGCGGCCGCCTCCGGGACACCGACCAGTACGAAGGAACCCTCGGCCGGTCCCGCGACCCGCACCCCGCGGGGCGCGAGCGCGGACAGGCCCGCGACCAGGTGCGCCCGGTCCGCGGCGATGCGGTGGGCCGCGTGTCCCGCCTCCGCCAGGGCGCGGGAGGACACGCACGCCTCGGCGGCGGCCAGTGCCGGCGTGGACACCGGCCACAGCGGCTGCGCCCGTTCCAGCTCGGCGATGATCTCGGGCTCGGCCAGCACATAGCCGATGCGCAGACCCGCCAGCCCCCAGGTCTTGGTGAGGCTGCGCAGCACCACCAGACCGGGGACGTCCGTCCGCCCCGCCAGCGCCTCCCGCTCGCCCGGCACCGCGTCCATGAACGCCTCGTCCACCACCAGCACCCGCCCGGGGCGGGCGAGCCCGGCGATCACCGAGGCCGGGTGCAGGACGGACGTCGGGTTCGTCGGGTTGCCGATCACCACCAGGTCCGCCCGCTCCGGTACCAGCGCGGCATCCAGCCGGAAGCCCTCCCCGGGCCGCAGCAGGACCCGCTCCACCGTGTGCCCGGCTTCCCGCAGCGCCGCCTCCGGCTCGGTGAACTGCGGGTGCACGACGACCGGTTGCCGGACCTTGAGCGCGCGGGCGAGCAGCACGAACGCCTCCGCCGCCCCCGCCGTCAGCAGCACCCGCGACACCGGCAGCCCGTGCCGTGCCGCCACCGCCGCCCGCGCGGCCCGCCCGTCCGGGTAGGCCGCGAGGGAGGTCAGGGAGCCGGCGATCCGGTCGCGCAGCCACCGCGGGGGCGTGTCGGACCGTACGTTGACGGCGAGATCGACCAGCGCCGCGCCGTCGTCCCGTACCTCGGCGTCCCCGTGATGGCGCAGGTCGGGCCCGGGGCAGTCCTCAGTGGGCATGGCTGTGCGCGTGCCCGCCGTGGTGGTGGTGCCCGTGGCCGTCGTCGTCCGGGTGGAAGTGCGGCTGCTGCGGCAGGCCCACCTTGTCCTCGAAGCCCGGCAGCGCGATCCGGTACACGCACGAGTCGCAGTTCATGCGCAGATCGCCCTGGACGGCCTCCTCGTACCGTTCGAGCACCAGGTCGAGCAACTCCGGCTCGGGACCGATGACATCGGCCGAGGAGACGGCGGTCTCCGGGTGCGCGGCCGCCCACTCCTCGGTCTGCCGCCGCACCCGCTCCGGCAGGATCCCGGTGAACAGGAAGTAGGGGAGCACGACGATCTTCCGCGCCCCGAGCGCCGCGCAGCGGTCCAGGCCGCTCGGCACGTCGGGCGCCGCGAGGGACACGAACGCCGTCTCCACTCCGGCGTACCCCCGGCCCTCCCAGAGCAGCCGCGCCGCCTTGAACACCTCGGCGTTGGCGTCCGGGTCGGTGGAGCCGCGGCCGACCAGCAGCACGGTCACCTCCGCGCGGTCCTGGTCGCCGATCGCCTCGTCCAGGCGCCGCTCCAGTACGTTCAGCAGCGCCGGGTGCGGGCCCAGCGGGCGGCCGTAGGCGTACGAGATGCCCGGGTGCCGCTCCTTCTCGCGGGCCAGCGCGGCCGGGATGTCGCCCTTGGCGTGCCCGGCGGAGACCAGCATCAGCGGCACGGCCGCGAACCGGTGCACGCCGCGCGCCACCAGTTCGGCGACCGCGTCGCCGAGCGGCGGCGGGGACAGCTCGATGAAGCCGCCCGCGACGGGCAGGTCGGGCCGGCGGAGCCCCAGCTCCCGTACGAAGGCGCGGAACGCCTCGGCTCCGGCGTCGTCACGGGTGCCGTGGCCGGCGATCAGCAGGGCGGGCGGGTTGGTCACAGTGTCTCCTCGGACGGAATCGGTTGGTCGGGCAAGGTGTCGAGGGCGGCGGCCAGGACCGCCGAGCCGCCCTTCTCGGACCCGTCGCACGCGTCGGGCAGCCGCCGCGAGGACCCCTGCCCGGCGGGGCGCGCGATCCGGTTCACCGGATCTCCTCCGCACGTCCGCTCTGCCAGCGGTAGCCGCGCGGGGTCACCATGCGGCCGGCGACGGTACGGGTCGCGGTGTTGCCCACGGTGACGACGGTCATCATGTCCACGCTCGCCGGGTCGAGCCCGGCCAGCGTGGCGAGCCGGCTCGACCCGTCCGGCCGGGAGGCGTTGCGCACGACACCCACGGGCGTCGTCGGCGCGCGGTGCTCGGCGAGGATGCCGAGCGCCTTGGGCAGCTGCCAGTCGCGGCCCCGGGAACGGGGGTTGTAGAAGGTGACCACGAGATCCGCCTCGGCCGCCGCCCGCACCCGCCGCTCGATGACCTCCCACGGGGTGTGCAGGTCGGAGAGGCTGATGGAGACATGGTCGTGACCCAGCGGCGCGCCGAGGATCGCGGCGGCGGCCAGCGCGGCCGTCACCCCGGGCACCCCGATCACGTCGATGTCGTCGGACGCCTCGGCGAGCGCGGGCGAGGCCATGGCGTACACGCCCGCGTCCCCGCTGCCGATCAGCGCCACCGCGTGTCCGCGCCGGGCCTCCTCGACCGCGGTGCGGGCCCGCTCCTCCTCGGCGCCGAGCCCGGACTCCAGCACCCGGGTGCCGGGCCGCAGCAGATCGCGGATCTGGTCCACGTACTGGTCGAGCCCGACCAGCACCGAGGCCCGGCGCAGCTCGGCGGTCGCGCGCGGGGTGAGCAGATCCCGGGCGCCCGGCCCGAGCCCGACCACCGCGAGCCGCCCCCGCCCGGCCCTGCGCACCACGGCGCAGGTCGCCATCGCCGGGACGGCGTCCGACTTCCGCTTGGGGACGAGGAGTTCACCGCCGCCGAACAGCGCGGCCGCCTCGGCGACCGACGGGGTGCCGACGGCCGCGAGCGGCGCGGCCGAGGGGTTGGGCACCTCGACCGCGGCCAGCTCCTCGGCGGAGTACGTCACCACGGGCACGCCCAGCCGCCCGGCGGCGCCCAGGATGCCCGGCTCCCGCGACTTGGCGTCCACGGTGGCCAGTTCGGCGACGGACCGCGGGGACAGCCCCGCCTCCCGCAGCGTCCGCTCGATCAGCCCGAGCACCTCTTCCACCGGGGCGCCCCTGGACGCGCCGACCCCGACGACGAGGGAGGGCGGCCGCAGCAGCGCCTCCCGGTCGCCGGGCCGGACGTCCCGGTCGGTGAGCCGGATCGTGTACGACCCCTGCGGCGACACCGGCAGCGGGGGGAGCGGCCACGCCAGCTCGGCCGCGAGCGCGACCGGTTCGCCGTCCAGCAGGGCCCGGGACACGGCGGCGACCGCGCCCTCGCAGGGCAGCCCGAGCGTGTCCAGACCGGCCAGCCCCACGGCGTCCGTGGCGGTGGTCACCACCGGCTCCGCGCCGAGCAGCTCACCCACTTCCCGGGCGAGCTCGTTGGCTCCGCCGCCGTGCCCGCCGACCAGCGACACCGCGAACCGGCCGCCCTCGTCCACGCAGACCACGCCGGGGTCGGCCGCCTTGCTCGCGAGCAGCGGCGCGAGCAGCCGTACCGTCGCGCCCGTCGCCAGGAAGCACACGAGGTGCTCGCACTCGGCGAAGGCGGCCCGTACCGCCTCGGGGACCGGGCCCTCGTACACCCGGGTACGGTCCGGCCAGGCCGCGGCCAGCCGGTCCCGTGCCGACGCCCCCGCCGCGGTGGCGGAAATCAGGCCGATCACTGGTCAACTCCTTCGATGGGAACGGGGGTTCTGACGCCCCAGAGCAGAAACACCGGGTTGGTGGCCGCGAGCCGGGTCACCGCACCCGGCAGCGGGGCGAGCCGCGAGGACTGGAGCAGCACCCCGTCGCAGCCGAACCCGGCGCCGGTCAGCGCCTCGCGGGCCGCGGGCACCCGGTCCAGGGCGGCCAGGGCCACCACCACGGACCGGCGCGCACGCAGCGCGCACGCCCGGATGACGGCGGGCAGCTCGCGCCCCCCGCCGCCGATGAACACGGCGTCCGGGTCGTCGGCCAGTGCGGCCAGCGCGTCGGGCGCGGTGCCGTGCACCACGTCCACCCCGACGCCATGGGCGCGGGCGTTCTCCCGGATCCGGTCGACACCCTCCGCGGCCTTCTCGACCGCGACGACGGCCGCGCCGAGCCGCGCGCACTCCACCGCGACCGAGCCGGACCCGGCGCCCACGTCCCACACCAGATCCCCGAGCCGCGGCCCGATCCGCGCCAGCGCGAGCGCGCGCACCTCGAACTTGGTGATCATGGAGTCGCGGTGGGCGAACCCGGTTTCCTCCAGGGCCCATCGGGCCGGACCGGCGGGAACCCCCGCGACGGTGCGCGGCGGACCGGGTGCCGAGGGCTCCGCCAGGCACAGCACCACGCTCACCGCCGTGCCCCAGTCCCGTGCCGCGGCCTGCGCGGGCGTCACCCGGTCCAGCCGTTCCCGCTCCGGGTCGCCGAGCGCGGTGGCCACGACGAGGGTCCGGTCGCGGCCGGCGAGCGCGGCGCCCAGTTCGGCCGGGCCCGAGCCCGGACCCGTGAGCACGGCGACCTTCGGACGGGCGCGGCAGACGTTCACGGCGGTGCGCAGGTCCCTGCCGTGCGCGCTGACCACGAGCGCGTCGTCCCAGGGCAGCCCGAGCCGGGCGAACGCGGCGGCCACCGAGGAGACCCCGGGCCGTACCGACAGCCGCTCGGGCCCGAAGCGCTCGGCCAGCACCCGGACGATCCCGAAGAAGCCGGGGTCCCCGGAGGCCAGCACCAGCACCGGCAGCTCCTTGCCGACGTACCCGGCGATGGTGTCCAGCGCGGGCGCCAGCGGCCCGAGCACGACCCGTTCGGCGCCGGCGGGCAGCCGCACCGAGTCCAGGTGCCGGCGCCCGCCGACGACGAGCGCGGCGCCCGCCGCGACGTCCTCGGCGAGCGGCGTCCCCGTCCCCGTGCCGACGACCGTGATCACCTGCCCGCCCCCCGCTCGCGCAGCTCCCGCCGGGCCTGCGGGTCGGCCTTGCGGAAGCCGTGGAAGTGCCCGGGGTGGTAGAGGTGCGAGCGGGTGCCCTCCGCGGCCAGCGCGGGGCCGACCAGGAACAGCGTGTGCTTCCAGAGCCGGTGCTCCTTGACCGTCTCCTCCAGCGTGCCGAGCGTGCACCGCACGACCAGTTCCTCCGGCCAGGTCGCCTGGTGGGCGACGATCACCGGCGTGGACGTCGGATAGCCGCCCTCCAGCAGCTCCCGCACCAGCTGACCGCTGCGCGCCGCCGACAGGAAGACCGCCATCGTGGTGCCGTGCCGGGCGAACTCGCGCACCTCCTCGCCGGGCGGCATCGGCGTCTTGCCGCCGCCGAGCCGGGTGAGGACGACGGACTGCGCGACCTCGGGGACGGTCAGCTCGCGCTGTGCGAGGGCGGCCACCGCGGAGAAGGACGACACCCCGGGCACCACCTCGGTGGCGATGCCGATCTCCGCGCACCGGTCGAGCTGCTCCTGGGTGCCGCCCCACAGCGCCGGATCGCCGGAGTGGATCCGCGCCACCTTCAGGCCCTCGGCGCGGGCCCGCGCGTAGACCGCGACCACCTGCTCCAGGGACATGGCCGCCGAGTCCAGGACCTCCGCGTCCGCGCGCGCGTGCTCCAGCACCTCCGCCCGCACCAGGCTCGCCGCCCAGATCACCACGTCCGCCTCGGCGATCGCCCGCGCGGCCCGGAACGTCAGCAGGTCGGCGGCGCCGGGGCCCGCTCCGACGATGGTCACCTTCCCGAGGGGTGCCTCGGTGGGCGTGTCTGTGAGGGCGTCGGCCATCGGAAAAGTCCTCTCGTACGGAAAGCACACGGCAGTAGCGGGGTGAAATGTCAGGATGCGCGGTGATATGCGAGGTGCCCGATGTGCGCGAAGGCGCCTTCATCGGATAGCAAGTGCCTATGGCGGTCTTCGTCGCGCTCGGCGCGTTCCTGATGACGCTGGCCGGCGGCTGGACGGCTCAGCGGGTGACCGACCGACGGCATCTCGTCCTGGGACTCGCCGGCGGTCTGATGCTGGGCGTGGTCGGCCTCGACCTGCTGCCGGAGGCGCTGCGCGCCGCCGACCGCGAGATCTTCGGCGTACCCGCGGCCCTGCTGCTGTTCGTGGCCGGTTTCCTCCTCGCCCACCTCGTGGAACGCACCCTCGCGGCCCGCCAGGCCGCCCACGGCGGGGACGAGCACGACCATCACCGGGCGCCCGAGGTGGGCCTCACCGCGGCGGGCGCGATGGTGGGCCACAGCGCCATGGACGGCGTCGCCATCGGTGCCGCCTTCCAGGTCGGCAGCGGCATGGGCACGGCCGTCGCGCTCGCCGTGATCGCCCATGACTTCGCCGACGGCTTCAACACCTTCACCATCACCAGCCTGTACGGCAACGCCCGCCGCCGAGCCATCGGGATGCTGGTCGCGGACGCCTGCGCCCCCCTGCTGGGCGCGCTGTCGACCGTCTTCTTCCACATCCCCGAACCGGTGCTCGGCGGCTACCTCGGACTCTTCGGCGGCGTCCTGCTCTACCTCGCCGCCGCCGAGATCCTGCCCGAGGCCCATCACGAGCACCCCGCCCGCTCCACCCTGCTGTGCACGGTGGCCGGGGCCGCGTTCATCTGGCTGGTGGTCGGCATCTCCGGCTGACCGCGCCGGCCGCCGCGCACCGTTCACAACTTCCCGCCCCGCCCGCCGTCCCGCCGCGGCGGCGCGATCAGCGTCGACAGGTACGGCAGTGGCGAGCCGTCCAGCTCCGCCGCCGGGCGCACCGACTCCTCCGGCAGCCCCAGCGCCGAGCCCCACACCGCGTCGTCGAGCCGGCCGGCCCGCGCCAGCGCCCCGGCGACCTCGGCGGCCTGCCGTCCGAACTTGTACGCCACGACCGTTCCCGGCCCGGCCAGCGCCTCCTCCAGCACCGCCGCGCCCGCCGTCACCGGCACCAGCGTCAGCGGCTCGGTGCCCTCGGTCAGCACGGCACCGGAGCGCGCCGCGAGATCCTGCATGGCCGTGATCCCCGGCACGCTCTCCACGACGACCCCGGGCACCAGCTCCGCGATGGTCTGCGCGAGATAGGTGAACGTCGAATAGACGTTCGGGTCCCCGATGGTGGCGAACGCTACCGAGCCGTGCCGCCCCAGCAGCTCCGCGACCCGTGCGCCCGCCGCGTCCCAGGCGGCCTCCCGGCGCCCCCGGTCGGACCGCTCGTTCAGCGCGAACACCACACGGACGATCTTCTCCCCGGACACGTAGTGCGCCACGGTCGCCTCGGCCCGCCCGCGCTCACCGCTGTCCATCACGGGTACGACGACCACCTCGGCCGCCCGCAGCGCGTTGACTCCCTTCACGGTCACCAGCTCCGGGTCCCCGGGGCCGACCCCGACACCGATCAGCCTGCTGCTCATGACGTCCGGCACCTCTCCACGAACCGACGGGCGACACCGGGCTCGGACGCCCAGTGCGTGTGCAGATAGCTCGCGTGCACACCCCGCTGTACAAAACCCTCGACCCGCCGCTCCCGGCCCCGGATCCCCCAGGCGGGCGCGGCACCGGCCCCCGGCTCGACCACGGTGCGATGGAACTCGTGCCCCCGCATCCGGGTCCCGGCGGCGGCCAGCACGCTGTCCCCGACGGCCACGGCGTCGCGGTACCCGAGCGTGAGCCGCCGCGCCATCCGCGCGGTGGCGTCCAGCACCCCGCACATGGGACTGCCGTCCAGCTCCCGGCAGAGATAGAGGAGCCCGGCGCACTCGGCGGCCACCGGGGCCCCGGACAGCGCCAGTTCGGACACGGCCTTCCGCAGCGGCTCGTTGGCGGACAGCTCGGCGGCGTACACCTCGGGGAAGCCGCCGCCGACGACCAGCCCGGCGGTGCCGTCGGGCAGCTCCTCGTCGCGGACCGGATCGAAGGTGACGACCTCGGCCCCGGCGGCGGTGAGGAGTTCGGCGTGCTCCGCGTAGGAGAAGGTGAAGGCGGGGCCGCCGGCGACGGCGATCCTGGGCCTTCTGGCCGGCCGGGACGGGTGCTCCCGGGTGACGGGCGGGCCGGGGGTCCAGCAAGCGCCGTCCCCGGGTACCGGACCCGCGGCCCGCGCCAGCCTCTCCAGCGCGGGCAGGTCGCAGCCGCGGGACACCAGCGCCGCCATCTCCGACACGGCGTCCACCGCGACACCGTGCCGCTCGGCCGCCGGCACCAGCCCCAGGTGCCGGGACGGCGTCTCCACCGGCCGGGCCCGCCGTAGCGCGCCCAGCACCGGCACCCCCACGGACTCCAGCGCCTCCCGCAGCAGCTCCTCGTGCCGTTCGGACCCCACCTTGTTCAGGATCACGCCCCCGATCCGCACCTCCGGATCCCACGACACGAATCCGTGCACCAGCGCCGCCACCGACCGCGACTGCGAGGACGCGTCCACCACCAGCACCACCGGAGCCCCCAGCAGCTTCGCCACCTGCGCGGTGGACGCCAGCTCGCCCTCCCGGGCCGCGCCGTCGTACAGCCCCATCACGCCTTCGACCACGGCGATGTCACACCCCCGCGCCCCGTGCAGGAACAGCGGAGCGATCAGCTCCGGCCCGCACAGGTACGCGTCCAGGTTCCGCCCCGCCCGCCCGGTCGCGAGCGCGTGATACCCGGGGTCGATGTAGTCCGGCCCGACCTTGTGCGGGGACACGGCGAGCCCCCGCGCGGCGAACGCGGCCATCAGCCCCGTGGCCACGGTGGTCTTGCCGCTGCCCGAGGAGGGCGCGGCGACGACCAGCCGGGGCGTCGACGGTGTCACCACTCGATGCCCTTCTGGCCCTTCTGGCCCGCGTCCATGGGGTGCTTGACCTTGGACATGTCGGTGACGAGATCCGCGAGGTCCAGCAGCTTCCGGGGCGCGTTCCGCCCGGTGATCACCACGTGCTGGGTACCGGGACGGCCGCGCAGCACCTCCACGACCTCGTCGGTGTCCACCCAGCCCCAGTGCATCGGATACGCGAACTCGTCGAGGACGTAGAGCCGGTACGCCTCGGCCGCCAGGTCCCGCTTGACCTGCTCCCAGCCCTCCCGCGCCTTCTCCTCGTTGTCCATCTGCGCGTCCCGCTGCACCCAGGACCAGCCCTCGCCCATCTTGTGCCAGTCGACGCTCCCGCCCTCGCCGGAGGCGCCGAGCACGCGCAGCGCGTTCTCCTCGCCGACCTTCCACTTCGCCGACTTGACGAACTGGAACACCCCGATGGGCCACCCCTGGTTCCAGGCCCGCAGCGCGAGCCCGAACGCGGCGGTGGACTTCCCCTTGCCGGCCCCCGTGTGCACCACGACCAGCGGCCGGTTACGACGCTGACGGGTCGTCAGACCGTCGTCCGGCACGACACTCGGCTGTCCCTGCGGCATTACGCTGCCCTCCTCGACGTCCCCTGCACATCCCGCACCAGCCCGGCGATCGAGTCCGCCCGCAGCTCGTCCAACGTGACCGCCGTGCCCGCGAGTTCACCCGCGAGCTGCCCGGCGAGCCCGAGCCGCACCGGCCCCGACTCGCAGTCCACGACGACCGAGGCGACCTTTCCGGCCGCGAACAGCCGTGCCGCCCGTCCCGCGAGCGCGACCGGCTCGGGGCCGCCCGTGGCCCGGCCGTCGGTGACGACGACCACCAGCGCCCGCCGCGCCGGATCGCGCAGCCGCTCCACCCGCAGCACCTCGTGCGCCTTGAGCAGCCCGGCCGCGAGCGGGGTGCGGCCGCCCGTCGGCAGCGACTCCAGCCGCGCCGCGGCCGCGTCGACCGAGGACGTCGGGGGCAGCGCCACGTCCGCGCCGGAACCCCGGAAGGTCACCAGGCCCACCTTGTCCCGCCGCTGGTAGGCGTCGAGCAGCAGCGACAGCACGGCGCCCTTCACCGCGCCCATCCGCTGCCGGGCCGCCATCGACCCCGAGGCGTCCACGACGAACAGCACGAGATTGCCCTCGCGTCCCTCCCGGTCGGCCTGGCGCAGATCGTCCCGGCGGATCACCAGTCCGGGCCCGGACCGGCCGCGCGCCCGCTGGTGCGGCGCCGCCGCCCGCACGGTCGCCGCCAGGTGCAGCTTGGTCAGCGCGCCCCGCGGCCGCCGCGCCCCGGTGGTCCGCCCGTGCTCGGTCCGCGCCCGGGAACGCCGCCCGGCGGCACCCTCCCCGATCCCGGGCACGCTGAGCACCCTGGTCCGGAACGGCTCGGCCGCCCCCACCGGGGACCGCTCGCCCGCGCCGGCGCCGGCCTGCTGCGGCTCCCCGCCCTCACCGGCCTCCGGCGGCGCGGCGCCGTCCCCGCCGCCCTCGGGACCGGACTCGGGCGCCGGCCGCCCGCCGCCACCGGGACCGTCGGGATCGTCGTCGCCTTCCCCGTCCTGCCCGGCGGACCGTTCCAGCGTCTCGTCCAGCTTGTCCTCGTCCAGGCCGGGCGCGTCGAAGGGGTTGCGGCGCCTGCGGTGCGGCAGCGCGAGCAGCGCCGCCTGCCGCACGTCCTCCGCGAGCACGTCCGTCCGCCCCGCCCACGCGGCCAGCGCGGTCGCCGTGCGCGCCATCACGATGTCGGCACGCATGCCGTCCACCTCGAAGGCCGCGCAGGTCGCCGCGATCTGCCGCAGCGCCGCGTCGCCCAGCCGCACCTGCGGCAGCAACTCCCGCGCCGCGACGACACGCCGGCGCACGGCGGCCTCCTCGCCTGCCCAGCGCGCGGCGAACCCGTCGGGATCGTCGTCGTACGCGAGGCGCCGCCTGACGACCTCCACCCGCTGGTCCGGCTCCCGCGAGGCCGCGACCTCCACGGTCAGCCCGAACCGGTCGAGCAGCTGCGGCCGCAGCTCCCCCTCCTCGGGGTTCATGGTCCCGACGAGCAGGAACTTCGAGGCGTGCCGCACCGAGACGCCCTCGCGCTCCACGTAGGAGGCGCCCATCGCCGCCGCGTCCAGCAGCAGGTCGACCAGGTGGTCGTGGAGCAGGTTGACCTCGTCCACGTACAGGATGCCGCGGTGCGCGTCGGCCAGCAGGCCCGGCTCGAAGGCCTTGACGCCCTCGGCGAGCGCCCGCTCGATGTCCAGCGCCCCGACCAGCCGGTCCTCCGCGGCCCCGACGGGCAGCTCGACCATCCGCGCCGCCCGTTCGGTGCCCGGCCCCGCTTCGTGCGGCCCGTCCGGGCACCCCGGGTCCGCGGCCCCGGGATCACAGGAGAACCGGCATCCGGGCACCACGGCCACCTCGGGCAGCAGCGCCGAGAGGGCCCGCACGGCGGTGCTCTTCGCGGTGCCCTTCTCGCCGCGCACCAGCACACCGCCGACCGCCGGGGACACGGCGTTCAGCAGCAGCGCGAGCCGCAGATCGTCCTGGCCGACAACGGCCGTGAAAGGAAAGGGGGTCACTGCTCGTCGCCCTCCAAGTCGCCTTCCAGCTCCAGATAGGTGGCGCGCAGCCGCGCCAGCGTGTCCGCGTCCGGTTCGGCCCACAGGCCCCGGTCCGCCGCCTCCAGGAGCCGCTCCGTGACGCCGCGCAGCGCCCAGGGGTTGGATTTCCTCATGAAGTCCCGGTTCTCCGGGTCGAAGACGTACTCGGCCGACAACTTCTCGTACATCCAGTCGTCGACCACGCCCGCCGTGGCGTCGTACCCGAACAGGTAGTCCACGGTCGCCGCCATCTCGAAGGCGCCCTTGTACCCGTGCCTGCGCATCGCCGCCATCCAGCGCGGGTTGACCACCCGCGCCCGGAACACCCGGTGCGTCTCCTCGCCGAGCGTTCGCGTCCGCACCTGGTCCGGCACCGCCGAGTCGCCCACGTACGCCTCGGGGTTGGCGCCGGTCAGATGGCGCACCATGGCGACCATGCCGCCGTGGTACTGGAAGTAGTCGTCGGCGTCGACCAGGTCGTGCTCGCGGGTGTCGACGTTCTTCGCCGCCACCGCGATCCGCCGGAACGCCGTCTCCATGTCCCCGCGCGCCGCCCGTCCGTCCAGGCCCCGGCCGTACGCGTAGCCGCCCCACACCGCGTACACCTCGGCGAGGTCCGCGTCGCTCCGCCAGTTCCGCGCGTCGATCAGCGGCAGCAGCCCCGCGCCGTACGCGCCCGGCTTGGAGCCGAAGACCCGGGCGGTGGCGCGCCGCCGGTCGCCGTGCCCGGCGGTGTCCTCCTCCACGTGCGCCCGCACGTAGTTGGACCCGGCCGGCTCGGCCAGCGCGGCCACCGCGCGCACCGCGTCGTCGATCAGCCCGATCACGTGCGGGAACGCGTCCCGGAAGAAGCCGGAGATGCGGACCGTGACGTCGATGCGGGGGCGCCCCAGCTCGGCCAGGGGGATCACCTCGAAGCCGGTCACCCGGCGCGAGGCGTCGTCCCACACCGGGCGGCAGCCCAGCAGCGCCAGGATCTCGGCGATGTCGTCGCCCTGGGTGCGCATCGCGGACGTGCCCCAGACCGTCAGTCCGACGGACTTCGGGTACTCGCCGGTGTCGGCCAGGTACCGCCGCACCAGCGAGTCCGCGAGCGACTGCCCGACCTCCCAGCTCAGCCGGGACGGAATGGCCTTGGGGTCGACGGAGTAGAAGTTCCGCCCCGTCGGCAGGACGTTCACCAGGCCGCGGGTCGGCGAGCCCGAGGGCCCCGCCGGGACGTAACCGCCCTCCAGCGCCCGCAGGATGTGCCCGATCTCGTCCGTGGTGCGCGCGAGCCGCGGCACGACCTCGTCGCAGGCGAACTCCGACACGGCGACCGCGTCCGAGAGCTCGACGCCCCCGAGCGCCTCCCGCACGATCTCCCGTACGGTCTCGCGCGCCCAGTCCCTCGCCTCCATGCCCTCCGCGATCCGCCGGCACAGCTGCTCCAGCAGGTCGATCGCGTCGGCAGCCGTCCGCGCCGGTCCCGCCACCAGGTCCGTCAGCTCCACCGGCACCTTCACCGGCGCGCCCGGCTCGGCCAGCAACTCCTTCTCCACCAGCCCGAAATGCTCGGCGAGGGCGGCCCGCAGGCCCGGCAGCGCGTTCGCCTGCCCGCCCCACACCTGGGAGGCACGCAGCACGGCGAGGACGAGGTTGACGCGGGGCTCGCCGACCGGGCCGCCGCCCAGGATGTGCAGGCCGTCGCGGATCTGCACGTCCTTGATCTCGCACAGATAGCCGTCGATGTGCATCACGAACTCGTCGAACGCCTCGTCGTCCGGCTGCTCGTCCACATGCAGGTCGTGGTGGAGCTCGGCGGCCTTGACCAGGGTCCAGATCTGGGCGCGGACGGCCGGCGCCTTCGTCGGGTCGAGGTCGGAGACGAGCGCGTACTCGTCCAGCAGCTGTTCCAGCTTGGCGAGGTCGCCGTAGGTGTCGGCGCGGGCCATCGGCGGCACCAGGTGGTCCACGACCGTGGCGTGCCCGCGCCGCTTGGCCTGGGTGCCCTCGCCGGGGTCGTTGACGATGAACGGGTAGACCAGCGGCAGTTCGCCGAGCACCGCGTCCGGCCCGCAGCCGCGCGACAGGCCGAGGCCCTTGCCCGGCAGCCACTCCATGGTGCCGTGCTTGCCCATGTGCACGACGGCGTCCGCGCCGAAGCTGTGGTCCAGCCAGCGGTAGGCCGCCAGGTAGTGGTGGGAGGGCGGCATGTCGGGGTCGTGGTAGATCGCGATCGGGTTCTCGCCGAAGCCGCGCGGCGGCTGGATCATCACCACGACGTTGCCGAACTGCAGGGAGGCGAGCACGATGTCGTCGCCGTCCACGTAGAGGTTGCCCGGCGGCTCGCCCCACGCCTCGGTCATCGCCTCGCGCAGCGCGGGGTCCAGCTGCCCGAACCAGGCCCGGTAGTCGGCCAGCGGGACCCTGGCGGGCGCGGCGGCCAGCTGCTCCTCGGTCAGCCACTCCACGTCGTGGCCGCCCGCCTCGATCAGCCGGTGGATCAGCTCGTCGCCGCCGGAGGGGTACTCGGTGAGCGAGTACCCGGCGTCCCGCAGCGCGTCCAGCACCCGGACCGCCGACGCGGGCGTGTCCAGGCCGACCGCGTTGCCGACCCGGGAGTGCTTGGTCGGGTACGCGGTGAAGACCAGCGCGACGCGTTTGTCCGCGTTCGGCTTGTACCCGAGCCGCGCGTGCCGCACGGCGATCCCGGCCACCCGCGCGGCCCGCTCGGGGTCGGCGACGTACACCGGGACCTCGTCGGGTCCCTGCTCCTTGAAGGAGAACGGCACGGTGATCAGCCGGCCGTCGAACTCCGGGATGGCGACCTGCATCGCCGCGTCCATGGGGGACAGGGCGGCGTCCGACCCGTCCCAGGCGGTGCGCGAGGAAGTCAGGCAGAGCCCTTGCAGCACGGGGATGTCGAGGTCGGCCAGCGCACCGATGTCCCAGGACTCCTCGTCCGCCGGTCTCCCGCCACCACCCTCGACGGAGGTGCTTCGCACCACTGGATCCTTTCCGCCCGCCGACGCCAGGGAGGCATGCGTGCCGCCGGCCGCGAGCACGGTGGCCACCAGCGCGTCGGCCCGGCCCAGCAGCTCGTACAGCCCGGCGTCCGCGCCGCGCAGCGAACCGCAGTACACGGGCAGGGCGTTGGCGCCCCGCGCCTCGATCGCCGAGCACAGGGTGTCCACGAAGGCGGTGTTGCCGCTGAGTTCATGGGCGCGGTAGAAGAGCACGCCCACCGTGGGGCGGCCCTCCCGGACCTCGTACGCGCCGTGCACGCCGAACTCCGGCATCCGGCGCGGCTCCTCGAAGCCCTCACCGGTCAGCAGCACGGTGTCGGACAGGAACCGGGACAGCTCGCGCAGGTTGTCCGGGCCGCCCTCGACCAGGTAGCGCAGCGCCTCCGCCACGACCCCGGCGGGCACGGTCGACTCGGCCATCAGCTCCGCGTCCGGCACCGACTCGCCGCCCAGCAGGACCGCCGGGACACCGGACGCCTTCAGCGCGGCCAGCCCGTCCTCCCAGGCGCGCTTCCCGCCGAGGAGCCGTACGACGGCGAGGTCCGCGTCCGCCAGCAGCCGCGGCAGTTCCCCGGCGACGTCGACCCGGGTGGGGTTGCCGATCAGATAGCCGGCGTCACAGGCCCGTGCCGCCAGCAGATCCGTGTCGGCGGTGGACAACAACAACACTGTGCTCATGCGGGCGCTCCCGGTGGGATGAAGGGCAGTCCTCGCGGCGCGCCGGACTCGATGAGCCGCCACAGCGCGTCCGTGTCCGCGTGCTGTTCGATCAGGTCGCCGAGCCGGTCGAGCTGCTCCTCGCGCAGCGCGGCGAAGGAGGTGTCCGGCGCGGGCACGAAGCGGCGGCCCGCGGCGGCGGCCACCTCGTGCAGAAAGGCCCGGCGGAAGCCGTCCGACTCCAGCGAGCCGTGCCAGTGCGTGCCCCAGGTCGCGCCCACCCGGCAGCCGTCCAGGAAGGCTTCGCCTCCGGTGACCCGGGCGACGCCGTGGTGGATCTCGTACCCCTCGACCGGCTCGCCGAGGGCCTGCCCGGACGGCCGGGTGAGGGTCTTCTCGCGGGCGAACCGCACCCGCACGGGCAGCAGTCCGAGCCCGGGGACCGCGCCGGCCCGCGACTCCACCTCGTCCTCGATGTGCTCGCCGAGGATCTGGAAGCCGCCGCAGACGCCGAGCACGGGCCGGCCTTCGGCGGCCCTGCGGGCCAGCGCCTCGGCGAGGCCGCGCTCGCGCAGCCACCGCAGCGCCCGGACGGTTCCCCGGGTGCCGGGGACGACGGCCAGGTCCGCGTCGGCCAGCTCTTCCGGGCGGTCCACGAACCGCACCACGACGCCGGGTTCGGCGGCCAGCGCGTCCACGTCGGTGAAGTTGGACATCAGCGGGATCGCGCACACGGCGACGCGCAGCACGTCCGCGCCGAGCGGGGGAGCGACGGCCGACTCCCGCACCGCGCCCCGCAGGGAGACACGCAGGCCGTCCTCCTCGTCGATCCCGAGCCCGTGCCGGAACGGCAGCACGCCGTACGCCGGCCGTCCGGTGAGGCCCTCGAGCATCTCCAGGCCGGGCTCCAGCAGCGAGACGTCGCCGCGGAACTTGTTCACCAGGAATCCGGCGACCAGCTCCTGGTCCTCGGGCGAGAGCAGTGCGAGGGTGCCGAAGAAGGAGGCGAAGACGCCGCCGCGGTCGATGTCGCCGACGACGAGCACGGGCAGCCGGGCGCCGCGCGCGATCCCCATGTTGACGATGTCGGTGCGGCGCAGGTTGATCTCGGCCGGGCTGCCCGCGCCCTCGCAGATCACCGCGTCGTACTGCCCGCGCAGCTCGGCCAGGCAGTCCAGGACCGTGCCGAGCAGCGCCGGCCGGCGCCCGCCGTGGTAGCCGCGCGCGCTCATCTCGCCCACCGGCTTGCCCAGCAGCACCACCTGGCTGCTCTGTTCGCCGCCCGGCTTGAGCAGCACGGGGTTCATCAGCGCGGTCGGTTCGATCCGGCACGCCTGGGCCTGCATGGCCTGGGCCCGCCCGATCTCGGCGCCCTCACGGGTCACGAAGGAGTTGAGGGACATGTTCTGCGCCTTGAAGGGCGCGACCTTCACGCCCTGGCGCACCAGCCACCGGCAGATCCCCGCCGTCACGACGCTCTTGCCGGCGTCGGAGGTGGTGCCGGCGACGAGCAGACCACCGTTCACTTCCCTTGTCCTTTCCGCCCGTTGACACAGCTGACCAGGAGGCGCGCGGCGACCGTGGTGCCGAGCGCGAGCAGGCCGACACGGCGGGAGAGCCGTACCGCCCGCCCGATGTCGGGGACCCGTACGGCCCGTCCGGTCGTGCCGTTGAGCACGGGACGGTGCTCGACGCGCCCGCCGTAGGAGAGGGTGCCGCCCAGGCGTACCCCGAGGGCGCCCGCGAAGGATGCCTCCACGGGACCGGCGTTGGGGCTGGGATGCCGGCGGGCGTCCGCGCGCCACGCCCGTACGGCACCGCGCGGGTCGGGCCCGGCCGCGGCGGCGAGGACGGCGGTCAGCCGGGCCCCCGGCCAGCCGGCCACGTCGTCCAGGCGCGCGGACGCCCAGCCGAAGCGGCGGTACCTGGCGGACCTGTGGCCCACCATCGCGTCCAGGGTGTTGACCGCCCTGAAGCCCAGCAGCCCCGGCACCCCGGCGGCCGCGCCCCACACCAGGGCGCCCACGACCGCGTCGGAGGTGTTCTCGGCGACCGACTCGACCACGGCCCGCGCGATGCCGTCGGCGTCCAGTGCCTGCGGGTCCCGGCCGCACAGATGCGGCAGCCGGGCGCGGGCCGCCTCGATGTCCCCGGCCGACAGGGCGGTCCCGACGGCGTCCGCCTCCCGGGCGAGGGAGGTGCCGCCGACGACGGCCCAGGCGGCCGCGGCGGTCAGGGCGGCGGAGGCGGCGGGGGAGGGGCGCACAAAGCCCGCGGCGAGCGCTCCGAGCGCGACGGCGCCACCGGCACACAGGGTGGTGTGCAGCGCGCCCCAGCCGCGGTGGTCGTGCCACAACGCGCCCTCAACAGCGGCGGCCGCCCGCCCGAACGCGGCGACCGGATGCCCGCGGCGTGGATCGCCGAGGAGGAGGTCGCCGAGAAGCCCGGCGGCGGCGCCGTACGCGTAACTGCGATCGGCGGCCATCGGCTCAGCCGGCCGTGGTCACCGCGACAGTGGTCCTGGTACTGGTACTTGGGCAGCCGAGCATGGCGTCGTGTCCTCACTCAGGGTGTCCGCGCCCTGGTTCGACGTGATCCGGCGGCGAGAGTTCCTGGCTCCCCGGGGGTTCTTCCCCGGTGACAGTGGCGGGACCGCGCCGGATTCGCACCGGCTTCCTCTCCTGCTGCCGTACATGGCGTGGGCAGTCCACCACGCTCCCGGAACGGCCGTCAACTTGCCGTTGACCTGCGGGAGTGTGCAGATTCCCACACCACGACGGGTGGCCGGGCATGCGAAAGGCCCCCCTGCCGCGGGCGCGGAGGGGAGCCTTGGGGCCTGTCGGCTCAGGACTTGGAGACGATCAGGAGGATGCCGTACGCCACCGCCGCCGCGCAGGCCGCGAAGCAGACGTAGGCACCGGTGACGGCGAGCGTGGCGGATCCGCCCTCGGCCGCGGCCTTCTCACGCCGGGCCAGGCCGTTGACGCCGAGGGTGAACAGGACCACCAGGCCCACGGTGAACACGAGGCTGACGCCGAAGACGGAGCCGATGGCCGCCCAGTCGATCTTCATGGGGATGCTTCCTTGTGAACGGGGCTCGGGTCAGACGGTGGCGGCCGGCGGGGCCGTGGAGGCGGCGGGGGCCGTCGCTTCGGCGGCCGAGGCCGGTGCGGGGGCCGGGATGGTGGCCGTCAGGTCCTCGGTGATCGCGCCCGCGGGCGGGGGGCTCACCGCGGCGATGGCGGTGGTCACCACGCCGGACGGCTCCGCGGCGGGCTCGGCGACCACGTTGGTGTGGTCGATGACCTCGCGCCGGGACAGCCGGTAGATCCAGCCGCTCGCGGCGACCAGGAAGACGGCGACCGCGGCGGTGCCCCAGTCACCCAGTTCGGTGACGGCCTCGGCGCCCGCGCCGACCAGTGCGGCGGCCGGCAGGGTGAGCACCCAGGCGACGGTCATCCGGGTCGCGGTGGACCAGCGGACCACACCGCCCTTGCGGCCGAGACCCGAACCCATCACGGCGCCGGAGACGACGTGGGTGGTGGAGAGCGAGAAGCCGAGGTGCGAGGAGGCCAGGATGGCGGTCGCGGCGCTGGTCTGCGCGGCGAAGCCCTGACGGGGCTCCAGATCGGTCAGGCCCGTGCCCATGGTGCGGATGATGCGCCAGCCGCCGATGTAGGTGCCGAGCGCGATGGCCAGGCCCGCGGAGAGGATCACCCAGGTGGGAGGGTTGGAGCCGGGAGCGATGGCGCCGCCCGCGATCAGCGCGAGGGTGATGACGCCCATCGTCTTCTGCGCGTCGTTGGTGCCGTGCGCGAGGGAGACCAGCGCGGCGGAGGCGACCTGGCCGGCGCGGAAGCCCTTGCGGGTCGCCTCGCCCTCCGTTTTGGTGCCGGCGCCGTAGGAGAGCCGGGTGGCCACCAGCGCGGCGACACCCGCCACGACCGGCGCGGCGACCGCGGGCAGCAGCACCTTGGTGACCAGCACACCACCGTGCACGGCGCCGAATCCGGCGGAGGCGACGGCGGCGCCGATCAGACCGCCCATCAGGGCGTGCGAGGAACTGGAAGGCAGGCCCACCAGCCAGGTCAGCAGGTTCCAGAGGATCGCGCCGACCAGGGCGGCGAAGATGACCTCGGGGCGGATGCCGCTCTCGTCGACGAGTCCCTTGGAGATCGTGTTGGCGACCTCCACGGAGAGGAAGGCGCCCACCAGGTTGAGGGCGGCGGACATGGCTACCGCGAGCTTCGGCTTCATCGCGCCGGTGGAGATGGTGGTCGCCATCGCGTTCGCGGTGTCGTGGAAACCGTTCGTGAAATCAAACGCGAGTGCGGTAACCACCACAATCGCGAGGATCAGCGAGAAGCTTTCCATTTACCCAGACAATCATTCGAGGTCGTTGTCCGGATGAACGTAGGCAACCTGGGTGAACGGAAGATGAACTGGGGCGGGCACAGGGGTGTCCGCATCGGGGGTGTGAGGCTCCGCTTCCGCTTCCGGAACCGGGCGTGCCCGTGCGCCCCTTGGGTCACCAGCCCGCGGCGAAGGCCCGCAGCCCGCCGGCGCCGCCGTGGAAGAGATTCTGGTCACCCGGCAGCCGGCCCGAGGTGGCGTACTGCCAGAAGGTCCAGTACCGCCAGCCGCCGGGCAGCGTGCCCGGCCCCGAGGTGCCGTGGCGGGCGATCCACAGGGGGTGGCGGGAGGCGAAGGCGTGGCTGTCCCCGGTGCACTGCCGCCACCACTGGGTGGTGGTGTAGATCACGGGGCGGCGGCCGGTCTCGCGCACCATCTCGTCGCTGAACGACCAGATCCAGGCCGTCATGCGCTTCCAGCCCAGTCCGTAGCACTTGTGCTTGGCGCTGTACGGGTTGTACTCGATGTCCAGTGCGGGCGGCAGCGTCCGGCCGTCGGGTTGCCAGACCCCGCCGTGCGCCACGAAGTACCGGGCCTGCGCGGCGCCGGAGGATCTGTTCGGCAGCGCGAAGTGGTAGGCGCCGCGGATCAGTCCGGCGTCGCGCGCGCCGTCGTACTGCCGGCGGAAGTAGGGGTTGCGGTAGTCCGTGGACTCGGTCGCCTTGACGTAGGCGAAGCGTGCCCCGCGGGCCCGTGCGTCCGGCCAGTCCACCTTCCTCTGGTGGGACGACACGTCGTGCCCCACGGGCCGGCCCGCGGCCAGGTCCCGGGGGTCGGCCGCGGTGGTGGCGGCGCAGGTGAGGAGGAGGGCCGCCGTGGTCGCCGCGAGGGCACCGGCGCGGCGGCGGAGGTGGGTGCGGTCACGGGCCATGGCCGGCTCTCCGGGGGGTGGCGGACGACCAGGTCGCCCGGCGGGCAAGGAGGGCTCATTCAAGGGCCGGTGATCGCTGAAGCAGTGGATATTTTTGGCGTTTGGCCTTATATACACCCTTTTGGTGGCGTGGGAGTTCGGACAGAAGTGCGGCGACCGGCCGCCTGGAGTACGGGCGGCTGGCAGGATCGCGGGCATGACCTCCAAGCTGCGGGAGACGGGCGGAGAAGTGGGCGAGGAAGCGGCGGAGCGGTGGGCGGCGCTGGTGGCGACGGCGCGGCGGAGCGTCGCCGACGGGCTGGTCGTCGGCACCTCCGGCAATGTCTCCGCGCGCGTCGGCGACGTGGTGCTGGTCACCCCGTCGGGCGTGCCCTACGACCGGCTCACCCCGGACGACATCACCGGCGTCGACCTCACCGGCCGTCAGGTGCTCGGGACGCTGGTGCCGACCAGTGAGCTGCCCATGCACCTCGCCGTCTACCGCAGCACCGACGCGCGCGCGATCGTCCACACCCACGCCGTGCACGCCACCGCGGTCTCCACGCTGGTGTCCGAGCTGCCGCTGGTCCACTACATGGCCGCCGCCCTCGGCGGACCGGTGCGCGTCGCCCCGTACGCCGCCTACGGCACCGACGAGCTGGCCGGACACATGTTGCGGGCCCTCGCCGGCCGTTCCGGGTGCCTCCTGCGGAACCACGGCACCCTCACCTACGGCGCCACCCTCGACCAGGCGTACGACCGCACCGCCCAGCTGGAGTGGATGTGCCGCCTCTGGCTGACCGCCTCCTCGGTGCCGGGGCTCACCCCGTCCCTGCTGACGGAGGCACAACTCGCCGAAGTCGGGGAACGCCTGAAGGGGTACGGCCAACGGAGGTGACCCGTGTCCCGCGGTTCCCCGATCGGCTCCCCGGTCCGCGACCTGGCCCCGGCCCTCGGCCTCTCCCTCCCCTCGCTCGTCTCACCCCGGCCCGCCTCTCCGCTGGCCGGGCGCCGCACCCCCCGTGACACTGGTGCCGTGCGCCCCCTCAGAGCTACCGCCGCCACGGTCACCGCCGTCGTGGCCGCCGGCGTGGCATCCGTGGCCGCCGGGCGGCTCGCCAGTGACGTCGCGCTGAAGGCGACCGGCGGCCGGCCGCTGCCCACCGAGCCGCGGCTCACCGTGCACGGCACCGCGGCCGGCCAGATCACGCTCACCCGGGACCTGGCCTCGCTGCGCCCCGGCGTCTACGGCCTCGCGGGCGACGGCTCGCACGCGGTCGTGGGGCCCGTCCTGGAGACGGCACGGCACACCGCCGACACCGTCGTCCGCCGCCTGGACCGCGTGACGCACGGCACCCTCGCGCCCGGTGACCCCGTCCGGCTCACCCCCGGCCTGTACGTCGGCGACCCGCGCACCGCGCTCGGCCTCGACCACGCCGACGTGCACGTGCCCGGCGAACTCGGCTCGCTGCCCGCCTGGTTCCTGCCCGGCGGCCGGGACACCTGGGTGATCGCCGTGCACGGCCTGGGCGCCACCCGCGAGCACACCATGAACGTGCTGAACTTCCTGCACGGTCGCCGGCTTCCGGTTCTGGCCCTCGCCTACCGCGGCGACCCCGGCGCGCCCCGCCCCGCGGACGGCCTGAATCACCTCGGCGAGACCGAGTGGCGCGACGTGGACGCGGCGATCCGCTACGCCGTGCACCACGGCGCCCGCCGCGTCGTCCTGCTCGGCTGGTCCACCGGCGCCACCATGGCGCTGCGCGCCGCCGAGCACTCCGCCGTGCGCCGGCACGTCGCCGGGCTGATCCTCGACTCGCCGGTGCTCAGCTGGGAGGCCACGCTGCGCGCCCTCGCCCGTGCCCGGCACACCCCCGCCCCGCTGCTGCCGCTCGCGGTCCGCGCCGCCGAGGGCCGCGCCGGCCTGCACGCCGAGCGGATCGCCGAGATCACCGACCCCGAGCGGCTCGCCGTTCCCACCCTGATCATCCACGGCCCCGGCGACCGGGTCGCCCCCTGGGAGTTCTCCCGGCTGCTCGCCGCCCGCCGCCCCGACCGCATCGCCCTGCACACCGTGCCGAACGCCCCGCACGCGGCGATGTGGAATCCGGCCCCCACGGCCTACGAGGAGCGGCTGCGGCGCTTCCTGACCCCGCTGATGTGACGGCGCGCGCCGGAGCCACCGGGCGCACCGTGAACGGCCGGGGCCGTTCCGGTTGTGAGCGCGCGGCTGGCTGAAAAACGCCTGCCAACCCGCCGTGGAGCGCTGTGCGTCGGCCGGTCCCGTCGCCCGCCGTGACATTCCGTTTGGGTTTTCGGACCGTCAACCGGAAGACTGCCCCTGTGACGTCCCGTATCCCGCGCGACTCCAGGCTCCGACTCGTCCGACCTCGACCCCTGGCCGCCGCCCCCGCAGCTGTGAACCAGCGGCGCACGCGCCGCCCCGCACCCCGGCCGCCCGAGGGCACACCCGCGGCCGCCGAGCTGGCCAAAATGGCCCGCGCCGGGCTGGCCGGCGCGGTCCGCGTCGCCCGCTGGGCGGACAGCGCCCTGGGCCCCGGCCGTGACGCCGCCACCGCCGACGGCAAGGCCACCCTCTCCGCCGCCACCGCCGGCCGCGCGGCCGCCGACCTCGGGCTCACCCCCGAGCAGATCCGTGCCGACTGGGACACCGCACGCCTGGCCGGACTGGTCGAGGTGCACGGCGGCAGCGCGCGCCCCGGCTGGCGGCTGCGCGCCTGGGACCGGGACGACAGCGCCGTGCTGCGCGGCTGGGTCGCCCTCTTCGACGCCTGGTCGCTCGCCCTGCCCGAACCCGAGGGGCACGAGCCGGCCGTCGTCGCGGAGGCCGTCTCCGCCATGCCGCAGGTGCTCTCCTTCCTTCAGCTGTCCGCCGGACCCGTCCCTGTCGAACAACTGCTCGACCTGCTCCAGCAGCGGGTCACCGAGCTGCGCACCGAGCGCTGCGAGGTCAGCTACGACCCCGGCACGGAACCCCCGGTCGAGGCCGCCGCCGAGCCCGCCGAGGCCCCGGACGCCTCGCCCGGCTCCCTCGCGCCGCTCCTCGGCTGGGCGCTGGACGCCCTCGCCACCGTCGGCGCCCTGACCTGCGGCGCCGGCCAGGCCACCCTCACCCCGCTGGGCAGCTGGGCGGTCTGGGTCAAGCTGGAGCAGATCTGCGTGGCCGCGCAGAGCCCGGCCGGCAACATCGAGCAGTCCGCCGAGGACATGCTGCGCGGCTGCGCCCAGCTGCGCCCCAACGCGGCCCGCGCCGAGTACCGGGCCTGGCTCGCCGCCCGCACCGTCGGCAGCGCCGTCAGTGAACTGATCGACGCCGCGCGCGGCGAGGACGCCCTGCTGCGGGGGCTGGCCTTCGAGGCGCTGCGCGTGGTCGGCGCCCCCGCCGAGCCCGACGTGCGCGCCGTCGTGGACGAGCCGGCGCTGCGGCCGTACGCCCTGCTGTGGCTGGCCGAGCACGACGGCCTCGACCCGGAGGACGCCCACGAGGTGCTCACCCGGGAGGAGGCCACCTGGCTCTGGGTGGACACCGCCGCGGCCGTCGCCGACCACGGCGAGGCGCCGATGCTGGTCCGGCACCTGGAGTCCGCGGTGCAGCCCACCGTGCCCAGGCTGCTCGACGAGGTCCGCGCCGTCGGCCACCCGCGCACCGTGCAGGTCCTGGTCGCCCTCGCCGCCGCCCACCCCGACCCGGCCCTCGCCAAGGCCGTGCGCCGGGCCGCGTTCCAGGTGCACACCGGCGGGTGACGGGCACGCGCCCGCCGGGGGCGGTTCAGACGCCGATGTCCGGCGCGTACGTCCCGAAGCTCCAGACGTTGCCCTCGACGTCCCGGGCCAGATAGTCCCGTGCGCCGTAGTCCTGGTCCGTCGGGGGCGCGAGGATCTCCACGCCGTGCGCCGCGGCCCGCCGGTGGTGGGCGTCCACGTCGTCCACCACCACGTGGACCCCGGCGGGCCCCGCGTGCCGCATCGCCGTGTCGAAGGGGCCACCGCGGCCCTTCGAGGCGATCATCACCGCGCCGTTGCCCTGGACCAGCTCGGCGTGCAGCACCTTGCCGTCGGCCGCCTCGTACACGGTCAGCTCGGTGAAGCCGAGGCCCTGCGTGAGCTGCCGGATCGCCGCCTTCGCGTCCGTGTACAGCAGTGTGGGGCAGATGCCCGGCCGTCCCCCGCCCATCGGTGCCATGCAGATCACTCCTCCCGGGGCTCCCGGGAGGTTCTCCCCGGTCCGCCGCCGGGCGATGCGGTACCGGGACGCGGACGCGGGAAAACGGCTTGCACGGCCCCGTTAGACTTCTCCCATGGCCATTCTCCTCGCGCATTAGACGGCGGGAACGTCCTCAGCCGCCCACCCGCCAACCTCTGTACGCCCAGGAGTCTGTCCGTGATCTCCGCCACCGGAATCGAGCTGCGCGCCGGCGCCCGCATCCTCATCGAGAACGCCACCTTCCGGGTGGCCAAGGGTGACCGTATCGGCCTCGTCGGCCGCAACGGCGCAGGCAAGACCACCCTCACCAAGTGCCTGGCCGGCGAGGGCATCCCCGCGGCCGGCACCATCACCCGCTCCGGCGAGGTCGGCTACCTGCCGCAGGACCCCCGCACCGGCGACCTGGACGTCCTCGCCCGCGACCGCGTCCTGTCCGCGCGCGGCCTGGACGTGCTGCTGCGCAAGATGCGCGAGAACGAGGAGCGGATCGCCAACGGCAAGGGCGCCACCCGCGACAAGGCGATGAAGCAGTACGAGCGCCAGGAGACGGAGTTCCTCACCAAGGGCGGGTACGCCGCCGAGGCCGAGGCCGCCACCATCGCCGCCGCGCTCAACCTGCCCGACCGGGTGCTCGGCCAGCCGCTGCACACCCTCTCCGGTGGTCAGCGCCGCCGTATCGAGCTGGCCCGGATCCTGTTCTCGGACGCGGACACCCTGCTCCTGGACGAGCCGACCAACCACCTCGACGCCGACTCGATCATCTGGCTGCGGGACTACCTGAAGACCTACCGCGGCGGCTTCATCGTGATCTCCCACGACGTCGACCTGGTCGAGACGGTCGTCAACAAGGTGTTCTACCTGGACGCCAACCGCTCGAACATCGATGTCTACAACATGGGCTGGAAGCTCTACCAGCAGCAGCGCGAGGCCGACGAGAAGCGCCGCAAGCGCGAGCGGGCCAACGCGGAGAAGAAGGCCGCGGCCCTGAACGCGCAGGCCGACAAGATGCGCGCCAAGGCCACCAAGACCGTCGCCGCGCAGAACATGGCCCGCCGCGCCGACAAGCTGCTCTCCGGCCTGGAGGCGGTCCGCCAGTCCGACAAGGTCGCCAAGCTCCGCTTCCCCGAGCCCGCGCCCTGCGGCAAGACCCCGCTGATGGCCGAGGGCCTGTCGAAGTCGTACGGCTCGCTGGAGATCTTCACCGACGTCGACCTCGCGATCGACAAGGGCTCCCGGGTCGTCATCCTCGGCCTCAACGGCGCGGGCAAGACGACCCTGCTGCGGCTGCTCGGCGGCGTCGAGCAGGCCGACACCGGCGAGGTCGTCCCCGGTCACGGCCTCAAGCTCGGCTACTACGCGCAGGAGCACGAGACCCTCGACCCCGGGCGCACGGTCCTGGAGAACATGCGCTCGGCCGCCCCGGACATGGACCTGGTCGAGGTCCGCAAGGTGCTCGGTTCGTTCCTGTTCTCCGGCGACGACGTGGACAAGCCCGCGGGCGTCCTGTCCGGCGGCGAGAAGACCCGGCTCGCGCTCGCGACCCTGGTGGTCTCCTCGGCCAACGTGCTGTTGCTGGACGAGCCGACCAACAACCTCGACCCGGCCAGCCGCGAGGAGATCCTCGGCGCGCTGCGCACCTACAAGGGCGCGGTCGTCCTCGTCACCCACGACGAGGGCGCCGTGGAGGCGCTCCAGCCCGAGCGGATCATCCTGCTGCCCGACGGCGTCGAGGACCTGTGGGGCTCCGACTACGCGGACCTCGTCGCCCTGGCGTGATCGAATGTCTGATCCACTGAGTATGGATCATTCGGCCGAGCCGTGATCCACCATCTGTGTGAGATCTCCTCGTACCAGGGTGTGTCGTACACCGATTTTCCGGCCGATCCCTTGTCCAGCAAGGGGTCGGCCGTGGCGCGTCTCTGACCTGGTACTTCGTGAACCCACCCGTTCGGCCCTGCCGGCGGCAGCGGCTGGAATACGGCATTCCGCTTGTGGGGATCCGCTCCTGTCGTCACAACGATGTCCCACCGACCTTGCCGAATGGGTGGCCATCACGCCCCGGAGGGGTGATCATGAGGAGACCAGAGCGCACTTCCCATGAGGAGGCACGGGTGGCCGAGACTCTGAAGAAGGGCAGCCGGGTGACCGGCGCCGCGCGCGACAAGCTCGCGGCAGACCTGAAGAAGAAGTACGACTCCGGTGCGAGCATCCGGGCACTGGCCGAAGAGACCGGCCGCTCGTATGGCTTCGTGCACCGGATGCTCAGCGAGTCGGGCGTCACGCTGCGAGGGCGTGGCGGAGCGACCCGGGGCAAGAAGGCCGCATCGTCCTGACTCCGGGCGGCCCATCGGCTTCGATGGTGGCCACCCGGTCGGCGATCCGACCGGCCGGGTGGTTACTGTGCAGTCACTTAGCTCTGCTTCGCTGACCGCACCCATCGGAGGCGCCCCATGGCCACGCCCGACCAGGTCCTCGCTCCTGTACTCGACAAGGACGGCGTACGGCTCACCGTCGACGACGCGATCGCCACGGTGACGCTGACGAATCCGGCCAAGCGCAACGCACAGAGCCCTGCCCTGTGGCGGGCGCTCGCCGAGGCCGGCCGGCTGCTGCCGGGCTCCGTCCGTGTCGTGGTGCTGCGCGGCGAGGGCAAGTCCTTCTCCGCCGGGCTGGACCGACAGATGTTCACCCCGGAGGGGATTCCGGGCGAGCCGACCTTCACCGATATCGCGCGTCGTGACGACGCCGGGCTCGACGCGACCATCGCCGAATTCCAGGAGGCGTTCACCTGGTGGCGACGCAATGACATCGTGTCCGTCGCCGCCGTACAAGGACATGCCATCGGTGCCGGGTTCCAGCTGGCGCTCGCCTGCGACCTGCGGATCGTCGCCGACGACGTGCAGTTCGCCATGCGCGAGACCAGCCTCGGCATCGTTCCCGACCTGGCCGGCACGCATCCGCTGGTCGGCCTCGTCGGGTATGCCCGCGCGCTGGAGATCTGCGTGACCGGGCGGTTCGTCGGCGCACAGGAGTCGGTGGCCTCGGGCCTGGCGAACCTGGCCGTGGCCGGGGACGAACTCGACGGCGCCGTACGTGACCTGACCGCCGCTCTGGTGGCCGCGCCGCGGGACGCCGTGGTCGAGACCAAGGCACTGCTCAGCGGCGCGGCGGGCCGTTCGTACGACGAACAGCGCTCCGCCGAGCGCGCGGCCCAGGCACGCCGCCTGCGCGACCTGGCCGGCCTCGGCGAATGAGCCCGGCATGATCCAGACGAGAGGCCCTAACCCACGGACGTGACCAGGACGGCCACCGTCGGCCTGTCCGCCAGCGCGTCCCGTACGGCCGCGCGCACCCGCCGGGCCACCTCCACGGTCCGGTGGGTCGCGTCGGCCGCCAGGCCCACCAGCACATGGCGGTGGACCAGCGCCGGCGTGCCCTCCGTCCGCTCCTCGACGCGGACCGCCCGTCCCGGGCCGGTCAGCCGTACCACCCCGGGCACCGCCAGCGCCGCCTCGGCCGCGCGCACCTCGGACGGTTCCGCCATCTCCCGGGCCGCCGGCGGCCGCGGCGGCCGTACCTCCGCGAGCCGCCCGTCCGGCCCCAGCAGATCCGTGATCCGCAGATCCACCTCCGCCACCACCAGGCCGAGGCGCCCGGCCGCCGCCGTCGCGAGCAGCTCCCGCAGACGCGCCGCGACGGCCGGAAGCGGCTCGGCGGAGGTCGCCGCGAAGTCCGCCGTCACCCGCAGGGCGCCCGGCGGCAGCGCGCTCGGCGGGGCCGGCACCACCGGCTCGGCCACCCGCGACGGGTCGGCGAGCCCGATCCGCAGCGCGCCCAGGCACACCCCGGGCAGGCCGTCCGCCGCCCGGCGCAGGGCCGCGCCCGCCGCGTCCTCCGTGATCCACGCGCCGTCGCCGGGTCCGCCCAGCGGCAGCAGCCTGCCGAGCCGCACCTGACGCCGAACGGCCCGGGTCCACGCCTCCGTCATTCCTCCAGCCTGCCGCATCCCCGGCGCGCGGTCGCGCAACCTTGCTTACGGTGGTCCAAGGACGACGACCGAAAGGGACGTACGGCGATGACCGACATGACGACGACCCCCGAAGGCGGCGGCGAGCCGCACACGTCGACCCGGAAGGCCGTCCGGCGCGGCGGCGGCGACGCGGCGACCCGCGGACGGACCACCATCGCGGACGGCGTGGTGGAGAAGATCGCCGGGCTGGCCGCCCGGGACGTGATCGGTGTGTACGCGATGGGCGGCGGTCTCGCCCGTACCCTCGGCGCCGTGCGCGACCGGGTGCCCGGCGGCTCCAAGTCGGTGACCCGCGGCGTGAAGGCCGAGGTCGGGGAGGTGCAGGCCGCTCTCGACCTGGAGATCGTGGTGGACTACGGCGTCTCCATCGGAGAGGTCGCCGGTGCCGTGCGCGAGAACGTGGTCGCCGCGGTGGAGCGGATGACCGGCCTGGAGGTCGTCGAGGTCAACATCGCGGTCAGCGACGTCAAGCTGCCCGACGAGGAGGAGGACGAGCCGGAGCCCCGGATCCAGTGACCGGACCCGCCCCGGACCCCGTGCACCCGACGAACTGAGGAGCGCTGCATGAGCACGGCCATGGTCGGCATGATCGCCGGAATGGCGCTGGGGTTCGCCGGGTACTTCGGCGGGTTCGGCGCGTTCTTGCTGGTGGCGGCGCTGGGCGCCGTCGGGTTCGTGGTCGGCCGGTTCGCCGAGGGCGATCTGGACCCCGGTGACTTCTTCCGCGGCCGCGACGAGCGCCGCGACCGGCGGCGGTGAGCGCCGTGGCCGTCGGCGGAGGGGTGGTACGACACCCGCCGGCCCGGGTGCCACCCGGGGAGCGGGGTGCCACCCGGATCGCCGACCGGGTCGTGGCGAAGATCGCCGCGCAGGCCGCCCGGGAGGCCGTGGGCCCGCCGCCCGCCGACGCCGGGGCACCGCACGCCACGGTGGTCGTCCACCACGGCACCGCCCGGATCCGCGTCGATCTCGAACTGGGCTACCCGTGCGACATCGGCTCCCGCTGCGCCGCCGTACGCCGTCAGGTCACCGAGCGGGTGGGCGCGCTGGCGAACACGACCGTCTCCGAGGTCGCCGTCCGTATCGAGCGGCTGCACCTGCCGGCGGCCGCGGGCGGGAGGACCCGATGAGCCGGGCCGGCGCCCCCACCACCCTCGACGAGACGGCCGGCACCCCCGCGGACGCGGGCGGCAGCGGCCGCTTCTGGGCGCCGCGCCGCGTCCCCGCGGGCATCGTCGCCGTCCTGCTGCTGGCCGGCGCGGGCCTGCTGCTCTACGACATCATCGCGGTCCGCGCCCACCGGCCCGCGATGCGCTGGCGCCGCGCCCTGGCCCGCCAACTGGCCGAACGGCCCCTGGACGACCCCTGGGTGCTGGCCGGCGCGGCCCTCGCGGCGGCCCTCGGCCTGTGGCTGCTCGTCCTCGCGTTCACCCCGGGGCAGCGCTCCCTGCTGCCGATGCGCCGCCCGCACCCGGACGTCCGCGCGGCACTCAGGCGGGACGCGGCGGCCCAGGTGCTGCGCGACCGCGCCCTGGAGGTGTCCGGCGTACGGTCCGTGCGGGTCGGCATGCGCCGCCGCAAGGCCGCCGTCCGCGCCGTCTCGCACTTCCGTGAACTGGACGACGTCCGCGCCGACCTGGACACCACCCTCACCGAGGCGATCGGCGGCCTCGGCCTGACCCATACCCCCCGGCTCGCCCTGCGGGTGACCCGGGCCGCACGGAAGGGGTGACGGCGATGCGCTCCGGGGGACTCAACCGCGTCCTGATCGCCCTGGCCGGACTGGTCCTGCTCGCCCTCGGCGGCGCGGTGCTCGCCGTCGGCCTCGGGGTCCGGCCGCCCTCCTGGTGGATCCACGGCGGCCCGCACGACGTCCTGCTCAGCCGCGCCGAGCGCACCCACTACCGCGCCGCCGACTGGTGGTGGCCCGCGCTCGTCGCCGCCCTGGCCCTCCTCGTGCTGGGGGCCCTGTGGTGGCTGACCGCGATCCTGCGTCCGTACCGCCTCGCCGAGATCCGTGTCGACACCGGCGACGGCGCCGCCGCCGTCCTGCGGGCCAGGGCACTGGAGAGCGCCCTGGCCGAGGAGGCCGCCACGGGACCCGGAGTGGCCCGTGCCCAGGTCCGGTTGGGGGGCAGGCGCACGAAGCCCGGGGCGCGGGCCTGGCTGCGGCTGGCCCCCGAGGTGGACCCGTCGAACGCGCTGACCGACTTCACCACCGGGCCGCTGGCCCATGCCCGTGAGTCGGCGGGCCTGCCCTCCCTCCCGGCGGAGGTCCGCCTCGCGGCGGTCAAGCACCGGGCGGAGCGCGTCACTTGACGAGCGCCGGGACGGACTCCGGGCGTCCGGGGGAGCGCGGCGTCAGAACCCGTGCCGCATCCCGCCGTCCACCGGCATCATGATCCCGGTCAGATAGGACGCCGCCGGGGACAGCAGGAAGGCCGCGACCCTGCCGAACTCCTCCGGGGTGCCGTAGCGGCGCAGCGGGATGCGGGACTCGTTGGCGGCACGGGTGGCCTCGGGGTCGGCGGACAGGGCGTCCAGCTCGCGCACCCGGTCCGTGTCGATGCGCGCCGGCAGCAGGCCCAGCACCCGGATGCCGCGCGGGCCCAGCTCGTCCGCGAGGGACTTGGCGAATCCGGCCAGTCCGGGTCGCAGACCGTTGGAGATCGTCAGGGCCGGGATCGGCTCGTGCACCGAGCCGGACAGCACGAAGCCGATGACACCGCCCTCGTCCAGCTCGGCCGCCGCCGCGCGGGCGAGCCGCACCGCGCCGAGGAAGACGGACTCGAACGCGGTACGCCACTGCTCGTCGGTGTTGTCGGCGACGAAGCCGGGCGGCGGGCCGCCCACGCTGACCAGCACCCCGTGGAAGCCGCCGAAGCGCTCACGGGCGGTCTCGATCAGCCGCTCGGGCGCCTGCTCGTCGGCGTTGTCCATGGCCACGCCCACCGCGTCCGGGCCCAGTTCGGCGGCCGCGGCCGCGGCCCGCTGCTCGTCCCGGCCGGTGATCACCACCTTCGCGCCGTCCGCGACGAGCTGCCGCGCGGCCGCGTTGCCCAGGCCGCGGGTGGCCCCGGTGACGATGTACACCCGGTCCTTCAGTCCAAGATCCATGGCCCCTATCCTGCCTCCTCGGTCCCGAACAGTGTGAGGGCGCAGTTCACCAGACCGAGGTGGCTGAACGCCTGCGGGAAGTTGCCCAGCTGGCGGTGCGCGCCGGGGTCGTACTCCTCGGCCAGCAGCCCCACGTCGTTGGCCACCCGCACCAGCCGTTCGAACAGCTCCCGGGCCTCCTTCGGCCGGCCGGTCAGGTGCAGCGCGTCCACCAGCCAGAACGAGCAGGCCAGGAACGCGCCCTCGCCGCCCGGCAGCCCGTCGACCACCGAGTCGTCGTCCTCCTTCGAGTCGTAGCGGCGCAGAAAGCCGTCGTGGCCGAGGTCCGCGCGGATGGCGTCGACCGTGCCGATCACCCGCGGATCGTCCGGCGGCAGGAAACCGACGCGCGGGATGAGCAGCAGGGCGGCGTCCAGTTCGCGGGAGCCGTAGGACTGGGTGAAGGTGTTGCGCCGCGGGTCGTAGCCCTTGGCGCAGACCTCCCGGTGGACCTCCGCGCGCAGCCGCCGCCAGGCCGCCAGGTCGCCGCTGGTCTCCTCGCGCCGTTCGAGGGTCCGGACCGCCCGGTCGGCGGCCACCCACACCATCACCTTGGAGTGCACGAATTGGCGGCGCCCGCCGCGCACCTCCCACAGGCCCTGGTCCGGCTGCCGCCACGCCGACATCAGGAAGTCCATCAGCGCCCGCTGGATGGACCACATGTGCGGCCGGACGGGCAGGCCCGCGCCGCGCGCCAGCGCCAGCGTGTCCATCACCTCGCCGTACACGTCGAGCTGGAGCTGTGCCACGGCGCCGTTGCCGGTGCGCACCGGGGAGGAGCCGGCGAAGCCGGGCAGCCAGGGCAGCTCGGTCTCCGGCAGGCGCCGCTCGCCCGCGACGCCGTACATGATCTGGAGCGCGCCGGGATCGCCGGCGACCGCGCGCAGCAGCCAGTTGCGCCAGGACTCGGCCTCCTCCTGGTAGCCCGCGGTGAGCAGGGCGCCGAGGGTGAGGGTGGAGTCGCGCAGCCAGCAGTACCGGTAGTCCCAGTTGCGCACCCCGCCGAGCCGCTCGGGCAGCGAGGTGGTGGGCGCGGCGACGATCCCGCCGGTCGGCGCGTAGGTGAGGGCCTTGAGGGTGATCAGGGAGCGGACGACCGCGTCCCGGTGCGGGCCGTCGTAACGGCAGCGCCGGGCCCAGCGCCGCCAGTCGCCGACGCTGCTCTCCAGGGCCTCGTACGGGTCGACGAGCCGGGGGCGCCGCTCGTGGGAGGGATGCCAGGTGAGCACGAACGCGACCCGCTCGCCCTCGCCGAGGGTGAACTCGGAGTGGGTGCCGTAGTCCTCGCCCCAGGTGCGCACCGGCGGCTCCGAGCGCAGCCACACCGAGTCGGGGCCCGCGACCGCCACCCGGTGGCCGTCGCAGCGGCGCATCCACGGCATGATCGAGCCGTAGTCGAAGCGCAGCCGCAGTGTGCTGCGGACGGTGACCCGCCCACGGATGCCCTCCACGATGCGGACGACGTCGGGGGCGTGCTCGCGCTGCGGCATCAGATCGGTGACGCGGACCGTGCCGTCGGGGGTGTCCCACTCGGTGTCCAGGACGAGGGTGTCGGGGCGGTAGGCGCGGCGGGTGCAGGTGCCCTCGTCACCCGGCGACCTCGGGGCGATCCGCCAGTGGCCGTGGTCCGTCCCGCCCAGCAGCCGGGCGAAACAGGCGCCGGAGTCGAAGCGGGGCAGACACAGCCAGTCGATCGAGCCGTCCCTGCCGACCAGCGCCGCGGTCTGCTCGTCGCCGATGAGCGCGTAGTCCTCGATCCGGGCACGGTCCCCGCTGCGGGCGTTCACGGCATGCGGTTTCCCGGCGGGCCCGGGGGCCAATCAGGTGGTGCGCCGGGGGAGTGAAGTGACGCCCTCGCGCGCTTCAGACCGCGGCCGGTTCGCTCTCCTCGGGCTGCGGCGCCGCCGCGGCCTCCTCCCCGTCCCGGACCTCCCGGCGGACCAGGAACCACCAGCCGACCGGGACGGCCGCCGCGAACAGCCACCACTGGATCATGTAGGCGTAGTTCAGCGGCGCGTCCTCGGTGCCGGGGTCGGAGATCTGCTCCGGGGAGCCGCCCTTGGGCGCCGGCGCCGTCTGCTCCATGTAGCCGCCGAGCACCGGCACGCCGAGCCGGTGCGCCTCCTCGGTGCTGTTGATCAGCATGATCTGGCGGTCGGGCAGGCCCTTGAGGTTCTTGATGCCACTGGCCGCGGTGGTCTCGTCGGCCATCAGGCGTCCGCTGATGGTGGTCCGCCCCGCGGGCGGCGCGGGGATCTTCGGGAAGGTGGTCTGGGACGCGTCCGCGGCGACCCAGCCGCGGTTGACCATCAGCACCTTGCCGTCGGCGAGGACGAACGGGGTCAGGACGTGGTATCCGACGTCGCCGTTGGCGTTGGTCCGGCGCCGGACCACTTCGGTCCTCGCGGTGTCGAAGGTGCCGGTCGCGGTGACGGTGCGGTACCTCTCGGTCCGGGTCACGGCGTGTCCGGGGGAGGACAGCCGCTCGACGGGGACCGGTGAGGCGTGCAGTGCGGAGGAGACGAGGTCGTTGCGCGCGGTGCGCTCCTCGTAGCGGTGCTGCTGCCAGAAACCCAGCTTGATCATCGTCGGGATCAGCGCGATCGCGACGATGGTGAGGATGACCCACTGGAGGGACAACAGGAAGCGGTAGCGATGCACCCCACGACGGTACATCCGGGCCGCGGGGTGCATTCAGGCGGGTACCGGGTCACACCCGGTGGTGTCGCGGCGGCGGGTCACACCCGGTCGACGACTCCCGTACGGCCCTCCGCGCGGGCGCAGTGCGCGCCGCAGTACCAGTGGCCCTCCACCTCCACGCCCTGCCCGATGATCTGCACCCGGCAGTGCTCGCAGATCGGGGCCATGCGGTGGATCGCACAGGAGAAGCAGTCGAAGACGTGGACCGCGCCCTGGGCGTGGACCTCGAAGGTCATTCCGTAGTCATTGCCGCAAACTTCGCATCTCGCCATGCGCCACAGGGTGATCCGTCGCGCGGGTCCGGGCGAGCGGTCGCCGGGTGAGTCGTGCGCCAATCACCCTTTCGTACGATCACTCGTCCGCGGGTTCGACGTCCCGCAGCAGCTGTCCGAACGCGGCCTCGTCCACGACCGGCGTGCCGAACTGCCGTGCCTTGACCGTCTTGGAGGTGCCCGAGTCCGGGTCGTTGGTCACCAGCAGACTGGTCAGCCGGGAGATGCCGGACGCCACATGCAGCCCGCACTCCGTCGCCCGGTCCTCCAGCAGCTCCCGCTCGGTGGAGGTGTCGCCGGAGAACGCCACCCGCATGCCCTGTTTGAGAGGTCTGCCGTCCTCATAGCGGCCGGGATTGGGATAGGGGCACGCGGGCCTCTTGCGGGAGGGGCGCCAACTGCCCGCACCGTAGCCGCCGTAGCCGGGGGAGGACTGCCGGGGCACCGGCGCGTCCGACCACTCGGTGAGCGGGCGGCACTCCAGCAGCGGCAGCCGTACACCGGCCGCCGCCGCGGCCCGCAGGCTGGGCCGGAACGCCTCCGCGAGCACCCGCGCGTCGTCCAGCGCGTGGTGCGCCCGCTGCTGCACCACACCGAAGTGCGCGGCGAGCGACTCCAGCTTGTGGTTGGGCAGCGGCAGCCCCAGCTCCTTGGACAGCGCGATGGTGCACAGCCGCTGCCGCACCGGCGCCCGGCGCTCGGCGCGCGCGTACTCCCGGGCGATCATCTGCCAGTCGAAGACGGCGTTGTGCGCGACCAGCACCCGGCCGTCCAGACGGGCCGCGAACTCCTCGGCGATGTCCGTGAACAGCGGCGCGCCCTCCAGTACCTCGCTCGTCAGGCCGTGTATCCACACGGGTCCCGGATCGCGCTCCGGGTTGACCAGGGTGTACCAGTGGTCCTCGACCTCGCCGCGCGCGTCCAGCCGGTAGACGGCGGCGGAGATGATCCGGTCGTGCCGGGCCAGGCCGGTGGTCTCCACGTCGACGACCGCGTACCCCTGGGGATACGCGGTCGGCCACCGGGTGGCGGAGGACACTGCGGGCGCACGGTCTTCGAGCATGGTCATTGAGGATACGGGCCGCCGCCGACATCTTTGCCCCACGGGCCCCGGGCGTTGCCCCGCCCGAGCGCGGGCGCGGCCGCCGTCCGCGCCCCGAACGGCCCTCTCCGGTCGGCCTGTTGCCGCTTCGTGGAGCGTCGGAGCGGCGCGGGGCGCCCGGCAGTGCGATCCTCGCTGCTGTGACGCAACCCAAGCACGAGGAGAACCACGGCGGCGCGCTCGGCTCGCGGCTGAACTGGCTGCGCGCCGCCGTGCTGGGCGCGAACGACGGCATCGTCTCCACCGCGGGCCTGGTCGTCGGCGTGGCCGGGGCGACCGGGAGCCGTGCCGCGCTGCTCACCGCGGGCCTCGCCGGACTGCTCGCCGGATCGATGTCCATGGCGGCGGGCGAGTACGTCTCCGTCTCCACCCAGCGCGACTCCGAGCTGGCCGCGCTTGCCATGGAGAAACGGGAGCTGCGCGAGCAGCCCGAGGCCGAACTGCGCGAGCTGACCGAGATGCTCCAGGCGCGCGGTATGTCCGAGGAGGTGGCCCGGGAGGCCGCCGAGCAGCTCACCGAGCGGGACGCGCTGCGCGCCCACGCCAGTGTCGAACTGGGCATCAACCCCGACGAGCTGACCAATCCGTGGCACGCGGCCTGGGCGAGTTTCCTGGCCTTCACCGTGGGCGCGCTGCTGCCGCTGCTGGCCATCGTGCTGCCCCCGGCCGGCCTGCGGCTGCCGGTCACCGTGTTCTCCGTGCTCGCCGCGCTCGTCCTCACCGGCTGGACCAGCGCCCGGCTCGGCGCCGCCGCCCCCCGGAAGGCGGTGCTGCGCAATGTGAGCGGCGGGGCGCTGGCGATGGCGGTCACGTATGCGGCGGGCAGCCTGCTGGGGGCGGCCGGTGTGTGATCCGTGCGCGCGTGTTCCGGGGTGCCGTGCCGCGGAGTGACCCGGATTCACAGCCAGGCGGCCCGGTCCGAGCCCCAGGGGGCCGGTGGCCGGGTCCAGTGGGTGGGTCCGCCCGCGAAGCGTACCGGGGACAGGGCGTGCCGCAGCCGGCCGAGGGGGCCGTCGGCCTCGGCGAGCCGGGCGTCCGGGAGGACCTGCGGGGCGGCCGCGTCGTCGGCCTCCGCGCTCGCGCCCGCCCCCGGGCCGCCGGTCTTCGGGGCGTCGTACGGCTCCTCGTCCGTCAGCCAGTGCGCCGTGCGGGCGAGCGCCAGCCGGACCGAGCGGCCCGCGCCGTCGTACGAGCGCTCGGTCAGCGCCCGCAGCACGGCCGCCGCCAGCAGATAGCCGGTGCCGTGGTCCAGGGCCTGCGCGGGCAGCACGCCGGGTTCCTCCGCCGAGCCCTCGGTCACCGCGATACCGGTGGCGGCCTGCACCAGGCTGTCGAAGCCGCGCCGCCCGCCCCAGGGCCCGTAGGCGCCCCACGCCGACACCTGCGCCACCACCAGTGCGGGGTGCCGCTCCGCGAGCGCCTCGGGGGAGAGACCGAAGCGGTCCAGCGCGCCCGGCCGGTAGCCGGTGACCAGGACGTCCGCCCCGGCCAGCAGCTCCTCGAAGGCGTCCCGCCGCGTGGCCAGGTCCAGCGTCGCGGAGCGCTTGCCGAAGCCCGTGTCGGCGTGCTGGTCGGGGAGTTCAGGCAGCCGGGGCGGGTCCAGGCGCAGCACGTCCGCGCCCAGCAGGGCGAGGGTGCGGGTGGCGACCGGGCCCGCCAGGACCCGGGTCAGGTCCAGGACGCGCACCCCGGCGGCGGGCAGCAGCGGGGCATCGGCCGGGTCGAGCCGCGGCAGCGCGCGCACGGGGGCCGCGCCGAGCGTCGCGCGCTCCACCAGGGGGCGGGCGGCGACCTGGCCGGCCTGTCCGGTCGCCCGCCACTGATGAGGGGTGCGCAGCGCCACCGCGAGGCCGCCGGCGGCGTGCACCAGCTCCTCGGTCCCGAGGGCGGTGCGTTCGGCGAGCAGGGCGGCCACCGCCGCCGGCGCGGCGTCCGCGGGCAGGCCCAGCGCGTCGAGCAACCGGGCGCGGTGGTGCGGGTAGTTGGCATGAGTGCGCACCCAGCCGTCGGCCGTGCGCCAGAACCGCGACAGCGGCGCGAAGGAGTCGGGCGCCCGCCCGTTCACCCGCAGCAGCCGTTCACTGTGGAACGCCGCGGCCACGGCGCCGTCGTCGACCCGGACCCCGGGCACCTCGGCGCGCCCGGTGCGGCGGGCCCCCAGTTCGGCGGCGGCCAGGGCGCAGGCGCCGACGCAGGCGCGCGCGAGCCGGCGGACGGGGAGGCGGGCCGCCAGGGTGCCGGGCAGCTCGGCCGTGGTCACCCGGGAGAGCAGGGCGGGGTCGCCGCCCAGTGCGGTCCATGCGAACGCGATATCCGTCATGACTGCACTATGCATTATTGATTGAATCAACTCTTGTATTGACTCGATGTCGACCAATAAAGATGCGCTTGTCGTGCGCCTCCTCGCGGACATCGGACGGCCGCGTGCCGTACGGGCGGATGGCCGGATTCCCTTGCTCCACCCGCCCGTACGGGGGTGCTAATAAGTCACGGCGGCGAGGGCGTCCGCCATGCCCCGGCCGTAGAAACCGTTGTGGTTCGCCGGGCCCTGGCACACCGCGTCGACCTTGCCGTCGCCGTCGATGTCGTACGGGTTCGTGCACGGCGTGGCGTCGGCCTCCGCGTACAGGAGCGCCTCGACCAGAGCGGCGGACGCGTGCGGATGGGTTGACTTGATCAATGCGGCAACGCCGGCCACATGCGGGGTCGCCATGGACGTCCCCGCCATGTAACCCCACCTGCCACCCGGCAGCGTGCCGAGGATGAGGCCGCTGGTCGCCGGGGGTGCCGGCTTCTGGTAGACCGTCGAGTCACCGCCGGGCGCGGCGATGTCGATGACGCCCCGGCCGTAGTTGGAGTACGACGCCTTGAGCCCCCTGGCGCCGGTCGCGGCGACCGTGACGACGCCGGGCAGCTGGGTCGGGATGTCGAAGCACCGGCGCGGATCGATCACCCGGGAGGAGGCGGTGCCGTCGTTCGGCGACTGCGGGTCGGTGATCGAGCGGGCGGCCAGGTCGTAGCTCTCGTTGCCCGCCGCCGCGATGTTGACCGTGCCCCGCCTCTCCGCGTACCGCGAGGCCCGGTCGACGGCGTCCACCAGCGCCTTCTGGTCGGGATCGGTGGTGCAGTTGAAGTACCAGGGGTCGGTGAAGTAGCTGTTGTTGGTCACGTCCACGTGGTGCTCGGCCGCCCAGACGAAGCCGCAGACCACGGACTCGGCGTAGAAGTAGCCGTCCGGGTTCGCCACCTTGATGCCGGCCACCTTCACGCCCGGCGCCACCCCCGTCATGCCGACGCCGTTCCTCGCGGCCGCGATCTCGCCCGCCACATGTGTGCCGTGCGGGCTCTCCGAGGCGCTGGGCCGCCAGGCGCCGTCGGTCGTGTCCGGCCTGCCCGACACGCAGTTGACCGAGGCGGCCCGGTCGAAGTTGGGGGCGATGTCCGGGTGGGTGTCGTCCACACCGGTGTCGATGACCCCGACCGTGACGTCCGGGCTGCCCAGCGTCCTCTCGTGCGCCTTGTCCGCCTTGATGGCGGGAAGGTCCCACTGCAACGGCTCCAGCGGGTCCTGGTCCCCGGTCGCCGCCGCGCCGGCCGCGGCCGCCTGTGCGCCGCCGAGCACCTGCGGGGCGCCCATGTCCGTGGTGGACGCGGAGGCCAGCGGGGTGTGCCGGGTGGCACCGGCCGAGGCCACCCCGGGCACCGCGCGCATCAGCCGGGCGAAGTCCGGGTTCGCGGAGTGCGCCACGAGAACGCCGATCCGGTCGTACGCGGCGACCAGGGTCCCGCCGTCGCGGCCGATCTCCCGGCGCACCGAGGCGAGCGTGCGGTGGTTCGTGCGGGTGTTGACCACGTACGACAGCTCGGAGCCGGCCGCCGCCGGGCCCGCGCCGGCGGGGGTTCCCGCCGCCGGGGCCGTCGCCGCCGTGGTGGCCGGGGCGGGTGCCGCGGCGGCCGCCGCGGGCAGGAAGCCGAGCGAGGCGGTCAGCGAGAGCACGGCCGGCACGGCGAGCGACGGCCGGCGTCCGGTGCGCAGATGAGCCATGGGTTCTCCACTTCATCCCGATACGAAGCCTGCCCGGGACACCGGTCGGTGCTCGGGCAGGTGCATGGCGAGTGGTGCAGGCGGAACCTAACCCGTCCTCTCTATGACCGGCAATGACTTGGCAATGACTCGATCAGATCGCTTGCGAAAGAACTCATAGGACTAGAACCGGTCTTCGCGTGGCGCCGTGGACCTGGGCGATGAGCGCGAGCACCATCGAGCCCCCGGCCGCCCCGCCCGACCGCACCCGCGAGGAGAAACCCGTGGCCACCGAGACACCGCCCCCCGCCGCGCCGGGGACCCCCCTTCCCACCGCCGAGGAGTTCACCGAGGTGCGGCAGAGCGCGGAATTCGCCGAACTGCGCCGCGCCCACCGCTCGTTCGCCTTTCCGCTGACCGCCGCCTTCATCGCCTGGTACCTGCTGTACGTGCTGCTCTCCAACTACGCCGGCGGATTCATGGGCACCGAGGTCGTGGGCAACCTCGATGTCGCCCTGCTCCTCGGGCTCGCCCAGTTCCTCACCACCTTCCTGATCGCCTGGTGGTACGCCCGGCACGCCGCGGCCCGGCTCGACCCGAAGGCGCAGGCCATCAAGTCCCGCATGGAGGGGACCCGATGATCCCCTCGACCCACCGCACCCTGCTCGCCGCCGGCGAGGCGAGCGAGCACCGGACGCTGATCGTCACCCTGTTCGCCGTCTTCGTCGCGGCCACCCTCGTCATCACCGTCCGGGCCGGCCGGCAGACCAAGGACGCCGCCGACTTCTACGCGGGCGGGCGCCAGTTCACCGCCTTCCAGAACGGCCTGGCCGTCTCCGGTGACTACATGTCCGCCGCGTCCTTCCTCGGTATCGCCGGTGCCATCGCCCTCTTCGGCTACGACGGCTTCCTCTACTCCATCGGCTTCCTGGTCGCCTGGCTCGTCGCACTGCTCCTGGTGGCCGAACCACTGCGCAACGCCGGCCGGTACACGATGGGCGACGTGCTCGCCTACCGGCTGCGCCGGCGGCCGGTGCGCACGGCCGCCGGCGCCTCCACCATCGTGGTGTCGGTCTTCTATCTGCTCGCCCAGATGGCCGGCGCGGGCGTCCTGGTCTCCCTGCTCCTCGGCATCACCAGCGACCTGGGCAAGATCGGCATCGTCGCCCTGGTCGGCGTCCTGATGATCGTCTACGTCACCGTCGGCGGCATGAAGGGCACCACCTGGGTGCAGATGGTCAAGGCGGTGCTGCTGATGGCCGGCGCCGTCATGCTGACCCTCCTGGTCCTCATGAGGTTCCACTTCGACCTCTCGGACCTGCTCGGCCGGGCCGCGGAGAACAGCGGCAAGGGAGCGTCGTTCCTCCGGCCCGGCCTGAAGTACGGCGCCACCGGCACCACCAAGCTGGACTTCCTCTCCCTCGGCCTCGCCCTGGTCCTCGGCACCGCGGGCCTGCCGCACATCCTGATCCGCTTCTACACGGTGCCCACCGCGAAGGCCGCCCGTCAGTCGGTGATCTGGGCCATCGGCCTGATCGGGGTCTTCTACCTGATGACCCTCGCCCTCGGCTTCGGCGCCGCCGCGCTGATCCGGCCGGACGAGATCACCTCCTCCAACAAGGCGGGCAACACCGCGGCCCCGCTCCTCGCCCTGCACCTCGGCGGGACCGACTCCACCTGGGGCGCCGTCCTGCTCGCCACCACCTCCGCCGTCGCCTTCGCCACCATCCTCGCCGTCGTCGCCGGCCTCACCCTCGCCTCGTCCTCCTCCTTCGCGCACGACATCTACGCCAACGTCATCAAGAAGGGGCGGGCCACGGAGAAGGAGGAGTTGGGCGCGGCCCGCCGGGCGACCGTCGGCATCGGCGCGGTCTCCGTCGTCCTCGGTGCCCTGGCCCGCGACCTCAACGTGGCCGGCCTGGTGGCGCTCGCCTTCGCCGTCGCCGCCTCCGCGAACCTGCCGACGATCCTCTACAGCCTCTTCTGGAGGCGCTTCACCACCGCCGGCGCCCTGTGGTCGATCTACGGCGGCCTGGTCACCGCGGTCGGCCTCGTGCTGTTCTCCCCGGTGGTCTCCGGCACCCCGGCCTCGATGTTCCCCGGCGCCGACTTCCACTGGTTCCCGCTGGAGAACCCCGGGATCGTCTCCATCCCGGTCGGATTCCTGCTCGGCGCCCTGGGCACCCTGCTGTCGAAGGAGGCGCCGGACACCGCCAAGTACGCGGAACTGGAGGTGCGCTCCCTGACCGGGACGGGCGCGCACTGACGCCTGCGCGACCGTCGTACGGCGGCCGCGCCGCCGGGGCCCCACGGCTCTCAGGGCTGTACGGTCCTACGACGCGGCAGCCGGACACCTCGTTCGATCGGGCCGGTGCCACTGTCACCGGCGTCACGTAGGCTCGCAAGGGACACGGAAGAACACCGATGATCGAGGGAGGGGGCCCACGTGCTCATCGACACGTACGGCCGCGTGGCCACCGACCTGAGGGTCTCGCTGACCGACCGCTGCAATCTGCGCTGCACGTACTGCATGCCCGAGGAGGGCCTGCGGTGGCTGGCGAAGCCCGAACTCCTCACGGACGACGAGATCGTCCGGCTCATCGACATCGCGGTGCGCCTGCTCGGCGTCGAGGAGGTCCGCTTCACGGGCGGCGAGCCCCTGCTGCGGCCCGGCCTGGTCGGCATCGTCGAGCGCGTCGCGGCCCTCGGCCCGCGCCCGCGGATGTCCCTCACCACCAACGGCATCGGCCTCGGCCGCACCGCCGCCGCCCTGAAGGCGGCGGGCCTGGACCGGGTCAATGTCTCCCTGGACACCCTGCGCCCCGATGTCTTCAAGACCCTCACCCGCCGCGACCGCCACAAGGACGTGCTCGAAGGGCTCCTCGCCGCCCGCGCGGCCGACCTCGCCCCCGTCAAGGTCAACACCGTGCTGATGCCGGGGCTGAACGAGGACGAGGCCCCCGACCTGCTGGCCTGGGCCATCGAACACGATTACGAGCTGCGGTTCATCGAGCAGATGCCCCTGGACGCCCAGCACGGCTGGAAGCGCGAGGGCATGGTCACGGCCGGCGACATCCTCGCCTCCCTGCGCACCCGCTTCGACCTCACCCCCGAGGACGCCGGCGAGCGCGGCTCGGCACCGGCGGAGCGCTGGCTGGTGGACGGCGGCCCGTACCGGGTCGGCGTGATCGCCTCGGTCACCCGCCCGTTCTGCGCGGCCTGCGACCGCACCCGGCTGACCGCCGACGGGCAGATACGGACCTGTCTGTTCGCCACCGAGGAGACCGACCTGCGCGGCGCCCTGCGCTCGGGCGCGCCCGACGAGGAGATCGCCCGCCTGTGGCAGGTGGCGATGTGGGGCAAGAAGGCGGGCGCGGGCCTGGACGACCCGTCCTTCGTCCAGCCGGACCGCCCGATGTCGGCGATCGGCGGCTGAGCGGGGGCGTCCCCGGGGGGGCGAGCCCAGAGGCCGGCACCGCGGCGACCGCCCGGCGGGCGTCAACTCCCGCTCGGCTCCCACTCGTCGAACCGGACGACGTCCTTCAGGAAACCCCGCGCGCCCAGGAACTTCGACAGATGCTCGCGGTGCTCCTCGCAGGCGAGCCAGGTCTTGCGCCGCTCCGGTGTGTGGATCTTCGGGTTGTTCCAGGCCAGCACCCACACGGCGGTGGCGCGGCAGCCCTTGGCGGAGCAGATGGGGGTCTCGTCACTCACAGATTCGTCTCACCAGATCGGGTGCAGAACGAGGCGACGCCGAGCAGCCACGGGGGGAGCTGCCCGGCGTCGGTCCGTCGCTCCGACGGGGGATGCGGAGCGCTTACGCAGTATGTCACGGCATACCCGTCGCCCGGCACCGGAACTGCGTGATTGATTCTGAGCTTTTCTTGAGCATGAAATGCGACGGGCATCCGCGGCCGCGTCCCTCGCTTCAGCCCTGATCGCGTGGGGTCCGCTCGTCCTCGCCGCGCGGCCCCCCGATCACCGGACGCGTGGGCGCGGCGACGAACGTCGAGGGCAGGGACGGCGGCCGCTCACGGCCCGCGTTCGCCACCACCACGGCGATGTAGGGCAGGATCGCGCCGGCCACCAGCGCCACGATGGCGAAGGGCCGCTCGACGTTCCACAGCGTGGCCGCGAGGATCACCGCCAGCGTACGGATCGCCATCGAGATGACGTACCGCCGCTGCCGTCCGCGCACGTCCTCGGCGAGACCGGTCCGGGCGCCGGTGATCCGGAAGACCTGGCCGCCGTCGCCGTGCTGTTTCCGCATCGCCTTCACACTTCTTACGGTACGCCGCGCCCACGCCGCCGACGAGACCGGGTCACCCACCGCCTGCGACAACGCCCGGGGCCGTCCAGCGGCACCCGACATGCGGCCCAGGGTGCCCCGGCCGACACTGAGCGTAAGGCTCACGTCGACCCGGACGAGGAGGCAGCCATGGGCTGGTTGTGGGCGATCATCGTGGGATTCGTGCTGGGTGTGATCGCCAAGGCGGTCATCCCGGGCAAGCAGCACAGCCCCCTCTGGCTGACCACCATCTGCGGCATCCTGGGCGCCATCGCGGGCAACGCGATCGCCCGCGCGCTGAACGTCGCGGAGACCCGGGGCATCGACTGGAGCCGCCACATCTTCCAGCTGGTGGCCGCGATCATCATCGTCGCCGTGGTCGACTCGCTCTACGTGGCGACGGTGGGCAAGAGGAAGCGCCGCCAGGTCTGACGTCCGGAGCGCCCCGAGCGGTCCCGCGCCCCCGAAGGAGCGCGGGACCTCACCGTCTCGGGGCCCGCACCGGCATGAGGCTCCGCCGCGTGGGCGCGAGCGGCCCGGACGGGCGAGCCGCACGCACGCGGTCCGACGCGCCCGGCGCTATGCGGCGACGACCTCCACGGCCGCCAGGTTCCGCTTGCCCCGCCGCAGCACCAGCCACCGGCCGTCCAGCAGATCCCCGGGCGACGCCACCGCGTCCTCGGACGCGACCTTGACGTTGTTCACGTACGCCCCGCCCTCCTTCACGGTCCTGCGCGCCGCGGACTTGCTCGCGACCAGACCCACCTCGGCGAACAGGTCCACCACGGACCCCAGCTCGGCGACCTGGATGTGCGGCACCTCGGACAGCGCCGACGCCAGCGTCCTGCCGTCCAGCTCCGCCAGCTCGCCCTGGCCGAACAGCGCCTTCGAGGCGGCGATCACCGCGGCCGTCTGCCCGGCCCCGTGCACCAGCGTGGTCAGCTCCTCGGCCAGCGCCCGCTGCGCCGCCCGCGCCTGCGGCCGCTCCTCGGTCAGCCGCTCCAGCTCCTCGATCTCCGCGTGGGACTTGAAGCTGAAGATGCGCAGGAACTTGGCGACATCACGGTCGTCCGCGTTGATCCAGAACTGGTAGAACGCGTACGGCGTGGTCATCTCGGGGTCGAGCCAGACCGTGCCGGACTCGGTCTTGCCGAACTTCGTGCCGTCCGCCTTGGTGATCAACGGTGTGCCCAGCGCGTGCACCACGGCGTCCGGCTCGACCCGGTGGATCAGGTCGGTGCCGGAGGTGAGGTTGCCCCACTGGTCGCTGCCACCGGTCTGCAGCGTGCAGCCGTACCGCCGGTACAGCTCCAGGAAGTCCATGCCCTGGAGGATCTGGTAACTGAACTCGGTGTAGCTGATGCCCGCGTCGGAGTTCAGCCGCCGGGAGACGGCCTCCTTGGCGATCATCTTGTTGACCCGGAAGTGCTTGCCGATGTCGCGCAGGAACTCGATGGCCGACAGGCCCTGGGTCCAGTCCAGGTTGTCGACCATCACCGCGGCGTTCGGACCGTCGAAGTCCAGCAGCGGCGCGATCTGCCCGCGCAGCCGCTCGACCCACTCGGCGACCGTCTCCGGCGCGTTCAGCGTGCGCTCGGCGGTCGGCTTGGGGTCGCCGATCAGGCCGGTCGCGCCCCCGACCAGACCCAGCGGGCGGTGCCCCGCCTGCTGGATGCGGCGCATCGTCAGGATCTGCACGAGATTGCCGAGGTGCAGACTGGGCGCGGTCGGGTCGAAGCCGCAATAGAACGTGACAGGACCGTCCGCGAACGCCTTGCGCAGTGCGTCCTCGTCCGTGGAGAGGGCGATGAGCCCGCGCCACTTCAGTTCGTCGACGATGTCCGTCACGGTTCTCGTGTCTCCTTGATGATCCTCGGCGGTCGGGTGACAGCCGACTACGAGGTTATACGCCCTGGCTGACAGAACTCATGTTGAAATCGGGGACCCGCAGCGGCGGCATCGCGGCCCTGGTGAACCAGTCGCCCCACTCGCGCGGCAGCGTCTTCTCCGTGCGGCCCGCCTCGGTCGTGCGCCGCAGCAGCTCCACCGGCGACTCGTTGAACCGGAAGTTGTTCACCTGCCCGGTCACCTCGCCACCCTCCACCAGGTAGACGCCGTCCCGGGTCAGGCCGGTGAGCAGCAGCGTCGCCGGGTCGACCTCGCGGATGTACCACAGGCAGGTCAGCAGCAGCCCGCGCTCGGTGTCCGCGACCATCTCGTCCAGCGAGCGGTCGCCGCCGTCCAGGACCAGGTTGTCCGCGGCCGGGGTGACCGGCAGCCCGGTCAGGGCCGCGCTGTGCCGGGTCGTCGTCAGGTTCCGGAGGGTGCCCCGCTCGATCCAGTCGGTGGCCGGCGCCGCGAGGCCGTTGTCGAACACCGACCGGTCGCCGTTCGAGGAGTGCGCGATCACGAACGGCGCGCATTCCAGGCCGGGCTCGTCCGGGTCGCTGCGCAGGGTCAGGGGCAGCTCGGAGAGCCGCTCGCCGATCCGGGTGCCGCCGCCGGGCCGGGAGAAGACCGTACGGCCCTCCGCCGCGTCCCGGCCCGAGGCCGACCACAGCTGGTAGATGAGCAGGTCCGCCACCGCGGTGGGCGGCAGCAGCGTCTCGTAGCGGCCCGCGGGCAGTTCCACCCGCCGCTTCGCCCAGCCCAGGCGCACGGCCAGTTCGGCGTCCAGGGCGGCCGGGTCGACGTCCTTGAAGTCCCGTGTGGAGCGCCCGGCCCAGGCGGAGCGGGTGCGGTCCGGCGACTTGGCGTTCAGCTCCAGCGTGCCGGTCGGCTGGTCGTGCCGCAGCCGCAGCCCGGTGGAGGTGCCCAGGTAGGTCGAGACCATCTCGTGGTTGGCGAAGCCGTACAGCTCCCGGCCGCCGGCCCGCGCGCGGGCGAAGGCCTCGCCGAGCGCCGGCGCGAAGTCGGCGAACACCGCGGAGGAGGTCTCGGCGGGCGCGTCCGTGAAGTCGGGGGCCGCGGCCACACCCGTGACCAGCGGCTGCGCGTCCTCGGCGGGACCCGCCCCGCGCGCGGCGGCCTCGGCGGCCCGCACCAGCGGCTCCAGCTCGTCCGCCGTCACCGCCGACCGGGAGACGACCCCGGAGGCGGTGCCCTGCCCGCCGTCCACCGTCGCGATCACCGTGAGGCTGCGGCCCCGGGTCACACCGTTCGTGGTGAGGGCGTTGCCCGCCCAGCGCAGGTTGGCGCCGGAGGTCTCGTCGGCGATGACGAGGCACCCGTCCGCCCGGGACAGCGCGAGGGCCTGTTCGACGATCTCGTGCGGTTTGTTCGTACGGGCGCTCATCGGCCGGCCTCCTGCGTGGTGTTCAGAATGTTCACGCCCCGGAAAAGGGCGGACGGGCAACCGTGGGACACGGCGGCCACCTGGCCCGGCTGGGCCTTGCCGCAGTTGAAGGCGCCGCCCAGGACGTACGTACCCGGACCGCCCACCGCCGCCATCGAACCCCAGAAGTCGGTCGTGGTGGCCTGGTAGGCGACGTCCTTGAGCTGCCCGGCGAGCCGCCCGTTCTCGATCCGGAAGAAGCGCTGCCCGGTGAACTGGAAGTTGTAGCGCTGCATGTCGATCGACCACGACCGGTCGCCGACCACGTACACGCCCCGCTCCACGCCTCCGATCAGATCCTCGGTGGACAGCCCCGCGGGGTCCGGCCGCAGCGACACGTTGGCCATGCGCTGCACCGGCACATGGGCGGGGGAGTCGGCGTACGCGCAGCCGTTGGACCGCTCGAACCCGGTCAGCCGGGCGATCCTGCGGTCCAGCTGGTAGCCGACCAGCGTGCCGTCCTTCACCAGGTCCCAGGACTGTGCCGCGACGCCCTCGTCGTCGTACCCGATGGTGGCCAGGCCGTGCTCGGCGGTGCGGTCGCCGGTGACGTTCATCAGCTCGGAGCCGTACCTGAGCTTGCCCAGCTGGTCGAAGGTGGCGAAGGAGGTCCCGGCGTACGCGGCCTCGTAGCCGAGCGCGCGGTCCAGCTCGGTGGCGTGCCCGATCGACTCGTGGATGGTCAGCCACAGGTTGGACGGGTCGACCACCAGGTCGTACAGGCCCGGCTCCACGCTCGGCGCCCGCATCTTCTCGGCCAGCAGCTCCGGGATCCGCGCCAGCTCGTCGTCCCAGTCCCAGCCGGTCCCGGTCAGGTACTCCCAGCCGCGCCCGGCCGGCGGCGCCAGTGTCCGCATGGAGTCGAACTCCCCGCTGGAGGCGTCCACCGACACCGCGGTCAGCTCGGGGTGCAGCCGCACCCGCTGCTGGGTCGTGACGGTCCCGGCCGTATCGGCGTAGAACTTGTTCTCGTGCACGGCGAGCAGCGAGGCGTCCACATGGCTCACTCCGTCCGCCGCCAGCAGCCGCGCGCTCCAGTCCGCGAGCAGTGCCGCCTTCTCCTCGGCCGGCACGGTGAACGGATCGATCTCGTAGGACGAGATCCACGTCCTGTCGGCGTGCACCGGCTCGTCCGCCAGCTCCACCCTCCCCCACAGCCCGGAAGGCGTGGGAGATGCCCCCGCGTCGGACCCCGCGGCCTTGATCACCTGCGCGGACAACTTCGCCATGGCGACCGCCTGCGAGGCGACCCGGGCCGCCGCGGCCAGGGTCAGGTCGACCCCGGAGGCGAAGCCCCACGTGCCGCCGTGCACGACCCGGACCGCGTACCCGAGGTCGGTGGTGTCCGAGGACCCCGAGGGCCGGGCGTCGCGCAGCCGCACGGCCGCGCTGCGCACCCGCTCGAAGCGGAAGTCCGCGTGCTCGGCTCCGAGCGAGCGCGCGCGGGCGAGCGCGGCGTCGGCGAGTGACCTGAGCGGAAGCGCCGTGAAGGCTTCGTCGATGGAATGGGGCACGGAGGTCTCCCTGCTGTCGTGGCCTGTGGGCTCCGATCATGGCGCGCGAGCGGCCCCGTGGACCACATCCGTTCCGGACCCGGACCCGGGATTATGTAGAGACCCGACAGTGACGGTCCCGCGCCACTGTCGGTGCCCGAATGCCCGCGGACGCGGTCGTACCGATAGGTTTTCGATGAAGCCGCCTGCCATCGAGGTGTTCGGGCGGGTTGTCGGACCTCTAGCAGACCGCTATCGAAAGGGTGATCCGTTGAGCCGCTCGGTTCTCGTCACCGGAGGCAACCGGGGCATCGGCCTCGCCATCGCCCGCGTTTTCGCCGACGCCGGCGACAAGGTCGCGATCACGTACCGCTCGGGTGAGCCGCCGGCCGGCTTCCTGGCCGTCAAGTGCGACATCACCGACCCCGAGCAGGTGGAGCAGGCCTACAAGGAGATCGAGGAACAGCACGGTCCCGTCGAGGTGCTGGTCGCCAACGCCGGCATCACCAAGGACCAGCTCCTGATGCGCATGTCCGAGGAGGACTTCACCTCGGTCATCGACACCAACCTCACCGGCACCTTCCGCGTCGTCAAGCGTGCCAACCGCGGCATGCTGCGCGCCAAGAAGGGCCGCGTCGTCCTGATCTCCTCCGTGGTCGGACTGCTCGGCTCGGCGGGGCAGGCGAACTACGCCGCCTCCAAGGCCGCGCTGGTGGGCTTCGCACGCTCGCTCGCCCGTGAGCTGGGCTCGCGCAACATCACCTTCAACGTCGTCGCGCCCGGTTTCGTGGACACCGACATGACCAAGGTGCTCAGCGACGAGCAGCGTCAGGGGATCATGTCGCAGGTGCCGCTCGGCCGTTACGCGCGGCCGGAGGAGATCGCCGCGGCGGTCCGGTTCATCGCGTCGGACGACGCCTCGTACATCACTGGAGCCGTCATCCCCGTTGACGGCGGACTGGGAATGGGTCACTGATCACCATGAGTGGAATCCTCGAGGGCAAGCGCATCCTGATCACCGGTGTGCTGATGGAGTCCTCCATCGCCTTCCACGCCGCGAAGCAGGCCCAGGAGCAGGGCGCCGAGATCATCCTGACCGCCTTCCCGCGGCCCACGCTGACCGAGCGCATCGCCAAGAAGCTGCCGAAGCCGGCCAAGGTCATCGAGCTGGACGTCACCAACGAGGAGCACCTCGCGCGCCTGGCCGACCTCGTCGGCGAGGAACTGGGCGGCCTGGACGGCGTCGTGCACTCCATCGGCTTCGCGCCGCAGGACGCGCTCGGCGGCAACTTCCTGAACACGCCGTTCGAGTCCGTGGCCACCGCCATGCACGTCTCGGCGTTCTCCCTGAAGTCGCTCACCATGGCCTGCCTGCCGCTGATGCAGAACGGCGGCTCGGTCGTCGGCCTCACCTTCGACGCCCAGTTCGCCTGGCCGCAGTACGACTGGATGGGCCCGGCCAAGGCCGCCCTGGAGGCGACCAACCGCTACATGGCGCGCGACCTGGGCAAGCAGAACATCCGCTGCAACCTCATCTCCGCGGGCCCGATCGGCTCCATGGCCGCCAAGTCCATCCCGGGCTTCGGCGACCTGGCCGCCGTGTGGGACAGCCGCTCCCCGCTGGAGTGGGACCTGAAGGACCCGGAGCCGGCCGGCAAGGGCATCGTCGCCCTGCTCAGCGACTGGTTCCCGAAGACCACCGGCGAGATCATCCACGTGGACGGCGGTCTGCACGCGATCGGCGCCTGAGCGCTCACGCCCGGCTGAAACCCGCAGCACGGCAGCACGGCAAGGCCCGCGCCTCCAAGGTGGCGCGGGCCTTGCCGTGCGCGTGGCGTCGGCCGCGGTGCGGTCCGGGGTCGCCCGGCGTCATCCGCCGTCATCCGGTGTCGCACCGCGCGGTCACCCGTTCGGCCCACCGGTCGGGCGGACCACCCCGCGCGCGGCGCACCCTGAAGAGGCGCGCGTTCATCCGGCGCGTCCCTCCGCAGCCCGGCCGAGGAGGTCCCCCTTGTGCGCCTGTCCCGCTGCCTGGCCCCGCTGACCCTGGCCGCCGCCCTCGCACTCGCCCTGCCGTACGACGCCACGCCCCACGCGCACGCGAGCGCGGGCCCGCCCGCGCCGAGCCTGTTCGGGGCCGCCTGCCGGACCGCGGTGAACGGCTCCCATGTGGTGGCCTACTGCCACAACCCCTATGTGGACACCGACCGGGTACGCCTGCACATCGAGTGCGCCCGTTGGTGGGACATCGACACCGACAGCGCGCCGGTGGACATCGGGGCCGCCCTGACGGTACGGCTCACCGGACGCTGCTGGAAGGAGGTCGGCTCGGCGTGGATCAGCCACCAGAAGGTGCGCTGAACCGGGCCGTCAGCCGGTGCCGGGCCGTCCCGGCCGGCACTGGAAGGGGTAGCTCGCCGCCTCCCTCGCCGCCGCCTCGGTGTCGCCCGTGCGGATCGCGTCCACCAGGCGGGTGTGGTCCATGTGCGCCCCCGGCGTCAGCTCGGCGCCGACGTCCGCGCGCAGCGCTTCCCGCAGCAGCTCGCCCAGGTCGGCGTACATCGCCGTCATGACCTCGTTGTGGGACGCCCCCACCACGGCCAGGTGGAAGGTGGCGTCCGCGGCCACGAAGGACTCCGCCTCGCCGCTCTCCCAGGCCTCCTCACGCCGCAGCAGCAGCGCGTCCAGCTGCTTGAGGTCCTTCTCGGTGCGCCGTTCGGCGGCGAGCTTGGCCGCGGCCGACTCCAGCGTGGCGCGCACCTCGGCGATGTGCCGGGGGTCGGCGTCGGCGAACCGGCGGTGCATCACGCCGGCCAGCTCGCTGGTCGCCACCACATAGGTGCCCGAGCCCTGCCGGATGTCCAGCAGTCCGTTGTGGGCGAGCGCGCGCACGGCCTCGCGGACCGTGTTGCGGGCGACTCCCAGCTGCTCGACCAGCTCGGGCTCGGTCGGGATACGGGATCCGACCGGCCACTCGCCGGTGGCGATCTGGTTGCGCAGTTCGGCGATCACCTGCTCGGAGAGGGCCGAACGGCGCGGGTGGCTCAGAGGCATGGCACACCTTCGCACGACAGACCGGAGCACGCACACTCCGGTGGTTCCGGGAATGGACAACCAATCATCCTATGATTCTATGATGGGTCTCATGGCTAGTGAGGAATCCCGGACAGTGGACACCCGTACGGCGATGTCACCGACCGAACGCGACACGTCCGCCGCGGTGGGCGCGACCGAGACGACCCTGGAGAAGGGCCCCACGCACACGTGGGCGACCCGCCTGGTGGTCGCCGGCATCGTGCTGTCCGCCGTCAACCTCCGCCCGGCCATCACCAGCCTCGGCGCCCTCCTGGAGGAGGTCCGTGACGGGCTCGGCATGAGCGGCAGCGTGGCCGGACTGCTCACCTCCGTGCCCCCGCTGTGCTTCGCCGTCTTCGGCGTGACGGCGCCCCGCCTGGCGCGCCGCTTCGGACCGGCCGCCGTGGTGTGCGCCGGCATGGCCGCGATCTTCACGGGCCTGCTGATACGGCCGTACGCCGGCGGTACCGCCGGGTTCCTGGCCGCCAGCGCGCTCGCCCTGATGGGCATCGCCGTCAGCAACGTGCTGATGCCGGTCATCGTCAAGCGCTGGTTCCCCGACCGGGTCGGCTCCATGACCGGGCTGTACTCGATGGTCCTCGCGCTCGGCACCTCCCTGCCGGCCGCGGTGACCGTCCCGCTGACCCACGCCATGGGCGGGAACTGGAAGCCGGGGCTCGCGGTGTGGGCGGCGCTCGCGGCGGTGGCGGTGCTGCCCTGGGTGCCGCTGCTCCGGGCGGGCCGGGAGCGGTCGGTGCCCGCCGCGCGGCCGGCGCCGGCTTCGGGACACGCACCGGCTTCGGCGCGGGCCGGGGAGCAGCCGCCGCTGCGGATCACCCGCAGCCGTACCGCCTGGGCGCTCGCCGTCTTCTTCGGCCTCCAGGCCACCGCCGCCTACATCACCATGGGCTGGATGCCGCAGATCTTCCGGGACGCGGGCGTGTCCGCGGGCACCGCCGGGCTGCTGCTCGCCGTCACGATGGTGATGGGCGTGCCGCTGGCCTTCGTCATCCCGCGGATCGCCACCCGGCTGCCCCACCAGGGCCCGATCGTGCTGGTCCTCGGCGTCTGCGGGCTCGCCGGATACTCCGGTCTGTACCTCGCCCCGGCCGACGGCGCCTGGGCCTGGGCGCTGCTGCTCGGCATCGCCAACTGCGCCTTCCCGCTCGCGCTGACCATGGTCGGCATGCGCGCCCGCAGCGGCCCCGGTGTGGCCCAGCTGTCCGCGTTCGCGCAGAGCACCGGCTATCTGATCTCCATCCCCGGCCCGCTGCTGGTCGGCGTGCTCTACCAGCACAGCGGCGGCTGGGGACTGCCGATAGCCCTGATGGCGGGCCTCCTGGTGCCCCAGATGGCGGTGGGCTTCCTGGCCGGCCGCGACCGCACGGTCGAGGAAGAGGCCGCGACGCGCTGACCCCCCGCGCACGGCCGCCGGGGGAGGAGTGCGAGACTGGGCGCATGCAGCCTGTGCTCGACCCGAATCCGCGAAACGGCCAGAAGAAGATGCTGCTCGTCTTCGGCTCCTTCTTCGCGATCTTCGTCATCATCGCCATCGTCGCGACCGTCGCGTCCCCGTGACGCCCCCCGCCGCACGCCCGTGACGCCGCCCGGCCGGCCCCGCCACCAGGCGGTACGCGGTGGGCGGTGGTGCTGGCCCCCCTATCCCCTAGGGGGTAAGGGTCAGGGGTAACTGGGTGGAAAACCCCATGGGTTGGCGGGCGCGGATTCCGTACCTTCGAGTGGTGACCGCAGGGGGCGGTCGCACGACCGGCTCAAGGACCACGGAGGCGACATGCCCGCCCGCACCCACTTCCGGACCCACCCGGCGACCTCGGGCGGCGTCGACATGCGGTTGCCCTGGTGGGCCCTCGCGCTGCCTGTGCTCGCCTTCGGCCTCCTGTTCCTGCTGATACTGAACCCCTCGGACGCGCACGCGGCGAACGCGGACCCGGCGATAGCCCACCTCGTCGAGCGCGCGCAGCGGCTGCTCACGCGCTGACCAGGGGCCGCCCAGCACGGTGAATCCGCATGTCAACTCCCTGCGCCCCATGGCCTGTTTCATGCGAAGCTGGGACGCATGAGCGTCGCAGAACCCCGCAGGATCGCCCTTTTCCGGCATGCGAAAGCCGACTGGCCCCAGGTGTCCGACCATGAGCGCCCGCTCGCCGAGCGGGGCCGGATGGACGCGGCCGTAGCCGGGCGCAGGCTGACCGACTCCGGCCTCGCCTTCGATCTGGCCCTGTGCTCCACCGCGACCCGGACCCGCGAGACCTGGAAGCTCGCCGTCCACGAACTGGACCACCGGCCGAAGACCGTCTACGAGGAGCGGGTGTACGAGGCGTCCCCGGGCCAGCTCATCGCACTGTTGAACGAGGTCCCGGACGACGTGGGCACCCTGATCCTGATCGGCCACAACCCGGGAGTCCACGGCCTCGCCGAGATCCTGGCCGGCTCGGCCGACGGGGATGCCCGCGACCGGATGAACCGCCGCGGCTTCCCGGCCGCCGCCTTCGCCGTGCTCTCCTTCGAGGGTTCCTGGAAGGGCCTGGAGCCGGGCGTGGCCACGTTGACGGACTACTGGGCGCCGTCGGCGTGAGGTGACCCCGGGGCGCGGACCCCGGACACCCGCACGGGCAGGGGCACGGGCGGAGGCCCCGACACGGCGTGGGCCCGCCGCCTGGCACGCCGGGCCCGTTCACCGGCGGGCAGCGGCCGCTCGCCGCCCGCCCCTGCGCACACGCCCCCGCGGGGGCCGTGTCAGCTCTCGTCGTGGGTGTCGGCCGCCTCGACCTCTTCACGGGTGATGCCGAGGAGGTAGAGGACCGTGTCGAGGAAGGGGAAGTTCACGGCCGTGTGCGCGGCCTCGCGCACCACGGGCTTGGCATTGAAGGCGACGCCGAGGCCGGCCGCGTTCAGCATGTCGAGGTCGTTGGCGCCGTCCCCGATCGCCACCGTCTGCACCAGCGGCACCCCGGCCTCCGCCGCGAACCGGCGCAGCAGCCGCGCCTTGCCCGCGCGGTCGACGACCTCGCCGGTGACCCGGCCGGTCAGCTTGCCATCGACGATCTCCAGCGTGTTGGCCTGGGCGAAGTCGAGGCCGAGGCGATCCTTGAGGTCGTCGGTGACCTGGGTGAAGCCGCCGGAGACCACGCCGACCTGGTAGCCGAGCCGCTTCAGGGTGCGGATCAGGGTCCGGGCGCCGGGGGTCAGCCGGATCTCGTTGCGCACCTTCTCGACCACGGAGGCGTCGAGGCCGGCCAGCAGGGCGACGCGGGCGTGCAGCGACTGCTCGAAGTCCAGCTCGCCGCGCATCGCCGCGGCGGTCACCTCGGCGACCTTGTCCTCACAGCCGGCGTGCGCGGCGAAGAGCTCGATGACCTCGTCCTGGATGAGGGTGGAGTCCACGTCCATGACCACGAGGCGCTGCGCGCGCCGGTGCAGGCCCGCGGAGACGACCGCGATGTCGACACCGAGCGCCCCGGCGTCCGAGGCGAGGGCGGTGCGCAGGGGCGCGGTCTCCACGCCGGAGACCGCGAACTCCACTGCGGTCACGGGGTACTTGGCGAGCCGGAAGATGCGGTCGATGTTGCCGCCCGCCTTCGCGATACGGGCGGCGATGGCGGCCGTGGACTCGGCGGTCAGCGGATGGCCGAGGACGGTCACCAGGGAGCGCCCGAGGCCGCGCGGACGGTTGTCGCCGTGCCCCGAGATGATCTCCGCCTGCATCTTCATCGACTCGGCCCAGCTGTGCACGGTGGCCCGCAGATCACCCTCGACGCCGGCCGGCGGCTGGCTCACCAGCGCGCACAGGACCAGGCGCCCCCGGGTGACGACCTGCTCGATGTCGACCACGTCGACGGAGTACGCGGCGAGGGTGTCGAAGAGTCCGGCCGTGATGCCCGGCCGGTCCTTGCCGAAGATCTTGACGAGGAGAGTGGGGACCTCGGAGGTCTGCGCAGCAGTCATGGTCTCACCACCGTATCCGGCACCCGGTGCCGCCCGCCGCCGAGGTCCGCCTGACGGACACGGAACAATCGGTGGCGCCAAGGCGTCGAGGATCTTGCCGACAGCTTCTCACCGGGGCCACCACCACCGCGACCGGGAGCACCGCGGGGCGGCCTGATCCGCCGGACGCAGGGAGCGGGCCGTCGGCCCGGCGGCGGGTGCGGCCCCAGGTGCCCCGCGGTCCACCGCTCTCGCCGCTCTCCCCCGGAGCGCCACAGGGCGATTCGCGCAAGGCCCGGGTTTTGGTCAGGGGGGCGGGCCTGAAATAGTTCCCCACGATGTTCGACATCCCTAGACTCCCTGCGACGGGGGTAATTCGGGGGACAACTCAGTGGGGCATGGAGTGCCGGAACTCGTACTGGAAACAAACGGACGTACCTGGACGCTCGACCCGTCCAGGCCTTACACCCTCGGCAGAGATCCGCAGGGTGACATCGTGTTCGACGACGCCAGGGTCTCCTGGCGACACGCCACGGTCAGCTTCGACGGCCGCAGTTGGGTCGTCGAGGACCACGGCAGCACCAACGGAACCTTTCTCCGGGGTCAGCGGATCCAGCGCACGGAGATAGGCCCGGGGACGGCGCTGCACCTCGGCAACGCGACGGACGGACCGCGGCTGGATCTCGCCGGTGCCGCCGTCGGCCGGCCGCAGCAGGCGCCGTACGCCGCGGCCCCCGCGGGGTGGGCCCAGCAGGCGGCCCCCCAGCAGGCACCGGCTCAGCAGGCGCCGGCTCAGCAGCCCGGCCGGCAGGAGGCGCAACAAGCGCCGCAGCAGCCGCAGTCGGCCCAGCACGCCCCGCAGCAGGCCGCCTTCCCGCAGCAGGCCGGTCCGGGAGCCCCCGCGCACGGGGACCGCAGCCCGACCACGTTCCACCAGTTCGCCCTCGGCCGCGTCATGCGCATCGGCCGTGCCCTGGAGAACGAGCTGGTCGTCTCCGACCTCCAGGTCTCGCGGTACCACGCCGAGTTCCACTCGACGCCCGACGGCCGCTTCGAGATCCGCGACCTCGGTTCGCACAACGGCACGTACGTCAACGGCCACCCGGTGCCCAAGGGCGGCTCGGTGCAGCTCGGCCCGGCCGACATCGTCGGCGTCGGCCACTCCACCTTCCGCATCGTCGGCGACCGGCTCGAGGAGTTCGTCGACACCGGTGAGGTCTCCTTCTCCGCGCGTCATCTGACCGTCACGGTCGACGGCGGCAAGCAGATCCTCAAGGACGTCTCCTTCGGCGTCCCGGAGAAGTCCCTGATCGCGGTCATCGGCCCGTCCGGCTCCGGAAAGTCCACGCTGCTGAAGGCGCTCACCGGCTACCGGCCCGCCAACCAGGGCGAGGTGCTGTACGACAACCGCAATCTGTACAAGCAGTTCGCGGAGCTGCGCCAGCGCATCGGTCTGGTCCCGCAGGACGACATCCTGCACAAGGAACTCACCGTCAAGAAGGCCCTGAAGTACGCGGCCAAGCTGCGCTTCCCCGCCGACACCACCGCCCAGGAGCGTGACGCCCGCATCGAGGAGGTGCTGCGCGAGCTGAAGCTGGACGTCCACAAGGACAAGAAGGTGACGTCCCTGTCCGGCGGTCAGCGCAAGCGCGTCTCGGTGGCCCTGGAGCTGCTGACCAAGCCGTCGCTGATCTTCCTGGACGAGCCCACCTCCGGCCTCGACCCGGGCATGGACCGCGATGTCATGCAGCTGCTGCGCGGCCTCGCCGACGACGGCCGCACCGTGCTCGTCGTCACCCACTCGGTGGCCGAGCTGGCCCTGTGCGACAAGCTGCTGGTGATGGCGCCGGGCGGCGCGGTGGCCTACTTCGGCCCGCCGGAGGAGGCGCTGAACTTCTTCGGCTACGACAGCTGGGCCGATGTCTTCTCGGCCTTCGAGAACTACCGCGACTACGACTGGGCGGGCCGCTGGAAGGGCTCGCAGCACTACCAGATGTACGCCGCGGACTTCGATGCCGTCGCCCCGCAGCAGGCGGCGTACATGCCGCCCCCGGTGGCGATCAAGCCGCCCAAGCCGCAGGCGTGGGGCTCCCAGCTGCTGACCCTGATCCGGCGCTATGTGTCGGTCATCGTCTCCGACAAGGGCTTCCTCGCGCTGACGGTGATCCTGCCCGCGGTCCTGGGCTCGGTCAGCCTGCTGATGAACCACGACCGAGGTCTGCTGGTGAACCCGGCGGTCGACCCGCGCACCGGCCTGCACGTCCCCAACGGCACCGCCACCACCGTGCTGCTGATCCTCTCGGTGGGAGCGTGCTTCGCGGGCGCCGCGAACTCCGTGCGTGAGCTGATCAAGGAACGGGTGATCTACGAGCGGGAGCGGGCGACCGGCCTGTCCCGGTCGGCCTACCTGATGTCCAAGGTGGTCGTGCTCGGCGCCGTCACCGTGCTCCAGGGCCTGATGGTCGGCATGATCGGCTTCTCGCCCCGCAAGATCCCGGACCAGGGCGTGATCCTCGGCAGCTCGACCCTGTTCGAGCTGTGTCTGCCGATCATGGCTCTCGGCTTCACCTCGATGATGGTCGGCCTGGTGATCTCCTCGCTGGTGAAGACCGCCGAGAAGACCATGCCGCTGCTGGTGATGTTCGCGATCATCCAGGTCGTCTTCACCGGCTGCCTCTTCACCCTGCACGGCACGCTCGGCGTCAACGAGTTCTCGTACCTGATGCCCTCGCGCTGGGCGGTGGCCGCGGCCGGCACCACGCTCGACCTGAACAACATCGCCCCCAACGGCGACGACCCGGGCAGCACCGACCCGCTGTGGAACCACACGGCCGGGGCCTGGGGCCTGGACATGATCGCGCTGCTCGCGCTCGGCGCGGTCTGCGGCTTCTTCGTGGCCCGCTTCCTGCGCCGCCACGAGCCGGAGGTCATGCGCAAGTAGTCCCCCGGTACGTCACGAAGGGCGGCACCCCGCAACGGGGTGCCGCCCTTCGGCGTTCGTCAGAGGTCCGCGCCGACCTCAGTACGCGCTGTTGACGTTGTCCATCGAGCCGTAGCGGTGGGCGGCGTAGTTGCAGGCGGCCGTGATGTTGGCGACCGGGTCGTAGATGTTCCACGAGGTACCGGGCACGTGGTACGCGTTGAAGGTGGGCTGGATCACCTGGAGCAGGCCCTTGGACGGGACGCCGTTGATGGCGTTGATGTCCCAGTTGTTGATGGCCCTCGGGTTGCCCGAGGACTCACGCATGATGTTGCGGTACAGACCGTTGTAGCTGCCCGGGATGCCCCTGGCGTGCATGATGTCCAGGGACTGGCGGATCCAGCCGTCGAGGTTGTTCGCGTAGGTCTTCGCCGCGACGGTCTCCATCTGCGGGCGCTGCACGGAGCGGTTGGCGCTCTGCTCGGCGGCGCGCTCCTGCGCGGCCTTCTTCGCGGCGGCGTCGGCGGCGGCCTTCTTCGCGGCGGCGTCGGCGCGCTGCTTGGCGGCGGCCTGGTCGGCGGCCTTCTGCTGCGTGGCGATGGCGTCGAGCTTGACGCTCTGCACGGCGGCGCGGTCGGTGACCGAGCCCTTGACGTTCGACAGCGTGGCGTCCTGGGTGGCGACCTTCGCGACCTGCGCGGTGGTGGCCGGGGAACCGGTGGTGACGGTGTCCGCGTTACCGGGGACGGCCGACAGGGCGACGGCGGCGGTGCCGAGAGCGGCGACACCGGCGACGGCGATCTTGTGGTGCTTGGTCAGGGCGCGATTTCGAGCACGACTGAGGATGTTCTTGGGCATGGCGTTGGACCTCTTCGTTGGCGCGGAGGTCGCTCCTGCGTCCGCCGGGGGAATCGGTTCCTCCCGCACAGAAGCCGCGGGGGGAAACCCACGGCGCTGAGCGACGAGGGCAATTCTTAGCGGCCGCAAAATGCCCTGGCAAAGGTGTGACGTACGATGCTCGGTAGTGGATCAGGGAAGGGCAAAACGGGACAGATTGGACCATCTGTCCCGTTCGTGGCGGGGGGTATATCTCCTATGTCTGTTCGTACGTGATGTAGGCCCTATGTGAGGGCTCACAGAGGGCGCAGATCAATCTCACGTGGAGTTGCCATCGCAACTCGTTCTGTGAGTCTCAGTGCGGGGACTCGTCCCTCAGGAGGAGATGGACGTCCCCGAACTCGTGCCACAGGTAGAGCCCGCGCAGCGCCTCCTCGTACGCACGGTCGACCGCGGCCCGCCCGGCGACGGCCCGCAGCATCAGCAGGTGCGAGGCCTCCGGCTCGTGCAGCCCGGTCAGCAGCCCGTCCACCACCCGCACCCCGCGCTCGGGCGTGACCACCAGGTCCGTCGAGCCCTCGCCCGCCCGCACCGCGCCGTCCGCCGCCACGGCCGACTCCACCGCCCGGACGGCGGTCGTGCCCACCGCGATCACCCGGCCCTCCCCGGCCGCCACCGCGTTGATCGCCCGCGCGGACGCCTCCGGCACGGCGAACCACTCCGGAGCCGGAGGCTCGTGCGCCTCCGCCGACGCCACTCCGGTATGCAAGGTGACCCGCGCGAAACCCACTCCGCTCCGCACCAGCTCCGCGACCACCCGCTCGGTGAAGGGCCGCCCCGCGCTCGGCATCTCCGCGCTGCCCGCGCCGTCGGGACAGGGCAGGGAGAACAGGGTCTGGTACGCCGACAACGGCTGATCACGCGCCGTATAGGAGTACCGGATCGGCCGCCCGTGCCTTTGCAGCAACCCCGGCACCGGCCCACCCGCGACCCGCACCCACCACAACCGCTCCCCGCGCCCGTCCTCGGGTTCCCGCCCATATCCCGGGGGCCGCCCGCTCCGCGGCACCCGTCCGGTCGGCCGCTCCCGCCCGCTCACCGCCGCTCCCACGCTCCCCGGCGCCCGCCCGCCGACCGGCTCCTCCAGCACCAACCGGACCCCCTCCGCCAGCCGCACCTCCGTCCCCGCGCGGGTGCCCGCCCGCGCGCGTGTGGTGCCCCGGCCGTCCGGCTCGCGGAGCTCCACCGCCCAGCGGCCGTCGTCGCCGCGGATCGAGAAGTGCACCACCACGGGCGCGCCCCCGGTCCGGCCGTCCACCGCCGCGGCCAGCGTCGGGGAGGTGTTCACCACCAGCAGGTCCCCGGCCCGCAGCAGCGCCGGCAGCTCGCGGAACGTGTGGTGCGCCACCCGGGTGCCGCGGGACACGAGGAGCCGTACGTCGTCCCGGGTCCGGCCCGGACCCCGCTGCTCGGCGGGCACCCGGGCGGACCGTTCCTCCGGTACCCGCGCGATCATGGTCATCGGCCCGCCACCAGCGTCGCCGCCGTGTACCGCCCACTGGCCGGGCGTTCGTCCAGCAGCCGCAGGAACGCCGGTACCACGGTGTCCGGCTCCGGCCGCTCCTCCCGGTCGTCGGGTACGGCCGCCGCGTACAGGCCGGTCGCCATGTCCCCGGGATCCACCGCCCACACCCGCAGCTCCGGCTCCTCCACGGCGAGCACCGCGGCCAGATGCTCCAGGGCCGCCTTCGAGGCGCCGTAACCGCCCCAGGTCCGGTACGCCCGCGCCGCCGCGTCCGAGCTGACCGCGATCACCGTGCCCGCGGCCGACGCCCGCAGCTGGGGCAGCGCCTCCTGGACGAGGCCCAGCGCGGCGGTGACGTTCACCTCCAGCGCCCGTCGCAGCCCGTCCAGCGGCAGCCCGTCCAGCCGCACCAGCGGCTCGGCGCCGAGCGCGCTCGCGTTGCCCACCAGCAGATCGAGTCCGCCCAGCGCGCGGGCGGCGGCCACCAGCGCGGTCCGGTGCCCGGCGTCCGCGACGTCCCCGGGCAGCGCCGACACCCGGATGCCGTACCGGCCGACCGCCGCCGCGGCCCTTGCCAGCGCCTCCTCGCCCCGCGCGTCCAGCACCAGGTCCCAGCCGCGCCCGGCCAGCGCCTCGGCGAGCGCCCGCCCCAGGCCCTTCGAGGCGCCCGTGATGATCCCCACCGGCATGACTACCGTCCTCTCGTCGCCCTCCGCCCGCTCGGACGGATGCCGATCACCGTAGGAACCCCCCGTCGGCCTCCGCCTCGGCCGCGAGTCCCGGTGCGGAGGGGCCCTTCGGCGTACGACGGCCGCACGGGCCTTCCGGCCTACGCCACCGGGCGGGGTCCCCGGGGTCTACGCCGCCCGGCCTAGGACCAGCGGACGGTGCCGGGCCGCCGGCGGTCCGATCCGCTCCGGCACTCCCCGCCGGTACCGTGAGGGCATGAGCCACCGCCCCCGGTCCGGCCTCGCCGCGGTGAGTTCCGCGCTGCTGGCCATGAGCAGGCATCTGGAGACGCGCGACGTCCTGAAGACGATCGTCGCCTCCGCCCGCGAACTCCTCGACGCGCAGTACGCCGCCCTCGGCGTCCCCGACGACCACGGCGGCTTCGCCCAGTTCGTCGTGGACGGTGTCAGCGACGCCCAGTGGAAGGCGATCGGCCCGCTGCCCCGCCAGCACGGCGTCCTCGCCGCGATGCTGCACGAGGCCCGCCCCGAACGCCTCGCCGATGTGCGCGAGGACCCCCGCTTCGAGGGCTGGCCCGACGCCCACCCCGACCTCGTCGACTTCCTCGGGCTCCCCATCCGCGACGGTGACGAGACCATCGGCGCGCTGTTCCTCGCCAACAAGCTGCGCCCCGCGGGGGGACACCCCCCGTGCCCCGAGCCGGAAGGCGGTTGCGGCTTCACCCAGGAGGACGAGGAACTGCTCGCCCTCCTCGCCCAGCACGCCGCGATAGCCCTCACCAACGCCCGCCTCTACGAGCGCAGCCGCGAACTCACCATCGCCGAGGAGCGCTCCAGGCTCGCCCATGAACTCCACGACGCGGTCAGCCAGAAGCTGTTCTCGCTGCGCCTGACCGCCCAGGCCGCCGCGGCCCTCGTCGACCGCGACCCCGCGCGCGCCAAGGGCGAGCTCCACCAGGTCGCCGCGCTCGCCGCCGAGGCCGCCGACGAACTGCGGGCCGCCGTCGTGGAGTTGCGGCCCGCCGCGCTTGACGAGGACGGGCTGATCGCCACCCTGCGCACCCAGATCCAGGTCCTCGACCGCGCCCACACCGCCCGCGTCACCTTCACCGGCGCCGGCTACCGCGCACTGCCCGCCGCCCAGGAGGAGGCCGTGCTCAGGGTCGCCCAGGAGGCCCTGCACAACGCGCTGCGCCACGCGGACGCGGAGCGCGTCGACGTGAGCGTGGAGCGGCGCGGCCCCGGAGCGGTGCTGCGGGTCGGCGACGACGGCGCCGGCTTCGACCCGGCCGCGGTCGGCCGCGCCGGGCGGCACCTCGGACTGGTCTCGATGCGGGACCGGGCGAGCGGGGTCGGCGGCACGCTGACCGTGGAATCGGCGCCCGGCAAGGGCACCGTGATCGAGATGGAGGTCCCCGGTGGCTGAGCCCATCAAGGTGCTGCTCGTCGACGACCACCAGGTCGTCCGCCGGGGCCTGCGCACCTTCCTGGAGGTGCAGGAGGACATAGTGGTCGTCGGCGAGGCGGCCGACGGCGCGCAGGGGGTGGAACGCGCGGAGGAACTGCGGCCCGACGTCGTCCTCATGGACGTCAAGATGCCGGGCATGGACGGCATCGACGCCCTGCGCAGGCTCCGCGAACTCGACAACCCCGCGCGGGTGCTGATCGTCACCAGCTTCACCGAGCAGCGCACGGTCGTACCCGCCCTGCGCGCGGGCGCCGCCGGATACGTGTACAAGGACGTGGACCCCGACGCCCTGGCCGGCGCCATCCGCTCCGTGCACGCCGGGCACATCCTGCTCCAGCCCGAGGTGGCGGGCGCGCTGCTGTCCCAGGAGGAGGCCAACTCCGTTCAGGGGCGCGGAAGTTCGCTCACCGAGCGGGAGCGCGAGGTGCTCGGCCTGATCGCGGACGGCCGTTCCAACCGGGAGATCGCCCGCGCGCTGGTGCTCTCGGAGAAGACCGTCAAGACGCACGTCTCCAACATCCTGATGAAGCTCGACCTCGCCGACCGCACACAGGCCGCGCTGTGGGCCGTACGGCACGGGGTGGCCGGCTGAGACGTCCGTGCGGCCGCCGTACGCCGGTTCCCCCCAGAAGTCCCGTTCCGGACTGAGATTCATACCGTCGTGGGAATATCACCCGAGTGGCGCATCCCCGGGCGATCTCCGCCGTTCTCCAGTGCGTGCCACGGAGAACCGCCGTGGTGAACGTCCAAGAGGGGTTTGAAAGTGAAGAACCTGAAGAAGGCAGCGGCCGTGACGATGGTGGCCGGTGGCCTGCTGGCCGCCGGCGCCGGCCTGGCCTCCGCCCAGAGCGAGGCGGGCGGCACGGCCGTGAACTCCCCGGGCGTCGTCTCGGGCAACGCCATCCAGGCGCCGGTCCACGTCCCGGTGAACGTGACCGGCGACAGTATCGACGTCATCGGTGTGCTGAACCCGGCCTTCGGCAACACCGGCCTCAACCACTGAGGCGTCTCGACCACGGCGCGGGCCCCCCGGATCCACCGGGGGGCCCGTCCCCTGTCCGGCCCCCCGGGGCCGGCTCACCCCCGCTCCCGCTCCTCCACCATCGAGTTGTACGCCGCCACCTGCGCCCGCCGGGCCGTCCGCTCCACCGGGCGCAGCGCCTGGGTGCGCGCCGCCATCTCGGAGGCGGTCACCGCGGCCCCGTGGCCGTTGTCGTGCGCGAGGGAGATCAGCAGGGCGATCCGCTGGGCCAGCTCCAGAACCCGGGCCGCCCGGGGCGGGTAGCCCGGGGCCAGGACCTCGCGGCCGGCCTCCGACCGCGCCCGGTACGCGTCGATCGCGGCCTCGGCCACCGGGCCCGAGGCGGCCACGTCCAGACGGGCGAGCACCGCCGTCGCGTCCCGCAGGGCCTCCGCCAGCTCACGCTCCGCCTCGCCCAGGGAGGGCACGTCCGCGGGCGGGGCCTCGCGCACCGGCAGGGCGTGCCAGACCACCTCCACGTGCACATCACCCGCGGGGCCGGCCTCGTGCACCTCCGGCACCAGACCGAACGCGGTGCCGAAGCAGACCACCGCCTCCTCCGCGTCCAGCGCCCGCGCGTTGAACTCCGGCGGGCCGCTCAGCCCCAGCGGATGACCGGGCGCGGGCAGCGCCACCCGCAGTCCCGTCGTCCCCAGCGTCCGCAGCCGCCCCAGCGCGAGCGTCAGCCCCACCGGCGCCGCCTCTCCGGGCAGTCCCGCCACCCGGTGCACGGCGTCGTCACCCACAATGGCGAGCGCGGCGTCATCCGGAGAGACAAGTCCGGCCAAAAGGGCATTTCCCCAAGCGGCGAGGCGTCCTGAACGCGGTTCCGTGAGCATGCCCCCACCCTAAGGACCGGACCGATGGAATGGACCGGCGCACCGGTGGCGTAGATTTCATAGGGGCCGTGCCCACCGGCGCGGCGGACCGCGCCACAGGCGTACGCGACAGCCGAGACCGGCCACACTGCAAGGGGAGACAACGCGCTCATGAGCGATGTTCTGGAGCTTCAGGACGTATCCGTGGTCCGTGAGGGCCAGGCTCTGGTGGACCAGGTCTCCTGGTCGGTGAAGGAGGGTGAACGCTGGGTCATCCTCGGCCCCAACGGCGCCGGCAAGACCACCCTCCTGAACGTCGCCTCCAGCTACCTCCACCCCACCAGGGGCTCCGTCACCATCCTCGGCGAGACCCTGGGCAGGCCCGGCACCGACGTCTTCGAGCTGCGCCCCCGCGTCGGCGTGGCCGGCATCGCCCTCGCCGAGAAGCTCCCCAAGCGCCAGACGGTCCTCCAGACGGTCCTCACCGCCGCCTACGGCATGACCGCCGCCTGGAAGGAGGAGTACGAGGACGTGGACGAGCAGCGCGCCCGCGCCTTCCTCGACCGCCTCGGCATGAGCGACTACCTCGACCGCCGCTTCGGCACCCTCTCCGAGGGCGAGCGCAAGCGCACCCTCATCGCCCGCGCCCTGATGAGCGACCCCGAACTGCTGCTCCTGGACGAGCCCGCCGCCGGCCTCGACCTCGGCGGCCGCGAGGACCTGGTGCGCCGCCTCGGCCGGCTCGCCCGCGACCCCATCGCACCCTCGATGATCATGGTCACCCACCATGTCGAGGAGATCGCCCCCGGCTTCTCCCACGTCCTGATGATCCGTCAGGGCAAGGTCCTCACCGCCGGCCCGATCGAGCTGGAGCTGACCTCCCGCAACCTCTCCCGCTGCTTCGGCCTCCCGCTCGTGGTCGAGCAGGTCGGCGACCGCTGGACCGCCCACGGCCTGCCGCTGTCCTGACCCCGGCGCCGCCCCCGGCCACCCCCGGCCGTCCGTGACCCCACCCCGCCCAGGCCCCTCGCGCGAACCCCCCAGGCCCCCGACGCGCCCTGTCCGCCGCCCGGTCGTGGCCCTACGATGACCACGTGAACGACATCGACGCATGGGTGTGGTGGCTCGTCGGCGCGGCCGCGCTCGGAATCCCGCTCGTCGTCACCGCCATGCCCGAGTTCGGCATGTTCGCGGTGGGAGCCGTCGCGGCCGCGGTCGTCGCCGCCCTCGGACCCGGCGTCGTCGCCCAGGTGATCACGTTCCTCGTCGTCTCCGTCGCGCTCATCGCCGTCGTACGGCCCGTCGCGAACCGGCACAGCAGGCAGCGGCCTCAGCTGGCCAGCGGCATCGAGGCGTTGAAGGGCAAGCAGGCCGTCGTGCTGGAACGGGTCGACGGCCGCGGCGGCCGCGTCAAGCTCGCCGGGGAGATCTGGTCGGCCCGCGCCCTGGACGCCGACCGGGCCTACGAGGCGGGCCAGGAGGTGGACGTCGTGGACATCGAAGGAGCCACCGCGATCGTCATCTGAGCCATCCTGCCCGCGAGTTGGGCCCGAGTCTGTCAGACTCGACGGGCAAGATCCTTTGAACAGGCACGAGCAACGGGCGCGACGCCGTCCGAAGGCGTACAGGCGGAGAGGGGTACGGGGAACACGATGGAACCGGTCATCATCGTCCTGATCATTCTGGTGGTGTTGGTCTTCATCGCCCTGATCAAGACCATCCAGGTCATCCCACAGGCCAGCGCGGCCATCGTCGAGCGCTTCGGCCGCTACACGCGGACCCTGAACGCGGGCCTGAACATCGTGGTCCCGTTCATAGACACCATCCGCAACCGCATCGACCTGCGCGAGCAGGTCGTACCGTTCCCGCCCCAGCCGGTGATCACCCAGGACAACCTGGTCGTCAACATCGACACCGTCATCTACTACCAGGTGACGGACGCCCGCGCGGCCACCTACGAGGTCGCCAGCTACATCCAGGCGATCGAGCAGCTCACCGTCACCACGCTGCGCAACATCATCGGCGGCATGGACCTGGAGCGCACCCTCACCTCCCGTGAGGAGATCAACGCCGCCCTGCGCGGCGTCCTGGACGAGGCCACGGGCAAGTGGGGCATCCGCGTCAACCGCGTGGAACTGAAGGCCATCGAGCCGCCGACCTCCATCCAGGACTCGATGGAGAAGCAGATGCGCGCCGACCGTGACAAGCGCGCCGCCATCCTCACAGCGGAGGGCACCCGGCAGGCCGCGATCCTCACGGCCGAGGGCGAGAAGCAGTCCCAGATCCTGCGCGCCGAGGGTGAGGCCAAGGCCGCCGCCCTGCGCGCCGAGGGTGAGGCCCAGGCCGTCCGGACGGTCTTCGAGGCCATCCACGCCGGCGACCCGGACCAGAAGCTGCTCTCCTACCAGTACCTCCAGATGCTGCCGAAGATCGCCGAGGGCGACGCCAACAAGCTCTGGATCGTCCCCAGCGAGATCGGCGACGCGCTCAAGGGACTCTCCGGCGCCATGGGCAACTTCGGCCCCCTGGGCGGCGGCAACAGCGGCGGCGGCGCCACCCTCCCCGCTCAGAACAAGGGCCCGGCCACGGAGCGCCGCGAAAAGCCGAGCATCGACTGAGGACCGGTTCGACGTCGGTACGGCACCGCGCCCCTCAGGGAGCGCGGTGCCGTACCGATGTCCGGCTTCCGCCGCGCGGGCGCGATCGACCAGGAACCGCCGGCCCGCGGCCGACGCCCGTCAGCGGGCCCTACCGCCCGTGGTCAGGCCGCGTCCCGAGCCATCCAGTCAGGCAGAGCCGCGAAGTCCTCGGCACCCAGCGTGAGCAGCATCGCATCCGCCGGAGTCGGCTCGAACGGCGCCCGCAGCAATGTCATCCCGGCCTCCTCCGGAGTCCGGTCCGCCTTCCGGTGATTGTCCTCCGCACACGCCGCCACCGTGTTCAGCCACGTGTCCTGCCCACCCTGCGCCCGCGGCACCACATGGTCCACCGTCGTCGCCCTGCGCCCGCAGTACAAGCACCGGTGCCGGTCCCGCACCAGCACCCCCCGCCGCGACCACGGCGCTCGTCTTCGGAACGGCACCCGTACATATCTGCAGAGCCTGATCACACGGGGCGCGGGTATGTCCACATCGGCCCCCCGCATCCGCAGCTCGGGATGGGCCTGCTCGACCACCGCCTTGTCCTGGAGCACCAGGACGACGGCTCGGTTCAGAGTCACCGTAGACAGCGGCTCGAAACTCGCGTTCAGCACCAGCGTGTCACGCATCCAGCCCACCTCCCGTGCGCACCTGCCCACCCCGCGGCGGGCTCGGATCAACTCTGGACGGGCGCGCCGAGATGGACAACGCAATAAAAAATGCCCGCCTCCGATCACTTCCAAGACCGGAGACGGGCAAACGTTCAATGAACGCTTGGCTCAAACAAGACGCACTGCTCAGCCCTGCGCGGTGTTCTCGTACTCGCCGATCAGCTGCGCCCGCGCGATCGCGTGGAACCGCAGATTGAAACCGACGAAGGCCGGCGAGGCGTCCGCGTCCGGACCCAGCTTCTCCTGGTCCACCGCGTACACCGTGAACACGTAGCGGTGCGGGCCGTCCCCGGGCGGCGGGGCGGCGCCGCCGAAGTCCCGCGTCCCGTAGTCGTTGCGCGCGTGCACGGCGCCCTCGGGCAGGCCCTCGAAGTTGCCGCTCGCCGCGCCCGCGGGCAGCTCCGTCACCGAGGCCGGGATGTCGAACAGGACCCAGTGCCAGAACCCGCTGCCGGTCGGCGCGTCCGGGTCGTAGCAGGTCACGGCGAAGCTCTTGGTCTCCGGCGGGAAGCCCGCCCAGCGCAGCTGCGGCGAGGTGTTGCCCTCCGCGTAGACCTGAGCACCCGTCAGCGTCGCGCCCTCCCGGACGTCGTCGCTCGTCACCGTGAACGACGGCACCGGCGGGTGGAAGTCATGGGGGAGCGGTCGCCGCTTGAGCTCGGTCACCTTGTTACCTCCTGATCGATGACTTGAAAGAACAGTCCGCAGCCTAGAACCAGTTGCGCCGGCTGCCGACCTCGGACAGCCACTGGTTGAGGTACGCCGCCCAATCGGTCCCCTGCCAGTCGTGGTGGCCCACCTGGAAGGAGCGGTAGGTGTCCGAGCCCTCGCTGAACAGACCCGCCTTCTTGTCCATCTCCAGTACGACGTCCATGGCGTGCTCGTCGGCCACGAAGCTCAGCTCGACCTGGTTCAGGCCGCGGTACTGCGGCGGCGGGTAGAACTCGATCTCCTGGTAGAACGGCAGCCGCTGCCGGGTGCCCCGGATGTGGCCGCGCTCCATGTCGGCGTTCTTGAAACGGAAGCCGAGGCTGACGAACGCGTCCAGGATCGCCTGCTGCGCCGGGAGCGGGTGCACATTGACCGGGTCCAGGTCGCCGGAGTCCACGGCCCGCGCGATCGCCAGCTCGGTCGTCACCCCGATGTGCATCCCGCGCAGCGCCTGGCCGTCGATCATCGTCACCGGCGTCTCCCAGGGGATCTCCAGGCCGAACGGCACCACGTGCACGGCCCCCGCCTGAAGCTCGAAGGCACCGCCGAGCCGCACCTCGGCGAACTCGATGTCCTGCTTGTACTCCTGATCGCCGCTCTCGACCTCGACCCGCGCCTGGAGGCCGACGGACAGTCCCTCGACGGCCTGGTTCACGGAGCCGCCCTGGATCCGCACCTCACCCTGGACCACGCCACCCGGCACGACATTCACCTCGGTGAGCACCGTCTCGACCGAGGCACCGCCGGCTCCGAGGCTCGCGAGCAGCTTCTTGAACGCCATTGACTCTCCCTTTACGAACGGACCTCGCCCCTACAAACGCGATCATCCCCAGAGCCGGTTCCGCTCGGCCGTGCCCCGTTCGGGCCACCCCCCCCCGTGGACTACCCTCGGAGGGCATGATCGCGCCCCGGGACCGTATGCCACTGCCGAGGAGATTCTTCGACCGCCCGGTCCTGCAGGTCGCCCCCGACCTCTTCGGCCGCGTCCCGGTCCGTGCGACGCCCGACGGCCCGATCTCGGTGCGCCTGACGGAGGTCGAGGCGTACGACGGCCCGAACGACCCGGGTTCCCACGCCTACCGCGGCCGCACCGCACGCAACGCGGTGACGTTCGGGGAGCCCGGACATGTGTACGTCTATGCCACCTTCGGCATGTCAAGGCGATCAGCATGAATGTCGACGTCCTCGCCCACCCTGCCGAAGAGGTCGCCCCAAAGCTGCTTGGGAGTGTCCTCACCTGCAGGACCCCCGAGGGGACCGTCAGCATCGTCGTCACGGAGACCGAGGCGTACTCCGGTACGGCTGACCCAGCTTCCCATGCCTACCGAGGCCAGACACCCCGTAACGCCGTCATGTTCGGACCCGCAGGACACCTGTACGTCTACCGATCCCACGGTCTCCACTGGTGCGCCAATGTCGTCACCGGAACGGGCGGCATCGCCTCGGCCGTCCTCATCCGGGCAGGCAGGGTCATCGAGGGGGAAGACCTGGCACGCGAGCGGCGAGGTGAGAAGGTCGAGAGTCCACGCCTTGCCCGAGGTCCGGGGAACTTCTGTCAGGCTCTCGGCATCACGGGAGAGCACAACGGCGCAGACCTCCTGACAGGTACCTGGGTCGGGTTGTCCGAGGGTGAGCCGGTACCTACCGCGCTCATCCGGGTTGGTCCTCGGGTGGGAGTGAGCAGGGCCCACGACTGGCAACACCGGTTCTACATCGCCGGTGACCCAACGGTCTCGGCGTACCGACTGAGCCCGAGAGCCAAGCCGTCCGCCGGAGCCTGAGCCGCTGTGCGCCCTGCTCACGGCTCGCCGGTGAGTCGGCGCAGTTGGTCCAGGAGGCGGGTGATCGCTCGCGAGCGTGGCGCGTGACGCGTTCCTGGCCGGTCCGGTAACCGCCGACGTGCGCCGACTCGGGCCGGACGGGTGATGGCGCGTCTCCCAAGGCAGCACCGACCTAGCGTTCGGGACTGCTGCATGATCGCTCGCACTGCATGTCTCCTGCTTGTCGTTGCCTCGCTAACGACGTACATGCTTGGTAAGTCACCTATGGCATGCGGCACTGCATGAACCTGGTGCGGTCCCGAGGGCAGGGCGAGTGCCGTACTGCTGCGGGCCGGCGAGATCGTCGAGGGTGTGGAGCCCGCCCGCAAGCGCCGGCCCTCGGCCCGCAGGGACGAGGAACTGGCCGAGGGCCCGGCCCGGCTCGCCACCGCGCTGGAGGTCGACCGCGCCCTGGACGGCACGGACGCCTGCGCCTCGGGCGGGACGCCGCTGCGGATCCTGACCGGTACCCCCGTACCCGCTGAACAGGTGAGGAGCGGTCCGTGCACCGGGGTCGCGGGGGAGGGCGGCAACGGCGAGGCCCATCCGTGGCGTTACTGGGTGGCCGGCGATCCGACGGTGAGTCCGTACCGCGCCCATGTTGCGCGGCGTCGGCGAAGTTGACTCGCCCCCCGAAGGTGCGTAATGTATCCCGAGCCGCTGAACCGGGTACGGCAATCGCCTGCAGCCGGAGCGGCCAACCCACTACCTAGTCCAACCCCTTCACCGGGGTCGTTTTCGACGCGTTCGCGTGCCCGAATTCGAACCCGAGGGACTCGATTATGAGGCCCGCAGGGAATGAGCTAACGTAGTGAATGTCGAAAGGGTCGAAGCGAAAGCCGAAAGCCCCAAGACAAGCCCGCCGACCGGGAATCGGAGCCGAAAGGATCTGATAGAGTCGGAAACACCGAAGGGAAGCCCGGAGGAAAGCCTGAGAGGGTGAGTACGAAGGAAGCGACCGTTCCTTGAGAACTCAACAGCGTGCCAAAAGTCAACGCCAGATATGTTGATACCCCGTCTCCGGTCGTCATGACCGGGACGTGGTTCCTTTGAAATAAACACAGCGAGGACGCTGTGAACGGTCGGACTATTCCTCCGACTGTTCCGCTCTTCGGATGTG